>CAVULZ010000001.1:0-73515 GCA_963742495.1 Terriglobia bacterium
ATTTCCGGCAACGGAATCTTCTGCTGCACTTGCCGCCACTTGGTGAAGAAATTCTTTATCTTTTGCGATACCGCCTGCTGGCGGGCGGTGAGGGCCAGGAACAGGATCATCTCCGGACGCGCCTCGGAAAGCAGTTTCCAGGCGCGGGAGGGCGTGGATGCTTCCTTGCCCATGAGCCGTTTAGCCAGTTCCTTAGCATGGTCTTCAAGGTCTCGCCAGGCCTCGACCAGGTCCTTGCGCGGAATCTGTTTGCGCATGTCGGCGATGTCCTTGTCGTTGAGCCGGGCGGTGAGGAAATACATGACGGCTGGCGCCGGGTCCGGGGCGTAGCCCAGTTCCGTCATCTGCTGGCGGGTCTTCAGGAGTTGTCCCAGCTGCGCAGTATCCACCTTGGCGCTGGTCCAGTGCGGATTCAGAACCTTGAGCCAGCCTTCTTTTTCCAGCACGCGCACGATGTGCAGTGGGTCTTCTTCGTAGGCCAACTGCTCAATCTCGTAGCCAATAGCCTTGTTGGTGATGTACTCGATGTAATTGTTTTCTTTGGCCGACTCAAAGCGGGCCTGGGTGCGCTCCTCGAGAGGCCAGTGAAAGCGCGCCGCGAAACGGGTGGCCCGGATCAGCCTCGAGGGGTCCTCGACAAAAGCATAATTGTGCAGGACGCGGATCAGCTTGGCCTCGATATCGGCCGCGCCGTTAAAGGGATCCATCAGCAGGCCGCGCGAGCCCGGGTTCAGCGACAACGCCATGGCATTGAGGGTGAAATCCCGGCGGCGCAGGTCTTCGATGAGGGTGGCGGGAGAAATCACCGGCGGCTTGCCGGCCTTCTCATACTGCTCGATGCGCGCCATGCTGATTTCCGCGCGAACGTTGCCCGGCAGCCCCAGGTACAGGGTCTTGGAGTCGTCATCGACGCCGGCCACTCGCACCCCGGCCTTTTCCAGGTCCTTTTGCAGTTTGAGGGGATTGCCCTGCACGGAAAAGTCGAGATCGCGGATGGGAAAACCGCTGATAATGTCGCGGACAGCGCCTCCGGTCAGGTAAATGTTCATACCCGCGGCTCGCGCAATGTCTTGTACCAAGGTGACGCCGCGCTGCTGGTCCGGCGTCAGCCGGATTTCCATGGTGTAAATGTAATCGGCCATGCTTGCTTAAGGACGCGGCTCCGCGACCCGGTTCGCCACAGCAGCGCGTGAGTTTTCCACAGGCCTTGCCCCGGGAAAACAAACTACTCCAGTCGCCTTTTCGTAAGTCACTCTATCCAATAGGCTTAGAGTACATGAGATGGGACGCCGCAAGCTATAGAAAATAACATAAGGTTAACGCTTTGGCTACAAAGAACATACAAGGAATCCGTTTTCTGGCGGAAAAGTGCGAGAATCCTGTGGAAACAGTCGTCAGTCGTCGGTCTTCAGTCGTCAAAACCGCCTGCGACTGGGCTGACGACTGACGACCGATCACTGACGACCGCCCACATGCCCTCAACCCATAAGAAAGTCGTGGTCCGCAAGATGGACCGGGATTCGATCAACGGGCACGTTGCCCCGGCCAATTTCGTGCGCGAAGGCAAACTCGAGCTTCTGAACACCTCGGGCAACGTGGTCGCCATCGACCTGAAGGACATCAAGGCCGTGTATTTCGTCCGGGAGTTCGGCGATTCGGAAGCTTTGAGCCGCAAGACCTTCACCAGCCGGCCGCGCACCGAGGGACTGTGGATAAGGCTGAAATTCAAAGACAACGAGGTCCTCGAGGGCATGATGCCGAACGACCTCAGCCTGACCACAGCGGAGGGCTTCCTGATCAATCCCCCCGACCTGCGTTCGAACATACAGCGGATTTTCGTGCCCCGCAGCGCCCTGGAATCGCTGACCGTCCTGGCGGTGATCGGCGCGACTCATCGGCGGCGCAAGGGCGCCCCTCCCGATACCCGGCAGGTGCCCATGTTTGGAGAGTGAAAACGGCAGACCTCGGACCTCGGACGTCAGACCTCGGCGAGATAAGCGACGCCCAGCCAAGGTCTGACCCCCGACGCCCGCTTTCAGGGCTTTTCCACTCGCAGATTGTTGGCCACCGCAAACACCCCGGACACGCTGCGGGCCCGGATGTTGGCTACATTCTTGTCGGCGTCGTTGTCCACCACGCCTTCGAGGGTCACGTTTCCGTTCTTCACGATGATTCGAATCGGTTGTTGCACTCCCATGGCGTACTTCTGCAACGAGGGGTAACCGTAGATGGCCCGGTAAGTGGCGCGGCGAATCCGCACGTCATTCGGCGACAGGGGCAGGACTTCGATCTGGTTGTCGACGTGTTCGACGCCTTCAATTCGCTTCACCACATTCTCCGCGTCGGACTTCAAGGTCGGCCGCGTGACCTGTCCCATCAGGGTCACGTTGTAGCCGTCCACTTTGTAGGAGAGATTGTCGAACACGGTGAAATACGGCAGCATCAATAACTCGTGCCTGACTTCTCGGGTAATTCGCGCCGTAGCGGCCTCGGGCGCGGCGGCTTGACGGCCTAAGGCGGCCGATGCCAGGGCCAGCACCAAGCAGGTGACGAGCAAAGGTCGTAGCTTCATTTCACTTTCTCCTTCTTGAATCGATGTCGGCCGGAAAGGCCACATTTCCAGGGTGCACATGGTAGCAAATGATGCGCCGGATTGTCCCACAAAGGTCACTAGGACGCTGGCGGAGCCGTTCTGGGTTGCCCCATCCGGTGCGCCTGAAGAGTCGGGCCCCCTCGCTATTCTTCCGGGGATTCAATCCGTGTAACATAGGTGGGAACCTATGGAAACCGGCCAGGACAATCAGGAACTGGATCTTTTGCTGCCCTCGAGCGTCACTGGTCCGCTGTGGAGATCCCTGCTGCGCAATCTTCGCGACCGCTTCTTTCCGGAGAAGCTGCCACCGTTGAAGCTTACGTCGCGGCCGGTGAACACCGGCATGCTGATCGGCGACGCAGTCAGTCTGCCCTGGTATCGAACGGTCTTCACCAACCTGGGGAATGTGATCAATCCGGAGGTCTTGCCACCGCTGGAGCTGGAGTCGCAGCCCATGGACGTGGGCGAACTGGTCAGCGATCAGATGGGACACATGTGGTGGAGTTCGCTGCTGCGCAACCTGGCCGACCGGGTTGCGCCGGAGCGCATGCCGCCCCTGCAGCTGACCTCAGCCCCGGTAGAAGCCGATTTGAAATCCGGATCCATGCAGTTAACGCGCTGGTCATCGCTGATCACCCTACCCAAGGTCCCTCTGGCGGAGCGGAGGTACTTCACCGCTGCTCCGGCCAGGTCGAGCGCGCCGCGGGTCGGACCGGTGGCGCCGTTCACCGGGTTTGCGGGAATGCCGGCAGGCATGTTCGAGGGAGCGCCAGCCCATGCCCACCCTGGCAAATTGCAGACGGCCCTGTCGCGTTCGAAGCTAAGGGAGGCCCTGCTGATTTCGCTCGCCGCTCTAGAGGCGCTCTATCTGGTGGCGTCGCTTCTCGGGTTGGTCTGATTTCTTCCTGGTCATCGTGAGTTGGTCTGTTTCTTCGCCGTGACAGACTTGCGAAGTCCGGAGAGCGCCCGCGCCTCTGCCTCCGTTACAATCACGGTTCTGTCCGTTCTCTCAGGACTCGTGCCTATGAAACTCGCCCAGATTGCTGCTGCTCTCCACGCCCGCCTGGAAAATGGTTCTCCGGAGATGGAAATCACCGGAGTTGCCGGCATCAAAGACGCTGGCCCCGGACAGCTTACCTTCGTGGCCAATCCCAAGTATGCCGGGGCGGCGCGGACTACCCGGGCTTCCGCCGTGATCGTGAGCGAGGAATTCCCGACGGTTGCGGCGGCCCTGCTGCGCAGCAAGAATCCTTATCTCGCCTTCGCGCACGCTCTGGAGCTTTTCAATAAGCCGCCAGGTTATGAGCCGGGCGTGCATCCGACCGCGGTGGTGCATCCTTCAGCCCGGATCGGGGAAGGCGCCCACATCGGGCCTTACGTGGTCATTGACCAGGACGTCGAAATCGGACGAAATGCGGTGCTGCTGGCGCACGTAGTCATCTATCGCGGGGTCAGGATCGGCGACAACTTCTTTGCTCACGCGCATGCTGTCGTCCGCGAGGGCTGCCGCCTGGGCAACCGCGTGCTGCTGCAGAATGGCGCGATCGTCGGAGCCGATGGCTTCGGCTTCGCCAAAGATGACGCCGGCCACTGGTACAAGATCATGCAGCCCGAACCCGTGGTCATCGAGGATGACGTCGAAATCCAGGCCAACTCCTGCATCGATCGGGCCAGCGTGGAGAAGACGCGCATCGGTCGCGGCACCAAGATTGATAATCTGGTGCAGGTCGGTCACGGCTCTCGCGTGGGAGAGCATTCGCTGCTGGCCTCACAGGTGGGCCTCGCCGGCTCAACCGAGATCGGCAACCATGTGATCCTGACCGGGCAGGTGGGAGTGGTCGGTCATTGCAAGATCGGCGATGGAGCCATCGTGACCCCGCAGAGCGGCGTGGCGGGCGACATCGAGGCGGGCGCCATTGTCAGCGGAGCGCCGGCGGTCGATCACAAGTTGTGGCTGAAGTATTCGGCCCTGCTGAGCCGGCTGCCGGAGATCGCGCGGGCGGTGCGGGCTAAGGCGTCGAAGGACTGACCGCGGACGATTCCGCGGCAACCGAGGAAGCATGCCCTTCCTGCAGCTCTTCCGGCAAGCCGCTGTCGATGGCTCGCCGCACCTTCGCCATGAGCTCTTCGCGGCTGCCGAAGTTTTTCGGTTCGATGGCAGGATGGAACGTGAGCGTGACGGTCCCGGGCTTGATCGCGAATCTCCCTTTGGGCATGACGTAATGCGAACCTGAAATCGTTACCGGCACGACCGGGACGCCACACTCCATGGCGAGATAGAACGGGCCTTTCTTGAAGGGCAACAATTTTCCGTCAAACGACCGATGGCCTTCCACATAGATGGTCATGTTGATATCCTTCTTCAGAACGGCCGCGGCGGCCCGCACCGCCGAGATACCAGCGTCCCGATTTCCTCGATCGACCGGGACCAGCGAACCTATCCTCATCGTTCTCCCCAGCAAGGGATAGTCAAACAGCTCCTTCTTCGCCATGACTGACGTGCGGCGCGGAATCAGGGGCAGCATGATGGGTGGATCAATGTTGGAGACGTGGTTGGACATGAAAACGTAAGTGCGCCTGGGATCGAGCTGGTCGAGTCCGATGGTTTCGACCCGTATGCCAGCTAGACGCGCCCCGGTCCAAGCGGCCCCCATGGCGACGCGGTACAGGAAGCGAATGTCGCCGGTCAGAAAAGTCCAGGGAAAGCACACCACCGCGGCCAGCGGAAGCGCCAGGCCCCAGAACGCGAGCATCACGATGGTCCGGATCATGGCCGGGTCTCTTCCGAGTTCTGAGTTTCGCCCCTGAGCCAAGCGCCGCGCCGGGCCTTCTGCTCCGGCGTGACCTTGTCCAGATCGGCGAGGTCTAGCTGAATTTCCCGCCGGGCGCCCACGGTCCATTGCAGCTCGCGCTCGCCGCCGGAATTCCGAACCCGGAGGCGCAGCGTCTCGCCCGGATGCAAAGCGGCTGCATACCCGGCAAAACCGCGGTTAGGAATCTGACCGTTGATTTCGAGGATCGCATCTCCCACTGCCAGGCCGGCAGACTCGGCCGCGCTTCCGGCAGAGATCGCAGACACCATCGGCGCCGCATCGAAGTTCTGGGTGGCGACGAATCCGAGATCGGCAATCGAGATCACCTTCCGCACTAAATGCAGCCCCACACTCCTGAAGAAATCATCCCACGGAATTTCGGCGGCGCCGGCGACATATTTCTGAAAAAACCATCCCAGATCGGAATGGCTGACCGCTTCCGCGGCACGGCGCACTCCTTCACTATCAGGAAAGAACTGCCCTTGGCGCGCGTAGTTTTCGTTCATCCACTGGAAGACGCCGCGAACCGAAGCCGAGCCATGCGTGGCCTCGCGCACTTGCAGGTCGAGCAGGACGCCGAGCAAGTCCCCCTTGTCGTAATAGGAGATGCTGCGGGTGGGCAGGCGGTAGTAATCGTACTTCTCCAGCCATGCATCGAGGCTGGATTCTTCCGCGGATTGGGTAAGGTGAGCGGGCCGCTGCTCCAGTTCGGCGATTTCGTCCGCTATGCTCCTCAGATAGCGGGATTCATCCAGCAGGCCGGCGCGCAGCCGGATGATGTTCCCGGCGGTGGTGGTCATGCCCTCGCTGAACCACAGGGCGCGGGTGTAGTTCTCTTTGGTGTAGTCAATGGGCTCGAGCGACTGCGGCCGGATGCGTTTGACGTTCCACAGATGAAAGAATTCATGCGCCGTCAGGTCGCCCAACGACTCCGGGTTTTCCGCCAGCCGGCCGGCGCTGATGTCGATGGCGGTCGAGTAGGCATGTTCCATGCCGCCACCCGCGGGGCCGCGCGGAAAATGGTAGAGGAACAAGTAAGTTTGAAACGGCTGGTCGGCCATCCACGCGGTGGCTGCCGCCACCAGCCTGCGCAACCCCGGGACGATCTTTTGCATGTCGTAGTCAGCCGGATCCGCGTCCACAACCACACGATAGTGACTGCCGCCCTGGTCAAAATCAGATTCCTGGAAGAGGCCGGCCTCGACCGGCGAGTCCACCAGGCGGTCGTAGTCCTGCGCCGCGAAGCCGTCGCCCAGCGCCCGCAGCGCTGTCGCAATCCGCCAGGCCGGGGGCAGATCAGTGAACCGGATTTCGGCAGGCGAATGGCGGCCGCCAACCGCATACATCAGTATTTCCGCCAGATTAAAAAATCCATGCTGCGGGTTTAGTTGCGCGCCAAAGGGACCGGCTTGGTCGGCGAAGATTTCGTAATCAATCTCGGCGCCTGAGGCTATGCCGCTGAGATGCCATGTGGTCTTGTCCGATTTCTGCACCACGACGGATTGTCCAGCCGGGGTTTTTGCCCTGACCCAGTTCACATACTGCGAAAAATCCCGCACCTGGTACAGAGCGTTCCAGACCGGCAGTTGTACATCGCGTTCGGACGCGCCGGGGCCCAGGAGAATTTTTACTCTCACTATGTGCTCCGGCCGATGGGCCAGAGAAACTTCGTATCGAACTGGCGGCAGTTGCGGACGAACCGGGGGAGTCTGCGAAGCCGTGGGCAGAGCCACCAGGACAGCCCAGCAGGCGAACCCCGGCACAAACCCGGCTCTCGGCGAGCGCCTCACGCTTTGGCGGAGGCCTTCAGCGGATGGTTGCCCGAGGCGCCTCCAGCCAGCGATTTCAGGCGTTGCGGCAGCTTTTCGTAGATGCCGCCGAAGCCGCCGTTGGACAGAATAGCCACGACATCGCCCGGGCGCATTTCGGGCGCGACCGTCTGCACGATCGCATCGGCGTCGGGAACGATGCGCGCGCGCCGTCCCTGCTTTTGCAGGTCGGCCACGAGAGCGGCGACGTCCATCCGCTCGCGCTCAGGGATCGATTCGGACTTGAATACGTTGGCCACCACGATCTCATCTGCCACTGCCAGACTCCGCGCCAGCTCGTTTTGAAAAACATTGCGCCGGAGAGTATTCGAGCGGGGCTCCAGAATGGCCCACAGCCGCGAGCCGGGATATCGCGCCTGCAGGGCCTTGAGCGTGCCGGCAATCGCGGTGGGATGATGCGCGAAGTCATCGATGATGGTAATCCCATTCACCTGCGCCCGAATTTCCAGGCGGCGCTTCACGCTCTTGAAGGTCTTCAAGGCGGCGGCGATTTGTTCTGTCGGAATCCCGCATCCTGCCGCTAGGGCGGCCGCGGCGGTCGCGTTCAACACGTTATATTCGCCAGCCAGGGCAAACTCAAAATCAGACCACGGTTCGCCGTTGCGCAGCACCGACCACGAAGTGCGAGCCGGGTCCAATCGAAGGTTGGTCACCCGCCACGCGGCGGATGGGGTGCTTCCGTAGCGCTCGACCGGACAGAACGCCTTGGCCAGACATCGTTCCAGGCTGTCTCCCGTGTCCAGAGCGACTATGCGCCCGCGGCCGGGTACCAGATTCACCAGACGCTTGAAGGCGGTCTCCACGGCCTCGAGATCCTTATAGATGTCAGCGTGATCGAATTCCACCGAGGTCAAGATGATGGCGTCAGGAAAATAGTGCAGGAACTTGGGTCCTTTGTCGAAGAAGGCAGTGTCGTATTCGTCGCCTTCGAGGATGAAATGCTTGCCCAGCCCCAGTTGAAAGCTGCTGCCGAAATTCTCCGCAATGCCGCCAATCAGGAACGAAGGCTGAACTCCGGCGCTGTGAAAGATCCAGGCCAGCATCGATGTCGTCGTGGTCTTGCCGTGTGTCCCCGCCACGACCAGGACTTCTTTCCCCCGCAGGAATTCTTCATGAAGGATTTGCGGCAGCGAGCAGAACGGAATGCGCTGGTCGAGGATGTGTTCCAACTCGACGTTGCCCCGCGAGATGGCGTTCCCCACGACGACCATATCCGGCCGTGGCTCGAGGTTGGCGGCGGCGAAGGGCTGGGCAACCGGAATGGCGAGCGAGGCCAGGAAATCCGACATGGGTGGATAGGCCGCGGCATCGGAACCGGTCACGCGAAAACCGCGCTGCTTGAGCATGCCCGCCAGCGATGCCATGGCGGTGCCGCAAATACCAATCAGGTGAATGTGTCGCTTATCGTTCATAAGTTTTTGTGTCCACAGGTTCTTCCGCCAGGAACCCTCGGTGTCGTCCGTGGTCAATTTCGGTTTGGCGTCGTCCTCATCCTCATCCCGCAGACCGTGAGGAAGCGGCCGTTGCCGTGGCGGCTTCCAGTATTTTCAAATCGACTCCGCCCGCCGTGACCTTCAGCGCTGCGCGCACGCCGAACGGCAATGTAATGTTGCGGCGAGAAACGTGGCCGGAACGCACGCCATACGCCACCGGCACGCCCAGGTCGCCGACCACGCGCAGCACAACTTCTTCCAGGGTATAGCCTTGACCTTTATTCTGATGGTTCTGATTCTGGGTGCAATCCAGCATCTCACCGAAGACGATGCCCCGTACATCGGCCAGCTTTCCAGCCAGCTTCAACTGCATGAGCATGCGGTCGATCTGAAAAGGCTTGGCGGCCACATCTTCGAGAAACAAAATCGTCCCTGCGGTGCGGACCTCATAAGGCGTGCCCAAGGACGCCACCAGAATGGAGAGGCATCCGCCATAAAGAATTCCTTCTCCAGACCCTTCGACCAGTGATTTCACCTCTGAGTCCAGATCCAAGGCCCATTCTGATGATCCATTCAGCGCGCTCTTCCACGAGCCGGCATCGACGCCGTCGGCGTGCGCGAAATCCTTGGCCACCATGGGACCGTGAAACGTAACCATTCCGGCAGAGTCCGCGAAGTAAGTCAGAAGCGTAGTCAGGTCGCTATAGCCGACGAAAATCTTGGGGTGTGCCTTGATCTTGTTCAGGTCGAGGACAGGCAGAAGATAGTTCGAACCGTACCCGCCGCGGGCGCAGATGACGGCGCGCACCTCGTCGCGCATGAACATTTCCTCCAGTTCGCGCCCGCGCCGCGCCGCCGAGCCCGCGAAGTAGAGATCGCGTTCCAGGATCGATTCAAAATAGAAAGGCTTGTATCCCAGGTCGCGCAAAGCCGCGCAGCCCGCTTGCAGATGTTCAGGCTTGACATTGCTGGCCGGGGCCACGATGCCCACGGTGTCGCCGGGTTGAAGTGCCGGCGGCTTGACGCGCGCAACTTTTGCAACTGAAGGCATCTGTCTCCGAGTGTTAAACGCAAACCACAGGCACACAGCTAAACGAAAAACTCTCCGCGGCAGACCAGTTGTGCAGACCCTCGAAGGAAAACTTCGCCTTCCCAGCGGACGGTCTGAACTCCGCCAACGGCGTGCACCCGCACCGGCGACCGGGCGCGCTTTGCGGCAATGGCAGCCGCCGCGGACGCGCACGAACCGGTCCCGGAAGACTGGGTTTCGCCGACGCCCCGCTCGAAAAACCTGACTTCGACATTACTCTCATCTTTAATAATTACCAGTTCGACGTTGACTCCCCGGGGGAAACTCGGTTGCCGTCCGATCTCCGCCGCTTCGTCCTGCCACGCCACGCTGAATTCTTTCACGAAGACGACGTAATGCGGGTTTCCCATGGAGACGGGAATGCCTCGCACTTCCGCGGATGCCGTCGAGATCGGGAATTCGTCTCCCACCTCTGGCCGGCCCATGGCGATCTCAAACTCATAGCTGGATTCGCTGCGACTGGTAAGCGTACAAGTCTTGACTCCTGCGCCGGTGCGAATCGCAAACCTCTCCCTGGGCTGCTCGGAGCACAGATAGGCAGCCACGCAGCGGGTGCCGTTGCCCGAAATCTCCGCCTCCGAGCCGTCGGCGTTGAACAGCCGTGCCAGCACATCGGCGTCCACCGCGGGAAACAACCACTCCACGCCGTCAGCGCCCACGCCGTGATGGCGGTCGCAGATGCGCCGGCTGAACTCCGCGGCGTCGGCTGGAAGATACAAACCATCGATGATCAGGAAATCATTGCCGCAAGCGTTGGCCTTTACGAAAGGAATGACTCGATCGGACGACGTCATTTCGGTGGCACCAGCCGCACCGGTTCCTGCTCCTCGCGCGTTCCTGCCACCGGTCCAATAGCGCCTTTCACAGCCGCCGCCAGCTCCAGGCGCAAGCGGAACGCTCCAGCTCGCGCACATGCCGGGTTCGGCAGATCGTTCCAGGATGGCATGAGTGGCTTCGGTGGCTGGATTTTATCACCGGGAAAGTTCGCCCTTGACCGGATCCGGTGTGGGTAAGTTAACGCAGATGATTACCGGGCCAGGGCGCGGGTGCGGTAGATGGTCGCCGCGGGCTCTCCGGAGACATGAATGACCGCGAGTGAAACCAGATCCTGCTTGTGCACGCCGCTGGAAACTGCATCGCCCTCGAAGGCGATAACAAAGTCGGCATACTTCGCCGGATCGGCCAGCGCCCGCTCCCATAATCCGTCGAGATCCGCGGGTTGCTTCCAGGTCCGGTGGTTACCCTCGTTGATGACCCGTCGCAATGGGACGCCAGCCTGCTGCAGCGCTCCTACATGGTTGCCCAGATACATGAGCATGGTGGAGTCCGGGGGCAATGCCTTTATAAAGTCGGCAAGTTCGCGCTCTACGGCGATGCGGCCTCGGGAATTGATGGCGGCTTCGTTGAAGCAGGCTGGAGCCTTCCAGATCGAGGCGTAGCTGGTTGCCACGAAGATTAAGATCGCTGCCACAGCAGCCGACTTGAAGGCGCGACGCTGCAGCAGTCGCGCTGCAAAGTACACGGCCACAGCCGGGAATACGGCGAACGCAGGAAGCAGTTCCACACCGTACCGCACGTTGTAATAGGAAAAGGGCCACCATGCCGGCACATAGATCGGCACACCGCTGTAGGCGACGGACAGGGAGTAGAAGGGTGCGGGAATCCAAAGCAGGGGCAGGGGCCACAAATGACCCCGGAACTGTTGCCATGCCAGTCCGGCGACCACTCCCGCCAGCGCGAGCAGCAGCCAGAGTTTCTGCCAACGTGCGGAGGCAAGATTCAGTTCCGCCGACTTCAGGAAGTAACTGAATGCAGTCTGCAGGTCGTGGTCGCCCGGATGAGATGTCGCCGGGCTTCTCTGTTCGATGGCCTTCGCCGAGTAAGGTCCAGTAGCAAATTCCAGCGGATTGCGATACACGATCGCGTTATAGGCCAACCAGAGCACGGGAGCGGCCGCTGCCAGCAGGATAAATTTTCTCAATCCCCTGACCGGTGCAAGGCCCAGCGGTTTCGCGCGCAGCGCGACCAGAAGGGCAGCCACACCGATCGCGACCGCCAGAAACCAGGCATCGTAGCGCGTCAGGCAAGCCGCCGCCAGGCAAAAACCGCATTTAACCAGCGGAGATGAAGCTGTCGCCTGGCAGGCATCTTCGCCCGACTTTGCTGACTCCTGCACAAATTCGTTGAAGTAAACCATCGCCCAAATGAACAGCGCCAGGTACAACGGTTCGGTCAAGGCGGTCGCTTGCAGGTAGATCAGGTTCGGGTTGGTGGCATAAATGATGGCAGCCAGCCAGGCCACAACCCTGGTCATCACCACCGATTGCGCCGCGGATCCGATCCCATCGCGCACCAGGCGAAACATTCCGACCGTCCCAAAAACATAGGCGGCCATGGACGGAATCGACCCGCCGACTCCTGTCCTCCACATCCAGTTTGAAAGTAGAAATGGGACCATCAGCAGATGCGGCAGCGGCAGCCAGACGGTTCCCAGCTGCAGCAAGCCTGGCGTCCGGGAATCGAAAACCCGGCGCGCAATGTTGATGTGCGCCACCGCGTCGCCATAGAGAAGTATCTGGCCACGCCTGAAATAGAACAGGAACGAAAGGACCGAAATGCATGCGGTGAGCCATGCCAGCAGAGCGGTTTCCTGGTTCCAGCGCCGGATGGGCTGCGCACTCATTCCAGATGGGTCAGCTCGCGGAAGACTTGAAAGCGAGCGTCAATTTCTTCGCGGGTGAGCCCCTGCAGACGCTCCGTGCCGAAGCGCTCCACCGCAAACGATCCCATCACGCCGCCATAGAAGAGAGCACGTTTCAATACTTCACGGCTCAATTCTCCCTGCGAGGCAATGTATCCCATGAAGCCGCCGGCGAAGGAATCGCCCGCGCCGGTCGGGTCTTTGACTTCGTCAATCGGCAGCGCGGGAGCGCGAAAAGGATGGCGTCCGATGCCGAAGGCTGCCTCACGGAAGAAGATGGTCGCGCCGTATTCGCCATGCTTGATGACCAGGGCCTGCGGCCCCATGGCCAGCACTTTCTGCGCGGCCCGCGGGAGGTTGGTCTCTCCCGCCACGCTTTTGGCCTCGGTATCGTTGATCAAGAGCACATCGATCAGTTTCAGGGTTTCGGTCAAGGGCTTGCGGGCGGTGTTGATCCAGTAGTTCATGGTATCGCCGCCGGTCAGGCGCACCGTCTTCATTTCACGCCGCACCATTGACTGCAACTCAGGTTGGATGTTTCCGAGAAACAGAAACTGCGAGTCCTGATAATGGTCCGGGATGTGCGGCTGAAAGTTCTGAAACACGTTGAGGTCGGTGAAGTCGGTCTTGGCCTCATTCAAATTATCGTGGTACTGTCCGCCCCAGCGAAAGGTTTTGCCCTTGGCGTGTTCAATGCCGCGCGTATCCACTCCGCGCCGCTTCAAAACATTCTCGTGCTCGGGGGTAAAATCCTCTCCCACGATCGCGACCACGCGGACTTCGGTGAAATAGCTGGCCGCCAGCGCGAAATAGGTGGCGGCACCGCCGAGAACGTCCTCCACTTTCCCGGAGGGGCTGGCAATCGTATCAAACGCCACCGAACCGACTACGACGATGCTCATGCCTTCTTGGCCTTCAGGTATTTGTCCAGAATGAGTTTCAGCTTCTGACGAGTGGCCGCGGGAATCTTGCTGCGGTCGGTGAGAATGGCATGCGCCAGGGACGACCCGCACTTGCAGGCGCGTTCCTTGGGCATGGAAGCGACCGTTTCGCGCACCACCCGGGTCGCATTCTCGGCGTTCTTCAGCAGCACCGCCACGATCTGGTCCACGGTCACCGAGTCATGGTGCGGATGCCAGCAGTCGTAGTCGGTGACCATGGCAACCGTCACGTAGCAGATTTCGGCCTCGCGCGCCAGCTTGGCTTCCTGCAGGTTGGTCATCCCGATCACGTCCATGCCCCAGCTGCGATAGACGTTGGACTCGGCCTTGGTTGAAAACTGCGGACCCTCCATGCAGAGGTAAGTGCCGCCGCGCTTGGCGGTCACGCCCGCCTTCTGGCATGCGCCTTCTACAGCCTGGGCAAGTTGAGGACAAATCGGGTCGGCGAAGGCGATGTGGGCCACGATGCCGTTTCCGAAGAATGTATCTACGCGCTGGCGAGTCCGATCGAAGAACTGGTCCGGGATCACGAATTCCAGCGGCTTATGCTCTTCCTTCAACGACCCTACGGCGGAAATCGAAACGATCCGCTCCGCGCCCAGCTGCTTAAATCCGTAAATATTGGCCCGGAAATTCAGCTCGCTGGGGAGAATGCGGTGTCCCCGCCCGTGGCGCGCCAGGAAGGCAACTTTGCGGCCTTCGAGGGTGCCCAGGATGTAGGCATCCGAAGGCTTGCCGAACGGCGTCTTGAGGCGCACCTCTTTCACTTTAGTGAGGCCGGGCATCGAATACAGCCCGCTGCCGCCAATGATCCCAATTTCTGCTTGTGGCAAAGGTTTCCTCAGATGTTCGGTACGGAACGGCAAAGTGGTGATTATACAGGCGTGCAGGATGGCCGTGTGGGACCAGGTCTCCGACCCGGTCCCACACGGCCAAGAACTATTTGGCTGCCGCGACGACCGCGCCCAAGACTTCCTGTTCCAGACTGTCGGTCGTCGTCTGATCAAGGCTTTCGGTGACCACCACGGTGTCGCCTTGCACATCGATGACCACTGGCCCGTCCTCGGTCAGCCAGGCTCGTTTACCAACCAGGTGGTCTAACGCGCCGGTGGGAACCGGCGCCTGCTTCCCCGCTTCCAGTACGTCGTGCACATGAAGGTATCGTTTACTCAGCGCCGAGGCATAGATCGCGGCAAAATTGGCCGCCTTTTCCGGACTGGACCAACGCGAGACATACAGCAGGCCGAGGGGAGCAGCCGGGTCGCCCTTCGACCGCACCGCGTAGTAGTAGCCGCCTCGCCAATGGGGATACAGCTGGTTCGAAATCGGCGCGCCGGCATATTGATCGATGAGCACAGCCACATCAAACTCTCCGACCGCGCCCACGTCGAAGCGGTCATAATTCTTGAGGACCTGCCGGAAGTCGGGCACATTCATGGGCTCGAGGCGCTCGCCCGAAAGATATGTCTGCGGCTCCATGATCTGCCGCGTGGTTCGCGGAGGGTTACGAAACAGGTCCGCGAAGGCTTTCTCTTTCCCGCCCTTGATCAGCAGGTCGGCGATGAAGTCGATGCCGTAGCGATAAGGAAAAGTCAGCGCCTCCTTGAGATAGATCGGGGCGTTGCGAAATTCGACGGCATCCGGAGTACCGACCAGCATGCCGTCTTTCAATGCCTGTACCACCTGCGGCGAGTCTTTCAGCGACAAGCCCATCGGCTCCAGCATGTAATCCACGAGTACGACCATGGCCTGGCCCTCGACGACGGCTTGCCGCGTGGTGCTTACCTCGTCATTCTCGATGTCCTGTGCGTTTATTTCTTTCTTCTTGGCCAGGTCGGCGTCCGCCGGCTTCATGTATTTTTCGAGATTGAAGGACTGGTCCTGCAGCGCGTGGGTCAATTCGTGCGCCAGCACGGGCTTTTGCTGGTCTGCGCCCAGCCAGTCGAGCAGATTCACTGTCCTGGTCTTGGGATCGTAGTAACCCGCGACCTGTTCTTTCAGCAGCACCACCAGAAATTTCCCCAAGTCGAAATCCCGCGGCAGCAGGCCGAACTTCTTGAGCACCAACTCGGAACGGCGCAGGCGCTTGGCATCTTCGTCCTCGCTGGTGTGCTTGGTGACATAGGCTTCTACTTCGTCGCGGCTGACCAGCTGGCGCTTGACCTCGCGCTTGATGGGATACAGCGTATCTTGGCTGGCAAAGCGAAGGATCTCGTCCACCGAGCGGAAAAGCTTTTCCGCCTCCTGCGGCGAGATCTTCTGTTCTTCACTGCCTGCCTGTGCGGGTTGTGAAGTGGTTTGTGTGGTTGCGGGCGACTCGCCCGCGGCTTTTTGTTTCTCTCCCGGCTGCGCCGCCTGCGCCAGCCCGAAAGCAGCCAGCAGCAAAAGGAGCAGTATCAGCCTAACGATCGATGTCTGACACTTCTCCCCACCCGTCTTGAATTTAGCCATTGCGATAAGTTTATACTTTCCGCATGAGTGTCAATCTATGGACCTCAACCGAACACGCGCTGGACTACCTGGGCCGCGCCGACTCGATTCCGCACCGGGTCGAAGGTGAATCCACGCTGCTGGAATTAATCCCGCCAACTGCGAAGCGCATTCTCGATCTCGGCACCGGGGACGGGCGTCTGCTTGCTTTGGTCAAACTGGACCATCCGGACGCGACCGCCATCGCCCTTGATTTTTCTCCAGCCATGCTCGAAGCCGCGCGCCGCCGCTTTAGCGACGACGCTTCTGTCACCGTCGTGGCGCATAACCTTGAAGACCCTCTTCCCGAGCTCGGCTCCTTCGACGCCGTAGTTTCCAGCTTCGCGATTCACCACCTCATCCATGAACGCAAGCGCGCGCTGTACGCCGAGATTTACGCTTGTCTGGCTCCGCAGGGCGTGTTCTGCAACCTTGAGCATGTAGCTTCCGTCACGCCCGAGCTTCACGAAGAATTTCTGCATCGCATCGGCTACACGTTGGAGACCGAAGACCCTTCGAACAAACTGCTGGATCCAGAAACCCAGCTTCAATGGCTGCGCGAAATTGGCTTTGTTGACGTGGATTGCCACTGGAAATGGCGCGAACTGGCTCTGCTGGCAGGCCGCCGGAGCTGACTTGCTTATGGCGGACACTGATCCTCGCCAATCCGCGGCTGAGGCCACATTTTTTCAGTACTGCCCTTTTCGGGAATCCCTCACTCCTTAATGTGACCTACATCACATCCTTACAATGCCGGTCGCCCAGAGAATCTACGCTCGCAGTGCCGTGGAAGCGCACGGCTTCCAGCCGTGCGAGAAGCGTGACAGAAGGAGGCGGCTTCAGCCGCTGTGGACGACTTCGCCGATCGCATATTCTTCGTAACCTCTGTGACCTGGGGACGCCGCCCCTTGTTTCAGTCCGAATCAGCGGCAAATCTCTTGCTGGAGACGGTCTTCGGCTATCGTGAGCGCGGCATCTTTCAGCTCTACGAATTCGTGATCATGCCCGACCACATGCATCTTCTGCTTGCTCCCAAGTCCGCCGTCGCCATTGAACGAGCGATGCAATTCATCAAAGGTGGATATTCTCATCGTTTCATGAAAGAGACCGGCTCAAGAATGGAAATCTGGCAACGCAGCTTCACGAATCATCGAATTCGAGATGAGAACGATTTCGAGAAACACAGGCGCTATATTCATTTGAATCCCGTCCGTGCGGGGCTGGTCGAATATCCCAGGGATTATCCGTACTCTTCCGCGCATTCTGGTTTCGCGCTCGATGCGGCGCCACAGCGGCTAAAGCCGGTCGCGTAACGCCTCATCGGCACGGCTGAAAGCCGTGCCCTTCCACGGTGCCGCCGGCGACCGTGGCGAAATCCTGATCTGAATCATCGTGCCGTGCGATAACGAAGTTTCCGGCTTGGATTGAGACCGTGATTTCCTCTGGGCGAGGATCATCTCAGACGCTAAAGCTATCGTGGAGGCGCACGGCTTCCAGCCGTGCGAAACCGGCAAAGACTGCGGCGGCCTTAGCCGCTGTGGCTCGCGTCAGTTTGCCACTCTCTTCGCCACCCATTCCCCCGCTTCCCGCGTCCCCAGGGTCCCGCTGATATCCTGCGTCGTCTTCTTGTGCCTTACGGCTTCGAGCACGGCGGCTTCGATCTTCTCCGCTTGCGATGTCAGGCCGAGGTGGGCAAGCATCATCGCCGCGGTCAGTATCGCGCCGAGCGGATTGGCGACATTTTTCCCTGCGATCGGGGGCGCGGAGCCGTGCACCGGCTCGAACATCGAGGTTTTTCCCGGATGAATATTCCCGCTGGCGGCCATGCCGAGTCCGCCCTGTAGACCGGCAGCCAGGTCGGTGATGATGTCGCCAAACATGTTATTGGTTACGATTACGTCGAACTGCCTGGGATCGCGAACCATCTGGGTGCAGAGCGCGTCTACGTACAGGTGTTGGGAAGTGATCTGGGGATACTCGCGGCTCACCTCTTTAAACACCCGCTGCCACAATCCTCCCGCATACGTCATGGCATTCGACTTGTCGCACATGAGGACGCTCTTTCGCGGAGAGCCATCCTGCTTCTTGTGGCGCTCGCAATATTCAAAGGCATAGCGTATGACACGCTCCACGCCCTTGCGGGTGTTGATGTCTTCCTGCACCGCAACCTCATCCGGCGTACCCTGCTTGAACACGCCGCCGGTGTCCACGTAGACGCCCTCGGTATTCTCGCGCACCACCACGAAATCGACGTCTCTGGGCTCGACTGCCTTCAGGGGGCAGAGCGACGCGTCAAGCAGGCGCACCGGGCGAACGTTGGCGTACAAGTCCATCTTGAAACGCATGCCCAGCAGGATTTCCCTGGCATGAATATTCGAGGCCACGCGCGGGTCGCCGAATGCGCCCAGCAGGATGGCGTCGAAATCGCGTTCCAGCATGGCAAAACCGTCGGGCGGGACGGTGACGCCGTCGGCCAGATAGCGATTGGCGCTCCAGTCAAAATGGGTCAACTCGACTTCGGCCCGCGAGGCCTGGATGACGTTCACGGCCTGGGCAATGACCTCAGGGCCGATGCCGTCCCCGGGAATAATGGCGATACGCTTCTTTTGGCTCACCGCTAGGAAGACTACCAACTCGGTCGGGAGTTGTCATTCCCCTCTCTTGTTCAAGATTCTCTGCCCTGAGGACGGGATTTCCCGCCTGTCTCGCGGCAAACACGGGCGAGGACGCCCGTGCTCCGTGGCATTGGACCGGGAGCGGCGAACTCAATCACTCCGCTATAATCAAAGTAAGAGAATATGAGCGTGATGGCACAGAACAACAGCGTGGACGCACCCGTGGCGCAGCCGGCCACAGGCGGGCCGAAGGCTGACCATGGCGATGTGCGCTCCGAATTCCAGACGCTCATTTCTGCCTCCGGCATCTACGATCTCGGTTCACGCGCCAAGATTTCGCTTACCGGCAGCGACCGGATGCGCTGGCTGAACGGCATGGTCACCAATAATGTCCGCGATCTCAAGCCCGGCCATGGCGTGTACGCTTTTCTGCTCAACCCGCAGGGACACATTCTGGGCGATTTGTACGCCTACAATCGGGGAGAGCCGTTGCTGGTCGATACCGATCAGTCGCAGGTGGAGAAAGTCGTCGCCGTCTTCGACAAGTACATCATCATGGACGACGTGGAAGTCGCGAACATCGGCGATCAGTTGAATGCCATCGGAATCGTGGGGCCGAAGGCTGGAGAAGCTCTGCGGGCAGCCGGATTCGAAATTCCCGAGCTCGAGCCCTTGCAGTTTGTCGAGATCTCATGGCAGCAAATCCGCGTGACTGCGGTTCGGGGCGACAACCCCAGCGTGGCATCGTTCGAGTTGTGGGTGGCGCCCGCGGGCACCGAAAGAGTTCATGCGGCGCTGGTGAAGGCGGGAGCGAAGCCGGTAGGGACCGCGACGCTCGAGCAGTTGCGCATTGCAGCCGGAATTCCCCTCTACGGAGTCGACATCCGTGAACGCGACTTGCCCCAGGAGACTGAGCAGGAACGCGCATTGAATTTTTCCAAGGGCTGTTACGTTGGCCAGGAGATTGTGGAGCGCATCCGGTCTCGCGGCCAGGTTCGGCGCAAATTCACCGGCTTCGAGATCGACGGCCCGCTGCCTGCCGCCGGCAGCAAGATTCAGGTAGATGGCAAAGACGTCGGCGAAATCACCAGCGCCACTTCCCTGCGCGTGGCAGGCGGCGAACGCCGGCTGGCGCTGGGATACATCCGCCGCGAAGTCGCTACGCCCGGCAAGCCAGTGGATGCGGGTGGCAGCGCGGCTGCGGTGGCCAACCTGCCATTTGCAGAAATCTTTAAGTAGTCGAAGGAAAAAGAATTATGTCTGAGAAAAAACAGGAAAGCTTTACCGTAACCGACCGGCGGCTGTTCACTTCAGAAGGAGAGCTGCGCCGGGAAGTCAGCGAAGAAGAAGTGCCTAAGGCGAAACCGGTTCCGCCCGCGGCGGAGGCCAAGGTCGCTCCCCTCGCACCCGCGCCCTCGCCTCAGGATCAAGCCGCGCCCGGCACGCCTGGGCTCGATCCTTCCGTGCCGCCGCCCCCAACCGCAGCTGAGCAAAAGGAACAGGCGGACGCCTACCACAAGTCGGCTAAGGAACTCGACGCTCGCGTCGAACTCAGCGGCCACTCCGCGAAAGAAATGGAGATGACCTTCGAGCGCTTCATGGCCTCGCTCTACATGACCGCCATGCTGCAACTGGGGTTGATGCAGGAGGAAAGGGGACAACCTCGAATTGACCTCCTGGGCGCCCGTCAGACCGTCGACACCCTGGGCCTGCTGGCGGAAAAGACCAAGGACAATCTCACGCCCGCGGAGGAAAACTTCCTGCAGAATTGTCTTTACGAGCTGCGCATGGCCTACGTGGAAGTGACCAATGCCCTGGCCCGGCCGCCGCTGGCGACCGGCACCAATCCCGCAAAGCGATGAAAGCCACACTGACGGTGCTAGGTAGCGGGACGTCCATGGGCGTCCCCACCATTGGCTGTGATTGCGCCGTCTGCCGCTCTTCCGACCCACGCGACCGGCGCACCCGGCCTTCCGTGTTGATCGAGTATGGCGGAAAAAGCGTGCTCATCGATACCACCCCTGACTTCCGGGAGCAGGCGATCCGCGAAAATATACGCAGCCTGGACGCGGTGCTCTACACCCACGCTCACGCCGACCATATTCTCGGTATTGACGATCTGCGCCCATTGAGTTTCCGCCACAAGCCCGGCCGGCTGCCGCTCTACGCCCGTCCCGAGGTGGCCGCATTTATCCGCAACATGTTTGGCTACATTTTCGACGCGGAATACAAATTTGGCGGACTGCCCCAGGTGGAGCTCAAGCCGCTGGACGGCCCTCTGGCACTGTTCGGCGCGCGTTTCGAGCCCGTGACCGTGATCCACGGCGAGACCGAGATCTGCGGCTATCGCTTCGGCTCGGCGGCTTACCTGACCGATCACAGCCTGGTTCCCGAAGCGTCTTTTGATCAGCTGCATGACCTCGACATTCTGTTTCTCGACGCCCTGCGGCACAAGCCGCATCCCACGCATTCAACGGTGGAGAATTCGCTGCGCATCGTGGAACGGGTCAATCCCAAGCGCGCGTTCTTTACTCATATCTGCCACGATTTGCCGCATGAAGAAACCAACGCGTCCCTGCCGGAGAAGGTGCGGCTCTCGTATGACGGGATGAAGCTGGCATTTGAGATTTAGGGAAAGGAAAATCTTTGACCGCAAAGGACGCAAAGTTCGCAAAGGAATCTCGTGAATTTCCCTGGTT
Organism: Terriglobia bacterium; assembly: GCA_963742495.1. GTDB lineage: Bacteria > Acidobacteriota > Terriglobia > Terriglobales > Acidobacteriaceae > JAIQFF01. The sequence continues at coordinate 21,184 of CAVULZ010000001.1, forward strand.
TTCTTCGCGGCCTTTGCGGTTAGAAGGTTTTTGATGGAAATCTTCCACAAACTCGAAGAGGTCCCGTCCGGCTTCGGCCCGACGCTGGTCAGCATCGGAAACTTTGACGGCGTCCATCGCGCCCATAGTCATGTGCTCAAAGAGATCGTGGAGCGGGCGCGGCAGCAGGGCGCCAAAGCGATGGCGGTGACCTTTGAGCCTCACCCTGTGCGTATTCTGCGACCTGACTCGGGACTTAAGCTGATCACACCCACGCCGGAAAAACTGCGCCTGCTTGAAGGCAGCGGGCTGGACGCGGTGCTGCTCCTGCCTTTCGGGCGCGACCTGTCCCTGATGACTCCGCGGCAATTTGCCGAAAAGATCCTCAGAAAACAGCTGCGCGCCCGCGAAGTGCACGAAGGCTACAACTTTCATTTTGGCCACAAGGCTGCGGGCAATGTGGAGATGCTCGCCGAGTTCGGACGAGAAATGGGCTTCGAGGTCAAAGTTTATCCGGAGATGAAATTGCGGGGTGAGCCGGTCTCCAGCAGCCATGTCCGCAAACTTCTGAGCCAGGGCCGGATCAGCCGCGCCCGGCATCTGTTGGGACACCCGTTCAGCATGCTCTCCACTCCGGGCCGGGGACGAGGATACGGCTCTAAATACACGGTTCCCACCATCAACCTGAGCCGCTACGAGGAATTTGTGCCCCGGGACGGCGTCTACATCACGCGTACCCGCGTCGGCGACGAATGCTTCGATTCGGTCACCAACGTGGGTGGTCGTCCCACGTTTGGGGCGGAATCGTTCGCGGTCGAGACCCACCTGTTGAATTTTCATCCCCTCGAACTGGCGCCCGACACCGAAGTGGAGATCCATTTCCTACAACGATTGCGCGACGAGATCAAGTTTCCCTCGGTCGAAGCCCTGCGCGAACAGATTGCCCGCGATGTGCACAAGGCTCAGAGATACTTCCATCTTTTGAAAGCTGCGTAGGCGAGATTTTCCCACTGTCATCCTGAGCTGAGCGTTGCTTCGCTGCGCGAAGCAAATGCGCAGTCGAAGGACCCCCGCAGATCGTACCTCGGTCTTGGGGGGCTCGTGACTGACCAGGGAACCGGCACTCGTGGCGCCGATAGGGGTCCTTCGACTCCGTTGGCCTATTCGCGAGCCAATCGGTCAACTGCGCTCAGGACCACAGCGCGATGAAGCTAGTCTTCACCCGCGGCCGTGCCTAGTACCCGAAGCTTGGCGTCCTTCCCCATTGCATAGCGCGGACGGCTGCGGGGCGAAAGAGACGAAGCCACCAGGGCTACGCCTGGCATCTTTTGATCCAGCCGTACCGCTAATCCGATGGGTGAACCGGGCCGCGACCCGGCCGGCTGCGACCAGGAATCGCCGCCCGCTCCGCCTTTCGCCTGGTCCGGCGAAGGTATGGCCTGGAGAAACGAACGGATCCAGCGGTGCACGTTGTGATCTTTCACGATCTGGCGCAGGAGGCGCATGCGGCTGCGCTTGTCTTGCACGTTCATGTGGGCGGCGTCGTACAGGGCCTGCGCCACTTCGGCGAAATCGTTGGGATTGACGACCAGGGCGGCGCAGCGCAACTCCGGGCCTGCCCCGGCGAATTCGCTGACAATCAGAACCCCGCGCTCGTCGATCTGGGCGGCGCAAAATTCCTTGGCGACCAGATTCATGCCGTCCTTGAGCGGAGTTACCAGACCGATGTCGGCGGCGCGGTAGTACGCCAGAAGCTCATCCCGCCCCAGGTTGCGATGGATGTAATGCACCGGAACCCATCCCGGTTCAGTGAATTCGCCGTTGATCTGGCTGACCAGCAGTTCCACCTCGCGGCGCAGATGCTTGTAATTGGGAATTTCCTCGCGGCTGGGGACGACCACCTGGACCAGCGTGATGTGACCACGCATCTCGGGAAAGCGCCGCAACAACAGGCGGAATGATTTGAGCCGTTCCGGAATTCCCTTGGTGTAGTCCAGCCGGTCCACGCCCAGGACGAGAACCTCATCGGACACGCGCCTTCTTAACTCGGTGGCGTGAGCCGCGATCTCCGGGCGCTGCGCGTCGCGCTCAAAAGCTTCAAAATCGATGCCGATCGGAAACGTGCCCACCACCGATTGCCGTCCTTCCAGTCCCACCTGCAGATGCGGGCTGCCGCGCTCAACCGTGGCTTCGGGAAGCAGGCGTTCGAGACAGCTCAGGAAATTTGAGCGGTCGCGATCGCCCTGGAATCCGATCACGTCGAACTCCAGCAACGCCCTCAGAATGGGCTGTTTCCAGGGAAGCTTTTCAAAAACGTCGGGCGAGGGAAACGGGATATGCAGAAAAAATCCCATGCGGGCGCGCACCCCCTTTTGCCGTAACGACGCCGCCGTGAGCATGAGATGGTAATCATGGACCCAGATGAAGTCGTCGTCCTGCGCGGTTTCCGCGACCACCTGGGCAAATTTGCGATTCACCTGCTCATAGGTCGCCCAGTACTCGGGATCGAAATTGCAGCGCGACGGCATATCGTGAAACAGAGGCCAGATGATTTCGTTGGCGAAGCCGGAATAGAATTTTGCGACATCTTCTTCCGTAAGCGCGACCGATCGTAGAGTGTACGAACGCTGATGCGCGGCCCGCACCAGCATCGGTTCAATGGGCTCGTCCGGGCCGGTACCGGCCCACCCGATCCAGACTCCGGGCTGGTCGCGCCAGCCCGCTTCGAGAGCCGTGGCCAGTCCTCCCGAACTACGCTCCAAGCGGGCGCCCCCGGCACATTTCCGGATGAGAATCGGCAGCCGGTTCGAAACGTTGATCACGCGTCCCTTGATTTCGTTCATCCTTAGCCTCCTGATGCGCGCAGCCACTCCTCAAGAAACTGGAGCAGTTGGTGAGGTGGTTGCAGCCAGATGTCGGCTGCGGTTGGCCGTGACTGAGGACGAACTAGAGCCGTCAGCCCGTTGCCCTTAAGCGCGTGAAATGCGTCTTCATCGGTCTGGTCGTCGCCCAGATAGGCGACCGCTGCGCCAGGAACGCATTCCCTTAAGATGGCGCGGACCGCGTCGCCTTTGCCTGGACCGGCAACCCGAATTTCCAGGCCGCCGTCGAATTCGAGCACCCGCAGCGGCGCCCGTTCGAGCAGAGGCTTCCACAGCCCCCGAACCTCGCGGGCGATTTTCTCCGCTTTGGCCGAATCCAGGCCCCGCCAGTGCACGGCGACTCCGCCCGGCTTGATTTCGATCTGGTTCTCGAGGCCGGCATCACGCAGCATGGCTTCGGCGGCCAGCAGATAGTCTTTGTGGGCCGGCACCGAACTGACTTCATACTGGCCGTCAGCCTTGAGCCGCTCCAGGCCGTGGCTGCCCCAGACCTCCGGTTGCGGACGTATCCCGGCGAGCTGAACGATTTCCCTTACCGGGCGCCCGCTGATGAGCACCACGCGCGTACCGCTCCGCATGATGCGCAGGATTAATGGCGGGACCTCGGGATAAGGAAAGGCCCGGGCGCGATCGGCGCAAAAAGGGGCCAATGTCCCATCGTAGTCCAGCAAGAGGACACGAGCCGGCGCGGCACGCAGTTGCTCCAGAAAAGGACTGTAAGTGATCTGCCGCTCGAGTACGTTCATGCCAGCTCCTGACTTCAGCAAGCGACGACGACAAAAGCTATACCCGACGCGAAGTGGCAAAGAGAAGTGCCTGCCACACGGGACACAGTCGCGAAACCCGCGATTGAGGGTTGTCGAGGGCCGCGAGTCGTGCGACACCGGCACTCCTGCCCGTTGGCTATCTCACGGAACCTGACACAGCGGCATAGTTCACGGAGCGACCGCCAGTTGTGGTTGAAGACTGATAGGATTTTAACACGGGAAGGGGCACGGCGCGGCGCGGAAATAGATGAAAATGCAAGCGTTTACACGACCATCCGGGCCCGGAAGTGCAGGCTATGTCCAGCGAAACCAGCGTAGCGCCAGGGCAAACGAGATCCCGCCCCAGAGCAGCAGAACCAGGATGCGTCCCGACTGGGCGGCCAGCGACGCGCCCTGCAGGATGGTGGCGCGCAAGGCATCATTCAGCGCGGTCAGGGGCAGCAACTTGATGGCGGGCTGCAGAATGGCGGGAAAACGCTCGGAAGAGAAGAAGACGCCGGAGAAAATCCACATCGGCATCATCACCAGGTTCATCAACCCGCTGACGCTTTCAATCTTCTGGGCGCGGCTGGCGGTCAGCAGGCCCAGACCTCCGAAGGATATGGCGCCGATCGTATTGAGCAGCAGAATCGTGCCCCACGAACCCAGCACCCGCATGTGGAACGCCAGCACTCCAAAGCCCAGCAGCAGGACGATTTCAATGAGCATCAGAACCAGCCGGCTGCTGGTCAGGGCCAGCAGGAAATCGCTGCGTCGCATGGGCGTTCCGACAAAACGCTTCAGCAGTTTGCGCTGCCGCATGTCCACCAGGGCAAAACCGATGCCCCACATGCCCGAGTTCATCAGGTTCATTCCCAGCAGACCCGGAATCAGGAAGTCAATGTAGCGCGATCCGGGTTCGCTCGAAGCCACGGCCGAAGTCGGCAGCGGATTCCTGCGTCCGGCTGCGCTTTGCAAGGCATCGTCTACCTGGGCCCGGGACAGCACGCTCTCCGGGCGTGCCGGGTCATAGCGGTACTGAAAGGCGTCCTTGCCGTCCGGGGTAATCACCAGGTCGTACTTGCCCAGACGAAACCCCTGCAGGGCCTCGGGCTCGGCCACTACCGTCGCGCGAATCGAAGCGTTGCGCGGCGAGCTCTGCAGCAAGCTCAAAGCCTGGTCAGCGCCGGGACCGGCCACAATCGCGACCGGCGTAATGTCAGCCGGCTTATTGCGGAAAGCAATGCCCAGCCCGAGGGCAAGAAGCACAGGAAAACCAAAGACCCAGAAGATGACTTCAGGTTCCCGCTTGAGCTCCAGCAGACGCGCCATCAACAGATGACTGAAGCCTGTCCAGCGCCCGTTGCGAGGGGCCATGCGCGGGGGAGCCTGGGGGACATCGGTTGGCGGAGTTTGTTGTGCGACGGTCATCAATCTGTCTCCCGGGTGATCGCAGAATTGTCGAGCTGCGCTCGACCAGGGCGGGTGAGGAGAGCCGCCCCTACATGGGCATTAGTGGTCTTCAATCTTCCCTCAAATGGCGGCCGGTGAGGCGGACAAAAACGTCCTCCAGGCTGGCCTGGCGGGTGGTCAGGTGCAGCAGGTGCTCGCCCTGTTTCTCGACCGCATCGAGCAGCGCCGGGATGGTCAGGTGGGGCTCGTGCACATTCAGACAGACGAATCCGTTGTCCTGTCGCACGGACTCGACACCTGGAAGCGCCCGCCAGACGTCAGCTGAGTCGCCGTTAGAATTGCCGCTTACCTGGAATTCCACCATGTGATGCCCGCCCAGGCGCTCGATCAAGTCCGCCGGCGTGCCTTCGGCAATTATCTGTCCGTGATCGACGATGGCCAGCCGATCGCACAGGCGCTCGGCTTCGTCCATGTAGTGGGTGGTGAGCAGGACGGTGCCTCCAGCTTGCTGGAAGCCGCGAATCGTGTCCCAGAGCTGGCGGCGGCTCTGGGGATCGAGACCGGTCGTGGGCTCGTCCAGAAAAAGAATTTTGGGATTGCCGACTAACGCGGTCGCCACTGCCAGCCGCTGACGCTGGCCGCCGGAAAGTTTGCCGACCCAGGCATCGGCTTTCTCCGTGAGTTGCATTTGCTCGAGCACCTCAAGCGGCGCGCGTGGCTGGCGATAAAAACCAGAAAATAGCTTGATGGTCTCGAGGACGGTCAGCTTCTCTGACAGCCGGGTCTCCTGCAGCGAGATGCCCATCACCTCGCGCAACTCGCGCGCGTTATCCTTCCAGGTCTGGCCAAGGATCGTGACCTGCCCGGAGGTCGGCGCCAGCAACCCTTCCAGGATCTCAATGGTGGTGGTCTTCCCCGCCCCGTTGGGGCCCAGAAGGCCGAAACATTCGCCGGTTTCTATCTCCAGATTCAGCCCGCGGACGGCTTCAACCTTGCCGTCATATGTCTTGCGCAGGTCGCGGCATTGAATGGCGGGGCCCATCCGGAGATTCTACCTGACGCGGATGTGGGCGCCAGCGCCCCGCTCGTGCGGCAGCGCCCGGAACGCCGGCCGCCAAAGAGCCCCCGATCTCCACAGGCTGTCTTCGACTAAAATCGACCCCTGCCCATGCGATCCCGACGGCGCGGCTTTACCTGACGGCTCTTCTCCTAAAACGCCCGTGTGTCGTTTCCCCATCATTTTTCAAGAGTAGCGTTCGGCCTTCGGACGGCCCGATGGGTGGGCAGGACGCCCACTCGACAGCCGGCGGGACGCCGGCGCTACAAAGTCGAAAGGATTTCGATATGCTGCGAAAGCTATGCCTGTCGCTATTGCTGACCACGGTGTCGTTGGCGTCGGCGCAGACCACGCGCCATTTCACATTCCACTACGGCTTTACGGTCAAAGATGTGCCCGCAGGGGAAAAGGTGCGGGTCTGGTTTCCAGCGGCGCATTCGGATGAGTTTCAGGAAGTGAAAGTGCTTTCGGAAAACGGCGACCTGAAGCTCAAGAAAACCCATGAATCAAGATTCGGCAACGAGATGTATTACGCCGAAAGCTCGAAAGCGCAAGCCTCCGACCTGCACTTCGAAGTTGTCTATGACGTGGTGCGCCACGAGCGCCTGACCCTGGGCATCGCCCGGCCACATCTGGCCGAGGTCGAGCTCAAGGAGCGCGACCGCAAGGAATACCTGCAACCGGACAAGCTGGTTCCCACCACCGGACTGCCCGCGGAGCTCGCGGCCAAGGTCACGGAGGGCGAAACCACGCCGCTCGACAAGGCGCGATCCATCTACGATTACGTCTTCACCACCATGCGTTACGACAAGACCGGCACGGGCTGGGGACACGGCGATGTCCTTTATGCCTGCGACGCGAAGAAAGGCAACTGCACCGATTTTCATTCGCTTTTCATCGCCATGGCGCGTTCCCAGGGGATTCCGGCGCGCTTTGAAATCGGGTTCCCCCTGCCGTCGGACAAACATTCGGCGGAGATCGCCGGTTATCACTGCTGGTCCGATTTCTTCGAACCGCAGCATGGCTGGGTGCCGGTAGACATTTCGGAGGCGTGGAAGCACCAGGAAAAGCGCGACTATTTCTTCGGCGCGCACGACGCCAACCGCGTGCAGTTCAGCATGGGACGCGATCTGCGTCTGAGCCCGGCGCAAGATGGCCCGCCTCTCAATTACTTTGTCTATCCCTACGTGGAGGTCGAGGGCAAAGAGCATCCCAACGTGTCGCTGGCTTTCTCCTTCGCGGATGTGGACGCGGGAAAGTCGGCGGCGAAGTAGCACAGTTCGGGTGGGGACGGGTCGGAGCCTGCCCTGAGCGAAGCCGAAGGGACCCGTCCGGACGAGCGCAGCTCGTCTGTTCCCAATGGCCACGTGGGGACAGCCACCCTCGGCTGTCCGGGCCGAGCTCCGCTCGGCCTTATGGCGATGGGGTTCAAAGCAAAAGCACTGCCGAGCTGCGCTCGGCCGGACGGGTCTCCGACCCGTCCCCACACGGTTCATCTCAGTCTTTGTCTGGGGATCGCTTCTGCGGGAATACGGTGTGCTTCGGCGCCGGCATGGGCGTGTCGCCCATCCGGTCGCGCCACAGGATCAGGTTGAGGACCGCGGTGTTGACCGCATCCGGCCTGGTGAAGTCCATCTTAGCCGACTCGGCCGCGCCCTGACCCTTGGCTGGGTTGGTCTGGTAAATCAGACCGTTGTCCCGATTGCTCCAGTCCGCGGTAAACGCCGGCTGATTGCCAGGGCCGGCAAACAGCGGCGCCATCACCGGCGCGTAGGCATCATTCTGATTCATGGGCGGCAGGCCCAGCAGGGTCTCCATGGTGTGCATCATGTTCACGGTGGTGTAGAAGCGGCTGTCCACGAAAGGTTGCTGCGGCGAACGTTGTTGCGGCGAAGCTGGCGAATACTTACTGATCTCGAGCGCGATCGAGCGGTGCGCGTCGACGTGGTCGGCGCCGTCCTGGGCATCGTCTTCGATCACGAAGATCGCCGTGTCATCCCAGTAGGGACTATGCGAGACCGCTTCGACCACGCGGCCCACCGCCAGATCGTTGTCCGCCACCGACGCCGCCGGACGCGGCTTGCCGGGCGTGGTGCCGTGGGTATGGTCGTCCGGCAAATATAGAAGCACGAAACGCCGGCAACTCGGCGCCTTTGCCTTCTTTGCGGGCCCGAACGAAATCGTCAAACTCGTTGAGGAAAAGGTCGGCGCGCAGCTGGTCGGGATATTCCGTGTTGAAGTCAGGATAGAGCGGACTGAAGTGGTCGCGTAAAGCCGCTTTCGTCGGCTTCATGCGCTTTAACAGCGGAACCGCCCAGGGCCACGGGCTGGCTGATCCGTGAGGCTGGCCGACGTCGGGCGGTAGCGGCTCGCCCTTGCGGACGGCCGCGCGGTCACACTCCGTGCTGTATGGAGAAGGCGTGCCTCGCTTCGGCGAAGCCCCAGGTTTCTTGGCTGCCTCGCACCACACTCCGGCGATGAACTCTCCGTAGTCACGATAGCTCACGCCGTGACTGGCGAGATTGTCCCAGAGATAGCGGGTGCCGGGCTCGTCCACGTCGGGTTCGCCCAGCTCCAGGGGGAATTCATCGGCTACCGTGCCCTGGTAGTCGTAAATGTGCTCGTGGCCGCGATAGGTGATCTGCCAGGTCTTTTCGTTGTAATCGCTGGTGATGGCGGCGTTCGACCAGTCGTGGCCGTCGCCGGACACTTCACCGCTGTCATAGAAATTGTCCAGCACACCGAACTGCAGGGCCAGCTTGTGCAGGTTGGGCGTGACGTCTTCACCATAAATGGTAAGCGACGGATCGCCGTTGCCTACGCTCCGGCCGCCAGCTTTCAGATCGCCGAAAATCTGGTCGTAGGTGCGATTCTCTTTCAGGATGTAGATCACATGGTGAATCGGGTTGGCGCCAGCCCGAAAGGTGATCTTGCCGGGATCGGAGACAAAGAGATTGCTCTCCTTCACCCGTTGGGTCAGATCCGGCAAACCTTTCTCCACGGTGCGAAAGTTCAAGCGCGAGAGCGAGCCGTACATCAACGTCGGGATGTAGGGATGCTCGCGGCGCCGGCGTTCGCTCTTGAGCTGGCTGATACCGCCATTCGGACCGGTGCTTTCTCCCTTGGCGGTAGCGATGAGCAGGTCGTCTCCTTGGACGGCCAGAGCGCTGGGATACCAGTCGGTCGGAATGAATCCGAGAGCTTCCTGGGGCAGCGGGAAACTGGTTCCCGGCTTGGTCAGGGCCGCCGTGTCAAACACTGCAATTGCATTCAACGAGGCATCCGCCACAAACAGCCGCGTGCCGTCTGACGATCGGGCCAGGGCGCTGGGATACGTCCCGGCATGCTCCTGCCCGGGAAGATTGGTGGACGAAAGATGGATCACTTCTCCCGATGCCGCGTCGACGGTTGCCACGGCATCGGCGTTCGACAACGCGACGTAGAGCAACTTCTCGTCAGGGCTGAGCAGCAGGTCGGTGGGATGAGAACCGGGGGCGATCGGGTCTTTCGGTTCGAGCAGCGGTATCCAGCGGGTGACAGTTCCCTTCTCCAGATCAAGTTCCGCCACGCGGGAGGAATTCCACAGACTGCACCAGGCGCGGCGCCCGTCGCGCGTGGCAACCACCGTGTAGGGAAACGACGACGGAATCATTTCATGGGTGCTGAGGTCGAACCGCTGCAGGATATGCCCATCGTCGGAATCGAGCAGCACCGCGTTATCCGAAAGATTGTTGGCGACCAGCAATTTGTCGCCACTCTTGCCCGCAATCACGGCCAGGCCGGCGGGATACGGAATCGCGGTTCCCGTGGCGGTTTTGCGGACTCCGAAGGCGACCTTCCTGGCGGCGGCAATTTTCTGCGGCGCGATTTTCAGAAAACGTTCGGGGGTCACCTTGCCGCCTTCAAATTTGTAGACCGCGATGCCGTTGCCGGTATTGGCGGGCTTCACGCCCGTAGGGTCGGTGATCGAGGCCATCGAGGCGAACAAATGACCGCCGTCCGAACTGAAAGCGAGACCGATGAAATAGCTTTGATGGGCGGTGTCCGACAGGCGGGCATCGGGAAAATCGCTGAGCTGGTTGGTCGTGAGATCGAGAACGGTGATCGACTGATGGGCCAGGGTCTGCTGCGTGCCGTAGCCATCATTCAGCAATGCCGCGTAGCGGCCGTCCGGGCTTACAGCGATGGTCGCAGGAAAGCTGTTGAGCGCGCCAATCCGGCCGGGCGAAGGCGAGTTCAGCACCTTGCTGGTGGGCAGGGGAATTTGTTTTGGTCGGGCTGAATCCTGAGCGGTAAGCGAAGAAAGAAAAACTGCGAGCAGGCAGATAAGGCCGGGCAGACGCTTCAAGATTCCTCCCTAAAAAAGTCTGGAAAACTTGTAGCACCACCGCAAATAAAAGAAAAGCCGCCGGCGTGATGAACCACGTGGGGACAGCCGCCCTGGGCTGTCCGGCGGAGCGAAGCTCCGCTGATTGCTTATCTAGCAGTCAGCAAAAACCGGTCGAGCTGCGCTCGACTGGACAGCCGAGGGCGGCCGCCCCCACGTGGTTCGTGACTCGCGACGGGCGCGAAAGTCCAAAGCAACCTGGTGTCGAACTTAGTACTTTAATGAGGGTCGGTAACTTCCTGATGCTCAGGCTGTTCGGGTGTGACGTTGTGACGAACGTCGGCGCCCCGCACCCAGAAGATCACGTCTTCCGCGATATTGGTGGCGTGGTCAGCGACCCGCTCCAGGTTGCGGGCCACCAGCAAAGCATCCAGGGCCTGGCGCGTCGTCTCGGGATGGTCGTTCATGGATTTCACCAGGACGATGAAGGCTTCGTCCTTCATGCGGTCGACCACGTTGTCCATTTCGAGCACCGCCTGCGCCAGCTCGGCCTTGCCTTCGATGAAGGATTCCAAAGCGCGGCGCACCATGGCGGAGACCGCCGCAGCCATGCGAGGGATATCCACCGGAAGTTCGGCCTTGGGCAGGTCCACCATGTCCATCACGCGCTCGGCAATGTTCACCGCCTGGTCGCCTACGCGCTCCAGATCGGCATTGATCTTGGTGACGGCGAGAATGAAGCGCAAGTCGACCGCCATGGGTTGCTGCATGGCGAGAAGGTCGAAAGCCATTTCGTCAATCTCGCGCTCGGTGAGATTGATCTGGGTCTCGCCGTCGAGCACCATGCGGCAACGGGTCAGGTCGCGTTCGATATACGCCTGGCAGGCGCGGTCCACGGCCTGCTCGGCCAGTCCGCCCATACGGAGCAAACGTGCCCGAAGTTCGTCCAGTCCTTGCAGAAAACGGGTGCGTGCCATTATCCAAACCTGCCTGTGATGTAGTCTTCCGTCCGCTTGTCGGACGGGGTGGTAAAAATCTTTTCGGTCTTATCGAACTCAATCAGCTTGCCCAGAAGGAAAAATCCGGTGAATTCCGCGACCCGCGACGCCTGCTGCATGTTGTGGGTCACGATCACGATGGTGAACTTTTCCTTGAGCTGGAAGATGAGCTCCTCGATCTTGCCGGTGGAAATCGGGTCGAGCGCCGAGCAGGGCTCGTCCATCAAGCAGCACCTGCGGTTCGACGGCGATGGCGCGGGCAATGCAGAGGCGCTGCTGCTGGCCCCCGGAGAGGCTGGCGCCGGACTTCTTCTTCATCGTGTCCTTGACCTCGTCCCATAACGCGGAGAGGGCGAGCGAACGTTCGACGATTTCGTCCAGACGCTTGTGATCGTGAAAGCCATTCAGCGTTAACCCGGCTGCCACGTTGTCATAGATCGACATCGTGGGAAACGGATTGGCCTTCTGGAAGACCATGCCAATGCGGCGGCGAATCTGCACTGCCGAGGTCCCGTTGTAGACATCCATTTCGCCGATGCGCACCCGGCCCGTCGCTTTGGCTTCTGGAATGGTCTCGTGCATGCGGTTCAGGCAGCGGACGAATGTGGACTTGCCACATCCCGACGGACCAATCACCGCCGTAGCGTGGTTGGCCGCCACGGTCATGTTGATGTCGTACAGGGCCTGGGTCTTGCCGAACCAGGCGTTTAGTTTGTCGACTTGGATTCCGACGCCCATAGTCTCAGTTCGCTCCCTTGAGCATACCGCGGCTGGCCACCAATCGCACGGCGCCGACCGAAGCGACGATCAGCACGATCAGGATCAACGCTCCCGCCCAGGCCTGACGGTGCCACTCATCAAAGGGCGAAATCGCGTAGGTGAATATCTGCAGGGACAGCGCGGCCGTAGGCTGGTTGATCTTCCAGTTCCAGTACTGGTTGCCGAACGCCGTAAACAGCAGCGGAGCGGTCTCTCCCGCCACCCGGGCAAACGCCAGCATCACGCCCGTGATGACGCCCGACGTGGCGGTGCGAAGCGTAATGGAAAGCGTGGTGCGCCAGCGCGAAACCCCCAGACCGTAGGCCGCTTCGCGCACGATTTGGGGAACCAGCAACAGCATTTCTTCGGTGGTCCGGGTAATCGTGGGAACCATCATGATGGCCAGTGCAACCCCACCGGCCAGGGCTGAGAAATGTCCCTGGCTCAGCACCACCAGGCCATAGGCCACAATGCCCACGATGATCGAGGGGACGCCGTTCAGCACATCCGCCGTGAACCGGATCACGTTGCCAAAACGAGTGCCGCGGCCGTATTCCGACAGATAGATTCCCGCGCCGATTCCGAGTGGAACCCCGAATACGCTGGCGATCATCAGAATGTAGACGGATCCAGCGATGGCATTGGCCATGCCGCCGCCGGCTTCGCCCGGTGGTTTGGGAATCTGGGTCAGAAACGCCAGGTTAATCGAACCAATCCCTTTGTAGATCAGATAGCCAAACACCGCAGCCAGGGGCAGCAATACCAGCACCACGGCCCCGACAGCCGCAAATGTAACCAGGGCGTTCAGGCTACGCCGCACGACGCTGATCGGCGCATCAGCAAAATCAGCAGGGAGCATCATCTTTGCCGTTGTGTTAGGCATTGCCCCTCGCTGGCGTACCGCGGGTTACCGTCCAAACCAGGAACTGGGCCACGATGTTGACGATGATGGTCACAATAAACAGCGCCAGGCCCACCTCGACCAGGGCGCTGAGGTAGAGGTCTCCGGTAGCTTCGCTGAATTCGTTGGCGATCACGCTGGCCATGGTGTAGCCGGGAGCGAACAGGGACTTGGCGATCTCGGGACGGTTGCCAATCACCATGGTCACCGCCATGGTCTCGCCCAGCGCCCGGCCGAGGCCGAGAATTACGCCGCCCATGATGCCGGCGCGCGCGTTGCGCAAAACCCCGGTGCGGATCATCTCCCAGCGCGTCGCTCCCAAGGCCAGAACGGCTTCGCGCTGCTGTTGCGGAACCGCGGTCATCACCTCGCGGGTAATTGAGGAAATGATAGGGACCACCATGATCGCCAGGATGATTCCGGCCGCCAGCATGCCGATTCCGTAGGGTGGTCCCTCAAACAAGGTCGTCCAGCCCAGATATTTTGCCAGCCAGGGCTGTACGTATTGCCGGAGCAGTGGGACCAGAACGAAAATCGCCCACAATCCGTAAATCACGCTAGGGATCGCAGCCAGCAATTCGGTAGTGAAGGCCAGTGCCCCCCGCAGCCAGCGCGGCGACATCTCGGTGATGAAGACGGCAACTCCGATGGCCAGCGGGACGGCGATGATTAACGCCAGGATCGAAGAGACGATGGTGCCGTAGACAAATGGCAGGGCCCCATATTGATCGTTGACCGGATCCCACTCGCTGCGGAAAAAGAATTTCAGGCCAAAGGCGTGCCAGGAAAGGTTCGATTTGGTAATCAGCTCGTAGACAATCAAAACCACAATCGCGATGACAGAAAGGCCGCAGGCGACCATGGCGTAGTAAAACGCGGCATCGGCGCGCCGGCTGTCCCCGGCATTAATCAGCCCTTGCACCGCGGATCGGGTGCCTGCCGTAACTGCTTGTTCCGAAACGGGTTGCGGGCCTGTCAGTCGAGGCGCTCCTAAAGCTCGATTAGCCATTTCGGGCAAGGTAGCACGATCGTGTTACAGCAGTGTTAAAATCAAAGTTTGACCCCGCTTTCAGGGAAGCTTCTGTCAGGGGCCCGGAAGTCTTATTCCGGCGTTCCCCGAATTCCCAGGTTCCGTCAATCGTAGTTCAACAACAAGTGGTTCAATCGTATTCTCAGACGTCAGGGTTTTTGACCGTATGCTGCTAGCCCCCGAACATACTCGTGCTACCTTCCGCAAACTGACCCGGCAAATGGCGAGGCTCGCCGACAAGCCGGCACCGGAGAACGTCCATAAATTCCGCACTTCGAGCCGCAGAGTGGAAGTGTTGGTTGCGGATTTGGCCGGGAGCCGCAGTGGCAATGACAAGAAGCTGCTCAAGCTTCTGGGACGCTTGCGAAAAAAGGCGGGGCGGGTGCGTGACCTCGACGTGCAGAGCGCCGCTTTGCGGAGCCTGAAGATCGCGCAGGATTCCAGGCGCAAGGCGCAACTGATGCGTACCATGGCCGAGGAACGCGACAAACGGGAACAGAAGCTGGCGAAGTCCCTGGACAAGCGGACCGTCGCCGAGGTGCGCAAGCGCCTGAAACGGAGCGCGGCCAGCCTGGAGATTCCAAAGAACGCCGACCCTCTGAGGCTGGCCCGGCAACAGCTGAACCACCTGGAACTTGATCAGGGCGCGGTGACTGAAAAAACCTTACACCAGTTCAGAATTTCCGGAAAACGGGCGCGTTATGTCGCGGAACTTGCAGGCAAGGATCCGGAGGCCGCTCGCCTGATCGCGCTGCTCAACCATATGCAGGACGTAATCGGCGACTGGCATGACTGGGTCCAGCTGGCGGACAAAGCGGAAAAGCTGTTCGGAGGGGTCCACGATTCCGCCCTGGTGGCCGCGCTTCGCAACATCACCCGGGCCAAGTTCCTCCAGGCGGTGAATACTCTGGCCGAAACCCGGGCCACGCTGGCGGGAAAAAAGCCGCTTTCGCTCATGTCCGCCGGCCGCGAGCCCTCGCGGCCAGGTTCCACGGCAGCATCGGCCGTCGCCTGACAGGTTTGTCATCCGGGAGCGGCGCGCTTTGATGGAGGACGGGCGTCCTCGCACGTGCATCCTGCAAGACAGGCGGGACCCCCGTCCTCCACCGGTTCCTGCCAGATGCTTCAACCTGGCAAATCCAATTGCTACCGGACCTCATCTAATAACCCGGAGAAAAACATTCCTTGAGGTCTCGAATCGTCGTCTTTATCGCGGTCATTCAAACTGTCTTATTTTTGGCGCACTGGTTCTTGTATAAAACCTGGACTGCCTTCTGGGCCGCGCCCGATCCTTCGCGGATTTCCGGCTTACAAATAACCCTGGCCCTGCTGTCGGTCAGCTTCGTGTTGACTTCCCTGGTGGCGTGGCGCTCTTCACATGTTCTGGTGCGTGTCCTTTACACCATTTCTGCGGTTTGGCTGGGGACCCTGAGTTTCTGTTTCATGGCGGCTTGCGGCTGCTGGGCTATTTACGGCGCCGCCCGTGTGTTCGGGATGTATCCGGACCGGCGGGAGCTGGTGGTTGCCCTCTTCGCCCTCGCCCTCCTCGCCAGTTTGTACGGCGTGATCAACGCCGCCTGGACCCGGGTGAGGCGAGTCAACGTCAAACTGGAGAATCTGCCGGAATCGTGGCGCGGACGGGTGGCGGCGCTGGTGACCGACACTCATCTCGGGCACGTACGCGGCTCCGGATTCATGGGACGCATCGTTACCACGCTCACCCGGCTGCGGCCTGACATCGTCTTTATCGCTGGCGATATGTACGACGGCACGGTAGCTCGCGTGCGCGAGCTTGCCCACCCCTGGGCACGGCTTGCCGCTCCGCTGGGAGCGTTCTTTGTCTTGGGCAATCACGAGGAGTTTACCGACTCCACCAAGTACCTCGACGCGGTCGAGCACTCGGGGGTGCGCGTCCTCAACAATGAAAAAGTGACGGTCGATGGTATGCAGATCGTGGGCGTGCACTACCGGGATTCGACCAATGACGACCATTTCCGCTCTGTCTTGCGACAGGCTGACGTGGATCGAGACCGGGCCAGCATCCTGCTCACGCACGCGCCCGACCGGCTGAAGATTGCCGAGGAAGAAGGTTTTTCCCTGCAGCTCTCGGGCCACACTCATGGCGGACAGTTCTTTCCTTTCACCTGGATCACCTCGCGCATCTACGGCAAATTCGTCTACGGATTGCAACGTTTGGGCAATCTCATCGTCTATGTCTCGTATGGAGCCGGAACCTGGGGTCCGCCACTGCGCCTGGGCACGACGCCTGAGATTGTGCTGATCCAGTTCGACTGATGTAGGCGCGAACGCCCTGGCTCGTGCCGCCACCAGCTCTGGCGGTCTAAGGATGTGGCGGTCTACGGATGCGGTAAGTAACACAAAACCCGCGAGGCTCCGCCTCACCAGCACGAGCGAGGTCGCTCGCGCCTACATTGCCGCAACGGTACAATGTCCAAGCTTATGCTCATGCTGCTCGACATCTTCGCGCAGATCTTCCGCACGCTTTGGGCGCACAAACTGCGCTCCTGTCTCACCATGTTCGGCATCGCCTGGGGGGTGGGGTCGTTGCTGTTGCTGGTCGGACTGGGTGAAGGCTTTCGCTCCGGCAACAAGCGGCAGATGGCCGAGTTCGGCAAAGACATCATGTTTATTTTTCCCGGGCGCGCGCCCGCCATGGCCGGCAGCATGAACTCCGCGCGTTCGTATTTGCTCGACTACCAGGACTATGTGGACATCCGCCAGGCCCCGCACGTTCGCAATGCCTGCCCCATCATCCGCCGCGATGACGTGCGGGCGATCAGCGAATTCGCCAACGCCAACGGCGAGATCCTGGGCACGGAGCCGCAGTTGAATGAGATTAGCTACCTTCCTATCAAGCAGGGCCGCTGGCTGAACCGGATGGACGAAACCGAAAGGCGCAACGTGATCGTCCTGGGCGACCAGTTGACCAAGAACCTGTTTCCCGGACGCCCCGCGGTGGGCTCAACCGTTCTACTGAACGGGCTCAGATTCGAAGTTGTCGGCGTGCTCGAACACATCGGCCGCGGCAACGACACCTGGTTGAATGTTCGCAGCTACATCCCCTTCCAGGTGATGGCCACGTACTTCCCGCTCAAGGGTGAGAACCACGAGAACTCGATTTCTTACGTCAACTATCAGCCGCGAGTAACGGACGAGCACCTGCTGGCGGAGGAAGACGTCCACAAGATCGTGGCCCGCAATCATGGTTTTGACTGGCGAGACGAGAACGCTTTCGACGGCTGGGACACCATCCAGTCGTCCAAGATGATGGGGACGATCTTCAACGCCATGAACATGTTTTTGGGGACGGTGGGCATGGTGACCCTGGGCCTGGGCGCCATCGGGGTGATCAACATCATGCTGGTCACGGTGAGCGAGCGGACGCGGGAGATCGGACTCCGCAAGGCTCTGGGCGCCACCAGGCACAGCATCCTGCTGCAGTTTTTCCTGGAAGGACTGATCCTCACCCTGGGCAGCGGGCTGATCGGAATGGGACTGGCCGTCATCGCGATGGCTCTGCTGGGCAATATAGAGGGCGTGGGCGGATTCGATCCTCCCAAGCTGGTGCCCATGTCGGCCATTCTGGCGATCGGCAGCCTGGCGCTGGCGGGCGTCGTGGCCGGCCTTTATCCCGCCCGCAAAGCGGCCATGCTGCAACCGGTGGATGCCCTCCGGCAGGAGTGAATACAGATTTTGTAATTTTGTAATTGGGTGATTTTGTAATTGAAACGAACAGATTTCGGGGTCAGAAATTAGCCAATTACCCGATTACACAATTACCAAATATGTTTCGCGATCTGCTTCAGGAAGCCTATGACGCCATGCGGCACAATCGCCGCCGCACCGCGCTTACCATGCTCGGCATGGCCTGGGGCATCGCCACCGTGGTCATGCTGCTGGCCTGGGGCAACGGTTTTGGCCAGGCCTGCGCCAACATCTTTGCCAACTTCGGCACCAAGCTGGTGATCGTCGTGCCCAATCGCACCTCCACCGAGGCAGGTGGACAAAAGGCGGGTCGGGCCATCCGCTTCACCCTGGAAGACGTGGACATGCTGACCACCAACCTTCCCCAGATTTCTCATATCACGCCCGAAGCCAGCAAGCAGGCCAGCACGCAGTACGAGACCCGGACTTTCACCTTCAATGTCACCGGAAACTATCCCAACGTGGCTTCCATTCGGTCACTTACGGTGGGACAAGGGCGTTTCTACAATGCGGAAGACGAGATGCAGCGCTCACGAGTGGTGGTCATCGGGTCAGAGGCCAAGGAAAAGCTTTTCTCCGGACGCAATGCGCTGGGCGAACACATTCGTATTGACGGTCTTAGTTTCGAAGTCATCGGAGTGGTCAGGCCGAAAATGCAGGAAGGAAACAGCGACATCAACCGCACCCTCTATGTTCCCTTCACCACCATGGGCGATCTGAAAGACACGCGTTACCTCGATTCCATCTGGTTCTCTTACGCCACGCCCGAGTATGAAAAGCTGGAACAGACCGTGCGCACGCTGATGGCGACGGAAAAGAAGTTCAACCAGACCGACCGGCAGGCCGTGCTTATATTCAACCTGATGACCCAGATGCACCAGTTCGAAATCATCACCATCGGCCTCAAGATTCTGCTGGGTTTCATCGGCACGCTTACGCTGGGCATCGGCGGCGTCGGCCTGATGAACATCATGCTGGTTTCGGTGACCCAACGTACCCGCGAGATCGGGGTGCAAAAGGCGCTGGGAGCGCGGCGGCGCTATATCCTCCTGCAATTCCTCGCCGAAGCTCTGACCATCACGTTCATCGGGGGAGTGCTGGGAATCATCCTGGCTTACGCGGTCGCGCTGTCCGTGGGCCGGCTGACTCTGTACAGCGCCTTCGCCAAAAATGGCGAGGCCGGCGACATCCGCCTGATCATCGCCCCAGGGACTCTGATTGCCGCCACCCTCATCCTCGGAGCCGTGGGTCTGGTCAGCGGCATGGTGCCGGCCTTTCGTGCCTCCCGCCTGGATCCGATCGAAGCCTTGCGCTACGAATAAGGTGGTCGCGTGTAAACTCATCGTCGTTCGATGCAGGCGCGAAGCGCCGAAAGAATGTAGCCCAGGGCGTAAGACCCGGGGTAGAGTCGGAGAATGACAGAGCCCTGAAAGGGCGAAAGAAGCGCGTCAAACATTCGAGCCCCGACCACGACCGCGACCTCGGAGAAGCCATGAAGTTCGCCAAGACCGTCTTCTGGATTGCCGGCATCTGGGGTGTGCTGACCCTGACGCCGCTCTATTTCATATTTGACATGATCGGCCGAAAAGATCCTCCGCCCATCACCCACCCGGCATTCTTCTACGGATTCGTCGGAACAGCCCTGGCCTGGCAGATTGCATTTTTTATCATCGCCACCGACCCGGCCCGCTTTCGCACGCTGATGATTCCGTCGGTGTTCGAAAAATTCAGCTACGGGGTTGCCGTGGTCATTCTGGTCGCGCAGGGGCGCATGCGCTCGTCCGATCTATTATTCGGCGGCATCGACCTGTTGCTCGGTCTTCTGTTTGTGATTGCGTACCTGAAAACGCCGCGCCGCGAATTGCCACGAACCACCTAGGGGCAGGTCTCGCACCTGCCCCGCGGAGCGAAGCTCCACTAGCCTCCCGGAAAGCGTTGCGCTGCGCTCAACCGGGCAGATGAGGAGGTCTGCCCCTACGTGGTTCGCGACGAAAATCAGCCAACGAGGTCTGACCACACGCCCAATGGGTTCCTGTCTCTGAAGCAGAGAGCACCCGCTATAATCGTACGGCCCTACGCCACTGGCATAAGCGCCGCATGAAATCAATCGGAAATCGCGTACCACGCCGCAAGCGGTTGACCCTGGTTCTCACTGATGTGCACTTCTGGGTCCCAGTTGCCGTTCTGATCGGTGGACTGCTCCTTCTCGAATCCATTCACTGAACCACCGAGCCGGGAGAATTACCGGATTATGCGATCTGTTGTCACTCCCGCGAACGAAGCTTTACCTGGGGCGCTCTCGCGCCGGCGGAAACTGCAGGCGCTGGGAATCCTCTCCGGGTTCACCGCGGGCGCCTGGCTCGGCGCCGCCGAAGCGCCTACCAAGCTGGTTTCCGTAGGTGTGTCGCCCCTGGTGATTTCGCTGATCATGGTGACCGGAGTTTTTCTGGCGCGCTGGAGTGTGCCAGCTTTAATTCTGGGTACTTCGTCCGTTCGCGCCGACCTGCGGCGCGCGCCTCACCTCATCATCTGGGCCCTGCTCGCGGGATGCCTCTGGGCCGTGGCCAACACCATGACCATCTTCGCCATTCGCGATATCGGCTTGAGCATCGCGTTTCCTCTGTGGAATTCAAACAGTCTGCTGGGCATACTCTGGGGTTTTATTTTCTTTAACGAATTGCGCCAGGCTGGTTGGCGCCGTTGGACGGGTGTGCTCGGCGGCGCGCTGGTGATGTGTGCAGGCGCGGCTTTGCTGGCCATTGCGTCCTCAACCCAGGCACCCGCCGCCCATTCCATGCGCGGCGTCTGGGCCGCGCTCGGCGCCGGCATCCTGTGGGGAACGATGTATATCCCTTACCGCAAGGCTTATCTCTCGGGCATGAATCCTCTGTCTTTTGTCACGTTCTTCACCTTCGGAGAACTGGGGATGATGGCCGCCCTCGCCATCGGATATCTTGGCCTCACTCCGCTCTGGCATGAGTTGAGAAGCGCGCGGGACGTACTCTTCTGGCTGATGCTGGGCGGCTTCATCTGGGTGATCGGCGATCTCTTTCAGCAATACGCCGCGAAGTATGTAGGCATCAGCCGCGGCATCCCGCTCTCGAACACCAATCAATTCTGGGGTCTGCTATGGGGAATTTTTGTGTTCGGTGAGCTTCGGGACAGCGGAGCTTCCACCTACCTGCAAGTCATTGGAGGTTCGCTCTTGATGATGTTGGGGGTGGGGGCCATCGCCTTTTCGTCCGCGGCCGGAAAGGAGCAGGCCCAATGGCGGGAGGCCGCACGCCGCGAATCCCGGCGCTACAACCTTGCGGAAGATTTCGTCGAGGCCCGCATGCAGGGCAAGCAAGTGGCGGGAGAAGTCAGGCTGCCACGCACCGTGTGGGACTGGACACTGGTGGCCGTCGCCACCGGCCTCTTCGTCTTCTTCGCAACTATGGCGCGCGCGCCGCGCATGTCTTTCCATGGAGGGCCAGCCGTGCTATTGATCACAGCCACTGTGGCCCTGCTACTCATTTGTGGCACAACACTCTGGCGAACCACCCGCTTCAACTGAACCCATAGTGAATCCCTTGCCCAAGGTTGATCTGGTCGGCGTCGGACTGAATGCTACCGACATGCTGATCCGTCTTCCGCACTATCCCGCCCTCGGATCGAAAGTCGAATTTCGTTCCGCCGACATCCTGCCCGGCGGCCAGGTCGCGACCGCAGTTACCGCATGCCGGCAGTGGGGTTTGCGCACGCGCTATGTGGGCAAGGTCGGCGACGACAGTGCCGCCGCGATTCACCGCGCCGAGTTTGATCGCCTCGGCGTCGAAGCCCATCTCGTGACTGCCGTGGGATGCGCCAGCCAGCAGGCGGTCATCCTAGTCGACGACACGGGCGAGCGCACGGTTCTCTGGAAGCGCGACAACCGATTGACCCTGCAACCGGAAGAACTACAACGCGAATGGATCACCCAGGCCCGCGCCCTTCACGTCGACGGTCACGATACGGCTGCGGCCCTCGCCGCCGCAGGCTGGGCCCGCGAAGCCGGCGTCCCCGTGATCGCCGATCTGGATGACCTGTACCCGGGCGTCGAAGCACTGTTGGAGAAAATCGACTTCCTCATTGCCAGCCGCGACATTCCGGGACGCCTGACCGGCAAGCCGGACCTGCGCCAGTCGCTCCCCGAAGTGCGCAACCGTTACGGCTGCCGCCTGGCGGCGGCAACTCTGGGCCATGGGGGCGTCCTGGCCTGGGATGGCTCACGCTTCCACTACGCTGCGGCATTTCAGGTGAAAACTCTGGACACCACCGGCGCCGGCGATATCTTTCACGCCGGATTCATCTATGGATTGCTCCAGGAATGGCCGCTGCCTCGCCAGCTCGACTTCGCCTGTGCCGCGGCCGCGCTGAACTGCACCGCATCCGGCGCTCGGGGAGGCATTCGGCCGGTCAGGGAGATTGAAGAGCTGGTGGCTGCGGGCGCCCGACACGCTGCTGAGTTTGAGATCCCGCTTTAGTTTCAATCAGGTTCCTCCCCGTCAAACCGCTGGCCAGATGCGCATCCCCAGGTGGCGGGACTAGAATACGAAATAGAGGTGCGTCTCATGCCAACCCAACCCGAACCCAAACCCGACTCCGATTCGCGACAGGCGGTCGAACATGTCGCTGGAGCTCACCGCCTGCTGAAAACTCTGCAGGCCAAAATCGGGGAGCATCCGGAGATTGGGCAGGCAGTCAACAAGCTGGAGATGGCCCTCGCGATCCTCGAAATTAAGACCGGTGGAATGCTGTAAGGGTACGGTGTGCCGGAATCATCCGGAACCTCTATAACGCGGGAAATTGGCCGCGGTCATCGCAGCGCCGTAAACAGCGCTTCCTTCCAGCGCCGGCTGTCGATGGTCCAGCAGACTTTGGCTTTTGTTCCTTTGTGCAAAGCGTCTGCCCAGACAGTCCGGTTTCGTTCGTCCGCCGCCACGTTGAGGCGATCCACAATTGTCATCCCCCGGGTCAGCTCGCTCCTGGTCTCGATCTCCACGTAGTGTTCGCTCCACTGGCTGCCGATCATCGGATTGAGCGCAACGCTCATCGCCACTGGATCGGGCAAGGCGATGCCGTCCTCGCCAGTTTGTTCCTTGTAAGCCTCTCGCGCCCGGCTGTTGCATTCGATGGCAAAGCGGGCCAGCTCATTCTTGAATGCGAGGACGTGCGCGATGTCAGCCTCGCCGAGGACGGCATCCCCGCGACAGGTTTGCCAGCCGACCAGTTCCACGGGCAGCCCGCTGAGCATGACGATTCGGGCCGCCTCGGGATCGACCCAGATGTTGTACTCGGCCGCCGGGGTCACATTGCCTTCGCAGCAGGGAGCGCCTCCCATCACCACGCAACGCCCCACCTGCGCCGAGAGACCGGGCTTGCGGGTCACCGCCAGGGCCAGATTGGTGAGCGGCCCGAGGGTCACCACCACGATTCCAGGATTGGCTGCGATGGTCGCGATGATGGCATCGACGGCGGGCATCGTTTCCGGCTTCTGGCGCGGCGCCGGGTAGCCGTGATCTCCCAGTCCGTCCCGGCCGTGAAACCAGGTCGCACTCTGATGGACTCTCTTCAGCGGCTTTTCAGAGCCGGTAAAGACTGGGACACGACCTCCACAAAGCTCCACGGTGTAGAGGGCATTGCGCGTTGCCTGTTCGACTTCGACATTTCCCGCTACGGTTGTGATCGCGACCACCCGGACTTCGGGAGCACGGAGGGCCATGATGATGGCCACGGCGGCGTCGGAGGCCACGTCGGTATCAATGAGGAAGGCGCGCGGCATCCGCGTAGCATAACAAACCAAGTCGCATCTCCCCCGCCACCATCCCTCGCGGTACACTATTGCCCTCGCCATGCCGACTTTAGCTGCGGTCGATATCGGATCGAACTCCGTCCGTCTGAAAATCTCCCGCCTTTCCGGACGGCGTCTGGTCGAAATTCACGAAGATCGCCAGGTCACGCGCCTAGGCGACAGCGTCTTCCGCACCGGATTCCTGTCGCCCGCGGCCATCGACGATACGGTCAAGGCCCTGCGGCGCTTCCATCGCGCGGTGCAGCAGGAGGGCGCGGACACGGTGCGCGTGGTCGCCACCAGCGCCGTCCGCGATGCCCGTAATTCGCGCGCCTTTCTGGAGTGGGTGCGCTCGGCTACGGGGTGGAAAGTCGAAATAATCTCGGGACTGGAAGAGGCGCGGCTGATTCACCTTGGCCTGGTTTCCAGCCTGCGGATGAGCGCCGCCACCACGCTCATGGTCGACCTGGGAGGCGGAAGCTGTGAGCTGACCATTTCTGGCAAGGGCCACATCCGCGATACCGTGAGCCTGCCTCTGGGCGCGGTGCGCCTGACCAATGAATTCCTAGCGCACGATCCGCCGCGCAAAGCAGAGTTGCGGCGCCTGCGGGGATTCGTGGAGAGAGAAATCGGGCGGATTTCCGACCGGATTGCAAGGTCTCGGCCGAGAATCGTGATCGCGACTTCGGGCACTGCTGCCTCCCTGGCCACGGTCTGCCGCGGCTTGTATAAGACGAAAGGGGCGCGCGCCACGGCGGTTTCGCGCACCCAGATGCGGCGCATTGCCAAGATGCTGGCGCGCCTGCCCATGGCGGAGCGCAAGAAGCTTTCCGGCGTCGGGCCTCGGCGCGCGGAAATCGTGGTCGCAGGCGCGGTGGTTTACGCCGAACTTCTGGAACGCTGCCAGCTGCCGGGCTTCCGCTATTCCCCGCTGGGCCTGCGGGACGGACTGCTGGCCCAGATGGCCGCCGAGTACGATCGCAGCACCCGTTCGGGAAAGCACATCGAATCGGAGCGCTGGGACTCGATCCGCGCTGCCGTCGCTCATTACCGGGTGGATATCGACCATGCGCTGCAAGTCCGGCAATTCGCCATTCATCTGTTCAAAACTTTAAGATCGCTCCACCGCCTGCCGCCCGAGTATGCGGAATGGGTATCGGCGGCGGCGATGCTTTACGAGGTCGGCGACTACGTCAATCGCAACGGCCGGCACCGCCACGCCTACTACATCATCGCCCACTCGGAAATCCTGGGATACACCCCCGAGCAACGGCGAATCATCGCCGCTACGGCGCGCTATCTCGGCAAGTCGCGGCCCGCGCTGGGAGACACCGCCATGAAAATCCTGCCGCCGGAGGATCGGGAATTCGTGCGCAAGGCGTCGCTCCTGCTGCGGCTGGCGCGGGCGCTCAATCTCGGGCGCAGCGGCGCGGTGAGCGGGGCTCGGGTGCGGGTGGGCCGGAACGAGGTCAGCCTGACGCTTCGAGCCAAGCCCCGCGCCTCCGTGGACCTGGAATTGTGGGCGGTGGAAAAAGAGAAGGGCTACTTCCGCGAGGTTTTCGGCCGCGAGCTTTCCGCTGCCGCAGCATAGAGCGTGCGCAAAATCTTGGGCGTCAGGCACCAGGTAAGCGACGCCGCATGGCGATTCATTTCCGTCCGCGCGATCGCGCCTTTTTTGAGCTCAATCGCCGCTTCGCAGCCGCTTTCACTGATGGCCCGCGCCAGGAATTCGCTCAGGCTCGGGTTGTGGCCAACCACCATGATGGCGTCGTGCCGGGCGTACTTGTCGAGCATGTTTCGGAAATCCGCGAACGTGGCCGTGGGCCGCAAGGCATCTTCCAGTTGCAGTTTGCCCTCATGACCCATCTCGTTACCCACCAGCGAGGCGGTCTGCGCCGCCCGTTTCAAGGGGCTGGAAATAATAACGTCCACCTGCGCGTCTAGCGCTGCCAGGGCGCGGCCTACGTAGCCGCACTGCTCGATTCCGGTTTGGTCGAGCGCTCGTTTTTCATCCTTCTTGGGATTGCTTAGCGGCTGACCGGCGCTGGCGTGACGCAGGAAATAGAGAATCATTATGGTTTACCGTTCCTTACCCATCACGACCCGGCGGGCCTTTCGGGGCGCGGGCACGGGCATGGCTTCCGCGGCCTGCCGGCCTTCAGCCAGCCCAAGCAGAAAGTCCTGCGCGCTGAAAGCCAGGGCTCCCGCCGGCGGCTTGCGCTTTCCCTCGGCCTGCCAGGTGCGCACATAGGCGGCATCCTTCCGCAGCACGCGCGACTTCAGATTGTCCACCAGGTAAGCGTCCAGGATCTCATGCCGCACCCGCTCCCGGGCCAGCGCATCTTTCAAGGGGAACATGACCTCCACGCGTTCGTAAAGGTTGCGCGGCATCCAGTCGGCGCTGCTGAGATAAACCTCTTCCTGGCCTCCATTGGCAAAGTGAAAGATGCGGCTGTGCTCGAGAAAGCGGCCTACTATGCTGCGCACCCGGATGCGATCGCTGACTCCGCGCACCCCCGGGCGCAGGGCGCACATGCCGCGCACGATCAGGTCAATCTCGACTCCCGCCTGCGAGGCGCGATACAAGGCCATGATGATGTTCTTATCGAGCAAGGCGTTCATCTTGGCAATGATGCGGGCGGGACGTCCGTGGCGGGCATGCTCGGCTTCGCGCTCGATGAGCCCCAGGCATCCTTCCGCCAGATCGAGCGGCGCCACCAGCAAGGGCGCGTAGTTGGGGTGTTCGGCGTAGGCGGTGAGAAAACTGAAAACGTCATGCACCGCACTGGTGATTTTCGGATCGGCGGTGAGCAGGCTCAAGTCGGTGTAGATCCGCGCCGTGCTGGCGTTGTAGTTTCCGGTTCCGAGATGGGCGTAGCGGCGGGTCACGCCATCAGAATCGCGGCGCACCAGCAGCGACAATTTGCAGTGCGTCTTCAACCCCACCAGGCCGTGGAATACCTGCACTCCGGCGTCTTCCAAATCGCGGGCCCAGCGAATGTTGGTATCCTCATCAAAGCGGGCCTTAAGCTCCACCACCGCGGTCACTTCTTTTTTTTCCGCCGCCGAAATCAGTGCCGGAACAATCAGCGAATGCTCGTTGGTGCGATAAAGCGTCTGCTTGATGGAAAGCACGCGCGGGTCCTGGGCTGCGGCTTCAATGAACGACACCACCGCATCGTAGGAGTCGAAGGGATGGTGCAGCAGCACGTCGTGGCGGCGCAGCTCCTCGAACAGGTCCTGCGACTTCGCAGTCAGCCGCAGTTCGCGCGGAGAAAACGGCCTGAACTTGATGTCCGGGTGCGCCGTCTGTTCGTAGATGTTGAACAAGCGCGACAGGTTCACCGGCCCGTTCACGGAGAAAACCTGCCAGGGTTCCAGTTCAAAGTTGGTACGCAGGCGTTCGATGATTTCGGGATCGGCATCGGCTTCGATTTCCAGCCTTACCGCATCGCCCTTGCGCCGATTATGCAGCTCGGTGCGCACCGACTCCAGCAAGTTGCGGGATTCTTCTTCCGCCAGGTAGAGATTACTGTTGCGGGTGACGCGGAAAGCCGTGGAAGAAACAATGTCGTAGCCGTGATACATCCGCGAGGCATGAAAGGCGACCAGGTCGGCCAGAAAAATGAAGTCATCGGTTCCGTCCGAGGGCAACCGCACCAGGCGCGGCAGGGCTCGCGGCACCGTGACCACGCCAGTGTAGGTGAGCGCCGAACGCCGGCGGCGGCGCAGCAGGAAGGCCACGCACAGCGCTTTGTTGATGACCCGGGGAAAAGGATGCGCCGGGTCTACCGTAACCGGAGTCAGCAGCAGGTCGAGTTCTTTTTCGCAGTACTCTTCGACGAAGGTGCGAGCCCGCGAATCCAGTTCATGAAACCCTAGAACACGGATGCCATGGTGGGAAAGCGCCGGGCGCAGCTTGTCGTTCCAGCAGCGATACTGGTCATCCACAAACTCATGGGTCTCGCGGGAAACGACGTCGCGTTCCTCCACCAGGGTAAGTCCATCCGGCCCGGCTTCGGTGTACCCGTCTTCGATCTGCTGCACCAGGCCGGCCACCCGTACCTCGAAAAATTCGTCCAGGTTGCTGGCCGAAATGGAGAGGAATTTCAGGCGTTCGAGCAGCGGGTTGGTCTCATCCTGCGCTTCTTCGAGGACACGCCGGTTGAAAGCCAGCCAGGAGGCTTCCCGGTTGATGTAGTAGGCCGGATTGTCCAGCGCGAGGCGTGCCATGATTCAGCAGAGACCAGGGATAAGCAACGATTCCGAAGAGAGAACCAGATGCCGGAGGCCGTCTTTCACACCCCGGTTGTTCCCAGACAGGGGTGCGACACCACCGCCTGCGCACAGCCGGAACAAGTATAAAACAGCGGAAGGATGGACGGATGCCGCGCTCGTCGTTCTCAACTGAAAAACTTAACGACCGAGGGACGGACATCGGAAGCCGTCGCCTCGGTCGTGACCACTTGTGCCCGATAGAGCTTCTACTACTGCACTGACTTGATCGCCGCTTTAACCTTTGCCGCTACGTTGTCTGGTAGTGGCGCATAGGCCAATTCGGAAGTCATCTTCTGGCCGTCGTCCACCATCCAGTCAAGAAAATTCGCCAGGATCTTGCCCTTGGCCGGGTCCTTGGACTTTTCCGGTATCAGCAGCCAGGTAAAGCTGGAAATCGGATAGGCATCCTTTCCCGGAGCGTTGGTGATGGATGCACGGAAATCCGCGGGCATTTTCGGGGCAGAAGCCGCAGCCGCGGTCACGCTCTCCAGCGAAGCTTTCACGTAGACTCCGGCCGCGTTCTTCACGATGCCGTAGTCGATCTTGTTCTGGATCGCGTAGATGAGCTCGATGTAGCCGATCCCACCTTCCATCTGGCGGACCATTCCGGCAACCCCTTCGTTGCCTTTGCCGCCCAAACCAACCGGCCACTTTACCGAAGTCCCCTTGCCCGGTCCGCTTGCCCATTCAGGACTTACCTTGGATAGATAGTCGGTGAAGATATAGGTCGTGCCGCTGCCGTCGGAACGATGAATGACAATGATGCTTGAGCCGGGCAGCTTGACGCCCGGATTCTCCTTGGCAATCGCAGGATCGTTCCAGGTGGTGATCTTGCCCAGGTAGATTCCGGCAATCGCCTCGGGCGTAAACTTCAGTTCTCCGCTGACCCCGGGGACGTTGTAGGCCGGAACCACGGCACCCAGCACGGTCGGGATGTGCAGGATCTTGGTCTTGGCTTCGGAAAGCTGCTGATCGGTCATGGGGCCATCGCTGGCGCCGAAATCCACGGTTTGCGCCAGGACCTGGCGAATGCCCCCGCCGCTGCCTATGGACTGGTAGTTGAATTCGATATCCGGATGGGCCTTGTGATATTCGCTGAACCACTTCTGATACATCGGATTAGGAAACGTAGCGCCTGCCCCGTTCAGAGTGGTCTGGCCAAAAGCCGGTACAGCCAAAACTATGCACAACAGCGCAATGCGGCGTATCACGCGATGGTTCCTCCTTATTAATTTGATGGGGCAGTTTTACGCCGGAAATGTTAAAGGATTGTTACAACGTGGTGAATTTCCGGTGAACCGGGAGCGCGACCGCACCCGGCACTGTCATCCTGAGCGGAACAAATCGATTCGCTTGCGAATCTGTTTGTGGAGTCGAAGGACCCCCAGGGACCTTAACGACATTCCTTCGTGTGATTGACGGAGGTTAAGGACCTTCAGGGGATTCCGGCAGCACGGGTGAGAAGCTTATAGGGGTCCTTGGACTGCGTGGTGGCTTCGCTGGCGAAGCCACGACTCCGCTCAAGATGACAGCCGTGCGATCGCCCGATCGAAGATTCGTCCACTGTCCATCCTGCAACCTTCAATGACCTGCATCCAGGCGGGCAATTTCGTGCGTGAACAACGTATTCTTGGGGAATTCATCACGCAGACTCGCCAGCAGTTGGCGGGCGCGGGTATCGTCCTTGTCGCGGACATAAGCGATGGCCAGCAGGATGCGCGCAAAAGGACCCAGGTACTGGCCGTGATCGGCGGTCATCTGCAACTCCACGATTCCCTGCTTCTTGTCGCCCGAGACCCCGCCCATGCGCAAGAACCAGCGCACCGGCGCCGCCATGCTGCCAATGATGTACTTGCTGAATCCTGTAGCCACGCGAGCATCGTAGCAATTCGGGTCCACCGCCAGCAGTTGGTCCGCCCAGTCGTTGGCCTCGCGGGTGTAATGCAGGGAGGACATGTTCTTCTTTTCAATCAGGGCAGCGTAGTCGGCCCGCAGTCCAGAGGAAAGCGTCATGGCAAATAAGGCATCGCGGTCCTTGACGTTGGCAGCTAGACGAACGCTTGCCAGACCCTGGGCATGATCCAGCGCGGCATTAAAGCGGTCGCGGACGCCCCTGTCTGGATCCTGCTTGTCCCGATCCAGGAATTTCTTGTCATTCTCGAAGAACTGGCCTTCCAGGACCCCCAGCCGATGAAATTCGGAGAACAGTATCCCCGCCGCTTCGGCCGTAGGCCCGACCGGATCCTGAGGATGCTCGCGCTCCCAGGAAAGAAATACCTGGTGCGCCTGATCGAAATCAAGGTTATAAAGCAGGCGGAATCCCTGATCCAGTGACGGGCGCGGAGCAGGCACGTCGGCCGCGAGGGCAGGGACCAGCCACATCGCCAGGCAGATTGCGCCGGGGAGGACCACTCGCCCCATGGATCGCTTGCTTACATTCATTCGTGTCGGGTCCGGGAAACCGGTGTATTGTGCCTCGGTTGCAGGCCGCAGCGCAACTTACTTGAAGCTTAGATGCCCCTCGGCAAAAGCGCGTCTCGAACTTGCAATAAGTTTGTAAAAACTGTCTCCGCGTGCGCTCGAACCCCCCGTTAAGCTCAGGGCCCGGATGGATCTCGAATAAACTCGAAGTCCTCTTGACGCGAAACTGTATTTCTGCAATTATCGAATCATGCCAACCGCCTCACGTAAGGAAACCACCGAGAACATCGCCAAGTATGCCGACATGCTGTCCGCCATGGGCACCGAACCACGACTTCGCATCATCCGGTTGCTGCTATCCGCGCATCCCGACGGCTTGGTCGTGGGCGATATCCAGTCCGAGCTCGACATTCCCAACTCCACACTTTCCCACCACCTGGAAAAACTCAAGAATGAAGATCTGGTAAATGTGCGCCGCGAAAGCACCTTCTTGCGCTATACGGCTAACGCGGAGGCACTCCAGGAACTGCTGCAATTCCT
Source organism: Terriglobia bacterium (assembly GCA_963742495.1). GTDB lineage: Bacteria > Acidobacteriota > Terriglobia > Terriglobales > Acidobacteriaceae > JAIQFF01. The sequence goes on from CAVULZ010000001.1 coordinate 52,053, forward strand.
CTACGCCGAGTGCTGCACTAGGAACAAGGCAGTCGAGCCACAAACTATCGTCCAGCTGTGCAAATAGGAGAAACGCGCCATGAGCAGTACCGACCTCAAGAGCGTCATCAAGGAAAAATATGGCCAGGCAGCCCTGCGAGTGAACCGGGGCGGCAGCGGCTGTTGCGGCGCCACTGCGGCCATCGGCTCGGGTTGCGACCCGATCACTTCTGATCTCTACAACTCCTCCCAGGCGGGAGAAGTTCCTGAGAAGGCCATTCTCGCTTCCCTGGGGTGCGGAAATCCGACTGCGCTGGCGAAACTGAATCCCGGGGAAGTGGTTCTGGATCTGGGATCGGGCGGCGGCGTGGATGTTCTGCTTTCGGCGAAGCGCGTCGGTCCCACCGGCAAGGCATACGGTCTCGATATGACGGATGAGATGCTCGCGCTTGCCAATGAAAATAAGCGCAAAGCGGGCGCTGAGAACGTCGAGTTCCTGCGGGGCGAGATCGAGCACATCCCTTTGCCCGACAACTCGGTGGACGTGATCATCTCGAATTGTGTGATCAACCTTTCGGGGGACAAAGATCTTGTGCTGCAAGAGGCTTTTCGCGTGCTGAAGCCAGGCGGCCGCTTCGCGGTTTCCGATGTTGTTACCCGAGGCGAAATCGCACCGGAGATTCGCCGCAGCGTGCTTCTGTGGGTCGGCTGTGTGGCAGGGGCGCTCGACGATGACGAATTTCGCAGCAAGCTCGCTGCCGCCGGTTTCGAGCAAATTGAGATTGAGCCGACACGGGTCTATCGCGCCGAAGACGCTCGCGCCATCCTTTCGGCGGAAGGCGTTGATGTGGACGCGATTGCGCCGCAGGTTGACGGCAAGTTCATGAGCGCTTTCGTGCGCGCAGTCAAACCAGCCGGAGTGACAGCGAAGGCATGCTGTGGACCGAGCTGCTGCAAGTAGGAGAAAACGACTATGCAAGGACATTACAACGTCTTGTTCCTGTGCACGGGCAATTCCGCCCGCTCCATCATGGCCGAGGCGATTTTGAACTTCAAGGGCCGCCCGAACTTCACTGCCTACAGCGCCGGAAGTCATCCCTCGGGAACGGTTCGACCGGAGGCTTTGAAGCAGCTCGAAATCGCGCACCTGCCCACCCAGGGTCTGCGCAGCAAAGCGTGGGATGAATTTTCCCTGCCTGGTTCTCCCCAGCTCGATTTTGTCTTTACGGTTTGCGATAACGCCGCCAAAGAGGTCTGCCCCATATGGCCAGGACAGCCGATGACCGCGCATTGGGGGGTTCCAGACCCGGCGGCCGTTCGCGGCAGCCAAGCGGAAACAGAACGGGCGTTTCGCGAAGCATTTTTTATCCTGGACCGCCGGATCAGCCTATTTCTCTGCCTTCCGCTTAAGAGTCTCGACCGCCTGGCACTTAAGCGGGAGCTGGACAACATCGGCCAGACGATGACACCGGTCCGGCACGAATAGCTGCGTCTTTCCGCAACTGGCTGCGCTCGGTCACGTTGCCGCAGCACAAGGATGCTCCCATGAAGGCAACCCGTCGTCTCGGCTTTCTAGACCGGTACCTGACCGCGTGGATCTTTGCCGCGATGGTCACGGGCGTCGTATTGGGTTGGCTGGTGCCTGGAGTCGTGCCGTTTTTGAATCGCTTCAACATCGGCACCACGTCGGTTCCGATTGCGGCGGGATTGATCCTGATGATGTATCCACCCTTCACCAAGGTGCGATATGAAGAGCTGCGCCAGGTCTTTCGCAACAAGCGGGTGCTCGGCCTCTCGCTGCTGCAGAACTGGGTCGTAGGGCCGATTCTCATGTTCGTTCTCGCCATCGTGTTTCTGCGCGGATACCCGGAATACATGGCGGGACTGATCATGATCGGTCTGGCGCGCTGCATTGCCATGGTCATCGTCTGGAATGAACTGGCCCGAGGCGATACGGAATACGCGGCTGGCCTGGTAGCCTTCAATTCCCTCTTCCAGGTTTTTTTCTACTCGCTCTACGCCTGGGTATTCATTACCGTCCTTCCCGCCAAACTCGGCCTTCGCAGTGCGGTGGTTAATGTGTCCATGGCGGAGATTGCGAAGAGCGTCTTTATTTATCTGGGAATTCCATTTCTCGCCGGATTCCTGACTCGGGTTGCCCTGGTTCGCGCCCGGGGGACCGATTGGTACAACCGGAGTTTCGTTCCCCGCATAAGCCCTCTGACGCTGATCGCCCTGCTGTTCACGATTGTCGTGATGTTCTCGCTGAAGGGTGAATATATTGTTCGCCTGCCCCTGGACGTCCTGCGTATCGCCGTGCCGCTGCTGATTTACTTCGTGCTGATGTTTCTGATGTCCTTTTACATGGGCAAGAAGCTGGGAGCGGACTATTCCAGGACCACAACCCTGGCATTTACCGCCGCTTCGAACAACTTTGAACTGGCGATCGCGGTTGCGGTGTCGGTATTTGGCATCAACTCCGGAGCCGCCTTCGCGGCCGTCATCGGGCCTCTGGTGGAAGTGCCGGTGATGGTGGCGCTGGTCAATGTGGCTCTCTACTTTCAGCGTCATTATTTTCCTGACCCGCAAGCGGTCGCCATCGAGCCGGTTTGCTCGCCCAGTGCCCGCTAGGCTTGTTTGACTGCCCTCCCACCCTTTGTTACCTTCAAGGGTTTCCACTCCCTGAGTGCCTGCGCCTATTGACGGCGATGAAACAGAAACGAGAAGCTGATGGCCATCAAGTTCCGGGGAGTTGATTTCCTCGAGTTCGATTCCCTGCTCACCGACGACGAACGCCTGGTGCGCGATACCACGCGTAAATTCATCGAGGACAACCTCATTCCCATCATCGAGGAGTGCAACCGCGCCGGCCGCTTCCCCCGTGAACTAGTCAAACCCATGGCGGACCTGGGCCTCTATGGCGCCAGCCTCAACGGTTACGGCTGCGCCGGGATGTCGAACGTCGAATACGGCCTGGTGATGCAGGAACTGGAGCGGGGAGACAGCGGAGTCCGCTCATTCGTCAGCGTGCACTCTTCGCTGGTCATGTATCCCATTTACACTTTTGGCAGCGATGAGCAGAAGCAATACTGGCTGCCACTAATGCAGAAGGGCGAGAAGCTGGGCTGCTTCGGCCTGACCGAGCCGGATTCCGGTTCCAACCCCGGCAGCCTGCGCACTCGCGCCAAAAAGTCGGGCAAGGAATACATCCTCAACGGCGAGAAAATGTGGATCACTTCGGGATCCATCGCCGATGTCGCTGTCATCTGGGCCAAGGTGGAAGACGAGGACAACAAGATCCGCGGCTTCCTGGTCGAAACCGATCGCCCCGGCTTCCGCGCCGAGGACATTCACGGCAAGTGGTCGCTGCGCGCTTCGGTCACTTCCAGCCTTTCCATGCAGGACGTTCACATCCCGGAATCGAATCTGCTGCCCAAAACCGGGGGCCTGAAGTCTCCGCTCATGTGTTTGAGCCAGGCCCGTTACGGCATCGGATGGGGCGCGATCGGCGCCGCCATGGCCTGCTACGACTGCGCTCTGCAGTACTCACTGTTCCGCAAGCAGTTTCACGATCAACCCATCGCCTCGCACCAGCTGGTGCAGGAAAAGCTTACCTGGATGATTTCTGAAATCACCAAGGCCCAGTTGCTGGCGCTGCAAGTTGGACGATTGAAAGACAAAGACAAAGCCGGCCCGCAACATATTTCCATGTCCAAGCGAAACAACGTCTGGATGGCGCTGGAATGCGCCCGCATGGCCCGCGACATCCTGGGCGCCAACGGCATCGCCGACGAGTACCCCATCTTCCGCCACATGGCGAACCTGGAATCGGTGAAGACCTACGAAGGAACTCACGACATTCACACGCTGATCATCGGGCAGAGCGTGACCGGAATCGATGCTTTCTAAATAGTTCCCTTGTGGGGCGGGCGCCCGCGCCCGCCGCCTTTGATTCCGGTTTTGTTCCGCAGAGAGTGAAAGCACTTTTCGAGTCAACAATAACGTCAAAAGCGGCGGGCGAGGGCGCCCGCCCCACACCAACCCGCTCGTAACTTTCCCTTTCCTTGGTATCGGCGTTATATTCATTGACCGCGCTCGAGTACAACTTCTATCGATCAGGGGGCACTCATGGCAACGAACGGCAAATCGGAAGCCAAGGCCAGGACATTTGGCCGCAACATTGAAAGCGATCTGGCCTCAAGATTTCTGCGGGTGGTGGAAACCGCGGCCATCGCCTCCGCTCACACCATGGGACAGGGCGAACGCAAGCTCTCCGACCAGGTGGCGACCGAGGCCATGCGCAAGACCATGGATTCCATTCCCATGCGTGGCACCATTGTCATTGGCGAAGGCGAGCGCGATGAGGCGCCCATGCTCTATATCGGCGAAAAAGTCGGCGCTGAGTTTCCCGACGGAACCGAAGTTCCAGAAGTCGACATCGCGGTCGATCCTCTGGAGGGAACCAACCTCTGCGCCACGGGAGCGCCGGGCGCCATCACGGTGCTGGCGGCTTCCGAAAGTGGCGGGCTGCTGAACGCGCCGGACTGCTACATGGAAAAGATCGTGGTCGGCCCTTCCTGCAAAGGCGCGGTGGATATCGACGCGCCGGTGATCGACAATCTGAAGAATATTGCCAAACGCATGGGTCGTGACGTCGAGGATTTGGTGATCATCGTCCTCGACCGTCCCCGGCATGAAAAGCTGATTGCCGATATTCGCAAGGCTGGCGCAAGGATCAGGCTGATCGGCGATGGTGACTTGTCGGCGGGCATCGCGGCCGCGGTCATCGGAACGGGCGTACACGCCGTCATGGGCTCGGGCGGCGCGCCGGAGGGCGTGATCACCGCCGCCGCCATCCGCTGCCTGAATGGGTACATGTTGGGACGCCTGGTGATCGATAAGCCGGAACTGGAAGAGCGCATCGCGCGCATGGGCATCAAAGACAAGAACAAGATTTACGAAGCCGAAGACCTGGCCCCGGGCAAGCAGCTTATTTTCGCCGCCACCGGAGTGACGGAAGGATCGTTGCTGAAAGGCGTGCGCTTCTTCGGTGAAGGCACACGAACATCGTCGGTGGTATTGACGCTGCGTACCGGGAAAGTGCGTTTCATCGACAGCATCCATCTGGAGAAAGGGCCGGATGTGAAGGTGAGGTTCGTGTAAGGACTCGCGCTTCGCGTCGACAAATTCTGCTGGCAATAATGGCGACTCCTCGGTTACCATCTAGATGATATATCTAGATGGCGGGAGGGGCCTTATGCGAACGATGGGACTATTTGAGGCCAAGCAAAAGCTTTCGGAATTAGTGGAACGGGCGGGCGAAGGTGAGCGGATCGGAATCACTCGTCGCGGGAAACTGACTGCCTTGATTGTCCCCGCGCGTACCGAAGTCGACCTGGAAATGGCCTTCGACAAGATTGAACGGATTCGGAAGAGCGCCAAGCCGCACCGGGGCCTTAGCGCCAAGGACATGATCGAGGAGGGTCGGCGGTGACCCGCTTTGTCCTGGATGCCTCCGTAGCGCTGGCCTGGTTTGTGGACGATCCTGTGGCTGCCTATGCGGTCCGGGTAAGAAAATCCCTCGCCCGCGACGCCCAGGCCGTGGTTCCAAGATTGTGGCATCTTGAAATGGCCAACGGCTTAGCCGTCGCCGAACGACGCGGTATCTTGACCCCAGCCAACTCCAGGACCGGAATAACCGTCCTCGAAGAGCTGCTGGCTCAAACCATCGAAAGCCGCGACGATCTGATCCCCTTACGGCAAGTTTTCACCACGGCCCGCGCGTTTCAGCTTTCGGCCTATGACGCGGTTTACCTCGACACCGCCCGTCGCGAGCGGCTGCCTCTTGCCACGCTGGACCGATGTTTGCTTGCCGCCGCTCAACAGGCAGGAGTGGACGCCTTCTCCTGAACCACCGTCCGCATCGACTTCCGGCAGCTGCCTACTCCAGTACCGGCGGCCATTCCTGCGAAACCCCCGAGAACAGGCTGACGGTCTTCTCTGACCGCTTCGTCCCGTCGTGCACCGCGATCTGGTGCGGCTTGCCCGGTTCGTAGCCGTCCCATAGCGAGACTCCTGCGTAAGCGCCGTCTTTGCGCAGAACGTAGAAGACCATGTCAATGAAGCGGAGGCGATTCATGTCACCGTTGTAATTGCGCACGATGCGCTTAAGAGCCTCCATGCCGGCGTCAAACGGCGACATTCCATGGCGCATATTTTCCACAATCGTGTGCGCGCCCGCGACCTTGATGTTTTCTTCTCCACTGCCGGTCGCTCCCGCTGAACCCACATCCTGGTCGGTATAGCATCCGGCGCCGATGATGGGAGAGTCGCCGCAACGCCCGGGCAGCTTCCAGGCCAGGCCGCTGGTGGTGGTAGTCCCGGAAATCTCGCCCTTTTCGTTCAGCGCAGAGCAATGAATGGTGCCCGTGGGAGGAAACAGAACCTTGCGGATCGCGGCCATGCGCTGCTCGGGCTCGATGCCGATATCGGAGGCCACCTGCTTCATGCGCTCGATCCGGCGCTCGAACTCGTCGGCGTGCGGCGCTGCCGGCAGCCGCTTATGCCAGTCAGGACTAGCCAATCCCGGCCCCCACCAGTCGGAATGAGTTTCCTTCCACAGCAGCCATATCTTGCGGGAATGCTCGGTCAAGAGGTTCTCGCGAGGAAATCCCTGGGCGACGGCAAAGCGCTCCGCGCCTTCTCCCACCAGCATCACGTGGCCAGTGTGCTCCATCACCGCCTTGGCCACCAGGGAAACGCTCTTGATGTTGCGCACGCCTCCAACCGACCCCGCCCGCCGGGTGGGACCGTGCATGCAGCAGGAATCGAGCTCCACCACGCCCTCTTCATTCGGCAACCCGCCCAATCCGACGCTGTCCTCGTTGGGATCGTCTTCAGGCCCTTTCACAACCTTGAGTGCGGCGTCGAGTGTATCGCCGCCATTTTTCAGGAAGGCGAAGGCGTCGTCGAGATAGTTGAATCCGTTGCCGGCACTGATGATAATCGGGCGTTTGCCTGCCGTCGATGCGGCGTCGGATGTGTTCGGATTTGGTTTCTTCTGGTCGTCTGCCTCCAGGTTTTTCTCCAGGCCCAGAGACACGGCTCCAACCACGGCGGTTGAGAGAAAATCACGACGTGAAAAGGCCATTGGGTTCCTCCACATCCAACGCTAGGGGTAAGAAACCGGAAAGCATAGCACGAGCCTGGTGAGGACGAACGCCTTAGAGTGGCGGCTTACCTGGTCATGTTTGGTGAAAAAACGAAAAGACCCAGCTTCGCACTACACTGCAACCGTAACGGACGTCTCCGTGCGCGTAACCGGGCGGTACAGCGTATCGCGCTCGACCGGTTCCCTGCCCGCTTCACGGATCAGGCGAACCAGGTCCTGGCGGCGCATGCCTTGGGGAGTGGTGGCGCCGGCGTCGTGATAGATCTTTTCTTCGACGACTGTACCGTCGATATCGTCGGCGCCGAAGCGCAACGCAATCTGCGCGATCTTCGCGGTCATCATCTGCCAGTAGGCCTTCACGTGGGGGAAATTGTCGAGCACCAGCCGGCTCACGGCAATCTGCTTGATGTCGAGCATGCCGCTGGTCTTCGGCAGGTGCTGCAGCGGCGTGTTATCAGGATGGAACGCCAGCGGAATGAACGTCTGGAAGCCATGGGTCTCATCCTGCAGGGCGCGTAGTTTGAGCAGGTGGTCGACCCGGTCCTCGTCGTTCTCGACGTGGCCGTAGAGCATGGTGGCATTCGACTTCAGCCCGATCTGATGCGCCAGTTTCGCCGTATCCAGCCACTGGTCGCCATCGATTTTGTGATCGCAAATGATATGGCGGATCCGATCGGCAAAAATTTCCGCGCCGCCGCCGGGCAATGAATCCACGCCCGCGGCTTTCAGTTGCTCGAGCGTCTCCCGAATCGAGAGCTTCGCGCGTTTGGACAAATAGGCCACCTCGACCATGGTGAAGGCCTTGAGATGGACTTGCGGGAAGCGCTGCTTGAGTCCGGAAATCAGGTCGAGGAAATACTGAAACGGCAGATCAGGATGCAATCCGCCGACGATGTGGAACTCCGTGACCGCCTCGCTATAACCGGAGGCGGCGGTCTCGAAAGCCTCTTCCAACGCCATGGTGTACGCGCCGGGCGTGTCCTTCTTGCGCCCGAAGGCACAAAGGCGGCAGGCAGCCACGCACACATTGGTCGGGTTCAGATGGCGATTGACGTTGAAGTATGTCTTGTCGCCATGCATGCGCTCGCGCACGTAGTTGGCCATCCAACCGACAGCCAGAATGTCACCCGTCCGGTAGAGAACAAGGGCGTCATCCGCGTTCAGGCGTTCGCCGGCAATAACTTTGCGGTGAACCGGCCCCAGGCGGGCGTCGTCAGTCTGAAATGAATGCAAGGTGGACATCACCCATGATGATACCGCAGGGCCTCAGGAAGCGACAGTCGCCGCATGCGATAGGAGTATCTTTCCACATCCGGGGCCGGAGAGTAGCGCCGGCGTCCCGCCGACTGTCCGGAGGGCGTCCCGCCCGCCGCGCAGAAAAACAGGCAACCCAGTTGCGAACCTACCGCCTCAGCAGCAGATCGCCGGCAATAAAGATGAAGAACACAACTGAGATCACTCCATTCATGGCGAAGAATGCGGCGTTCAGCTTGGAGAGATTGTTGGGCGAAACCAGGGAGTGTTCATAGGCCAGAAGCAGCGCGACCACGATGACTCCAACCACGGCCAGCTTACCCAGCCCGAAGGCCGCCACCAGTCCCATCAGCAAGGCCAGCATGAGCACGTGGAACAGGCGCGCGACCCAGAGCGCGCGCCCGATGCCAAAGTAGCGAGGAATGGAGTGCAGATTCGCCTGCCGGTCGAATTCGTAATCCTGGCAGGCATAGAGCACGTCAAAGCCTCCAACCCAGAACGTGACCGCCGCGGTAAGCAGAAGGATACGAGGATCGAAAGACCCGCGCACCGCGATCCAGGCGGCCGACGGGGCGATGCCCAGCGCCAAACCCAAAGCCAGATGCGACCAGCGCGTGAAACGCTTGGTGTAGGAGTACAGCAACACCACGGCCAGCGCCACCGGAGAAAGCAGCAGGGCCAGGTGAGTGAGCCGGGACGCAGCCAGCACAAACAGCGCGCAGGAGACCACCACGAAGGTTGCGACGAATGCGGGTGTCAGCGTCCCCGCCGGCAAGGCGCGGGTCTGGGTGCGCGGGTTGGCTGCGTCAATCGAAGCGTCAGCCAGACGGTTGAAAGCCATGGCAGCGGAACGCGCCGAAACCATGGCGACAATGATCCACAGCAACTGCTGTCCCCCAGGCAGTCCGTTCGCCGCCAGCATGGCTCCGCACAAAGCGAAGGGGAGCGCAAAAATAGAATGCTCCCACTTGATCATTTCCAGAGTCACCCGCAGATTGCGCAGCAGAGGCACAAAGGAATTGTAAAGCACAACCGTGTGGCGCGGGCGCCCTCGCCCGCGGCCTTTGAGGTTAAAGTTGATTTTGTATTGGCAGCTCAGGCCTCGGCTGGGTCGCTGATCAACGGCACGAACCGGCACCCTTCCCGCATAGTGATCAGCGCCTTTCCTGCCTGCTTGCGAATCAATTGCAATTCCTGCGCTTCCGGCGGACCCACCGGGATGATCATGCGTCCGCCCTCGCGTAACTGCTCAAAAAGCGCCGGCGGAACCTGTGCGGCCGCAGCGGCGACGACAATGGCGTCGAACGGAGCCTGTTCCGCCAGGCCCAGGCCTCCATCTCCGGTCAGCACGCTGACATTCGTCAGCCCGAGACGGGACAACGTCTCTCGCGCCTGCCGCGCCAGCTCTGGATGACGTTCGACGGTGTAGACGTGGCCCGCCAGCTGGCTCAATACCGCCGCCTGGTATCCGGAGCCGGTTCCGATTTCCAGCACTTTCGACGAGGAGTCAAGCTGCAGAAGCTCCAGCATGAGAGCAACGATGTAGGGCTGTGAAATCGTCTGGCCGGCGTCAATGGGCAAGGGATGATCTTCGTAGGCCTGATCGCGATAGCGCGGAGCCACAAACTCGTGCCGGGGGATATCCGCCATCGCCTGCAGCAGGCGCGGATCACGGATTCCGCGGGCGCGAAGCTGGGTTTCCACCATGTGCCGGCGTTCGATGGCGAAACGATCGGAATGAAGTTCGGCAACCAAGCCGATTCAGAATACTCCGGTTGGCGGAACCGCTGTGGGTCGCTGGTGTGGTTGTGTCTGTTTGTGTGGTCGCGGGCGAGTCGCCCGCGACCCACGAACATGACACACCAGCACGACCACACAAGCTCAACCGCACGCAATTATTTCTTCCGCTGGCGGACGCGGACGTCGAAGCTGACGACCCCGTTCTGGTCACGCAACGCCACGATGGAAACGGTGCGGGTGACGTTGTATTCCACCTGGATAATCTGCTGCGAGGCCCCGGCGACGTTGGTGGTGTAGGTCAGCGTCAGATTATTTTTCACCTGCTGTTCGATGGTGACTGCAGGACCCGTCTGGGTGGACGAAGTTTCCGTGGTAAATCCCTGAGGATCGATCTTGATGCGGCTGACCCCGAACAGCTTCTGCACCCGGTTGCTGACGGTCGCGTTCAGGGCTGCGCTGAGGATGGCGTTCGAAGTCTCGGAGTTGAACGCCGACTGCGACTGGTTCAGCTGCGCCGATTCCTCCGAGGTTTGCCCGAACGCCAGCAGGCCGATGATATCGGCGGTGGGCAGCGGCGGCTCCGAACGGTAAGTCACATTGGGCCGGTCAATCTGGCCGTTCAGGTTGAGCGTAATGTCGTAATCCTGTACCCGGGTGGTGGCCTGCAAATCGAGCACCGGCGTGGTGGTCACCGGGTTGATGAAGGTAATGTCGCCGCGCTCCAAGCGATACTTGGTCCCGTTAAACTGCACCTCACCTTCAATGACGTCGGCGCGTCCCAGTATGGCCGGCTTCGCGGCGGTGCCTCGCAGATGCAAATCAGCGTCGCCGGAAAGCCGCATGCTGGCCGTCTGCATCTGCAATTCAGGGGTGGTGGCGATATGAACATCGAGCCGAATCCGGCTCAGAAGGTGGTCGGTCGGCGCCAAGCTGGAGTTCTGGGAGCGCTCCAGATACCGGCCGAAATCAAAGCCCGGCGTCATGGCCAGTTTGGTGACGATAATTTCCCCATTCAAGGTCGAGCCGGCCGAACTGCCAGCAAAATGCAAGTCGGCATTGGCCATGGCGCTGACGCCGGGAGGATAGCGCAGCCGCACATCCTGCCCGCGCGCCGAGAGGTCGAAGTTGAACTTGCCGTTGTAAGCGGTGGCGTAGCCGCCAAAGGTCACCAGTCCGCCGCCGGTGTGGGCGGTGAGACTCTCGATCTGCAGCCGGTCCTGGTTGAAAATCAGCGAGCCGTTGATATCGCTCAGGGCGCTGGGCAGATCAATATAGGCAACGGCTCCACTGGTCACCTGCACCCTGCCCTGCATGACCGGCTTGGCCAGCGGGCCCGCCACCGACATATCGACCGTGACCACGCCGGAAGAAGTGAAATCTGAATTGAAGCTTTCAATCAGTTTCAGATTGGCCCGCCCCTGGGCCCGCAGATCCAGTTCGCGGTCACCGGTTAAATGCACTCTGCCGGTGGCGGAAATATCGGTGTCTTCTCCCAGCAGATGGAACTGGTCAATCTGCAAAACCTGATTGGCCACGGAAAAGCGGATTGGGCCCTGGTTCTTGATTTTTACGTCCTCGACGTCGGCATCCAGGTTGTCAAGGTTGGCAATGAATTGCAATTCGGCCGGCCGCCGCAAGGGGCCTACCATGTGCACTTCGCCGTCCGCCCGGGAATGCCCATTCACAGCTCCGTGCAGGTAGGTCCGAAAGATGGGGTCCAGTTCAAACTGATGAAAGCGGAAGTACACGTCGGCGGGCCAGTCCTCGCGCAGATGAACGTTGCCGTCGACTTTGACGTCTGCCTTTTCGAACTGGGATTGTCCGGTGATGCGCAGCTCTGCCCCCTGCGATACCGCGTTGATGGTGAAGTCACCCGCGCGTTCCTGGTCGAACGTAAGATTGTGGAGACGAATGGCGGCGTTGAAGTTTGGCTGTTCCAGAGTGCCCGAGCCATTCGCGGCGATATCCGCGGTGCCGGTCACGGCAATCCGAGCGCTTTGCAGCATCGATACGCGGGTCAGATCAAAATTGCCGCCCTTGAGGTCAAAGCTGAAAGCGCGGCTGTCGGGGTTGAACGTCGCGCCGCCGCTGACCGTCGACTCGTAGTGGGTCAGCTGAATATTCTTGAGTTCAGCTTCCTCCCCGTTGAAACTCAAGTCAGAACTGAAGCGTTCCACCGGTTCGCCGTAAATGCTTCCGTCACGCAGCAGGACGTGGCCTTGCGCCTGGGGCGAGGACCGCGTTCCCGACGCTTGCAGATGCAGGTCCACCGTCCCGGTGATGGGGTATGCGTAGCCTGCCAGGGCAAGAATGCCGGTCAAATCTGCGTTCTCCGTATCCAGGTGCGCCTGCACCGGGCTGGCATCACTGAACTGTCTTTGGTTCAATTGCACCCGGAAATCAAATTTGAGCGAATCCGGATCCCGGCTCAGAGTGCCGTTGCGTACGGCAAACAGCGACGGAGACAATTGCATGTCCGCCCGCAGCGCGTTCCAGTTGACGATCTTTTGGGGGGTGTACGACGTGGCCGGAATTAACGTCTCGAAATCCTGCGACTGCAAATTGCCTGCGATGGCGATCTGGGATAGTTTTCCGGTGGCGGTGCCGTTAAACGAGGCATGGCCTTTCAGCGTAACCGGAATTTGCCCAGCATATCCCGCCGCCGCAAAAACCGGCTGCCATTCGCCCAGATTGGTGGTCGTGACCGAAAGTTTGAGCGCCGCGGTGGAAGAGAGCGTGCCCGATGCGTGAACCTGGGTGGCGCGAGTGGAGGCCGTTAGTTCCGCCAGTTCCAATTCGCCGGGGCCGGCCCGGTAAACGCCCTGGGCGTGAGCCGTAAGAGGAAATCGCGCGTTCGATGATTGCGGCGGCGGGGTCACATCACCCACGAATCGGGCTTCCAGGTTGCGGATAGTGTCCCGCCAGCTGGCTTCTACGCTTCCGCTGGCCAGGCCCGCAGGTTTGATCTGTTGGAACGGACGCGAGGGTGTGGCCAGAGCCCCGGCAATTTCACCCGCCGACAGGTCCTTGAAGCGAAGGCGCAAGGCTCCGGTCTGCGGATCCGGTCTTTTTTCCCTCGCGTTCTTGCTGGCAGGCAAAGGACTCAACCAGTTCGCCACCACGGCGTCTCCCGCGACGCTTCCCCCCAGCACGTGGCCGTCGATCTGCGCGAGCGACAACCGCTTCGGATCAAGGGTGTACTGGGCGCTGAGGCCGGCGTTGTGCACCCCGACCGGAGCATCTTTCCAGTCGAGATTCGCCAGCACCGCCTTGCCGATCGCCGAAAAGTCTTGCGCCGACCAGGTACCGCGCCCGGTCAGCTGGACGTTGCCCCGCCGGACCTCTGGGCGCCTCGCGATCGCGGCCGCCTCTGCCAGATCGAGGTTGATGTCATAATCCGCCGCCACCTTGGGCTGGCTGAAATCCTGCACTTGGCCCTTGGCCTGAAGGCGCGAGCGCCCCGAAGTCGCCTTAAGGGACCGCACCACAATGCTGTTCCTGGCCAGGCTGAAGTGCGCCTCGGCGGTCCAGGCAACGGGACGATAACCATCGAACGTGGTGTCGGCCTTGCCCAGCAGGAGGTTTCCCTCGTAGCGGCCGCGAAAAAGCGAGTAGCTCATGTCCGCGGAGACGTCCCGCAGCCCAAAATCGAGGGGAATTTTCTGGTCCCCCCAGATAAGCTCGCCGCGGCGCACTTCAAGGCGGGTGATCGAGAGCGCGAACAGGCGCTCCACCGGGGCTTGTTGCGAGAGCTGCTTCACCACCGGCTCGGGCTGATTGGTGGTGCCGTCGGGATAAAGAATGATGTGGATGACGGGATGATCGAGTACCAGGTAATTGAGTCCCAGTTCAGGACGCGGCAGGGACAGGATCTTGATCTGCGCCATCAGGCTGTTGACGTGGGCATAGGGAATTTCTCCCGGCTGCTCCCGACCATGAATGGTGAGATCGCGGACTTCCAGTTGCAGGTGGAAAGGGACGACGTGGATGCTGCCCAGTTCGACGCGTCCTCCCGTCATGCGTTCGAGGCTGGCGATCAGCCGTCCCCGTACCAGGGTTCGGAAGGACTCGGTCGTGCTGTACCAGCCGAGGCCAGCCAGGGCTATCCCGCCCGCCACCAGCAGCCACAGGAAAAATTTCCAGATCTGGCGCCGCCCCGGCTTCACGCCGGCTTCAGTCATTGGCTTGGGGCTCCGGCCCCGGCCGTCAGCGCCTCGGCGCGGATTTGGCTTCCGGCCCGCAGGTCGTGGAGCCAGGCGGTCAGCAGTTGGCTGATCTTCTTCTGGGTGAGAAGTTCCTTGATCTTCGACTTGACTTCCGCCAGGGGAACGTTCTGCCCGCCCGCCTGGCGGAGCTGCGGGAGGAGTTCCTGATTGTAGTAGCTCTCGATGCTCTTCGAGTCCACGGTCACCGAAGGCCGCAGCCGCGCGTCCACCAGGCGCATCAAGTCGATTTCAGCCGCGACCCGGACCTTAAGATTTTCCTGGCTGAGCCGGTAGCGGTCGAGAACGGTCCGCCAGCCGAGTTCAGTTTCGGCCTCCGGATAGTGCTTCCGGATCTCCGTCACTCGCCGCGCCACTTCTTCCGGGGAGGCGTGCTGGACATCTGAGTCCTTCAGTTGCTCACGCAACAATTCCTGATCAATCAGATGATCGAGAGCTGACTTGCGGTCTTCGGCCGTCATGCTGTCCAGCATGCGTCCGCCACTGAAGGCCTCATAGCGCAGGGAATCTTCCCAATCGCTCAAAAGAATAATGTGTCCGTTCACCGTGGCCACGATGCGGTCGATCACTTCTCCCCAGCCTGCGGTAAACGCCATGGCCAGAAATACAACTGCGCCGATGAAGGCTAAAAGTCTACGTTTCATCAAAAAGTCTGCCCAATGCTGAATGACACGTTGAACCGGCCCGCATGCTGGGGAGCAAAATCGGCCAACGGGCAAATCTCTCCCGGTTTGAGCACGTCATTGCACACCGGGAACGCCGGCGGATTCAGATTGTATCCGAAATCGAAGCGCACCGGCCCGACCGGAGTCTTGTATCGCACTCCCACCCCAATGGCGTGCGAGATGTAGCTGTAGTCGCACTGGGTCGCGGTGCCCGGGTGCATGCACAAGCCGGGCTCCTTCTGGCTCCAGCGCAACAGGTTGCCGAACAGGTCATGGGCGTTGCCGAAGACGTTGCCGGCGTCGTGAAAGATGACAAAGCTGATATTGTCCTGGAAAAAAGGCAGGGTCGGCGGGGGCATGCGCAACTCGATATTGTTGACGAACAGCGCTGTGCCGCCCAGGGGAAAGCCGGTGTTGGGGTCGCGGGGTCCGGCCTGGTTCAAGCCAAATCCGCGATGTGAATTTCCACCACCGGCGAAAAAGCGCTCGGCCAGCGGCAGGCACGCCGGCTGCCCCGGCTGAGGCTCCAGGCACTGCGCTCCGGGTTGAGGCATGAACGTATTGCCGTAAGGAATCTCAACTCCGAGACGAGTGGAGCGGGCCAGCACGAATTTCTGGTCCGAGTTCCGCTTCCGCCCGATGGCGTAGTAAGTGGAATTCTGCAGCAGCAGCCGACCAAAATCGGTCTCCGAGCCAAAATGGCTGTCCGCCACGCCCCCGTCAATCGTGGTGTAGTTTCCCTTGGTGGTCTCCAGATCATTGTCGCGCTTGTTGCGAATGTAACTGAAGTTGGGAATGGCGACCCGGGTGGGCTGGGAAAGCAGTGGAATCTGGTCGGGGCTGACGGTGTTCTGGATGTCGCTCGCCCGTACCCGCCGGTAGGTAAGACGGTAGGTCATCAGGCTGGTCTTGCTGATGGTCTGTTCAGCCTGGACTGACCCTTCCAAGCGCTGCGACGTGAAGGTGGTGACGTCGACCGTGTTGTCGTAGAAAGCGGTCAGCGTGAGCCGCCACTTGGGATTGTTGAACCAGCGCGGAGCGTCATAACTGATCAGGCCGCGCTGCTGCAGTCCTCCGACGTTGGCCTTGAGCGTCACGGTGTGATTCAGGCCGCGGAAGTTGAGCCGGGTCACGCCAAACGAGACCCGCGGACTGACCCCCGTCTTGCCCAGCGGCTGGTTGTCGCCCGTGCTCGGCTGTCCCGTCTGGAATTCCAGTCCCAGGCCGTAATTGAAGGTGTAGCGCTTGGCTTCCTGCAGGTTCACCAGCACGTTCTTTTCGCGTTCGCTGCTGTCCGGATTCTGCACCGCCGTGTCCACCTGGCTGAATATGCCCAGGTCATACAGGCGTTTCTGGGTGTTCAGCATGTCAATCTGGCTCAGGGGATCGCCGGGCTGAATCTGGATTTCGCGCTGCACGATAAACGGGCGCGTGTGAATCAGGCCCGCGGTGAAAACCTGGTCCACAATGACCTGGTCGCCTTCGTGGATGGTGTAGGTAACGTCCATGAGCACCGGATTGCTGGGCGACGGCTTGGCCGAAGCCTCGAACGTGGCGTTGGGAAATCCGTTGTTGAAGTAATAGTTCAGAACGATTTCGCGGTCTTCGTTGACCTTGGAATATCCAAACGGCTGTCCCGGAGAAATGTTGAGGTCGGGGAAGGGACTGGCCAGGGGGGTCTCGTTGCCCTCCAGTTGCAGGGTTCCCACTTTCGTCTGCGGACCTTCATCGATCTGCAGCGTGATGGAGAGGTCGTTCTTCTTGCCCTGATAGTTGTCCTCCACTTTGGGCGTAATTTTCACGTCCAGAAAACCGTTGGCCTGATAAGGGTTGGCCATGAGGTTGCGAACGTCCGCGCTGAGCAGCGACTGGCTGTACCGGCCATGCGCCAGAAAGCGGCCGGCGGGCTGGATCTGCATGCGCGATCGAATCAGATCTTCGCTGAAACTCTTGTTGCCGGTGATCAGCAGCTTCAGCAGCTTGTGCCGGTCGCCGGCGTCGATATCGTACGTGACCCGCAGCTCGCCGGCAGAAGGCGGAGCCTTTTGCAGCGTGACCTTGGCATCGAAGTAGCCCAGGCCCTGCATGTAATTCAGCAGATTGCGCCGGCCTTCATTGAGCAGGTCATCGTCCAGCGCATTTTCCTCATAGACGGGGACGTTCTTCTTGAGCTGGGTGCGGCTGATCTTGAAGCCTTCGACGGCGATCTCTACCTTCGGTCCAGGCTCGATTTCGAGGGCGTAGTCCACGGTATTAGTCTCCGGACGATAGGTCCGGCTGGAGATGGCGACCTGGGACAAAAGGCGGTTCTGCTTCTGGTATTTCTTGCGCAGGCGGTCGAGCGCCCGGCTGACCCGTTGCACGGTCACGTAGTCCCCGGTATGCAGCTTGGCAATGTCCTGAATCTGCAATTCGGAGAATCCAGCCGGGCCGGTCACGATCACGCGGCCCACCCGGGCATGAGGTCCGGGCGCGATGTTGAACACGACATTCATCTGCTGGGTCTCGACCTGGGGCTGTTCCTGGTCGGTGATGCGCGACTGGTAATAGCCGTTCTGGTCCATCAGCAGCTTGATGCTGCCCAGCGCGCGTTCCATTTTCTCCCGCGTGAACAACTCGCCCAGCTGGAGCTTGGATGCGTTCACCACCTGGTTGGCGGCCGGAGGGTTCGGCTCTCCCACCACGAATATCTCGCCCACAAAGAAGTTGGCGCGCATGTGAAACGTCAACTCGATCCGGCCGTCCGGGGTGCGCTCGGCCTCAGCTTGGATATCGGCAAAACGCCCGGTGGCGTACAGCGCCTGAATGCTTCCGCGTACGGCGTCGCGTTCCAAAGGGGCACCGGCCTTTTGTGGAATCAGGCCGGTCAGGCGGGTCGTATTCGCCGAGGGCAGATCGGGAAAATCAATCTTCTCGACGATAAGCCCCTCGTAGGAGGCGATCCCCCCAGCCGCCGGCGGATTGGGTGACTGCTCACGCGGCTGCGGCCTGGACCCGGCTGCGGGCATTTCCTGCACCGGAGGCGATTGCGCGCTCGCGTTCAGGCAGAACACGGCCGCGAGCGCCAGTGCTGTCAGGGTTGTCCCAATCGCTCCCTCTAAACGCAAACCAGCTCCTCGCGAATGCAGGCAATAATGGTTCGATGAACGGGTAGCAGGCAGTGTTGCATTTGGCCTGGGAAACTGAGCGGCACCTATAATAAAGGTTCGTACCCCTGGAACTGGTGATCTGTTTGAATCTGGAAGAAAGATATTCGCGGCAGATACTCTTCCCTGGAATCGGCCGGGAGGGACAGCGGAAACTGTCGACCGCCCGGATCGCCCTGGTGGGCTGCGGCGCCACCGGCTCGGCCCTGGCTTCCCTGCTGGCCCGGGCGGGTGTGGGCACCATCCGCATTATCGACCGCGATTACGTCGAGCCCAGCAATCTGCAACGTCAGTCCCTGTTCGATGAAGCTGACGCGGCCCAATCGTTGCCCAAGGCGATCGCCGCCGCCCGCCAGATTTCTGCCTTCAATTCCCAGATTGTAATTGAACCCGTCGTCGCCGACCTGGTCCCCGCAAATATCGAGGCCCATCTGGACGGAATGCAGCTGATTCTCGACGGCACCGACAATTTCGAAACCCGCTACCTGCTCAACGATTTTGCCGTAAAAACTTCCACCCCCTGGATCTACACCGCGGCTGTGGGCAGCTACGGCATTACTTTGAATATCCTGCCGGGAAAAACCGCCTGCCTGGCTTGCCTGTTTCCCGATCCGCCGGGCGGGGCCTTCGAGACCTGCGAAACCGCCGGGATTTTGAACTCTGCCGTGAACCTGGCAGCGTCCATTTCCGCGATCGAGGCCATCAAGCTGCTCGTAGGCGCAGATCACCAGCTCCGGCGCACTCTGCTTTCCTTTGACCTGTGGCGCAACGAACGCGCCGAAGTCGCAGCCGGAAGCCCGCGCCCCGGATGCCGCGCCTGCGGCGAGCGCGACTTTATCCATCTGGCGGGAGAAGGCCGGCCGCATATTACGCTTTGCGGACGAAACTCGGTGCAGATCCATGAGCGGCATCGCCCCGTCGATTTCGTGGAAGTAAGCGCGCGCCTTAAGCCGCATGGATCTGTGCGGCACAACGATTTTGTGCTGAAATTCTGGCCCGAACCCTACGAGATGACGCTGTTCCCCGACGGCCGGGCCATCATCAAGGGCACCACCGACCCCGCCGTTGCCCGCAGCCTGTACGCCCGATACATAGGAAACTAGAGGCTTCGCGGACGGGCGCCCGGCTTGGGTAGTGGCTCAGTTTGAAACGCCCGCACGACCGTCGTCGGCAACGGGTGGAGCAGGCCTTGAGGCCTGCATACCGCGACCGCAGGTTGCAGCGCTAAAGCGCTGCTCCACCCAAAATCGCCCTGGCAGACCACCAGAATTTCAAACTGAGCCACTGCCCCGGCCGCAGCCGGCTTGAAGCATCCCGCCCGCGGGCGCAAAATAGGGGCGTATTGAAGGAGACCCTATGCGTCAGCTTTCTTGTTTGTTCTGGCTGCTGTTGTTATGTGGATTGGCTTTCGGGCAGGAAAAATGGGTTCCCCCGGGCACTTACTCGGAGCCTTTCGCTCCGCGCCTGGCGACTCCGGCGGCACCTGCGGAGGCGCTGATCACGCCGTCTTTGACTTTCGAGTCTCCCTCGCTGGTGGTCGGAGCGAGCAGCTACGCCGGCAGCCCCACCGGCTCCAGTGTAGTTTTCAACCAGCCGGTGTCTTACGACCCGGGGGTCCAGTTCAGCTCGCCGTTTTACCCATCGCCGAATGCGACGGCGCCGGAAGAATCCGCGGCACGAAGTGGAGCGGGCATCTTCAACTCAGGCGCCGCCCGATTTCAGGGCAGCTATGGCGTGGCCCAGTTGATGGGCAATCAGGTTCGTCGAAAAGCGGCTCGGGTGTATACGAATCCGGATGTCGCGCGCCTCAACGATGGCAACGGCATGATCAGGTATGGAGGCAAGCTGGCCCACCTGGACTAGCCACGAACAGCTCGAGTTTGCGGCCCAGGCCGCAGCCCTGAAGGAGCGAACGCCTGCGACCGACAACTCAGCGCTGGACCACGCGCTCCAGCGCGTCGAAGAATCCGGGGTAGGAAATGACCGCGGCTTGCGCGCCCTGGATCCGCGTCTCCCCCTGCGCCCTCAGAGCGGCGACGGCAAACGCCATGGCGATGCGGTGATCGCCCAAGGAATCAATTTCCGCGCCATGCAAGGTCTGGCCTCCGGGAATCTTCAGGCCATCATCGCGTTCGTCGACTTGCGCTCCCAGGGCGCGAAGGTTGGCGGCAATGGCCGCAATCCGGTCAGACTCCTTTACCCGCAACTCGCGCGCATCGCGAATCTCCATCCCGCCGTCTGTGTAAGGCGCAATCGCCGCCAGCACCGGGATCTCGTCGATCAGGGCGGCAGTGTCAGGGCCGGCAATTTTGATCCCCTTCAAGTGGCGCCCTTCCACTTTCACGGTTCCCCGTAGCTCTCCGTGCTGCTCTTCCAGTTGGGTCACGGAAATTCCGATCCCCATCAGGATCAGGATATCCAGAAGCCGCGCCCGGGTAGGATTCATGAGCAAATCCTCGATCACTAGGTGCGATCCGGGAAACAATCCGGCGGCGCAAAGGAAGAACGCTGCGCTCGAAATGTCGCCCGGAATCACAGCTTCGATCGCTTTCAATCTCTGACGGCCTTCAATCCTGACTTCATTGCCCGCCTGCGTCAGCTCAGCGCCGAACGCCCGCAGCGCCAACTCGCTGTGATCGCGGGTGCGGATCGGTTCGACGACGGCGGTCTCCCCATTCGCAAACAGACCGGCAAACAGCACACACGATTTCACCTGCGCGCTGGCCACCGGCAGGTTGTAGCGGATCGCGTTCAGCTTTCCCCCGGCAATGCGGAGCGGCGGCCGTCCTCCGTCCTGTGCCTTAATCGTCGCTCCCATCATCTCAAGTGGTGCGATGATTCGCGCCATGGGACGCCGCGAGAGCGATTCATCGCCGGTAAGCTGGCAGCTGAACTCCTGTCCCGCCAGGATCCCGCTCAGCATCCGCATGGTTGAACCTGAGTTGCCACAATCCAGGGGCGATGCCGGCGGACACAAAGTCGGGCCCTGGCCGTGAATGAACACGGTGTTTTCGGTGCGCTCTACTTCGACGCCTAACGCTCTTACGCAGCCCAGAGTGCTGGCGCAGTCCGCGCCAGTAGAGAAATTCTCCAGCCGTGTGGTCCCTTCCGCGATGGCGGCCAGCATGGCGTAGCGGTGCGAAATGGATTTGTCCCCGGGCAGTCGCAGGGAACCCGCAACATTTCGGGCCGGACGTATGACGGTGGCAGGCATCAGATCATTGGGGATCAATCAAGAGATAAATCCTGACGGCAAAGGCGCAGCAACGCCGCATAGTTAGATTT
>CAVULZ010000002.1:0-669579 GCA_963742495.1 Terriglobia bacterium
CGACAGTTAGCAGGTAGCGTCTCTTGCGAGGACTCGAGGAAAGGCAAGACTCTCGGCTTGCCTAGACTTCAGCCGGTTTAGGGATTCGGGGCCGGATTGTCGTGCAGCACGACGACATCGGACTCAATATGCAACCTCATGACTCCGAGCGTTTTGCCATCTGGCGAGAATTCGAAAGTCTGGATGCTGTCTGAGGCAAAATTTGTGAGCTGGTGGCCGCGTGAACCATCGAGCGGTTGAAGCCATAAGTTGTCGGCGCCGTTTTGGTCAACAATGATGTAGACCAAGGACTTATCGTCTGGGGTAAACCTGATTTCGTACTCGATTCGGGGATCGGGTTCCAATAGGCGTGTCCGCGGCTCGGATTGGCCAGTCAAGTTCGTCACTCCAACCTTCATTCCACCGTCCGTTTTCATAGCTCCAAACGCGAGCAACTTACCATCACGAGACAAACCCAATCCCGGAACACCGAAAATCATGCCCGGTGAGACAGTGCCCGAAACTACCTCCGACTCCCCGCCCTCGATGGGGACTCGCATAATCCGTTTGTCGATCACATTTCTGTAGTAGACCCATGGGCTGTTAGGGGAGCAAGCGGGGCCCACATCACCCAACCCATGCGAAAGCTGCGTCATATTAGTACCGTCGGCATCAATTCGCCAGAGGTTAGCTGAACTACCTTCGGGATGGCCATACCTCACTACTACGACATATTTCCCGTCAAGGCAACGCGCCGGTCTATACACTTGGTCAGATGGTTCACTAAACACCACCGTTCGCTTGCTGCCATCCAGTGCGACCCGAGTCAGATCACCGTCGAAATAGACCTCGCTATTCCCAGCCCATGCGAAGAAATGGGAGTCCTTGCTTTGTGCACCTGCCGGCTGGGAAGTTCCGGTGAAACCAAATGCGGGCATGACGTATAGCGTCTCAGTCGGCGTTTGTTGCACGGTCGCTAATGTCTTACCGTCAGCCGAAAGGGTCAGCGTCTGGTAGCTATTCGTGTCCTTGCTAATTCGATGAAAGTCCCCGTCCGGATAGGCAACGAATCCAATCTGCAGGCGCGACGGCGGCGGCCCAGAGCCGATCTGATAGGTGGTCAGAAGGCCCCGGCCATTGGGTATCCAGACGAGGTCTTCGAGATTTTTGTCATTGAATCGCACAAATGGATACCACTTCGAAGAACGGACATCGAACAATTGAATTGCACTGACCGCTCCAAACGCATGGGAGTAACTCAACGCGATGTGTCGGCCTTCGGGGGACCATGCGAGAACCTTTGGTAGCTCCGATACCGAACCGCCGGACAGAATCTTTTCGTTCGTTCCGATGGTGAGTGTAAGAATTCGAAACTTCCCTTCCTCGGGCTCATTGGCCCGCATGAATGCCATGCTATTTCCGTCTGGAGAAAAACTGATGCCTGAGTCGATATCTCGCACGACTAGTTGCGGAGTTCCTCCCAGTACAGGCGCTCGAAACAGATTGTGGACAAAACCGGCATTGTTCGCGGCTTCGGAAAAAAAGACGTAGTTGCCGTCCGGAGAAAAACTTAGGTCTTGGTAAAAAACATGAGATGGCGCAAGCACTTGAGTGTCACTACTTGTCGGAATGTTCCGAAGCCACAGACTCTGCTTACCATTCTCCTCGAGAACGCTGAGAAGATACTTCCCGTCCGGCGAGATCGCGGCGGCAACCGTTTTCCCGTTCTTCGTAACCTGAGTGATTGTGAAGTCCTGAAATGGGGGCTCGGCTTTGACCTTCAGGAGCCTGAAAACTCCATAACCCGCTACCGCTACCAGAGCTAGTGTTATGAGAACACCAGTCACCAACTTGGCCTTGCCATGTCTGGAGTAGCCGCTGGAGGCGCGGAGTGAAGAAAAGTGAGAGCTGGTGGCGGAGGCTTGCGATTTGGTGCCGGAAACATCATCGCGCTTGACGCGCTGCAAATCCGTTCGTACATCGGCTGCGCCCTGGTAGCGCAGATTGCGGTCTTTCTCCAAGCATTTGCCAATCATCTCGTCCAGTTTGGGCGGTAGGTCGGGGTTCAGCCTGCCTGCCGGGGCTGGCGCTCGATTCAGAATGGATTCGAAGATCACACCGCTGGTGTCGCCTCGAAATGGAAGCACGCCCGTACACATCTCGTACAGGACTGCACCAAAAGAAAACAAGTCGGTGCGAGCATCGAGTTCCTTCCCTCGCACCTGCTCGGGAGACATATACGCGACCGTGCCCAGTGTCGAGCCGGGGCTGGTAAGATTCTCCTCTGACCCGATGGTCGGGGCGCTCATGGCAACGCTCTCCGGTTTGAGGGTGACCTTCGCCAGTCCAAAATCGAGGATCTTCACCTGTCCTCGATTCGTCACAAAGATGTTCGCGGGCTTGATGTCCCGGTGGATGATGCCCTTCGAGTGTGCCGCATCCAGCGCATCGGAAATCTGGATGCCCAGATCGAGCACCGCCTCGATCTCCATCGGCTTGCCCGCGATCCGGTGCCGGAGCGTCTGCCCCTCTAGCAGTTCCATGGCGATGAAGGTCCGCCCATCGGCCTCATCAATTTCGTAGATCGTGCAGATGTTTGGATGGTTCAGCGAGGAGGCTGCTTTGGCCTCCCGCTGGAAACGGCTGAGGGCCTGTGTGTCATGGGCAAGTTCGTCCGGAAGGAACTTCAGGGCAACGTGGCGGCCGAGTTTCAGGTCTTCGGCCTCGTAGACCACGCCCATGCCACCGCCGCCGATCCTGCTGAGGATGCGGTAATGGGAAATCGTCTGCCCCACGGGTTGGGAGGGCGTGGACACTGGTTAGTCATGTTAGGTTTGGACGGGGGGCAAGTCAATGAAAGCGATGGGGTTGGTAGTGGCTGAAAAGGATAGTTGGTGATAAATCGCGATTGCACTCAAAATCCCCCGACTCGGATACCAGTCTGTGTCCGATACGTGGGGTCTCGGCAAGGTTGTCCACAAGGTCGAGTTCAAGCTACTACACTTAAATCGACATTACCCTTTCCCCTTCAGCCCTCGCTGGACGGGGCTTCTTTGTTTTTGGGGTAGACTCCCAGTGCCGCCCGCAGCGTGTATTGACGTTAAACCATCTCTTCACTCATGACATCTCGTAGAGCCGCATCAAGGTTGTCCTGCTGTCCCTTGCTCCACTTCCCGTAGTATCTCTCGGTAATTTGAATGCCTGCATGGCCAAGGGCTTTCTTCAGGGCTTCCATCCCGACACCCTTTTCGAGCAATTCGACCGCGTACGTGTGCCTCAAATCGTGCGAACTGCCGTCAATCTCAGCCACCTTAAAGACCTTCCTGTACATCTTGTGAAAATACGACGGTGCATCTTCTGCGGTCGTCACTCCAGACCAGAAGAAATACTTCGGGTTACCGTTCTTGACCTTCAGCAGTTCTCGACCGAGCCACGCGGGAATGACGTTATTGACGTGGGTTCCGGTCTTCTGGCGGTCGCACTTCACACGAAAGCCAGCATTGTCCTGAATCAATTCGTCTTTAGCAAGGCAGACTGCATCCACGAGGGACAGCCCAGAGTGCCGCTGTAGCTGCATGCAGACCTTGACGCGGGCTTTGTTGTAGTCGGTCAGCGTGGTCTTATCGACCGCTGCGATAATCCGCTCGTACTCCTCAGGAGTGAAAGGGCGTACAGCCGCTGCGACGTTCTTGACCTTGATCGATGACAGGCTCTTGCTCGGGTCAGTCGTGATCCAACCTGCGGCAAAGCAGAACTTGAAGAAGTTGCGAACCTTCTCTTGAAACGACCTCCGCGCCTGAGCCGACTTGACCGTCCATTCTGACCGCCACGATCCGAGATGGGCGGATGTGATATCGCGTATAAATCGGATTCCTTGTCCCTTGCAGAATTCGAGCAGCAGGCCCGTGATGTGCTCGTGACGATAGAGCGTGTCACTCGCAAGTTGCTCACCGCGTTTGTTCTGAAGGAATAGGATGACCGCTTCTTCGACGGTCTTCGTATCTGGGCGGCTCCTGCCCTCCTTTATATCGGAGAGTTTCTCTTCGAGTTCGCGCGCAAGGTGCTCCGCTTCACGCCAATTCTTTAACTTCGACGACCAACGGGATTGAAGCGACTCCTGCGTCTGAGCCTGAGACCAAGAGTTGGATGCCGTATTCCAGCGAAGCCCGATGACGTTCGCTTCAAACCAGACCGGGCAGTTGCACCGCTGATAAAACTTGTCGTCCTGATGAGTGCAGGCTTGAACGTGCCGCCTGTAGAGTTTGATTCGCGCCATATCTCCCCTTTTCTGCCTACCGTTCAGAACCTTGGGGGGAGAAATTCATTAATGAAGAGTACACCCGACAGTACACTATTGTAAATAGTCTATAAATCATTGACAATAGAGGTGTTTAAATGGTGGCCAGGGACGGAGTTGAACCGCCGACGCCAGCCTTTTCAGGGCTGCGCTCTACCACCTGAGCTACCTGGCCACGTTTGGTCTCACAGCTTGTCTGCCGGCGCCGGGCGCGTCGTGGGGCACGCGAGGACTTGGACGGAGTTGCCAGTCAGTGCAGGCAGTCAACCAGCTGGAAGCGTTTTGAACAGCCCCGATTATAGCAACGGAGTTGGGTTCGCTCAAATCGTGGCCGCCGGCTTGGCGCGTCGTGGCCGCGAGTCCGCCACGGCGCCGTTGAGAACTGAAAATGCGCAGCGGTTCGACGCCACCCAGTAGGCGATTTCTCGATAGTCGACCACATCGAACACCGCCAGATCGGCGTCCTTTCCCGGTTCGATCGACCCCTTTCGCTCCTGTAAACGCAAGGCCCAGGCTCCATTGAGCGTGGCTGCGGTAATCGCCTCGGCGGGCGACATCTTCATATGGGTGCAGGCCAGCGACAGCACGAACGGCATGCTGAGCGTCGGAGACGACCCCGGATTGTAGTCCGTGGCCAGCGCGACCGCCGCGCCGCCGTCGATCAGTTTGCGGGCCGGCGGAAATTTCTCCAGGCCGAGAAAATGATTCGCGCCCGGCACCAGCGTGGCCACCGTTTCGGTCTTGGCGAGAAGCCTTATATCCGCGTCGCTGACGTAGTCCAGGTGGTCGAGAGACGCGACGTGGAAGCGCAACAGCGGCCGCAATGCGGTCTCGCTCAACTGGCAGACGTGGGCCCGCACGCCCAGGCCGTGTTGCTTGGCAGCATCAAATATCCTTTCCGCGTCTTCCGGGTTGAAGGCTCCGCGGTCCGTGAATACGTCCACGAACTTCGCCAGCTTGCGCTCCGCTACCAGAGGAATCATCTGTTGGCAGACCAGGTCAATATAGGCCTGCACTCGGCCGTGAAATTCTTTCGGGACAACGTGCGCGCCCAGCAGGGTTGCGATCACTGTGCCCGGCCACTTGGCGGCTGCGCTGCGGATGGACTCCAGCGACTTGATCTCAGAGTCGAGCGTCAGTCCATATCCTGACTTGGCTTCGACCGTGGTCGTGCCCTGCTCTGCCATTTCGCGCAGCGCTTCCAGCACTTTATCCGCCAGCAATTTTTTGCCGGCCTGGCGCACGCCCTCTACGCTCGAACGAATTCCGCCGCCGGCTTCCGCGATCTGCTCATAGGTCGCGCCCAAGATGCGCTTCTCAAAATCCAGCAGCCGCGGCGTGACGAACGCCGGATGCGTGTGCGAGTCCACAAACCCGGGAAGAACAACCTGCCCCATGCAATCGATTTCGACAATCTTTCTGCGATGTCGTTTTATCCAGGGATCGCGCAGGGCGTCTTTAGTTTTGCAGGCCGAGACAATTTTTCCACCTGCGCATAGCATGGCTCCATCTTTGATCATGCCCAGTTCGCCGAGCTCCGCCCCGCGGCGTGGGCCGGAGTTTCGGGAAGAAGACCGCAGGGTCAGCAGTTGGCTGATATTAATCAGCAGCAAGGCACGATCGGCAGTCCCGCTTTTGGTTGGAGGCGCCACTCGATGGTTAGTTTAGCAGTGACCGTGCAGGGACGGGTCTCTGACCCGTCTCTACATAGTCTGCGCAGGGCTTCTTCGCCATCGGCACTTTCACTCCCCTCTTCTTCGCAAAGTCCTTCGCTTCTTCGTAGCCTGCATCCACGTGGCGGATCACGCCCATGCCGGGATCGGTGGTCAGCACACGCTCGATTCGTTTCGCCATCATCTCGGTGCCGTCGGCGACCGTGACCTGCCCGGCGTGCAGCGAATAGCCGATGCCCACTCCGCCGCCATTGTGGATCGAGACCCAGGATGCACCCGCCGCCGTATTCAGCAGAGCATTCAGCAGCGGCCAGTCGGCCACTGCGTCGCTGCCATCTTTCATAGTCTCGGTTTCGCGGAATGGCGACGCGACCGAGCCGCAATCGAGGTGGTCGCGGCCGATGACAATCGGCGCCTTGAGCTTGCCCTTCTTCACCAGATCGTTCATGGCCAGGCCGAATTGTGCCCGCTCGCCGTAACCCAGCCAGCAGATGCGCGCCGGCAAGCCTTGAAACTTGATGCGCTTGCGGGCCAGGTCAATCCAGCGGCGCAGGATCCGGTTGTCGGGAAACAGTTCCAGCACCAGGTCGTCAGTCACCGCAATGTCCGAGGGATCGCCCGACAGCGCGACCCAGCGAAACGGACCGCGGCCCTCGCAGAACAGAGGACGGATGTACTCCGGAACAAAACCGGGAAAGTCGTAGGCGTTCTTCACGCCGCGCTGAAAAGCAAATGTACGGATGTTATTTCCATAATCAAAGGTCACGGCACCCATTTTCTGCAGGCGCAGCATGCCTTCGACGTGACGGGCCATCGCATCGAGGGAGCGTTCCTGATAAGCCTTGGGATCGTGCTGCCGCAACTCGATGGCTTCCGGCAGGGTCATTCCGTTCGGGACATAACCATTCAGCGGATCGTGCGCCGAGGTCTGATCCGTCAGGATGTCGGGCAGCACCCCGCGTTCGGCCAGCTCGGGAATAATATCGGCGCAATTCCCCACCAGCCCGACGGAAACATTTTCTTTCTTTCGCACTGCGTTTTTCAGGATGCGCAAGGCTTCGTCGAGCGTCGTAACCATGAAGTCGCAGTAGCCGGTCTTGAGCCTCTTCTTGATGCGTTCGGCGTCAACGTCGATGCCCAGAAACGCCGCGCCCGTCATGGTCGCGGCCAGCGGTTGCGCGCCACCCATGCCGCCCATGCCGCCGCTGACGATCAGCCGGCCAGCGAGATCGCCACCGAAATGCTTTTCCCCAGCCGCCGAGAACGTCTCGAACGTGCCCTGCACGATTCCCTGCGAGCCGATATAGATCCACGAACCCGCCGTCATCTGCCCATACATCATCAGGCCGGCCCGTTCCAGTTCGTTGAACTTTTCCCAATTGGACCAGTGCCCCACCAGGTTGGAATTCGCGATCAGCACTCGTGGCGCATGGTCGTGGGTCTTGAACACGCCGACCGGCTTGCCCGACTGAACCAGCAGGGTCTCGTCATTTTCAAGATTCTTCAACGACGCCACGATGGCGTGATACGCCTCCCAACTCCGCGCCGCTCGCCCGGTGCCGCCATAGACCACCAGATCCTTCGGCCGTTCCGCGACTTCCTCGTCGAGATTATTCATCAACATGCGCATCGCGGCTTCCTGCTGCCAGCCTTTGCATGTGATCTGGGTCCCGCGCGGCGCGCGGATCGGAGTGTAGGTGGAGGCAGTGATTTCGGTTTCAACCGGCATGCCTAGATGTTAGTGCTTTGACTGGAAGTGTTCAAATTGCGGTGCTGGGGTGATTGCTGGTACTGATGTGGTCGCGGGCGACTTGCCCGCGAGTTCTAAAGTCAAATTCAATAACCGCGGGCGGGTCGGCCGCGACCACATCCAACCTACCAACTGCTGTACGCCGTGCCGTCACTCGCTGTGCCTGCCGCGCCGCTGTGCACATCGCTGATGCCGGGGTCCTCCTGGTCCACTGACATCACCGTGTCTTCCTGATCGACCGTCCAGGAGCTGTTGCTGCCCGTCATGGGATCGGTCGGAATCTGCTTGATGTATCCCGCCTGCACCAGGTCGTCGAGCGACTGCGGCGCCTTCTGTTTGTCCAGCGTGTATTGCGAAATGAGGGAGCGCAGTTCGAATAAATCCTGCCTGAGCACGGACTCCTTGGCTCGCAGGATAGATTGGTTGTAGGCTGGGATCGAAATCGACACCAGGATCAGAATCATGCTGATGACGATCATCAGCTCGATGAGGGTAAAGCCGCGTTCCCGCCGGTGTCTTGGTTTAGCCATTACCAGGTTTTCGCATTACCAGGTCTTGTACTCCGTGCCGTCGAGCCCGGTGCCCTGCGATTTGGTGAACACGTCAAAAACGTTTTGCCCACCCCAGGAATCTGAATCGGGATCGTCCTGCATGGAACGCATGCCCCATTCCGTACTGTTGGTCATCGGGTCCAGGGGAATCCGGCGCAGGAAGCGCACCTTCTTGCCGCCCACGTCCACGCCCTTGACCAGCGTGTCCAAATCCGGCGGATATCCTTCCGTGCCAACTTTGATCTGGAATGCGCCCCGATCGGCGGCGTCTTTGTAGCGATCGATGGCATCGCGCAACTCCCAGAGGTCGTTGCGCAGTTCACGCTCTTTCTCGCGCTTGATGGCCACCCGCGCCAGGGGCAGGGCGAGCCCGGTCAGGATCACCAGGATGGCGGTGGCCACGATCAACTCAATGAGCGTGAATCCGAGTGGGCCGCGTGCGGAACCGGGTTTCAAGGCGGCGGACTTCATCAGATTATTATCGTCGAAAACGGCGCGGACTTTAAGCCCATCGCGCTACTGCACGGTGACGGTGGCCGCCGCTCCGGCCACCGGCAGGGCTTGCATCGCCGGATCGCGCGCCCCGCCTTTTGAGATGGCCAGCGTGGACTGTCCACTTGCCTTTGCCATGAAGGTCAGAGTGACTACGACGCCTTGTCCGGAAATACCGGTCGCTCCCGGCGGCCGCGTTGCCGTGACCTGCAAGGCCCCGGTCGAATCGTCATCGCGATGCACCAGCGTCACGATTTGGCCGTCCTGCGAGAGCAGGCCTCCGTTGGAAACGTTCACCACCTGCAGAATTTTGGGATCGTAGCTCACCTGCAGCGGGACGGAATATACATTCTGCGCGCCCTTGAGCAGCACGTTGATCGCAAAAGTGGATCCGGGCGCCTGCGTAACGTTGGCCGGATCAAACATGAAACTGGCCGCGCCCGCCGCCATGGGGGGAGCGGGTTGCGCCGGCGGCACCGGCATGGGGGCCTGGGCGGGCCCCGGCATTGCCTCGTTCCCCGGAACCGCAGGCGGCGCCTGGCTGGCGCGCCGCAATTCGATGGCAGATGCGGTTCCCACTTCCAGAGCCTTCTCGTTCAGGTCGGTCACATCTCGCGCCCGGATAATGTGCGGAATCAGGGCAAAGACAATTTCGTTTTCCTTGTGCTCGACGTTGCTCTGCGAAAACAGGTACTTCAGGATCGGAATCTGCGACAGCCCCGGAATTCCGTTCAGCGACCGGATGTCCTGGTCCTCCAGAATTCCG
The DNA here is from genome assembly GCA_963742495.1 of Terriglobia bacterium. Taxonomy (GTDB): domain Bacteria; phylum Acidobacteriota; class Terriglobia; order Terriglobales; family Acidobacteriaceae; genus JAIQFF01. Next base: position 9,509 of record CAVULZ010000002.1, read on the forward strand.
CCCATGATGTTTACTTCGCCTTCTTTCAGGCGGATTTCGTGTTCGATCTTGCGCTGGCCGATCACCGGCTGGCTGATGCCCCCAATGTTCGATTGCCCCGTGACCGAGGAAATGTCCATCGCAACTTTCAAGGTGACTTCGCGGCCGGCATGTACCTTGGGTGTGATGTCGATATTCACGCCGACATCCAGATATTGAAACTGGGTGTTGACCAGCGGATTGATGCCCACGCCGCCAATGCCGGGCTGGAATGAACCGGTCGCGATCGGCACCCGGTCGCCGATCTTGAGGGAAGCCTTTTGCCCATCCACGGCGCGGATCTGCGGGTTCTGAATGAGTTTGGTGCTGCTGTCGCTAAACAGCGCGGTGGCCGTGGCCGGCGGAATGGTGACCGTAAAGTCGGTAGCGTTCAGGTTTCCCAGGCGGTTGAGGTTGACCTGGTTCGCCGTCCCCGAGGTGGTCGAGCTGGTGCCGGTCGTGGTCGAAGTGCCGCTTGTGGTATTGAGATTGTTCTGCAAGGCCACGGTGGCGCTGGTGGGAGGACTGATACCCAGGTTTCGCGTCTTGTCGCGGCTGACCTGCATAATGGCCACTTCCACGATGACTTCGGGACGCGCCTTGTCCAGGTCGCTCACTAATTTTTCCGCCAGCGCAATCTGGTCCGGAGTCCCGCGCACCACCAGCGCGCCTTGCGAAGGCAGGGGCTGGATGCGGGAAATTTCCAGGATTTGGCGCAGCGCATTGACCACGTCCTGCAACTCCGTGGGCTGCGACAGGTTCGCCAGATAGAAGGTCTTAATGACGCTCTGTTCAATTTCCTTGCGCTTGCCCGGGTTATCGGAAGCGACAAAGATAGTGTTCGGCGTCACCGGCCGCCAGAATGTCTTCGATTCCAGCGCGATGATCTCCAACGCCTCCTGCAGCGTGACCCCGTTCAGCTCGATCTTGATTCGCCGCGAGGTATAGTCCGGGTCGAACAGCACGTTGATTCCGGCCAGCTTGCCCACAGTTTCGTAAATGATCTTGGTATCTTCGGGGCCGATCCTCAGGGTGATGGGGATATTCGCGATGGCGGCCAGATCGACCGGTCCCTGCGCCTCCTGCACCCGTTTCTCCAGCCCCGTCGGCGGCCGCTCCACGGAAGTCGGCCCCGGCGCGCTGCTCGCGTCAATGATCATCTTCTGGGTACGCCGGATTTCCTGTTGCGCGATGAAGCTCGAGGAATCGATTTCTCCCGCTTTCTGGAACTCGGCCAGGGCTTCCTGCAGTTTGCCGGCATCGCGCAACAACTGGCCGCGATGCACATGCGAGGCTGCAGCCAGGAACCGAGTGCGCTCGTACGAGGTCCGATAGGCCAAATCTCTGGGCTTCTGCTCGTAGGCCTGGCGGTAAAAATCGAATGCGGCTTCATAATTCTGGCGCGCTTCGGCGTCTTTGCCTTTGTTGTACAGCGACTTGGCGCTCTCGGCGCCGATAGGCAGGGTCACGACTACGACGAGCAACGCGATGGCTGCCGGGCGAATCAGGCGTGTCTTCACTGGGTCCCTCGCAGGCAGTCTTCCCTCGGGGATCGGCCAAAACCCCGGGCTAGGCCGCTGAAAATGCGCTGATTTTAGAAGTTAGCTGGCTGATTATAGCATCGGCCCTGGGCCATGGAAGTGACTGCTCTGGTAGCAGTTACTCATTAGGCTTAGTCCCAAAGGCGTTACCGCCAAAACCATTTCGGGAGAGTTACGTTTGCGATTCGGATCACGCCCTCAAGTGTTGGGATGCAGAATCTCGTTCAGGAGCAAGGGTCGAGCGTAAGTGACTATTCGCGGCCATGTGGGGACAGCCGCCCCGTTGGGCGGAAGCAGCGTTCCGCAGGTTGCGCTGCTCTGTCATCCTGAGCGCAGCCTGCACTTCGCTTGCGAAGTGCAGGCGGAGTCGAAGGACCCCTATAAGCGGCACAATTCACGATTGGCGCGGGATTTTCGTCGGCAATGCAAGATCCCAGCGAGATTAAAGACCGTTACGGCTATAGGGGTCCTTCGACTGCGCGGAAAGTTCGCGCAGCGAACTTTCCGCTTCGCTCAGGATGACAGTGGCGAGATTCCCAACGGGGGCGGCTGTCCCCACATGGCCGCGGATACGATAAGCTAGTTATCCCCATGGCGCGCGCGACCTCTCACCAGACCAAGCCCAGTCCCGAGAAGAACCCCCGCCGCGATCCCACGGCCGCGGGCCAGCGTGACGCTGCCGTCAACCGGGTCGCCTCCCATAACTATTTCCTGCTGGAGAAATTCGAGACCGGGGTGGCCCTGACCGGCACCGAAGTCAAGTCGGTCCGCGCCGGACAAGCCAACCTCAAGGACTCCTACGGCCTGCTCAAGGACGGTGAACTCTGGCTGCTGAACTGCCACATCGGACCTTACGATCACGGCAACATCTTCAACCACGCGCCCTTGCGCACCCGCAAGCTGCTGGTGCACAAGGAAGAAATCCGCAAGCTCATCGGCAAGACCCAGCAGAAGGGCCTGACCCTCATCCCCACGCGGATGTACTTCAAGAATGGCCGGGTGAAAGTTGAACTCGCCCTGGCCAAAGGCAAGCAACTGTGGGACAAGCGCGAAACCGAACGCCGCCGCACCGCGGATAAAGAAGCCAGAGAAGCCGTCAACCGGTCGCGCAAAGGGCGCTAGAAGGACAATGTGGGCGCGAGCGCCCCGCTCGTGCGCAGGCTTTCGTGGCGCTGCCGCGCGAGCGAGGACGTCGGGGAGGCTGCGAAAGATTTCCAGGGGGGAGAGCCCTCCAAAAACCTGAGGAGGCTGGCTGCCTCCTCTTGACATGTGCTCCACATGAAAGTACGCTAACAACATGTCAAAGATGATTCAGGTACGGAACGTACCCGACGCTTTGCACCGGGGCCTGAAAGCTCGCGCTGCCATGGCGGGCATGTCACTTTCGGACTACCTGTTAGCAGAGCTCAAGGAGATCGCGGAAAGGCCAACCCTGGCAGAACTGCGAGAGCGCCTGCATGGGCGCAAGCCGGTGTCGGCGCCGCTCGATACCGCTCGCCTGGTACGAGAAGAGCGCGAGGCCCGATGATTGTTCTGGATGCGTCTGCCGCGGTTGACTGGCTTCTTCAGACCGCCGCGGGACAGAGCATTGAGAAACGAATATATTCGCGTCACGAAACCCTGCATACCCCCCATCTTCTGGACCTTGAAGTAGCCCAGGTTTTACGGCGTCTGGCACGGCAAGGAGTGGTCTCAGCGCACCGGGCGGAGGAGGCGGTGCGCGACCTGCTGGATCTCCGCTTGGCTCGGTATCCTCACGTCGTGCTCCTTCCCCGGATTTGGCAACTGCGTCACAATCTTTCTGCCTATGACGCTGCCTATATCGTGCTGGCCGAAGAACTCGGGGCGCCGATCATTACGCGAGACCGGCGACTGGCTTCTGCTTCTGGCCATGCGGCGGCCGTGGAGCTGTTTTAGGACTTGGCGAAGGCTCGTGGCGGCGCGGGACACCTGTCGCAGGGGAATATTGACCTCGGGGCGGCACCCGCGGCGCTGCCGCACGGGCGAAGACGCTCGCGCCTACACTCCCAAAGCCTACGGGAACTTATACCCGGGCTTGAGCTCGCAGCGATACACCTTGGTCTGATCTTTGTTCACGCGCGCGTTGCAATCGGCCCAGCTCAAATAGAGATTCGGTCCGAAGGGGAAGGTGATGGTGTCGCCGTTGATCTCGGCGAGAATGCTGACCCCTTCCGCCGATCCGGGCACGGTAAAGTTCAGCGTCTGGCCGAAGATGACGGGATGGGAAGTCCGGACCATGTCGCTGACCATGGGCCGAAATACTTCAGCCTCCAGCAGGAAGGTGGCCGTGTCCGACCAGTTCCTGGCCGATACCTTTACCTCGCGGCCGCCCTGCAGGTAATCTTCTTCTTCGATCTTGGTAAACGGACACGGCCCGGCGATGCATGATGTTCGGGCATTGCGGAATTCATTTCCATCTCCGGCATCGAGCGATGCCGAGCCGATCGCCGCCTTCCACTTCCCGTCGGGCGAGCAGGGAGGCTGTTTACGGCAAGGGACATTTCCGACATTCGCCACTTCGAAGGTTTTTACCGCGCTGCCCACATTGGCGGTGTTGGTGGTCTTGATGGAATATCGGGCCAAGACGTTCGACACCACAATCGGAGGATGATTGGCGGTGTTTCCATCGTGCGGCAGGGGCACCATGCGGGCAACATATAACTTGTCGCCGACGAACTCTTTCAGGTCCAGCGGCGTGTAGTCGGAATGTCGAAACTGGAGCAGGACGGGACGTCCGATCCATATCCGGTTGCGCAATAGAACGGTGTAGGCGCCAGAGGAATCCGACTTGCCCTCGCCGATGACTGCGCCGTTGTAGAGCGCCGCGATCTCAACATCGGCCAGCGGCAGCTCCTTGGTGGGATCCGCGTCCTGCTTGACTACGGCGCCGCGCAGCATCATGGGCCGGGTGCGCGGACGGGTCAGCAGGATCGCCACGGCAATCAATTCCGCCACGACAATGGCTGCCGTCCACATGAGCAGCCTGCGCTTTCCCGTCATCCTCTTACCTGCATCGGAATATTCTACGACGCCCGCTCCCCAGCCAGGATTTTTAGTCGCGCCCTATCTTTCGTCAAGACCTTTAGTCTCAGCTGCTGTAACCATCCCTGTTACCTTCGTGCTGGCTTCGTCCATCGTTCCTCAGGGCAGGATCGTTTAGGCTTGTGCTGTGGATGAGAGGGAGTTTGGCCCCATAGTCCGGTCCCGCCGGGAGTTTCTCAGACAGATGGCCAGCCTGGGGATTTGCCCACCTGCCGCCGAATGGGGATTCGCTTCTTTCTTGTCACCATCGCCCCTGGCGCCCTCGCCCGAGCAGCACGCCCGGCCAGCCCCTCCGCCCGCCAAGACTTACCTTTCGCCGGAGGATGACCAGTTCCTCGATGAACTCGAACGAATAAATGTCTGCTACTTCTGGGAGCAGGCCAACCCCCAGACCGGCCTGGTCAAGGACCGTTGCAATGCGCGGAAGGCGACCACCGACAATGCCGTGGTCGCCAGCATCGCGGCCACCGGCTTCGGTCTCTCGGCGCTGTGTATTGGAGAGAAGCGCGGATTTATTTCCCCTTCCGAAGCACGCACCCGGGTGCTCAACTCGTTGCGCTTTCTTTGGAAGACCCTGCCTCACCATCGCGGATTCTTCTACCACTTCGCCAACGTCAATACCGGCGAGAGACTGTGGGATTCGGAAATCTCTTCGGTGGACACCGCCATTCTGCTCTGCGGCATCCTGTGCTGCCGGCAGCATTTTGAAAATTCCGAAATTCGCGATCTGGCGCGAGCCATTTTCGATCGCGTGGACTGGACGTGGCTCTCGGAAGACACCACCCTGCTGCCCCACGGATGGCTGCCCGAAGCCGGATTCCTGCCGTATCGCTGGGATTACTACAGCGAACTGATGATGATGTATCTCCTGGGCATGGGCTCGTCCTCGCATCCCCTCAAGGCCGCAACCTGGGATGCGTGGAAGCGAAACATATTTGAATATGACGGGCTGCGCTACATCGGTTCGTTTGCGCCCCTTTTTGTGCACCAGTATTCGCAGGCCTGGTTCGATTTCCGGGGCAAGCGCGACCGTTACGCGGATTACTTTCAGAACTCCGCCATTGCCACCGACGTGCATCGCCGCTTCTGCCTGGAGCTGGGAAAACAATTTCCCGACTACAGCGATGATCTCTGGGGCATCACGGCGTCGGACTCGCAAGCGGGCTATGTGGTTTGGGGCGGCCCCCCCGCCATGGGTCCGATCGATGGCACCGTGGTCCCGAGCGCAGCCGGTGGCTCGCTGCCGTTCCTGCCGCAACCGGTCATGCGGGTTCTGCGCAATATCAGGGATCGCTATCCCGATGCCTGGTGCACCTATGGATTCGTGAACGCCTTTAACCCGTTGAAGCCCTGGTATGACAATGACGTAATCGCCATCGATACCGGAATCACGCTGCTCATGGCGGAAAACGCCCGCACCGGCTTTGTCTGGGAAACCTTCATGAAAAACCCGGAGGCGATCCGGGGCATGCAACGCGCCGGATTCAAGACCTACCAGCCGGGCAATCAAAAACCTGGACTGCCCTCCACCGCCGGCAGTCCAGGCAACTCCGTCGCAGGTTCACCCACCGGCTAGAAGTTCGGTCCGGCCGCTTCAGGTTGTGCCGTATTTGAAGAGTCCGCCGGGGTGGTAGCGGCTACCGCCGGAACCGGCGCCGGGGTTTCCGGCATCACCGCGGGCCGAATTTTCACCGTAGCCAGGATCTTTTCCAGCCGGGTAAACACCGTCTGGCGATCTACGGGCGCGACTTCCCCGCCGTCGCCGTTACCCGCGTCGTTGGTCGTGATTCCCAACCCGAATTCATAGCAGCCTCCGTTGCCGAACACGTGATAGTACTTTGTGTCGGCCGGTTTCATCGCGGCATCGCTGGGGCTCTCAACCTGCTGAAACTCGAGAGCGCCAATTTTTACCGCCACGATTTTCGCCGGGGACGAAGCCTCCGCTCCGCCATTCGTCTCCGTGGGCGCAAATTGAGCGCAAGCTTCGGCGGTCATGCCGGGATTCACGCTGATGTTGATGAAGCCGGACTGGAAGTTCGTTCCGGGATACGAGTTGGCGGGCATCTCCACAGCTGCCAGCGCCATTCCGCCGGGATGAACAAAATTCATCGGCAACGGCCCGGCGGTCGCGGACGTGGCCGGCGTTTCGTTGCCATTCGTTGTCGGACCGGCCTGGGTCGCGAGCTGAGTCTTCAGCTGGTAGGTGCGGGGAAAGTTGAACGAGAGTCCGTACTCCCGGTTGACATAGGAAAGGGTTGCGGCCCGATGCTTTTTCGCTTTCGCCACGACCGGCGCGGGAGTCGGTGGCGGAACCGGGACCGTCGGGGCCGGCGCCGCAGCCGGCGTGGTTGATGGCACGGGTTGCTGCACTGCCACGGGCTGGCTGCTTCGAGAACAGCTGCCGATCACGATCACCGCGGCAAACATCGCCAGCGCGCCCAACGCGCCCACGGTTTGATTCTTGATCGATCCCTCTTCGAGTTCCGCCGGCTTCTGCTGCGAATTGTTGGACTGCCTTCCGGACAAATTGAGTTGCGTCATATTTTCCTCCTGGGTCGTAGCCCGCTAGAGAGATCGCACGCGAGCCGCCATCACAGAAGGCGCTGATTAGGCGCGGGTTACGGAAGAGCGGAGGCTCGCAAGTTGTGGGTCGCGAAACACATTGTGGATGCGCATCCACAACTCAGGATTGAACCGGCAGACCCCGGCACTCACAAGGGTGGAGCAGCGCTTCAGCGCTGCATTACCAGCCTAACCTTGACGACGGCTTCAGCCGCTGAGGTACCTTAGTCAACTGAGGCCACACCATCAAAACCGTAAACCTCAAAACCGGGATGCCCACGGTGCCTGAAGCCTTGCAACACCTGGACCGCGAACTCGCGCGCGCCCGGCAAACCGAATGCGGAGTATTAAAGCTGATCCACGGCTATGGATCGAGCGGGCCCGGCGGCGAGATTCGCATCGCGGCCCAAAGACGCCTGGCCGAGATGGCCAGTCGAGGAGAGATTCGCGCCTGCATTTTCGGCGAGAACTGGGCCAAGTCTGACGACCAGGCGTGGGCCCTTATCAACGCCCGGCCCGAACTGAAACAAGACTCAGATCTGGGGCGGCGCAACCTGGGGATCACCATTGTCGTGCTCTGATGGCCGCCAGCCTCTTGCGCAATTCCCTTCCCGCCGACGATACTGGAGCAACACACAATCATGAAAACGATTCTGTCTCTCTCCCATCCCGCCGAAGTGGAAACTGAGTGCCTGGTCGCCATCGTGCTCGACAGAGCGGAGAAGGGCCGCGGCGACAATGATCGTCCAGAAAAAGATAAACCACAGATCTCGATTGAAACCGCAGACGCCGTCGTCAAAGACGCGGCCGCCGACGTGATCGTCGGAGGCGAAGTGACCGGGAAGCCGTTCGAAACCACGCTGCTGCATCGGCCGGCGAAACTGAAAGCCAAACGGCTGTTGCTTCTGGGCGGCGGCAAAGCCAAGACTTTTTCCGCGTTCGACTTGCGCCGCCTGGCCGGCGCTGCCGTGCGCACACTCAAGGCGAAGGGCTTGCGCAGCTTCGCCTTCGTCGCCCCGGAAGCGGGCCTGAAAGCCGACGACGCAGTCAAGGCGATCGTCGAAGGCGCTTTTGTCGGCAACTTCGATCCCGACTACTACAAGAGCGACCGCAAAGACCAGAAGATTGACACGCTGACGGTCGTGGCTCGCGGCGATCAAGCCCGGCTGCAAGCTGCCGTGGATGAAGCTCGCGTCGTCGGCGAGTCGCAGAATTTCACGCGCGACCTGGTCAATGAGCCATCCAATCGCATGACGCCCACTATCCTCGCCGACCGCGCGAAAACGATGGCGGCGGAAGTCGGCTTGAAGTGCGAAGTCTATGGCGCCGACAAGATCAAAGAACTAAAGATGGGAGCGTTCTGGAGCGTGGCCCAGGGTTCCGACGAACCGCCCGCTCTGATTGTCCTGCGTTACGAACCCGCCGGCGCTCCGGAAAAACCGGTACTGGGACTGGTCGGCAAAGGCATCACTTTCGACACCGGAGGCATTTCGATCAAGCCCGCTGACGGCATGGAAAAGATGAAATACGACATGGCCGGCGGCGCCACCATGATCGGCGCCATGCGCGCCATCGCGCTGCTCAAGCCCAAACTGAAAATCACCGCCATTATTCTGGCCACGGAAAACATGCCCTCGGGCAAAGCCCAGAAGCCGGGGGACGTGCAGATTGCCATGTCGGGCAAATCGATCGAAATCATCAACACCGATGCCGAAGGCCGCCTAGTTCTGGCCGACGGCCTCTACTACGCCCGCCAGCTCGGCTGCACACACCTGATTGACGCCGCCACGCTCACCGGCGCGGTCGTGGTCGCGCTCGGCTCCATCAACGCTGGAATCTTCGCCAACGATGACGCTATGTACGACCGTTTCAGCAAGGCTCTGGACGCGGCGGGCGAGAAGATGTGGCGGCTTCCGCTCGACGAGGAATACAAGGAGATCATTCGCTCTAACATCGCCGACATTGTCAATTCCGGCGGACGCTATGGCGGCGCCATCACTGCTGCCATGTTTCTAAAGGAGTTCGCCGAGGATACGCCCTGGCTGCACCTCGATATCGCCGGCACCGCCTGGACCGAAGAGCAGAAGCCCTGGATCGCCAAAGGGCCCTCTGGAATCGCGCTCCGCAGCCTGGTGGAGTTTGCCCGGGACTTTGCCGATAGCAAGGGATGAGAAGCATCCCGCCCGGCCGCGGCCGCATCTTAAGCCGCCGATGGACGCTCGGGTCCATGCACTCAACTCTCAATTTGGAGGCTTCCAATGAAGGCTCTATTTTTAGTGGGGCTGGCAGTGGTGATCCTGGGAATCCTTTCGTTTTTTGTGGCGATTCCGCACTCCGAAAATCATGGCATCAAGGCGGGCGACGTCAACATCGGCGTCCAGACTCACGACAGCGAGAAGGTTTCGCCCGCCATCAGTGCGGTTATTCTGGTGGTCGGAGCCGGACTCATGATCGCCGGCCGCGGCAAGAGCTAGTTTCCCGCTGTTGACATTTTGCCGCCTCGTCCGTCTTTGATTCTGCACCGGAGGCGGCATGCGATTCCGAGACGGAGCGGCGGTCCTGCTACTTTCTCTCACTACAGTCACGTCTCTTTGTGCTCAATCAACCACTGGACCGGCCGCTTTGCCCCCGCTCCATCCTTGTGAAGGCGATCCTGACTACCGCAAGCTCGACTTCTGGGTCGGGACCTGGGATGTCTACGACAATCACGATGGCACGCTGAACGGTACCGATATTGTGGAGAAGATTGTGGGCGGCTGCGCCATCGTGGAAAACTGGCGGGAAGCGGACGGCAGCGGCGTGGGCAAGAGCCTGTTCTACTACGTGAAGGCCAGGAAGCAGTGGAAACAGGTGTGGGTGACTGACGCCGGACCGATCAAGGAGAAACATCTGATCGAAGAGCGGAAGGATGGCGGGGTGCGTTTCCGGGGCGAAATCCTGCAACTCGACGGCAAGTCACATCTGGATCGCACCACGCTCACTCCCCTGCCGGGCGGGCGGGTGCACCAGGTAATCGAAATCTCCCGGGATGCGGGCAAGAACTGGGAGACCGTTTTCGACGCCGAGTACCGGCCGAGACGGCCAAACTGAGCGTCCTTGGTCTCGCCTCCCGATGGTCTCGCCTGAAGGCCCCGATCCACCCGGGGCCCATCAAGCATCGCAAAGATCACCGCATCTTAGCCGTCTGGCTGGGTCGATAGTTCATCTCACTACCGGCAGCCATTGCTAAGACACCCTCTAGTGATGGTCGTCGCGATCATGATCGCGGTCCCAGTCCCGATCCGTGTGCCATTGGTGGTCATGACCGTTCCACCATCCGTGATAGGCGTTCCAGCAGCGTTCGCGTTCGGCATTCAAATCACGGCGCCGCTGATCCGCCTGGTGGCTGCGTTCGCCATGCTTGCGAATCGCCTGGTCAAGTTTTGCTTCTCTGTGTTCGATTTCACGCTGACACTTCGCGTTTGGTGAATCGGCATAGGCCGGTGGTACGGCGACCATGGCCGTGCCTAAGGCCATCGCCATCACCCCCGTTACTGCAAATCCCTTAACTCGTTGTAGTTTCAAGCAGCCCCTCCTGTCTGATCTAGACCGAACCATTTTGATTGAAAATCGGGCTTCGCGGTTGCCTAGCCGTCGATTAATGTGCTTGGTCGTCCCATTCCTGGCCTGAGATCCAGCATGGGTTGACCCTGCCTGGGGAGCGGTTCCCGAGGTTCCGACCGCCCGCACAGCTCACTTGGGTTTGTTCACAATCTCCCAGGTATAGAGCGTTGTGCAAGGTGGATACCGCCAGGCACTCGAACTGGCAAAAGAAAAACGGGCGAGGACGCCCGTTCTCCATTCTTCGTTGAGGGAACCAGCTGGAGGCTAAGAGCCAGGAGCCGGAAGCTGCTTTCAGTTAATATCGAACTGCTCCTGATGCAACGCCGGATCGCTCTTCACGATCACGGTCTTTTTGGTCATCTCTTCCATCTCGATCAGAGCCTTGCCGTTGTTGGCCTTGAGGGCCTTGGCCACATCGGGATTGACCCGCAGCATCACGTCCGCGTGCTCCAGGTGTTTCGCGATCTTGCGCATCTCGAGATAGATCTCGTTGCAGACCGTAGTCACCGATTTCACGAAGCCGGTGGACTGACAGTAGGGGCACGGGGAACCGATGGTGCGCTCGAGTGACTGCTTTACCCGTTTGCGGGTGATAGCCACCAGTCCGAAGTCATTAAACTGCAGAACCTTGGAAGGCGCCCGATCGCTGCGCAGGGCTTCTTCCAGCGCCTGCATGACCTTCTGCCGGTTACGGCGTTCGTCCATATCGATGAAATCGATGATGATGATGCCGCCCAGGTCGCGCAACCGGATCTGGCGGACGATCTCCTTGATCGCATCCACGTTGGTCTTGACGATGGTGTCTTCGAGCCGGGTCGTCTTGCCCACGTACTTGCCGGTGTTCACGTCGATTGCGACCAGAGCCTCGGTCTGGTTGATGACGATGTAGCCGCCACTCTTCAGCCAGACTTTCGACTTGAGCGCCTTGTTGATCTCCTCGCTCAGGCCAAATTGCTCGTAGAGCGGCGTTTCCTTGGTATAGAGCTTGACCCGCTTGACCAGGGCGGGCTGGAAGCGGTTGGCGAAGCGCAGGATTCGTTCGTACTCTTCGTCGCTGTCCACCCAGATGGCGGAGAAATCGGAAGTAACCTGGTCGCGCAGCACGCGTTCAACCACGTTGAGGTCGTGATAAATCAGGGTTGGCCCCTTGCCGGCATCAGCGCGGGATTTGATCTCAGTCCACAGACCTTTGAGGAAACGGATATCGGCGCGCAGATCTTCTTCCGCGGCATTCATGGCTGCGGTGCGCACGATGAATCCGCCGTGTCCGTTTTCGCGCTCGCTCTGAATGATGCGCTTCAGCCGCTGGCGCTCTTCTTCAGAAGCAATCTTGCGCGAAACGCCGGTGTGATTCACCGTCGGCATGTAAACCAGGAAACGGCCGGGCAGGGCAATGTGGCTGGTGATGCGCGCGCCCTTCTTGCCGATGGGCTCTTTCGCGATCTGGACCAGAATCTCCTGCCCTTCCTTGAGCAGGTCGGTGATCAATGGCATGTTGCGCTGTTCGTTGCTGCGGGAGCGGCGTCCGCCTCCGCCGCCGCGGCGGCCTCCACGCTGCGGCCGGCGATCGTAACCCGGACGCGGAGCGCGCTGGGTGTAGCCAGCGGTCCCCGCGGGCGCGCGAACTTCGGCGCGGGCTTCCGTCATTCCTGTGCCGCCGGCTTCGGCGGCCAAAGCTGCTTCTGCTTCCGCCTGGGCTTCATCGAGCTCCGCTTCGTCTTCCGCTTCTTCGTCAACTTCGTCCGCCGCCGCGACGTCGATTTCTTCCGAAGAAACCGGTTCCGCGGAGAACGGTACAGCGTCCGCCGGTGAGGGCTCCGCCGAGGCTGCGATTTCCCGCGCCGGCTGCTCGTGGGTTTGTTCGTGCTCACCAGCGGCGTGGGTTTCCTCTTCGAGTTCCTCGAAGGCAGCATCTTCTTCGAGTTCCTCGACGTAGTGGGCCAGGTCCGCTTCTTCCTCTTCGATCTCTTCTTCCTCAACCGTGCCCGCGGCAGCGGCGGGCGCGGACAAGCCGGAACGCCCGGCGACGACTGTCAGATCGCTCTCCGTTACGTCGCTGTCGGTTTCGTCGTCTGCTTCCGCTGCTTCACCGCCGAACACGGCAGCCACGTTCATCTGGTGCAGGCGCTGCTGTTCGCGGTCCCAGGCGCTCGACGAGTCGTCACTCGGGTCTTTGTGAAGCTGCGCCGGGACTTCCTCGTGAGATTGAGGCTGCGGTTCAACGGGAGGAGCGGAGACAGGTGCTGAAGGTGAAGCCACGGCAAAGATGGGCTCATCGTCCGCGAAAACCTCGGCGATCGGCCGAGCCGGCTGGTCCTGAACCGGCGCCGCGGCGCTTTGGCTGGCGCTCGGGCGAGTCGGCCGGTTCTGGTTCATCCCTCGATATTTTGAGATGGATTCTCCGGGCAGAATAATCGGCTGATACCCCGGGGGCGGCCCGTATTCGGAGCGCTCGGAGCGCTCCGTTCTGGCTGGGCGTTCGGATCGTCCGCCGCGATCGGAAAATTCCGGCCGCTGGGGTCGATCGTTCCGCTCGCGTTCGGTCCGTTCGGGGCGCTCAGCGCGTGGAGTATCCTGCGGCGCTTCCGCTGCTGGGCTGGCAAACTTCGATTCTGGCATGTGCTCACCGCGGCGCCCGCGGCGGCGGCGGCGGCCGCGAAAGCCACCACGATTTTCGTGGGACTCACCGGGCGCAACCGGTTCCCGGCTCTCCCCTGCGGCTTCCAAATGCTCCTGGGGTTGCGATTCTGCCGCCGCTGGCGCGGCAAAGGTTTCGCCGGCATGGGCTTCGGCTGGAGGCTGGGGCTGATAGCGCTCCGGCGCTGGCCGGTTGGTTGGAACCTCGTCGAGGTCGTCGGAATCCTCCAACTCCATAAAGTCGGAGACATAAAGGAACGCATCGCGCTCCAGGCCGATGTCAACAAAAGCCGATTGCATTCCGGGAAGGACGCGAGTGACGCGTCCCTTGTAAATGGAACCTGCCAGGGTGTATTCGTTCTCGCGTTCGAGGTAAATCTCAGCGAGCAGGTCGTCTTCGACCAGCCCCACCTTGGTTTCGTGGGGCGTGGAAGACACAAATAATTCTCTAGTCATGCGAACTCCGGTCCCGGGCCGTCAGGCGGCCGCGGGATCACCGGATGGAAGGCAGGAAAAGCGTGGGAGGATCAAGCGCTGCGATAGCCGCCCTGGACAAGGGACAGCCCGGGCCCCGGAGTTCTCTCCGTGACCGAATCCGTTGCGTAAGCTTAGGAATCTTGTGCACTTATCGCGTTGTCGCTTCGCCAGGTTTGTGACCGCTATCTCAACTCTGAGGGGGCCGTTACCGGCCTGGCAGCGCCTTTGCCTGATCTGCCCGGCTTTAACTGCTTTTCTAGCCGGCGTGTGCCCTCTTCACGCGAGGGCGATCGTAATTAATCTTGTTTTCCGCGCGGATGGCAAGCGCGGGCTAACCCCCTGCCATTCCTCATCCTGGTCAGTTTACAAACCGGCGCATGCGGACATTCATTACGATGCCCAACGCCAGAAACATAAACAGGACAGAAGACCCGCCATAACTCATTAGCGGCAGGGGTATTCCGGTGACCGGCATAAAGCCGACCACCATGCCGACATTGACCAGGATATGGAAGCTAAGCACCGCCACCACACCCATGACCACGAACGTGCCAGCGCGGTCGGGCGCTGTTTGCGCGTTCTGGGTCAATCGCATCAGCACTATAAAGTATAACAGCATTACCGCCAAGGCTCCTACAAAACCATGTTCCTCGGCAAACGCGGCGAAGATAAAGTCCGTTTGTGGGACAGGGAGAAACGCCAAGTGGGTCTGCGAACCTTCCGGATCTCCCCAAATCCCTCCCGAACCGACCGCAATCAACGACTGGTTGACCTGGTAGCCGGACCCCTGACTGTCGGCTTCCGGATGCATAAAGCTGGTCAGACGATCCTGCTGATAGGGTTTCAAGGCATGCCACGCCAGCGGCAGGAGCAGGGCCACCGCCAGGGTCACAATCGCGGCCTGCTTGAATCGGACCCCGCCCAGAAACAGGCCGATAACGGCGATCGGCAGGTAGGTGAGGCTGGTACCCAGGTCGGGCTGCCGCAGCACCATGAGCATCGGCACCAGCACAATGGCGCCCGCCTTCATAAAGTCCGGCCAGGAAAGCTCCCTCTGGTGCAGATCGGCGAAATATTTGGCCACTGCCAGAATCAGGATCAGCTTCACCCACTCCGAAGGCTGAAAGTGCGCCCCTCCCGGCATCTTGACCCAGCGCCGGGCCCCCAGGTACTTCTGCCCAAACAGCATCACGCTCATCAGGGAGACGATGGCGGCGATATAGAGCCAGTGCACCCGGTCCAGCAGCTTCTGGTAGTTGATCAGGCTGACCAGGAACATGCCGGCCACGCCGCCCAGGATCCAGTAAATCTGCCGGATGTGCGCCCCGGCGAACTTCGTATGCGAGGTGGCGCTGCGAATCTCCATCACGCCCAGCCCGCAAATCAGCAGGACGAACGTGAAGAGGAGCCAGTCAAAATCGCGGAATGAAATATAGCGGGACATGGGTTCTAGTCGTCAGTCTTCGGTCGTCAGTCTTCACTCGTCGGTCGTCCAGGAATTCGCCGTTGGCCCTTGGTCGTTGGCCAATGCCCTTTCACCCTGGCCCTCCCGCGGCATTTGTTTACTACTTTGATTCCTCCTCTGTCATCTTGAGCGGAGCGTGAGCGCTCGCTGGCGAGCCCTCATGCGGAGTCGAAAGACCCCCTATTCCCTCAAAACCTTCGCCGGCATTGAGCCTCCGGCATCGTCCGCCTCCGAGGGCGAGACACCCTCGGGACAGCCGGCAAGATGCCGGCGCTACTCTAAACCTGGCGCCGCTACTGCCAGCGGAGCGCGCGACTGCGGCAGCTCTACCTCGAAATGGCCGCCGTGAAGGTCATCATCCGCTCCAGCGCCATTCCACACTGCCCCGACGTCCACATTTCCAGAACTTGCGACCTTGGTCGGTTGCCGGCGTTGTTTGTCCACGTAGGCCTTGATCACCTGCGTTGCCAGCCGTGCCGCCAGTTTGCCGTGCTCGCCGCCTTCAAACAGGACTGCGACAATGATGTCCGGATTGCGCCGCGGCGTGAATCCCACGAACCAGCCATTCTGATTCAGGGCTTCGTTGTTCTGGTGCAGAGCGCGCACCGCCAGCGACACCACCTGCGCCGATCCTGTCTTGCCCGCGATATCGACTCCCGGGATGTGAGCCGACGGCGCCGTGCCTTCCGGCAGCAGCACCCGCGCCATCGCATCGGTGATGAGGTTGAATCCGTCCGGGCTGATGGGAATATTGGTCACATCCAGATAGTGATGGGTCTCGAGGTACTCGGAGGGCAGGCCGGTGGGGCTGGCAACGTGGGGCACAACCATGCGACCATCCATCGAGATGGCTGCAATGGCGCGCATCAATTGCACCGGCGTAGTGGCTACCGCGCCCTGTCCGATGCCCACTGAAATGGTTTCGCCGGCGTACCACTTTTGCTTGAAGTTGCGGATCTTCCACTCTTCCGACGGCATCACGCCGCTGGCCTCTTCCGGAAGATCAATGCCGGTCTTCTGACCCAGCCCCAACGCGGTGGCATACTTGGCAATGCGGTCGATGCCCAGCTTTTCCGCCAGGGTATAGAAGAACACGTCACAGGACTGGTAAATCGCCTTGGTCAGATCGACGGCGCCGTGGCCGGTCTTCACCCAGCAGCCGAACCGCCGGCCATAAAACGTGGCTCCGCCATTGCAGTGCACGTTCAGCGTCTGGGCGATGCCTTCCTGCCAACCCGCCACCGACATGAGGATCTTGAAGGTCGAGCCGGGCGCGAGCTGGGCTTGAATGGCTTTATTCAGCAGCGGTTTGTCGGGGTCGGTGACCAGTTTGTTCCACTCGCCGCGTGAGATTCGAACTGCGAAATCATTGGGATCGAAAGTCGGCCGGCTCACCATGGCAAGGATTTCTCCGGTGTGCGGGTCCATGGCAACCATGGCCCCGTTCTTGTCTCCCATGGCTTCCTCGGCCGCGATCTGCAGATCGATATCCAGGGTCAGCTTCAGGTTATGCCCGGGCACAGCCGGCTTCTCATCCAGTTCCCCGACTTCCTTGCCCTTGCTGTTGACCAACACTTGCCGCGACCCGTTCTTCCCCATCAACAGCTGGTTGTACTGCAACTCGACCCCCGATTTCCCAACCACATCGCCGGGGTTGTAGAGCTCCCAGCGCGCCTGATTCAGCATTTGCTCGCTCACCTCGCCCACGTAACCGATGAGATGGGCCATGAAGCCGTTGCGGGGATACAGCCGCCGGTGCGCCATGATAGTGTCCAGCTCGGGCAATTCGTTGCGGTGAGATTCGATGAAGGCCAGTTCGTCCGGCGTGATGTCTTCCTTGAGGTAAATCGGCTGGTACTGCGGGGTACCGCCGAATTTCTTCAGGCGCTCCCGAACTTCCCTGGGATCAAGGTGCAATCCCTGCGCAATCAGGTCAGCGTCCCCGGAAAGATCGCGGGTGGAATCGCGCAGCAGCAGGGCCGTGAAGGAAGGATAGTTGTCGACGATGACGCGCCCCTCGCGGTCAAGGATCTTACCGCGGGGCGCGAGAATGGGAACTTCGCGCGTCTTGTTTTTCTCCGCCAGGGCCGCGTAGAAATCGCTCTGCACCACCTGCAGGCGCCACAACCCGTAGGCCAGAACCAGAAAAACGACGAGGATGATGTATTGCACCGCGGTCAGGCGGGAACCCGATACTTTTTCGTCGCGGCCAAACATGGGATTCAGTCGTCGGTCGTCAGTCGTCGGTCGTCAGCCCTTCCATCCCGCCAACGTCGGCGGTTGAAGGCTGCCGTGCCTCATACTAAGTCGATGTTAACTTCATTGTAATCCGGGCTTGCAGACAAAAGATTGGTGACGCGGGTAACCCAAGTCCATAGACGGTTGGATCGCTTCGATGATCCAAGATTTGGGGGTCGTCGCTTGGCTGACGACTGAGGACCGACGACTGACGACTGCTCACGCTCTTTGCTTAAACCGGTCCAGCAGCGTGAACAGTATGGCCGCCGTGGCCGCGTTGAGCAGGGCGCCTCCGATTTCATGTCCCCAGCTCCACTGCAAGGTCAGCTTCACCAGGCCGCGCGCCACCGTAAAGTACACCACTTCGTGGACGGCGTAGAAAAACAGGGTCACCAGGAAGCGCGCTCCCACGTTATCGACATCCAGCTTCGCGCCCAGCGACGAGGCGCCGAATCCGACCACCGTCTTGGCGATCCCGTAGATCCCAATCGGTTGATGAGTAAGCGAATCCTGCAAGAGGCCGATCAGCGCCCCGGTCAGCAATCCGGACACCGGGCTGCGCCGCGCCACGGCAAAGAAAATCACTACCAGCAAGGGCAGGTCGAAGAGCGAAAAAAAGTGGAGCCGCAGGGGCAGAAATGCCTGTAGAAACAGCGCCACCAGCGGGATGATGATGGCCGCCGGAGCGCTGAAGCGGTAAACCTCTACCTGTTCCTGGGATGTGTAAGTGATGGGCACTTTAGTGCGGCTTGTCCTCCGTGGTTCCGGCTTCGGCAGCCGCGGGTTCGGCCGCCGGCACGGGGGTTATTGGCCTGGAGGTTTGCTGCGACGCCTTTTTGGCGGCCGGCACCGGCTTTTGCAGCGCGGCCGGCTGGATCCCTGCCGGGCCCGCAGGTTCGCCCGCCCGGTGGTTCAAACCCGCGTTCCCTTGTGATTTGCTGGCAGCATTCGAAGGTTTTAGGGCGCTCGCCGGGGGCTCCGCCAGCGGTTGGTTCGCCTCCGCCGCCGGCTTATCGGGAACCGAAGGCAACCGCTGGGTCAGAATGTCCACAGCTCGCACGGAGTTGGTTTCGGCCAGCGCAGGCGCCCGATCCTCTTTTTTCGTGATCACGAGAACTTCTTCCAGCCGGCTCAGGTTGGCGGAGGGCTTTACCCGGATATTGAGAAAAAGGTCCGCACCAGGCGAAACCTTCATCACGGTGCCGACCGTAATGCCCTTGGGGAAAATCTGGTCGCCGCCGCTGGTTACGATCAGGTCCCCGGGCGAAACCTGCTCGTCGGTCATCACTTTTTCGAGGACCACCTCGCCCGCCGCGGTGCCTTTGATGACGCCCTGTAGCCGCGACTTGTCCAGGATGACGCCCACCCCGCTGCTCTGGTCGTTAATCAGCAGCACCTGCGCGGAGGACCCGTATGCTCGCAGGACCTTGCCCACCAGTCCATCGGCGGTAATCACCGCCATGTCCTTTTCGACTCCGTCCGACGTGCCCTTATCGATATAGACGGACCGCGATTGCTCGCTGCCGCTCGAACCGATGACCTGCGCGGCCACCGTCTTCGCGATGTACTGTTCCTTGAAACCCAACAAGGCCTGCAGCCGACGGGCCTGCTGGGCGTCATCCGACAGGCGCACCCGCTCCAGCCGGAGTTGTTCGATTTCGAATTTCAGGTCGCGGTTCTGCTGCCGCACCCCGCGCAGGTAGACGTAGTTGTTCCACATGCCGCCCAGGCCGTTCTGGCACCAGACGATGGCTTTTTCGAAAGGAGTAATCGCGCTGACCGTCCACAACCGGATGATGCGGGTAGATTCGTCGGCGCCGGACCGGCGCTTGACCTGTACCGCCAGCCCTAATACCTGGGCAAACAGGATTGCCACCAGAATGGTGACGTTGCGGTAGCGGCTCATCAGATTTTCCATGGAAATACAGTTTCGGGTTTCTGGTTTCCAGTTTCTAGTTTCGACACCGGCGACACGATGGATGGTTGCGGAAACTGCCGCGAGACGGGCGAGGACGCCCGTCCTCCATTGCACACACTGGAAACCAGAAACCGGAAACTAGAAACTGATTCACAACTACTCGATCGAAATCTTGCGCAGCAGCTTGAAATCGCTGAGCATCTTGCCCGTGCCCAGGACCACGCTGCACAGCGGATCGTCGGCGATCGAAACCGGCAACCCGGTTTCCTCGCGAATCCGTTTATCCAGATTTTTCAGCAGAGCGCCACCCCCGGTCAGCACAATGCCGCGGTCGCTGATGTCGGCGGAAAGCTCAGGCGGGGTGCGTTCGAGCGCGACCCGGATGGCGTTCATGATGGTCGAAACGCACTCGCTCAGGGCTTCGCGGATTTCGCTGTCGTCCACGGTGATGGTCTTGGGCACGCCTTCAATCAGGTTGCGGCCCTTGATCTCCATGGTCAGGGGCTTTTCCAGCGGATAGGCGGAGCCGATCTCCATCTTGATCTGCTCGGCGGTCCGTTCGCCCACCAGCAAGTTGTATTTCCGTTTCAGGTAGTTCATCACCGCTTCGTCCATCTGGTTGCCGGCCATGCGCACGGAACGGGAATAAACGATGCCGCTCAGCGAAATCACCGCGATGTCGGTGGTGCCGCCGCCGATATCCACCACCATGTTGCCGCTGGGTTCGGTGATGGGAAGCCCGGCTCCGATGGCGGCCACCATGGCCTGTTCGACCAGATAGACTTCGCTGGCCTTGGCGCGATAGGCGGAGTCCATGACGGCGCGCTTTTCCACCTGCGTAATTTCTGAAGGCACACCGATTACGATGCGGGGATGCACCAGCATCTTGCGGTTGTGCGCCTTCTGGATGAAATAGTTGAGCATCTTCTCGGTGACTTTGAAGTCGGCGATGACGCCATCCTTCATGGGCTTGATGGCCACGATGTTGCCGGGCGTGCGGCCCAGCATCTCTTTGGCTTCCTTGCCCACGGCTTCGACTTCGCCGGTGTTCTTGTTGATGGCGACGATGGAGGGCTCATTGACCACGATGCCCTTGCCCCTCGCATACACCAGCGTGTTGGCCGTCCCCAGGTCGATGGCAAGATCGCTGGAAAAAATGCTGAACAGCGACCTCAAGTTGTGCAAGCGGGTTGACGAATGGAATCCGTTAGATGACATACGCGATTTAGCTCTCTCGAACCGCTGTCATTACCGGGCGTACCCGGTTGCTTCTGTGCGGATGGGGGGCCGTGTCCATAATTCTATGGGAAGAACCCCGTTTTGCCGTCAAACCAAAGTCCCGGCACCTCGGGTAATCCTCCCGAAATCCCGGCTTTTTACTGGCTGAGCCCCAAATGCATCCCGGGTTCCTCTGCGTTCAAAGAAAACCATGGCCTACTGAATTACGATCTTTTTCTGGACCGTATTGACCCCACCCTTGGCGTTCTGCGCCGTAATGGTGATCACACTCTCGCCCGGCGGAAGCGGCGGCATAAAGTAGTGGAAGCTGCCATCGACCCCGATCACCGGCACCTCCCGCCCGTTGACCATGACCCGCGCCCCGGTCTCGGTCTTTCCGGTCAACTCGATCACGTTACCGTGCTGCATGAAGGGATCGAGCTCCAGGTCAATCGCGGTCGTGTTCTGGCCTTTGGGAATAATGGTAAACCGGTTCTTCTGGCTTTCCACCGACTCCTTGTCCTCGACATCATAGGATTGGACCAGCCAGTAATACGCCCCTTCCCCCAAACCGGAAACGATCACGTCGGCCGTATTCACCCGGCGATCTACGATGGTCGAAGAAAAATACGGGTTATGCGAAATCCGCAACCGGTATCCCACCGCATTGGTCATGGGGGTCCAGGAAAACTCCACCGGCTTGGACGCTCCCGAAGTGAAGATCGGCATCATGTTGGCGGGCGAAATCGGCGTTGGCGGTCCGATTTCCTTCACCTTGGCCATGCGCGGCGACTGCGATTGGAAACCGACTTTCTCCCACTCCGCTAGATGCACGACCTCGCCGTTACGGCTGATTTCTCCCGAACCTTTCTTCAGCAGGATCTCGTGCTGGTCAGCCTTGGGGTCGTTGTGCACCATGGCCGCGCTGTCCGGGGCCAGCGAGGCCGTGGCTCCGGCCACGATGACCTGGGACTTCGATCCCTGGACGTAGGTGGCCGTCGTCAGGTCCACCGTGCCCGTGCTCACCGCGACTGACACGTTGGTCTGCTGCTGGTCATTGGCCGAATTCTCTTCAATCGCAATCAGCGAATCCTGTTTCACCGTATAATTCGTGCCATCGCTGAAGACAATTTTGGCCATGCCTTCCGAGCCGGTCTGCACCACGTCGCCCTTTTCCAGCGGGACGTTATAGTCCGCCGTCACCCAGCTGTTGCTGCTCGCCTTCTTCACCCGGACCGTGCCGTCCAGGGCCGTAATATGGGCTTGCTGCGAACTTACGTTGCCGGATTTGACCTTGCCCCCGGCTCCCGCGATCGCTTCCAGCAGGCTGCCCCCCAGGTTGCTGACCGACTTCATGCCCTTTTGCGTGAACTGCGGGAAGGCGAAATTCATGCCCACCGCGACCGCGATCACTGCGAAAAGCACCGCCAAAGCCACGCTGCGGTAGGTGACCGTCTTCCAGGCTACATGGATCCCAGGTTTGCTACTCGAAGAAGACACAAAGGCCACCGGACGCCAGTCAAACCCTAAGAATATGGGGTATTTGCGAGAGTATCACAAGCATAACTGGCGGGGCATGGTTGATTACCTTGGGTACCACCCCTGGCGGTCATGTCCGATAGTGCGGGGGAAAGGGATGAAGATTCAATCAATGAGGGTTCACCGGCGGGCACCAGCTTTCCTAGAACATGTCATATACTCTGTGGCCAACGGGGTGCGCGACCCGCCCCGACGTTGGCGGCAGCGTATGGTCCGACAGGAGTCCGCTTGAATCAATTTTCAGCGTCCCCTTTGAATCTCCAGATCTGGAATAGATCCCGATCTATGGGGCTAAAGTTGCTGGTTGTCAGTGGGCTCGCCTTGATTATGACAATTCCCGCCCTCTTCGTGGACAACCTCGTCGAGGAGCGGACCAAGCGAGCCAAGGATGTTATCCAGGAGGTGAGCGGCCGCGTAGGTGGTGAGCAGACTTTTCTTGGGCCTGTGCTGTCCATTCCTTACACGATTCCAGCGTCCTACAAAGGTGCTTCGCCCGTGCTTGGGGTGTACATAGTATTTCCAACGCAAGGCGAAGCCACCGCAAAAGTCCGCACTGAGGAGCGCCGTCGTTCGCTTTTTAAGGTCCCGGTATTCCAAGCGGATTTGAAATTCGACGCGGCGTTTGACCTTGCAGGGGTGCCCTCGAGTGCGCCGGCAGACGCAGTGTTGGACTGGACTCGCGCCGGAATTGTAATCGGAGTTAGTGACCCGCGCGGCGCCTTGGCGGATGGAACAGTTACGATGGATGGGAAGACAGTCGCCTTCGTTCCAGCAGGAACCGTGGGTGACCCCAGCGCGGCACAGCGCCTGCCGTTAACGTATTTTGGCGTGAGTGCAGCGGGCGTAGCCCAGCCCAGTGCCGCTTTTCGGGTAACCGCTGCTCTGCGTTTCTCGGGCGCGCAGCGAATTTCCGTTCTCGCCTATGGCAAGACCACCCACCTTACGGCGGAGGGCGATTGGCCCAGCCCAAGCTTCGACGGAGGTTTCTTGCCGGTAAAGCGTACGGTTTCGGCGCAAGGCTTTACCGGAGAGTGGTCAGTGCCTTTTATCGCCCGCGGGGTTCCTGCCGAAGGTACTAACACGGCGGTCAGCGCGCTTGACAACACGGCGCTTGGAATCTCATTTATCGAAGTGGCGGACCCGTATCAGTCTGTCAACCGTTCGCTCAAATACGTGCTGCTGCTTGTTGGACTTGTTTTTCTCACCTACTTTGTGTTCGAAGTGACTGGCGGCAAGCGCGTACATCCGGCCCAGTATGTCCTGGTTGGCGTCGCCCAGATGATTTTTTATCTCTTGTTGCTGTCAGTATCCGAACGAATTGGTTTTGACTGGGGCTTCCTGATGGCCGGTGGCGCCACGGTCCTACTGCTTTCGGCAAATGCGAACTGGATTTTCGAAAGCCGAGTGCAGGGTCTTCGCGCTCTGATCGTATTCAGCTTGCTTTACTCTCTCATCTACATATTGTTGCGCCTTGAGGACAATGCGCTTCTGGTGGGCGCGGTGGCAAGCTTCCTGGCGGTCGCCGCGGTGATGTATTTCACCCGCAACATCAATTGGTATAGTTCGATTCCATCTGGCGGCGCGCAGACCCCTCCGGTTATTCAGAAGGATCAGGCTTGAAGATGCTCCACTTCTCGCAAAGAGCGCGAGAAAATGGGGCACCCCAAATTCTAATCGCGAGCCAATTCACCTACGGCTGGATCGTGACCTCGACCATATTGTCATCCGGCACGCGATCGATCAACAACAGCAGCGGATCGATTCCGGCTTTGTCCGGCTTTTCGTCGGTGGTGAAGCTGTAGGTCGCTTTGCCAGTGGCCATGTGCACCCGCTCGCGATGCAGCACTTTGCCAAAGCGCTTCCCCTTCTCGGGAGCGGCCAGCGCCCCCACTTCGATCCAGTCGTCCACCGGGACTTCGGTTTCATTGCCTTTTTCGTCGGCTTTAAACTTGCGCGCTTCGGTTTCGACCGTCACCTGGTACTTGCCGTCTGGCCCTTTGTGCGCGGTTGCGGTCACCGCCCGGTTGGAAAACAACGTGATGTCATAGAACAGGTCCTGAATGAGGTATTGCAGTTGCGGCGGCGTTTCCTCGCGCAGGGCATCGACCAGGGCATACGACGTGGGATAGGGCGGCGGCGCGTATCCATATTTGTTCAGCACTTTGCGCACCGCCCGGTTGACCGCTTCCTCGCCGATCATTTCACGCAGGTAGTACATGACCACGCTGCCCTTGCGATAGTGGATGTATCCCTGCGACGCTTCCACCCGCAACAGCGGGCGCTCCTTCAACATTTCGGTTCCGCGGTTGCGCAGGTAATTGTCCATTTCGTATTGCATGAACTTGCGCATGGTGTCGCGGCCGTATTCTTTTTCCATTGTCATGAGCGCCGAGTACTGGGCCAGGGTCTCCACCAGCAGCGTGGCGCCTTGCATGTTCGCTCCCACCTCCTGATGGCCCCACCACTGATGGGCCATCTCATGCGCCACCACGTAAAAGACCATGTCGATGTCATCCTGCTTCTGGATGCTGGCGATAAATCCGATGGATTCCGAGTACGGCATGGTCCCGGGGAAGGCCTCGGCAAAGGCGGCCAGGCGCGGAAATTCGATGATGCGCGCTTCCTTCTGCGGATAGGGACCGAAGTTTTTGGTGTAGTACTCGAAAGACTTCTTCACCGAGTTCAGCATCTTGGGAACGTTCCAGGGCTGCTCTTTGAGGTAGTAGACCTCGATGTTGATGCCATTCCACTGGGTGCGCGCGACCTCGTAGCGGCCGGACAGAAACGAGTAGTAGTTCAGCCCGGCGTGGTCGAGCTTGTACTGAAAGTAGCGGCGCCCATTTTCGTTCCACTCCCGCTGCAGCGAGCCCGGAGCAATTGCGATCTGGTCGGGCGATGTGCTGATCACGGTTTCGACATTCACCCAGTCGGAGTTATTGCTGATGTAGCTGTCGCGGCAGTCGGCAGTGCAGTTCTGCTCGAGCGCCGGCATCAGGTCTTTTTCCTTGAGTCCGAAGCGCTTGCGTTTGTTCTTGTCGGTCAACTCGTTGCCGGGCTGATACCCGATCTGGGGAACGATCTGGCTGTGAATGAAGGTGCCGTTCGGCAGCACAGCGCGGTTGGTCAGCGTGTTCTCGAAGCCCCGCACCCGGGTCTGCATAGTGAACTGCAGCAGGCGCGACTCGCCGGGCTGCATGGGCGTGGTCAAAGCGTAAATCTGGTAATGCAGGCGCTGGTCATCCTGGGACAGCTTCGCTCCCGGTATCTCGATGGTGGTGTCGTAATCCTTGTCCAGAGTGAAATGAATTTCGGTCAGCGGCCTGGAAGTCTGGTTGACGATGGTCTGCTGGCCACGCATGGTCATGTTGCGCGATTCTGGGTACAGATCGATCGCGTACTTCACGTCCGTGACCCGCGGCTCGGGCTGCTTCTCGAATTTTTTGTAGGTCTTCTCGTAATCGGCCTGCAGGCGATCGTTGTCGTTTTCGCTGCGCACCGTGTTCAGGACTTTGGTGTTGTAAAAGATCCAGGCGCCGCTGGCCACGAAACAAAGCGCGGCCGCGATGGCGATGAACCGCACGGCCCCGTGATAGCGCAAGCGCGCATTCCGGATCCGGCTGCGCCAACTGGTTTCGCGTCCCCGCTGCCACAGCAGGATGGTGGCTGCCGCCAGGAAAACGCAAAACGCCGACCAGTAGAGCATGAACCAGGCCCAGCTCTCGAGGAACGGCGCGTAGCCGTAGAAATCCGAGTAAGTCATGGTCTGGGCTTGCCCGAACTGGACCAGGTAGGTCGCGATATGCAGCGGCGACCAGATAAAAGTGGTCAGGAGGAGGAACGCGATATATCCGAAATAGCCCACGTATTTATTGGGCGAGATCACATGAATAAAAAACGCGAGAATCGCCAGGAAGACGAACCCGAGGAGATCGATGCCAAACAGGTTCGCCACG
This sequence comes from Terriglobia bacterium, assembly GCA_963742495.1. Taxonomy (GTDB): domain Bacteria; phylum Acidobacteriota; class Terriglobia; order Terriglobales; family Acidobacteriaceae; genus JAIQFF01. The sequence continues at coordinate 35,741 of CAVULZ010000002.1, forward strand.
AAAAGGCCGATCTGGTAGCGATGATAGCCATGGAAGAACTGCACCAGCAGGGCCGCGCACATGACCACGGCCAGAATGATCACGATGCTGCTCATCAGCGCCGTGAGCTTGGCCAGGTACGTGGGCCACTCCGGATTGGGCAGGGCGTCATGCACTTCGTCGGTGCCGCTGTCCCGCTCCTCCCATGCCAGGACGCCGGCGAAGTAGGTGATCATGGCGATCAGGAACAGGTAGAGCGTCCCGGCAATGACCTCCAGCAAGCGGTAGGTCACCGGCAGGAAGGTGTTGCCAAAACCTTCCGTGTTGCTGAAGATCAACGCAGGCACGCAGTTCAGCAGGGCGAAAGCGGTGATCACGATGAAGGTCGTCGTCTTGACCAGGCGCTTGAATTCGATCTTTACCGTCCCCCAGAATTGCAACCACTCGGCACCGGCGCCGAAACTTCGGGCCGCGGTGGGAATCGCCCTCGAGGTGATCGAAACGCTTTCCTGGGCTTTGACTTTCTTCTTCCTCGGACTTCTCTCCGCAAAACTGAATCGCCAGTAAGCGAAGGCAAAGATCAGGGCGCCGACGCCAAGCCAGATCAGGCGGTTCCACAACATGTATCCCGAGTAGCCGATGGAGAGGGTGTTCTTCTCGGCCACCGTCCAGTACTTGGTCGCATACAGAAACGGATCGATGCCGAAGGGATCGATCAGCGCTGCCAGTTTCTGGTTTTTCAGGTCGCTGGTGAGCACGCGGGAAACACCGTATCCCGCCAGCAAAGCCAGGCTGCCGAGAAACGAAACCACGGTGCTCCGAGTCAACACCGCGATGGCGAAGATCACGGCCGCAATGAACAGCGTGTTGGGAACGGCAAAAACCAGAATCGCCTTCCAGTGCGCCGCCCACACCACCGGCCCCCAGCGTTCCGCATCCACCCAGGGCATGTACTTCGCGGCCAGAACCCCTACCGAGACGCCCAGCAGCGGAATCACCGCCACCAGCGCCGATCCCAGAAACCTTCCCGCCAGGTAGTCGATTTTGCGGATGGGGGTACTGAACAGAATCTGGTGAGTGTTGTGGGCAAAATCGCGTGAGGCGGCCGAGTTCACGAACGCCGTCGTCATCAGCAGGGTCAGCAGACTGCAAACCGCGTAAAAGTTCTGCACCACCCAGGGCGCGTTGCGGTAAGTATTGTTGAGCGAGTTGCCGACGACGATCTGGTCAGTGCTGGCCGCCCCGAAAAACATCAGGGCCACAATCAGGAGAAATACCCAAAGCATCCATGAGCGCAGCCAGAACCGGAGCTCGAAAGTGAAGAACTGTTTGAACATGGCCAGCCTCAGGCGATCCCGGAGATGCGGCTGAAGAATACGTCCTCGAGATCGGCGCTCACCGGGGTGAAGCCGTCGCCCGGATTCTCTGCGGAGTAGATGTGAATGAGGGGCTTGCCCGCAATCAGTTTGCTGGAGATGACGCGGTAGCGCTGTTCGTAGTCTTTTATTTCGGCCTTGGCCACCGATTTCTGCCAGATGCGGCCCTCCAGCGACTTCACGGCCTCATTGGGCGCGCCGGAAAACAGCACTTTCCCCTGATGGATGATGGCCATGTTGGTGCACAACTCCATCACGTCTTCGACAATGTGGGTGGAGAGGATCACGATCACGTCTTCGCCAATCTCCGAGAGCAGGCTGTAAAAACGGTTGCGTTCACCGGGATCGAGGCCTGCCGTCGGCTCGTCCACGATCAGAAGGCGCGGGTTGCCGAGAAGCGCCTGCGCGATCCCAAAGCGCTGCCGCATGCCGCCCGAAAATCCGGTCAAAGCCTTCTTGCGATGTTCGTAGAGATTGGTGCGATGCAGCAGGGCCTCGACCGTGTCCTTGCGCTGCTTGGAGTCGGTTATGCCCTTCAGCAACGCCAGGTGACTCAGCATTTCCTGCGCCGAAGTCCGCGGGTACACGCCAAACTCCTGGGGAAGATAACCCAGCGTCTTGCGCAGCTCCTGCTTCTGGCGCAACACGTCCAGCGTTCCCAGATGGATCTGGCCGCTGTCCGGCTCCTGCAGCGTGGCGATGGTGCGCATCAAGGTGGACTTGCCCGCCCCGTTGGGGCCGAGCAGTCCGTACATGCCCACGGGAATGGTCAGAGAGACGTTATCCAGCGCGCGCACGCCGTTGCCGTAGACTTTGGATAGATTCTGAATCTGTAATTCCACGAAGAGTCGCTCCTGGGGACGCCGGTCGAGGCGCCCTCAAACTCAATACGTTACCGCCGGATGAATGGTTCCCCTGGCCTCGGGAAGTTCGCGATTCTGTACTCTCGTCGGGGCCTTGTCAAGCGGCAGGCGCGGATACAAACCATAACCACGGAGGACACGGAGGACACAGAGCTTTGCTCGAAGGGTTTACCTCCGTGTCCTCTGTGTCCTCTGTGGTTGGCCCGCTTGCCCGACCCTCATCCCCGCCTGTAGCATAGAGGTTCACGCATTCTTCCCGGCAACTCAGGAGACTTATGGCAACCGAAACTCTGACCCGCCCAACTACGCTCGGCAGCAATACCACCAAGGTCTACAAGAACTTCATCGACGGCGAGTGGGTGGAATCCTCGACCGGAGAGACTTTCGAGAATCGCAATCCCGCGGACACGCGCGACGTGGTCGGCATCTTCCAGAAGTCAGCGAAGGCAGACGTGGACGCAGCGGTTGAAGCCGCCAGCCGAGCCTTTGCCAAGTGGCGCCTGGTGCCGGCCCCGCGCCGCGCCGAAATCGTCTTTCGCGCCGCCGAAATGCTGCTGGAGCGCAAGGAAGAATATTCCCGCGACATGACCCGGGAGATGGGCAAGATTCTCAAGGAAACCCGCGGCGACACCCAGGAAGCCATCGACACGGCGTACTACTTTGCCGGCGAAGGCCGCCGCCTGTTTGGACCCACCACGCCGTCGGAGCTGCCCAACAAGTTCGCCATGGCGGTGCGGACTCCGATCGGCGTTTGCGGCATGATCACGCCGTGGAATTTTCCCATGGCGATTCCGTCGTGGAAGCTTCTTCCCGCGATCGTCTGCGGTAACACTTGCGTGATCAAACCGGCGCAGGACACGCCGCTCTCCACTTACAACTTGGTGCGCACGCTGTCCGATGCGGGCGTGCCCAAGGGCGTGATCAATATCGTCAGTGGATTCGGCGCGCAGGTGGGTGGACCGCTGATGGAGCATCCCGATGTTCGCGCCATTTCACTGACCGGATCGACCGCGGTCGGCCGCATCGTCGGCACCACCGCGGCTAAGAGTTTCAAGCACTGCTCGCTGGAACTGGGCGGAAAGAATCCTATGATCGTGCTGGATGACGCCAACCTCGACCTCGCCATCGAAGGCGGCCTCTGGGGTGGGTTTGGAACCACCGGCCAGCGCTGCACCGCCACCAGCCGCATCATCGTGCAGAAAGGCGTTTATGCGGAATTTGTGGAGCGTTACGTCGATCGCGCCAAGCGCCTGAAAGTGGGCAATGGCATCGACGAAAGCACCGAGATGGGCCCGGCCATCAACGAAGCCCAGCTCAAGACCGATCTCAGCTACGTGGAAATCGGCAAATCCGAAGGTGCGAAGTTGAAGTGCGGAGGCAACCGCCTCGACCAGGGCGAATACCAGTACGGCTATTTCATGGAGCCGACGGTTTTCGTCGATGTCGATCCTAAAATGCGCATCGCCCAGGAAGAGATTTTCGGACCGGTTGTGTCCATTATTCCCTGCGAAGACCTGGAAGATGCGATCGCCATTGCCAACGGCATCGAGTATGGATTGTCGTCCGCGCTCTACACCAGGGACGTGAACAAGGCGTTCGTCGCCATGCGCGATCTGCACGCCGGCATCACATACATCAACGCGCCGACCATCGGCGCTGAAGTGCATTTGCCTTTCGGCGGGGTGAAAGCCACGGGCAACGGCCACCGCGAAGGCGGCATGGGCGCCATCGATTTCTACACCGAGTGGAAGGCGGTGTACGTGGATTACTCCGACCGCCTGCAGAAAGCGCAGATCGACAGAGTGGATTGAATCAGTCGTCAGTCTTCGGTCGTCGGTCTTCGGTCGTTGGCCATTGGCCTTTGGTCGTTGGCTACCCCTTGAAGCGACCGGATTCCTGTGCGAATTTTGCCGGGGCCTTTGCGACCTTTGCGGTTAGGAGCTCAGTTTTAGATTAGACGGAACCTCATGCCCAGCACTCAAATCCGCGAAGTTGCCGCCGCCCAGCGGCTTGACAACGTCCGCTACGCTATTCGCGACCTGGCGTCGGTTGCGGACGAAGTCACAAAGCAAGGCCACAAGGTCCTGGCTCTCAACGTTGGGGACCCTAACATTTTTGATTTCAAAACTCCGCCGCACTTGATCGAAGCCGTATACCAGGCAATGCGCGAGAACAAGAACGGCTACGCTCCTTCCCCCGGCATTCCGGAAGCGCTCGAAGCCATTCGCGCTGAAGCCGTGCGCAAGGGCATTTCCACCATCCAGGATGTGTTCGTGACTTCGGGCGCGAGCGAAGCGGTGGATGTATCGCTTACTGCCCTGGTCAATCCCGGCGAGCATATTCTGACGCCCAGCCCGGATTACCCGCTCTATTCCGCGGTGCTGTGCAAGCTGGGCATTGCGGTCACGCCTTACGACCTGAACGAAGACGACGGCTGGCAGCCTGACCTGGTCGACATTCAGCGCAAGATCAATTCGCGTACCCGCGCCATTGTCCTGATCAATCCCAACAACCCGACCGGCGCGATGTGCTCCCGGCGGATGCTGGAACAACTGGCCGAACTGGCGCGGCGCAACCATCTGGTGATTTTCGCCGACGAGATTTACGACAAGTTGATACTGGACGACAAATATCAGCACCTTTCGATCGCAGCCATCGCGCCCGACGTGCCGGTGGTGACTTTTGGTGGACTCTCCAAAAACTATCTGGCGCCGGGCTGGCGCATCGGATGGGGCGTGGTCAGCGGCGACGCGGCCGCGGTGAAACCGTATATCGAAGGCATTCATCGTTTGCTGCGGGCGCGCCTGTGCGCCAACCATCCCGAACAGTACGCCATCAAGCCCGCGCTGGACGGGCCTCAGGACCACCTGGTGGAAGTCCGCAACAAGCTTCGCGCCCGGCGCGATCTCACCGTCGCGTGGTGCAATGCGACGCCACGCCTGAGTTGTGTGTCTCCCCGCGGCGCGTTCTATGCCTTCCCCCGTATCGACATCAAGGAAGGCGACGATGTCTTCGTCAAGGAATTGTGCCGGGCAAAACATGTTCTGGTCGTCCACGGTTCCGGCTTTGGCCAGAAGGCCGGCACCCGCCACTTCCGCATCGTGTTCCTGCCCGACGAGCCCACACTCACCAAAGCCTATCAATCAATCGGCGAGTTCATAGCGGAGAGATACAAGTAGAAAATGTGGGCGCGGGCGCCTCGCTCGTGCGGAAGTGCCCCGGGTTTTGTCCTGACTCCCCCACCCTGTGAGAATGAAAGGGATTTCTGCATCTTCGTCATAAGTGCTCCCATCTATAGTTTCGTAGCCGGTCAGCCCTGCTTCTAGACTCATCTCATACCCGAGATCCTGAGGACCAATCTATGAAAGTCGCACAAGTCAGCAAGCCTGGTGCAAATTTCGAAATCGTCGAGCGTCCGATTCCCGAGCCTGGCCGCGCCCAGGTCCGGATCAAGGTGGAAGCCTGCGGCGTCTGCCACAGCGATGCCATCGTCAAGCAGTCGGGCTTTCCCGGACTGCAATACCCGCGCGTTCCGGGCCACGAGATTGCCGGTCGCATCGATGCGGTGGGAGTGGATGTCACCCAATGGAAGCCCGGCCAGCGGGTGGGCGTAGGCTGGCATGGCGGACACTGCTTCAAGTGCGATCCCTGCCGCCGCGGCCACTTCATTCTCTGCCAGTTTGAAAAAATTACCGGCATCAGCTTTGACGGCGGCTATGCCGAATACGTGGTGGTCCCGGCCGAGGCGGTCGCCGCCATGCCTGACGATCTGCCGGCGGACGAGGCTGCGCCGCTGCTCTGCGCCGGCATTACCGTGTTCAATTCGCTGCGCCACGCCGGAGCGTGGGCCGGCGATCTGGTGGCAGTGCAGGGCATCGGCGGCCTGGGTCATCTGGGCATCCAATACGCGCGTCAGATGGGCTTTCGCACCGCCGCGATTGGGCGCGGCGGAGACAAAGAAGCGCTGGCCAGGAAGCTGGGCGCTCACGTCTACATTGACACGGATGCGGGCGCGCCGGCCGCGGCGCTGCAGGCTCTAGGCGGAGCCCGCGTGATTCTCGCCACCGCACCCGATTCGAAAGCGATTTCTGCCCTGGTGGATGGATTGGGGCCGGACGGAAAGCTGGTCGTGGTTGGGGCCAGCCCCGAGCCTCTTACCATCACTCCCCTGCAACTCATTTTTGGCCGCAGAACGGTTCGCGGATGGCCTTCCGGCACCGCCAAGGACTCCGAGGACACGCTACAGTTCAGTTTGCAGAGCGGGGTTCGCCCCATGATTGAACGCTATCCGCTGGAAAAAGTCGCGGAAGCCTACGATCAGATGATCAGCGGGCGCGCCCGCTTCCGGGTCGTGCTGACCGTGGGCAGGTAGCTTTTATGTAGGCGCGAGCGCGTGGGCGCGCGGGTCTAGGTTCGTGCCGGACAGCGCACGAGCGTGGGCGCTCGCGCCTACATTTTGCCGGCAGGTTACTGTGATGACGAAAGTTTAGAAAACATAATGGGATAGCCGCCAATCCCTTGGTCTTTGGCTCAAAATCTGCTTAAATCACCTGACAGCTCTTCCCCGCGGAAATCCACGTGATCGACATCCATTGCCACATTCTGCCCAAGGTGGACGACGGTCCCACGTCGTGGGACACATCGCTCGAAATGTGCCGCATGGCTGCGGCCGACGGCATCGAGCACATCGTGGCCACTCCTCACGCCAACGAACGCTTTCAATATAACCGGCACGATCTGGCCAGCAACCTCGAATACCTCCGCGGACTGGTGGGCCCGACGCCGCGACTGAGCCTGGGCTGCGATTTCCATCTTTCTTACGACAACCTGCAGGACGTTCTGGTTTCGCCGCAACGCTACACCATCGAGGACAGTCATTACCTGCTGGTGGAGCTGAGCAACTACAGCATCCCGTCGCAAATCAACGAGTGCTTTACCCGGATGGCCGATGTCGGCATCACGCCGGTCATTACTCATCCCGAACGCAATCCCATCCTGCAGCAGACGCAGGAGCGGGTCCTCGAGTGGGTCGATCAGGGCTGCGCTGTGCAGGTAACCGCTTCGGCGGTGACGGGAATGTGGGGACAAAAAGTTGGGCGCGCCGCCGAGTGGCTGCTGGAACGGGACGCGGTGCATGTGCTGGCCACCGACGCCCATGACACCAAGCACCGTGTCCCTTCGCTCTCCGCGGCAAGAGAAAAGGTCGCCAAACTGTGCGGCGAAGAGGTCGCCCGGGCCCTGGTCGATGACAATCCTCGCGCCATCATCAGCGACAAGCCCCTGCCCTATTTTCCGAATCCAGTGATGAAAAAGGGGCGGTAGACCGGATACCGGGCGTCGGACCTCGGACTTCGGACTTCGGAAGGCTGGTGGAGGACGGGCGTCCCGCCCGTCTTGCAGGGACCTGTGCGTCTTGGCTGGGACGGGCGAGGACGCCCGTCCTCCATTACTCCCGAGTGGTGATGGCTTGCTGAGGTCTGAGGTCCGAAGTCCGAAGTCCGCTTTTACCTCTGATGTGGAAGTGCCATGGCCGGGGACTGGCTCAGCATCGGTGAGGTATGGGGTGGTTCAGGCTGCGAGGTCATGGCGCTTTCCGGGTTCAGCAAATGTTCGTGGTCGGGGCCCAGCCCCATCTTGATCAAGGCCCGGGAATCTGGAACCACTTTGCTTTGCCAGCCATTGTCCGCCTGGTAGCGCTGCATCGCGCTTTGCGATTTGGCGTCCCAGGTGCCCGAGGCGCTGCCCTCGAGATAGTGCTCGCGAATCAGCGCTTCCTGTATTTCGCGGGCGCGCGTGGGATCGATCTTCTGCTGCCCGCGGCGCGAGCTTGCTCTTTTGCGTGATTTCCTGTTCTTGGCGGAAGTCGAGTGCGCAGACACCCTCTGCAACTTCGCCGCCGGCTTGTTTTTAGTCGAGGCTGACGACTTGCCGTTGGTCTGGGCCAAGAGCGTGCCCCAGCCCAGGAGCACAGCGCATCCAACGCTCAAGCACGTCGTCGAAATGGAGCTGCTCAGTCGCAAAGTTGTGGTCCGGAAGTAACCCTGTCCCCAGTTACTAGCCCATTCCTGATCGAGCAGGCAGGGTAAACCATTCCCGCCTTCTGTGCCAGCCCTCATTGTGCCGGCTTCGGGTTACGGAAGTGTACCGGCCAGAAAGATGGTTCCACCATCGCGACCGGCGCCCCTCTGGCGTACCAGGAATACAACATCCTGCCCGCTCTTTAAGGTGCCCGAAATGCGGTTGAACTGGTCTTCGTTGTCGACCGCCTGTTTGTTGATTTCGAGGACGATGTCGCCCCGGCTCAAGCCGACATCCTCGGCAAACGATCCGGTCTTTACGTCCTTCACGATCACGCCCTTGCCGGCGGGAACATCGAGGCGGTCTGCCTGCTCCTGGGTCAGGGTCTGGACGGTTATGCCGAGTTTGCTTTCTTTGGGGCCGCTCTCCGGGCCGCCTTCATCTTCATCGCCCAGGCGCGCGGCAAACAGCTTGGCCCGGTCGGCTACGACGGCGTTCGCTTCCTGCTTCTTGCCGTCGCGGACGAATCCCACCGCGATTTTCGAACCCGGCTTGCGGGCGGCGATGTCGGCAACCAGTTCGTCGCCGTTCTTCACCGGCTTGCCGTCCACGGCGACGATGGTGTCGCCGACCTTCAGGCCGGCCTGCTCCGCCGGACTGCCCGGGGTCACATCCGAAATGGTCACGCCGGAACCGGTTCCATAGACTCTCGCAATGGCCGGGTTGTCGAGCGCGTTGAACATGATTCCAATCGAACCACGCGAAACCCGGTGGTCGGGACCGACCAGCTGGTTGTAAACCTGCGCCACAGTGTTCGAGGGCAAGGCAAATCCTACGCCGGCGTAAGCGTTGGTGTCGGTGAGGATGGCGGTGTTGATGCCGATCACTTCGCCCGCCATATTCACCAGCGGACCTCCCGAGTTGCCCGGATTGATAGCGGCGTCGGTCTGAATAAAGGACTGGAACTGGCGTTGGGGCACGATGTTGCGCCCCTTGGCCGAGACGATGCCCGCGGTCACGGTTTCCTGCAAGCCAAACGGACTACCTACAGCCAGCACCCAGTCTCCCACCTGCATGCTGTCAGAATTGCCCAGTTTTGCCACCGGGAGCGGCTTGTCGCCTTCAATCTTGATGACGGCCAGGTCAGTTTCCTGGTCCGATCCGACTACTTTGGCGTCATGCAGCATGCCGGGAGGATCGTCCTGCAGCTTTACCCGAATCCGGTCTGCCTTCTCCACCACGTGCCGGTTAGTGACGATATAACCCTTGGGGTCCACGATCACGCCCGAACCCAGTGAGCGCTCGCGAATGGAACCGCCGCCTGAACCGCCCTGGCCGCCCTGGCCGCCAAAAAAGCGGTCAAAGAAGTCGTCAAACGGGTTAGCCTCATCGTCCCCATTGGGGGTGCCCCGGCGCCGGCGGGGCGTCTTGATCGTCGATTCCGTGTTGATGTTGACCACGCTGGGCTCGAGTTGCTTGGATATCTGGGAGAACTGGTTGGAGAGTACCTGCGGCGAAGGCACGGTCAGCGGGGCCACGTCGGAGGATGATTTCTTGTCCTGGCCCTTCACGCCCGAGGAGATCACGGTTCCGATTAGGATGCCCACGGTCAACGTGATCAGGATAGAAATGCTGTACGCGAGACGGTTCGCCTTCAAACGTACCCAAAGAGCGCTTGCGCGCTGATTCATAATGACTTCCTCCGAAGATGATCTACCCTGCCGATTATACCTTCCCGCCAACAGCAGTCAGCAACCTTACTTCCAGTGAGTTAGACGCATTTTAGGGAAAAAGTGTTGTGGGCGGAACCGATCTAGGCCCGGACGCCCTCGTCCGGGCGGGGGAGCCAAAGCTCGCCTTCAAATTTTGGATGTGGCCAACAACCAAGCGGAGCTTCGCTCCGGTTGGCGGGTTTGGCCACCCGCCCCTACGTGTACGGTGGTCACTCGCCGTGCTGGCCGGGGACCGCGGCGTGGTCCGGAGATACGGCCATCGACTCGGCGCTTGCCTTCTCTTCCGAAATCAACAGTCCGGCCAGGATGCAGCCTGCTCCCAACCCGGCACGCCCGCCCAGACTTTCTCCCAGGAAGATGAACGAAGTGAGCCAGGCAAAGACGGGCTCCAGGGTAAAGATCAGCGCCGTATGCGTGGCCGGAGTGAATTGCTGCGCCCAGGCCTGAATGGCAAAGGCCAGCGCCAGGCTCAGAAAGCCCGTGATCCCGATTCCCCAGAGCACTCGCGGAGACCAGACCACATAAATCTTCTCCGCCAGCGGCACCGTCAGGATCATCAGGATTGCAGTCACGGCTACCTGCACTACGGTGATCTGCTGCCATCCCTGGGTCCGGGTCGCGTGCTCGATAAAAATAATGTGGAAGGCAAACACCAGTGCAGCTCCCAGGGTCAGGAGGTCGCCTTGATTCACGCTGCGCAGATTGAGCCCGCCTGCAGCAGACGCCGGTACGGTCAGCAGAAACAAACCAACAAACGCCAGAAGCACGCCCACGGCAGTCCAGCGATTGAGAGCGCGTTTCCAGAACAAAGCGAGCAATACCGGAACCAGAACCACCGAGACGCCGGTCAGGAAAGCTGATTTCGAGGGCGTCGTATATTTCAGGCCGAGAGTCTGAAGCTCGTTCCCTACAAAGAGGAAAAAGCCCACCAGCAATCCCGAGCGCAGCGAGCTGGCGGTGATCCGGCCGAGTTCGCGATAGAAAACCGCAGCCAGCACCGCCGCCGCCAGGCTCATGCGGACGGCGTTGAAAAACAGAGGAGAAACATCGGCCAGCGCATTCTTGATGACGACAAAATTCGAGCCCCAGATGAGCGCAATCAGGACCAGAAGAAGGTGGGCTTTGAGAGAGCGCGACACCGGGCTAGAGTAACAAACGAGTCAGGCCGGCATGATTGTCGGATTCCAGGATTGACGGATTGACGGATTGAAACCCGAATAAAATGGTGGATGGTGAGATCTTCAATTCGGAAATCCGGAAATCCGTCAATCTTCTATTTGGCCTGGTACACCGTCTTGCCGCCCAACACGGTGCGCAGCACTTTGGTTGCTAGAACCTTTTCCGGGGGCACGGAAGTGATATCGGTATCGAGAACGATCAAGTCGGCCAGCATGCCGGGAGCCAGCGTGCCTTTGTCTTTCTCCGCGAACTCAGCGAATGCCGAACCGGTCGTGTACGCGGCGATGGCCTGCTCCATGGTCAGTTTCTGTTCGGGATAGTATTCCTTCTTGCCGTCCTCACTCTTGCGCGTTACGGCGGCGTAGAGGCCGCGGAAGGGCGCAACCGGCTCGACCGGGTAGTCCGTACCGAAGGCCAGCACGACTCCTTTCTTCAGAAACGCCGCCCAGGCATAGGAGTAGGCTGCCCGCTTCGGGCCGAGGCGGGCCTCGGCCCAATTCATGTCGGTCAGTACATGACTGGGTTGCATGGAGGCGATCACCTTCAGCTCTTTGAACTTTGCTATCTGCAGAGGCGTCGTCACTTGGGCATGCTCGATGCGGAAGCGGAAGTCCGGGACTCCCACATGGTCGGTCGGCCCCGCATAGTCTTTCTCGGCGGCGGCGAAGGCGTCGAGGGCCATTTGCACGCCCTTGTCACCGATGGCGTGGAAACCGATCTGGAATCCTGCGTTCGCCCGCTCTTTCGTCATCCGTGTCAGTTCGTCCTGCTGATACTGCGGCAGTCCGAAGCTGGCGGCGTCATCGGCGTAGGGGTCAATCAGCGCGGCGGTCCGTGAGCCCAGCGATCCATCCATGAAGCCCTTGAGCATACCGGTGTGCAGCAGGTGGTCGGACTGGGGATGCGCCGAGCGGTGCTCCTGCAACACGGTCAAGGGATCGTTGAAGTTCAACCACTCCGTGATGCGCGCGGTGAGCTTGCCCTCGTGCTCAATTTCTTCCAGGATCTGGAAATCGTCCCAGGCCAGCTTCGAGTCTTGGTAGTCGGAATTGTCCTGCACGGAGGTGACGCCGCTGCGGGCCAGGTCCTGCAACCCGGCTTCAATGGCCTGCCGGCGCCGGTCATGATTGGGCTTGGGAATGACCGCGGTCACGGCCTGGCGCGCGGTTTCGCGCAGGATGCCGGTGGCCTGGCCGGTGGTATCACGATCGATCTTGCCTCCGGCAGGGTCCTTGCTGGCAACCGTGATGCTCGCCAGTTGCAAGGCGCGCGTGTTGGCCACCGCGATGTGGCCGTCGACGCGTTCGAGAAACACGGGATGATCGGTGGTGACTTCATCAATGTCCCAGCGGCTGGGAAGTTCTTTTACCGGCCACAAAGTCTGGTCCCAGCCGCCGCCTACAATCCACTCGTTGGGCGCGGCGTTCTCGACCCGCGCGCGGATCCGGTCGCGAAATTCGGTCAGCGATTTCACCCCCAGCAGGTCGACGGTCAGGCGCTGAAAGCCAGCGTTGGCCAAGTGCACGTGGGCATCATTAAACCCGGGCATGACGAAATGCCCGCCCAGGTCGATCACTTCAGTCGATGGTCCTTTCAGCTTAACGATTTCGTCGTTGCGCCCCACGGCTTCGACGCGTCCATCGCGCACGGCCATGGCTTCCGCGCGCTCGACCGAATGAAACGAAGACGTATCCACCACGCCGGTGTAGATGTTGGCATTGATAAAAATGACGTCAGCCCGGGGTTGCGTGGGCAAGTTCTGCGCCCCAGCCATCGCCAGGATCGCAGTCGCAATGAGAGCCAGCAGAAAAATTTCGCTTCCCAGTTTCATAAGGCGACTCCGGCAAGCCCGAGCAAGGTCAGAAGAATGCGCTTGAGGCCAAGCTCGCGCCCGCTGCAGTCAAACCATTCCTGCAAAGTGTGCGCCCCGCCACCGGCGCCGCCGCCACCGATGGCGATGGCCTCGAGGCCGAGCGACAGCGGGATGTTGGCGTCCGTCGAAGCGCGTTGCACTTGCGCCGCGTTGCCCAGTTGCGCATCCACCGCGCGAACCACCTGCAGGATGCGGGCATTGGGATAGAGCTCGCCCGCGGGGCGATTTCCGATGACGACCACCTCGGAACTGAGCCCAAAAGGCCGCCGCCGCGAAGCCGTGCGCGCTTCCGTGGCACGCGTCTCTTCCTCCACCGCCTGGTCGAGCGCCTGCCGCAGAGCGCGCTCCAGGCGTTCCATCTCAGCCATGGACGTGGAACGGATGTCCACCCGCATGCTGGCCGATTCCGGAATCGAATTCACCGAAGTCCCGCCGCGAATCACACCCACGTTGTAAGTGGTTTTGGGCGAGGCCGGCACCGGAGTTTGCGCGAACCCCTGCACCGCGCGCGCCAGGACCACGATGGGATTGGGCGCGCCGAAATCGCTCCAGGAGTGTCCGCCCGGACCGCGCACGATCACTTCAAAGCGGCGGCTGCCCAGGGCTTCGGCCACGATGGTGTCGGCGCCGGCGCCATCGAGCACCAGGCTGTAGTGGATCTGATCCTTCCAGCGCGGCTGCGAGAAAATGTGGCGCATGCCCCGCAGGTCGCCTTCACCTTCCTCCCCCACGTTACCGATAAACAGAAGAGGCAATGCGTGGCGTATGCGCTGCGCGCGCAAGGCCGCCACCATGGCCAGCATCGCGGTCACGCCGGCGCCGTTGTCCGAAACTCCGGGCCCGTACAACCGGCTGCCCTGTTGCCGGACATTCAGTGGCGTGCCCGCGGGAAAAACCGTGTCCAGGTGAGCGCTGAGGGAGACGTGTCCGTGTCCGTAGCCGGCGTGGGTGCCGAAAACATTGCCGACCTCGTCGGTGTGGACGGATTCCAGCCCGAGTTCAGAAAACTTGTTCGCCAGCCACTGTCCACGGGCGCTTTCGCCGAACGGCGGCGCTGGGATGCGCGCCAGCTCCAGCTGCCACTGTGTGAACTGCGGCTCCTGGGCGCGAAACCAGGTGAAGGCTGAGCGAATCTCGGGCAACGAACAAAGATGGCTCACTTCCTGTTGCACGCCAGGAAACAGCTCCGACACTTCGGGTTGCGAGCTCGGCATGGATCAGTCGTCGGTCGTCAGTCGTCGGTCGTCGGTCATGAGTCGTCAGTCAGCATCGCCTGCGTTCTTCATGTGCACGTGGTGCGCTACACTGCCCAATGAGAACTGCCGGCTGACGACTGAAGACTGAAGACTGGTTTCCCATCTTACAACGCCCCACCGGGAGTTGGAGATAGAGTGCGCGACGCCCATTGATTACGGCGGGCCAGTAATCGTTACGCTGGGTTGCACTGACCGGCGGTTACGTTTTCTTCCGTCCCTTGTCGATGTGCACCGTTGGCTCGGCAAAGGCATCGGCAAACTCCAGCGTCACGACCCAACCTTTCCGTACGTTGACCACCAGCGCGGGCCGAAAGCAGGCAAGGCATGTGCCTCCGCGACGGCGAACACTGGGATAGATCAATCCGGCCGAGCCTTGATTCAGGAGCTCGCGAGCGAGTCTTTGTGACGCGATATGGCTCGCCGGATCAAGGCAGCTGGCGTACGCAGAGCTCTTACGGATGTCGTGAAATCCTCCGCGGAAGTCGGCCAGGTATTCACGGTAAGTCGCGGTTTCGTTTTCCTCCCAGTTCACCTCGCGCAGACCCTGGGAGAAGTGAAACGCGACTTCGGCCTGCGCCGTGTCGAGCGTGAACGCGGAATACCAGGCCCCGCGATCCGCGCCATTGAACCGGCTGCCTTCGGGACGCGCATGAGTGAAGGCGGCATTGACGATATGCCAGTTGGGAATTCCGAAAACCAACTCGTGGACGGTAATCCCCGGCAGCAGATTCGCCTCGCCCAGCAACCGTTCGTTGGTCGCTCCCTCGAGCTGGAAGAGATCATGCAGGTGTTGCGTATCAGATGTGAGCCTCGCCAGCACGCTCTCGCCGCCTTCGCTATAGCGCGCGGGAACGAGTCGATGGGTATCGTCCTGGTGAAGCTGAGTAACGCGAGGGGGCACTAGAGCCCGCCGCGGCGCGCGCCCACTAGTTGCCGCACCCGGATCATCGCCGGCACGCCGCCCGTGATCATCGAGGCCAGCGGCGCTTGACCGCCGAACATCGGATTGCTGTTGGGCAGCTGCACCCAGGCATCGGCCAGCCTCTTGCTGTACAGGATATTCAAAGCCTTGAAAATTCCGAGCAGCAGCGAAATGCGGGTGAGCTTGTCCTGATCGAGAGTCTTGGACGGACGCCGCTTGAGGCTGTAGTACGCACCGTTGGAAATGCCGCCCAGAAGTGCCCTAGCATCTTCGTCGCGCAGCTGCCACAGGTCGGCGAGGCGGAAAAATCCCATGATGGCAGACGGGCTCAGGCTCTCCTGGATCTTCTTGCTGGAGAGATCGGTTGGCCTTTCAAGGGCGATCCCAGCGACGTGAGAATTAGGAGTAGCCGCCATAGGTTCTCCAATAATGTATTAATATTACTACTTATTTGGAGATTGTCAAGCCCCCGGTCTTCTGGCTTATGGTCGATCACTTTGACATTAGCGGGCCAAACGGCTCTTTGCTAGCGCCGTACAGGTCAGATTCGTTCGAAAGATCTGCCAAATGCAGTCGAGGCCGTCTTGCTCGCTGTAGTGCCCGATGCGAATCTTACTGCCGGAAAGGTGCGAGTACGGGTTGTCTGGCCTTTGCGCGACCGTTATGATCGTCCGCGGTGGAACCGGAATTGGTTTATCGGTGCTCACGGTGACCTCGGCAGAGGGAACCGACATTCCCTAGCAGATTGAGGGTCTCGTTTCGAAAGGCCACAAGTGTTGTGTCAATTCGTAATACATTCGCGAATTTCCGACTCACTTAACGTGTGGTTCGAGGCTTTAGCGCGCTGGTAGATTCGCTCCACAACTTCGTCCGTTGCCGGCACGCCGTGGCGCTCCAGCCAGAACAACACATTCGACTTGCCGCTCATGGGCCCAATGTCGATGGTCTGCTCCAGGCCGAACAACTGGGAAGGCACGCCGGAGTAGACCGCGTTCGCCAGTTCGATATCTTTCTTCTTGTAGGCTTTGATCACCGCCGCCGCGTGCACACCGGTCGCGGTGCGAAACGCGTCTTCTCCCACCACCGGATAGTTCGGCGGGATGGGCACGCCAGTCGCTTTCGATACAGCCTGGCAGTATTCCTTGAGCTTGGTCAGGTCCTGCTCGGCCCAGGGAGGGATGCCCATGAGCTTGAGATTTACCAGCATCTGATCCATCTGCGTGTTGCCGACGCGCTCACCGATTCCGAGGGCGCAGGCGTGCACACATTCCGCGCCCGCCATCAGCGCGGCCATCGAATTCGCGATGGCGAGGCCGCGGTCGCAGTGTCCGTGCCAGTCCACACGAATCTTATCTCCCGAGGGCTTTACCGCTTCTTCAATCACAAAGCGGACCAGGGCGAAGGCCCCCACTGGAGTCGCGTGCCCGGCGGTATCGCAAATCACGATGGCCCGCGCGCCGCAGCTGATTGCGGCCGAGTAAAGACGCTTGACCATGGCCGGATCACAGCGGCTCGTATCTTCGGTGACATACATCGAATCCAGGCCCAGCGACACGGCGTACTTCACCGCTTTTTCCGTGGTGTCGAGCAGAAAGTCGTCGGTCCAGCCTTCGGTGTAGCGGCGAATCGGGCTGGAACCGATGAAAGTCGCGGCCTGGATGTTGAGCCCGGTGCGCTGCACGATCTCGGCAATCGGCCGGATGTCATTTTCGTGGGTGCGCGCGGCGCAGTTGGCGCGAATCTTCATCTTGTGCCGAACGATCTCGCGGGCCAGCGCTTCGCAATCCGCCAGCGCACGCGGCCCCGCGCCCGGCAGCCCGAGGTCGAGCGAGTCGATGCCCAGGGCTTCCATCAAATGCAGGATCTGAATTTTCTCGGCAATCGAGGGATCGCGCACCGATGGCGACTGCAAACCATCGCGCAGGGTTTCATCGTTGAGCCGTACCGGGCCAGCCAGCCGCAGCGTGGCGGCATCCTTCTGGTTCCAGTCGTAGATGAGTTCGGAGGTATTCACGGGTTGCAGCTAATCTGAGTGGCCGGTCCACTGCGGGTCCTTGTCGGGAGCCACGATCTCCCCGTCGCGCATATGGATGATACGGTCGCCATAGGCGGCGGCCTCCGGGTTGTGCGTAATCATGAGCACGGTCTGGCCCAGTTCCCGGTTGGAATGCCGCAGCATGGCCAGCACGACTTCGGAATTTTTGGAATCCAGATTGCCCGTGGGTTCGTCGGCGAGAACAATGGCCGGCTTGTTGATCAAGGCCCGGGCCAGCGCTACCCGCTGCTGTTCACCGCCGGAAAGTTCGGAAGGTCGATGATGCAGGCGCTTGTCCAGACCTAACAAGCCCACAATCTTGTCGAAGTAGGTGGCGTCGCGGGTCCCGTTCGCGCCGGCGATGTCCAGCGCGATATCAATGTTCGATTGGGCATCGAGCGTGGGCAACAGGTTGAATTTCTGGAAGACGAATCCGATCTTGCGCTTGCGCAGCCGGGTGCGCTCGGCGTCGGAGAGTTGCGCGAAGTCGTCGCCATCAATGATCACGTGGCCGGAATCGGCGCGCGTGAGGCCGCCCAGCAAGTAGAAAAGCGTGGATTTGCCGCTGCCCGAAGGGCCTACGACGCTGACGAATTCTCGCTTTTGCACATTAAAGGAGATACCCCGGAGGGCGGGAACGTCAATTTTGCCCACGCGGTAAGTCTTGCGCAGTTCCACGGCTTCGATGAAGGCAGGCATCCAGCAGTTCGATATTACACGAAGC
This sequence comes from Terriglobia bacterium, assembly GCA_963742495.1. Taxonomy (GTDB): domain Bacteria; phylum Acidobacteriota; class Terriglobia; order Terriglobales; family Acidobacteriaceae; genus JAIQFF01. Next base: position 53,699 of record CAVULZ010000002.1, read on the forward strand.
CTGCGTCACGCGGGACCGCTTCGGGTTTACAGAAGTGGGAAGGGCCAACGCCTCAGGCCGCGCCCAGGCGTCCGGCGGCTTGCGCCTTGGAGTGGGCGCGATGGGGACCGCGCTTGCGCACCAGCAACAAACGGATGCGCTCCAGCAATTCCACCGGTGCGTACATGCCTTTGGGCAGGAATACATCGGCACGGGTATCGCGATCGTAGATTCTCACTTTTCCGGAAAACAGAATCGCCGGGGTTTGCGGCGAGAGCGTTTTGATGGCATCGATGAGCTTGCTGCCATCCACGCCGGGCATGATCAGATCGGTGAGCACCAGGTCTATCCCGCCCTTCTTAAACCGCTCCAGCGCCTCTTCGCCGCTGCCGCAGGCGATGACGCGATAGCCGCGAGTTTCCAGCATGACCTTGCGGATGGAAAGGGACTGTTCGTTATCGTCTACGCAAAGAATGGTTCGTTTCGGCTTCATTCCGGCTTTAGTCCTGCTTCCGAGATGGCAGCCTGAACCTGATGACGGCGCCAGAGGTCATAAGCTCTTCTATTGATGTAGAGAAATCAAGAACGAGACAAAATGCTAAAGGCAGCAGAGCCGGCTGTAAAGTGCCGCCGATGCTAATGGTCAATTAGCCCCATTGAAAAAAATTGGCGCTTATGCTGGTGGTAATTTTTCGCGGCAATCCGCACCCGGGGTTCAGAAAAACACTTCTCCGCGGAGGACTTCCACAGCATTTCCTCCCACGCGAACGTTAACCACTCTGTTATCCAGGCGCGAGGCCCGCACAAAGATCCGGCTCGGCCGCTGCATTTCGATCCCCTGCTCAATGAGCACCCGCTCGTCGGGCTGGGCCACGCCATGCGCCACCATCCAGGCGGTGGCGCAGCCCGCGGCGGAACCGGTCGCCGGATCTTCTCCGCCATAGAACAGCATGCGGGCGTGCAGCCGGGCGGCGGGATCGACGGTCTCGCGGGTCACAAAATAAAAAAACTTGCCTCCGCCCGACTGCTGCAGATACTCGCTCGAACTGGCGAGGTTCGCCTGCAGACGGCGGACGACGTCCAGTCCACGCAGCGGCACAATGGTAAAAGGCATGCCAGTCGAAATCGTCTGGATGGGAAGTGAGGGGTCGATGTCGCCGTCGCGCAGGCTGGCGGCGCGGACCACGGTTTCGCGATCGTGAATCAAACCGAATTCGGGTTCCATCTGGGTCATCTCACCGAAAACGGGCTGACCAGGCTCCTGCTCAAAACGGACTGGCACTCTGCCTACGTTCAATTCGAGAACCACTTCGCCGGCGCCGCTCGAACCGCGCAGCGCAAATGCCGTGCCCAGCGTCGGATGGCCGGCAAAAGGCAACTCCTCCTGCACGGTAAAGATGCGGACCCGCACGCCACGTTCCCGCTCGGTGGCTGGGTCGCGCGGCAGTACGAAGGTGGTCTCGGAAAGATTCATCTCGCGGGCCAGGGCTTGCATGTGCTGGTCGCTGAGCCCGCGTCCATCGGGAAACACGGCCAGGGAATTGCCCTCGAAGGGGCGCGAAGAAAAAACATCGAGTTGGACGAAAGGAAAGTGGCGGGGTTCGGCTGCCATGACGATTTTATTGTAGCCTCGAACCGGTTCCGAAAAAGCGTTCCCATTTCAAAATTCCGTGCCGCCCGAGATGCTGCATAACAGCGTCAACAACGTCTCGTGCGATTCACCACGAACCACGCAGGGACAGCCGCCCCCGGCGGTGTGGTCGGGGGCAACTGGCCCGCGGCTTTTGCCGAAAGCGAGAATCAGCGGAAAGCGTTGCTCCGCCGGCCCGGGGCGGCTGTCCCCATGTGGTCCGCCGTCACTTTCCGGTGAGCGTGGGTTTGACTGAATTTCCCAGGCCGCGTATCCTATGCCTGAATGCGAATGAGCTCCACTCCATGCGTCCCGTGTTGTTGTCGGCGGACGCCGGGGTGTGGGTAGCGCAGCAAGGTTTTCCGACACCCACCCGGCCGAAATCGGGTGGGTTCTTTTTTGCCTTGATTCTCACCCGCTCATGCAGGCCTGGGCAGGAAGCAATCAAAATCCTGGCAATCCGGGATCATCCGAATCAGTAAACTGAGGAGAGCAACCATGAGTACCGGCACCGCAACCGAAACCCCCAGCGTCCCTCGCATTAACGACGTAGCTCCGGACTTCACCGCTGAAACCACGCAAGGCACGATCCGCTTTCATGAGTGGATCGGCGACGGCTGGGCCATCCTGTTCTCACATCCAAAAGACTTCACTCCGGTGTGCACCACCGAACTCGGCTACATGGCTGGACTGCAGCCGGAATTCGCCAAGCGCAACACAAAAATCATCGGACTCAGCGTTGACCCGGTGAGCAGTCATGGCAAATGGGCAGCGGACATCGAGGAGACGCAGGGGCATAAGGTCAACTACCCCATGATCGGCGACCCGCAGCTCAAGATCGCAAAGCTTTACGGCATGTTACCCGCCGAGGCTGGCGAGACCTGTGAAGGGCGCACCGCCGCAGACAACGCCACCGTGCGCACGGTCTTTGTGGTGGGCCCGGACAAGAAGATCAAGCTGCAACTCAGCTATCCCATGAGCACCGGCCGTAACTTCGACGAAGTGCTGCGGGTCCTCGATTCCATGCAGCTTACCGCCAAGCACAAGGTGGCCACGCCGGTGAACTGGAAGCCGGGCGACGATGTCATCATCCTGCCGGCGGTTTCGAACGATGAAGCGCAGCAGAAATATCCTGGCGGGTGGAAGTCCCCCAAGCCGTATCTGCGCATCGTTCCCCAGCCGAAATAGCTGAGGAGGGCTTAAGGATCGGCCACGGATTTTGCGCGGATTTGCACGGATATTTTTCAAGGTTTTCTGTTTTAAGAGTTCTGATCCGTGGAAATCCGCGAGAATCCGTGGCCGATTTCGCTGCTTCCGGAAGCGCATGGGGTCCGGTGATCCTCCCGGTCTTCAAAACCGGCGGGCGGCGGGTCACCCCGTCGCCGGTGGGTTCGACTCCCACACGCTTCCGCCAATTTGTTCTTCGCCTAACCCCGGTCATGGAGCAGGGGACTTCCCTGGAGGTGGGTCTTCTGCGGTTAGCCTTTCATCCAGGAGGGCAAGAAATCCGCTGAGAAGGCGGTAGGTGTCGTAATAGTCCTGCTGGCGAACCGCCTCATACTTGTCTTTCGGACCGTGCAGGATCGGGATTGTCTCCTGGGTCAGGGAATGGATAATGATGGCCGGGACCTTGTGCTGAATGAAGAACTCTTCGTCTGACTCACCGACTTTGTCCACGTTCACTCCGGTAAGAGGAAGGTTCATGGCGTGCGCCAGTCCATTCAAGGCGCGGACAAGACCTGGGTCGGAACGGCTGGCCCAGACTTTCGTGGGGCCCAGTCCCAGCGTATCCATGTTCACCATAGCCCGCATTTTCGCGGCTTCCAGAGTGGTGAGGCTTTGCACGTAGAAGCGGGATCCCACTAACCCTTTCTCTTCGCCGGCAAAAGCCACAAAGAGAAATGTATGACGCCGCAAGCGGCTGTTGAGGGCCTGGTAAAGACTGGGGAGCAGCGACGCTCCAGTCCAGTTATCCACCACACCATCACCGGCATCCACATGGTCAAAGTGCGCGCCTACAACGACGACCGAGTCGGCATTCCCGGATAACACGCAGATCAAGTTGGGTTGTTTCAGTCCTTTCACAGCTTGCTCGGTTAGTTTGTCCCCTCGGCATCCGGCGGCTTCAAACATTGACTTCAGCGTGGCTTCCCGCTGGGTGTCGTTGCCCTTGTAGCCCTGTAGTCTCTGCTCGACCACTTCCCGCGGTACCACCTGAAACTGGATCTGGGCGTACGCCGGCAAAAGGGCGACCAGGAAGGCGAACCCAACCGGTAGCAAGCCCCGAGCTGACATTCTCCTCACAGGTCTCCGTTCGGCATCTTACAGCGGCCAGCCGTCTATTCAAAAGCGCCATCAGCGCCCTTGGGTTCGGTATCGTACCGTGATTCTTCGCTGCTCCTGAAGTGGTATAAAATCTTCAAGCGCGTGATCACAACACCGATCACGGCGTCGCAACCGTTGATTAATATTTTTCCTGTCGTTCGGACGTCAAAGGCAAAGGGCCGGTGAACCAACGAGTCTCACAACGGACGCGAACCCAACTGGCATTTGGCGCGGCTGTGGTTCTGCTGCTGTTTAGCGGAATGGCCGCGTATGTCACCGCGGTCCGGCTCCGCACCGCGGAGCGCTGGGTCAGTCATACCCGCGACGTGCAATCCTCTTTGGCAGACATCAACAACATCAGTGCGCGCGCCGGACGGGCACGCACCCGCTATATCGATACCGGCGACGATGCTTTTTTCGAGGAATATCAAGCGGCGGCGGGGGAAATTCCCGCAAAATTGAAGCTGATCGAACAACAAACGTCTGACAATCCCGAGCAGGTGGAGCTTTGGAAGAATCTCGAAAGCATTACCCACCGCCGCCTAGATCTCCTCGACCGGTCGGTTCAGTTGAAGCACAGCAAGTCTCCCAACACCGAGGAGCAGGCGCGGCTGCGGCAGGAGATTATCGATGGGTCCGCGGAAGCGGATGGGCTGTTGCAGAAAATGCAGAACGAGGAACAACAGCTTCTGGACGTCCGCAGGGAGCGGTCGGAACGGCTGTTCCGCATGACCGCGTACATCCTGTGCGCCGCGTTCATCGTTACCCTGGCGCTGTTCTTCCTGCACTACCGCATGCTCAACGCGGAGTTGAATGCCAGAGAGCAGGCCGAAGCCTCCTTGCGCACTCTCAGCGTTCGCTTGCTGGAGCTGCAGGACCAGGAACGGCGGCGATTCTCCCGCGAACTTCACGACAGTCTGGGGCAATACCTGGTGGGGGCGAAGATGAACCTGGCCATGCTGGCCAAGTCGGTGCCGGACAATGCGCTGATCGCGGAATGCATCAAGCTTCTCGATCAGGCCATGACCGAGACCCGCACCATCTCCCATCTATTGCATCCGCCATTATTGGATGAAACCGGTTTTGCCTCGGCCGCAAGATGGTACGTGGAGGGATTTGCGAAACGCAGCGGCATTCCCACCAGTCTCGACATGCCCGAAGATCTCGGCCGCCTGCCCAGTTCGTTGGAGCTGGCGCTTTTCCGCGTTCTGCAGGAAAGCCTGACCAACGTGCATCGCCATTCCAAGAGCCGGCGAGCGGATGTCTCCTTAAGGCTGACCGAGGACAAAGTGGTGCTGCGAGTCAAAGACTACGGAAAGGGCATCCCCGCGGACGTTCTGGCCCGCTTTCGCCGCAATGGCGCACACGGCGGGGTAGGGCTGGTGGGGATGCGCGAACGCATTCACGAGCTGGGCGGTCAACTGGAAATGGATTCGGACAGCCACGGCACCCAGGTGGTGGCAACTTTGCCGCGTTCCGAACGGAGAAATTCTTCCGCGGTATTCGCCGCCGATTGATCCTGCGATCGGGTGGGGCGGGCACTCCTGTCCGCCGCCTTTGACTTTGGTTTTGCCGTTGAACTCCCGGGGAAAGCCTTAAAGATCAAAATCGAAAGCCTGAAATCAGAATCCAAGTCCAAAGCGGCGGACAGGAGTGTCCGCTCCACAGGTTCAGCGGATAGCCCCGGTCACAGTTTCTTGCTGAGATCGCTGGACATGCCTCCCGCCGCGGGCACGTAACATCTCAGAGTGTAGTCCATCACCATGCGATTGGCATTGAAGCGCCAGCCCAGGGTCCGGATGGTGCGCTTCATGCGCTTGATCCAGCCCCGGGGCAAGCCGTCGCGATCGCGCTCGTAGTACAGCGGAATCACTTCTTCTTTGAGGACGCGATAGAGATCCTCTCCGTCGCGGCTGTCGTGAGTGCTCATGTCGGTGTGAGTTCTGCCGCTCCCGATGGCAAATCCATTCAGACCGTCGTAGGCTTCGGCCCACCAGCCGTCGAGTACCGACAGATTGAGGCCTCCGTTCAACACCACTTTCTGGCCGCTGGTGCCGGAAGCCTCCAGCGGGCGGCGGGGGTTGTTCAGCCAGACGTCGACTCCCTGCACGAAATGGCGGCCCACGTTGATGTCGTAGTCTTCTACGAAGACAAACTTGTCGGCAAACTCCATGTGCCGCATCAGTTTGGCAATCTGCTGCAGCACCTTCTTGCCGGGTTCGTCGCGGGGATGCGCCTTGCCCGCAAAAATGAACTGCACCGGCCGCTTGGGATCGTTCACCATGGAGGTCAGTTTTTCAATGTCGGCCAGAATCAGGTCGGCCCGTTTGTAGGTGGCGAAGCGGCGCGCAAATCCGATGGTCAGCGCATCCGGACTCAGTACCCGGCCCAGGCGCAACAGCATTTCGGAAGATTCGTCGCGGCGCTCGGCCTGTTCTACCACCCGATGACGCACGAAATCCAGCAGACGGGATTTCAAGTGAAGATGGGTTTCCCAGAGCTCCCCATCGTCCACGTTCTCGATTCCTTCCCAGATCGCCGGGTCGGCATTGTTCTCCTGCCAGCCCGTCCCCAGGTGGCGGTCGTAAAGGCGGAACATCTGCGGCGCCAGCCAGGAAGGGACATGCACGCCGTTGGTGATGTGTCCGATGGGAACTTCGTCTTCCGGCTTGCCGGGATAAAGCCCGGTCCACATGTGACGCGAGACCTCTCCATGCAGAGCGGAGACCGCGTTGGCGCGGCGGGCGAGTCTCAAGCCGAGGACGGTCATGCAGAAGTCCTCGTTCTGGTCCCCGGGATTCTCCCGTCCCAACTCCATCAGCTTCTGCTGCGAGATGCCCAGGGCATCGCGCATGGGACCGAGGTGCTCCTCCATCAGTTCGGCGTAAAACCGGTCGTGGCCGGCGGGCACCGGGGTGTGGGTGGTGAAAACGGTTTCGCGGGAAACCCGGCGCACGGCATGATCAAAGCCAATCCCCTCGGTTTGCAGCCGGTCACGAATCGCTTCCAGAACGGCAAATCCACTATGGCCCTCATTCAGATGCAGAACCCCGGGGGTGATGCCCATGGCCTTGAGGGCGCGGAAACCTCCGATCCCCAACAGCAATTCCTGGCGGATGCGAATGCGCGAGTCGCCGCCATACAGCCGCGAGGTGAGCTCACGGTCTTCGGGATGGTTGCCTTCAATGTTGGAGTCGAGCAGAAGCAGATCGCAGCGTCCCACCTTCATGCGCCAGACTTTTGCCCGGATGGTTCCGCCGCGAGTTTCCACCTGCACCGTGACCGGCTCGCCGTTCGGACCGATGGCGGCTTCCATGGGCAGCTGATTGATGTCCGTCTGGATGTACTCTTCCTGCTGCCAGCCCGAGCGGTCGAGCCGTTGGCGAAAATATCCCTGGCCGTAGAACAAACCGACGCCCACCAGGGGGATTCCCAGGTCGGATGCGCTCTTGATGTGGTCGCCGGCGAGAACTCCGAGTCCGCCGGAATATTCCGGGATGGAAACGTGCAAACCGAATTCCGCCGAGAAGTATGCCACCGGACGGGGCCGCAGAATGCCGGCGTGCCGGGCTCCCCAGGTGCGGTCGGCATCGAGATACTCGCGCTGCCGCCGATAGGCGTAGTTGATGCGGCTGTGCAGCACCAGTTCGCGGGCGCGGCGCTCCATCACGGGCAGGGGAATCTCCGAGAGCAGGGCGACAGGATTGTGATTGAGCTGCCGCCAGCGCACGGGATCAAGGTCGCGAAACAAACTGCTGGTGTCGTGGTCCCAACACCACCACAGGTTGCGGGCCAGCGCCCACAGCCGCTCCTGGGCGGGAGCGATAAAGCGATCGAGGGTCCGCGCCTCGCTCACCACCGACCCAACCTGGGCCGCCGCCTCGGTTAGCATCCGCACTTCATCCTCGCGAAAGACCCGGGGCACGATAGTCTGAACCACTAAAACTCCCTGCAGAACGCCGCGATCGATCAGGGGAACGCCCAGGAAGGACTGGTAGTCGTCTTCGCCGGCTTCACTGAAGTATTTGAAGCGCGGATGGTTCTTCACCTGTTCCACCGCAACCGGACCCACTCGCTCTGCGACCAACCCCGCGAGACCTTCATGGATTCCCATGCGGAGGGTGCCAATACATTGGGGGCGAAGCCCCAGAGTGGCAGCCAGAACCAGGTTGGCCCGGTCCGGTTCAAGCAGATAAGCAGAGCAGACATCAGTCTGAAAGCGCTTGGCAATCAAGGCGACTACGTTCATCAGAGTCTCAGCCGACTTGCCACCTTCAGCCGCCAGATTGGCGATTTCCTCGAGGGTCAGGACGTAATTTTCATCTTGCGCGGGAGCGGGTTGGCTCATGTTCTGAATGATCTCGTTGTTGAAATTCAAATTGGGACGTATGGCGTTATTGCTCGCCCCCACTAGTGTAACTGCTGAAACATGAAGCTACTAGTTTACGACTGGGCTCCCTCGTCCGCAGCGCGCCGGTTTCAGATAACAGCCTCCCGTTCAACGACGAGAGAGAACGCTTCGGTCATTGCGTAAGCGCAGCAGAATATTGCGCTTCCGATTTGACTGCGCCGCCCGCGGCTGGCCAGGTTCCAAATCGGTTAAGAATTCCGTTCTGGGTATGCCTTTCCCGGAGAACCTTAGTTGGGTGTTCAACCCGAGTCCAATCGAATTTCTCTATGGGATGGATACACGCGAGGCGGAACTCAAACGTCCTACCGGAGAAGCACTTTTGTGCGCATGGAGAGCTGGTTTGGGCCGCCATCGGGGAAACCCCTACAGTCAATCGAGTAGGTATGAATTGCGCGATGCCGCGCTAGCTGGATGCTTGCGATTTCCATAAATCACAGAAAATAAGTGCTCTGACACTTTGGCAAATCAACTGCAATCGACTTGGTTGCTCAAATCTTCCAGGAGGACACACGCATGACTGAACGGGATTGTCATGATTGGAAACAACTGGCCGAGGCGGCGCGTGATGAAGAAGACCCCGAGAAGCTGATGGACCTGATCCAACGGCTGAATCGCGCGCTGGATGAGCATATGAAGAACCCCTGTCCGCGTTCGAGCGAGGCAGCGGGCTGAGCTGGTCCGCGGTTCCCCGTCAGCTCAAATCAAACTGTAATCACGGGCATCCCGGGCCTGGCGACGTTTCCGGCTCGGGATGATTCACCTGGTTGAATCCTCTCCCACGTTATCACTCGCATGATAACTTGCATGTAGAATCGTTCCCGTAACGCCGGGATGCTGCGAACACAGGGAGACAAGGATGGCGGAGTGCGAAGGCAAAGTGGCGCTGGTGACGGGCGGAACCTCAGGTATCGGGCGCGAGACCGCGGTCCTGTTCGCGAAGAAAGGCGCCCGCATTGTGGTCGCCGGCCGGCGTGAAATTGAAGGAAAAGAGACTGTCGAGCTGATCCACAAGGCGGGAGGCCAGGGCATCTTCATTCAGACGGATGTTTCGCAGGCATCTGACGTCAAGGCCGTGGTCGAAAAGACTGTCGCGGCTTTTGGCGGACTCGACTACGCCTTCAATAACGCCGGCATTGAGGGCAACTGGATTCCCATCGTCGAACAGAGCGAGGCCGACTGGGACCGAACCATTGACATCAATCTCAAAGGCACATGGCTGTGCCTGAAATACGAACTTCAGCAAATGCTGAAGCAAGGCCGCGGGGGCGCGATTGTCAACAACGCTTCAATTTCCGGGTTTATTGGCAGCTATGGATCTACGGCCTACGCGGCCAGCAAGCACGGGGTGCTGGGGTTGACCAAAGGCGCGGCCCTTGAGGTGGCGAGAAATAAAATCAGAGTCAACGCAGTTTGCCCCGCGGCGATCGAGACCCCCATGGCTGACCGCTTGTTTGGAGAGCCGGGCGTGCGCAAGAAGGTGCTCGGGTTCTACCCGCTGGGCCGATTCGGCGAGCCTTTCGAGGTGGCAGAAGCGGTGGTGTGGATGTGTTCCAGCGCGGCCGGCTTCATGACCGGCCAAAGCCTGGTTCTGGATGGCGGATTCCTCGCCGGCCCGAATGTGGCGCCGGGAAATTAGACGCAGCAAGAGTTAAGGAGCAAAATTTTGATCAGGTACTACCGCAATCCGCTTCGTTTGGTCCTTTGGGTGATGCTGGCGTTCTCTCTTGCCGCGGTTGCCCAGCCGGCGGCGAGCAAGCCGGAAATAGTGGTGATCGACGCATCCGCGCCCGCTCATCCCTTCGCTCATTTCTGGGAGCACATGTTTGGCTCGGGCCGGGCCAGCCTGACTCTGCGGGAAAGCTATCGCCAGGACCTGCGCCAGGTGAAAGCGGTCACGGATGTGGAATACATCCGTTTTCACGCGATTTTTCTCGACGATATGGGGGTTTACGACCAGGATGCCGCGGGCCGGCCGGTTTACAACTTCTCCTATGTGGACCAGGTCTACGACGGTCTTTTGCAGAACGGCGTGCGTCCCTTTGTAGAGCTGAGCTTCATGCCGAAGAAACTGGCGTCCCAGGATGCGCCCCATGCCTTTTGGTACAAGCAGAACGTTGCGCCTCCGAAAGATTGGGCCAAATGGGACGACTTGATTTACCAGTTTACGAAGCACCTGGTGGATCGCTACGGCGTTGACGAAGTTGCGCAGTGGTACTTTGAAGTCTGGAACGAACCTAACATCGATTTTTGGGTTGGCGAACCGAAGCAGGCAACTTACTTCGAGCTTTACGATCACAGCGCGGCCGCGGTCAAGCGCGTCAGCTCGCGCTTGCGTGTGGGCGGTCCGGCGACGGCGCAGGCTGCATGGGCCGACGCTTTCATTCAGCATTGCGTTGAAAAGCATGTCCCCGTTGATTTTGTATCCACTCACGTCTATGGGAATGACAGCGCACAGGATGTGTTTGGCACCAACGAAAACATCCCGCGCGAGCGCATGGTCTGCCGGGCGGTCAAGAAGGTGCATGACCAGATCAAGGCCTCGGCCCTTCCCCGCCTTCCTTTGATCTGGAGCGAGTTCAACGCCAGTTACAAGAATGAGCCCGAGATCACCGACTCGATTTATATGGGTCCTTGGATGGCCGACACCATCCGCCAGTGCGATGGCCTGGTGGATGAAATGTCGTATTGGAGCTTCTCGGATGTTTTTGAAGAGCAGGGCGTGGTGAAACAACCGTTCTATGGAGGCTACGGCCTGATTGCAGCCGGAGGGATTCCGAAGCCGGCCTTTGCGGCGTTTCAACTTCTGCACCGGCTTGGTCACGAACGGCTCGCGCTGGATTCCGATTCCGCGCTGGTGACTCGCGCCCCGGATGGTTCGCTGGTGGTCGCGGTGTGGAACCTGATTCCTTCCGGTCAAACCGGCGCGGCCAAGTCGCTGGTTTTACAATTCAAGAATCTTGGCGGCGCGCACAAGGCCTCGATCTCGCGCGTCGACGGGGACCACGGCGACCCCCATCCGGCTTACGAACAAATGGGCTCGCCTATCTATCCGACTCAGGCGCAACTGCAGAAGCTGCGGGAGTCGGTCAAGCTTGGCGCGCCGGAGATTCAGGAACTGAAGGGCGGGGAGCTGAATCTGACGATTCCGGTGAATGGCATCGCGGTGATCGAAATCAGATAGTCCGGGCAGCGGTCAGCGAGGAGCAGGGTTGGTGAGCACGACTTTGAGCGCTCCCTCCTTGGCTGCGTTGGCAAACGTGTCGTACGCCTTCATGATGTCGCTCATGGCGAAGCGATGGGTTACGAGCTTGCCGGGCTGCAGCTTGCCCGAGCGCACGACCTTTAGCAGCATCGGCGTGGTCACGGTATCCACCAGCCGGGTGGTCAGCGAGATGTTACGGTCCCAGAGCTTTTCCAGGTGCAGTTCCACCGGTTTGCCGTGGACGCCTACGTTGGCGATGTGTCCGCCGACGGCGACGATGGCCTGGCAGATGGCGAAAGTGGCGGGCAACCCGACTGCTTCGATAGCCACGTCAACGCCGGCGCCTTCAGTCAGTTCCATCACGTGATGGGCCGCGTGTCCATCCGTGCTGTTGATCAGAGTGGTTGCGCCAAACGTTTTGGCGACCGCGAGGCGCTTGTCGTCCAGGTCGATCATGAAGATGGCCGCCGGCGAATAGAATTGCGCGGTCAGCAGAACGGCGAGACCGACCGGCCCCGCGCCCACAATGGCGACCGTGTCCCCCGGCTTCACCTGTCCGTTCAGAACACCGCACTCAAAACCGGTCGGCAGAATGTCGCTCAGCATCACCATGGCGTTTTCGTCACCATCGGTTGGGAACTTGTAGAGACTTCCATCCGCCTGCGGAATGCGGACATACTCCGCCTGAGTTCCGTCGATGGTGTAGCCGAGGATCCAGCCGCCGTGCCGGCAGTGCGAATACATGCCTTTTTTGCAGAAGTCGCATTTCAGGCAGGCAGTGACGCACGAGATGATGACCTTCTCTCCGACGTGAAATTCAGAGACGCCGGTTCCGACTTGCTCGATGACACCAATTCCCTCATGGCCAAGAATGCGTCCATCAATCACCGCCGGCAGATCTCCCTTTAGAATGTGAAGATCGGTGCCGCAAATTGTCGAAGTGGTAATCCGCACGATGGCGTCTGACGGCTCCTGAATGGTGGGGCGCGGTTTGTCCTCCCAGGCCCGCTTGCCCGGACCGTGATAGACCAGCGCTTTCATGGTTGGTCTGGCGCTTCCAGACGAGGCAGTCTTGGTCAGTTCGAGTTCAGCGGTTGTCATTGAAGTTTCCTCCGTAAATTATTGTTTCTGGTGGCCACGCCTTTCAGCTTAAGCATTGCCTTCCCATTCTTCTGAGCAAGAGTGCTCGATCTCAACTGGGCGATCGGATGTACCCTGAGAGGGGACCATTCCAGTCGCGCCCGGGGTCCAGGGAGGGCCGAACGCTATAAGTCTTTGGCCCATCGAACCTTACAGGCCTCTCGCGCATCTATTCCCGATGCAATTCGGGGCCTGCCGAGTGTGCTCTCGACCTTCCCGGCGGGCGATTCATGCTCTAATTTTTCGGTATAGCTTCAAGAAACCAAGGAACTTGGTTAGGATTCATGCATGGCGAAGCAGCAGAGTTTCCTGAGCAGCTGGCAGGAGCGTCTAACGGCGCTGCGTAATACTCCGCCGGTGCTCAAGATCGTGTGGCAATCCGGGCCCGGGGTGGTGGTCTTCGGGCTGGTGGCTCGCCTGTTTGCCGCGCTGCTTCCGCTGGCACTGCTATGGATTCCCAAGCTGATTGTTGACGCCATAGTGCACGCGAAGGTTTCACAACAATCTGTGTCTCCCAGATTGTGGTGGCTGGTGGCCGCGGAATTCGGAACCGCAATTCTGGGCGGCGTGCTGGCACGCGCCATTGACTACTCCGACTCCTTGCTGGCGGACAAATACACCCGCCACGTAAGCATCCAAGTCATGAAGCACGCGGCGGAACTGGACCTGATCGCCTACGAAGACCCGGTGTTTTACGACCGGCTGGAACGGGCGCGAGTGCAGGCGACCGATCGCCTGGGCATGATTCAGCAAATCGGGCGGCTGATCCAGTTGGTGATTACGACCATCACCCTGTCGGTCACGATTGTGGTTTACTCGCCCTGGCTGATGTTGCTGCTGATTGCAGGAGTGCTGCCGGCGTTCCTGGGCGAGAGTCATTTCGCTTTTCTGGGATATGCCAAGAATTTCCGCCAGACTCCAATCCGGCGCCAGTTGGACTATCTGCGGCAGGTGGGGGGCAGCAAGGAAGCCGCGAAGGAACTCAAGCTATTTGGCTTGAGCAAGTTCCTGACTGACCGCTTCACTAAGCTTTCCGACGGGATCTACGAAGAGAACGTCGCTTTGTCACGGCGGAAATTGATTGCCGGCGCCTTCCTCTCAGTCATCGCCTTCATGGGCTACTACTCCGCCTATGCGTTCGTGATCTGGCGGACGGTCACGGGCGCGTACAGCCTCGGGTTGTGGTACCTGCTGTCGGGCGCAATTTTGCAGGCCAGCAGTAACATCCAGCAAATTTTCTCGACGGTGTCGGGCATCGCCGACCAGGCCCTTTTCCTGACCGACCTTCTGGCCTTCTTCGACATGCAGCCCACCATCCAGTCGAAGCCCGACGCTTTGCCCGCGCCGCGGCCGATTGTCCGCGGATTTGAATTCCGCAATGTCTCCTTTCGCTATCCGGGAAGCTCGCGCCTGGTGCTGAACGGGTTGAACTTTCATCTTCACCCGGGAGAACGGGTGGCGTTGATCGGAGAGAACGGCGAAGGCAAGACCACGATCGTCAAGTTGATCACGCGGCTTTACGATCCCACCGAAGGCCAGGTGCTGCTCGACGGCGTGGACCTGAAAGAGTATCGTCTGGAAGACCTGTATCGCGAGATTGGCGTTATCTTTCAAGACTTTATGCGCTACGAGATGACGGCGCGGGAAAATATCGCGGTGGGACGAATTGAGGAAATTGACGACCTGGCATTGCTTGAAACTGCCGCGCGCAAGAGCCTGGCGGACGCGGTCATTGCGAAGATCGGCGGCTACGATCAGATGCTGGGCCGCCGCTTCGAAACCGGCGTCGATCTTTCCGGAGGAGAGTGGCAGAAGGTCGCGCTGGCCCGGGCTTACCTGCGCGACGCCCAGCTCCTGGTCCTCGACGAGCCCACGGCGGCGCTCGATGCGCGCAGCGAGTACGAGGTTTTTCAGCGCTTCGCCGAACTCACGGCGGGGAAAATGGCGCTCTTTATTTCGCATCGCTTTTCCACCGTACGCATGGCCGACCGCATCGTAGTCCTCGAAAATGGAAAGATCGCGGAAGAAGGCAGTCACGAACAACTGGCGCGCCTGGGCGGACGGTACAAGGAAATGTTCGAGCTGCAGGCCGCCAGCTATCGTTAAGCAACACCCGTAGTATTCGCAACCAATGCCACCGGACACCCATATCGAGATGTTGAACGCCGAGGCGGAGCATCTGCCGGAGCCACCGAAAGAAACCGGGCCCAGCCCGGAGGCCCTGAGCCTGGCCGCGGCTGACCTGGGCCGGAGGCTGGTGTGGCTGCCGGGTTCGCACTCTCCCCGATTTTTCTACGAGCGCTATCGAGCTCTCTGCCGCGCCCTCAAACCGGTGCTGCGGGATTTTCACGGACCGCCGCCCAAGAGCGCCGTGGGTGACGATTTCCGCTGGCTGAACGACAACCTCCGCCTGCTGCATGCCGATCTCCGGGGTACCAAGGAAGGCTTCAAATTAGTGCGCAAGCTGCCGCATGTCCGCACTCCGGACGGCGCCGTGACTCCGCGGATGGTGGCCCTGGCGGCGGGATTTCTGGCCACCCGGGGCTACGATTTCAGCGAGAGCTCGCTGGTGGCCTACGTGCAGGCTTTTCAGCAGAGCACGGTGTTGAGGCTGGTCGAGCTGTGGGCGCTGGTTCCGGCGCTGAAGCTGGTTCTGCTGGAAGAAATCGCGGCCCGCGGTTCGAAAGTAGCGGCGGATCCCGGCGGTTCTTACGGGGCCGGAGTCTGCGTGCGAAGCCTGCGCGACATTGGCCACACATCATGGAAGGATGTTCTGGAACCGCTGGTCCTGTTTGATCGCGTTCTGCGCCAGGACCCTGCGGGGGCCTACGCGCGCATGGATTTTGAAAGCCGCGATCTTTACCGCAAGGAGATCGCGACCATTGCGGAGCACTCCGATTTGGCCGAGGGAGAAGTTGCCGCCGCCGCCCTCGCCCTGGCGCGGTCCGCGCACCAGGAGGCGCATGCCAGCCCGCGCCTGGCAGCCCGTCGGGGACACATCGGATATTATCTTCTCGCCGAAGGGTCGACCGCGCTGTGCGAGAGAGTGGGATTCCGGCCTCCGCTGGGGCAGCGCATCGCATCTTTCTTGCGGCGCCATCCCAACGAGTTTTATCTGCCGGGCACGGAAGTGCTCACGCTCGCCCTCATGTCGGCGATCGTATTGCTCTTAACCAACACTTACACCTCTCCCGAGCTGATCTTCTTTTCGATGGTGATTTTGCTTCTGCCCTGTTCGCAGAGCGCCATCCAGCTGGTGAACTATCTGATCACTTCCCTGCTGGAGCCGAAGATTTTGCCCAAGCTTGATTTTTCGGAGGGCATTCCCGACAACTGCACGACGCTGGTGGCCATTCCCAGCCTGCTGTTCAGCCACGAACAGGTTCGCCGGCTGGCGGAAGACCTGGAAGTGCGATTCCTGGGCAATCACGATCCCAACATTCATTTCGCGCTGCTCACCGACCTGCCGGATTCTTCCGTTCCCGCGTCTGAGGACGATCCGCTGATCGACTACTGCGCGCAACTGGTGCACGAACTCAACGAAAAGTACGCCAGCCAGGCGTCGGGATCGTTTCTTCTCTTCCACCGCCACCGGGTATACAACCCGCGGGAGAGAGTGTGGATGGGTTGGGAACGAAAACGCGGCAAGCTGATGGACCTGAACAAGCTGCTGCGCAACGAACATGACAGCTTCCCGGTGAAGGTGGGCGATCTCTCCATATTGCCGCAGATCCGTTTTGTGATCACGCTGGACTCGGACACGGAATTGCCTCGCGGATCCGCCGATCGAATGATCGGAGCGATGGCGCATCCCTTGAACCAGGCCATCATCGATCCCGACCCGGAGAAGAACATTGTGGTTGCCGGTTACGGCATCCTGCAGCCGCGGGTGGGAGTGAGTGTGCAAAGCGCCTCGCGCTCCCGGCTGGCCAGCCTCTATTCGGGTGAGACCGGCTTCGATATCTATACCCGCGCCATTTCCGATGTGTATCAGGATTTATATGGGGAAGGCATCTTTGCTGGAAAAGGGATCTATGAGGTGGATACGGTGCACCGCGTGCTGGACCGGCGCTTTCCGCGCAATGCCCTGCTCAGTCATGACCTGATCGAAGGCGCCTACGCGCGCGCCGGACTGGCCAGCGACATTGAAATCATCGAGGACTATCCCTCGCACTACAGCGCCTACAACCGCCGCAAGCACCGCTGGCTGCGAGGCGACTGGCAAATTACGGGCTGGCTGCTTTCGCGGGTGCCGGATGAGTCGGGACGCAAGGTGCCGAATCCCATTTCTCTGGTCTCGCAATGGAAGATTCTGGATAACCTGCGCCGCAGCCTGGTGGAGCCGGCGACCTTCCTGTTGCTGGTATTCGGCTGGCTGGTGTTGCCCGGCAAACCACTCTATTGGACTCTGGCCACCCTGGCCATCCTGTTTGTTCCGGCCTGGTTCCAGTTCCTGTTCAACCTGGTGCGGGCGGCGGTCGAGCACAAATCACAAGTCGTCAAGGACGCGCGGTCGGCGCTCATCACGGCCAACGCCAGCATGTTTTTTACGCTGTCGTTCCTGCCCCACCAGATGCTGCTCTCGCTCGATGCCGTGGTACGAACTTTGGTTCGGCGACTAGTGACGCGACGGCGGCTACTGGAATGGGAGACCGCGGCAGAAACCGAACTGAGCACCCGCAAGCGGACCCCGGTGGACATTTATCTCGACTGGATGCCGGCGCTGGCGCTGGCCCTGGGCGCCCTGGTCTTCTTTACCGGCCGCCGCGCTTTTTTCGCCGCACTACCCATCCTGCTGCTCTGGGCTTGCAGCAAATGGATTTCGATGTGGCTCAACCTGCCGTCGCGGGCCATGCGAAGTGAAACATCGGACAAGGACGAATTGTTTCTTAGTGGAAGCGCGCTCCGGACCTGGCGATATTTCGCCGAGTTCAGCACGGAAGAGCACAATTGGCTGATCCCGGACAATGTGCAGGAAGAGCCGGCGGCCGTCGCCGGCCGCATGTCGCCCACCAACCTGGGATTTCTTCTGAACGCCCGCCAGGTGGCCTGCGAGTTTGGCTTCCTGACCGTGCCTGAATTCGCCGAACAGACCCTTCGTACTCTGGCCACCATGGCGAAGCTTCCGCGATCGCGCGGCCACCTGCTCAACTGGTACGACACCCGCACGCTCGAGCCGCTGCGGCCGCGGTTCGTTTCGTCGGTGGACAGCGGCAACCTGGTGGCGTCGTTGTGGACCTTGCAGCAAGGCTGCCTGGATCTTTTGCAGCGTCCGTTGCTGGAGAAACAGCTGGCGGACGGCCTGGCCGATCATCTCCGGATTCTGGTCGACCGGCATGCCTTTCCGGCGAAGCGCTTCCGGAATTTTCTGGCGCAGGTCAGAAAAAGGAGCTGGCTGCAGCGCCTGCTGGCGCCTTCTGAAGAGGGCTTGCTGGAGACCGACCTCGAGACCAAGGACCCCAAACACGAATCGGACATTCACTGGTTCGCCGCCGAGTCGCTTGCCCGGGTCAGAAATCTCCGAAAAGCAGTTCAGGTTTATGTTCCCTGGATGCTGCCGGAGTTCATCCCGCTGTGGAAAGACGCTACGCTCGACTTTAAGTTCGATGCGCGAAGCCTGACCGTCCAGCGCCTGCCGGACGTGGTGGACCGGCTGACCGCCCGTTTACAGTTCGCTCTTGACCACGCCAACGGATCGGGAGACCGCAAGGCTCTCTACCAACGCCTGCTGGCGATGTTGCCGGACGCGCGTTCGCGGGCGCTCGCCCTGATTGAAGATCTCAAACAGATCGCGGACACTGCCGGGAAATTCGCTGACGAAATGGACTTCCGTTTTCTGCTGGATCCCCGGCGCAAGTTGCTCTCGCTCGGCTTCGATGTCGAGACCGGCAAGCACCCATCCGCCTGCTACGACCTGCTGGCTTCGGAGGCGCGCATCGCGGTATTCGTCGCCATCGCAAAAGAGGATATCCCGCAGGACGTTTGGTTTCTGCTGGGCCGATCGCACACCCGCGAGCACGGATTTCCGGTGCTGCTCTCCTGGACCGGGACCATGTTCGAATACTTGATGCCGGTGCTCTGGATGCGCACCTACCCCAATACGCTGCTGGACAATTCGCGGATTGCCGCGGTGCGCTTGCAACAGATTTATGGCGACCAGAAGCGGGTGCCGTGGGGAATTTCTGAATCGGCCTACGCGAAACGGGACGAGGCTGGGAACTATCAGTATCAGGCGTTCGGGCTTCCTGATATTTCGCTGCACCAGGGCGAACCCAGCTGTCTGGTCATCTCACCGTATTCCACGTTCCTGGCGCTGCACGTGGACGCTTCCGCCGCGCTGCGCAACCTGCGCCGCATGGAAGGCGAGGGATGGGTGGGCGCATACGGTTTCTACGAAGCGGCCGACTATAGCACCACATCGGGCCGCCGTTCGTGGCGCCATCGTCATGAGCTGGTGCGTTGCTGGATGGCCCATCACCAGGGCATGAGCCTGATTGCTCTGGCCAACTTCCTGCACGATGGCGTGGTGCAGCGCTGGTTTCACAGCGACCTGCGGGTGCAGGCCACGGAACTGCTGCTGCACGAGAAACCGGCCACGAACGTCAAGTCGTTGCGCCAACTCTACGGCTCCGCGGCGTAGGTATGTTTTTTTGGCGGGCCGGGGCGAAAGCTGGATTCCCGGGCAGACGGTTCGAGGCTTTTTGACTTAGACGACTAGGAACTGGTGGAGGTCTGGTATTCATCCGCCAGATTTGAATCGGGAAGTTCCAGTCCCCAGTTTTCCCCGGCGGCGCCGAGTCCTTCGAGACCTACCTGATACTCGCTCGTCCCTTCCATCGGCTTTACCCAGACCACGCGGAACTGAATCCTGCGCTGGCGATATTGCAAGGTGAGTTTGTCGCCGGTCTTTAAGAGCTGGCGAATCGCGCCCAGGCGGGCCCCGTTGGGAGTGATATCCAGAGTGTGCGCCAGTTCATTTACGGGATTGTTGGCCGAGTCTTTCCCCGAGATCCGCACCGGTAAAACCATTTTGATCCGCTTATACCGCCGATTACCTTTTCCCACAGGAAGCTCCCGACGCGGCCCAATAAGATGTTTGTCGCCCGGCTAGCATTCGCACTTAAAGGGCCACCAGGGATCGAAGCGGCAAATTTCGCGTGCTTGCAGAATCAGAGATTTGGGGGCACCGCCGGGCCGCGCCGCATGACCTTTCCCGTCAGGATGACGCTTTGAATCAACCGGATGACAGTTTTTGTCGAACCGGTACAGGCGGGTCAGCCTCACCCTCGATCCCGCTTTCCCATGAATTTTCGGTTGCGCTGCCCGCGTTCTCTATTATTTTTGATGCCGGTATTTTTGACGCGGAGATGAATCAGATAAGGGGTCACGGGAGGTCCTATGAAAGGCAAGATTGCACTGGTTACCGGCGCCAACGGAGGCCTGGGCACTTATGTCACGCAGGCCTTGCTCGATGCCGGCGCCACGGTTATAGGCTTGTCGCGGAAAATTGAGCAGGCAGAATTCAGCAGCCCAAACTTTACCGCGTTGCCGGCGGAAATTTCGAGCGGCGACGGGGCGAAAACGGCTGTGGAGAGCGTGGCATCCCGCTTCGGCAGGCTGGACATCCTGGCGCACACCGTGGGCGGGTTCGCCGGAGGCCAGTCCATCGCCGAAACCGACGATGCCACCTTCCAGCGCATGTTCGACCTGAACCTGAACAGCACTTTCTATCTTCTGCGGGCGGCGATACCGGTCATGCGCAAGACCGGTAATGGACGCATCGTCGCCATCGGCAGCCGCGCCGCGCTGGAACCCGGAGCGGGCGTCGGCGCCTACAGCGCTTCCAAGGCGGCCATGGTTTCCATCATCAGAACAGTAGCGCAGGAAAACAAGGACGCTGGAATTACCGCCAATGTGATCCTGCCTGGCACCATGGATACGCCGGCCAACCGGAAGTCCATGCCGAACTCAGACTTCTCTAAATGGGTCCGTCCGGCCGCGGTCGCGAGCCTGATGGTCTGGCTCGCCGGCGATACAGGAAAAGACGTCAATGGAGCGGTGATTCCAGTCTACGGTGGCGACCTCTGAAACTTTGGCGCAGGCTCTCGGCCATGGTTGACTGCGAAGCATCGGCACTAAAATGATTTTTGCGAACTGTCAGCGGCTGCGGGACGCCCGTCCTCCATTCTTTTCTTTACGTCTTCGACGTAAGCCCGTAGAACTTCACCTACACTCCAGGCTTGGGCCACGCATCCAGCAGGGCGATGGGGCAGGTCGCCATCAAAAATCTCCGAGATGTGACCCAAGCCAGCATCGGAGAGATGAGCTTGTAGAGGGAGGAGCCATTCGCCCGCCTGTTTGCGGGCGGCCTCAGTGGCCCCGTTCACTTTCACATACGCGGTGATGAATGGCCCGATCAGCCACGGCCACACGGTTCCCTGATGGTATGCGCCATCGCGCTCAACCGGGCCGCCCGTGTAACGGCCGCGATACTGCGGATCGCCGGGCGCTAGAGTGCGCAGGCCGTACGGGGTGAGAAGATGTTCCCGAACTTTCTCCACTACGAGTCGGGATCGATCCGGCGACAGCATAGTGTAGGGCAGGCTGACGGCAAAAATCTGATTCGGACGGAGGGAAGCATCCGGAGGGCCGTCGTTGACAACGTCGTACAAGCAGTTGTCTTGCTCATTCCAGAACAGGCGGTTGAAACTCCAGTTCGCCATCGCCGCCATTTGGTGGTGACGCTTTTGGCTGGCGCCGTCTCCAAACCTGCGGGCCAGCTCTTCCATAATGCAGAGCGCGTTATACCAGAGCGCCTGGATTTCCACCGGCCTGCCCTGGCGCGGAGTCACCACCCAGTCGCCGACTTTGGCGTCCATCCAGGTAAGCTGAACTCCGGGCTCGCCCGAGGCCAGCAAGCCGCTTGAATCTACCTTGATTCCGTAGCGGGTGCCGCGGGCGTGCCAGGAAATAATGTCGGCGAACACGGGATAAAGTTCCGTGCGGACAAACACTTCGTCTCCGGTATAGGCAAGGTAGGCCCGCGCGGCTTCGAAGAACCAGAGGGTGGCGTCGACCGTGTTGTACTCCGGAGTCTCGCCGGCATCGGGGAATCGGTTGGGCAGCATGCCCTGGTCCACATGCCTGGCAAACGTGCTGAGAATGCTGCGCGCCACGTCATACTTTCCGGTAGGTAGCGTAAGGCCGGGCAGGGAAATCATGGTGTCGCGGCCCCAGTCGCTGAACCAGTGATAGCCGGCAATGACGGTCTTCTTGTCGCCCCGGGCTACGATGTATTGATCGCTGGCGGCGGTGAGGGTCTGGGCAAATTCGTCCTTCAGGGGAGAACCCTGCACCACAGCCTGGCGGCGCTTGATCTCGCCTTTACGATATGCGTTCGCCCTCGCAACCTCGCGGGGTTCGATGGACGCGACGATCAAGGCCTGTCCGTTGGAAAGCAGATCGAAGCGCAAGATGAAGTGATTGAAAAGGTCTTCTACGAAATCCAAACCGCGCTCGCGCTCGACGTCGTATTCAAAGTTTCTGTACCAGTCGCCTGTCTTCTGTAGTTCCACGGCGTTGTGAGCCAGGTACAACGTTGGAAGTCCCTGGTAAGGAGTCACGGCTGCCAGCCCCGGTTTTTCTTCCACGTACGCATTCATAGCGCCATTGGCGTGCGTCGTGCTGTGGTAGTCGCGAAACGCGACCAGCGGGCGGATCTCGAGATGCAGGCTCCTGGGCGGTTGCGTCGTGCTCTTAAGCTCGTACTGCACGACGGTGGTGTTCTCGCCATGGACCATGAAAACGGTTTTTTCGATTACAGTGCCTTCAACCTCGAAAGTGAAGATGGGAAAAGGATCGAGGCGGAAGTTGGTGAGGTAGCGAAAGCCCTGGGGATGGACAACGCCCGGATAGCGGTTGGAGGAGAGATCGAACGGCTGGCCGTTGATCAACAGTGTCTCTTCCAGCTTGGAAAGCAGGACTTCGCGCCCCACCGGCGGCCGGGTGGCGGCTACCAGCAGGCCATGATAGCGGCGCGTGTTCAGGCCCGTAATGCTGGACGACGCAAAGCCGCCCAGGCCGTTGGTTTCGAGCCACTCACGGCGCAGCGCGGCATCCAGATTGCCGCAGGTTTCCTGGTTGAATTGAATCATGGTGCTCCGCTCAGGAACGATCCACGTAGGCCCGGACCTCCTCGTCCGGGCAGGTGGGACACCTGCCTCTAGGTGGACGGTTCCGCCGCCTGACACTTTGATCGCTCCGTGGGGCGAAGTCAACTTGCGGATACGACCTCTGCCGCTTGGGACCTGGGTCGCTTTCGAGTGCGCGATTCTCCGCTCTGCTGGATTAACTTGGTGACCACTCCGGTCCAGCCGGTCTGATGGCTGGCGCCGATTCCGGCGCCGGAGTCACCGTGGAAGTATTCGTGAAAGAGCACCAGGTCGCGCCAGTGCGGATCGGTCTGAAATTTCTCCAGATCGCCGAATACGGGGCGGCGTCCGTTTTCGTCGCGCAGGAATATGTTGGTCATGCGGCGCGACAACTCGCCGGCCACTTCCCACAGGGTCATCATCTTGCCCGAGCCGGTGGGAAACTCTACCTTGAATCCCTCTCCCAGGTAGTGATGGAACTTCTGCAGCGACTCTACCAGGAGAAAATTCGTCGGGAACCAGATAGGGCCGCGCCAGTTGGAATTTCCCCCGAACAGGCCGGTGCACGATTCTCCCGGCTCGTAGTCCACCCGATGCTCAATACCGTTCACGTTGAGCTGGTAGGGCTGGTCGCGGTGAAATTGCGACAGGGCCCGAATGCCGTACGGAGAAAGGAACTCCCGCTCGTCCAGCATGTACTTAAGTATTTCGCGAAGCTGGTCCGGGTCGGCGATGGCCAGCAACCGCCGGGCGCCCTTGCCTTCCGTCATCATGCTGGCAACGTTGTTGGCGAGGTCGGGACGGTTCTCCACGAACCACTCCAGCCGTCGCTTGAAGCCGGGATGCCGGTCCAGCATGTCGGGCTCTAGGGTCTCCACCGCAAACAAGGGGATCAGACCCACCATGGAGCGGATCTTCATGGGAAATTTTGTGCCGTCGGGCAGCCGCAACACGTCGTAAAAGAATCCGTCCTCTTCGTTCCACAGCCCCATACCATCGTGGCCGCGATGGCTCATGGCGCGGGCGATATAGATGAAGTGTTCCCAGAACTTGCTGGCCACATCTTCATAAGCCGGGTCCTCCCGCGCCAGTTCAAGCGCGATGGCCAGCAGGTTCAGGGTGTACATGGCCATCCAACTGGTCCCGTCGGATTGCTCGATGTAACCGCCGGTGGGCAGGGGGGCGCTGCGATCGAACACGCCGATGTTATCCAGTCCCAGAAATCCGCCTTGAAAGATGTTCATGCCGTCGGCGTCTTTGCGGTTCACCCACCAGGTGAAATTCAGCATCAGCTTGTGGAAGACTCGCTGCAGAAATTCGCGATCACCTTTGCCCCGGCGTTTTTTGTCGATCTTGTACACGCGCCACGCCGCCCAGGCGTGGACCGGAGGATTTACGTCTCCGAATGCCCACTCATAGGCCGGTATCTGTCCATTGGGGTGCATGTACCACTCGCGCAGCATCAGGACGAGCTGTTCCTTGGCGAAATCGGAATCCACCAGGGCCAGCGGAATGCAGTGAAATGCCAGGTCCCAGGCCGCGTACCAGGGGTACTCCCACTTATCGGGCATGGAGATCACATCGGCGTTGTAAAGATGCGGCCACTCGTGATTGCGGCCGTTGCGGCGTTCTGGAGGCGGGGGCGGATTGCCGGGGTCGCCGTCCAGCCACTGTTTCACCACATAGTGATAAAACTGCTTCGACCACAGCATGCCGGCAAAGCCCTGGCGCATCACATTGCGCGCGTCCGAAGTCAGGTCATGGGGAATGAGCTTCGCGTAAAATTCGTCGGCCTCGCTCAGGCGTAGAGCGAAAGTCTGGTCGAAACCCTCAAACACATTTTTGCTTTTCAGGTTGGCATTGGTCAGGCGCAACCGCAACACGACGGTCTCGCCCGGCCCCACACGAAGTTTGTAGTGCGCGGACGCCTTGGTGCCGGAATGCTCGGGATTCACGGCTTCCTTCGCGCCGTGCACGATGTAATCGTTGATGCCGTCTTTAACATAGGGTGTGCGGCTGCCGACTCCAAACAGGCGCTGGGCGTTGGTCTCATTCTCGGTAAAGAGCAATTCCGGGGAGCCCTCGCAATACAGCCAGCGCCGGCCCGATTCAGGGTGGTCCAAAACAATTGCGGGGCCAGACAAATGAGGCGCCTGCCTGAGTAGAGGTTCAGCGCTCCCGTCGCCCCAGGACCAGGTGTTACGGAACCAGATGGTGGGCAACAGGTGGAGGCTCGCCGTTTCCGGGCCTCGGTTCGACACCGTGAGCTTGATCAGAATGTCTTCTACATCGGCTTTGGCGTATTCCGCGAACACGTCAAAGTAGCGATCGTCGTTGAAGACGCCGGTGTCCATGAGTTCGTATTCCGGCTGGCTTCTGCCCCGACGCCGGTTCTCCTCCACCAGGTTTGTGTAGGGAAATTCGGCCTGGGGATACTTGTAGAGATACTTCATGTAGGAATGCGTCGGCGTGCTGTCGAGGTAGAAGTAGTATTCCTTCACGTCCTCGCCGTGGTTTCCCTCGTTGCCGGTAAGCCCGAACAGGCGTTCTTTGAGGATGGGATCGCGCTCGTTCCACAAGGCCAGTGCGAAACACACCGTTTGCCTGCGGTCGCTGATACCCGCCAGGCCATCTTCATTCCAGCGATAGGCCCGCGAGCGGGCGTGATCATGCGGCAGAAATTCCCAGGCGGTTCCGTGCGGACTGTAGTCTTCGCGGACCGTTCCCCAGGCGCGTTCGCTGAGATAAGGCCCCCAGCGCTTCCAATGTTTCTGGCGCGCATCGGATTCCGCCAGCCGTATTTCTTCCTGTGTCATGGAGACTGCTCCTGCCGTCAGATGCGCCCGGACGCTACGGCTCGCCTGGCAACCGGTCGGGAAACACAAAGACGGCTCGAGCCAGGCCGGAGGTGAGCGTCTCCGGACGATAATATCGCGTCAGGATACCGTCCTTCCACGTCAGCAGATCGGGATTGTTCTGGGCGAACTCATTCCAGCCCTGGTTCTTTCCCGACCGCGCCATGCGCTCCTGGATCAGCAGGATGTAGGCCCAGGTCACGGTCTGGTGGTAAAGCTGGGGCTGGCCGCGAGACTCGGCAAATCTTCGCAAGGCCTTCGAAAATCTCTGCAGGGCTTCAAGAACCGGGTACCTGGTCAAATACAGGAACGCGGTTCGAACATGCTCGCGATGATGAAAACACTCGTTGGGAAGGGTGCCATCCTCAAAACGGTCCATCAGTTCCTGATCGGTCATGGGCGGCGCCTGGTCGCAGACTTTTTCGTGACACGCTCTTTCAGGCGATGGCTGTGCCGGGAGTCCAGCTCCAGACCGTAGAACCTTTTCAGCTCTCTGATCCGGTCAAGGGACGCCGGGCTGAAAGGGAGTTTGCCGTCAAAAGCGTGCAAAACGATTCCTTCGAGCAGATCACCCAGCGTCAAGTCGCGGTATTCGGCGAACGCCTTAAGCACTTTGAGCAGACGTTTTTCCATGCGAACACCGGTCTGGACACGCTCTACCGGGATTTTGTCGTGATCCATTATGGTACCAGTGTACCAAGATACCAACCAACCAGCAAATGACGAGGGCTTCAAGTCAGCCGCACCGGAAGAGGCAACCGCTTCGCCCATGGATGAAACGGCGCTTGATGGTCGAAGCGCGGTCTGAGGTTCGCTGCCCCCGAAAGTGCGTGATCGTGGGGGAGTGGTTAGCCGACAAATCCATGGCGCCGGGGGCATCTCGTCGGTGGTCGCGTCCCGGCCCAGCGATGACTCAATAAATTTCTCTTATCTCGTCCATAAAAGAATGTTTTTAAAAGTATTTGTGATAGGGGCGAAAAGAATTATGCATTGGACTCTCACAGGCGCAGGGCGGTACTGTGCACCACGCTGGTTACCGGGGTGTGCACTTTTCGTGCACCACATAACGTGGCTAGGGGAGAAAGAGGGTCGTCCAGATGATGAGTGCCTTCCGTTGGAGGGTTTTGGTTCTCACTGTGAGTCTAGGAATTGTTTGCGGGTCCGGGAGTACCGCACCGGCTCAAACCGAGCCGGCCTCTGATCTTTCCAGCCGTATCGACTCTTTGGAAAAGCAACTGGCAGATCTCAAGAGTCAGATGGAGGCGCAAAAAGCAACAGCCGCGGCACCAGCCCCGGCAGCGGCCGCGCTCCCCGCCGCTGCGCCGGCGGCAACTCCTGCCCCCACCGGGCTCGCCGGCCTGTTGGGGCCGACTACTTTGAGCGGATTTGTTGACGTCTACTACGGCTATAACTCGAACCAGCCCGTCGGCCGCACCACGGCATTTCGCAACTTTGATATCAACTCGGGCCAGTTCGGCCTGAACATGATCGAACTGGTGGCCGACAAGGCACCGGACGCGACCGCAAGCCGACTGGGCTACCACGTCGCACTGGGCTTCGGGCAAGCCATGAACGCGGTGAACTCGACCGAGATTGGCCCCGGCGGAACCGAGTCCAATTTCGATCAGTACCTGAAGGAAGGATATCTGGAATATCTGGCGCCCGTAGGCAAGGGTTTGCAGATTAACGTCGGCAAGTTCGTGACCCCGGCCGGCGCGGAAGTGATCGAGACTAAGGACAACTGGAACTATTCGCGCGGCCTGCTTTTCGCTCTTGCCATTCCCTATTTTCACTTCGGCGCGAGCGCAAAGTACGCCTTCAATCCCAAATTCGCGGTCACCGGATACCTGGTGAACGGCTGGAACAACAGCGTCGACAACAATAGCGGCAAGACCACCGGCTTCAGCGCTGCCTGGACTCCGAACGCCAAGTTCAGCCTGGTCCAGAACTATCTGGTGGGTCCGGAACAGTTCAACGACAACTCGAATTTCCGGCATCTTTCAGACACGGTGGTGACTTTCTCGCCGAACGCCAAGCTCTCCTTAATGGCGAACTACGACTACGGTCACGACCACCTCACGCTGAGCCCGACTTCGGTCCACTGGAGCGGCATTGCCGGGTACATCAAGTACGCGCCGAACGACAAGTGGGCCCTGGCAACGCGCGGCGAGTATTTCAGCGACAACGGCGGCACCCAGACCGGGACTCCGCAGAAGTTGAGCGAATTCACCATCACCTTGCAGCGCATGCTGGCAAGCAAGCTCATGACCCGGCTTGAATTCCGCCGCGACATGTCGGACCACGATGTTCTCCCGTACCGGAGTGGGTTGCTAAAGGATGCGCAGAACACTGTGACCCTGGGCATGGTGTATGCGTTCACGAGCGCCGATGCCAAATAGCCAGGAGATAACCGGATTGAAATGGCAGGTTCGCCGGATGTCTGAGAACCGTGGCACGCCGGAAAAACGATTTTCACCCAGCGGCAGCGATGCCGCTCTCATGTGGGCTCACGGCTTGGGCTCAACTCAAACCACCCCTAGTACCAGCGCCCAAGCCGTGCCCGCGCCAATTGTGATTTTGCAGCAGGTAAACCGGGGCCCAGGAGGCAGGTTTGCCTTCAAGTTCTGACCGACGCAGTGGACCGGGGCCGAAGCTTGCCCCGGTTCAAATACTCGACGTAAGGAGCAAAGCAATGGGTGCGAATGCAAAGCAGGGAGCGTATTTGGGCACGACTCTGATTGGTTTCACTTCCTTCGTGGCGGGCTTGCACAGCGGCGGTGGCCTGGGTGTGGTGTTTGCCATCGTCGGAGCAGGATTGCTGTTCGTCTCTGCGGCCGGCTTTTACAAGATCAAAGCGGTGTAGATCACAGCGACTCAACACAGAACCAACATAGAGAGGAACCTCATGAAGCTCGTTGGAGTTTTGCTGGCGGTTTTTGGATGGCTGCTTCCGGTTGTCGCGCTCAACATGACATCGTCCACCGGAGTGAGGATGTTTCTCTGCATTCTGGGAATCGGCATTACCCTGGTCGCGATTTTGACCGTGCTGAGCAAAGCGCATGAGAAAGAAGCGGTCTGGAAACAGTAGGACGACGGCATCTGTGCAGCCCGGCCGGTATTTAAAGACATCGAGGGCGCGGCAACAGTCAAGCTCGCGTTCAACCTCACTAGGAGACACGGAATGAAAAGTTGCACTTGGTTGAAACCATATCTGTGGGCGGCCATGGTCGCGCTGCTCGTATGTGGTCTGCCGGCTGGGGCCCACGGTCAAACCGCTGCGCCCGCTGCCTCTGCCGCCGCTGCCCCTGCCCCACCACCTCTCGCGGTGGACGCACCCTTGCCGGTCAGCGGACCTTCCGCCGACGACTTGGCCGCTGGCGACCCCAGCGGAACCAAGACCGGAACCGCGAATGACGTGGTGCACGCAGATCCGAATAAACCTCTCACCCTGGTGGATCTGGTGAACCAGGCGGGACAGAACCGCATCGCCATCAATTTCGTATGGACGCTGGTCACCGGCTTCCTGGTCATGTTCATGCAGGCCGGTTTCGCCATCGTGGAAACCGGGCTGTGCCGCGCCAAGAACGCCAATCACACCATGATGATGAACTTCATGGTCTACGGCTTCGGCTTGTTCGCTTATTGGGTGTGCGGTTTCGCCATCCAGATGGGCGGAGCCGCCGGCACCTCGATCCTGGGAGGCGTAAGCCCCCTCAGTCATGAATTCACCATTCATCTTCTAGGACACGACTGGGGCCTGTGGGGCACGAAGGGTTTCTTCCTTTCCGGCGCGACCTACGACGTCGGGGTCATGGTCCTTTTCCTGTTCCAGATGGTCTTCATGGACACGGCGCTGACCATCGTGACCGGCGCGGCGGCGGAGAGATGGAAGTACGTTTCCTTTGCCGTCTCCTCGGTGGTTCTGGGAGCGCTCATCTACCCTCTCTACGGCAACTGGGCCTGGGGCGGCGGGTGGCTTTCTAAACTGGGCGCAAATTACGGACTGGGCGCGGGCTACGCCGACTTTGCCGGATCGGGCGTGGTACACGCCGTGGGCGGACTTAGTGCCCTGGCTGTCTCGATCATCATCGGCCCCCGTATCGGCAAGTACAACCGCGATGGGTCATCGAATGCACTGCCGGGGCACGACCTGGTCATCGTCCTGACCGGCTGCTTCATCCTGGCCTTCGGCTGGTTCGGGTTTAACCCGGGCAGCACGCTCGGTGCCTCGGGCGCCCTGCGCATCAGCACGATTGCGGTGGACACGATGTTGGCGGGCTGCACTGGGTCCTTTGGCGCACTCCTCTACATGTGGATCAAGTACGGGAAGCCGGACGCTTCCATGTGCGGTAACGGGCTGCTGGCTGGCTTGGTGGCCATCACCGCACCCAGCGGCTACGTCAACACCATGGGCGCCGTCATTATCGGTTTCGCTGCCGGCCTCCTGGTCTGCCTGAGCGTCGAGTTCATCGACCGCGTGGTTCGAGTCGATGACCCGGTGGGCGCCATTTCGGTGCACGGAACCTGCGGCCTGTGGGGAGTGATTTCCGTTGGACTGTTTGCCGACGGCACCAACGGTGTTAAGGGACTGTTCTACGGTGATCCGACGCAGTTGGTGGCGCAGCTGATTGGCGTAGGTACTCTGCTGGGTTTCGTTTTCACTGCCTCCTACGTGGCGAACACGGCGATTCACGCCATTGTCGGGCAGCGCGTCTCAGCCGCGGCTGAACTCGAAGGTTTGGACATTCCCGAGATGGGTGCACTGTGCTATCCCGAGTTCGTGCTGAAGCCGGACACGACACACAGCGGCGCGGCGGGGGCTGATTTCAAGGCCGGCCTGCAGGTTGCGCGGGAGACAGCCTGATGACCACCGTATTTCCCATCAATGGCGAATCGGGCGGACATTCCGTGACCTGGAAATGTCCGTCCGGGCTGGCCTACCCTCCCGAAGCCATCGAGTGTTTTCGGGAAGGCGTGGAACGGCTTCAAACCGGCGATCCGGGGGCGGCGCTCACTGCGCTCTCCCGGAGCACCGAACTTGCCCCAACCTTCGGAGAGGCTCACGTATTTTTGGGACTGGCGAACGCGCTGACCAGCAACATTTATCCCGCGATCGATCATCTCGAACTGGCAACCCAGCTCCAGCCGGACAGCTTTGCGGCGCATTACTCGCTGGCGCAGCTCAATTTCAAGCTGCGGATACCGCAGAAAGGCTACGCCGCCGCGGAGCAGGCATTGCGCTGCGTGAGCACCCTGGAACAACGCAAGATGTTGACCCAGTTGCTGAAGGAAGAACGGGCACGCGAACGCAATGGGATCGCGCGGCCCTGGTTCAACAAGTCCTACAGCAAGCCCGGACTATTTGTTGCGGGCAGCGGACTGGCAGCGGTCATTGCAGCACTGCTATTGCATGTTCGCTGGTAACCCAAAAGGAGCCTCAGATGCTTAACACGCTATTCGACGTCTTGAAAAAACAGCGGATGGCCTGGTCGTGGGCCGTGATCGTTGGCCTCTTCCTGATCGTTGCCGGACATGCGCCCGTCCTTCCGGTGTTCGCCGGATGCTTGCTGGCCGTCGGGATCTCCGTCCTGCGGTCGTGGCCTCATCGGATGGGAAAATCTCCCGTTCGAGGGGCTTAGACGGTCTTCAGTGGTGCAACTCGGACAAATGAAAACCCTGATGTCACGCACGGACGCGGTCGACGGGGTAGTAGACGAAGCCATGCATCCGGATACCATGGGCCGGAGCGGCGTGGACCGTGAAGTCATGACTTCGATCGCCAGTCCCCTTCCTGACCCGCCTGTGACCGGCGCGCCGGACGCACCCGCCGTAGTCATGCTGTCGGGACGGAATTTCGTGCTGGGCTGTGCCATTGTTGCCGGCCTGATCGGGCTGGTGGGCCGGGTCGCTTTCCTTCCCATGTGGCTGCTCGGGGCCGAGGTGCTGGCTACAATTCTGGGGCTGTTTCTTTTCGGCTCCTTCAAATACCAGATTCACAAGAACGCGCTCACCTACGGAATGTTATTGATCGTAGTCTCCACGTTTTGCGGGCTGCAGACGTCGGAGTGGCGCCTGGAGATCGCGCAGCGCGGGTGGTGGTATTGGACGCAACAGCACCTGCTTTCGTTCCGTGGACTGGACGATCTGGTCCACGCGGACACCATGCTGTTTATCCTGGGCCTGACCTTCTTCGTTTCCGTGATTGCCCAAACCCGGCTCCTGGAAGGCCTCACTTTCTCCCTGCTGCGGCGCAACCGGGGCAATATCCTGTCCACCGTGATTGCAGTGACGGCTGTCGTGGCCCTGGCTTCAGGCGTGCTTGACGGGGTTTCGATGATCGGCCTGACCATCCGAACCCTGGTCATCATCCTGTTGCTGGCGGCGGCGCCGATAGCGGATATCCGCCACGCGGTCATGGTCTGCACCACGGTGACGACCATCTGCGGCATCTGGCTGGCCTACGGTGAGCCCCCCAACCTGATCATGAAGGCGAACTTGTATCCCCGTCTGGGAAACGCCTTCTTCCTCATCTATTGCGCTCCCGTCGCGATCGCATGCTATCTGGTGGTCGCCCGGCACATTCGTAAGCGATTGCGTGGCCGGCAGGTCAATCTCGACACCATGGATGTAATCGACGCCAATGCTGAAGACGTACGATTTCTTCAGGCGACACGGCATAGCGAAGTGGTCACCCCGGTTGAACTCATTGAAGACCACGCCGCGGAATTAGACGGCAAAGCCGAGCTTGTGCTACAGCGCTTGCGCGGGGGTGATTCGTTGGGCCTTGCCCTGGTGCGAGAACGCGTGCCGGAGGCCACCCGAAAAAGCCTACTGGGCCATCTGGTAAGCGAAGACCTCGCGGACTCACTCGACCGTCATTACATTCTCGACGCTGCCGGAGACCACGCGGGAGCTCTGGAGGCGGAGCGGTCGGTCGACGAAACACTGGCTTCGCTGGCCCGTGTTCGCCGGCGCGCCCAGAAGATCGGGGCCCTCGCCCTGCTTCCCTTTGCCGGCTTCCTCGTGCTCCACGGTTTCCACCATGAGACGCCGCTTTTCCTGGCCTCTTTCGCGGGATTCGCGGTGGCTGTTCTGGGTGTGGCTGCGATTCCGAAGATGCGTGCCCTGGCGCTGCGCGAAGCCCGGCAGGAGTACGCCGAATATTACTTTCTCTTTCCCCTGTTCCTGTCGATCACGCTTCTGACCAACGCCGGCTTTTTCGGCCAGCTGCAGGGCCTGATCCATCATGGGATTGAGACCCTGGGACAGGCCCACGTGGCCTTTGCGCAATTTCTCGGCTGCACCTTCCTCTCGGCCATCCTGGACAACAACATCGTCGCCGACTTCGCCTCGCGCGGCCTGCATAATCTGGAGACTTCGACCCTGCATCTGTTCGCGCTCGCCCAGATTGCCGGCTATGCGCTCGGCGGATGCTGGACGCACATCGGGTCGGCGCAATCGGTGGTGGCCTATGCCTTCATTCAGCGCGACGTGGACGCAAGCTACACGCCGGTCCGGTGGATCAAGGAGATGACTCCGGTGATCGTGGAAATGCTCGGCGTGATCACCATCATTCTTTATGCGGAAAGCGCTGTTTTGCGGTGGCTGCGCTAGGATGGCGCGGTCGATCGACCGAACGGGAGTGTATCGCGGACTATAATCTGTGTAATCTGAAAATTGAATGATCGAGGACAAACACAATGACTAAACTTGAAGCGGTTATCCAGCCCTCCAGATTCGAGGCCGTCAAGGAAGCCCTGGCGGAGCTGGGGGTTGACGGCATGACGATATCCGACGTGCGCGGACATGGAAGACAGAAAGGCCACACCGAGGTTTATCGTGGCCGTGAATATACCGTCGATCTCGTGCCCAAGATCAAGCTGGAAATGGTGCTGGCCGACAACCTGGTGAGCGCCGCCATTGACGCGATCGTAAAGAGCGCGGGTACCGGAAAAATTGGCGATGGCAAGATCTTTCTCTCCAAAGTCGATGAAGCCATCAGGATTCGGAATCACGAGCGCGGGGTGGCGGCACTCTAACCGGCCGTCACGGCAGACCACTGGAGTCCGATGACAGTACTGGCGAATCGCGCGATATCCCAGGACGCATACCAGACCGAGTCGGAAAGCATACGAGAAAGATTCGAGCGCTCACACAACGGACAGGCCGCAATCCATGAGCGCTCGAATCTGACCGATTCACTGTTGGGCGAGTTGTGGAATCAGTTCTCGCCAGGCTCGCGGGACAGGATATGCATCGCTGCGTTGGGCGGCTACGGCCGTCGTGCGTTATTTCCCTGCTCCGATGTCGATGTGCTGTTCCTGCATGAGTCGGCGCTGAGCGAGGATGCGCAGAGGCGCGTCATCCCGCGAATCTCGCAGGCGCTCTGGGACCTCCACCTCCGGGTCAGCCCCACCACCCGCTCCCTGGCGGAGTGCGGCAAGCTGTACCGGGACAACCTCGAATTCAATATTTCCCTGCTGGATTGCCGCTACATCTGCGGCGATGCTGGGCTGTTCGAGCAGCTCCGCTCGCAGGTGATTCCGAAAATGGTGGCCCGCGAGGCCCTGGAGTTGCAGCAGCGGCTGATCGATCTGACGTCCGCCCGGCATAGCAAGTACGGACACACCATCTTTCATCTGGAACCGAACATCAAGGACTGCCCCGGCGGCTTGCGCGACTATCAGGTCGCAAGCTGGCTCAGCCTGATTTCACAGCTGGAAAAGACCGGGGTCTGGCCCGCGCCCGAAAGTCTGCTTCCGGAGGCGTTTCGCGCGGAGTGCGGCGCGGCCCTGGACTTTCTCTCGGCGGTGCGTTGCTTCCTGCACTATCGCCAGGGCCGCGACCTGAATCAACTGAGCTATGAATTGCAGTCGGAAGCGGCCGCGGCCGGAATCGGACTGCCAGAGGGGGCGCCGGTCGCGCCCGCGGTCTGGATGCGAACTTATTTCCGGCATGTCCGGTCGATCTACAGGCTGACCGTCCTGTTCGACGAAGTGCCGCCTTCGCGATCGGGCCTGTACCGCCTGTTCGAAAATCGCAAATCGCGCCTGTCCAATGCCGACTTTTCCGTGGTTGAAGGCCGCGTCTTTCTGCGCCAGCTTTCTTCCGTCCAGGATCCGTCGCTGCTGCTTGGCCTGTTCGAATTCGTCGGACGTCACGGCCTGAAGCTGACTTCCGAAAGCGAACGATGCGTGGAAGCGTCGCTGCCCAAGCTTCGGCCATGGGCTCAGGATTCTCCGGAGGTGTGGTCGTTCTTCAGGCGAATCCTGGTATCGCCTCACGCTGGAGACGCTCTGCGCGCCATGCACCGCCTGGGCGCGCTGGTGGTCCTGTTTCCTGAATTCAAAGCGGTGGATTCTCTGGTCATTCGCGATTATTACCATCGCTACACCGTGGACGAACATTCCCTGGTAGCGATCGAGAACATACATGCCCTGCGAACTCCAGACGGCGAGTTGGAACGCCGCTTCCGCGACATTCTGGACGGGCTCGAACGTCCCGACCTGCTTTTTTTGGCGCTCCTGCTGCACGATGTGGGCAAGGGCATGCCCGCGGAAGACCACGTGACCGGAAGTCTGCAGGCTTCAGCCAGCGCCCTGGAACGGCTTCGCCTGGAACCGGTGGACCGCGAGACCGTCGTCTTCCTGATCGCGAACCATCTGCGCATGTCGTCGACCACCATGCGCCAGGACATCTTCGACCCAAAAGTGGTGGCCGAGTTCAGCGAGTGCGTCGGCACCACGGAACGGCTCAAGATGCTCACGCTGCTGACCTACACCGACATTAAATCGGTCAACCCGGAAGCCCTGACGCCCTGGAAAGCTGAGCTGCTCTGGCAGTTCTATGCGGCTGCGTTCAACCATCTGAGCCGGAGCGTGGACGACCAGCGCCTCACGGTAAGCATTTCCAACAGCGAACGAATCAAGGAGGTGGTGGCCGCGGCAGGCGAAACGGATGCGAAGCACATCACTTCCTTCCTGGAAGGTTTCCCCAAACGTTATTTGTTGATGCACACTTCGAGCGACATCGTGGCGCACTGCCGTATGTACGATCGCCTCAAACAGAAGGACGATGAACCACAAATCGACATACTGCGGCGCGATGGCTACTTCGAGCTTGTCCTGTTGACTCTGGATTGCCCGGGCTTATTTTCCCACGTGGTGGGAACGCTCTCGTCGTGGGGCATGAACATCCTGAAAGCCGAAGCCTTTTCCAATAAGGCAGGCGTGGTGCTCGACACCCTTCGGTTTTCTGACCGGTTCCGGACCCTGGAACTCAATCCCTCCGAGATAGACCGCCTGAAGCGGAAACTCGCGGAAGCCCTTTCGGGTGAAATCGATGTTGTGGAATTGATGGAGACGAAGTTTAAGCCGGGAGCGCAGAGCCCGAAGATCACGGTCGAGCCCAGCGTGCAGATCGACAACGACTGTTCCCAACACAGCACCCTGATCGAGATCATCGCCCAGGACCGTCCCGGGCTGCTCTACGACATCAGTTCCGCCATGGCCGAACTGGGCTGCAACATCGAAGTTGCGATCATCGACACGCAGGGACAGACTGCCACCGACGTCTTCCATGTAACGTGTGCCGGCGCCAAGCTGGACCTTCGCCACCAGCAGAAGATGCAGACCGCCCTCCGCGCACAGTTGTAGTCCGCCACTGCTCACTTAGAACGGTTTTCGTAGCGCCGGCGTCTCGCCGTCTGTCCGGAGGGCATCTTGCCCTCCGCGGGGGCGGCGGGACGCCGCCCCGACAGCCGCCGGGACGGCGCTACAGAATCCCCTAAGCTCTCTCGGCCAGGTATCTTCGCAGCGCGTCCTGCCAGCCTGGCATTGCGATGCCGCGCCTCTCCAGACTATGGGACGACAGCACGGAGTACTTCGGGCGTTCCGCGGGGCGCATGAACTTTTCGCTGGTGGTTTCGCGCACCACTGTATCGAGGCCCGCCCGGGCAATAATTTCGCGAGCAAACTCGTACCACGAGCACTCGCCGCGGTTGGTGGCGTGAAGCAGGCCGCTCGCCTGCTGGCGGCAGAGTTGAATCAGGGCGCGGGCCAGATCGACCGAGTAGGTGGGAGAGCCGCGCTGATCACCAACTACTTCCAGTTGGGGCCGGCCGGCGGCCAGTTTGAGAATTGTGTCGGGGAAACATTTTCCACCGGCGCCGAACAGCCATGACGTTCGCACGATGCAGCATGCTGGAAGAATGTCGCCAATTTGCTTCTCCGCCTCGGCCTTCGATTGACCGTAGACGCTGCGGGGTGAACGGGAATCATCGGTGGTGTAGGGAGTTGTCTTGGTGCCGTCGAAAACATAGTCGGTGCTGAGAAAGAGCAGGCGAGCCCCTTGCTGCTTGGCCGCGAGCGCGACGTTGACCGCTCCGCGGAGGTTTACATCGAAGGCCACGTCACGATGAGTCTCGCAGCCGTCGACGTCCGTGTAGGCCGCTGCCAGGACAATCCAATCGGGCCGGCTGCGCTCGACCAGGTGCAGCACCTGTTCCGCGTTCCGGATATCCCCGTCCGCGGAAGCGAATCCGGTGACTTCGTCTTCCTTCCATTCCCGCATCAGCGCCTTTCCCAGTAAGCCGGTGGCGCCGAAAATGGTGATTCGCATGTGATCTATCTCTCTGCGTTGCCAAGGCGGGCCCTGCGTATTTATGAGTACTGAGTGGCAATCCACTTCCGGTAGGCGCCGCTGGTGACCCCTTTCACCCACTCCTGGTTCTGCAAATACCATTCGATGGTCTTGCCAATGCCGCTGGCAAAACTTTCGCGCGGCTTCCATCCGAGTTCACGCTCGATCTTGCGAGCATCAATGGCATAGCGCCGGTCGTGGCCGGGGCGGTCTTCCACAAAAGCGATCAGGTTTCGATGAGGCGTGACGGGATCGTCCGGACACGACTGGTCCAAGATGGCGCAGATGGCTTCCACGATTTCCAGGTTTCGCTTTTCGCCGCCTCCACCGATGTTGTAGGTCTCTCCGACTCTGCCCTGGGCCAGCACGCGGCGTATAGCGGCGCAGTGATCCTCCACGAACAGCCAGTCGCGCACATTCTGACCGTCTCCGTAGAGCGGCAATGGCTTGCCGGCCCGGGCGTTGAGGATCACGAGGGGAATCAGTTTTTCCGGAAACTGGTAAGGGCCGTAGTTATTCGAGCAATTAGTGGTCAGAGTCGGAAGCCCATAGGTGTGGTGATAGGCGCGCACCAGGTGGTCCGCCGCTGCCTTCGAAGCTGAATAAGGACTGTTGGGCGCGTAGGCCGTGGTTTCGCAGAACGGCGGATCATTCGGCCCGAGCGATCCATACA
The DNA here is from genome assembly GCA_963742495.1 of Terriglobia bacterium. Taxonomy (GTDB): domain Bacteria; phylum Acidobacteriota; class Terriglobia; order Terriglobales; family Acidobacteriaceae; genus JAIQFF01. The sequence continues at coordinate 91,705 of CAVULZ010000002.1, forward strand.
CTTCATCGGTAGATATGTGAAGGAAACGGAACGCCCGGCGATCCGGGTCCGTCAACTCGGCGCAATACGCCCGCGCTTCTTCCAGCAGACAGAAGGTTCCGTAAACGTTGGTCCGGATGAAGTCGTCAGGGCCGTGGATCGATCGATCCACATGACTCTCGGCCGCACAATGCACGATGGCGCGGGGTTGGTGCTGTTTGAGCAATCCCCGCAGCAGTTCGCGATCGCATATGTCTCCCTGGACAAAACAGTATTTTGGTTCGGAAGCGACCCGAAGCAGATTATTGGGATTGCCCGCGTAGGTCAGCTTGTCGAGATTGACCACCGGAGCGCTCTCCTGCTCGGCCCATTGCAGGATGAAGTTGGAACCGATGAATCCCGCCCCGCCGGTTACCAGAATAGCTTTTTCCATGTGAGCAGGCCGCGCCGGGTTGAGTAGTGGTCATTCGGCGATGCCGCTCTGATTGTAATAAAGAAAGGAGAGAGCGTGGTTTTTAGGGTGCCCGGAGCCCCACTGAACCACGTGGGAGGGCTACGCCGCCCGCGGGCGATAACCGGTTGCCGGCGCCGCCGCAGGCTTGCGGGCTTTGTCTTCCCCGGCCAGCGCCAGATAGCTGCCTTCGATCTCTCGCGCCACGCGGCCCCACAAATAGTGTTCCCAGACTCTCTCCCGGGCCTTGCGGGCGGCAGCTTTCCTGATTTCGGGCTCGGAGATCAGCAGCCGCAGCATGCGTTCCAGATCATTCTGATCGCCGCGCCGGAAGGTGAAACCCGAGCCGTCGACCAGTTCGCGATTCTCGGGGATATCGCTGGCCAGGACGCAAACACCTGCTCCCATGGCATCGAGCAGCGCCAGGGAAAGGCCTTCCAGATCGGAGGGCAGGACGAGCAACATGGCGTTGGTGAGCAGTTCGTCTAGGGCTTCGCCGGAAACCCCTGATTTCAGTTCTCGGTTTGCTGGTGGCGGCTCCTCTACTGGCGGGGATCGCTCTGATCATCAAAGCCGCTTCCCCGGGAAAAATTCTCTACCCGGCAACGCGCGTGGGCCTCAAGGGCAGAAGATTCATCTGCTACAAATTTCGCACCATGGTCTCCGATGCGGACCGGCTGAAAGACGGCTTGCGCGCCGGCAACGAACGCCAGGGGCCGTGCTTCAAGATTGCCGCCGATCCACGCATCACGCGCGTGGGCCAGATTCTGCGGCGCTACAGCCTGGATGAACTTCCACAGTTATGGAATGTGTTGCGGGGAGAGATGAGCATGGTGGGACCCAGGCCGCATCCGGTCGACGATTTCGAACACTATCGCCTGGAACACCTGCGGCGCCTCGACGTAACCCCGGGGATCACGGGGTTGTGGCAGGTCACGGCCCGGCGCGATCCTTCGTTTCAGCGAAATATGGCGCTCGACCTGGACTACATCGAGCACTGGAGTCTGGGAATGGACCTCTGGATCTTGTGGAGAACGGTGTTCGTGATCCTGCGGGGAAGCGGTTCCTGAGAATGGCTACGGCTGGACAAACTACGCTGCGGAATCCGTTGCCCAACATGGCGCACTGGACGCTAGTCAATGCGTTCCGCCCGCTACATGCCCTGGTAGCGGCGCCGGCGATCCTGTTTCTAGCGACCCTTACGATCATGCTTTTCCGTCCACCGGACCTGCAGTTTTACTGGCTCGACCGTGTCGCATTTTTGCTGCTCTTGTTTATCGTGCCCTTGCGGGTGGTGGCTCTGCGCCGTCGCGCTACCATCGCCCATCCGGTGATGTGGCCCATGACGGCTTTACTGTTGCTGGGATTCGGAAGTCTTCTAGCCCAGCCGTATGACCCGCAGAGCTGGAGTGTATTCGCCGCCAAGTGGGTTGTGCCCTTCGTTCTTTATCACCTGGCGGGATCTGTTTTCGACAATGACGCGTCCCTGCGCCGGTTCGAGACCTTTACCTTCGTGGTGCTCGCTTATTTGTGCCTGATTGCGATCCTGTTTCTGTTCGGCGCCAAAGAACTGATCTTCCCCAGATACATCCTCGACGAAAGCCTCGGCATCCACGCCGATCGCGCCCGCGGACCTTTTCTGCAAGCAGTGGCAAACGGTGTCACCCTGAACCTGCTGGGCCTGATTGCCCTGGATTCATTTCGACGTGGCCGATTGAAAGGATTGCCAGCCCTGTTGCTGGCGATTGCCCTGCCGCTGGCAATTCTGGCGACCCAAACCCGCGGAGTGTGGCTGTCTTTTGCGGGCTGCATTCTGATCTTGATCCTGTTTTCTTCCCAGCAACGGATTCGCCGCGCCTGCCTCTGCCTGCTCTTGATAGGAGGCCTGGGCCTGCTGACCGCGCTCAGTTTCGAAGACACGCATACTTCTTTCTTTACCCGGCTGGAAGAACGCAGCCCGGTGGAATTCCGGGTTGTGATGTACCAGACCGGATTGGAGATGTTTCTGGAGAAGCCGCTCAGCGGTTGGGGTCTGGGCGACTTGCAACCCGAGTTGGCCAAGCGTGTCCACGACTTTCACCAGCCCGCCTTCTTCTTTCATAACTCCTATCTGGAGATTGCCGTGCAACACGGCCTGCTCGGACTGACCTTGTATTTGTGGATGGCGGTCGATCTATTCCGGCTCGGCAGCAGCCGGCGGCGGCATGCCGCTCCGCGGGACGGCGCATTTCTCGACGGCCAATTTCGCTCTCTCTGGCCGGTCCTGGTCGCCGTCTACCTGTTCAACGGTTGTTTCGTGGTGATGAATTACCAGTTTGTGAACGGATTGCTGTTCACCATCGCGGGCCTGCTGGCTGCCCAGAATCGCCGACCGGCGCCCGTCCGCATGCTCCGCCTACCTGATCCGTCTTTGCCCGAATAAGTGCCCACCATCGCCTACTTCGCCAACCAATTTCCTGCAGCGGTGGAACCCTACGTCTTCGAGGAAATCGAGGAACTGCGCCGGCGCGGAATGCAAGTCATCCCTGGCAGCGTTCGCCTTCCTGACGCGGGAGAGCCGGAACCACGCCTGAAGGCCTTTGCAGCGGAGACGCTGTATCTGTATCCCCTTGGCGTCGGACTGCTCATCCGCACTTTCTGGCTCTGCTTGTGCCGATGGACGCTGCTGGCTGACCTTCTGGCGCGGGTGCTGGCGCAAGGGAACGAGCCTGCCTCTCGCCGTCTGCGGGCGTTACTACACACTCTGCTCGGCGCCTGCTACGCGCAGAAACTGCAAGCCCGGGGAGTGCAGCACATCCACGTCCACCACGGATATTTCGCCTCCTGGATTGCCGAAATAGAGAATCGGCGCGTCGGGCAACGGGTCAGAGACGGTTTGCGACGGCAGGTTCTGAAAATGCGGCTGGACGCTGATTTTTCCCGCGGGCCATCCGTTTTCCACCAGCTTCTGCTTCACGAAACGGCTGGGCACGAGGAATTGGGTCACGCAGGTCTCAGACATTCAGACCAACTCCAGTTCGTATCCTGCAATCGTGACCGCCACCGACCGCTGGATGCATTCGATCGAGATCACCAGGGTCTTTTGACTGCTCTCCGCCAGAACGCCTTCCAGACCGTCGAGGCAACCGCCGCGAATTCGCACGCGCTGCCCGACTTGCAGAAACGCACGCAGGGCGCAAGGAAGCTTCTGTGCCAGCAGGCGGCGCAGATCGTCAATCTGCCGCGAAGGAATTGCACTCGCGTCGCCGTGCGCATTCACAAAACCCATGACTCCTTCCGTGCGCAACACCCTGGTGCGAGCGGGCGCCAAAGGGTGCAGGCGAACGAACAGGTATCCCGCGAACAAGGGAACAGAAACGGTCTTTTGCCGGTCGCTCCAGCGGTGAGTTTCATTCAACAGGGGAAGAAACGTCTCGATACCCTTACTTTGCAACTGGGCGGCAATTCTGGTTTCACAACGGTATCGGGTCTGGACCGCGTACCAGGGGGTTTCCGAGGAGGAAAATTCGGAAGAGGGAGCCAGGGGTTCCGGCAGCATTCGGTCGAGGTAGATTGTCATGGGGAGTCAGTGCGGGTCGGACGAAGCTCTGCTAGGTGAGTCCCAATCGTGTTTGTAGCCGGTTATCCACAACATGACGCTAGCTTCAGAAAGCCGGGAAATAACTTGCGTGCTTACAGCCTGCGGTAAATTCCTTCCGGGATGGGAAATGTTCGTTTGCTCAAGACCGATCCCAGTAGCCGCGCGTTCGTAGCCTGCAACATATGGACGGCCCTTTGGGCCGCCGCCCGCCGGGTCGCACTCGCTTCCAGCACCAGCACGACTCCGTCGCTGAGATAGCCGAGCAGCGCCGCATCACTGCATAGCGCGGCGGGCGGGCCATGCACGACCGTGTAATCGAATTCATTACGCAATTCCCGCAGCCTGCCCGGCAGCCATTCCACGGAAAGACCCGCCTCGTTTTCACCCATGAAGGTTTCACGCGGCACGCGCCACAAATGGCTGGAAACTCGTCGCGCAGAGTCCCGCAAGGGCCTGGACCCGGCCGGACGAAACGCCGGAATCGGAGTTCCATAGTCCGGGTTGTCCGCGGCAGATTCGAGATGGGCTTCGACCAGCGCCACGGTTCCCGAAATCTGAGCCGCCAGGACCTGGCAGACGCGAAGGCAGATTCCGGGGACATCGCCGTCGTCAACCGCGCAGAAGACGACTTGCCGGGCCGGCTTCGGCCAGCCGGGAAGAAACACCTGCCGCACCAGGCTGCGGATCTGCTCTTCCCCGAAACGGTCGGGATTCCACGCGATCGATTCGCGCGTCGCCCAGGTCCGCGGCTCCCCCACCTCCGTATCGAAGATGTCGCCTGCCAGCGCTTGTTCCAGTAAATCCGGCCGTGTGCTCATAGGTATTCCTTCGCGAAACTGTTAAGGCAGCGAGGCTAGAACCGGTGTGCCTAAAAACGCGACCACTTCATCCGGTGTGCGAAACCCTGGGTTCAGATAGTCGGCGGCAAACGCCAGGCTCGTGCTTAGTGTGCCTCCGAGCACTACGCCGATCAGGCCGAAGACCCAACTCGCGCGAGCCGGCAGCGCCGGCACTCTGGGTTCCTCGGCGATGGTGACGTTCAGAATTCCGCCCTGATCCAGGGCGTCCTCGATCCTGGCCTCCTCGCGCTTGTTCACATACAGAAGATATTTCTCCTCGGCTGCTTTCAGCTCACCCAGCAAGTCACCCTGCCGAAGCGCGTCTCCCCCGAGCCGCTGCGCCACGTCCCGATAACCGGCCACCTGGATGCGCGTAGCCTGACCGTGGGCCTCGAGCGTGCCTAACTCGACCTGCGCCTTGATCAGCTCTGACTTCGCCCACTCATGATTCGGTTCCTGGTTCGTAGTCTCGTCGCGCAGTGGCGAGTGCTCCTCGCCGGCGATACTGGCCTTGGTCTCCGCGATTTGCTGGTCCACTTCCTGGACCAGCCGGTAAGAAGGTTCGAATTTGGTCAAGAGTTCGGTGCGCTTGAGTTGCAATTCCAGCAGTTTCGACTTCATCTTTTCAGCCAGCTGCGGATTGTCGGCGTTGCGGACTATGGTCAAGGTGCGCGCCGGCAGAGACTGCAGTTTGACCTGCAAGTCCCGAATGCGCTGCCGGGTCTCAGCCATCGCCACCTGGTTCTGGTGGTCGTTGGCTTCGGCGTCGCTGAGTTTCTGCAGCGCCATGTCGCGCTCCTGGGCGGCCGACACCACCCCCTGATCGCTGCTGAAATCCATCAGGCGAAATTCCGCGTCCAGCAACCCGCGCCGGGACTGCGCCACCTGCTGCTCGAAGAATTGGTACTCCCCCGAGGGACGCCGCACTCGCTGTTGCCGTTCCAGGTAAGCGTGCGCCAGAGCATGGAGCACGGCTGCTGCATGCGCGGGGTCGGACGAGGAATAGTCCACTTGAATCAGGTTGGTCTTGCGTATCGGCTCCACCGTCAGCTGGCGGGTCAGGCGCCGGACCGATCGCGCCAGTCGGACTTCCTCGCTGCCGCCGAGAAAGCGTTCATACCAGGGTTTGGTGATAACTCCGGCAGTCTGCACTACGGTGCGCAGAATCTCGTCGTCGTGCAGCAGCTCCGCCTGAGAATTCAGCTCCTCTTCCGTGATTTCGTCGCGCTGAAACATGGGCGATAGCGTGGGCGCGGGCGTTACCAGAGGATCGACTCGTCCTCGCCGTACCAGCACGCTCATGTGGGCCTGATAGGTGGGCGCGAATACGCCATAACTAAGTACGGCCGTGAAGATGGCCACAAAAGAGAAGAGCGCTAGCCGCCGTTGCCGGAACAGCACGGCCAGCAGATCGCGCATCGTGGGAGCGATGGCGGGTACAGGCTTGCGAATGATTGTGAGCTCTTCTCCCATGCGGAGTTCTCCGGCCCGGTGATTTTCTAATGCGCTTTTTTTGGTATCGGGCAGCGGCTGGATCCGCTTGAGGGCACGGTAAGCCCGAAGGGCTTGCGAGTTCGATGTTCGAGAGGAGTTGCCTTCCGCGCCTCTGCTTTAAAACTGGGTTGGGCTTACATAGGTGCTGAGACTGGAAGTCGGCAAATAGCGCCGGATCTTCGAAATCGTGTTCTGCGGGACGTAGAGCATATCTCCCGTCCGCAGATGGAAATCCTCAGCCAGGTTACGCGCCTTCAACATCTGTTTTACGTTCAGGACACGGGCCTCGGTCCGCTCCTGGGAAATTCTGCGGAACAACACCACCTGGGAGTGCTTGGCCTGCTCTGTGAACCCTCCGGCCAGAGCCACGCCTTCGGTCACGGTCGAGTCGCCGCGTAATTCATATCTTCCGGGACGAGCCACGGCTCCGGTGGCGATGAAATAGGGCTTTTCGAAATCCTTGAGCGTAACCGTGACTTCCGGATCGTGCAGCGTGGCGGCATAGGCCTGGCTTATCGCGCTGCGCAGCTCGGCGACCGTAAGACCCTCTGCATATAGCTCATCCAGCCCCCGGGGAGTGATGAAACCATCCGGTTGTATGCTGAGGGTCTGGTCGAACTCGGATGCGAAATTGAATTTGATTTCGAGCACATCGCTTTTTTGCAACCGGTAGAGCGGACGGCGGTTCCCCATCTCGTCTGGACTCGATGCACCGTCCGCTCTGCCGGATTTCGTGGCCTCCGCCGCCCCTTGGCTGGTGCTTGTCGCTTTGCTCTGCTCCTGAGCCACGGCCGCCCCCGAACCTGCTTGCAGGGCCAACCCACCCAGCATGATCGCCGCGCAAGTCAGAAGTTGTTTCATTTCGTCTCTTTTTGCCCGCCGCCTCGGTCGCGGCATTACTGTTATTCGCAAACTATTCCAGCGAACAAAGAGTGGCAAGACTTGGGAAGTGTTGTCCACCAAGGTAGGCAGCTTGCAATGTAGCGCCAGCATCTGCGGCTGCAGCGAGGGCGTCTCGTCCCCGGCGCGGCGGACGGGACGCGCGCAGGACACCCGCCGCGACAGCGGCGCCGCTCAAGGGTATTTCTTCTCACCTTCTTTGGGAGTACCCACAAAAGTAGACTGGCGCCCCCTGACGGATTCCTCTTGGAGACAGGCTACGACCTGGGCAGGCGCTCTATCTGTAATCACCGCATGCAGTTAGAGCCAGCCCCAGGCGCTGCCGCCACGTCCTTCCCGATTCAGGCCGGGGCAATCCACAGGTTATCCAACCATCTACGATGTTGAGATGTCACAGAAAAGCGTCCCGGCCATCTTGTAGGCTGCCACCGAGTCGTACTTGGGATTACGACCAGAGAATGTGAGCGCTTCGAAAGGATTTGTGGAATCAATCGCGATTGCGGCTTCGCGTTCGATCAGGGTACTGGTCGCTGACTCTAACCAGATGCAATGTCAGCTCCTGGTCGGCGCGCTTCGGCGCCGTCCGGAATTCCATGTAACCTCGTGCGTGCTTGACCCGGACGTGATTTTGCACGCCGCCAGTTCCCTGGCGGTGCAGGTCGCCATCCTCAACGCCGACAGCCCCAGAGACGGTTGGCCGGACCTGACGGTGGTTCGACGACTGCACCTGGCCCATCCCGCGGTAGCCAAAATCATTCTGCTCGACACCTACGACCGCGAGATCGTGGTCAACGCTTTTCGCTCCGGCGCGCGAGGACTGTTTTGTTTCTCTCAGTACCCTTTTCGCCTGCTTTGCAAATGCATACAGAGCGTGCACCATGGGCAGGTGTGGGCCAACAGCGAACAGATGCAATACCTGGTCGAGGCCTTGAGCCAGGTGCCTTCCCTGCACATGGTGAATGCGCGGGGAATGCGCCTGCTGACTCCGCGCGAAGAGCAGGTGGTCGCCCTGGTGGCGGACGGATTGAGTAATCGCGAGGTGGCCCGCGAACTCTGCCTCAGCGAACACACCATTAAGAAATATCTGTTCCGCATCTTCGACAAGCTGGGCATTTCGAGCCGCGTGGAGCTGGTGCTATACGCGCTGAGTCACGGTGGTTCGCGGCAAGCCGAATGGGTAGCGGGAGTGGGCATCAGAAGGTCTCCAGAGAATTGATCCCGGTCGAGAGGAGCTTCCAGCACGCATTCTGTCATCCTCGATCAGCACGCATTCTGTCATCCTGAGCGGAGTGGCGGCTTCGCTTGGCGAAGCAGCCACGCAGTCGAAGGACCCCTATAAGCCAGACGAGCCATCGCGTTTGGGGAATTTCCTTCGTTGCAGAGAACCAGGAATTTCCGGGTTCGGGGAGAAATCCACACCAAAGATTTCGCGCTCCGGATCGGCTGATAGGGGTCCTTCGACTCCGCTTCTCCGTTCGCGAGCGAACGCAGATGCTGCGCTCAGGAGGACAGGGTTGACGCTGATGACAGGATTGACGCTTAGGAGCTTTATCGCACCTTGGTCCCTGCGGCCCTGAAGACTTCAGCCGTCACTTCGATTCCGGCATCTTTTTACAGACGATTACGGTGTGCCCGGTTTTGGAGTCGATCCGGGTGGTGACAGGTTCGCAGCGGCAGGATACCGTGTTCGCGTTTTCCTTCTTGGTCACGACGCAGTGCTCGATGACCTCGGCGGTTGGAGGCGGCATCTTGCTGCGGACGGGCGCCGGCGCAGCCGCTGGAGCCGGCGGTGAAGGCGGCGCCACCGGCGTCTTTTTGGCGGAGCAGCCCACCAGGCACACCAGCAAAATAAGCCACAGGTTCTTCATGGAATAGACAGCAGTCCAACTGGCCCACTATAACCCTGCGCGCATGGCTCAACCTATAGCTTCAGGGGATACCAAAATTACGTGGGTCACACGCCGTCCGAGCCCGCGTCGCGATCATGTAGGCGCGAGCGTCCCGCTCGTGCTGCGGCGTTCGGGGCGCTGCCGCACGAACGCTCGTGCTGCGGCGTTCTTGGCGCTGCCGCACGAGCGGGGCGCTCGCGCCTACATTGTCTTCGGGGAGTGGAGATGCTTACATCAGGGCATACAGGAAGCCGTCCGAACTGCCTACGTAGATCACGTTATTTGCCACCACCGGCGATGACAGTATGGCGCCCACGCTCATCATCTTGTTGACGCCGATCACCATGCTCTCATAGAAATTGTCGCTAAATGCGGCTTCGTAGTTGGGGGTTCCGTCCGGCTTGGTGAATGCCGGCCCGTTCTGTCGCGAGGCGTCCGTCTCAAATGTCCAGGCCGGTTTCTGACTGGCGAGATCGATCGCGATCAGCTTTCCCCGGTGCGAACCGATGTAGAGCATGCCGCCGGCAATGGCCGGAGAGGAAAACAGGGGCCAGCCATCGAACTTCAGGGAGAAAATAGGGGTGCCGGCCTTGGCGTCCAGCGCGTACACCAGGGCGGTGTCCGATGTGCCGAAGTAAACCTTGCCATCCTGCACCGCTGGCGACGTGATGACCCATGAACCTTTGTTGTTGAAAGCCCATTTCTTCTCTCCCGTACGAGCATCGAGGGCGTAGAAGTTCGAATCGCGGCATCCGAAATAGACCACTCCGTCCATGACTGCCGCAGAAGACTGGATGCCAACCTGGTTGTAAATGTTGTGATCTTCGCCGGTCTTAAAGCGCCATTTTTCTTTTCCGGTGACGGCATCGAGCGCATAGAAGTAGCTGTCCCAGCTTCCGATGAATAAGGTTCCGTCGGAGATCGCCGGAGAGGCGTGGACCACATCGCCGGTGTGAAATTTCCATTTCAGCGTGCCGCTGGCCGCGTCCAGGGCATAGACGTTCCCGTCGCCGCTGCCAAAATAAACCGCCCCGCCCCACAACGCCGGAGACGACAAGTAGAAATCGAACGGATCAGGCATGGTTTCCCCGGCAGGCTGAGATCCGTGCAGGTGCTTGCCTTCGAACCTTTTCTCGCCCTCGGTCTGAAATTTCCATTTCAGTTTTCCGCTGACCGCATCGACGGCGTAGAACCTGCCGCTATAGCTGCCGAAATATACGGTCCCGTTCTCCACCGCGGGCGACGACGTCACCCGGACCCCGGTGAAGAGCTTCCATTTTTGGACGCCCGACTCCAGATCAACGGCGTACAGGCTCCCGTCCGTGCTGCCCACGAAAATCGCGCCATTGGCAATCGCGGGCGACGAGATCACCTGCCCGTCAGTGTGAAATTTCCACTTGATCTGACTGAACTTCTGCACGCCCTGGGCCTTATAGACCCCGGTATGCGCGAGGTCTCCGCGAAACATCGCGGCATCCTGAGCGAGCACAGTCAGACTAAGAAGGAGCAGGCCGAGCCAAGAACAGCGGAACATTTTCATCCGGAATAGACGAGGGAATCTCGATAAGGTCACTATCCCCACAAACCACGTGGAGAGAGCGAGGGGTGAAATAAAGGGAAGCCGAAGCTTCCCTTCCAAATGCATCTTGTTCGAGAGACTACAGCGCGGCGCAGACGGACTTTACTTCGGTGTAGAGCTCCAGCACGTCGTGGCCCATTTCGCGGCCCCAGCCCGACTGTTTGTAACCGCCGAACGGCAAAGCGGCGTCGAAAATGTTGTAGCAGTTGATCCACACCGTGCCGGCGCGCAGTTGCGACGCCAGGCGATGCGCCTTCCCGATGTCGCGCGTCCAGATCCCCGCCGCCAGCCCGTACACCGTGTCGTTGGCTTGCCTGAGCACGTCATCGTAATCGGTGAACGGAATTGCCGACACCACCGGGCCGAAGATTTCCTCGCGCACCACCTTCATATTTTCATTGGTGTCGATCAGCACGGTGGGTTGGACGAAGTATCCCTTGTCGCCGTGCCGTCCGCCCCCAACCACCGCCTTTGCGCCCTCCGAACGCCCGGATTCCAGGAAGCCGCAAACCCGGTTGAGCTGCTCTTCGGAGACCAGAGGCCCCATATCGCTGGCCGCCTCCCATCCCGGACCAACGTTGATCTTCTTGGCTTTGGCGGATACGCCTTCGACCACCTCGTCGAAGATGCTCTTCTCCACGTACAGTCGAGAACCCGCGCAGCAGCACTGTCCGTGATTGAAGAAGATGGCGCTGGCCGAGCCGGCGATGGCTGTCTTCAGATCGCCGTCGCCAAAAACCACATTGGGAGATTTGCCCCCCAGTTCCAGCGACACTTTCTTGAGGTTCCCGGCGGCGGCCTGCAGAATCAGTTTGCCGACTTCCGTCGAACCAGTGAAGGCCACTTTGTCGACGTCAGGATGCGCCGCCAAGGCAGCGCCCGCGGTTTCGCCGTAGCCCGGGACGATGTTCACCACTCCATCGGGAATGCCTGCCTCCTGGACCAGCTCGCCCAGACGCAGGCAGGAAAGCGGAGTTTGCTCCGCCGGCTTGATCACCACGGTGCAGCCCGTAGCCAATGCCGGTCCCAGCTTCCAGGCCGCCATCAACAGCGGAAAGTTCCACGGGATGATCTGGCCGACCACTCCGACCGGCTGGCGCAAGGTGTAGGCCAGAAACTTCCCGGAAATCGGAATCGTATTACCCTCGATCTTTGTCGCCCAGCCCGCCATGTAGCGGAACAAGTCCACGGCCAGCGGGACGTCTGCCACCCGCGCCACCTTCAGGGGTTTACCGTTATCGAGCATTTCCAGTTCGGCGAACTCCTCCAGGTTCTGCTCCAGCAAATCTCCTAGCTTCCAGATCAGGCGTCCGCGCTCCGACGGCGTCATCTTTGACCAGGGACCGGTTTCGAACGCGGCGCGCGCGGCCTTGACGGCCCGGTCAATGTCCTCGCGATCTCCCTCGGCCACGCGGGCCAGGACCTCGCCCGTGGCCGGGTTGTAGGTAGGAAATGTTTTGCCCGAGGCGGCTTCCACCCACTGTCCGTTGATCAGCATCTTGCGGTTTTTGGAGATGTAACTTGTGACCTTGTCATCCATTCGAACGCTGGATAGTACGGTTGCCATAATTCCCTCCTCAGTTGCGAACCTCACAGCCCCAGGACGGGGCGATAGCGGTGCGTAAGCGTTAGTGAAACACCATCGGGCCCGATCTTGGACATCCTCATGGAACCACGAAGGGCGGCCCCCCGGTCAAGCCACTACCGACACCACCGGGGATTGTAGCTCATTCTTGCGCCACAGAGGGGATGCACCGAAAACATGCGGGCCGCAGCAAGCAGCCCCGGGATTGCAAAGGCAAATCGCCGCCAGGAATTCGCTATACTTCTTCTTTCAGGGTCAGAGGACGCTGCTTGAATCGCAAGTCTTACGTCGCACTGTCCGTCGTATTGCTGAGCCTGGTCGCACTGACACGCATTCTCCTGACCTACAAGGTCAACGCGCAGGGATTCGACGAACCCTGCCATGTGGCGGCGGCTATCGAATACCTGGACAAGGGCACATATACTCTCGACCCTGTCCATCCGCCGCTCAGCCGCATCGCGATCGGTATTCCGCTCTACCTGGCGGGAGAACGGTTTCCCCATTGGCCGGCCAGCGATCCACGTATTCTCAACTACAACGACGTCGGAAACAGCGTTCTCTACGACGACGGGCATTATTTGCGAAACCTGTCGTTGGCGCGATCCACGATCCTTCCATTCTTTCTGCTCGCGGTCGCGCTGGTTTTTCTTTGGACTCGCCGCGAGTTCGGAGAGTTTGCCGGGGTTATGGCTGCGCTTGTGTTTACGACGCTTCCCATCGTGCTGGCGTTCTCCGGCATGGCCTATACCGACGTGCCCACGGCATGCATGCAGTTTGCGGCGCTGTTCGCATTTACGACCTGGCTGCAAAATCCATCCCTGCGCTCGACCCTGGTGCTGGGGTTTGCCGCGGCCCTCGCGTTCCTGGCGAAGTTGACCACACTGTTGTTCCTGCCGTCCGCCGTGGCAGCGATCCTGCTGGCCAGGTGGCTGGTCGAACGGCGCGCCGGACCGGCCGCGACCGGAAGCCTGGGCAACTGGTGGTCCCGACTCGGCGTGGCCTTCGTGCTCGCCGTCGTGGTGATCTGGGCCGGCTACGGATTCTCTGTGGGACACATTCGCGAGGAAATGCGAATCACCCCCGAATCGATGCCTTCGTTTCAGAATTTTCCCGCGCCGCTTCGGAACCTTGCCCGGGACCTGGTGCTGAAAGAGCCCTTGCTGCCGGCTCCGGCCTTGCTGCGGGGCGCAGCCATCTCCTGGACGCTGAATAAGAGCGCGCCGCCGGCCTATCTGCTGGGAAGGGTGAAGAATGGAGGGTGGTGGTATTTCTTCCTGGTCGGTGTGGGAGTGAAAACTCCGCTGCCATTTCTACTGCTGTGCCTGGTCGGCGGGTGGGCACTTCTTGTCCGGCGACCAGTGCGCTGGACCTCAATCGCTCCCGCAGCCTCCGTGCTCGCCGTTTTTTTTGTCAGCATGTTCGTGAAGTACAACGCCGGCGTCCGCCATGTAATGGTGGTTTTCCCCTTGCTGGCGGTCACCGCTGGTTGCGGTTGCGGTTTTCTTTGGCGAGCGCCGGAGAAATGGCGCATGGGAGGCCGGGTGGCGCTGCTGGGTTTGCTGCTCTGGCAGTGCATCTCGAGTTTGAACGCTCATCCTGACTACATCGCCTACTTCAATGAACTCGCAGGCCGTGATCCCAGCCGAGTCCTGGTAACGGGCTGCGATCTGGACTGCGGGCAGGACGTGTTCCGCCTGGCGCAGGCCTTGCGCGAAAGAAATATTTCGCACCCAAAGATCGCCATCTGGAGCAGCGCCGACATGTCTCGCATGGGCCTGCCAGCCTTCGAGATTCCTCAGGCGTTTCAGCCCGCGAGCGGCTGGGTCGCGATCAGCCTGCGCACCCTTCGCATGGGCGACCTATTTCACGATACCTACCCTCCCGGCGCCTTTGCCTGGTTGGCTCAAGCTCAGCCGGTTACGAAAATAGGAAAAACCATACTGCTCTATTACATTCCGCCGGGCACGACCGACAGGCCAACGACCAGGCCCCGGTTGGTGGACTCGCGATGAGGGCGTGAGTGCCAGAGCTGTGGCCTCTCAGGTTCACCAGAAATCGTGTTTGCTTCCCGACCCACTCTGTCTACAATGGGTTTTCCGCCGAAGGGACACGAAAGATGCTCGACTCGCGCTCGCGCCGTTGGACGGTGATTGCCTCCGGGCTGCTGTGTGGGGCCCTGGCTGTAGTCGTACTGTTCACCAATCGCGGAGCATTCTTCAGCCCGCTGGCGATCGTGGTAATGGGCGCCGTGGGATTCGCCGCCGTCCTGCTCCAACTCCGCTTGCAAAATCGCGATCAGGCGCAATCGTCCAGCTCACCGGCATGGCTGAACGTCCTGGGCATTCTTTTCGCCCTGGCGGCGTTTTTTGGCGACCTGTTCCGCATCGTTCCGCAGGTCACCGAGGCGCTGGCTTTGGGAGCGGTCGCGAGCTTCGGCGTCAGCGGCGTGATCATTCTGCGCAGTTTCCGCAAGCGCGTCGCCTCCAAATGAGGTCGACCGCGCGCCTTCGCTCCCGAATACATCTATGGCGACAGAGCCAATAGGATCAAGCATTGACGAGTATCTGCGCAAGCGGCTGATGCCAGTCGAGGGCGCGATTCCGCAACTGGCGGGAATCGAAATGTATGGCAACTCCATCCCCGCCGGACGAGTGGGCGGCGACCTTTTTGAGTACATCAACTTTCAGCAGCGCTACAACATTGACGCGCGCATCGCGCGCGCCCTCAAGTTGTCCCGGGAATACCTGCAGCACCTTCCTCCCGGGCAGACTCCGCGCAACTCGGTGGATGCGCATGTGCAGTGGCTGGAATCGAGGCCAGACTACAGCCCGGCGGTCGCCGCGGAATATAGAAGAGCGAAAAGCTCGGAGCAGGTGAGGATCGCCGAGGTTCTGCCCGACCTCTACACCACCGCCGGGGTGTTACTGGTAGATGCGCAGGGCCACGGGATCATCTCCGCCAAAATCGCCTCTACCGTGCATGATACGTTTCATGCCTTCATGCTCACTGAACTCGATCGTAACGGGAGAACCACTCCCAATCTCTTCGAAGAGCTCAACCTCCGGCTGGCGCAGTCTGTGACTGCGCGCAACGCTTTGGGACGCAATAAAGATGACAATGCCCGTGAAATCGCGACCATGCTGTACGGCGAGATACGGCCCGGCGGCCATTTTCGCTTCGTAAATTTCGGCCACCCGCCCCCACTGGTCTTTTCCGCCGAATACGAAAAGTTCATGGAGATCGATAACGCCCAAATGGTGCAGTTCCTGGCGCTCGGACTGGAGATTCCCGAAGACCATCCCGACCGGAACAAATACCTTTCCATGGCGCTCAGGACCAGGCAGATCAACTCCTCGGATGTGGCGGAAATCACCCTCATGAGTGCCGGAGACATGCTCTTTCTCTACACCGACGGGGTCTACGACGGCAGCGACGAGCAGGAGCGCGTGCAGATTGAAGCGGTGATCCGTGAGCACGCCGGCAAGCCGGCCAGAGAGATTTGCAATGCGATCCTGGAACATGCGGTCCAGCAAGATCAGGACCTCCAACAGAGCGGCGAAGCTGACCGCATCGACGACAAGACCGTGTTCATCATCAAACGCGACTAGCGTTCCGTAGCGTCGGCTCCGGAGCTGCGTAGCGCCGGCCTCCGGCCGGCGCTACCCACCCCTGTCATCTCGAGCGGAGTTGAACCATTCGCTGGCGAATAGTTCACGCAGTCGAGGGACCTGCTTTCTGCCGACACTAACCGGACCTGTCTTGGAAGTGGCTCGCCAACCCTGGGACGGCGCCAGCGAAACAGCAGGCCTTTCGACTTCGGAAGGAACTCGCAAGCGAATTCCTTCCCTTCGCTCAAGATGACACTTTTATGGGGATCGCTAACAGGATCGCGCCCATTCCTACTTCTTCACCTGTATCCCCAGCTCTGTCAGTTGCGCCTCGCTCACCGGCGTCGGCGCATCCACCATCAGATCGACCGCGCGCGCGGTCTTGGGAAATGGGATCACTTCGCGCAGGCTGTCGGCGCCGGCCAGGATCATCACAATACGATCCAGTCCGAGGGCGATGCCGCCGTGGGGAGGCGTGCCGTACTCCAGCGCCTCCAGGAAAAATCCGAAGCGTGACTTTGCCTCTTCCTCGGTCATGCCGAGGGCGCGGAATATCTTGCTCTGAATGTCCTGGCGATGAATACGGATCGAGCCCGAGCCGAGCTCCGTGCCATTCAGCACCACGTCGTAAGCCAGCGCCCGGATTTCACCCAGCGCCGACTGGGGATCGCCGGTTGAATCGTAACTGGATTCGAGCTTGGCCATGTCCTCGTCATGCAGCGAGGTGAAGGGATGATGAGCCGCATTCCAGCGCCGGGATTCCCGGTCCCACTCGAACATGGGGAAATCGGTGACCCACAGGAAACGGTAATCTTTGGCGGGATCGCCGGTCTTGGCGAAAGCGCCGTGTTTGGCTGGCGTACTTCTGCGCCAGGTCCAGCCGGAGCTGGCCGCAAGTCTGAAAGAACTGATGCGCGCTCTGCTTCGAATCCGCTTTGCGCACCACCAGTACCCACAAATCACCCGGCTCGACTCCGGCGGCGTTCAGAACCGGTGCCAGCGAATTGGGGTAGTCCCGGGCAAAACGATTGGGGTCGGTCATCAAACTTACGGAAGCCGCCCCTTGCGCATGCGCGAACGCCCCGTAGGTCCCAATGGTTCGCCGTTCGGTGCCGGAAATCTCTCCCGCTTTCGGAATTCGAATCAGCAGCGAGGCAAAGTCCGGGCCGACCTTGAATGCGGATGCGAATTTTTCCCGTTCCTCCGGCGTGAATGCCGGGCGCACGTCGGCCATTGCCGGTAGACGCATATCCGGCTTGTCGCTGCCATAGAGGCGCATGGCCTCGTCGTAACTCATGCGCGGGAACGGCGTTTTTATCTCGTGCCCGGCGGCTTTGAACGCGGCCGTCAGGAAGCCCTCGACCACTTCCCAAACCCGCTCCGGTTGCGGATATGACATCTCCAGATCGATCTGGGTAAATTCCGGCTGGCGGTCGGCGCGCAGGTCTTCGTCGCGAAAGCAGCGCACTATCTGAAAATACTTGTCGAACCCCGAGATCATCAGAATCTGTTTGAACAGTTGCGGCGACTGCGGCAAGGCGTAGAAACTCCCGGGCTGCACCCGGCTGGGGACCAGGTAGTCGCGCGCGCCTTCGGGCGTCGAGCGGGTCATGAAAGGAGTTTCAATTTCGAAAAATCCCTGCGCCGAAAGATAGTCGCGAATGGCCAGCGCGACCTTGTGCCGCAGCTCGATGTTGTACTGCATGGCATCGCGCCGCAGGTCGATGTAACGATACTTGAGCCGCATCTCCTCGTTGGGCAGCACCGTTTCACTGGGCAGGAACGGGGGCTGCTTGGATTCGTTGAGGATGCGCAACTCTTCCGCGATCAGTTCAACCTCGCCGGTGGCGATGTTCTTGTTGACCGTGTCGGGAACGCGCTGCTTGGCCGTCCCCACCACCGCGATGACATACTCGTTGCGCAGGGCCTCAGCTTTCTCGTGAATGGCCGGATCGCGCTCCTTGTTGAACACCACCTGGGTGACACCCGTGCGGTCGCGAATATCGATGAAGATCAGGTTGCCCAGGTCGCGCCGTCGGTTTACCCAGCCCATGAGCACGACTTTTTTGCCCGAGTCAGCCGGACGCAAGGCGCCGCACATATGGGTACGTCGTAGATCGCCAAGAAAATCGAGCAAAGTGTGCGCCCTTCAGTAGAGAATGGAGTTATAGGCCGAATCCGAGATTATAAATGGAGGCGCGAGCGTCCCGCTCGTGCGGCGCAACCACGGACATAAAGTCTTGAATTTATGCGGTAGATTCACTCAGTCAATCGGCCGCGCCGCCGTGGCTTGCTGGAACTTCAACCGCCACTGCTCCCCCTGCTTCACCCACACATCGGAGATATGCTGATAACGCGGCGCCAGGCCGGGCGCGTCTCCCTCGGGCATGTGGATGATGCAATCGTAGGTAACGACAGCGGCTTCATCGTCAACCGGTAAAACTCGCAGGTTGTAAGTGTAATAATCTTTGAGCTCGCCGTCCCGCGCGCTCTCCACGATTTCTTCCTTGTCGTGGAGCTTGCCTTCGCTGCCCACGGAAACAAAATCATCGGTCAACGTGTGCTTCAGAAAGTCCACGTTCTTGCTTTTCTGGGCTTCCGGGACCGCGTTGGTGCTGGCGATCAGCGCCTGCTCCAGCGGGCTAAGCGGCCTGGACGCATTCCCCGAACCCTGCGCGAAGGTCACGACCGAAAAACTTAGCAGACAGCCAACGAAAGCCAGATTCTTCCAGCTTACTTTTCTCATAATCCTCCCGCCAGCAAAATGACACGGTTCAATCAAACTAATCACTTCTGGCGTCATCCTGAGGGACTTCAGTCCCGAAGGATCCGGCGCGCAGCTTTACAACTCCAGCCACAGTGCACATCCGCCCCGCGCAAGATGCTTCGCAAGCTCAGCATGACGTCTTCCTAAAAAGGACAGGATGTCAGTGACTCGTCGTCGCTACTTCGCCTGAATCATTACCGCCAGTTCGGCGCGCGGGACTGAAACCTGCTCGCCAGTTTCCAGGTTCTTCAGCGCGAATGAACCGGCTTTGACTTCATTTTCGCCTACGATCAACGCAAACCGAACCCCCAGCTTGCTGGCGGTCTCAAAAGACTTCTTCAGCCGAAAATTCTCGTCCCCTAATTCGACCACCAGGTCGTGACGGCGCAACTCTCGCGCCAGGCGCGCCGCCTCACGGTCCATGCCTGTTCCGAGCGGAGCGATATAAACATCCGGCTTGCGCTGCACCGCTTCCGCCGATTCCTGCAGCGCCAGCACCAGGCGGTCCTCGCCAATGGCAAAACCAATTCCCGGAGCACTCGGCCCGCCAAGCGCTTCCGAAAGCCCGTCGTAGCGCCCGCCTCCGAGGATCGCGTTCTGTGCTCCTAAAGCGCCGTGCGTAAACTCGAACGCCGTCCGGGTGTAGTAATCGAGTCCGCGAACCAATCGGTCGTTGAGCGTAAAGGGGACGCCGACAGCGGTCAGAATCGCCTGCACCTGTTCGAAATGCTTGCGGCAGCCTTCATCCAGAAACGCGCTGATGCGCGGCAGCGTCTCAATGATGGGCTGGTCCTCAGGGACTTTGCAATCGAACACGCGCAACGGATTGGTGACGGCCCGCCGCTTGCAATCCTCGCACATCCCACTGACGACCGGCTCCAGCGCTTTGCGCAAAGCTTCGTTGTAGGCGGCGCGATCGCTGGCGCAGCCGACCGAATTCAGTTCGAGCGTCCAGTCCCGAATGCCGAGCCGGTCGAGCAGCGTCGCCAGCAGTTCCAGCACTTCCGCATCCCGCGCCGGAGACTCGCTGCCCGCGCTGGCCGGCCCGATGACCTCGGCGCCGATCTGATAGAACTGGCGATAGCGCCCTTTCTGCGGACGCTCCCGGCGAAACTGCGGCCCGATGTAGTAAAGCTTGTTCAGCCCGCGGTCCCAGAGTTTGTGTTCGATGTAGGCGCGCACCACGCTGGCGGTGTTCTCGGGGCGGAGAGTGAGCGATTGGCCTTTGTCACTTTGCGCCCGCCCGCGGTCTTCCCAGGTGTACATCTCCTTGGCGACGACGTCGGTCTCCTCACCCACGCCCCGGGCAAAGAGTTCGGTCGACTCGAAAATGGGCGTGCGGATTTCTTGAAAGTTATAAGCGCGGAAAACATCGCGCACCGCCGCCTCGACGAAGTTCCACAGCGCCGTCTCCGGCGGTAGAAGATCGCGGGTTCCTCGGACGGCTTTAATCATGAAGACTGACCATCAGATCTTAGTTTCGAGTTCTCGGATCTCAGTTTGAAAAGAATACCTTAGTTTTCACGCGGCAAAGTCTTCGTCGTGCGGCACCGGCATGGGCGGCGGCACACGATCGGTGACTTCGGCGAGCGCAGCAAGCTTCTCAGCCAGCGCGGGCGTCAGCGAACCAGGCTGATAGCGCCAGCGGAAATTCCCTTCGGTGACGCTGGGGGTGTTCAGCCGCCCTTCGCTGCCCAGTCCCAACACATCCTGCAACGGAACCACCGCCAGGCTGGCGATTGACTCCTGCGCCAGGCGAATAAAAGCCCAGTGAATACCGTCTTCGCACGTCCCTACATAAGCCTGAATCGCTCGCCGCTCGTTCTCGGTTACGCCCGACTTCCACCAGCCCAGCGTGGTGTCGTTATCGTGAGTGCCGGTATAGACCACGCGATCGGCGGTGAGACGATGCGGCAGATAAACATGCGCCCCGGCGTCGGCGAAACCAAATTGCAGTACCGCCAATCCGGGAATCTGCTGGCGCTCGCGCAGGGCGTGCACTTCGGGCGTGATATGGCCCAGATCCTCCGCGAAAAACGGCAGTCCGCCCAGCACATCACGCAGCTTGTTGAACAACTCGTCCTTGGGACCGTCCACCCAGCGGCCTTTCACCGCGGTCGTCTCATCGGCGGGAATCTCCCAGAACTGGTCGAAGCCACGAAAGTGATCGAGGCGGATGTAGTCGCAACTCTGAGCGCCCCAGCGCAAGCGGTCAATCCACCACTCGTAGCCTCGGGCCCGGATCGCGTCCCAGTCATAGAGCGGAGTGCCCCAGCGCTGGCCGGTGGCGCTGAAGGCGTCAGGCGGGACCCCGGAAACTGCTACGGGCTCCAGATCGTCCTTGCGCAAGCGGAAGAGGTCGCTGTGCGCCCACACATCGGCACTGTCGTAGGCGACGAAAATGGCGATATCACCAACCACCCGGATGGACCGCTGGGCGCAGTAGCGCCGCAGCGCATGCCACTGCTCGTAAAAGAAGAACTGAATCACGCGTCGCAAGTCCATCTCGACCGCCAACTCCTTGCCGGCCGCGGCTAAAGCCGTGGCTTCGCGGCGCGCCAGGGCGCGCGGCCATTCCTTCCAGCATTTCCGGTCGTAGCGTTCACGCAGGGCATCGAACAGGACAAAGTCTTCCAGCCACCATGTATTCTCCCCGCAGAATTTCTCCAGGCGATGGCGGGCACTGCCTTGGGCTCTCTGAAGAAAACTCCGGGCAGCGCCGAAAATCAGCGGCAGTTTGCGCTGAAAGACTTCTTCATAGTCGATGGCGCCCGCCTGGCGCGGCAAACCGGCCAGTTGTGAGGCGTCCATCCAACCATGCTCCGCCAGGCGCTCCAGGCTGATAAGCAGCGGATTGCCGGCAAAGGCCGAAGTCGAAGAGTAGGGAGAATTCCCCGTGGCCGGCGGCCCCAGCGGCAGCACCTGCCACAAGCCCTGGCGCGCCGCCGCCAGAAAATCGGCAAACTCGTAAGCCGCCGGGCCGAAATCACCAATGCCACCGCGCGCGGGAAAGGATGTCGGGTGGAGCAGGATACCGGTGGCGCGGGGGAATGACATCATCGGGACTACCCCCGATGCTACCAGCAATGATGGAAGCCGTGGGTTCCGGGCGCTTTACTCTCCCTGTTCCGGGGCGGCCTGCGCCCGGGTCAGGCTTTTCATCTCATCGGCGTTGATCTGGATTTTTCCCGACTTCTCCATCTGCGCCCGCAGATTGGTGACGAACAGGCCAAACATTTCCTGCTCCTGGTTCTGGATGAGCGCATCGCGGACCTGGTCCTTCTTGGCCTCAAAATCTTGAGGCGTCGGCGCCTGTTTCTCCTGAACTGACAAGACCACTCCGGTGGTGCCGTTGGTGATCGGTCCACTGATTTCGCCGATTTTCAGGCTGAACGCAGCCGAGGCGCCACCCGACATGGAACCGATGTCCGGAACCTGTCCATCCGGCAGCACGAAGTCGCTGGTCTTCAGGGTTGCGCCGGCCTCTTTGGCCGCCTTTTTCAGATCGTGCTCGGCCTTGGCGCGATCGGCCATTTCCTGGGTTTTCTGGGTGAGCAGGGCGGCGACTCGCTCGTTCCTGAATTCTTGTTCCACCCGGCTGCGAATCTCTTCAAACGTAGGGGTCGAAGCCGGCTTGATGGCCAACACGTCGAACACGGCGTAGCCCTGCGCCACCTGCACCTGGTCGGGCGGGGCCTTTTCGGCCTCGCCAAACACCGCAGTCATGAATTGTGGCGCGTTGCCAATACCCGGCAGGGCGTCGGTGCGGCTGACGAAGTCGGTGGTGATAACGTTAAGGCCCTTGGCTGCGGCCGCCTTGTCCAATCCCTCGCTGCGGGCCTGCGCCAGCAGACTATTCACCTGATTGGCCGCAGCCTGGGCAGCTTTCTGTTGCCGGATGGCCCCTTCGATCTGCTCTTTGACCTCATCCAGAGTCTTCACATGTGCAGCCTGTTTGTCGTCGACGCGGATGATATGAAAGCCGTAGCTGCTCTGCACCAGGCCGCTGGTGGCGCCCTTGGCCAGGGAGAAGGCGGCTTGTTCGAATTCCGGGACGGTGCGGCCTTTGCCGATCCAGCCCAGGGAACCGCCGTTCTTGCCGCTGCCCGGGTCTTCGGAATACTTTTTGGCCAGCTCGGCGAAGTTCCCGCCCGCCTGCAGTTGCTTGAGGACGTCTTCGGCCTTCTTGCGCGCTTCTTCAACGCCTTTGGGATCAACCTTGCCGTCCGCACCGGGAAGCGGAGTCTTGATCAGGATATGACTGACGTTGACCTGCTCGGGCACGCGGTAGTCATCTAGATGCTGATCGTAATAGGACTGCAGGTCTTCGCGAGACACGCTGACCCCGGCCTCGATCTTTGCCGTATCCAGTACGACGTACTGAACTTTCCGCTTCTCCGGAATGGCATTGTTGTACGACGCCTTGTTGGCCTCGTAAAAGGCCTTCAACTCCGCTTCACTCGGGTTGATCTGCTTCAGCAAATCATCTTTTCGCAGGACGGCGTAATCGAACTTGACCTTGGTATTCTGTTTCTCAAATTCCCGGCGGACGTCGTCGTCGGTCACCAGCGCGCTGCCGGTGACCAGGTTGCGCAGCTTGTCCAGCAGGATCTGGTCCTTCAGGCCCTGCTCGAAGGCGGGCACGCTCAAATCCGCGTTTTGCAGGATGTTCTCGTATTGCTGCTGGCCGACAAACTTGCCGCCGGGGAAGAAGGTGGCAGAGTAGCGGCCG
The DNA here is from genome assembly GCA_963742495.1 of Terriglobia bacterium. Lineage (GTDB taxonomy): Bacteria > Acidobacteriota > Terriglobia > Terriglobales > Acidobacteriaceae > JAIQFF01. Next base: position 115,108 of record CAVULZ010000002.1, read on the forward strand.
TGCACTAATTCGTCCCGCAATTCTTCATCGGTGACCCGCAAGCCCAGCCTTTCAGCTTCCGCGACCAGGGCTTTCCGGCTGATCAGGTTTTGCGCGGCCCGTTCGGCAAAGTAGGGGAGCAGCATCTCCGTCTGTTCGCCGCCGCGCGGGAACTGCTGGCGCAGCATCTGCCGGGCCTCGCGCTGCACCTCGAGCGTGGTCACCTGCTCGCCCGCCACCTTGGCCACGACGCCCTGCCCCGGTCCGCCCAGCCCGATGCTGTCGCCAATCCCGCCTGGAACCAGCGTGATCACCATGGCCCCGCAAATGACCAGCAGCATGCCGCCGAGAATGACTTTCTTTGTCGGGCCAGGGGTTTGCAGAAATCGAATCATTTTCTTATCACTCCAGAATTTGAAGCGGAAACTTTGATTATAAACTAGACCGATGTGGCGCGAGCGCCCCGCTCGTGCGGGGCTGAACTGAAGATCCAGGATGAGAATGCAGGGAAGAGGGACGCACGAGCGGGGCGCTCGCGCCTGCATTTGCAAAAATCAGCCATTGAAACGTATTAATACTACGTGCTATTAAGCTAGAGTCGTATCGGTGCGCGCCCTGAAAACCTATCCCCGGCAAAGGATCGCTTGATGAAGATGAACAAGAGCAGCCTGTTGTGCCTCCTGGTGCTGTCTTTCTCCGGCCTGATTTCTGCCCAGGAGGCCAGCCCTCTCCACCCCGAAGCGGCCCTCGCTCTTCGCGACGGCTGGAACCTGCAGTCTTCGTGCAAGGTGGAGGCCAGGGGTGAGACCGTTTCCACTCCCGCCTTCGAGCCCAAGGATTGGTATTCCGTATCTGTGCCCACCACCGTGGTCGCTGCCCTGGTCAAGCACAAGGTGTATCCCGACCCGTTTTTCGGGACGAATCTGCGGACTTTTCCCGGAGTCACCTACCCCATCGGCGCGAATTTTTCCAACATCCCGATGCAAGCGGACAGCCCCTTCATCGTGCCCTGGTGGTATCGCAAGGAATTTGTGCTGCCCGCCAGCTTCAAGGGAAAGACCATCTGGCTGAATTTCGGCGGCATCAACTACCGCGCCAACATCTGGCTGAATGGCAAGCAGCTGGCCAAGTCGGAAGACGTGGCCGGAGCGTGGCGAACCTACGAGTTCGACATCACCGATTACGCTGTCCTGGGAAAACCGAACGTTCTGGCCGTGGAAGTCTTTTCCCCGACCGACACCGATCTGGCGATCACGTTCGTGGACTGGAACCCCGCGCCTCCCGACAAGAATATGGGCCTGTTTCGCGACGTGGATATCACCACCAGCGGGCCGGTCGCGGTGCGCTATCCCACCGTGGTTTCCAAGGTAGACTCACCGGCCAACGACAAGGCCCACCTCACGGTCACAGCGTTGCTGAAGAATGCCGCCAAGCATCCGGTCAAAGGGACACTCAAAGGCGCGATCGAAAAGACCGAATTCTCCCAGGAAGTCGAACTTGGGCCTGGCGAGTCAAAGGACGTCACCTTTGCCCCGGAGCAGTTTCCCCAGCTCAATTTCGACCATCCTCGCCTGTGGTGGCCGGCGCAGATGGGCAAGCCTGAGCGCTACACCCTCAGACTGGAATTCGATCTGGACGGCAAGGCTTCCGACCGCTCGGAAACCAAGTTCGGCATTCGCGAGGTCAAGTCCGAAGTACTCTCGGCCAATCGGCGCTTGTTTTCGATCAATGGCAAAAACATCCTGATCCGCGGCGGCGGCTGGTCTCCCGACATGATGCTGCGCGAAGACCGGCAGCGCCTGCGCGACCAGTTCCGCTATGTGCAGGACATGGGCCTGAACACCATCCGCCTCGAAGGCAAGCTGGAACCGAAGGAGTTTTTCGATCTGGCCGATGAGCGCGGAATTCTGCTCATCGCCGGCTGGTGCTGCTGCGATCACTGGGAGCACTGGCCGAACTGGAAGCCGCAGGATTTCACCATCGCGGAACAATCGTTGCGCGACCAGATTTACCGCCTGCGCGGCCATCCCAGCCTGCTTGCGTGGATGAATGGCAGCGACAATCCGCCTCCGCCCGACGTCGAACAAACCTATCTGAAGGTGGAGAAAGACCTGCTCTGGACGAATCCGGTAGTGTCGTCGGCAACCGCGAAGCTCGCGGGCTTCTCCGGTGAAAGCGGCGTGAAGATGACCGGACCGTATGAATACGTGGCGCCTTCCTACTGGCAGACCGACAAGACCGACTCGGCATCCCGCCAGCAGTGCAACCAGGGAGGCTGCGGCGGAGCCTACGGCTTCAACACCGAAACCAGCATGGGACCGGCCGTGCCGCCGATCGAGAGCGTCCGCGCCATGGTCGGCAAAGATCATCTCTGGCCTATTGACGACACCTGGAACTATCACGCCGGCGGCGGCGCATTCAAAGATCTCCACGTTTTTACCGACGCCCTGAACGCGCGCTTCGGCCCCGCCACCAGCGCCGAGGATTACGCCCTTAAATCGCAGATGCAGACTTACGAAGGCGTGCGCGCCATGTACGAGGCCTATAGCCGCAACAAGTACACCTCGACCGGCGTGATCCAGTGGATGTTGAACAACGCCTGGCCCTCGATGATCTGGCACCTGTATGACTTCTACCTGCGCCCGGGCGGCGGTTATTTCGGCGCCAAGCGGGCCATGGAGTCGCTGCATCCCGTCTATGGCTACGACGACCACTCGGTCTGGCTGGTCAGCAGCCAGTATGAGGACGCCAACGGGCTGAAGCTCACGGCCAAGGTCCTCAACCTGGACATGAGCGAGAAGTTTTCGAAAGAGGTTTCGCTCGATGCCGCCGCCGACAGCACCAACAAAATCCTGACCCTGCCCGACATTGACGGCCTCAGCCCTACGTATTTCCTGGTGCTCCGGCTGAGGGATTCTTCCGGCAAGCTGGTTGGTTCAAACTTCTACTGGCTGTCAACCAAACCCGAGACCCTGGACTGGGAGAAGTCGAACTGGTACACCACGCCCACAGCGTCTTATGCCGATTACACCGCCTTATCTCAGTTGCCTAAAGTGAAGCTGAGAATTGCAGACCACACCGAGCGCAAAGGAGAAGAGGCAATCACGCACGTCATGCTGGAAAATCCCAGCAAGAGCCTGGCCTTCTTCGTACGTCTGAAAGTTAACCAGGGCAAAGGCGGAGACGAGATTCTTCCCGTGATCTGGCAGGACAACTATATTTCGCTCTTACCCGGCGAGAAACGGGAAATCACTGCCACCTACCGAGCACAGGAACTGGGAGCGGCGCAGCCGGCGGTCGAGGTGAGCGGCTGGAACATGGAGTAGCATGTGTGGGTCGGACACTCCTGTCCGACGCTTTTGATTTTGGGATTTGGGTTGGATCTTGATTTTGATCTTGGGTTGGAATGTTGGGATTGGTCTGGCCTCAAAAGTCAAAAAAACAAAATCCAGAGTCAAAGGCGTCGGACAGGAGTGTCCGACCCACACTACCGGCGCAATTCGCGTATCGGCCGTTCATGCTCTGAGTCGTCGATGAGCTGGGCGAGTCGCTTCAGCCGCGTCTCTTCCTTCTTTGCGCTGATAACCCGCCAACTTGCAGTCCTGCGATACCAGGGCGGTTGCGCCTGAAAATACTTCCACGCCTTCCGGTTGGCGCGAAACTTTTTCTCGTACGCGGCGCCAAGCTTGGCGCCCATTCTTTGCTCATAGGCGTAGATTTCCGACCGGTTGCCGGTACGCTGTTCGAAAGCCTGCACTCCCGGCTCACGCATCAGTCCTAGAGTGCGCAGCTCAGCCACCCGCTTGATGTTGACCGCGCTCCACATGCTCTTCGGCCGCCGCGGCGTAAACCGGATTACGTAGCTGCTCTCATCGAGACTCTTGCGCACGCCGTCAATCCAACCGAAACAGAGCGCTCCATCCACGGCCTCAGGCCAGGTGATGCTGGGTTTGCCCGAGCCCACCTTGTAGAAGCCGACCCAGAGTTCCTCGTGCTTCTGATGATGCTCTTCCAGCCAGGCACACCAGGCGGACGGAGATGGGAAGAACTTGGGTTTCATTTAGCTTGTTGCGAAATCAGCAAGCCTCTTCACTCTTCTTCCGGAGGCACGTCGAAATTCACCAGGTTGCTCTGGAAGCCTCGCGTTTTCCACGCTCCGTAAGCAATCCCCGCGACCATCCAGATGGATCCCGCGATCAGTGCTAGGTTTGACAGGTGGATCCAGATGAACAGGCAAATGGCGAAGCCCAGTATCGGCGGAAGCAGTTGCCCCAGCGAGCGGTCCGCACCCCGAATGTAGTAGTGCGTCAGCGCCGCCAGATTGACGCCCATGAAAGCGATCAGCGCGCCGAAGTTGAGCAGCTGCGCGCCATTGTCGTAGGTGATGAGAAAGGCCCCCAGCAGCGCAATCACACCCACGAAAATCACGTTGTTGGCGGGAATCCGGGTCCGGGGATGGATGGCGCCAAAGAATTTCTTTGGAATGGCGTTGCTGCGTCCCATGCCGTATAGCAAACGCGCCGCCCCGAGCTGCGATCCCATGCCCGAGCCAACGGTCGCAATCAGCAGCGTGATGCTGATGGCTTTGGTCATCAGATGGCCCCCGGCGATCGCAGCCACGTGGCTGAATGCATTCTCCACTTCCGCGGCCGAGAACATGTACTGCGAGCTAAGCAACTGCGCGCCGTAAACCTCTGCCGCCGCCAGAAACCCGGTAATCACGCAGACCAGCACGGTCGCCAGGAAAATGTTCCGCTTGGGATTGTCCACCTCTTCCGACAAGGTCGAAATTCCATCGAACCCAATGTAGGTAAGGACCGCCACCGAAGTGCCGTGAAAGACGCGATTGATGGTAAAAGTTTCCGGATTGTAAAAAGGACGCAGGAAGTACGCCTCGGGATATTGCGGCAGATGAAAAATGTAACGAATGGTGTACCAGAAGAACGCCAGTATCACCGCACCCATAATGGCGCACAATGTGGAATTGATCCGCGCCGAGGTCTTGACGCCGCGCAGATTCAGGGTTGTGAACAGCAAAGCAAATATGATCGGCCACAACAGGCCGGGATACGGAATCTGATAGCGTGTCCCGGTCAACAGATCGGCCATCGCTTTCGAACACCAGATCGTGCAGATCAAGGGATTGAGCATGTAGTCCATCGTCATGCTCCAGCCGGTGACATAGCCGAGAGAGGGATGCAGTTCGCGACCCACATAGGTGTAGGCCGAACCCGCGCTGGGATACACCCTCGCCATGCGGCCATAGCTCATAGCGGTGAAAACCATGGCGACCATGGCGATCAGGATGGAAGTGACCACGTGGCCCTGGCCCGCGTTGCTGAACACTCCGTAGGCGGGCATGGGCGCGGTCGGCTGGATGACGATGATGCCGTAAAGAATCAGGTCCCAAAGGGTGAGCGATCGGCGAAGCCGCAAACCTGGGGAGGAAGAAGAAGTGCCGGTCGGAGTGGTTGCCATTCCCGCGTATTGGATTATGCCGCGTAAGGCGCTGTCAACGATTAAAACGATTTCGTAGTAATTTTACGGCGGGTTACGGTCGCGCACGGTCGTGCTGATCTACTTCTTCGGCGCCACGGTGAGCCCGAACACAGACGTCTGTCCCTGTCCGGCCACATTCAGCCCGCGCACGCCCTCCTGGTTCGGCAGGTAGAGAGTCTTGCAATGCTCGCAGCGATAGACCTCGGCGTCCGGTCCCCAGGCTTCTGCCGCGTCCCCACAGGCCTGCTCGACCACGTCCGTGGTATAGAACCAGCGCTTCAAATGTCCGCCGCAGAATTTGCCCTTGGCGTCTTTTTCATTGCAGGAACGCTGTCCCGGCTTCTTGATTTTCACTTTGTGATGGGGAAGCTGCGGAGGAGCAGTCATAGTTTCGGTCGTGGGCAAGGGCTATCCTCGTCGCTGCGGCCGGGGGCCGCCGGATTTACGGGTTCATTTTACTCGAAGGCGTTTCGGCCGGGCTACAATCGGCTTCAATCGAATTCCTGCCGGGGCGCGGCCTGCTCCGCTCCCACGCGACCGATGACGATATCGGCGGTGATATAACCTTCGCCCTTTATCGGACTGCCCGCCATCCGCCGCAACATCGCGATCTGCCCCACGTGGGTCAGGGCATCGGCAATCGGCGCTTGAAAGAGCTTCTCCGCCGTTTCATGCAAAGGCTCGGCCGACGCCAGGTAGTCGTCAAACCGCTTGAGCGCGGCAAAGAAGCGGTCGGTCTCTTTGTCCCAAGGCAAGGGCCTGGAATCGTTCCAGCGCTGCGCGCCTTGCGCGAGGGAAAGACCCCAATCGAGCAAGTCGCCCACATGCGCCAGGATTCGTCCGGCTGTGCGCCCTGACGGACCGCCGCGAAATTCAGCAAAGCCCGCCGGCGCATTGCGGACAGCTTTGCCACCGCGGTACGCCAGCGTCGCCACGGCGTGGCGCAAAAGCTCACGTTTCGGATCAGAACTGGAAGTCATCGCGTTTTCTCTCTCATTCAGAATTCAAACTTCTGTCATCCCGAGCGCGGACCGTTCCTTCGCTCGCGAATGAACGGTCGGAGTCGAGGGACCCCTACCCGCACTCCGGCCCGGTACGAACCACCTCGAACCGGCAGCGCCTCGTAAAAATCCGCCAAACTCGCAACCCCTGCGGTCAAGCTTCGACTGCGTGAGTGCTTCGCGAAGCGAAGCAGTCCCTCCGCTCAGGATGACAAACATGTAAAGCAAGGCGCTACCCGCGTTTCTTGCCCTGCAACGCTCCCACGGCTCTCACCGCACCCCGCAACCGCTGGCCCAGACCGTCGGGCAAATTGCCAATCGAGCAACCCCTCCATTCGGCGCGCGAAAGCCTTTCCATAGCCGTACCACCAGATTTTTTCCATTCCCGGCAACCAGTCGGATTCGAGATATTTTATCCGCACCATTTCTTCCAGGCCAAAGCGGCCGTGAGAACGTCCTATGCCACTGGCCTTCACGCCTCCGTGGGGGGCTTCGCTGATGCCGAAGCAGGAGACCACATCGTTCACCATGACCGTTCCCGCCTGAATGCGCCGGGCCAGCGCGTCCCCACGAGCGCGATCGCGGGTCCACACACTGGCCGCCAGGCCGTAATCGGAATCGTTGGCCAGACCGACTGCTTCGTCGTCGCTGTCGAACGGCATGACCGGCAATACCGGCCCAAACGTTTCCTCGCGCATGATGCGCATCTGGTGCGTAACATCCGCCAAAATGGTCGGCGCGTAGTAGTTGGCCCCGATTTCCGGCAGGCGTTTTCCGCCGGCCAGCACGCGCGCACCCTGCGCCCGGGCATCTTCCACCTGCGATTCCACGTTCCGCAACTGGCGCTGGTGGATCAGCGGGCCAATCTCGATTTCGAGATCCATGCCGTTGCCCACTCGCAATCGCTCGGTCTGGCGCACGCAGGCCTCGAGAAAGGGCTGATATAAGCTGCGATGCGCGTAGCAACGCTCGACAGAAAGGCAGGTTTGTCCCGCGTTCACAAATGCGCCCCAGACCGCGCCTTGAGCGGCAATTTCCATATCGGCATCGTCGAGCACCAGCATGGGGTCCTTCCCCCCCAGCTCCAGCACCACCGGCAGCAGGCGCGCGGCCGCGGCCTGCGCGATCTGCTTCCCGGTGGGAACGCTTCCGGTGAAGACCAATTTGTCGATGGCGGCGTTGATCAGGGCCGTTCCTGTCGCACCATCGCCCACGACCACCTGAAAAATCTCCGCGGGCACGCCCGCCTGGTGCAGCAGCGACGCCAGTTCCATGGCCGTAAGCGAGGTAAACTCCGAAGGCTTCATCACCACTGCGTTGCCCGCAACCAGCGCGGCCAAGCTCTCCGTGGCGGGAATTGAAAAGGGATAATTCCAGGGCGAGATGATTCCAATCACGCCGTAAGGTTCGCGAATCACACGACCGGACTTGGTCTTCATGGCCACATTGCCGTGAGGGACGGGCTCGTCCCGAAGCAAGTGATAGGCGTTGTCGATCAGGAAGCGCGCAGCGTCGAGCACGACCAGCACTTCCGTCAGCAGCGCCTCGACATAGGGTTTTCCGGCTTCGCGAGTCACTAACTGCGCGACCTCGGATTTCCTCTGGTGCAGCAGACGCTGGAACTCGCGCAGGATCGCGATTCTCCTGCGCACTCCCTTCTCAGCCCAGGTTGGCTGAGCCGCACGGGCTCGGGCGACCGCGGCGTGGACTTCGGATTCGGAAGCGGATGCGAATTCGCGCAGGGCTTCGCCGGTCGCGGGATTAGTCGAGACTATCTTTCGAACAGCGATTTGGAGATCGGTTGCCATCGGGAAAACCAAAATACGCGGGCGAGTCGCCCGCGACCACAAATTGCCTTCTAATACTCGACGCTGACCAGGCACAAGCCGCTGGCCGGGGCGGTGGCTCCGGCGGCGGACCGCGAGCGAGCTTCCAGAATTCCCGACAGGTCGGCGGGCTTCAGAGTTCCCTTCCCCACCAGCAGGAATGTTCCTACCAGGTTGCGCACCATGTGATGCAAAAACCCCGCGCCGCGCACGGTGTAGACAAATTCATCGCCCTGCCGTTCCCAGCTCGAGCCGAAAATTTGCCGGACATTCGATACTTCCTCCCGTCCCTGCTCCGGATCGACCGCGGCAAACGACGTGAAATCATGCTCGCCCGCGACCAGGCCCGCTACCGCTTGCATCTCATCTTCGTCCAACGGATAAGGATAATGCCACACGTAGCGGGCAAGAAACGGCGGACAGATGGGGCCGCGATACATCCGGTAGCGATAGCTCTTGGCGCGGGCTGACTTGCGGGCATGAAATTCCACGGGCGCCTCGGCGGCTTCGAGCACTCGGATGGCAGAAGGCAGAATATCATTCAGCGCGATCACCAGGTTCTCCGGCGGGATGGGCGATTGAGTGGCGAAGCTTGCGACTTGGGCAAGCGCGTGCACTCCCGCGTCAGTCCGTCCCGACCCCTGGGGCAGGATTTTTTCGCCGGTTACCCGGCCAATGGCCGAAGCCAATGCCCCCTGGATGGTGGACGCCCCGGGCTGGACCTGCCATCCCGAGAACTCCGTGCCATCGTACGACAGGACCAATTTGAGATTGCGCATGACGATTGTTTGGAGTCTCACCGGCGGTGATCATCATCCAATGTGACTGCCAATCTTTACAAAGTTTTACCTGGCCCGAAGGGCAGCAGCTGCAAAATACGGACAGGGGGCGTCAGCTATACTATGGCATTCAAATCGCGCCCCGGGACCAAAATCAGGAAGGGCGCCGATAAGTCAGAAAAATGAAACCTGGCACCCGTGCTTTGCGTACCATCGCTTGATTTCCAGAAGCCTTTGACGTCTTCATTATCAGATTGAGCAGGGAGAGAATCGAATGTTTTTGTCTGCTTTGCAATGCGCCTTCCGGCGGACCCTTGCGGTCATCCTCGCCGGCGCTTTAACCGCCACAGGTTGGGCCCAGACCGCGGCCCAACCGGCCGCGACCTTGCCCGACAGCCCGCGACCGCAGCGCCAGGCGGTCATGGACTATTCCCGCCCCGCCTCGCACTTTCCCAATCCTGTGGGACCCTACCTGGCGCGACAGCTGCCGCCGGCGGACTTGGCCAACACACCGCGCATCGAGCAGCTGTTGCGGGATGGCAAGCTCTATCTCTCCATGAATGACGCGGTAGCGCTGGCGCTGGAAAACAATCTCGACATCGCCATTTCCCGCTACAACCTTAACATCGCGGATACCGACGTGCTGCGCGCCAACGCGGGTGCGAACACCCTGGGCGTGAGCCTGGGCCTGCTGCAGGGCACGCCCGGAGGCACCGCTGGCGGACTGGGCGGAACGGTCGGGTCGGGCACGGGGGGCACCAGCGTGAGCGGAACCGCGGGCGCGGGCGGAGGCACGTCGGGTCTGGTCAGCAGCACTTTAGGCAGCGGGCCGCAGATCACCAGCTTCGATCCAGTCGTTACCGGCAGCTTGCAGTTTGATCACAACAACGTCTTGTCCGCCAGCACGTTTGCCCTTCCCATCACGGTGCAGAACTCCACCACCGCCAATTTTTCGTACTTGCAGGGCTTCAAGTGGGGCTCGAACCTTCAGGTAGGATTCAATAACACGCGCAGCACCACCGACTCCCTGTTTGCCACCCTGAGCCCGACGCTGGGTTCCAACTTTCAGGCCAAGTTTACCCAGCACCTGCTCCAGGGTTTTGGATTCGTGCCCAACACGCGCTTTATCCGCATCGCGAAGAACAATCGGGAAATTTCCGATGTCGCCTTTCGCCTGCAGACTATTACCACCGTGGACCAGATCGAAAACATGTACTGGGACCTGGTGTTTGCGTACGAAAACGTCAGGGTGCAGAACGAATCCCTGACCTTCGCCCAGAAGACGCTTTCCGACACCCAGAAGCAGGTGGAAATCGGCACTCTAGCTCCCATCGAGACGGTGCGGGCCCAGAGCACGGTGGCCAGCGACCAACAACAGCTCACGCTGGCCCTGACAAACCTTCAGTTGCAGCAATTACTGATGAAGAACGCGCTCAGCCGCACCCTGGTGGACCCGCGGCTGGCCGACGCCGAGGTGATCCCGACTTCCACCATGCAATTGCCTCCGCAAGAAGCGGTGGTTCCGACGCAGGATCTGGTGAACGATGCGTTGAGCCATCGCGGCGAGCTGGCGGAAGCCCGCATCAACCTGAAGAACGAAGAGATCAGCATGAAGGCGGTCCGCAGCTCTCTGCTGCCTTCTTTGGATCTGTACGGATACTATGGCGGGTCGGGACTGGGAGGGGCGCAGAACCCAAACAACCTGTGTCCGGCTCCTCCCGCGCCTCCCACCTTCGGGTGTTCCACAAACCCAGTGACGCCGGTGAGCTACGGCAACACGCTCAACCAGCTGGTCAACTCTACCGCTCCCGACAAAGGAGTCGGATTGCAGTTGACCATTCCGCTTCGCAACCGGGTCGCACAAGCGACTCAGATCCGGTCGGTGCTGGAATACCGCCAGGCGCAGATGCGGCTGCAACAGCTGGAGAACCAGGTTCGCATCGAGATACGCAACGCCCAGTTCGCGGTACAGCAGAACCGGGCCAGCGTTTCCTCCGCCCAGGCAGCGGTTGATCTGGGCCGCCAGTCGCTGGACGCGGAACAGAAGAAATACGCGCTGGGAGCGTCCACCACCACGCTGGTGCTGCAGAACCGAAGCGCCCTAGCGCAGGCTGAGTCGACGCTGGTGTCGGCCATGGCCGCTTATGAAAAAGCCGAGGTGGAACTGGATCGCGCCACTGGACTGCTGTTGGACCACGCGGGCATCCTGGTGGCCGACGCGGAACGCGGCGAAGTGACGCATATGCCTTCCGTTCCCTACGTGGCACCGCGGCCGGAAGTGCCGGCTTCGGTGATGCCGGCGCAGGCTCCACCGCAGTAGCTGGGTGGGGCGGACACTCTTGTCCGCCGCCTTTGACGTTGTTTTTGTTTGTGAATTTTCCTCCCCGCGGTTCATGAGCGGTCGCAAGTTTTTAGGGCCTTAAGTCAAAGTCAAAGGCGGCGGGCGAGGTCGCCCGCCCCACACCGGGCTTAGTAGAGGCATCCCTCCGGGCATTCCGCCGCGGCCGCATCCCGGTTTATGCTCTCCCCGTGCATCTCTCTGTCGTTCTGATCACGCACAACGAAGAAGCCAATCTCGGGCGCACGCTGGCAAGCGTGAAGCCACTGCTGCGCGATGGGCAGGGCGAAATCATCGTCGTGGATTCGGGCTCGACCGACAAGACCGTCGAAATTGCAAAATCTTTTGGCGCAAAGGTGTTTGCCGAGCAGTGGAAGGGCTACGCGGCCCAAAAGAATTCCGCCATCGACAAAGCGACTGGGGACTGGATCCTGAGCCTGGACGCAGATGAGGAACTGGACGGTCCGCTGCAGAAAGCTGTGGCCGACACGCTCGAAAGTCTCGAGGGAGACCAGAAAGTCGCCGGCATCTGGATCCCGCGCAAGAACGAATTTCTCGGCCGATGGATCAGGCACGGCGGCTTTTGGCCCGATCCCAAGTTGCGCCTATTCCGCCGCGGTTGTGGACGCTTTGAGGGTCGTGCCGTGCACGAGACCATTCAAGTCAGCGGCCCGACCGCCGCGCTCAAGCAGGGCGCTCTCCTGCATCACTGCTACCCGACCATCTCCGACTACATCGAACACATGAACCGCTACTCCTCGCTGGGGGCCGAAATGGCAGTGGCCGAGGGCCGCACCGGATTCAGCGTCATCAATATCGCCGTGCGGCCACCCCTGACCTTCCTCTACAACTATTTCTTCCGTCTGGGTTTTCTCGATGGACGGGAGGGATTGCTGCAGCACCTCTACCATGCAGTGTACGTTTCCTGGAAATACGCGAAAGTGTGGGAACTGACACACTCGCGCAAGCCCTAACCTGCTCGGGTCCCGTCCGGCACGGAACTTTCTGGCACCGCCAGCGCCGCGCGCACGCCGTCGGCATAGCCGATGTCGAACAGCATCCCTTCCGAGAGCACGCCCCGCATCTTGCGCGGCTCCAGATTGACCACGAACAGCGCTTGCCGGCCCACAATCTCCCGCGGATTGGCGCGTTCTGTCTTCATTCCGGCGACTATGGTGCGCTCGTGATCGCCAAAACTGACCCGCAACTGCACCAGCTTGTCGGAGTTTGGCACATCGTTCACTGAGAGGATCGTCCCCACACGAACGTCAACCTGATTCAGGACTTCCAGGGAAACCGTCGGCTTGATGGGAGCTGGCATAGTCACAGGATAACCACGGAGGACGCAGAGGACACAGAGAAAAACGCTCAGGTTTTCTCCCTGTCCTCAGTGTCCTCCGTGGTTAGTTTCAGCCTAATAAATTCGATGATCTGCGGTGTGACATAAGGCGGCGGAGAAATACGAAACACGGGGCGTTGAGCCACCGGCTTCAGTGAAGTCTCCCGCCAGGCGGGCGTCTTCGCCTGCGTCTCATGCAGGATCACGGCATCGGCCCGATCGAGAAACTCCTGGGCCGATTTCTTGAAGTCAGCCGTCGCCGGATCAAGCACGGTGAGGTAGAGATCGGGACGCAGAAATTTAAGAATGCTGTTCGACTCCAGGATCGCATTCTCGGATTCGGCCAGCTTTTCCCGCAGCGCGGGCATGGCCTCCGCCAGACGTCCCTGCTCGGTCTGCACCCACCATGCCCGGGCCGCGCCCGCAGCCAGAAACCGCGAGCTGTCGGATTCGCCCGAGCGATCCAACTCTTCGGAGATCGCCCAGCTGTGATCGTCCGTTGCGCAGTGGCAGGGCTCTCCGTCCATCGAACAGACGCCGTGTCCATATTGAGTGATCTTGAGCGCCGTCCAGTTGTATTCCGGCAGGGCGGCGATCAACCCGGCAACCACGCTGGTCTTGCCGACGCTGCGCGAGTGTCCGCCAATCACGATGAGAGCCATGGGAATTCGTCGTCGGTCGTTGGCCTTGGGTCGTTGGCCATTTGCGGCCAGTGATTCTTGGGATTTTGTTTTGGCCAAAGGCCAACGACGAAGGACCAACGACTATTTCCTTGCCAGCCGCGCTAACGCCGCCAGCTGTTTCAAATAGTCGCGTACCGGTCGCGCCGGAGTTCCCCAGAAGGCCACACCTTTGCCACGCAGCACTTTGTTGGGCAGGACGCCGCCCTGTCCGCCCAGCATCACGCCTTCCCCGATACGCGCATGCTCGCCGATGCCCACCTGGCCGCCGAGCACGACATTCTTTTCGATCACGATGCTGCCCGAGAGCCCGGTTTGGGCCGCGATCACCACGTCTTCCCCGATCTGGCAGTTGTGCCCGATGTGCACCAGATTATCGATCTTGGCGCCGCGTCCGATGCGCGTGACTTCGAGCGCTCCGCGGTCGATGGTCGAGTTGGCCCCGATCTCAACGTCATCTCCGATTTCCAGGCGGCCAACCTGGGGGAATTTCTCGTAGTGTCCGCTGGCGCGGTCGCGAACGTAACCGAAGCCATCAGCGCCCAGCACCGCTCCGGCGTGAATGATCACGCGATGGCCCAGCCGTGCACCCGGATAGACGGTGACATTGGGATAGATTTCACAATCGCTCCCCAGGGACACGCCGGCCCCGATCACTGCCCCCGCTCCAATCCAGCTCCCATCGCCGATTTCGACGTTCTCGCTCAGCACGACCCGCTCGGCCAGGCTGACATTCTTGCCCAGCCGGGCCGAAGCATGGACTACCGCGCTGGCGTGCGTCCCGGGCGGGCGATCCGGCGCGGGACAAAGCAGCCGCGCTGCCCTCGCGAACGCCAACCTGGGATTCTTCACGATCAGGAGGGGTTTGGAAGCGGGCGGTCCCTGCTTCGAACCATCCGCCCGGGCAAACTCACCGGCGATGACCGCGGCGGCCCGCGATGCCAGCGCAGCCGGCAGCCCCTTTTCGTCCTCGACGAACACCAGGTCCGCCGAGGTTGCCTGCGTGATGCTGGCGATGCCGCTGACTTCGACCCCGCCATCTCCCAGTACCTGCGCTTGCACTGACTGGGCAACCGAAAGGAGTGACCGCTGCATTGCACCTTTGTATACGTTTGGCCCGCGAAAGAAAAGCTGGCCCGGGGCTAGAATATGGACATGGAGAAGAAAATCTTCTGGGCGGCCTTCACCGTGCTGGGACTCATCGCGGACTTCCTCCTGCCCTTATGGTGGGCCCTGATTGCGACCATCCCCATTGCCTACGCCAGCTGGTGGATCGCCTACAGAAGCGATTGGTTTTGAAAAGCAGCTTCTAGCTATTAGCTCTTAGCCTTTAGCTCTTCCAATTCGAGGTCACGCTAAAAGCTAACAGCTAAGAGCTTCCACTCAGTACAGCCCCAGCTCTCCCGGCGGCCTCGTCTTCCAGCGCCGATGTACCCACAACCACTGGTCGGGATAGCGGCGCACGTAATCCTCGGTAATTTTCGTAAATAGCTGGGTATTGGTGACGATATCCTTTTCGTCGTCTCCGGTGCGCACCAGGCTGACGGCGGGATCGAACCGCAAGCGGTATTTCCGCAGGACGGGGTCCCAGATGGTGAAGCCGGGGACCACGGCGGCATCGGTGCGCAAGGCGATCCGGGCCAATCCGCTGGCCGTACACGCCGGAATGCCGAAGAAATCTACGAACACTCCCTGCGGCGGGGTCATGTTGGTGTCCATGAGGATTCCGACTACTTCGCCGGCCTTCATCGCCTCCAACAGCCCGCGCACGAAATTATCTTTGCTGACCGTGGTGTTGCCGTGCATCGAGCGGTAGCGCTGGATCAGGCGGTCGAGATAAACGTTGTCCAGGTTGCGCACCACCACGTGCATGGGGTGGCCATGCAGCGAATGGACAAATGCGGAAAGTTCCCAGCCGCCAAAATGAGCGGTAAGAAAGAGCACTCCCTTACCCCGGGCGAAGGCCCGTTCGTAGTTCTCGAAGCCGTCGTAAACCACCACGCGGCTGACGTTTTCCCGGGTGTAGCGGGGAAACTGGCAGACCTCAGCCAACTGGCGGCCGAGCGAGGTAAATTCGCCGCGCAGGATGCGGGCATGCTCCCGGCGGTTCTTCTCCGGCAGGGCCATCGCGAGATTGCGCATGCCCACCCGCCGCAGGCGGCCATGCAGCAGGTAAACCAACCAGGCAAAAGTAATCGCCTTCGCCCGCGACAGCGGACGAGGCAACAGACTCAGAATCTTGATAAAAGGCCACGCGAGCGCGTACTCGAGTCGCTGACGCATTTAGGGAAGAAACTGGTGACGGTAGCAAGGCGAAAGTGGGATGTCAATGCAGGCGCGAGCGCCCCGCTCGTGCGGGAAGCGTTCGGGACGCTGCCGCACGAGCGCGGGCGCTCGCGCCTACATGCGAAACCAGCTTACTTGCCGGCTGCCGTCTTGGCCCACTTAGCCAGCGTGTTCAGGAACGGGTATGCATTAGGAGGAGCATCGATGGTTCCCGTCAGCGAGGTCTTGAACGGCACCATGCGGCCGTAGAACTGGCGGGTGGCGTCCTTGTCCTGGTCGATTGCCGCGCCGCTCAATTCCAGTCCGGCGAACAATCCCCGCGCCCGGGAATAGCTGAGCACCTGCGCCTTCAGTTTCCAGTCGGTGTCGGCTGCGGCATGACGGCCAACCGGTCCGGCGGCCACGCTGGCGTCGGCTCCCAGTTTGAACTGGCTGCTCAGCAGGTTCTTCATGCCATTGTCGTTCATGATGAGCATGACCAGATCCACTGCCTGGGCGCCAATCTGCAGACCGAAGCTGCCGCCCTTGATGGTGAAGAACGCCGGCGCGCTCCAGCCTTTCGGGGTGCGGCAACTGGCGACGCCGCGTCCGAAGCGGGCGCCAACGATGAAGCCGCCCTTAATCATGGTGGGCACGACGGCCACGCATTGGGCCGATCCCAGCACTTCTTCCGGAATGCCCTGGTCGGGCGCGGATTCGATCTCGTCCAGCACGGTGCTGGCCGCCTTGATGCGGTCTTCGGCCTTGTTCTGATCGTCGTCATCATCCTTGGCAAAAGTGGAAACCGTGAGACAGACCACTACACACAGAAGCAACAGTTTTTTCATTTCTTCCTTACTTTCCGCAGCTTGATAGAGATTGTTTGTAACTCAATACATTGATTCTAACGGATTTCGCGAGAATTGAAGAGGAGGAGGTCGGGATGAGCAGAGAATAAGGTGATCGAGACCAAAAAAATCGGGGCTAGCAGCGGTGACCCTAAATCTCCGCTTCCAACCCCGTCTCCCAGGTTCTGTGGTAGGTAGAGCGAGTATGCGGTGGGCCGGTTAAAGCGGCAAGATTACCCAAGGCATTGTCCTAAAGTAACCTCGACCTGCCACGGCAAGAAAAGCCGTGGAATTTGGATTGGTGATGGAAGAATTGCCGGATTGACGAATTTGCGGATTGACGAATTTAAGAATTTACGAATTGATGAATTCTAAATACGGCAATTCGACAATCCGTAAATTCTAAAATTGCCTTACTTCGCCGTGACCAGCGAGTGCGTGATGGCGTGCACCGACAGCGCGATCCGGTTCTGCACTCCCACCTTGCGCATCAACTTGGCCACGTGGGCCTTGACCGTACGTTCCTCGATCCCAAGAGCTGAGCCTATTTCCTTGTTGGAGCGGCCCGCGACCAGCATCTCCAGCACTTCCTTCTCGCGATCGGTAAAAGTCACGCGGCCGGCGGGAAAGATGCGGCCTGGAGCTGAACTTACGCGCTCGATAAACAGGGAAAGCACGCGGCGGGGCGCCCAGACCGATCCCTGGTTCACGATGCGGATGGCCTGCACAAACTCGGTTGGGGATGCGGCTTCGTCCACGTAGCCCTTGGCCCCGGAAGCGATGGCCTTCAAAATGGTTTCCTCGTCCATGCCCGAACCTGTCACAATAATGCGCAGGTCAGGACGGCTGGCTTTCAAACTGGCCATCAAGTCGAACAGGTTCTGTCCGTTGCGGTTTCCCAGCAGCACCAGGTCGATATTGGGCAGGCTGCCGATGTCGGGCAGAGAGGCCGCGATCAGTTCGAAGTCCGTCTCCGAGTCAAACAGGGCGCGAAATCCAACAAAACGCAGTGGATCGCTCTCCACCACAGCAAGACGGATAGCCGGTTTTTTTGCCGGTGAAGCCTTCATGGCGGTTGCAGCCTTCATAGGGTTTCCTGTTTGATAGGGTTGCCTGCTTTATTCAGAAGCTGGGTTTAGCATAACTACATTTGCCGGCGATGAGAACATTCGTCTATCTGATAACGATTACGCCGGTAACGTGGAAAATATCTAAAAAGAGACAGGTAACCACTCATGGAACATCGAGCTAGACCGGTGAAACGAGGTATTCAGTGGACCGCGGCGCTTGTGCTCGGGGTCTGCCTGGCAGCCGCGGCCCAAACCCCCTACCAGCCCAAGTTCAAGGGCGATCCGGCAAAGTCGGACTCGGAGGCCGAGGCCCTCGGCTACATGCGAACCGTCATACGCGCCCAGAAGATTTATCAGAAGAAGAACAACAAGTTTGCCGCTTCGCTGTCCGACCTGGTGCATACTGGATCGTTCACCAAGCGCATGGTAAATCCGGAGCGAGGCGATTATTCGGTAGGCTTTCGCCCGCACAAAGACGGGTACGAGCTCACTCTGACGCCCAAGCAGCTGGACGCCGAGCACCGCTCGTTCTATGCCGACGAAGACGGCCAGATCCACGCCGATGACCAGGGCGCGGCCACCGAGAAATCGCCGGTAGTGAAGTGAGATTTCAGATTGAAGATTTGAGATCGCAGATTGCGGAATTCGCCGACTGACAGCGGGGAAATTTTCAATCTCAATACTGAAATCTGAAATTGCAGCGGCTAGCCGCCCGTAATCTCCGCCGCCTTACCGTCGCGAAACGTAACGGTCACCGGCTTGCCGCCGTTGGGGTAGTGCACCGTCTTGACTGCAGGATCGCTCGATCTCTCGGGCACACCCATGCCAATCGCGAAGTATGCCTGAAACTCATTCATCCCCGGCTTGATTTCGTGTTTGTCGATCGACTGCCAAACATCCGCCGGCCAGTGCTTGTAGAGCTCGCGCGGGTCTTGGACAAAAAACATTTCGTCGCAGTAGATGGTATAGCTGTCCCCGGTCTTTGACCCGATCGGGACGGCGTAAGCCTTTCCCTCCTGCTCGAACACGGCCATCACCTGCTCCAGATGGGCCGAGTGAGGCGTGGTGTCGGTGACCACGTCCTTGATCTCCAATTTCTGGATGGGCAGCAGCAGGCCCGCCTCGTGGGAGAAGTCGGCATGGTGGCGCGCGCGATCATACGGATAATACGTAAAGCGATAGCCTTCCCTGACCCACACCGGCTGCTGGGTCAGCTGTTTCGCCGACTTCAAATCATAGGGATAAAGTTTCTTGGGAACGACGTAGTAGTCAGGATTCAACGGCGGAGGCGCCTTGGCGGATGGTTCGGCTCGCTCGTTATGCCGCTCGTACACCACATATCCGGCGCGAAGCGCGGCGGCCGCGATCGCAATCACCAGCACCAACTGGATCTTGTGCTTCGCTTCAGAGGTCATGGGGCTATACCTGACACCGCCAGCAGTGGCCCGTGTAAACTATCAATACGAACACTCCACTCGCCCAGGGAGTGCCCGATCTGAGGAGGACCCCATGGCCGCACTCACCGAGGACGAAGTTCTAAGCGCGTTGAAGCAGTGCTACGATCCGGAAATCCCGGTCAACATCGTGGACCTGGGACTGATTTACGGCGTCCGTTTTGATCCTGCACCCGAGGAGAAACAGGACGTCACCGTGGAAATGACCCTGACCGCCCAGGGCTGCCCCTCGCACGTGCAAATCGGAGAACAGGTCAAGGCCCGGGTGGAACAGATGCCGGGCGTGCGCAACGCCACGGTAAACGTAGTCTGGACTCCGCCCTGGACCCCGGAGCGCCTCAGCCCCGATGCCCGCAAAACTCTAGGTATCGAGTAGCGCCGGCCTCCCGCCGACTGTCCCGAGGGCGTCCCGCCCTCGGTTTCTCACCTGCGACGTCAACTCCTCAGCAGCGATTCGTACCAGGTGCCGCGGCTATCCGCAGCCTCCGCCAAACGGTCCCCCACCCGGGTCGCGACCTCAAGAAAATTGTTGCCACGCTCGATAAAATCGGGCAGACTCCGGCGCACTTCAGCAAATTTTTCCGGATACTCCGACGCCAGCGCGGCCAACCCGAGACCAGCCAGAATGACGCCCGCGGTCCACTTCTTCTTCAGAAACATCGCCGTGCCCACGCCGGCCGCACTACTCACCAGCGCCACTTTCCAGTTTTCCATTGCGCCCTCCGCTTGAAAGAAATTGTACCCGAGGCCCAACCCCGATACCCTATACTGCCCAACTTAACACGGAGGATTTGATGCTCAAAGCGGGCAGACTATTGCTCCCTGCGCTGGCTTTTTCGTTTCTGATCGCGGCCGCCACGGCCCAGACTGAACCTCGCGCCCGAGACTTAGGCGTTCCCTTCGACGGCACCCCAGGACCGCTTAACGCCATCACCGATGTGAAGGGCGTAGAGGTCGGCCAGACCACGCTGATTTCCGGCAGCGGCCCTTTGAAGGTCGGCGTTGGACCGGTGCGAACGGGTGTGACCGCCATTCTTCCCCGCGGCCACAATTTTAAGGATTCGGTCTTCGCCGGCTGGTTCACCCTCAACGGCAACGGCGAAATGACCGGGACCACATGGGTCGAAGATTCGGGCTTCCTCGATGGCCCGGTGATGATCACGAACACTCACAGCGTGGGCGTGGTGCGCGATGCGGTGATTGCCTGGCGCGTGCAACATGCTCCCCCGGACGATGAAGGCTACTGGTGGTCGCTACCGGTGGTAGCCGAGACCTGGGATGGCGACTTGAACGACGTCAACGGATTTCACGTCAAGCCGGAGCACGTCTTCCACGCCCTCGACACGGCGAAAGGCGGCCCGGTCGAAGAAGGCAGCGTAGGCGGCGGCACCGGCATGATCTGCAACGAATTCAAGGGCGGAATCGGGACTTCTTCGCGCATGCTCGACGCCAGGTACGGCGGCTATACAGTCGGCGTGCTGGTGCAATGCAATTATGGCCTGCGCAGCCAACTGCGCATCGCCGGAGTGCCGGTGGGGCGGGAGATCGGTGAGCACACCGTCCGCGAAGAAGAACTGGGATCCATCATCGTGGTCGTCGCTACCGACGCGCCCCTGATTCCTACCCAACTGAAGCGCGTGGCCCGCCGCGTTTCGCTGGGCCTGGGGAGGGATGGAAGCTTCGCCTCCGACGGCTCGGGAGACATTTTTATCGCTTTCTCCACCGCAAACCCCCGCGCCGCGGGATCGAAAGGCGTGCGCCAGCTCACCATGCTTCCAAACCAACGCCTGAATCCTATTTTTCTGGCCACCGTACAAGCCACGGAAGAAGCCATCGTCAATGCCATGGTGGCGGCCAAGACGATGAAGGGGATTAACGATTTCGAGGTCATCGGCCTACCTCACGACCGCTTGCGCGAGGTGCTGAAGAAATACAACCGGTTAGTGAAGTAGCGTGTGGTTCGAACACTGTAGCACACGACTTTAGTAGATGGTGTAGCCCGGGGCCGGGGTCCGCAGGTCGGGCTTCGATGCCATCAGCAGCAACGCTCCCATCTTCTTGAACGCGCGCAGATCATCGAGGCTGTGGAAGGATTTGGTCTGATAGTCATCCGGCGTGGGCGTGTCGTCCGGAATGCGCCGAGCTTCGACGTTCTCGAAGGCATGCCTTTGCAGGAGCTCGACGTATTCTGCCTCGGACCGCACCTGCACCGGCACTTTCAGCTTATCCACCCACTGCAGCGAGTAAGGATTATCCCGGTACAGATTGATCAGGATGAACAGGCGCCCGTGCGGCGCCATGACGCGAAAAAGTTCGGACAGCGCCCGGTCCTGGTCGGCGTAGTAATAAAACGATTCGACCGACAGCACTTTGTCGAAAAAGTTTTCCTCCCACGGAATCTGCTGCGCCGATCCCCACACGTACAGAATATTTTCGAAGTCTTTGGAAGCGGCGCGGGCCTCCCGGACCATTTCGTCGGAAACGTCCAGGCCCACCACCTGGCCAAATCCCTCCGGCCCATCGCCCACCAGGCGCGAGAGTAGCCGGCTCGCCCAACCTGATCCGCAGCCGAGATCGAGCACGCGCTCGCCCGGGCGCAGATCCATCAGCCGCAAAGTTTTCTCCGTGATGTCGAGATGATGGTTCCGCATCTTCTCGCCTTCACCGGCCTGCGCCCAGCGGTTGAATTCCAGTTGTAGCTTCTCATCCGGAGTGGGAGGTTTGTCGGACAAATAGCTCTCCTTGGCAGTGTCTAGTTTCTAGTTTCCGGTTTCAAAACCAAGAGAACTAGAAACCGGAAACTAGAAACTGGAAGCTGAATAATATGCTACATTTGCCATCCTCATGCCGCCAACCCCGCAGCCGGAGCCTGACCCGGAGCCACTTTACTGTCCGCGGTGCGGCCGGGAGGTCACCGATCCTCTTACTTGCGGCGACTGCTCCGCCGTCATCTGCCGTCGCTGCGGAACGCCGCTCGAATCTCCCGACGAACTGGGGATGGGATAAATGACGGAACCCTCAACCGCACCTCCCGCAGCCGTCAAATCCTCGGAAGCCCAACCCACGCTGGTTCGTGGCCTTTCGTTGCTGGACTCGGTACTTCTGCTGGCGGGCGGCATCATAGGCTCCTCGATTTTCCTGACCGCCAAAGACATTGCGGGCCCGCTGCCTCATCCGCTGCTGTTTCTGCTGGTCTGGGTGCTGGGTGGCGTGATCTCGCTGTGCGCCTGCGTTGCCTTTGCTGAACTGGGCTCGATGTTTCCTGACTCCGGCGGACAGTACGTTTACCTGCGTGAAGCTTACGGTGACCTGCCGGCCTTTCTCTATGGCTGGATGCTGTTCAGCGTTGCCAACGGCGGCACCATTGCCGCCCTTTCGGTGGCTTCGGCGGCATATCTCGGCGGTATCGTTCCTTTTCTTTCGCAGGAGCACGTGGTTTTCTCGGCCGCCGGAATTGTTCTCACTCGCGCCCACGTGGTCGCGCTGATTTCCATCGTCGCCGTGACCTGGATCAACGTGGTCGGGCTGCGCTGGGGCACCATATTGCAGAACCTGGCCACCTGGGCGAAGTTCGCCGCCATGGCGGCGTTTGTGGTTCTGGGATTCGCGATCGGCAAAGGCGACTGGCATCACTTTGCGGCCCCTGGAGAGAGCCTGACCCTGGGATTAAGCTCCGGACAACTCATTTCGGCGTTCGGCGTGGCCTTGATCGCGGTGTTCTGGGCATACGACGGCTGGGTGTACATCACGTGGGTCGCAGGCGAAGTCAAAGAACCGCGCCGCAATGTGCCGCTGGCGATGGTTCTGGGAGTGATCGTAGTCGGCGCCATCTACATCGCCATGAACATGACCTACGTCTACGCCCTGCCGCTGAGTGAGATCGCAAAACATGAAACCATCGCGCACGCTGCGGCCAGCGTTCTTTTCTCGCCCGCTGCGGCGCTTTGGCTTTCGGCGTTGATTGCCGTTTCCTGCTTCGGCGCCATGGCCAGTTGCACCATGAGCGGCGCGCGTGTTTATTACGCCATGGCCCGGGACGGAGCCTTCTTCCAGAAAATGGCGCAGGTCCATCCCAAGTGGAGGACACCTGCATTCAGCCTGATCGGCCAGGGCGTTTGGGGCGCGGTGCTTACTCTCAGCGGCAGTTACGAGAAGCTTTATACCTACGTGATGTTTGGCATGGTGCTCTCTTACACAATGACCGTTGTCGGCCTGTTTATTTTGCGCTGGAGGCGGCCGGACACGCCTCGTCCCTACCGCTGCGCGGGATATCCCTGGCTGCCTGGAATCTATGTGCTGATCGGGACCGCGTGGACGTTGAACACAATCTTCACCCGACCAATCCAAGCCTTCTGGGGCATCGCGATTATCCTGTTCGGAGTCCCAGGATATCTATATTGGAAATGGAGCAGCCGGAAGGCAGCGGTGTAGAGTCGGCCTCTGTGTCCTCCGTGTCCTCAGTGGTTAGATAGGTATTCTCATTCCATCAATGACCTGATGCCCACTCCCGCCGCTGAAGCCGAGAGTTCCAACCAGCCCAAGCCGGTCATGGGCTTCCGCGACCTCGTCCTGTTCTACGTGGTCACCGGCGTCAGCCTGCGCTGGATCGCCACTGCGGCGGCGGCCGGTCCCAGTTCCATCATCATCTGGATCGGCGCCTTTCTGTGCTTCTATACGCCGCTCGCGCTCTCGGTGATCGAACTATCTTCCCGCTATCCCGAAGAAGGCGGCATTTACGTCTGGGCAAAGCGCGCTTTCGGTGATTTTGCCGGCTTCAACACTGCCTGGACATATTGGGTCTGCAACCTGCCTTACTTCCCTGCCGTGCTTTACTTCGCCGCCAGCAACGCGCTCTACATTCGCCACGACTGGGCTCGCTTCTCGAACAATACGACTTACTACATCGTGTTCTCCCTGGTCGCGCTCACGCTGGCGACCCTGCTGAACATCGTCGGGCTCAACGTGGGCACGTGGCTGCACAACCTGGGCGCGCTCGCCATGTGGATTCCAGTCGGCATCGTAGTGGCGATGGGGGCGGTGGCGTGGCATCGCTACGGCGCGGCGACTTCGTTCACGATGCATTCCATGACGCCCGGTTTCCAGATCAAGGACATGATCTTCTGGTCGGTGCTCATCTTCGCTTTTGCCGGTTGCGAAACGGCCTCGATCATGGGAGGAGAAATCAAGAACGCCCGCCGCGCGATTCCACGCGCGCTGCTGATTGCAGGGTTGACGGTCACGTTCTGTTACATCGTGGGCACGATCAGCGTACTGGTGGCGCTGCCGGCCGCGGAAGTCGGGAACTTGCAGGGACTGATGCAGGCGGTATCGAAGACGGCTGAGCGGATCGGCTTCGAAGCCGTCATTCCCTTTGCTGCGCTGCTTATTACCCTCAGCAATGTTGGCGCCGCCGGCGCGTATTTGGCTGCGGGTGCCCGCTTGCCGTTCGTTGCCGGAATCGATCGTTTTCTGCCCCCTGTATTCGGCGCGCTTCATCCCCGCTGGAAGACACCCTGGGTCGGCCTGCTGACGCAGTTCGTTTTCGGCGCGCTGTTCATTTTTCTGGGACAGGCCGGCACCAGCATCAAGGGTGCGTACGACGTGCTGGTCAGCATGGGCGTGATCACGTACTTCATCCCTTTCCTGTATTTATTTGCGGCCATGTTCAAGCTGCAGAAAGAACCCGCCGGGCCGGACGTAATCCGCGTCCCCGGCGGCAGGCTGGCGGCCAGACTGGTTGCGATGGTCGGCTTCGCGACGACTACTCTTACAATCGGACTATCGCTAATCCCGCAGCCGGACGAACCCAACAAGCTGCTGGCAGTAATCAAGATCGTGGGATTGTCGGGACTGCTGGTGCTGATCGGCGCCTGGATTTACTGGGCGGGGAAGAAGCGGACACTAAGATAAACCATGTGGGACCGAGTCTCCGACCCGGTCAGGCTGAGCGAAGCTCGGCGGCGTTTTCATCGTCCCGAGGTAAAACCTGTCGAGCTGCGCTCGACCTGGACGGGTCAAAGACCCGTCCCCACACAACCCGATTAAACCGGCGTCGCAGTCTTTCTCTCCGGATTGAAGAACGGCATTTTCACAATCTTCGCCGTAACCTGCTGACGCATGGCTTCGATAGTAATTTCCATTTGCAGCTTGGTGCCGATTTGCGAGTGGGCCGTGTCCACACTGGCCAGAGCAATCATTTTCTTCAGCACCGGCGACCAGGTCGTGGTCGTAGCTTTGCCGACCTGCTTGTCGCCCAAGTACAAGGGAACGGCCACGCGCGACGCCTGGCTAGGCGCTGCCGGGGTGAGTCCAAACGTCTCGTAGCGCGCTTCCACTTCGGGCCAATCGATTTCCAGTCCCACGAACTGCCGGGGCACGCCCTGTTTCTGCTGCTTGGCCAAAGCGGCTTTGCCGATGAAATTCTCCTTTTCGAGGTGCACCATCTTTCCGAAGCCCAGCTCGTAAGGCGAATATTTCTGCGACTCGATCAGCGCCTTCTTGGCGCTGGTATAGTCCACTTCGATCAGCAGCAATCCAGCTTCGACCCGGGCCACGTCCAGCGCCAGCATCCCAGCCGCGTGGATATCGAATTGCTTGCCCTTCTCCATCACCGCATCCCAGACCTTGACCGCGTCGTTCCACGGAACCCAGATTTCATAGCCCAGATCTCCGGTGTATCCGGTGCGCGAAATATCCACAAAAACGTTGCCGATTTTGCCCCGTGTCATGCGGAAGTATTTGAGGTTGGCGATGTCCGCTTCCGCAACCGCCTTAAGCAGCTTGCCCGAGGTCGGCCCCTGCAATGCCAGCGCGGCGAGTTGCTCGGAAATATCTTCAACCTGCACGTCCATGTTCAAACCATTTTGCCGGAACCAGCGCAGGCTGGGATCGGCGGCGGTCCAGCGATACTTGTTGTCTTCCAGGCGCGTGATGGTGCCGTCGTCGATGACTTTCCCCTGCTCGTCGCACCAGCAGCAATAAATGACCTGTCCTACTCTCACCTTGGTGATATCGCGGGTGATGATGCGATTGACCAGCTTGGTGGCATCCTTGCCGGTGATCAGATACTTGTAGAGCGGCGAGATGTCGATGAGCGCCGCGGCGTTGCGGATGGCGTTGTACTCGTGCTCGTGATGCACTTCATACACGCTGACGGCGTAGTATCCCGACCACTCGCGGTAGTTCAGGCTTTGGCAAAGTGGAAAAGTTCTCTCGTGAAATGCGGTTCCGACCGGCAAAGGCAGCTCCTTCGATCTCCGTGTCCTCGGTGTCCTCCGTGGTTAGAGTTTTTTGTAACCACAAAGGACACTGAGGACACGGAGGAAACCTGCTCGTGCTGGATTATATGCAGTCTTCATCGTTCCCAGCAATTGTTCTCAGCCGCCATAAAACGTTTTCGCCTGACTCACAGTCATCAGAGGACAAATTATCGGAGACAAAGATTGCCCTTCCGGCTACAATCAGTTTGCCAACGATCATGCGTTCCTCTTCCAACGCGATGTTGAGCTGGGCCGTCCTCAAAAGCGGGCTCTGACCGTTCTCTCCGGCTGTTTCTGCTGCGGGGAATTCCCCATCGACTCCCGCCAGCCTCCTGACCATACCTGATAGAATTCCCGCGACTTGAGTACAGCGCCCGGCGCTAAAGGTTGATATGGCTGCTGCCAACGGCAACTCGAAATACGACGCAATCATCATCGGAGGAGGCCACAACGGCCTCACCACTGCCGCCTACCTGGCGCGCGCCGGGAAGAAAGTTCTGGTGCTGGAACGGCGGCACGTGCTCGGGGGCGCGGCAGTCACGGAAGAAGTCTTTTCCGGATTCAAGTTCTCGGTGTGCTCCTACGTGGTCTCGCTGCTGCGTCCGGAAATCATTCGCGATCTCGACCTTCCCCGTCATGGCCTAGAAATTCTGCCGCTCGACGGGACGTTCACGCCCATGCCCAGCGGCGACTACCTATGGCGAGTCAACGATCACGGTAAAACGCACCGCGAGATCGCGCGGCACTCGAAAGTTGACGCCGAAGCCTACGACGAATTCGGCAAGGCGATGCAGGCCATGTGCCGTTTCGTAAAGCCGATCCTGAGCATGGTTCCGCCCGATCCGGCGACGCTCAATCCGCGAGAACTGATGAAGCTGCTGTTCATCGGACGCCGCTTTCAAGGCATGACCAGCGAGGACAAGTACAACCAGGTGCAGTTGATGACCATGAGCGCCATCGACTTCCTGGACCAGTGGTTTGAAACCGATGTGCTCAAGGCGACGATGTCAGCGTCGGGAATTATCGGAACTTTCCTAGGAGTGCGTTCGCCGGGAACCGCTTACGTTCTGCTGCATCACTACATGGGAGAGATTGACGGCGCCTTCCGCTCCTGGGGATTTGCCCGGGGAGGCACCGGCGCGATTTCGAATGCCATCGCTGACGCAGCCCGCGAAGCCGGCGCTGAGATCCGCACCAAGGCCGCCATCGCGCAGATTATCGTGAAGAACGGCAAAGCCAAGGGCGTGGTGCTTGCCGACGGCGACGAAATTTATGCCGACATCATCTCGTCGAGTGTCGATCCCCGGCTGACGTTCACGAAATTTCTCGAAGCAGGCACGCTGCCGGCGGAATTTCTGGAAGATGTGAACCGCTACAAGTATCGCGGGTCTTCCGGCAAAGTGAACCTGGCGCTCGACGCCCTGCCGAACTTCACAGCGATCCCCGGACCGGGCGCGCATCTGCGCGGCGCAATCTCAATTTCTCCCAGCGTCGAATACATGGAACGCGCTTACGACGACGCGAAGTACGGCAACTTCTCGCGCCGTCCTTACATTGACATGGTCATTCCCACCCTGACCGATCCGTCGGTGGCGCCGCCGGGCAAGCACATCATGTCGTGCTTCGTGCAGTACGCGCCGTACAAGCTCCGGCCGGGCCTGAACTGGGACGATCAGAAAGAAGCTTTCGGCGACAACGTGATTAACACCATCGCCGAGTACGCGCCCAATATTAAGGACATCATTCTGCATCGCCAGGTGGTGACGCCGCTCGACCTCGAACGCGAGTTCGGCCTGAGTGAAGGCAATATTTTCCAGGGTGAACTTTCGCTCGAGCAGCTCTTCTTCCTGCGGCCGGTGCCGGGTTGGGCGCAATTCCGCACTCCGATCAAGAACCTGTACATGTGCGGATCCGCTACGCATCCCGGCGGCGGCATCATGGGCGGCCCCGGCCGGCTGGCGGCCCTCGAAATCCTGAAAGACTTCAAGGGGGCAGCCTAGGTGCCCGAAACCAACAACCGCGATGTCGTGATCATCGGTGGCGGCCACAACGGGCTGGTCACGGCCTTTTACCTGGCGAAAGCAGGATACAAACCGCTGGTGTTGGAGCGCCGCGCTCAACCCGGCGGCGCCGCCATCACCGAAGAATTTCATCCCGGCTTCCGCTGCTCCACGCTGGCCCATTCCGCCGGACCGCTGCGCCCTGACATCGTCCGCGACATGCAGTTGGAAAAGCACGGCCTGAACATGATTTCGACCGAGGTCGCGGTGACTTCGCTGGCTCCGGATGGCCGGGCGCTGGTGCTTTACAAAGACGCGGAAAAGGCATCCCAGGAGATCGCAAAGTTATCCCAGAAGGACGCGACCAGGTATTCCCAGTTCCAGTCGTCTTTGGCCAAGATGGGACGGGTAATCGGCAAGGTACTGACGCTGGTCCCCCCCAACATCGACGATCCGAACAAAGCCGATCTGTGGGGCATGCTCAACACCGGACGCGCTCTCCGCAAGCTGGGCAAGCGCGACATGTATCGTCTGCTGCGCTGGGGACCGATGGCGGTCGCCGACCTGGTGGCGGAATATTTCGAGACCGAATTGCTGCGCGGCACGATTGCTGCGCGAGGAATTTTCGGGACCTTCCTGGGCCCCTGGTCCGCGGGCAGCAGCCTGGTCCTCCTGATTCGCGCCGCCGGTGATGAACAGGCGGCCGGCACTTCATGGTTCGCCACCGGCGGCATGGGCGCCGTAACCCAGGCGATGGCAGCGGCCGCCCAACAGGCCGGAGCGGAAATACGAAGCGGCGCGGAAGTCATCGAAGTTCGCGTCAAAGGCGGCATCGCCAGCGGCGTCGTGCTCTCGAACGGCGAAGAAATTACGGCCAGGGCTGTAATCTCGAATGCCGACCCTAAACGCACCCTTCTGAAACTGGTGGACCCGGAGCATCTGTCGCCGGATTTTGTGATGAAGCTGCAGCACTATCGCATGCCGGGCACCGTCGCCAAGGTCAACCTGGCGCTTTCCGGACTCCCCAGGTTCACCTCGCTTGCCGGCGAGAACCATGATCGCGCGCTCAGCAGCCGCCTTCACATCGGCCCGGAGATCGACTATCTCGAGCGCGCCTTCGACGAATCCAAGTACGGCAATTTCTCCAAGCAGCCTTACCTCGAAGTCGCCATTCCGTCGCTTACCGATCCCTCGCTCGCGCCCGAGGGCAAGCACGTGATGTCCATCTACATGCAGTACGCGCCCTTCAAGCTTAAAGGCAGCGACTGGGAGAAACAGCGGGTGCCATTGGGCGATACCGTCGTCAAGACGCTGGCGCAATACGCTCCCAACCTTCCGGAGCTGATTTTGACCCACCAGATCATCACTCCCCAGGACCTGGAAGAGACCTACGGACTGACGGGCGGACATATCTTCCATGGCGAACTCTCTCTGGACCAGTTCTTCACCATGCGTCCCCTGCTGGACTGGGCCCGCTATCGCACTCCTATCCAGAACCTGTACCTGTGTGGTTCCGGCACTCATCCGGGCGCAGGCTTGACCGGCGGCTCAGGCGCCAACGCAGCCCGAGAAATCCTGAAAGACCTCAAGAAATAGATGACAAGATCGACTTCAGATTCTGGATTGAAGATTTCAGATTGAACCGAGTTAGTAGCCACTTCGGGCAATTCTGAAGTCGCAGATCAACAATTTGAGATCAGCGGCCCCCCACCCATTGTGACTTTAGTGCCATCCCTTCGGGAAAACGATTGTGCGGGACGCCTGCATTAGGTTTTACTAATCCAAACCTGTGTTCACAGCATTCCGCAGGCTCAGATCAGCGGGAGTGAAAGTGTGGTAGAGGATCCGAAATGGGAGTTGGCCATCCTGGCCACGGTGCAGGGCTTCTATGAGAAGCTCCTGCAGGATTCCATTGGAGGCGAAGTCCCGGTTCCGGCTGGCCTGGAGGCCATCTCTCTGCAGGAGGGCGACGGCGAGGTGCATGCCACGCTCGACCGCATGCGCCGCTGGTTGCGCCTTCTCGACCACGCCATTACGCCGGCCATGCTGCGGCGCGCGTTTACCAGCGAGACCGATCCTGAAATCGCCGAAGCCGTCCTCCGCTATTTCACCCGCAAAAAAGATACCAGCGACGTAAACCGCGATAAGACCGACCTGGTGGCTACATTTCTTTACCGCCATCCCCGCGTGCCGGGCCAGTGGGAGCGCCGCGGCTTTGGGCTCGACGGCTCGCTTCCGCTTTCACCCTTCGAGATCGCCCTGATCGAAATTCTGGCCGACACTGACGTGCCCTCGCTTTCCGAGGAGCACGTGCAACTGCTGCGGCGTTTCGATCCCCTGCAGGAGGAAGCCCAGAACTGCCGCGACCTCAATTCCCTGCTCGACTCCGAGATCATCCCCAAGGTCCGCGAGCTCAAACAGGCGCTGGATGCGTCTTTCTACCATCCCGGAGTGCTGGCCACCATCGCTCCCTACAATGCGGCTTTCGGCAAGAAGTTCGATGAGTTCTTTCATGCCGCCGCCGCCGAGATAAGGGAGTTCGCCTCGGCTCTGCAGGAGCAGGGGGGCAGCATTCTGGGCAACGTGGAAGGCGTCGACGTCACCGTCGAGCACGTGGCTGCGCTGGAAGAAGGCGAATTGCTGAAAATCGACTACAGCACCGCCCTGGATAAATTCCGCCGGGTCTCCAAGCTGAAGCAGGTTCTGGAGCGGCGTCCGCCGATTCGCCGGATGTCATACTTTGCCTCCGTCCCCACTCCCGCAACCGCCAGGAAAGCGCGGCCGCCGGTCGTTCCCACGCCGCCCGCGCGTCCGCAGAGACCCGTGGTCGACGTGCAGGCCATGCGGTCGGCGGTCACGCCGCAACAGATTTCGACGGAAGAGACCAAGATCCGGCAGGTCGAAGAATCCATCCGGATATTCGTGCGCGTGGCCGACCCGAAATTCCGCCAGGTGGTGCCCATGCGGTTCTTCAATCTCACGCTGACCCCGGCGGAAGCGGACGCCTGCAGCGCGGATTATCTCGAGGAAAAGAGTCCGCGCGGCAGTATGGCCCGCGTGCTCCTGCGCATCGTGGCCGTGGTCGCCCGCATGACCACGGAGCTGGAAGAACTCAAGCGGGCGGAGAATTCGCCGTCATTGTGGAAGCTGCACTCGGATTCCCTGGTGACCTTGCTGGAAGTGGCTGCAACCCTGTCGGAAAAAGCCGCGCGGGTGAGTGCCGAAGCCGCTGACCCGGGCAGCGGCGCAGCCGCAGAAAACATCAAAGTTTCGCTGCAAAGGCTCAGCCACCGCTGCACCCTGATTGCTGATACCTTGGCCCCAACCGGAAGGCAAGCGCAGCGAGTTTGAGCTCCGCGACCTGACTCCGAATACCAGCGTTCCTGAATTCTTCCGGCATCCCGAACTGCGATTGATGTCGACGCTCGGGGCGTAAGAAATCCGCGCCTGTAGAGGCGCCGGCTGTCCCTGAATCAGTAAATGCCTCCGAACGGTTCCGACTTGCCATCTGCGCGCTGACTCAGGCACCTTATAGGCTCGCCATTTCGAGGGGCGGCCGCGATGAGCACTGCCGACGACAAGTTTTTCCGCGCCCAGATCACCCAGCGCAGGGACTTCGCCTCCGACCTGTGGATGATCCGCGTCCAACCCAATGGCGAATTCAAGTTCGCTCCCGGCCAGTACGCCACGCTGGGCTTGCAGCGCCCGGAGAAACGCTCGGAGCGTCCTTATTCCATCGTCTCATCCCCGTACGAGAGCGAGATCGAGTTCTTTTTCGAACTGGTCCCCCATGGCGAACTGACCCCCGACCTTTACAAACTGCAAGTCGGCGACGAGATGCTGATGCGAAAAATTCCCAAGGGACGCTTCACGCTCGACACCAAAAGTGGACGCAGCAATCATCTGCTGATCTCGACCGTCACCGGCATCGCGCCCTTCGTCAGCTATGTTCGCACTCTTCACAAGGACTGGAACGAGGGCAAGTTTTCCGGCGAGCAGAAATTATTTCTGCTCAACGGCGCCAGTCGCTCCTGGGAGTTCGGCTACCTCGATGAACTGCGGAAATTTGCCGAGGAAGTGCCGTGGCTCAAATACATTCCCACGGTGAGCCGCCCCTGGGATGATCAGAAATGGACCGGCGAAATCGGGCGGGTGGATGACCTGGTCCGCAAATATGCTGATCTGTGGGGCCTGAACGGCGCCAATTCGGTGGGCTACCTGTGCGGGCATCCCCAGATGATCGAGCATGGCAAAGGCATGCTGCAGCGCATCGGCTTCACCAAGGAAAATCTGAAAGAAGAAATTTACTGGATTCCGGGGAAAGAAAGTACGGCGACCTAGGCCAGGGATCCTGCCAGCCGCCGACTTCGCTAGGTCTCCGCCGGCGCGAAGAAAACCAGCACCATCAATTCTTCGGCAATATCGTAGAAGCGATGCGGCACTTCGGCCGCCACGAAGATCACGCTTCCCGGGCTGACGGCCCGGTCCTCGGCGCCCACTCGCATGCGCGCCCGGCCGCGGACCACGTAGTACATCTCGTCTTCCTTATGCGGCTTCTGGGTATCGTCGGCGCCGGCCGCCAAGGTATAAACTCCGGCGCTCATCGCCGGAACGCGCAGAAACTCCTGGTATGATTTCCCCGTCAGCGCCCGTCTTTGCTCCAACTGGTCGATCTGAAAAAAATCTTCCTGTTCGTTCATGCCCTATCCCAATGTCATCCTGAGCGCAGTGTGTCCGTTCGCTTGCGAACAGACATGCGGAGTCGAAGGACCCCTACCCTCTGCACACTCTTCGATTCTCCATCCCCGACCAGCTCTCAACAGCCGTTACGCTTATAGGGGTCCTTCGGCCGCGCAGCGGCTTCGCGAAGCGAAGCCGCTACTCCGCTCAGGAGACAGCCGCGGAAAGCATATACAGCCTGAAACCAGATTGCCAGTCGCCTATCTCTGCCCTCCAGTTCCTAACATGAACCCTTCTCTGTCATAATCTTTCTCCCATGGACCTCAAACACCGCAGTCATGGCATCACCGACGGACGCGATCAGGCCGGGGCCCGAGCCATGTTCAAGGCCGTCGGATTCACCGACAGCGACTTAAGCAAGCCGCTCATCGGCGTCGCCAACACCTGGATCGAAACCATGCCCTGCAACTTCCACCTGCGCCGGCTGTCGGCGAAGATCAAGGAAGGCATCCGCGCCGCGGGCGGCACTTCCATGGAGTTCAATACCATCGCCATCAGCGACGGCGAAACCATGGGCACCGAAGGCATGCGTGCTTCTCTGGTCAGCCGTGAGCTCATCACCGACTCCATCGAACTGGTGTGCCGCGGACAAATGTTCGATGCCGTGGTCTGCGTCGTGGGCTGCGACAAGACCATTCCCGCAGGCGCGATGGCGCTGGCGCGATTGAACATTCCCGGCCTCGTGCTCTACGGTGGCACCATCGCGCCCGGGAATTACAAGGGCAAGGACGTCACCATTCAGGATGTATTCGAAGCAGTCGGCGCTAACGCCGCCGGAAAAATGACAGATTCCGACCTGCACGAACTGGAAAACGTCGCCTGCCCGGCCGCGGGCGCCTGCGGCGGCCAGTACACCGCCAACACCATGTCCACCGTGATGGAGATGATCGGCCTGTCTCCCATGGGTTTCAACAGCGTTCCTGCCATGGACCCGCAAAAAGACCAGGTTGCCTACGACTGCGGCGAGGTGGTGATGAATCTGCTGCGCGGAGGCGTTTGTCCCAGAGACATCCTGACTCGCCCCGCCTTTGAAAACGCGATCGCGGGCGTCGCCGCCACCGGTGGCTCGACCAACGCGGTCCTGCACTTGCTCGCCATCGCACGCGAGGCCGGCGTGCCTCTGCACATCGACGATTTTCAGAAGATCAGCGAACGCACTCCATTGCTCGCCGACCTGAAACCTTCAGGACGTTTTGTCGCGTCCGATATGCACCGCGCCGGCGGCATACGACTGCTGACGCACCGGCTGTTGCAAGGCAAGCATCTCCATGGAGATGTGCCGACCGTAAGTGGCAAGACTCTGTCCGCCGAAGCTGGAGCCTCCGTCGAAACGCCGAGCCAGGAGGTGATTGCGCCGCTGGACAAGCCTCTGAAGAAAACCGGCGGCCTGGTCATCTTGCATGGCAATCTCGCGCCCGAGGGATGTGTGGCCAAAATCAGCGGCCACGAACGGCTGAGCCACCGCGGGCCGGCGCGCGTTTTTGACTCCGAAGAAGACGCCATGACCGCAGTCACCGAAAAACGCATCAAGCCCGGCGACGTGGTGGTGATCCGCTACGAAGGGCCGAAAGGCGGTCCCGGGATGCGCGAGATGCTGAGCGTCACCGCGGCCATTGTCGGCGAGGGCCTGGGCGGATCCGTGGCTTTACTGACCGACGGACGTTTCAGCGGCGCCACCCGCGGCCTGATGGCCGGGCACGTTTCGCCCGAAGCCGCGCTGGGCGGCCCCATCGCCGCCGTGCACGAAGGCGACACCATTCACTTCGACGTCAATCAGCGCATTTTGGAAGTCGAAGTCAGCGACGCCGCCTTGCGCCAGCGTCTGGCCCAGTGGAAGCCGCCGCAACCCCGATATCCCACCGGCGTATTTGCCAAGTACGCGGCGCTGGTGTCAACCGCATCGGAAGGCGCGATCACCCGGCCGAAGTAGCGGCCGCTGACCCGTTTGTGTGGCCGCGGGCGACTCTCCCGCGGCTTTTGACTTTGTGTCCAGACCGTCGCGGGCGAGGTCGCCCGCGGCCACGCCAATCAACTTACTTCAGCTCGTCGTTCAAAAGGTTTGCCAGCCTCACGCCTGCCAGGGCCACGCGCTCTTTGGCCAGCTTCCGGGAGGCGGCGCGATAGGCCACCGTGGTGGTGAAGGGCCCGTCTCCTGCCCCGATGGGGGTCACGTAAACAGAAGTCTTCGCGTCGTCGAAACTTTCCTTGATCCAGTCGCCGGCAACCAAATCGCTTCCTGCCGTCGCATCCACCGCTGGTAATTTCTTGGCGTAAGACACGGCCTTGTTCGGATCTGAGCCGGTGCCGGGAAGATCGTCCCAAAACCCGTGCAACTCGTTCCGGCAGGGAGATGCGCACAGCTTTACATTGTTTCCGCCGCTGTCCCCATCCGGATCCGTCGCGCTGACCCGGGTTGAGGAGTGCAGCGGTTGATGCACGTCGCCCACCAGATGGAGCAGCCAGACCAGGTCATAAGATTTCACGTCTCCCGCCGGAGTCGTCCCCAGCACCGCTCGAAAAGTTGCGATTTGCGTCTCCGCGTTAGGCGAAGGGATCGCGGGCAGCGCGGTGCCATCGGTAGAAAAAGGTATGTCCACAAAGTGCCAGTACTTGTGGTGCAGATGGTCGGAGTATCCGACGTTCAGGGAGGACGAGGCCCCGTCGGGACGATTGCCATGCGGATCAGGGCCGTCGTCCGTATAACCCGTCTCGCTCTTGATCTGGTCGGGCCAGGTGGACGCGATCATGAAGATCATCATGTACTTGAACTTCGGCGCGGTGCCGGCGGGAACCATCCCCACCCATTTGTTGTAATCCGGATTTTGTTTGAGCAGCGCCCTGACCCTGCTCTTGGTGGCCGGAGTCAACCGGTTATACGCGATATACGCCACCGCCATGTGTCCCACTGATCCCCAGCCGAACAGTTGGGTGTTGAATGCCAGGAGATAGACCAGACATAACGCAAGAGTGCGGTGAATCCTCTTCATAAAATCACCTCGTCGCCACGGGAGCGCTTCGCACCGCAGTGCCGCGCGCGGCACCTAACGGCACAAAAGACTCCTATGAGAAAGTTTGAGGGAAGAGAAAGGGATATTGCCACACGTCTTCACGCCGGGCAAGCAAATTTACGGAGCTTTGTTTGCGTCCTTTGCGGCTTTTCTTGGCGACCTTTGCGGTAAGGGGTTCGACTTCGCTTGGCCCTCCCCAAAGCCTCAACCGCAAAGGACGCAAAGTGAGTGTGAGTTCTAAGGCTCCTTGGTATAAAATGCGCGTCGTTCCGCCGGCCGCTTCCACCGAAAGGCGCACTCATGAAAATCACTTCTTCTGCCCGCCTGGCCCTGACTATATTTCTGACGACCCTCGTCGCCCTGGCTCAGGGCCCATCCATCCCCCGGCCGCCCGCAACCCCGAAGCGCCCGGTCACTGACGAATATCAGGGCGTCAGAATTACCGATGACTACCGCTGGCTGGAGAACTGGGACGATCCCGAAGTCAAGCAGTGGAGCGCGGCCCAGAACGCGCGCAGCCGCGAGTATCTCGACCATCTGCCGGCGCGGCCGGCCATCGTGCAGATGCTCAAACAGGCGCTCAGCGCCAGCTCCGCCGCCTACTACGATCTGCAATTTCGCGGCGGCACTTTGTTCGCCATGAAATACCAGCCGCCCCAGCAGCAGCCCATGCTGGTGGCCTTGCCTTCGGCCGACGACCCTGCGGCTGCGAAGGTGGTTTTCGATCCTAACGCGTCAAGCGCCAAAGGCTCTACCGCGGTGGATTTTTACGTGCCTTCGCGGGACGGCAAATTCGTCGCCGCCGCTCTTTCCGAGAATGGCTCCGAGGACAGCTCCGCTCACGTCTTTGAAAAGGCTACCGGCAAGGAGCTCTCCGACGTCGTCCCGCGCGTCAACTTCGCCACCGCCGGCGGAAGCCTGGAGTGGAAGGCCGACAGCTCAGGCTTCTATTACACCCGTTATCCGCAGGGCAACGAGCGCCCGCCCGAGGACGCCAATTTCTACCAACAGGTTTACTTTCACCGGCTCGGCACCGATCCCAGGCAGGACACTTATGTCATCGGCAAGGATTTTCCCCGCATTGCCGAGATCAAGCTGCAAGCCAGTGACGATGGCCAGTGGCTGATCGCCGCCGTAGCCAACGGCGATGGCGGTGAGTTCGCGCACTATGTGATGGACCCGTCCGGGCGCTGGACTCAGGTGACGCATTTCTCGGACGGAATCGTGTCCGTCAAGCCGGGCCCAGACGCCGCCCTTTACCTGCTCTCCCGCAAGGACGCGCCGCGCGGGCAGATTCTGCGGCTCCCGCTCGCGCATCTCGATCTCGCCGAGGCAAAAGTTATCGTGCCGCAGAGCTCAGGCTCGGCTGCGGACGAAGGCTCCCGGGCTTCAATCGAAGATTTCGCGCCCGCTCCCGGACATCTTTATGTCACTGATATCGTGGGTGGACCTTCCCGCATCCGTCTGTTCGATCTGCAGGGCCATGCCTTGCCCGGGCCACCCTTGCCGCCGGTCTCGGCGGTGTACCAGGTGGTGCCCACTCGCGGCGGCGACGCGATTTTCACCGTCGCTACCTATCTCGAGCCCTCGGCCTGGTATCGCTTCGACGCTGCTACCGGCAAGTCCGTCCGCACTGCCCTGTTCCGCACTTCGCCCATCCACTTCGACGGCACCGAGGTGGTCCGCGAATTTGCTACTTCAAAAGACGGCACCCGCGTCCCGGTGAACATCGTTCGCCGGCGCGGCACCCGGCTCGATGGCAGCAATCCCACGCTGCTCGAAGGCTACGGCGGCTACGGCATAAGCATGAAACCGTTCTTTCTCGGCGCCTTCACCCGCGCCTGGCTCGACCAGGGCGGGGTTTATGTGATCGCCAATCTTCGCGGAGGAGCGGAGTATGGCGAAGAATGGCACCAGGCGGGCCGGCTGACCCGCAAGCAAAATGTGTTTGACGATTTCATCGCCTGCGCTCAGCACCTCATCGAACGCAAGTACACTTCGCCCGCCCACCTGGCCATTATCGGCGGCAGCAATGGCGGATTGCTCATGGGCGCGGCCTTTACCCAGCGCCCCGACCTCTTCCGCGCCGTCGTCTCGTACGTTGGCATTTACGACATGCTGCGCGTCGAGCTCGATCCCAATGGAGCCTTTAACGTCACCGAATTTGGGACGGTGAAGGACCCTGACCAGTTCAAGGCCCTGTACGCTTACTCTCCCTACCATCACGTCAAAGATGGAACCGCGTATCCCGCCATTCTTTTTCCCACCGGCGAGAACGATCACCGCGTAAATCCCATGCAGTCACGCAAGATGACCGCGAGATTGCAGGCTGCGACCAGTTCGGGCCATCCCATCCTGCTGCGCACCAGCTCCAATGCAGGCCACGGCATCGGAACCGCCGTCGATGAACAAATCGAGGAAGAAGCGGATGTCCTCAGCTTTCTCTTTGATCAGCTGGGCATCAAATACGCCCCGCCAGCCCGCTAGGAACCCGCGGTTCGATTGCCGCCGCTGGCTATGCAAACCTTTGCACAGTGCCCCCGACCGCGGAATTCCATTCCGTACAAAGTGTCTTATTATCAATAACTTATAAAATTACAGTTTTGGCATTTGAACTGCGATTAGTAGAGCAGGCATACGAGCTCAACGGTGTTTAAGGCCCGCCAGGCTCAAGCTCAGAAGCGGATTTCAATCCACCCCTGGGCCGCCAAAAGTGTCTGGAGAACAGCTTTTCGGGGGAGAGGTTGTTCAGCGTACGCCCCAGGACCTAACCGGGTCCGGGGGCGTTTCGTTTTTTGGGGCAAAAAGGAGGTCCGCGGTCAGGATCGACGAGCGGGCGCTGGACCGGGCGGCAGAATCTCAGGTTCGCCGGAGTGAACTCGCTGGCGGGTTACGAAGAAAACCGCGGCCGTCCAGGTGGGAAAAAGGTCGAAGCCGGGAACGACTTCTGCCGCGATCGTGGGAAGAAATGCCCAATGCCATCCTAATAGCTCGATAAGGACCACGGCGGCCACGGCATCGAGCGCAACGTCCACCGGCGAGAGGCCGCCGGCGACAAAAAGGGGCAGGGCGACGATCTGGATCGCGTCCACGGCAATTGCCACCAACCAGGCCAGCCGATGCTCCGGATACTTGACCGTCTTCAGAAAGTCAAAAAACTTCATAAACAGCCCTAAGTTAGGATACACCGCCCAGACCGCCGGCAGAAAATAATGGAGGACGGGCGTCAGTTGTCCGACTTCGCAACCGCTGCTGGCCGCGCCGGAGTGCCGTCTGCCTTGACGTAATGGGCGTACCACGCCAGGTAGCGCTCCATGCGGTCCTTGAGATGCGAGGGCGCCTTAAATTCATGGTATTCGCCGGGATAGACCACCAGCTGGGTTTCGCGGCCCAGACTCTTCAATGCCTGATACATTTGCTCGCCTCCCAGTACCGGCACATTCGAGTCAATATCGCCTCCCATGAACAGAGTCGGAGTGCTGATGTTCGCGACTTTGTAAAAAGG
This sequence comes from Terriglobia bacterium, assembly GCA_963742495.1. GTDB lineage: Bacteria > Acidobacteriota > Terriglobia > Terriglobales > Acidobacteriaceae > JAIQFF01. Next base: position 154,698 of record CAVULZ010000002.1, read on the forward strand.
CGAAATCTTGTCCCAGACCGCCCGGTCTTTCCAGGGATATCCCAGCTCGGTTTCGTAATCGCGGATGTACTCGTCATGCCCGTAGAGAGAGGCAAAGAGTCCGCCACCGGCGCCCGAGATGGCGGCCTTGAAGCGCGTGGTCTGGGCAATGATGAAATCGGTCGAGATTCCGCCGTACGACCATCCCCCCACGCCGAGCTTGTCCGGATCAGCCAGGCCCTGTGCAATGGCATAGTCGACTATTGCCATATCGTCCTGAAAATCCTTGTTCCCCCAGTCCGCGTCAATCGCCTTGGCGTACGCCTGCCCGTAGCCGCTGGAGCCCCGCGGGTTCGGACACAGCACTACGTAGCCGCTGGCCGCGAAGAGCTGCGGTAGATGGAGGAACTCCGCGTAGTAAGCCTCAACCGGCCCCCCGTGCGGGCGGAGAATAGTCGGATACTTCTTGCCGGGCACATAATCGACCGGCTTGTAAAGATAGCCGGAGACCGTGGTGCCGTCCTTGCTCTTGAACTTGACGTACTCGGGGGTAACAAGTTTGACCTGAGACAGGAATTCGTCGTTGGTGTGCGTGATGCGAGTGAGCTTGCCCGCGGGAATGGTGAAAATCTCACTGGGGCGATCCGCCGTGGTGATCTGTGCCGCCACATCGCCCGTCGGGGCGACGGAATAGGCGTAAAGCGTCAAGCGCCCACCGATGGGGCACGTGATCTCACCGCCACCCGCCGGGACGCGGCAGAGGTTCTGTGTGCCGTCATCATCGGCGATGAAATAAATAAATTTGCTGTCAGGCGAGAAGTGGGGCTCAGTGGACATGCGGTCGAGACTCAAGGTGAGGACTTTGGCCTCGCCGCCAGTCGAGGGAGAAACCGCGATATGGGTCGTGGCGTACACCAGCAGCTTGGGATCGAGCTGGGTCACGTAGGCGATCCATTTTCCGTCGGGCGACCAGGCTGGCGAATCGTCGGATCCGGGATTGGTCGTGATCTGGGTCAGGTGCGCGCCTTTGTCGGGGTTATCGGCGGCGACCACGAAGATGTTGGAGTCGTAGTTGCGGTCTGGATCGGGGCTGGTGCGCTTGCTGCTGAAAGCGAGGAACCTGCCGTCGGGCGACCATGCCGGATGCAGGTCATCGAAGTCGCCGGAAGTGACCTGGGTCAAGGTTTTGCTGCCTATATCGAATACGTAAAGATGGGTGCGGAGCCGCTCCAGGTAGCCAATCTCATCTTCCTTGAATATGTAGCGGTCCACCACCCACGGACGCTGGGCTTTCGGCTTCTTCTCTTTGGTCGCCTTGCCCTGGCTCTTCTCCTGCACTCTCTCTTTGGCAGCCTGGAGGTCTTCCGGGGATGGATCCTGCAGCACCAGGACGATGCGCTTGCTGTCCGGCGACCAGGCAAAATCTTTGACGTCCTGCACCGTCTCAGTGAGAGGCTCGGCCTCTCCGCCCATGCGGTTCAACAGCCAGACGTAGGTTTTGCCGTCATCGCGCTTGGAAAGGAATGCGAGATACTTTCCGTCCGGGCTCCAGCGCGGATGCTCAGAGGATTCATCCTCGGAGGTCATCGCAACCGGATTACCGCCCGCTGTTGCCACCATCCAGATGCGGGTTTTGTTGTCGTCGTCTTTCAGGGACGCAGTCGAGACGGTGTACGCGATCCACTGGCCGTCAGCGCTGATCTGCGGGTCTGCGACCTCCCGCACCTGGAAGTAATCATCAATCGTGATGGGACGGAGAGTAGCCGGCGCAGCTTGCGCGCCTGCAATCGATGAGCAGAGAGACAACCCGATGCTGACTGCTGCGGTGAGCAGACCGAGTGAGCGAAGGTTCATCTATGTGACCCCGGGACATAAAAACAGTGTATTTGGAAAAATCTGCCGGAGTGTAGCACAGGCGATGATGGCATTTTCGCGGCGATTCCCTTTTCCACGCAACCCACACGGGCCATGTAGGGACAGCCGTCCGCAGCTGTCCCGTCGAGCGCAGCGCGACCGGTTTGCGCCGTAGGCGAAAAAATAGCGGAGCTTGCGCTCCGCCGGACAGCCGGGGCGGCTGTCCCCGCGGAAGCGTAGCCCTCCAGCTTCGATGCGCTTATAGGGGTCCTTCGACTGGGCGTTTGCTTTCGCAAGCGAAAGCAAGCGCTCCGCTCAGGATGACAAGGCGATCACGCGATTACCGGGGCGTCGCTGACCCCAGCGGTGCCGAATACGCGACGATAACGATCGATTTCGGAAGGCGGTCCCAGCGCCTTGGAGTAGTTGTCGGAAAGCTTTACCGCGGGCCGGCCGTCGGCCTCGGTGACCTTGCAGATCAGGCTGACGGGATCGAAGCCGCTGCCACCGGCCGGATCGCAGCCGCGAAAATCATTTGTCAGCAGTGTGCCCCAGCCGGCACTGAACCGCGCCCGCCGCCCCGGCGTCCATTTCTTGCGATCGAGGAAATCGGCCGCGCTGCGAAAGTCTTTAGCCGTCGTGCCGCTGTCCAGCGTCCCGCCGAAATAGGCATGCAGGCCTAGGATTTCATCGACGTCCAGCGTGTCGGAGGCAATGATCAGCTTGTTGTGCGGATCCCGGCCACGCGCCTTCAGCCAGTCGATGTACTCGTCGCCCGCGACATACGGATTCTTGCTGTCGACACGCTGGCCGGTCCAGTCCGCCGCCCAGTCCGGCGCGTCTTTTAAAAACTGGGTGGTTCCAAACGTGTCCGGCAGCATGATGAGCAGTTCACCCTGATAGGTGCTCTGCCACATTTCGAGCACGCGGTACTGGGAAGCTCTCAGCACGCGATCGTCCGGCGCCAGCGCGGCCAGGACCATGGGTATTTCGTGCGCGTTCGTCCCAATCGCCTCCAGGTCGTGCTTATGAGCCAGGAAGGCGTTCGAAGTCCCGGTAAAAGCGGTCCCCAGGTTCGAAGCCATGGCCTCAACCACATATTCCTGCCAAAGAAAACTGTGGCGGCGGCGAGTGCCGAAGTCCGCCACGTGGAGATCGGGAACGCCGATCAACTGTTCGATCTTGCCCCACAGTTTCGTCTTCGCCCGGGCGTAGAGGATATCGAGGCCGAACTCGCTCAACTTTTTCAGGCCGGCCCGGGTCTTTAGTTCATCGATCACGGCGAGGGCGTAGAGTTCCCACATCGTGGTATCGGTCCACAAGCCTTCGAAGGACAGGTCAAACTGGCCGTCCTTGACCGACAGCTTGTAGTCCGACAATTTGAAGTCGCGCTCCAACCAGGCCAGGAATGCGGGTTCAAAGATCCCGCGTTGACCGTAGAACGTGTTGCCCGCCAGCCACACCAGCTCCGACTTTCGAAAGCGCAGACGGCGGACATGTTCCAGTTGCGCAGTCAACTCTTCGGGCGGAAACATGTCCGCCAGGCGGACCGACGACGTGCGGTTCAGCAGCGAAAACGAAACCGGCGTTTTGGGATAGTGCTTCCAGATGAACTGCAGCATGAGCAGTTTGTAGAAATCGGTGTCGAGCAGGGACCGCGTCACCGGGTCGAGTGCCCAGTTATGGTTGTGCGCGCGCTCGGCGAAGTTCACGATCATCCGTCAATATCCTCGGTGGGGGACGGGCGTCGGCGCCCGGCCTCCATCAAACCTCAGCGCGCTTGCGCCACGACATTTTCCAGGTCGTCCGCGGCCTTGCCGATCCCCGCGGCGGCGTTCTGAATCACCTGCGCGACCTGAGGAATCTGCGCGTCGGCTTCCTTCCACTTCTTCTCATCCATGTATTCCCGCACCGCCGCGATCGGCTTGGCCCCGTAACCGGTGTAGGCGCCGGGCGCGTAAATCTGGTTCTTGAACCAGGGCCGTTCCGGAAGGCCCTTTTCATTCAGGAACAGACGCGAGATTTTCAGCACGTCCGCATTCAACTGTTGCAGCGACTGCTGGGGAAGGGCCGGCGAACCTTTGGCATGCCAATCCGACAGCGCTTTCGAATAACGTTCTGAGCTCTTCTTGAGCAGCTCGATCGCATTCTTCATGGGCGAAAAATTCATGTATGGCGGCACGGTCTCGGCTGGAGGCGGCACGGAGGGCTTGCGCGGATCCGCCGTCGCCGTAAAGACGCCTTCCTGCAGTTCCAGATTGCGTTCGGTAAATTCGTCCTGCTTGTCTTTGAGCAATTTCTCCAGCTCGGCCTCGTACTTCGCGATGGCCTCGGCCTGGGGAGAGTAATCGACGGGGATCAGGTCGGCGCCCGCCAGGCGCATCATCGCCGTGCCTGCGGTTTGCGCCAGGGCGCGGCCGTAGGAGAAATCGGTATCCGCGAAATGCGTGTACCAGTAGAAATCGTCATAGATGGAATGATACTGGTCGCCATCGTCCTCGCCGCCAAACTCAACGCTCAAAGTCGAGATGCCGGCGAAATCCTGAAAAGCGGTGTAGTCCGATCCGTCCCCCAGGGCCTTGACCAGAAGATCGCCGCTCTTGCGGATGGCGCTGCGTTCTTCCGCGTCTTTTGCCTTAGCAATGCTTGCCAGGTGCGAGCGTTGAAACACGGTGGTGTGAGTTTCCGGGTCCTGGATATCGCGAGCGACCCCGCTGATGAAGCTCTGCAAATCCTGCGTCCCGCCGGGAAAGAGAAATCCTCTCTCGTTGCCATCGGAGTTGATGTAGGCGACGGCGTGCGTTTTCAGCTCGTCCAGATGATCTTCGACCCACTCGACCGATCCCAGCAGTCCGGGTTCTTCTCCGTCCCATGCGCAATAGATGATGCTGCGCTTGGGAGTCCATCCCTGGCGATGCAGCTCGCCCAGCATGCGGGCTTCTTCGAGCATGGCGGCCTGGCCGGAAATCGGATCGTCGGCGCCGTTTACCCAGGCGTCGTGATGATTGCCGCGCAGCACCCACTGCTGGCCGCCATCCGAGCCTGTCAACGTGCCGATAACGTCATAGATCGGCTTGATGTCCCAGTTGGACGCAACTTTAAGATGCACCTGCGCCGGCCCGGGGCCGATGTGGTACGTGATGGCCAGCGCCCCGCGCCAACTTTCCGGGGCGACGGGACCCCTCAGCGCCGAGAGCAGCGGCAGCGCATCGGCATAGGAAATGGGAAGCACTGGAATCTTTGTGATCGTCTTCGCTTCCTGGATCGAAAGCCGCTTGGCATTCGCCGTCGCGGCCACACCCGGAGTCAACGGGTCGCCGGGATAGTCGGTGTCCATCACACTGCCGCGTTGCACTCCGTCTCGCGGCCGCCACCCACCGGAGGGATAATCGTCGCCTTTGTAAAACCCGTCACCTCTTGGATCCGAATAAATAATGCACCCGATCGCTCCGTGTTCCGCTGCCACCTTCGGCTTGATCCCGCGCCAGCCGTCTCCGTAGCGGGAAATCACGATGGCGCCTTTGACCGAAATTCCCAGGCGATCCAGTTGCTCATAGTCTTCGCGATTGCCGTAGTTGACATACACCAGCGGCGCCGTAACATCTCCGTCGACCGAATACGCGTTGTAGGTCGGCAGTTGCTCGGCGGTCTGATTGCTGGTGGGATCGGAGGGCACGACGGGTTCCTGCATCCTGGCTTGAAACCGGGTCGGCTGCAGCATCTCGACCAGGCGAACTTTAGGAGTGGGAAACAGCACATTGAAAGTTTCGATCTTCGCGTCGAATCCCCATTGCTTGAATTTCGCAAGGATCCATTCGGCGTTGTCTTTGTCGTACGGCGATCCCACATGATGGGGACGGGCGCTCAAGCGGCGCATGTTCTCGCGAATGTTTTCCGGCGAAATGCCGTTTTGAAATTTTTTCTCCCAGTCCGTCTCCAGCGGCGCACTTTGCGAACTGTATCCCGGAAGCCGGGAAGACGTTGCTGGAACTGGGGCCTGTCCGAAGCTGGGTTGGGCCGAAATCAATTGAGTCATTGCGAGCAGTGAGCCGCATATCCACCGAAGTGTCATGTATCCCTCTGGTTGAAATGGTAATAGAAACGACCGCGAAAGTATTTTGCGGCGCACAATCGCGCGCAACCCGGACGCAGTGCACGGACTATGACCCGTGCCTGGACCACCCCACCCCCTGCCCCGGTGCCGTCGCGCTATGGATTCTAACGGATTCAGCCGGCTGTCCAAGGCGGGAATTACTCAGCGCTGCGGGTGAGCTTCTTGCCCTGCGGCCGGTTCACAAAAACATGGTAGGTCACCGCATCCCAGGCGTTATGAATGCCGATGAACAGCAGCAGGAGCGCCGCCGCGGCAACGCCAAACATGGCGCCCCGGGCGTGGCGACGGCCAGCGTATGCCGATGTCGCCAGCGTTCCGTAAGCCGCGAAGGGCAGCAGAACATGAAACAGCCAATCTTCAAATTGAGGCGAGTACACGGATTGCATTCGCATGCGCCGAACCACGACAGCCTCGTACACGATCCCGGCCAGGCCGAGGACTGCCCAAAGAACTGCGGCGCTGCCGATCCCACGCCAGGGGGCGCTTACGATGGCGGACAGCAGCAGCACGGTCGAGAAATGAACGATGGTTGGCGTCGCAAAGGCGGCCCCAGCCTGCGCCTGGGCCCGACCGGGCGCGATCGGCATATCGGAAATCAGGGTTATGACGACGAACTGCAATCCGATCAGGGCGCCGGCGGACGATCCGACGATTACGTAAAAGTTCTCCCATCCCGCGAGTTCTGTCATCCTGTCCCCTTGCGTCAGGTCACGCCCAGAGGCGGGTATCTTGACGCAATCTGGCGATATCCTTGCCCGGCGCACTCCCGTAGAAGCGGCTGTATTCCCGGCTGAACTGCGAAGGGCTCAGATAGCCGACCCTCTGACTCGCAGTACCAGCGTCCATCATCGTGGACAGCATGAGGCGTCTCGCCTCCTGCAGGCGCAGCACCTTTTGATAGTGCAGCGGGCTCATCGAAGTGACCGACTTGAAGTGCTCATGGAAAGAAGAAACACTCATGTGCACCATCTCGGCCAGATCTTCAACCTTCATGGGTTGAGAGAAGTTGCCTCGCAGCCAGGAAATGGCCTTTGCCACCCGGTGCACGCTGGACTCGGCGAAGCCCATTTGAGCGACGCGAGCACCAATGCCGCTGCGCAGCAGCCGTATCAGAATTTCATCCATCGCGAGTGGGGCCAGCAGTTCAGCCTCCCCCGGCTGTCCCAGGCATTCCATTAATCTGGTCGCGGCGTTGACCACGCCCGCGTCGGCCGCAGTGAGGTAGACCGCACTTCTCTCTTGAGTTGGCGGCAGGCCGCGGGGAAACACTTTTAAGACCAGGTCGGCAATCTTGCGCGGGTCGAGGTCCAGCCTCAAAGAGAGGTAGGGCTCGGAGTGGCTGGCTCGCGTGACCTGGGCAGCCACTGGCAGAGCGACGGAAAACACGATCATGCGCGACGCGTCATACTCATACACCTCGTCCCCGACTATGACAGTCTTAGCCCCTTGTGCGACTATGCACAACGAGGAAACACGGAGCGCGTGCACACACTCCTTGTTTACTCGTGAAAAGCGGCTGGCGTGCACTCCAGGGATGCGCAGCTCGAAACTGCCGTCGTGCGGGGCGTAGGCGGCAATGAGGCGAGCCAGTCTGGCGGTGTCTGGTTCACTTGGATCCGCTGCCTTACCGATCTGCCGCAGAGGCCTCACTTTGCCGTTGACCTTCACGCCTTCGAGAATACCCCTTTTGCGAATCATTAGTGTGCTCATTGCGCCTGAGCAAGAACGGCAACGTCGAGCTTTGCATAGTACTTCTTCACATCTCCCGCCCCGTATTTGGCGCGGAATTTCTCGACGACAGACGAGACTCGCGCGGCATCGGTGATCGGAACAGCCTGAAACTCACCTTGTGCGCCGCGCGCATCGATCCGAATCGAGGGATTCTTCAGCACGTTCTTGTACCACTGCGTACCCGACCCCTGCACCGGCAGGAGATAAAGCTTATCTTCATCGAATACAAACCATATCGGGTTTGAAATGGCGCGTCCGGATTTTCTGCCGGTCACAGTGATGTTGATTTCGCGAAATCGGGATAGGCGATCTGTGAGAGTATCCTCCCGGCTCGGCTTATTGCTCATTCGAAGGTCCTCTATTTTCCAGCGTGGTATTGTTCGTCGCTAACCTGCTCCATCCAGTCGACAACCTTACCGTCGAGCTTTTCCTGAATGGCGATGTGGGTCATGGCCGTTGCGGGTGCCGCCCCGTGCCAATGCTTCTCGGCGGGCGAGATCCAGACTACATCTCCCGGCCGAATTTCCTCAATCGGACCTCCCCAGCGTTGTGTCCGGCCGCAGCCCGCGGTCACGATCAAAGTCTGGCCGAGCGGATGCGTGTGCCATGCAGTCCGCGCGCCCGGCTCGAAGGTTACGCTGGCGCCCTGAACCGATGCGGGATCGGGTGCCTGAAAGAGGGGATCGATCCTTACGGTACCTGTGAACCACTCTGCCGGTCCCTTGGCGGAAGACTGCGTGCCGACTCTTCTGATTTCCACTTTGTTGAACTCCTTGCTTCAGCGATTCGGCTTAGTTCGATGTCTTCTTCATCCACACGCTCCACGTGACCGGACCGGCCGTCTCATTGCTGATTGCCTTCCCCGTCAACTTGAGCGCCAGCTTGATCTGACCGTGGTGGTAGCCCTCATGCCAGATCATGTGCTGAAGAAAGAGGATGGGATGATCGTAGTGAAGGTCCATGCCGCGGCCTGCCTCCAGCCTGCCCTCAACCGCGTCCCGCACCGCCCTGGCACTGTCGTTCAGCATGGCCGCGATGCGGCCACGGTCGTGCTCGGCCCGCCACTCTTCTTTGGGCAGGTCTGTGGCGAATTCGGGGGCATCTTCGGAGAGGAACACAAGCCGCACATAGTGGATGTGTGTGAACATCTCCCCGATGGATGGGCTGCCCTCCATTGCCCTGGCCTCCAGCCCGCCCTCGGGGAGGACGCGGAGAAGCTTGACCAGGATGGTGTTGTTCCGCTCCCACGAGTCGAGCAGAGCCTCAAGCAGGCTTTTGTCCGGCGCCTCCGACATATCCACCCCATGAGTTGAAGTGAGGATCGCGGGGAATTGTAACTGAACTTGCGTTTAGAGACCGGTCATCTTCTCGATGTGTTCCGGATATCGGGCGCCTTCCACCTTGATCTTCGACGCCGCGCTTTCGATCTCACCTAGATCGCCGGACGAAAGTTCGACGGCAACTGCTCCAATGTTCTCTTCGAGGCGGTGCAACTTCGTCGTGCCTGGAATCGGAACGATCCACGGCTTCTGCGCCAGCAGCCAGGCGAGCGCGATCTGAGCAGGCGTCGCCTTCTTCCGGGCTGCGATCTTGCCCAGCAGATCGACCAGGGCCTGGTTCGCTTTAAGCGCCTCCGGAGTAAAACGAGGCAGCGTCTTGCGGAAGTCGGTGCTGTCGAATGTGGTATTTTCGTTCATCTTGCCTGTGAGGAATCCCTTGCCGAGCGGGCTGTAGGGAACGAAGCCGATGCCGAGTTCCTCGAGGGTCGGCAGCACTTCCGCTTCCGGGCCTCTGGTCCACAGCGAGTATTCGCTCTGGACTGCCGTCACGGGCTGGACGGCGTGAGCGCGACGAATCGTCTTGGCGGATGCTTCCGAAAGACCGAAGTGCTTCACCTTACCTTGCTGAATCAGCTCCTTCACCGCGCCAGCTACGTCTTCGATCGGCACGTTCGGGTCAACCCGGTGTTGATAGAAGAGGTCAATGGCATCGACCTTGAGCCGCTTGAGCGAGCCCTCGGCGACCTGCTTGATGCGCGCTGGACTGCTGTCCGGCCCCAGGAAGCCGGGACTTCCGTCCGGCTTGAGTTTGAAGCCGAACTTCGTGGCGATGACTACGTTCCCACGGAATAGCGACAGCCCTTCGCCAACAAGTTCTTCGTTCGTGAACGGCCCGTAGACTTCCGCCGTGTCGAAAAATGTTACGCCGCGGTCCACGGCTGCGCGGAGAAGAGCGATCATCTCCTGCTTGTCTCGAGGCGGACCGTAAGAAAAGCTCATGCCCATGCAGCCGAGTCCCAGGGCCGACACTTCCAAATTACTATTTCCAAGTTTGCGCTTCTGCATTGAGTCTCCTTCGACATACTTCCCGGCAGGTCCGCCGATACAAAAGTGTAGATTGCTGAACTTTCCGCGATTTGCCTATTTCGCTAAAGTTCTTGCCAGATTCTCCGAGACACCGCCCAGGTCGCCTTGGCCCGTCCGGCCGCCTGGATATCGCCGGAGCGCAAGCTTAGAAATCGCTAAGCTGACGGGGCGGTATCGTAATCCGGAGGGCGTTGAGGACAGCAGCGAGGTCGATGACCTCCTGTGCGATGGCCCCGGCCAACGGCGGCAAGTAACCGGCGGCAGCGAACAACATGCCGACAGAACTTAGGATCATTCCTCCCACCGCCGATTGCAGAGCGATGGAGCGGGTACGCCGGGCGATATGCATCAATTCATCCACCTTGCGCAGCGATGAGTCCATGACCACCGCGTCCGCGGCTTCGGCGGTCACATCGCTGCTTTGGCCTCCCAGAGCCACGCTGACGCTGGCTGCCAGCATGGCCGGCGCATCGTTGATGCCGTCGCCCACGAACAAGGTCCCGTACCGAGCACTTTCTTCCGCCACCAGCTTCAGTTTTTCCTCCGGAGTGGCTCCCGCGTAAATATGCTCGATGCCCACCAACTTGGCCAGATGTTCAACTTCGGCGCGCCGGTCCCCGGAAAGCAGAATCACCTGTCCGGCCCGATGTTTCGGCCGGAGGTGGCGAACGAAAGTGCTGCTCTCGGCGCGCGGCTCGTCGTGAAAACGCAGCAGCGCGGCAAATCGCTGGTCGACAAAGATCACACATTCCAGCCCGGATGCGGCCGGCGGCAATTCGGAACCGGATAACAGGTTTCCGGCTACAGCCTGGTTTCTGCCGGTGACGAATATCCGATGTCCATCGACCTCGCCCACCAGTCCCTGCCCAGGCTTTTCCGTCGCCCCCTTGGGGACGGCAAGGGGGATGTTTCGAGCTTTCGCCGCGTTCAGGACGGCCTGCGCCAGCGGGTGTCTGGAGTATTGCTCCAGACTGGCGGCATAGCCCAGGGCTGCCATCGGGTCGGTCCCGGCGGGGCAGAAAATGTCCGTCAGAACCGGGCGGCCATAGGTCAGCGTTCCCGTCTTGTCGAAGAAAAAAGTCCGGCAAGTGTCGATCTGCTCCAGGATCTTCGGATGTTTGATTACGATGCCGCGCCGGGCGGCGAGAGAGATGCCGCCGATGATAGCCACCGGAATGCCGATAAGCAGCGGGCAAGGCGTGGCAATCACCACCACGGCCAGGAAACGCTCGGCACTGCCCCCGATCAGCCAGCCCGTGACACCGATCAGTAAAGCCAAGGGGGTGTACCAGGCGCCCAGCCGATCGGCGATGCGGCGCATCCTGGGACGGTTCTGCTCGGCCTCTTCGACCACCTTCAAGATGCGGCTATAGCGGGAGTCGACGGCCAGCCTGGTCGCTCGGATTTTGAGCAGCGTATTGCGATTGACCGCGCCGGATAAAACCTGCGATCCGGGCACTTTCCCAATCTCGAAAGGTTCGCCGGTAAGGTACGATTCGTCCATCTCGCCGTGGCCCTCGACGACTTCGCCATCCACTGGGCAAATCTCGTGGGGATAGACGGCAAGAATGTCTCCGGGAACGATTTCCGACACGTTGACCGGAGCGGAGCCCTCCGCAGTGATGCGATGAGCGCGGGTGGGCATTCTCCTGGCCAGTGCGCGCAGCGCGGAGGATGCGCGCCGCGTCGCGTATTGTTCGAGGGCCGCTCCTCCGGAGAGCATCAGTACCACGATGCACGCCACCAGATACTCATGCAGCAAAGTTCCGGTGACAATCGAAATCCCCGCCAGCCAGTCCGCGCCGAATTCGAGCCTGATAGCCTGGCGCAGCAGTCCAAACAGCAGTGGAATCCCGCCGGCCAGCAGTGCCAGATAAAGTGGCAGTACGTCCAGGTGCCCGACTGGCCACGCGTAGTGCAAGAGCAAGTACGCGAGAATCCCCAACCCGCTCAGTATCGCGATTGGGGCGTCTCTTCCGTATTCTTTCAACCAGCCCTGGAGGGACATTCTTTCGCTTAAGCGGCGTTCTCCTTCGACTCTCATCGTACCCAAGTTTGGATCTTCAGCCACTCTCCAATGGGTGAGCTGGCTCACGACGAACCGTGATGTCGCGTACAAAGGCGAATTCACGAAACCGGTAGAGTGCAGGCGTCCGAACGACCCAAGCCCTGTGAAGCTCCGCTCGGATGCGTTGAAACAGATTCTCTCGAAAGAGTCTTAGGGACGGGACAGCACAACCGAATGGTTTTCCTGCTTGGTTGGGCGAACAAACGGAAAATATGATACCAGCGCGAAGCGTGGGGTATAATCCCTGCCGCTCGGGCCTGGACAGCCAGAAAAAGCTGCACTGGAGGGTGATCAATAATGAGAACTGCCCATCGGGCTGTGATGGCGGGTCTGTTTCCTGTGTTCATTTTTTTCGTTGCAGTTGGTGTTGCGGGCGGCCAGGAAAGCGTTGGATTGCGCCACCGGCTCACCAACCAGGACGTCATCGAGATGGCGAAGCTGGGACTGTCCGACGACGTGATCATCGCAAAGATTCGCCAGGCGTACGAGGCTGGCACTGATGCGGTCAGCTTTGATACCAGCGTGGATGAATTGAAGTCACTCAAAGCTGCAAACGTTCCGGACTCGGTCATTAAAGTGATGATCAACCCCGCCCCTCCGCCGGCAACAGTCGTGGCGGGAACGAGTCCGATCTCGGTCGATCCGAATCTCCCGCCGCCCGAGGTGGGTGTGTACTGGCGGAACGAAGGCAAGTTTGTGCTGGTTCAGGGCCAGGCGGTGACCAACACAAAAACGGGCGGCAAGGCTGGCAGTTTCTTTTCGAACGGGCTGAGGAACCAGCACTGGGATGCGACCATCGATGGGCACACGTCGAAAAATGTCGTCCGGGACCGCCAGCCGATTTTCTACCTGTACGTTCCCGATGGGGATGACTCATCCGACTACCTGTTGATCAAGCTGAACAAGAAAAGCGATCACCGGGAATTCCAGATCGGTTCCTTCGGCGGCATTACGGGCGGCAAGTCCGGCGTACAGAAGGACAAGGAGATCCCGTTCCACGCCGAACACGTCGGGATCAGAATGTACAAAATCACGTTATCGGACGAAGGCCTGAAGCCGGGGGAATACGCGTTCTTCATGGGCACGGGCCAGAGCAACACCATGGCGGGCGCACGGGGAGGCAACAGGTCGGGAGGATCGGCCTCCGGGAGGGTTTGGGATTTCACGATTCCGGAGTGAAGTCTGACACAGGTTAAGGCACGCGACCGGAAACCGTCTATGTGCAGGCTTTCGTTCCACCGCAGCTTGTAAATCGCCAGATCGTTCTCATGAACTCGCCGGGAAGGTGTTGACGTCAAACCAAACTCAGTTCGTTTTCAACCGCGACTTGCCCTTCTGAGCCGGACGTCGCCCCACTTCTGCGGCACACCTCTAGCAGCTTGCTCGTCGCACTGTTGCGTTTACTCAATTCGTGAAGACGGTCCATCGTTGTGACCCTTGTGTGACCAGTCCGATGTTCGGCTCACTTGAAAAGAGGATCGACGATGAACTGACAAGGGCAGACAGCTTGGTTCACGAGAAGTCAGGACGCTGGAAGGTGGAACGTGGAACTCCTAAACTCAGGTCGCATACTTCTCCGACTGAGCTTTCTGGCTTTTGCTCCTGCCGAGACAGTCGGCTGCCAAGTCTTCCCGCACGCTACGGGTAATACTTCCCGTTCACTTCGCTACCCATCACTGCGAAATCGGCTTTTGAAGTCTCTAGCGGATCCGTCTTAAAGGTGAAATCGATCGATGGCACTCGAACTTCGACTTCCAGTTGCGCCAAGGCTTTGAAACCTTCGAATCGATACTGCCGGGTTGGATCTTCGTAGGTCACCGGTTCGTCGCCTGCCGTAAAGACCAATTTGAAATCGAGAAATGCTGGAGTGCTTTGCGCATCCATCGCCGGCCAACGAGGTTGATCAATAATGGGCAGTTTGACCATCTGCAAGGTCGCAACCTTGCCATCAGTGCTGAAACTTAATCCATCGGTAGGTACGGGAGTTACCCAGTACAGCCCTTCTGGAGAAATTGGGGAATGGAAATCATGAATTTGGTTTGCGGGGATCGCCGATCCCTTGAAAACGGTTAGTCATGTGTGAGCAAAGAACCCTTTCTGAGCCTCTCGTGCCGCCCAGTATTCCCCAGCCATATAGCTGTAGTCGGTGGTAGGAGTGCCCCAAGCCAATCGGTTGCCTTTGTTATCCGTGCCCATCCCGTGGAACCCGCTGCAGCGCGCCAACTTTCCTTTGAAGTGATAGATGCTGGAAAGTTCGACGTTCGGCATGGCGGGTTGATTGTGGTTACCATTCTTATCGAGCCAAGGGATAGGGTACGGACATATCCCACCGTTGGACGGTTCACGATTCTGTGGGACGGAAGGGGCGCAGCGCTGAGCCACGGACTCCGCGTTCAGCATTGTCCCCGTCAACTTCACGCCAAGTGCGGAACTGACACTGAGTTTTAACCAACGCCGCCGATTTAGCTCGAAGCCGAGAACGCGATCACTTCTCATAGCATCTCCAATCTGCATTTGAACTGGGTTCTTCTTCGGATTCTGATCCCGCAATACGACGACAAGATATTGGACGAAAGTATGAATCGATACATTCGTCTAATAGACTCCCTTCCGGCGTTTCTGGCCTAACCAACCCTGTCCGTCAGGTGCCTGGCGCGTTGCCCTGAACAGTTTGGTTCTGATGGCCGGGTCCTATTTTGTGGGAGCGCACGTGCTCAATTTTTTTGGCGTCTCGCTCCCGGTAGTGCAGATCGGCGGAGGCCTGGTTGTTGTCTCGACGGGCTGGCGCATCCTACTGGAAAAGGACGAAGCTCATGAAACAGCCCGTCGCAGCGTGACGTGCTCCGATGCTCTTCACAGCGCGTTCTACCCATTGACCCTGCCATTGACGGTTGGACCAGGATCGATTTCCGTCGCGGTGACTCTGGGTGCAAACTCCACCCGCCGTTACGGCTTCCATATCGCGATAATTCTTGCCGCGCTCATGGCAATGACCGCAGCTGCGACTAGCATTTTGTTCTGTTACGGACTAGCCGACCAACTTGCGCGGGTGATCGGCAAGACCGGAATGATCGTAATCGTAAGGCTTTCGTCGTTTCACTGACCCTACGGAGGCTACGAATTGGACTGGGAGAAACATGGCGTAAAGATCGTGCACGCGGGGCAACTGGACATGAATACGCCGCAGACTCCCGGCATGACGCGCGCCGCAGCCATTACTCGCGCAAGGACCGGGGCAAGTAAGCTGTGGGCCGGTACTGTGGTCGTCCAGCCACATGCGAAAACTGGTCCCCACCATCATGGCGAGCTGGAGACGGTGATTTACGTTGTCCGCGGCCGTGCGCGCATGCGTTGGGGCGATCGATTAGAGTTCTGCGATGAGGCGGACCCCGGGGATTTCATATACGTACCGCCTTACGTCCCGCATCAGGAAATCAATGCCCGCCCAGACATGCCCTGTGAGGCCGTGATCGTGAGAAGCGGGCAGGACCCGGTTGTCGTGAATTTGGATATCGAGAGCCCCGAGTCGGCCAATGAGAGCAGTGACGAACAACCATTCCACCCGGGTTAGTGTGGCCCATCAAACTCCAATAATTTCGCACCCCAAAATCCCCGAATCCCGGCAAATCGCAGCAAAATGCTGGCAAGCCCTATCGTACAGTTCAGTCTAACCCCTGTATTTTCAATTTTATGCCTGCTAAGGGCTATTCCTCCTGGATGTATACTTCCGACCGATACTCGCTGAAATGGAGAGGATTTTGAATGTATCGATGGGCAATCGAGGGCGCACTTGCTGGTGGACCTCGACCGAGAGTCCGGAACAAGCCTTTGAGTCAGGTATCAAGGTCCATCGTTGATAAATGGATCAAGACGGCGAAAGTGAACGGGATCCGATCCGTGATCTGTCTGCTTGATGAATCCCAACTTCGGCTATACGAGAAGCTGCCAAAGGGTTTGGTGTCGTACTATCGCGCAAGTGGCTTGCGCGTTGGGCACATCCCCGTTCGCAACTACCAACACCCCGCGCTCTCAGACCGTCAGCTTGGAAAAGTTTGGAAAGCTTACAAGCGGCTCGAAAAACCTGTGCTGATCCACTGCAGCGCCGGAATCGGCCGTACTGGGAAAGCTGTTTCTTACATCATGCTAAAGTCGGAAACCGCGACCCTACGATAACTGGCCAATTGATGATTCATGAGTCGGCGTCCGAGTTGCCCTCAATCCGACACTAGTCGCTATCAGGTCCCATAAGCCGGCGCCGCAACTACGCCGAGTCCACCATCCACGCTTACATTCACACGGTCGAGCATTTCAGTCGGCACTTCCATCGTTCGCCCGATCAGCTTGGCCCCGAGCATATTCGCCAGTATCAGGCCGCGTTGTTCACGCTCTGGAAGCTGGCCCCGAACACGGTGACGCAGCGGTTAGCCGCCCTGCGTTTTTTCTATGTCCAGGTTTTGAGGCGAGGCTGGAGCGTAGCCGAGACCCCGTATCCGAAGAAGGTTCTGCACTTGCCGCATGTGCTGAGCCAGGACGAAGTGGCGCGTTTGATCGACGCGGCAGAGTTTCCCTTTCATCGCATTCTGTTGATGACCCTCTATGCCACGGGCGCACGTCGCGCAGAAGTGGCGCACCTGAAGATCAGCGATATTGACAGCCAACGGATGGTCATTCATATCCGGGGCGGTAAGGGACGCAAGGACCGCGATGTCATGCTTAGCCCCAAACTGCTCGAGGCATTGCGCGTCTACTGGCGTGGGCTTCGGCGCAAGCCCAGCGACTGGCTGTTCCCCGGCAACCGATGGCATACGGCGAGGCATCCGGTCTCCACCAAGGTCCTCTGGATCGCCTGTCAGCAGGCCGCCGAACGCGCCGGCCTTGAGCACAAGCACATCCATCCCCATACCCTGCGCCACTGCTTCGCCACTCATTTGCTCGAAGCTGGCGCCGACTTGCGCACCATCCAGATGCTGCTGGGGCATCGCGACCTGGAGGAAACGACGATCTATCTGCATCTGTCCCGGCGGCATCTCAGCGCCACCGGCAGTCCGCTGGATGCACTCCCGATCCGCAGAGAAGGAGAACAGACGCAGAACGCATGAACCGGCCACCTCTGGAGGTGGCCGACATCGTTCGCTGTGCAGGACAGTCCTTTATTGAACGCAGTCGCAAGTGGATCAACGGCCAACACGAAAAGGTGTTGCTCGCCATCACACGCTGCCGTACCGCAGCGCTGGGTGGACATCGCGATCAGTGCTCGGACTGCGGACATACTGCCATCTCGTACAACTCGTGTCGCAACCGGCACTGCCCCAAGTGTCAGGGCAACGCCCGCCTGCGCTGGCTCCAGGCGCAGGAACGCGAGTTGCTGTCCACCAGCTACGTGCACGTCGTCTTCACGCTGCCACGGGAACTGGCTCCGCTGGCATTGCAGAATAAACGGCTGATCTACAACCTGCTGTTTCACACCAGCGCTGCAAACTCTGCAGGAGATCGCTCGCGATCCCCGGCACCTTGGAGCCGAGATTGGCTTCTTCAGCGTGCTCCACACTTGGGATCAACGCCTGCAGCATCATCCCCATGTCCACTGCGTGCTTGCCGCCGGCGGTCTCGCTCCGGACCACTCCCGCTGGATCTCCTCGCGCCGATCTTTCTTCCTTCCCGTCAAAGTGCTCGGTCGTGTCTTCCGCGGCAAGTTTGTCGCCGGACTCAAGACCGCCTTTCACGCCGGCGCACTCCAGTTCCACGGACATCTCTTACCGCTCGCGGAGCCGCGCGCCTTCGCCTCGTGGCTGCGGGTACTGTTCCGTCACGACTGGGTCGTCTACTCCAAGCGCCCTTTCGGCGGGCCAGAACACGTGCTGCGCTATCTCGGCGCTTACACTCATCGCGTCGCCATTTCCAACAGCCGGTTGGTTGCTCTTGCCAACGGCCACGTCACCTTTAGCTGGCGCGACTCCGCCCACGGCAACAAGAAACGGCTCATGACTCTGCCGGTCGAAGAGTTCCTGCGCCGCTTCCTCCTGCACCTGCTGCCGCGCGGTTTTATGCGCATCCGCAACTTCGGCTTCCTCGCTAACCGGCGACGAGCAGAACTCCTTCCGCTTTGTTTGCGGTTGCTCCAGCCCTCTGCTCAGCCAGCAGCAGGCGCCACCTCACCCGCGCTGCCCATTCACTCGCTGGGGCAATGTCCGCTTTGCGGCGGAACCATGCGAGTTGTCGAGCGCCTCTCCGCCTCCCAACTCCTCCTCCGATCTCCGCCTCATCCCATCCGGTGCGCCGCATGAGCCCACATCTCCCGCCTCGAATCTCGCTCGTGCTTCGGCGCGCACACTGGTTCTGTGTCTCGCACTTGTCAGAGTGCAGTATGATGGTGCAATTCAGACCCTCCGATGCACCGCCACACGCTCATTCTCTCTGCGACCAGCTACTGCAACCCGAGCACTCTGACCGCAACGTCAAACTCACAAACGATCAAGACGGGCTCATCCACATACAATTCCCATAGTCCCCCGGGGCGGCTTCCTTCAAGTCGCTGTATCTGAAGCGCCCCCTCACAGCACATCGGAACGATAGATCTTCACTCGTGGGGCGCTTCAGATACAGCACTAAGACTTCTCAGGATTGATACCGGCGTACGAGGCCGTCTTTTAACCAAGCTGATCTCGAGTAACTGCGCTCATTTCGGCTTCGACTTCATTACCGATGATTTGAGGGTATCGGGCCCGCCACAAAATTGGTCATCGAATTCGGCCAATTCTTTCATGTGCAGTAGCGGGGCGTTTGAGCGAGTTCGGTCTGTTTTCTGAGAGAGGTTGCCAAGTGAGCGCTGAGAGTACCAATCCCGATGCGCGTCCCCAGCTTCGGCGCAATTCGCTCGGTCTTTCAGAACTGGCGTTCCAGGGTGTTACGCATATCGCACCGGCGACCAACATGGTGTTCACTTTTCCGATCATCGCCCTCAAGGCCGGACCGGTCATGCCGCTTTCGTTTCTGCTGGCCACAATCGTCTGTTTCTTTATCGGAAACACCGTGTCCCAGTTTTCTCGGTACATACCATCGAGTGGCGGCTACTACTCGTTCGCTACTCGTGGGCTGGGGAGTCGCAGCGGCTTCATGGCTACCTGGAGCTACTTAATCTATGAGGTTCTCGGAACGGCCGGGTGCACAGGTTTCCTTGGATACCTTGTCTCGGACATGTTGCGAATGCAATTCCATGTGACCATCCCCTGGTGGTCCTTTGCATTGGCCACATCTGTTCTCATCTGGGCGCTCACTCACCATGGCATCCAGCTATCGGCTCGTATCTCTGCCCTTTTGGGCGGCCTCGAAGTGCTGATTATGTTGGCGCTTGGAATCACTCTTCTGATCCATCCAGGGCCAGGTTCCACGTACATCGCGCCGCTGGATCCCTCGGCGTCACCTCATCACTTCGGGGGTATCTTGGCTGGGATGGTCTTCTCGATTCTTGCGCTTAGCGGCTTCGAGGCGCCGGCGCCACTTGCCCAGGAAGCCCGACGTCCTGCAAAGTTCATCGGCCAGGCGGTCACGCTCTCGTTGTTTGCCATCGGTGTCTTCTACATTTTCACGTCATACGCAAGCTCGGTTGGCTGGGGAACCGGGGATATGGCTGCCTTCGCGTCCAATCCCAACCCCTACTATCTTCTTGGCCACGCTCTGTGGGGCGCTGGCTGGTGGTTCGTCGTCGTCGCTGTCATCAACAGCGCCATCGGCGTCGGTCTCGCCTGCACTAATTCTGCCTCACGAGTGATGTACACGATGGGTCGGGCGGGTACGCTCCCTGCTAGTTTCGGGCGAATCCATCCCAGCCACCGAACGCCTACGTTCGCGATCGCATTTGTGCAGCTATCAGGCATCGCGTCAATCCTGCTGGTGGGCGTGCTGTTAAAACCGGATTACATCTTCGGTTTCCTTGAAACCATTGCCACACTTGCGGTCATCGTCCTTTATGTTATGGCGAACCTGGCATTGACAAGCTATATGCGCCGGGAACAGCGTGCCGAATTCACTGTTTGGCAACACGTCGTGGTCCCATGGATCGCGACCCTGGCTCTGCTACCCGTCCTGTTTGTCACCGTCTACCCGGAACCCTCCTGGCCCTACAACATTACGCCCTATATGTTTCTCGTAGCACTCCTCGTTGGCTTTGCCTACATGCAGTGGCGCGAGTCGTGCAATCCCGGGGCGCTTAGCAGAGGTACAACGATGCTCATTCGCAGGGACGGCACCTCCGCAGAGAGTGAGTTGGGATGGGACGAACCAGAAGCTCCTCTTTAGTGTCTGCTCACGTGAGGTCTGTTTGCCAGGGCCTCCCTTTCCCAGTTTTATGTTCATGTACCGAACTCGATCCCAAAGAGACATGAAGGCTTGCAGGTCTTTGGCCTGCAAATACCGAACGTAATTCCGCTCTCCCTTCCAAACGTCAACCGCGTCAACCGAGCGTTTGAGGGTATCGAGGAGTCCACAAAATTGGCTCCGAGCTCGAGCATGGTATCCAGAGTTTGAGACACGGTTCCGAACAATGATTTTGTGTGGTTCGATCAACAGCGACGGGGCCTCGACTAGACATCCAGTAGAACAAATCAGTCTGAATCCCCAATCGCCAAGTCCCTGATAGCCACCTTGATTAGCCTGATTTGGCAGCAGTCTAGAACAAACTCAACCTAACCCTCAAAGCGCCACTCGCATTGGAAGCACGCCCCTCGGAGGGGCCTTGGCACCCCATCCGGCAGGTTCGCCAACCCCCACAAACATCCCCTAAACACCCGGCATTGACCCGTTCGATGCACTCGCACATTTCTACTTCAGATTGACGAAAACCGAATAAGCCATTTCAATACGCACGCCCACGGGGGAAGACGAATGAAACAAAAACGGGCTGCACTCTATGTCAGAGTAAGTAGTGCTGAGCAACATACAGAACCGCAGGAAAGAGCGCCGCGTGATTACGTGCAACGACGGGGATGGTTACAACACAAGATCTATCGAGATAAGGGCATATCGGGATCAACCTCAAGGTGTAATCACCACGCGCTGATGAGCGCGACGCAGGCGGCTGCCTTGTCAGGGGAAAATGCGATCATTCGAGATTCAAGTTTTTCGTTTGGGATCATCCCCGCAAGATTCAACAAGTAATCCGATTTGATCGCCCAGTTGACATTCTGAGGGATAGCATTCGTTCAACTGGTACGCCTTCGCGGCGTCCAAGCTCGCGACAACAATGCCAACGATGTTTCCTTCGTCATCGAACAATGGGCTGCCGCTGGAGCCGGGTTGACGGCTGCCTCTCGCCCAAGGGAATCTCCTGGGATTCCCCCACCCGCCTGTGAGGTAATCTCCGGTGTCTTTGAGAGCGCCTCAGCTCGGCACGCAGACCCATTCCCAGTGACAGTTCACGACAGTTATCTGAAGCGGAAGGTGCCGCGCGGGATTTTGGACTGAAGGCTGGGACCTCCGTTGCTGACGAGACTCTTTCGGTAGAGCCACAGACCGGGCATGCGTCAAGATGGGCGTCATAATAAGCCCTGCAGTGAGCACAGGGCAAACCGAAGAGAACAGGCTTAACAATCTGTGACTTAAGAGGACGCCACGCGCTACGGGCTTCCAATGCCAGCCGTCGAGCATGCCTTCTCCGTTACCGTAACTTGGTTCCGTTCAGCATCGTCGAACCATCCACACACGGAGCGGCCCCGGGTCTGTGCCTTCCGTTTAAGGCCACCGTTTCCGGGGGCCGGGCTAGTCACAAATCTGTGGGTTCGAACCTCGCCTCAACCGTTCTGAGAACCGTTCATTGCCAGTCGCAGCGAACCCAAAAAGCTTCGTGAACAGCTTGCCTGGATCTCGAATTCTATCCCCGCTGGGCAGGAGCCGCCATCTTGTGTCTGCTGCTACTCCTAGGTGTGATGGGAATCACAGACCGACAAGCCCCTTGTCATAGAAGATGCAAAAGGGATGATTGTTGATCCCAAGCTGATTTCAGAAGGGCCTCTCGATTCAGAAGGCGGCGATTCTGCAACAGCGCTGCCATCGAGTAGCGGGACCTCTTCGGCAAACATCATCTCACTGGAGCACGCCATGCTGAATCACTTTCTGCCGCTCAAAGATTCCCGTAGCAATGCTGCTTATCCACGCTGTATTAGTCGCTGGAGGCAGATTTTGGCAGGGATCCTACGACCATTTCGCTGTTTCCCTAAGCGAAGGGTCTTCGCATTTGTCCACCAGCCGAGCGAAATGCCGCGCCTGGATCGTGGTTGGATCATCGCCAACCACAAGCTCGTTTCCTTTCACGCCGCCTTCCTGACCTCATTGCTCAGCATTCCTACACACGTGGCTATCAAATATTCGCATGTCATCCGGGAGATGTTCCTGAGCGTTGAGGTCGTGATCTCCTCTTTGATGTGGTATGCGGCGTGGCATTGCAACATCGCCATCCACGAGATGGGGCACTACCTGGCGGCGGTCAGGACCAACAATCTCAGACCGGAGCTTGCGGGTCCTGCCGAGCAAAAGCTGAAGCAGGGCCTGATTGGCAGGTGGCTCTGGTATCTCGAGATGTTCGTTAAAATCCCCTACGGAGCCTTCAAGGGAGTACATAAGGAGGCGGGGAGCTTCCATCCGAGCGTCAAGACGCAGAACCTGGCGGTGTCGGCCGCAGGCCCGAGGGCGAGCAAGGTGCTCAGCCAGATCACGTTCTTGCCCGGAATCATCCTGATATTGCTTGGCCTGCTACGCCACGTTTCCGGCGGCGGTCTACGCGGGACGACTTCTCTTCACCGTTGGCGTAGTCGCTCTTTTCGATTTCCTGCTCTCGGACGCAGGAAAATACAAGGCGTTCCGGGAAAGGCAGCGGGAGGCGGCGGCAAAAATGGCGGAAGTGAGGGCTGCGGAACCGGTCTCGCGCGACGCAAGAATCGCGCCCGGTAAAGCCGTCTGAACTCAGGCGCAAGCTCCGGCTGCACAGGCTGCAGGAGTTGGAATTGCCGGACGGAAAGATTGTGTTCGCCCCTTGGGAGTTCAGGAACTCCATCCAGGGAGGGCGTCACACCGAGGAGATGGGCGGCAACCTGAGCTTCCAGGAATTGATGTTCCTGCCCCTTACCGCCAAGGATTACATTGAGGCCCAGCGGGTCACCAACATGCTGCAAAGCAGGGCGATCCAGATCATCCAGGACACGGAAGGGTTGAATTTCGTGGGCATCGGACTGGAGGGAGGCATCGTGGCCTCCTACGCCAGGGAAAAAGGCGACTTGCTGCCGGAAGAGAGGGCACTGAGAGTGGCGGTCCAGGCCATCGAGGAATGCGGCTTTGTTCCCGACCGGGATGTTTGCCTCGCGCTCGATCCCGCCGCCAGTGAACTCAGCAATGCCTACCGGGAGAAGACTGGTGAGAAAGATTCGATCGGCCAGTACCTCTTCTGGAGAGCGGAAGATCCAAAGGTTCTGAGCACGGACGAAATGGTCGACCTGTACATTCGCTGGGTCAAGAAATATCCGATCGTTTCGCTGGAAGATCCGTTCGCAGAAGACGACTTCGAGGGATGGAAGAAACTCATGAAGGCCCTCGACCACGAGATCCTGATTATCGGAGACGATCTGGTTACGACCAAGGATACCACGATTCGAAAGATGCGCCGAACAGGGGCTCATCAACACTGCCCTGATCAAGGCCAACCAGATCGGCACGCCTGAGTGAGACCCTGCTGGCCACTCGTACGGCGAAGGAGTTGGGGCTCGCCTTGGTGGTCTCTCACCGATCCAAGTCTCCCAACGAGGTGATGGAAGCCGACATCAGCTTCGCGGTCGGCGCGCTCGGCCTGAAATGCGGGGGCGGAGCGAACACGGAAAGGCTGGTCAAATACGGGAGAATCGTCGAACTGATGGAAATGGCGAAGAAGGGTACAAAGATCACCCGGAAACTCGATCCCGATCTCGTCATTGCCGACATCTCCGCTCACGAGGAACCGACCAACGCGGGCATACCGACAGTTGGAGTGGTGGTCATGCTCGACAACGGTATGAAGTTCACCGCTGCCACGCCACTGGGCATCTCGGCAGGTACGGATGAGGCCATCCACCTGGTCGACAGCATCATCGAGGCCGAATCCGCTCACGCGGAAATTCCCGAACTATTTCGTGTTCAAGGAGAAAGAAAAAACCTACCGGTTCGCTCGCCAACCTCAAGGCCGACGCGATCACCAAGGAGAATCGCGAACTGGCAGACCTCTGGATGAGAGCCAAGCGGTACGGCGGCAAGGGCTGTCTGAATGCTGTGGCCAACGTCACCGAAGTGCATCGCTCCCCGCTTTCTGGGGCAGAAGATCTCGGCGCTGGGCACTCTCGCCGACATCGACCGGGAGCTTCTGGCTGCTCGAACTGGATCTGGCCACGAAGCGAGGCAAGATCGACGCCAACGCTTCGGCCGAGGAGAAGATCCAGATCATGCAGCGAAAGGCGAATCTCGGCATGAATGCGGTGCTTTCGCTCTCGCTCGCGCTCGGGCGGCTGATTGCCGCGAGGGATGGAAAGGAACTTCCCGATGTACTGCGGGAGATGGAATCGACCATTGATCGCGATTATCTGTACGGGATCAAGTCGGCGGTAGCGGTTCCGGAACAGGTCCATGCGCTCTAGATGTCATCCGGCCGGGGCAGGGGCAGGTTCTCCTCCCGACAGATCTTTTCGAGCTGGCCGACGGACCAGACTGCGTTGAAATCATAGAGAACGCGGTAGGGCTGCTGGAGAAGTTCCAGCACCCTCGCGGACTGGGGATCAGCTCCATCTCGGGCAAGGAGTCTTTCGCTTCTTCCAACCTCACGCCGCTCAGTTTTAGCGTGATGAGGGATTGCACGTTGCCGGGGTGAAGCGAAAGCTGGTCGAGCCCACCCTTGAGAATTTGCTTGCGAGCCAGGAGAATCTTCCTCTCACCCACGTTGTGCAGAAGCTGCATGTATTTCTCGAAGAGGACCCACTCATTCACCAGCAGCCCGATTTCCGACGGGCTAAAGCACTTCCAGAACGCGCGGGATAGCGCGAACACAAGAATCGGCCCAGCATGAAACGCGCCTGCCTCGTAGCCTGAGATATGTTCACGGGAGCATTTCGCCAGGGCCCGCTTGAAGAACCGGATCTTACGGTCCAGGGTCAGCATCTCGAAAACATTGCTCTGGCCCAGGTGGTCGCCAATATCGCTCTTGAGAACCTCTTCCATGTACGACGTTTCGCGTTCGTCAAACCAGCCGTTCACAAGCTTCCTCGACTCTTCGGACTCCCCTCGCAGGTCGAAATTCACCAGCCGGACGACTTCGTTGAGTGTGGAGATCTGGTCGACTTCGAGACCTCGGACCAATTGCTGGTAGTAGCGGTACGCATAAGCGATGGATGCAAAAGTTCTCCTCTCCTCCTCGTCTATCTCGACCGGCTCTCCCCTCATGTAGCGCAAGCAGCCGGCCAGGCTTGAACTTTGCCTTTCCCAGGTAGATAGATCTTCGTCTCGACGAGACCGTGATCCAATCTCCCTCCTTGATCTCTCTGCCGGACGAATTAACCAGGCCTCCACCCGGCCGCAGCGTTACGCCGTTCTTTTCGAGGCTCAGCAGGGCGGGTATGCCCAAGCTCTGGCAGATCGTAACCACATGCACGGCGGCCGAGGTCAGACTGATGATGGCATCCATCTCGCGCATCACCACCGTGTCGGTGGGCACAAAGGTACTCTTGCAAAGACACACTTTGTCCCCTTCGCTCTTGGCTCTCAGCGCGGCATCACCAGTGAAATACACGCGGGCCGACACCGCGGACCTGGGCAGAACCGCTACGCCCGAGCAGAAGTGGCTGAGGAGATCGAAATCCTCCTGGTCGATGGTGTCGCTGGTGAGCTGCTTGATGTGGTAGGGCCGGATGAGTTCGATCACCCGCTGCCGTGACACTGTTCCCGACTTGTGCATGTCCACAACGGAGATGATGGCTGCTCGCCCCGCCATTCCCGTCTGATTCAGTTGCAGGAGCGCGAACGACTGATATCTGGCTGTCGCTTCCACCGCAAACTCGATGGTGACCGGGGATTCAAACTCTCTTTCAAGGTCTCCAAGATGTGGAACGAAATGATAAACGGCGGGAAAGTCGCTCAGAATCGCCTCTCGATCCTCGAAAGAGGTCGAGTGGATTTCTGCAGTTCCAGTCATCATTTCTTCGCCAAAAATATCATGGGCGGTCTGGAGTTCCATACCCAATCCCGTCTGGGTATGGCGGCTGGAGATGACTCCGGCGTAGGCATTTTCATGCCGGACTGTGCAGATCATTTTCTGCATGATGAGGCTGGGATAATGTTCCGCTCCCCTGCAGAGCGTCAGCACGAGATCCTTGTTCTCTTCAAAGTGCTTGTAGGCCTGTCGTGCGAAGAAGGTGGCCTGACAAGAGGGGATCCTCAAGGAGCCTTCTGTCAGTTTTACGAATGATCTCGGATAGCTGCTCCATTAAGCCCACTATCTCCTCAGGAGCAAGATCAGACTTGACGGCACCAACAATCGCGGCGTACTCGTCACGGTGGAGAGAACGACAGAGGTTCCGCAGGTTATTCAGGAACATCTTGTGCGCGGCAACAGAGCCGTACATCTTCTCTAAACACGGCAACGTGCTTTCGGTCACGCCGACGTTGAGATAAGTGTCCATGACCCCGGGAATGTAGTGTGCCGTGGCGCAGCGAATTGCGAAGACGAGAGGGCTTTTGCAGTCTCCCAGACCTTGCATGGTGAGGATCTCGAGTTGCTTGATGGCTTCCGAGACGTGCTCTTCGAGGCGTTGGACGCGATCGGCATAAGCACAAGAGGT
Source organism: Terriglobia bacterium (assembly GCA_963742495.1). GTDB lineage: Bacteria > Acidobacteriota > Terriglobia > Terriglobales > Acidobacteriaceae > JAIQFF01. Next base: position 181,650 of record CAVULZ010000002.1, read on the forward strand.
AAGCACGACAAAGTCCGGCACGGGGTAGCCTAGTTGGCTCAGCTTCAGGAGTATGAATCCCTTTTGGCTGATCTCTTGCTCTGAGTGGGGCTGATCGCTTGTGGAAGGAACGACGAAACTGCTTTCAGTTGGCTGAGGCTCCTCCAATCCTCGAAACGAATGTTCCGCCGCCAGAGCCAAATCCTTCACCGCTTTGGGGTCTCCTCGACGGGCATTCAGAATCAGAGAAAGGTATCCTTTCGCCTTCTCAATGTCATCGTCACAGAGGAACGGAATATCGATTTCGCTGACCACGATGCTGCTTGTAGAGCCGCCGTCGAGTTCGAACTCCACCACGGGCGGAGAATATCCAGGGCCGCTCAAGACGGGGTTTTCTTCCTTCGATGAATGCGGGTCTCTCCTGGACAGCAGGCTGTGCTGGTTAACGTAGTTGCCGCGGATCCTGAAGTCCCGGATCTCCGTCCCTGTGATGCATTCCATGGCAGGTCACCCTAACCGAGAAACCGCTTCAATATTCTTCTGATAAACACGATGTAATCGGTTCCCATCGCTGGGTCAAATATAGTCTTCCTGGTCGTGGGCACGCTATGCGAGAGACCCAAAAGCAGCGCTATTTGAAAATAAGCCATTTCAATATGCACGCCCAGGGGGAAGACCCGAATGAAACAAAAACGGGCTGCACTCTATGTCAGAGTAAGTAGTGGTGAGCAACATACAGAAGCGCAGGAAAGAGCCCTGCGTGAATACGTGCAACGGCGGGGATGGTTGCAACACAAGATCTATCGAGACAAGGGCATATCCGGATCAGCCTCAACTCGACCCGGTTTTGACGAACTGTTGAAAGATTGCCGTCGCCGGGCAATCGACGTCGTTGTGGTTTGGAAGTTTGACCACTTTGCGCGCTCCCTGAAAAATCTGATTGCCGGCCTCGAACTCTGCAGAGCGCTTGGCATCGATTTTGTGTCGGTGACTGAAGCGGTAGACACGTCACTTCCAGCCGGCGAAATGCTGTTTCAAATGATTGGTGCCGTTGCCCAGTTCGAGAGATCACTGATCGCAGAACGAGTGAAGTCAGGTTTGGCGAATGCCCGAGCGAATGGAGATATGGGCCGACCGCCGTTGCGTAAATTGACCCACAAAGAGGTTGCGGATCTCAGGAGGCAACGTGTGCACGAGAAGCTGCCATTTAGAGCCCTGGCTGAGAAGTTCGGAGTCTCGGTCTGGACAGCTCACAGACTATGCGCAGGAAGGGTGAACTAGACGGTAGGCAAGAGTCGAGTCCCAGAAAGTCACAGCTAAGGCTTCTACATCATCTGCACCAAATCTGCGTTCTGTGATGCGTTGAAATCTCGTGGGTTCTTGACCCCGCATACGGCCCGTCCCAGACTTCGCGTTCAAATCACTCAGCCGGGTGACTCAGATCACTGCGGACATCGACTGGACTCGTTCTAGAATGAAGCTGATTGTGATGTGCGCAAGAGCCTCATATCTGATGTTGACGGTTTGCAGTTTCTTGATTCTTGTAGCCTTGCACTGAGACTTCTCCGAAGTCACAAGCCGCGACCCAAGTACGCAAGTAAAGAAGGTGCTTAGCCATGGGCACTGCTCCCCCGGCACCGATAGGGTCCGCTCTCCCTGAGGATCTGACGGGAAGCAGTGTGGGCAGGTTCGTAATCCGCTCTAAGCTCGGTGCCGGAGGCATGGGCGAAGTCTACTACGCTGAGGACACCAAACTGGAGCGTCCGGTAGCTCTCAAGCGGGTATCGCACAAGCTGCGCAACGATCACGAGGCCCGGCGACACATCCTCCGAGAAGCCCAGCGCGCCTCAGCGCTAAGTTCAGAACACATTGCTGGCGTCTATGACGTGGTGGAAGAACTGGGCGAAATCTTTATTGTAATGGAATACGTCAATGGCACCAGTTTGCGGCGTCGGCTTGAAGGTACCACCCGCCTGGAGTTGGGATCTTTCCTTAAAGTGGCCGTACAGTGTGCGGAAGGCTTGGCTGAGGCTCATAACAAAGGCATTATTCATCGCGACATCAAGCCGGAAAACATCATGCTCACTCCGGCAGGCCAGGTGAAGATCCTCGACTTTGGCTTGGCACGACGTGTTCTTTCTGTCGCCGACGAGACCGCCATCACGGCCAGCGTGGAGAGTACGAGCTTGGGCTGTGCTGGTTCACCCGGTTACATGGCGCCCGAAGTCTTACTGGAAAAAAACCTCGATGCCCGGGCCGATATCTTCTCTCTAGGCGTTGTGTTCTACGAGATGTTGACTGGATGCCATCCCTTCTTTACTGCCAAGCCGTTGGTCACCGCGGACCGAATTCTGCACTCTTCCCCCGCGCCGATAGCAGACTCTGTGCCCGGCACTCCAGCAGAACTCGAGCGGATTATCAGCAAGATGCTGGCGAAGGATCCGCAGGCGCGCTACGCGAACGCTTCGGACCTGCTGTTGGATCTGCGCGTATTACAGCGGGAACTCCAGCAGCCCTCGTTGCTGCCGAACCGCTCCCAGGTCCGATTGGGGATCAGAATGACTTTGCAGGCGCTGGCGGCTGTGGCCGTGATTGTGGCGGCTTTCCTCTTAATCAAGGCCTGGCCTTGGAGATTGGGCTCGCCGGCGGCAGGCCTCCTGCCCGAGAGGAAGAACATGGCAGTACTGCCTTTCGTCCCAGCCGAGGGCGATGCGAGTGCGCGTGCTTTTGGCGGAGGTTTGTCAGAGACACTGACTGCCAAGCTGACCAAGTTGACAGCCAAGCATCCCCTCCAGATCGTGCCTACGAGCGAAATCCGGAAACTGCCGACTCCATCAGTGGAGGAGGCGCGTGCGCAACTGGGAGTGAACTTGGTGCTAGAGGGCAGCATCCACGAGTCGGGTCCGAGGATGCGTGTGAATTACAGCCTCGTGGATGCCAGCACGCGACGGGTGCTGCGTGCCGACACAATCACTGCTGACACTGCCGATCTCTTCGGTTTGGAGGATCGAGTTGTCGACAGCGCCCTTCGGAATCTCGATCTGGAACTGAGCACGCCGGAGCGGAAAATCCTGACCGCCCGGGGAACCAATCAGCCCGAGGCTTATGACTTCTACCTGCGGGGCCGTGGCTACCTACAGGAGTACCAGAAGCCGGAGAACATCGAGAGCGCGATCGAGGTCTTTCAGCGCGCCCTGGACCGCGATCCCGGCTACGCTCTGGCCTATGCCGGCCTGGGGGAAAGCTATTGGCAGAAGTATGAACTGACCCATGATCACGAATGGGTAACAAAGGCGCTCAAGGCTTGTCAGCGGGCCAGTGTCAATGGCGTCGGCCACGACTGCCTGGGCACGGTATATACGGGCACGGGCAGGTATAACGAAGCGACGGCTGAGTTCGAGCGTGCACTTCAGGCCGATGCTACCAATGACGATGCCTACCGGGGGCTGGCCTCGGCCTACGAGGGCATGGGAAAAATGGCGGATGCGGAAGAGACTTATCGCCGCGCCATTCGGGTGCGTCCCGAGTACTGGGCCAGCTACAACTGGCTGGGTGGGTTCATGTACCGCCAGGCGAGGTATGAGGAAGAGCCGAGTCTGCGTCGGTCGCACATTCTGGAATGACGTGGCAGCAGGGCCTGCTTTCCTATGCTTTCTGGATTATAGTCGCCGTCCTGTGCGTGAGTTCGATCAGCATGAACGGAGCGATCACCCAGATGTCTGCATTACTGACGGACCGTGGAATCACGGCCAGCGGCGCGGCGCTATGCGCATCCATACTGGGTGGCTCGAGCCTGCTCGGGCGGGTCGGAGCAGGCTGGCTGCTGGACCGGTTTTTCGGGGCGCGTGTCGCGTTTGTAATAAGCCTGTCCACCGCGTCAGGAATTTTTCTGCTTGCCCGGGCGAATAGTTTCTTCGCGGGCTGCCTCGCGGCGACGCTGATCGGCATTGGAGCCGGCGGCGAAGCGGCCATCACACCGTACCTGCTGACTCGTTATTTTGGGCTGCGCGCTTTTTCCACGCTTTACGGCGTTACCTGGACGTTCTATGCCGCCGCAGCAGCAATTGGCCCGGTGATCCTGGGCCGCGCCTTCGATTCGACCGGCTCCTATACCTCTTTGCTGGTGATCCTCGCGACAGCGCTGGCGTTAGCGGCCGCCATGAACCTCTTCCTTCCAAGGTATTCAGACTCAGAAGCAACTGAGCTCGCCTGAAATTATCCTCCCGGCGACGAGCGCCGTACTCTGCTTCTACCAAACGCCACAGGCATTCTCCCGCATCATGGGTTGCCCCTTCTTGCAGCCGAAGGCTTTCGATCGTAATGGAGTTCGGTAGCCTGGTCTTCACCGTCACCCTGCCGCGAACCGCAAAGGCCGTAGGTGTCCTGGCTAACTCTATGCCACCTTTGCGGCGACGAACTCAAGTGTAAGCAAACTACACATTTCGAACATCTCCGGTATGGCCGCAACAACCCAATGTTTACGCACCAATCGGCCACTGCCGACCATGAACAAGCGCACTGGTGTTGTGGTGGATTACTTCGGTGTGTTCGCTAACCTCGGCAAGGCTCTCAACTTCGACGAAAACATCCGCGAAGAGGCTCTGATCGATTGGGACGCATTAAAGGCCACCGTTCCCGGCGAGGTGGGGCGCTGCATGGAGAGCTTCCCCGGCCTCAGAATTTCCGACACACGAGAGTGTCTTCTGGCAGCGCTTCAAGGCCTCAAAGACCCGGATGCAGCTAAGACGCTTCTGGCTGACCGTGCAGAGTCTTTGCCCATCATCGGAGCGAGCGCGGCAGTGGCTTGCCGCCAACGGCAAGAAGCTCAACTTGGATTTGAAGTTGTTGTTTTGAACGATCCATTGGCAAGAACCATCGCGTTCCACAACACGCGTTTCTACTACAGTTTTACTACAGTGAACCGTTTTCACCAGAAAACTGACAGTCAACCATGTGGACAGAGGAACCACAAGTCCTTCAAAACACAAGGGAAAATCTGGTGCCGGGAGGGGGAGTTGAACCCCCAAGGTACTAAGTACCGGCGGATTTTGAGTCCGCTGCGTCTGCCAGTTCCGCCATCCCGGCTGGGGTCGTAGGCTGCGGAGAAATCAACACTAATTGATGATGCGGGCCTTTGCAACTTGGCCCTCATCCCCTACCGTGACCCGGTCTGGAGGCTCAGTAATCCGTTGCCGTGTAGCTGGAAAAGCCAAAATTGTTAGCGCCGCTGCCGCAGGTGGAGGGACTCTGGATATACATGCCCATGCCCGGACTGCCGCTGGCGTACGTGCTGTCCGTGACTTGCCCTTTCTGGACACCGTTGATGAATACGGTGATCACATTGCCGATCATCTGCGCCGAGAAAACGTCACCTGTTTTGACTCCGTATTGAGAGCCCGTAGCGCTCAATATGGTGGTGAAGTTGCCGAACGGACCATTCCAGCGAACCACGTGAATATAGGAGTTCGCGTTGTTCCAGTTCCCAACGTTGATTTCGTAGCCGCTGACGCTGTGGGGCGAAATCGAAGCGCGTAAGAAAATCTCCGACTCCTGGTAACAAGGGCCAGGATGAACCGTGATGGGTGTAACCGTCTGCACCGTTGCCTGCGCGGTCTGGTTGTTGCCCCAATTCCCCGAAAGTACCGCTACCGAGTCATCGAACAGCGCCGGATTCGTGCCCGTCTGGGTGGCGAAGGCAAAACCGGGTGTGGTCTGCATGTTGGTCCAGTCCAGGCCGGTGGTGCCGGCGTTGATCCAATTACCGCCTTCGGAGATAGGGTTCTCGGTCAGGGGAAAGTTTGTGGTGTAGGTATGACCCGCCGGAGGCGCAGGATTGGGCGAACTTTGCCCACTGCCGCGGAAGGTGGCCATCTGCATCACCCAGGTGCCTGAGCCCAACGTCGCGGTCGCGTTGTAACTTCCCGCACCGGTGACGATTTCGTCCTCCGAGATACCACCGTACAAGTTGATGATCCGGGTGCTGAATCCACTGCCCGCGGTCTTGAACAATGTGCTCGGATTGCCTGCCCCAACGATCAGTTCGTTGGCCGAAGTGGTACTCGCTGAACCACTGTTCGCGAGTGTCCCCTTGCCACTTGCGGTCGCAACCACATCCAACGGACTGACTGGATCGAGACCGCTATATTCGAGCACGTTCACATTGGGCCAGCCCGCGGTCTGGTTGAAGGTCACGGTCACGGTATTGCTTCCGCCGGCGATGTTCGCGGCATAGTAAATCTGCGAGCTCAGCCCGCTGGTTCTGGTTGGACCGGCGGCCACGGCGTAGATGTTGCCGGCGCTGTCGGTGACCGAACTCACGACCGAAGTCGTGTCGCCCCACATCACCGCGATCACATTCAGGTTTCCCGCGGTCTGTGTCCCTGGATAGGCGATCGCCAATGAGGACCCTGAGAGCGCCACTGCCGACTTGGCTTGCACAAAACTGATGCCCGTTGCCGAAGAAGTCGTATAGGTATAGCTACCCGGCAGAGTCGCGCTCTGGCCATCGCTGTTGGTCACTACGACATCCACGGTCCCAGCCGTGTGCGCCGGGGCCGTCGCCGTGATCGAGGTACTGCTCGCCACCACTACATTGGTCGCTGCCGCTGCTCCCAGCTGCACCGTTGCTCCGGCGGAGAATCCCGTGCCCGTGATGGTCACTGAGGTTCCGCCATTGGCCGACCCTGAGTTCGGCGTGATCGCCGTTACCACCGGTGGCGGCTGTGGACCTTGTCCGCTGGAGATGGCGTAGGTGTAGCCCCCCGGCAAGGTCGCGCTCTGGCCATCGGGGTTGGTCACCACGACGTCCACGGTCCCCGCCGCGTGTGCCGGTGTGATCGCCGTAATCGCCGTGCTGCTGGCTGCCACCACATTGGACGCAGCCGCTCCTCCCAGCTGTACCGTCGCCCCAGCCGAGAATCCCGTGCCCGTGATGGTCACCGAAGTTCCGCCGTTGCCGGCCTCCGAGTTCGGCGTGATCGCCGTCACCGTCGGCGGCGGTTGCAAACTCTGCCCGCTGCCGCGGAAGGTGGCCATCTGCATCACCCAGGGAGCGGATAACCGCAGAGGCGCCGTGGCGCTGTAGCTGCCCATGGCAAGAACCGTGGTGTCTTCGGCAATGTCTCCAAAGTTAGTGATCACCCGCTTGGTAAATCCGCTCCCCGCCGCGCTGTACACGTCAAACGTCATTCCCGCGCCAAAGATCAGCTCATTTAACGCAGTGGTCGTGGCGGGACCGCTATTTCCATTTTGTGAATTGCCTGCCGCCGCCGCGGTGACGTCCAAGGGAGCCGTCGGGTCAAGCCCGCTGTACTCCAGCACGCGCACGTCCGGATACGCTGCCTTGTGGTTGAAGGTTACCGTCACCGCATTGCTGCCGGCGGCGATTTGGTTGGCGTAATAGATCGACTGGGTCAGCGCTTTGCCCGCGGTTGGACCCACCGCCAGGGCATAACTGTTCCCAAGACTATCGGTAACCGATTTCACGGCAGCGCTGGTATCGTTCCAGCCCACCACTACAATATTTGAGTTTCCCGCTGTCTGTGCACTGGGGTACGACACCACCACGGACGAGCCGGACGGGTTCAAAGTCTTATTGTTCTGCTGTACGAAATTGATCCCGGCGGATGCGGGAAGAATCAGCAAAAGCGTGAATAAAACATTCTTTATGATGAAGTTCTTAACTATCATTACCAGTAATGGCCTCTAGGTGATATTTCCGTTCTTAGTACTGAGATTTCGTACCGGAGATGAATGGCCATCGCCGCCACCAGCATCGGCTTCGCGCCGGAGCGCGAAGGACCCATCGCGATTGCGGACGTCATCCCATCAGGCATGTCGAGGGACCAGAGCCGCGAAGTCGGCAGAATCCGGCCCCAAAAGAACACCGACGCACGCTGGCGAAACGCGCGCTTGCAACGAACTTATGAAAGTGGCTGGGAACGAAGCGGTCTGAACTTGGCCAGACCTTGAGTATGCCCTTTCCGCCGGATAGACTCAATAAGGAAATCGCGACTCTCTTCGACAATTTCCCGATGGTGCCAGGTGTCTGAAGTGGTTCGACTTCATCAAACGGTTGAGGAATTTCCATCAACTGATTTGAGCGCGAGGGTGGTTGCGCTGACAAGGCTGTGGGGCGCACTTTCAGACGATGCCATTCCACAATGGGAAAATGGTTCCACTGACGCAAAAATTCGGTTTAAAGGAGGCGGCTTTGAAGCGATCGATCTCCATAGTCCTGCTTCTGATGCTGGCCTGTTTCCCCCAGTTGCTCGCTGACACACAGCGCTGGCCGGAAGAAAGAGCCAATGCCTGGTACCAGCAGCAGCCCTGGCTGGTGGGCAGCAACTTTATTCCGGCCACCGCGATCAACGAACTCGAGATGTGGCAGGCGGCCACCTTTGATCCTCAGGAGATTGATAGGGAACTGGGCTGGGCGCAGGGCCTCGGCATGAATACCATGCGGGTGTTTCTGCACGATTTGCTGTGGCAGCAGGATGCCGTCGGCTTCAAGCAACGGATCGACACCTTTCTGGCCATCGCGGCGCGGCATAAAATTCGTCCGGTCTTTGTTCTGTTCGATTCCTGCTGGGACCCGTTTCCCAAACTCGGGCCGCAACATCCGCCGATTCCCGGAGTGCACAACTCGGGCTGGGTGCAGAGTCCTGGAGCCGCCGCGCTGCAGGACCCGGCGCATTATCCACGGCTCAAAGAATATGTGCTGGGGGTGGTTGGGGCATTCGCCAATGACCCGCGCGTACTCGCCTGGGATTTATGGAACGAGCCCAATAACGGCAATGGGGGCGCTTACGGAGCCGTGGAGCTGAAAAACAAAGCGGAACTAGTTTTGGCTGTGTTGCCCCAGGTTTTCTCCTGGGCGCGTTCAGCCCATCCCACGCAGCCGCTTACCAGCGGAGTCTGGGAAGGCGATTGGTCATCACCGGAGAAACTGTCGGCTACGGCGAAAGTTCAGCTGGAACAGTCAGACGTGATTTCCTTTCACAACTATGGTTGGCCGGAAGACTTCGAACAAAAAGTGGGATGGCTGGAGCGATATCACCGGCCGATTTTGTGCACCGAGTACATGGCCCGTCCCATGGGAAGCACATTCGACTTGATTCTGCCGCTGGCGAAAAAGCGGCACGTCGCGGCGATTAACTGGGGATTGGTCGCAGGCAAGACACAAACTTATCTGCCTTGGGACTCCTGGCAGAAGCCCTATGTTCTGGAAAAACCTCCCGTATGGTTCCACGAAGTGTTCTATCCGGACGGCAAGCCTTACCGGGAAAGGGAAGCCCAGATCATTCGCGAGCTGACCGGCGGGAATTGAAGGACGCGGTCCGCGTGGGGCGGGCGCCCTCGCCCGCCGCCTTTGACTCCTGCTCTATTGCAAGTCATACGTGGAGGCCCCGCAACTCACAAAATTTCCCAACTAGAAAACTAACTGCAAAGGCGGCGGGCGAGGGCGCCCGCCCCACACGGAGATTTATAGGATTCGTTCGTGGGAGTAGCCGGCAGATTCCAGGGCAACCAGCAGTTCGGCAATCTGGTCCGGGCCCCGAGTTTCCATGGTGATATCGATTGCGGTCTCTCCCAGATTCACTCCGTAATAGGCGCGGTCGTAGGAAGTCTCCACGATATTGGCGCGGTGGTCGGCGAGAATTCCGGTCAGGCGGTGCAGGGCCCCGGGATAGTCAGGAAGATGGACGCGCAAGCGCACCAGGCGTCCATCCTTTACCAGGCCGCGCTCGATGATTCGCGACAGCAGGGTCACGTCCATGTTGCCGCCGCAGACCAGCACGGCGATCTTCTTCCCCGTCATCTGCAGCTTGCGATTGATCAATGCAGCGATAGCGGCTGCCCCGGCCCCTTCCGCCATGGTCTTTTCTCGTTCCAGCAGCAGCAGGACCGCATTGGCGATTTCTTCTTCGTCAACGGTGACGATTTCATCGACATACTTCTGGACCAAGGGCAAAGTGCGATCGCCAGCCCGGCGCACGGCGATGCCATCGGCGATGGTTGCGGCCGGAGCCAGGGTCACCGGTTTGCCTGCGGCTACCGCAGCCTTCATCGATGGGAGCCGTGACGTCTGTACTCCGATGATCTGGACTTTAGGATTGGTCTCCTTGATGGCGCATGCGATGCCGCCGATCAAGCCGCCCCCGCCGATGGGGACCACCACCACTTCGATTTCGGGATGCTGCTGCAGCATCTCAAGTCCGAGGGTGCCCTGGCCGGCGATGACCGCGTCGTCATCGAAAGGGTGGATAAAAGTGAGGTGCTGCTGCTGGCCGCGCCGGATGGCTTCTTCACAGGCATCGTCGTAGTTGGCGCCGTGTAGGATGACTTCGGCGCCGTATGATTTAGTCGCGGAAACTTTGATTAACGGGGTCGTGAGCGGCATGCAGATCTGAGCTTTGACGCCGCGGCGGCCGGCATGATAGGCCAGTCCCTGCGCGTGATTTCCCGCCGAAGCTGCAATCACTCCCCGGTCGCGCTCCTCTGCCGTCATGGTCAGCAGCTTGTTCAGCGCGCCGCGTTCCTTGAATGCTCCCGTTCTCTGCAGGTTGTCGAGTTTCAGGTAAATGGAATTGCCGGTGAGCTGCGAAAACGTGGCGGACAGAGTGAACGGCGAAAGATAGATGGATGGGCGAATGCGCTCCAGGGCAGCTTGGACGTCGACGAGAGTGATCATTGATATGGTAGGTGCATTCTACAGGAGGTCCGGTGGAGGACGGGCGTCCCGCCCGTCGAGCATGGGCCCGTGCTTGACGGGCGGGACGCCCGTCCTCCACCCAGCCCACTCAGGCTTCCACCGGGGCGCCGGTTGCGACCGGCAATTTCGCTTCCTGCCAGGCGCCAAATCCACCGCTGACGTTCAGTACATTTTTAAAGCCGGCGCGTTGCAGAAGGCTGCAGGCAATCAGGCTGCGATAGCCGCTCTGGCAATGGACAGCCAGAGGCGTCTTGGGATCAACCTCAGGAGGAGAAATCCGGAAGCGGTCGAGCGGCCACCACGCCGCTCCGTCGATGTGCGCCGCCATCCATTCCGCTTCACGGCGGACATCCAACACACGCATGGCGTTTTTCGAGAGCTGCTGCTGCAATTCCTGCACACTGATCTCGCGCAGGGTCGCAAGATCGAATCCGGCCTGCTGCCATCCGGCGACGCCACCTTCCAGGTATCCGCGCTCGCCTTCGATTCCTACCCGGGCCAGGCGAAGACGGCCTTCCGACAACTGTTCGGGAGTGTCGGCGACAAGTACGGGGGCCGACGACAAACCGAGAATGGTTCCCGCCCACGAAGCGAATTGTCCGGACAAAGGAATGTTCACAGAACCGGGCACATGGCCCGCGGCAAACTGTTCCCCAGGGCGAATGTCCAGCGCCATCACGCCCTCTTCCAGCCCGGCTTTCAGTTCCGCGGGCGTGACTGGTTTCAGTTCCGGCAGGTCGGCGAGCGCCGGGGCGCCTCCGCGATTGATGTCGGCATCCTGCAGGAAATATTCAGGACGGGCCGGCAAATTGCTGGTCAGCTGCCGGATGAACTCGTCGCGAGTCTGGACTTGCTGCGCGTAGTTGGTGAGGCGCTCGGTGCCAATGGTCGAGGAACGTTCTGCCCGCATGTTGCGTCCGCAGAGCGAACCGGCGCCGTGCGCGGGATACACCAGGACCTCATCCGGCAACTTCAACAGCTTGTCATGCAGGCTGTCATACAGCATCCCCGCCAATTGCTCGGGTGAGTAGGTGCGGGAAAGATCGGGACGACCCACGTCACCAATAAACAGCGTATCGCCGGTCAGGACCGCCCAGGGTTTCTGCGGCTTTTCATCATCGGTAACTACCAGGCAGATGCTCTCCAGAGTGTGCCCGGGAGTTTCGAGAACCTTGATCGCGGCTTTTCCAAAACGCAACTCGAAACCATCGTGAACGTCAACATGAGGAAATGTGACGCCGGCCTGAGCTCCGAAATAGATTTTTGCCCCGGTGCGGGCCGCGAGTTCCTTGTGTCCTGAAACGAAATCGGCGTGCAGGTGGGTTTCAAAAATGTGACGAATGGTCAGCCCGTTTTCCTGGGCGGCCTTTACGTAAAGATCCACGTCACGCTGGGGATCGACCACAACGGCTTCGCCTTGCGACCCCAGCATGTAAGAAGCGTGGGCAAGACAGCCCAGATAAAACTGTTCGAAATACATGGGCAGAACCTTTCCAGGCAACCGGCAATGTGAAACCCGGGCAACCAATCATACCCTGTGGAATCAAAATTCGAGACGTTCATGAGAATGAACTCAGCGCGAGCGGAAAGGGACAAACTTTTCCACATCGCCTTGAGATAAGATCTCTGCAACCGGCGGCGCGACCTGGAAGGTATTGCGCCGTCTGCTAGTCCCGGAGGTAGCACGATGTACCGGTCCTCATCTGGCAGCGCAGCTAGTGTAAATTCATGGCTGGACGTGCAGTCTGCGATCCGCGGATTGACCCAGGATTTTGCCACTGCATTCAATACGGGAAACTACGATCAGGCGGCAGCCCTGTTTACCGCCGACGGCTTGCTGATGCCGCCGCAGCGGGAAGCTGTGCAGGGGCAAAAGCCGATCGAGGTGATGCTGCGCCGTCTGGGAGAAGCCGGATACCAGAATGTTCGGCTGGAAACCATCCGGGTTGAGGAATCGGGCGATATGGCGGTCGAGATTGGCCGCTACACGGCTGCGGTTCAACAAGCCAACGGCACCACCGTGGCCGAACGCGGCAAGTTTGTACAGACCTGGCGCCGGCTGGGAATCTGGCGGATGGCGGCCAACTGCTGGAACAGTGATCTGCCCGCCGTGAAATAACCCGCCCGTGTGGCGCGGGCGCCCTCGCCCGCGTGAGTCGAGGGCAAAGTCAGAAGCTGCGGGTGTTTGTTCAGGGCTTTTGCCCCAGAGTTTTTCCCCCTGTGGTTTTCCCCTTAAATAGTTCGACAATCAATGTCAAAGGCCGCGGGCGAGGGCGCCCGCGCCACACCGACCTGGCCTGACAACCGGGCTGGGCTGCGTCTACAATGGTCGGGACGCAATCCACTTCATAGAGATCAGGAGATTCGCATGCAACGCAAGGCAAGCGCAATATGGAAGGGCGGGCTGAAAGACGGCAAGGGAGTGGTTTCCGCCAGCAGCGGCGTACTATCGAATACTCCCTACTCGTTCGCGACGCGTTTTGAGAACACTCCCGGAACCAATCCCGAAGAGCTGATCGCGGCGGCGCACGCCGGATGCTTTTCGATGGCGCTTTCCGGCCAGTTGGGCGCCGCCAATCTCACCGCCTCGAGCATCGAGACCACCGCGACGCTGACCCTGGAAAAGCTAGACTCCGGCTGGGCCATCACCACGGTCCATCTCGACGTCGTGGGGCGCGTCCCGGGGGCGGACAATGCGGCCTTTCAAAAGGCAGCGGAAAATGCCAAGAGCGGATGCCCGGTATCCAAATTGCTCAAGGCAAATATCACGATGACGGCGAAGCTGGAAGGGTGAAAATCGTCGTTGGCCGTTGGTCGTTGGCCGTTGGCTTTGATGGAGGACGGGCGTCATCGCCCGTCAGGCACTGGCCTGTGCTCGACGGGCGATGACGCCCGCCCTCCATCAACGGCCAAAGGCCTGCGGCCAAACTAGCTCTGCGAATTCAGTATTTTCCTGATCTCTCGATTGATGCGGGCGGCGTCGTGGGCGGCAGCGTCAATGGCTTGTGCCCATTTCTTGTTCTGGCCGTCAAGTTTTGCCTCCTGCAAAAGATAGGCGGCTTGGAGCACGGTCTCGAGCGAATTGCTCAGGTCATGGGCGAGAGCGCGGAGACTGGCGATAGCAGCGGGCGGTTTGGTGACGTTTTCCATGACAGTCCGGGGTTTGACAGCCTGCGCCCCCCCTGTAGAATATTACTCGTAGTCCTTTCCTGGAAGGCGGCCTGGAGAAAACGGCCGCATCCCAGTCACTTTTTGCCATCGTGGCGGAATTGGCAGACGCGCATGGTTCAGGTCCATGTACTCGCAAGGGTGTGGGGGTTCGAGTCCCTTCGATGGCACCACGGTTTCTGGTTGATGGTAGCTCCTCTTTAAATGCGGCTGTTTTCGCCGCATTCTGCCACGTTTTATATGTCCGAGGATGGCAAGCGTGCTAACCTTAGAATGCATGGGAAGCCCGCGATGGCTTCCGCAACCACCCATGATGACCCATAAAACGACAGCGCTTTACATCCTGCTGCTCACTCTTTTTGTCGCCGTCGTGATGGCAGCCCCTGCAAAACAAAAAAGCCAGGTTCGCAAGGAATCGTTCGGAAAAACCGGAGACGGGAGGCCGGTCGATCTGTATACCTTAACCAACTCACACGGCCTCGAAGTCCGAGCCATGACCTACGGGGGCATCATCGTGTCGATGCGGGTCCCTGACAAGAACGGCAACCTGGGCGATATCGTCCTCGGGCATGACTCGCTCGACGGATATCTGGTCAACCCGCCCTATTTTGGCGTCATCGTCGGACGCTACGCCAACCGGATTGCCAACGGCACGTTCACCCTCGACGGTGTGAAATATACGCTGGCCAAAAATGACGGGCCTAACTCGCTACATGGCGGAGTCAATGGGTTCAACAAGCAGGTCTGGGAGGCCAAGGAGTTCAAGAACGCAAAAGGAGTTGGCGTTGCGTTCAGCTACCTGAGTAAGGATGGCGAAGAGGGTTATCCCGGCAACCTTAAGGTCAAAGTCAGCTACACCCTGACCGACGAAAACCAGTTGATTCTGGATTACGAGGCAACCACCGACAAAGCCACGCCGCTGAATCTTTCGCAGCACAGTTATTTCAATCTGGCAGGCGAAGGCAACGGCGACATTCTTGGGCATCATCTTATGCTCAACGCGGATCGTTTCACGCCCGTGGACAAGACCCTGATCCCGACCGGCGAACTGCGCCCCGTCCAGGGCACACCGATGGACTTCACCAAGTCCACTGAGATCGGCGCTCGCATCAACCAGGACTACGAACAACTGGTTGTCGGACACGGATACGATCACAACTGGGTGATAAACCGGAAAGACAACAGCCTGACGCTGGCTGCGCGGGTCCACGAACCTACCAGCGGACGAGTATTGGAAGTGTTTACCACGGAACCCGGCGTGCAGTTTTATTCCGGCAACTTTCTGGATGGAACGATTACCGGAAAACACGGGCATGTCTACAAACAGCGTTATGGCCTGTGCCTGGAGACCCAGCATTTTCCGGACTCGCCCAATCATCCCGACTTTCCGTCGACGATTTTGAGGCCAGGCCAGACCTTCCATTCGGAGACGGTATTCAAGTTCTCTACCGAATGATGGAGCGTCCACGGCTCAAGGTCCGTCCGAGCCTTCCGTCGTGTCCTCGGTGGTTTAAGGGTTAAAGGCCCTAACCACCAAGGACACAAAAGGCAACGCAACTCCGTTCCCTTCAGCGGTATTCGCGTTGGTTCCCGTATAATCTTCAGATTCCTTATGGCCGCCAGCCTGGACCAGATCGTCGCTGCCACGCGCCGTCGAGTCGCGGATGCGAAACGCTCGGCCGACTTGCCCCGGCTGGAGCGGATGGCGGAACAGCATGCACCTCGCGGCTTCCGGCGTGCCCTGGCCGCCGAAAGCCGGACGGGACCGGCAATCATCGCCGAATTAAAGAAGGCTTCGCCTTCCCGCGGGTTGATTCGCGCCAACTTTGACCCCCAGGGCCTAGCTGTGGATTTGCAGGCGGCGGGAGCGGCGGCCCTCTCCGTGCTTACGGACGAGGAGTTCTTCCAGGGATCGCTCGACAACCTGAGGAGCGCTTCCGCGAATACTACGATACCCTGCTTACAAAAGGACTTCGTCGTAGACGCATTCCAGCTCTTGCAAGCGCGAGCCTGCTGCGCCGACGCGGTCCTGCTCATTGTCGCCGTGCTCTCGCAATCGGAATTGATCGATCTGACCAAGAAGAGCCGCACGCTGGAGCTGGATGTGCTGTGCGAGGCCCATAACGAAGATGAGTTACAGCGCGCTCTGGACGCGGGTTCCGACCTCGTCGGCGTGAACAATCGCGATTTGCGGACCTTCAGGGTGGACGTGAACACCGCTCTTCGCCTGGCGGAAGCGATTCCACGGCACGTGATCTCCGTTGCGGAAAGCGGAATCGACAACGGCGCGAACATTGCCCGCCTTCGCGGAGCTGGATATAAGGCGTTCCTGATCGGCGAGTCTTTGATGAAAGCGGAGTCTCCCCGAGAGGCATTGAAAGTCTTACTGGCGGACGCCGAACGCGTTGGGTCGGCGCTCAGCACAAAAAACTGAAGGCTGAGAACTCCCAACTGGCAACCGGGAACTGGGGTTCATGACTTGGGCCAAAATTTGCGGGACAACGAATCTCGAAGACGCGTCAACCGCCGTGGAAGCGGGCGCGGATGCGCTGGGCTTCGTCTTCTACGAGAAGAGTCCGCGCCGGGTCGAATTTGAAGCAGCGCGGGAGATTGTAGGAAAGCTACCGCCGAACATCGAAAAAGTCGGGGTGTTCGTGGATGAGCCGGTTGCAAAGATCCTATCCACGGTGGCCAAGGTCGGTTTGACCGCCGCGCAAGTGCATGGCGTTGCGTCCCGTAAACCCGAGTTCATCCAGGCGTTGAAAGCCTACGGCCTGAAGGTTTTTCTGGTTCTTTCGGCCGCTGAGATCGATGGCGGCGTCGACTGGGATGAGGTTGACAGGCCCGGCATTAGCGCAGTCTTCCTTGATTCCGGAACGCCCCAGGCGCCGGGGGGTACGGGAAAAGTATTTGACTGGAAGGCGGCCGCGGCCGGGATTCGACCCGATAAGCTCAGGATCGTTGTAGCTGGCGGCTTGAACTCGAGCAACGTCGCGGAAGCGATCCGCATACTGAAACCGTGGGGAGTGGACGTGGCTTCGGGAGTGGAGGCCAGGCCCGGCAGGAAAGATCCGGAGAAAGTTCGCGCCTTTATCGACGCGGTGCGAAAGCTGGAAAAGAAAAACTGAAATGGCAACCCCAAAACTCCAACCGCGCACCGCGGATCGTCCACGACGCTCAAGGCCTGTCCCGACTGCTCGGCTGCAAAGTAACGGAGCGGGGGTGCATGCCATGACAGACAGGAGAAGACAGTCGCCCATGGCCGCGTCCGCCGGACGGTTCGGCGTCTATGGCGGGCGCTACGTTCCCGAGACCCTGATGGCGGCGCTGGACGAACTGGAGCGGCAGTACGAGAAAGCCAAAAGAGATCGCGGCTTTCAGCGGCGCCTGGACGAATTGTTGCGCACCTATGCCGGACGTCCCACGCCTCTGTTTTTCGCGCAGCGCCTGAGCAAACAACTGGGCGGGGCAAAAATCTATCTCAAGCGCGAAGACCTGCTCCACACCGGGGCCCACAAGATCAATAACTGTCTGGGACAGGCGCTGCTGGTCGAGCGCATGGGCAAGCATCGCGTTATCGCCGAAACCGGTGCGGGACAGCATGGCGTGGCCACGGCAACGGTATGCGCGCTGCTGGGTTTTGAATGCGTCGTGTACATGGGGACCGAAGACATGCGGCGGCAGGAGCTGAATGTTTTCCGCATGCGGTTGCTGGGCGCGGAAGTGCGCGGCGTCGATTCCGGATCTCGCACCTTAAAGGACGCGATCAATGAGGCCATGCGCGACTGGGTAACCAACGTGCGCACTACGCACTACCTGCTGGGCAGCGTGCTCGGGGCGCATCCTTATCCGACCATGGTGCGCGACTTTCACAAAATTATCGGACGCGAGGCCCGGGCGCAGATTGTCAAGGCTGAGGGCAGGCTTCCCAAAACGATCATCGCCTGCGTTGGCGGAGGTTCAAATTCCATCGGCATCTTTCACGAATTCATAAAAGACAAGAAGGTGCAGCTGGTGGGCGTGGAGGCGGGCGGGCGGGGCGCACGCCTCGGCGAACATGCGGCGCGTTTCAGCGGAGGATCGCCGGGAGTGCTGCAGGGCACGTACTCCTACGTGCTGCAGGATGAAGCCGGGCAGATTTCGGCCACGCACTCGGTCTCAGCCGGCCTCGATTATCCTTCGATCGGTCCGGAACACGCCTGGCTGAAGGACACGGGACGCGCGGAGTACGTGTCGGCGTCGGACAAGGAAGCGCTCGACGCCTGCACCGTCCTGGCGCGAACTGAGGGCATCATTCCCGCACTGGAATCCGCCCACGCGGTGGCGGAAGCGATCAAGCGCGCGCCCAGGATGAAGAAGTCTGACGTGGTGATTGTGAATGTTTCCGGGCGGGGCGACAAGGATATTGGAATCTTGCGCGAAAATCTGAAGTTGGAATGAGCTTGATGAATTGAGTAATTGGGGAATTTTAAGAAGTGTTTTTCTGCTTTCCTGTTACCGATGCCGCTGCGATTTCAAAATCGTCCCTCTCTGGTCGCCTATCTCACGTGCGGCGATCCCGATCTCGCAACCACGCGGGACATTGCCTTCGCGGCCATTGAGGCCGGCGCGGACATGCTTGAACTCGGGGTTCCATTCAGCGATCCGGTGGCGGACGGACCGGTGATCCAGCGCGCCAGCGAACGCGCCCTGCGCCACGGGACCACGTTGCGGCAGGTGCTGGAACTGGGCAAAGAGATCCGGCGGCGTTCGCCGGCGGGACTCATCGTCTTTACCTATTTGAATCCCGTCCTCCGCATGGGATTGGCAAAGTTTAGCGCCGCGGTTCAGGACGCCGGTATTGATGGTGCGCTGCTTACGGACCTGCCGGTGGAAGAATCGCATGAATACCTGGAGGTGATGCGAAAGAGGGACCTGGCTACCGTGTTTCTGGCCGCGCCCACCAGCACCGATGCGCGACTGAAACTTATTGCCGGGGCGTCCAGCGGATTTGTGTACGCGGTTTCGCGAACCGGAGTGACCGGGGCGCGGCGACAGATGCCTGAAGACGCGGCCAAGCTCGTGGGCCGCCTGCGCAAGTATACTGACCTGCCGATTGCGGTCGGCTTCGGCATTTCCACGGCGGCGCAGTTTGAGGCGGTGGGAAATTTCGCCGATGCAGCAGCTGTAGGCAGCGCGATTGTCGAGATCATTGAACGCAATCCGGGCAAAGAAGCGGAGAGTGTGGCACAATTTGTAAGGCAGCTTTTGGTCGTCAGTCGTCCGTCGTCAGCCCTTGCGTTCTAGCTGGCCAGAGAACGGCGGAATCTCTTCACAGCAGACGGGGTCGGGCTCTGGCGAGCCCTGGCCGGATAATACGCGCTGGGCAACACGGCTGAAGACTCACGGCTGAAGACTGACGACGGAAGACTGACGACCGCTCCATGGACATCTCCGACTGGCGCACTAAGATCGACGAACTGGACCGCGAGCTGGTGAGCCTGTTGAGCCGGCGGGCACAGGCTGCCCATGAGATCGGCAAGCTGAAGCGCGGCGCGGGTCTGCCGATCTACGAGCCCGACCGGGAGCGCAATGTGTTCGCCCATGTGCAGAGTATCAATCCCGGGCCTTTGCCGGACCGCGATTTGCTCCGCATCTTTGAGCGGATCATGGATATCATGCGCGGGATCCAGCAGCAGGAGATCGCGCCCCAGGGCCCCGCAGACAGCGGAGGCGATACGGAACTGGATAATGATGTGAATGACTGAGGGCAGTCGTCAGTCGTCAGGGAAACACACTTTTCCGAGCGAGTTTGCTGACGACCGACGACTGACGACTACTGACTACTATGATCGTTGCCATGCAGGAATCAGCAACCGATGAGCAGATCCAGCAGGTGGTAGAACACCTGGTCCGGATGGGCTTCTCCGTGCACCGCACCACGGGGGAGCGGCAAACCGTGCTGGCCGCGGTGGGCGCCCGGGTGGATTTTGACACGCGCAATCTTGAAGTTCTTTCCGGGGTCGAGCACGTTCACCGCATCAGCGCGCCTTACAAGCTGGCCGGGCGCAGTTTTCGTCCGCAGGGAACGATTGTCGAATTTGCCAACGGGGTGCAGATCGGCGGCGACCAGGTGGTGGTCATGGCCGGACCCTGCTCGGTGGAATCGAAGGAACAGCTGTTTACCGTGGCCGAGCAGGTGGCGAAGGCGGGCGCGCGGGTGCTGCGTGGCGGCGCCTTCAAGCCGCGGTCGTCTCCTTATTCATTTCAGGGGATGGGGGAAGAAGGGCTCAAGCTGCTGCGCCAGGCCGGCGATCATTTCAACCTGCTGGTGATCAGCGAGGTCATGGAAATCTCGCAAATTGGCCTTATGCTGCCTTACATCGACATTTTTCAAGTGGGCGCGCGCAATATGCAGAATTTCAATCTGTTGCGCGAGCTGGGCAAGGTCAAGAAGCCCGTTCTGCTTAAGCGCGGCATCGCGGCCACGCTGGAAGAGCTGCTGCTCTCCGCCGAATACATCATGGCGGGGGGAAACTACGAAGTCATCCTGTGCGAACGCGGGATCCGTACTTTCGAAACTTACACCCGCAACACGCTGGACGTGTCGGCCATTCCGATCATCAAAAAGCTCTCGCACCTGCCCATGACATCCGATCCGTCGCATGGTACCGGGTTGCGCGACAAGGTGCCGCCCATGGCCCGGGCCTCGCTGGCCGCGGGGGCTGACGCGCTGCTGATCGAAGTGCATCACGATCCGGACAAGGCATTTTCCGACGGCGCCCAGTCGCTGTTTCCCGACCAGTTCGCCAAACTGATGGACGAGCTGCGCATGATCGCGCCGGCCGTGGGACGCAAGGTGGCCTAACCTCTTTTCACCACGGAGGCTCAGAGACACAGGGGAATGCGAATCATGCTTCGCAGGCGAGCAGGATATTGACCGTTCCGTTCTTTGCTCTGTGACTCTGTGTCTCCGTGGTTAAGGCAGATGTCCATTCGCCAAATCACCATCATCGGCACGGGCCTAATCGGCGGCTCCTTCGGGCTGGCGCTGAAGAAGCGGCGCTTCCCCGGCCGCATCGTCGGCTGTGACCAGGCTCCGGTGCTGGAGCAGGCTCGAGATAAGGGCGCGATTGATGAGGGGAACACAGACCCGGCGGCTGCGGTGCGCGGCAGCCAGGTGGTGCTGCTGGCGGCGCCGGTGGGCGCCATCGTTGAGCTGATCGGGCGCCTCGGGCCTGCGCTTCCACCGAAGACTCTGCTGACCGATGTGGGCAGCACCAAAGCCGAGGTGCTCGCCCGCGCGACCGCTGCGTTCGGCAAGGAGGTTGGCCGCCGCTATCTCGCCGGACATCCCATGGCCGGGAAGGAACAGTCGGGAGTCGAGAGTGCCGACCCTGATCTGTTCCAGGGCGCGGTGTGGTTTGTGACTCCGGCGCCGGGGCAGAAAATATTTGAAGGCGCGAGTGGGGAATTTCTGGAGTGGGTGGAAACCATCGGCGCAGGCGTAGCCAGCATGGATGCCGGCGCGCATGACCAGCTCTGCGCCTGGATCAGCCACCTGCCGCAGATGATCTCCACCGCCCTGGCGGCGACGCTGGTGGATGAGTACGGCGAAGACGCTCCCCTGCTCGAGACCGGGGGGCGCGCGCTGCGCGAGATGACGCGCATCTCGGCCAGTCCTTATTCGATGTGGCGAGACGTCGCGCTTACCAACAAAAAGAACATCCGGCATGCCCTGCTGAAGCTGGAACAGCGGCTGGCGCATATCCGGGAAAACCTGGATACGCGGGAGTTGGCGCTAGAGTTCGAGCGGGCGCATCACCTGAGAAAAGTCGGGGCCAAACCACAGAGGACGCAGAGGACACGGAGTAATTAGGACCGGTCGGTGTGTCGCCTCGACCGCTAGCTTTCGTTTAGAATCCTCGTTCCACGAATAAGGTCCGATGAATAAAGTCGTAGCCAATGCCGACGAAGCCATCCACGACATCTTCGATGGCGCGACCATCATGATCGGGGGATTTGGGCTGTGCGGCATCCCGGAAAATCTGGTGCGCGCCTTGGTCCGCAAGGGAACGAAGAATCTTACGACCATCAGCAATAACGTCGGCGTGGATGGATTGGGCAATGGACTGCTGCTGGCCGCGGGCCAGATCATTAAACACATCGGGACTTACGTCGGCGAAAATAAACTGCTCGAGCAACTGATTTTGCAGCGCAAACTGGAGTTGGACCTGATACCGCAGGGAACTTTTTCCGAGCGGATTCGCGCCGGCGGCGCCGGCATCCCTGCCTTTTACACTCCGGCGGGAGTGGGTACCGTGGTCGGCGATAACAAGGAAACCCGGGAGTTCGATGGACGCCCCTACCTGATGGAGCGAGCTCTGAAAGCCGATTTCGCCCTGATCAAGGCATGGAAGGGCGACCAGTGGGGCAATCTCGTCTATCGCAAGACCGCGCGGAATTTTAATCCCATGATGGCGACGGCGGCCAAGATCACGATTGCCGAAGTTGAGCACCTGGTCGAGGTCGGCGAACTGGAACCCGATCTGATTCACACGCCCAGTATTTACGTGCAGCGGATTTTTCAAGGCGAAGTTTACGAGAAGAAGATTGAACGAAGAACGGTGAGGAAAACAGGCTAGTTCTTGGTTGTTGGTCCTTGGTCGTTGGCCGTTGGCTAAGGGCCTTAGTCCTGTGGGCTTTTGCCAACGACCAAGGGCCAACGACCAACGACTGCTCTTATGAAAGACGTCGACAAACGCGAGCGCATCGTCAAGCGCATTGCCCGTGAACTGCGTGACGGCTTCTACGTCAATCTGGGCATCGGCATGCCGACGCTGGTGGCCAATCATGTGCCGGCGGGTATGGATGTGATTCTGCAATCCGAAAATGGCATGCTTGGCATTGGGCCGTATCCGATCGAGGGTGAGGAAGATTGCGATCTCATTAACGCCGGCAAGGAAACCGTCAGTGAGATGAAAGGCACGGCGTATTTTTCGAGCGCCGACTCATTTGCCATGATCCGCGGCGGCCACATTGACCTTAGCGTGCTCGGGGCGATGGAGGTGGATGAAGAAGGCAGCCTGGCCAACTGGATGATTCCCGGCAAAATGGTGAAAGGCATGGGCGGCGCGATGGACCTGGTGGCCAGCGCGCGCCGCGTGATCGTCGCCATGGAGCACACCACCAGGGATGCGCAGCCGAAGATCCTCAAAAAGTGCACGCTGCCTCTGACCGGAGTGAAGGTGGTGAATACGATCGTAACCGAGATGGCCGTAATTCAGGTCACGCCTACCGGGTTGGTGCTGGAAGAAGTGGCGCCCGGATTAACCGCCGACGATGTGCAGCGGGTGACCGAGCCCACGCTGATTCTCAGTCCAGCTATCAGGGTCATAGAAAGCTGAACTTAAGGGTTCAATGTGGTCGCGGGCGACTCGGCCGCGCTTGAGGTGAGACAGGCGAGGACGCCCGCCCTCCATTGGCATTGAACCTTCTTTAGTTCGTGGCGGCCTTCAGCCTTGCTGCCTCGAACTCGTCGCCCTTCTCCCAACCGACGACTTTGGGCGCGCTGGCTGCCTCCCAACCCAGGGCGAAGCCGAAGCGGGCCATCACGGCATCTCCGGTGAAGTCTGATTCGGGATGATATTCATCGCTGGGCTGGTGGTAGTGCTTTTCGGTATATTCGTTGGCCTGCTGCAATCCCCAGGCCGCGTCGTGTCCCTTGTATTTGACGCCCTCGTTGATCGAAAACGCAGGAATGCCTACGCGGGCCAGGCTGAAATGGTCAGAGCGGTAATAGTGTCCTGCCTCGGGATGCGAATCGGGGCGAATCGCCAGGCGGAATTCCTGGGCCAGCGCTTGTACCATGGGGTAAAAGGTCGTCCGTTCGCTGCCGGATACTTCCACTTCTTCGGGTGAACCGAGCGGAGGAATGTCGTCATAGTTAAGATCCAGCGCGATTTTTCCCGCCGGTATGGGAGGATGTTTGCCCAGGTACTCGGAACCGAGCAGGCCCTGCTCCTCGGCAGTCACCGAGGCAAACAGAATCGAACGCCGCGGCCTCTGCGCCGCCATCGCATAGGCATGGGCCATTTCCAGCAGGATGCCGCATCCGGTAGCGTTGTCGTCGGCGCCGTTGTAGATGTTGTCTCCCGGCATTTCGGGACGGATGCCGAGATGATCGTAGTGGGCCGTGTACATGACCGCTTCGGCTTTCAGTTTGGCGTCGGCGCCGGGCAGCATGGCGATCACGTTATTCGATTCGAACGGCCGAACCTTGCTCACCATGTGGGCTTGCAGCTTCACCGGAAGCGTCACCGGACGGAAATCGCGCGAGCGGGCATCCGCCATCATCTTGTCCAGGTCGAGTCCTGCCATAGTGGCCAGGGCCTTGGCCGCATCCAGATGAATCCAGGAAGTGACTTTCAGCTTCGGCGACCCGTCCAGCTTCAGGTACGACTTCTCTCCTGAATCTGAATTGCGCACCACTTCCCAGGGATAACTCGCCATATCGGTCTTGTGGATCAGGATCGCGCCCACTGCCCCCTGGCGAGCGGCTTGTTCGTACTTGTAAGTCCAGCGGCCGTAGTAGGTCAGCGCCTTGCCCTTGAAGAATTTTGGATCATCGGAAGGGGGCTCGTTCACCAGCATCAGCAGGACTTTGCCCTTCACATCCACGCCCTTGTAGTCGTCCCACTGGTACTCGGGCGCCTGGATGCCGTAGCCCACGTAGACGATCTCGGCATTCACGGTGGACTCGGGTTGTTGGGTTTCATCGGTGGCGACATACTCAGAAAGCGGCTTGAGCTCCCGCGCCGGGCCTTTGGCTGGAACAAATGAAAATGTAGTTTCCGGCATGGACGTGATGCCGACCATGGGAACTTTCTGCATGTAGGTGCCGTTGTCGCCCGCGGGCTTCAAGCCGTCGAGAGCGAATTGCGTGGCAATGTATTCGGCCGCGATGTCACCGCCGCGCTGTCCGGTGCCGCGGCCTTCGAGCAGGTCGTGAGACAGGAAGCGCACATGAGCGCGGATGCGCTCGGCGTCGATCTTTTGAAATGCAGCGATGGCGGCAGGCGGGAAATGGACCGGCATCGGCCGGGATGAATTCTGCGCCAATCCCCCGCAGATCAGAACAACCAGGGAGATCACAACCAGTTTCTTGCGCATGCTTCGAGCTCCGAGTGGGCTGAGAACCCTGTATTGTACGAGATTTTGTCATCCTGAGCGGAGTAGCTGCTTCGCTTCGCGAAGCAGCCGCGCAGTCGAAGGACCCCTATGAGCTTTTCGGCAGCGTACATCTCCAGCGGGGTTGCTGGTGGCGCCAATAGGGTCCCGCTGCCATCGAAACCGGTTGAGCTTACAGGGGTCCTTCGACTCCGCGGGCCGATTCGCGCCGCCAATCTGCCTGCTGCGCTCAGGATGAGGTCTGACGTCTGAGGTCCGAGGTCTGTATGGAGCCCGCGACCGCGGGCTAGTTTTTCGACCCTCAGCCGGCGCGGAAGTCGGCGATTTGCTCGTCCGGGCGGAACAGCGGCTGGGCAACTCCAGAGAACGCTTGGGCGGCGCGCCGGTTGAATTCTTCCATTTCTTTTCTTATCCAGCCTACGCTGGAGACCTCGACGTAGCCGTCCTGCCCGATCCAGAATATGGTCGGAACGTTGGTCAGCCCGTAGGCATTCGACACCGGGTAGGAGCGGGTGTCGTCGAGCAGGATGGGAAAGGTTATACCGTATTCTTTTACGAAAGCCGTCGTATCGTTCCTGGTGTTCTGCGAAATACCTACAATCGTGACGGCCTTGTTTCCATGCGCCTCATAGATCCGCTGCAGGAACGGAAAAGCGTATTGGCAGGTGGGGCAGGAAATCTTGAAGAACGCCGCCACAACCGGCCCTCGCGCCAGAGCTGCGCGCAACGAAAACTGTTTGTCGTCCATCGACGGCAAAGTGAAATCAGGAGCTTGAGTTCCGGGAGTCAAAGGTGCCATCGTGCGTCCTCCGAAGATGCGAAGCCATTTCAATGGGGTCTCGTCTGGTTAGATGACCTGCGCCTGCCGCAGGATTTTTCGCGCCAGCCCGGTGAGCGGCAGCCGGGGAACGCGGGTTTTCGGTATCCACTGTCCCCTGCCTTCGTCCGGCACCGGGCCCGGCAGCACGCGGACGGTGTAATCCGTTACCGTGATCGAGTGCCGCATGGTGAGGCTGACTGCACCGGACACATCCGGTTCAGGAATTTCCGGCAACTCCCACATGCCGGGCATGAGCGACGCGTGTTTCGGTCGCTGGACGAGAAAGATTCTGCTCTGGCGGTGATCAAGCGCGTAGCAGATGTCGCGCCGCCTCTGACGAATCGATTTTACCGGTACCCGGAGTCCGCCCCGAGTGGCGCACAGGCTGAACACCGGACAGACGGAACACTTCGGCTGGCGCGGCAGGCAAATCAGTGCGCCCAGTTCCATCATGGCCTGGTTGAAATCGCCGGGGCGCCGGCGGCTGAGCAAAGCCTCGGCGGTCTGCCAGAACGTTTCGCCTGCCAGGCCGGTTCCCAAAACACGCCCCAGCACGCGTTCGACATTTCCATCCACCACAGCCGCGGGCGCGCTAAATGCAATGCTGGCGATGGCTGCGGCCGTGTAGCGGCCGATGCCGGGCAGAGCGCGCAGCTCTGCGACCGTCCGGGGAAATCTTCCGCCATGCTCTTTGACAATGACCTTGGCAGCGGCATGCATCATGCGGGCCCGCCGGTAGTATCCCAGTCCGCTCCAGGCCGCCAGCACGGACGATTGGCGCGCGGAGCCCAGTTTTTGCACCGTAGGAAAGCGCTGCAGGAAACGCTGATAGTGCTCCAGCACGGCGGAAACCCGGGTCTGCTGCAACATGATTTCCGAAAGCCACACCCGGTACGGGTCGCGATCATGGCGCCAGGGCAGCTCGCGCCGGTTGCGGTCATACCACGACAGCAAGCGCTGTCGCCAGCGACGGGTTGTGGAGCCATCGAACTTCCGGCTGTGATTTGATTTCATAGCGGGACGATCCATCACGCGGGAATTCGCCGACCCCGGCTAGGGCCCGAGTACGGAATGGGCTATCGCCATCCACCCGGCGCTTTGCTTCTGCCAGACAGTCATCATCCGCAGCGGTTGGGTCAGCAAAGGCTGGCCGTCAAAAGTGCCACGCATGGCGATGGTATAAGTCACGACAAAAGTGTCAGAATTCAGTTCGGTCTGAACGTCGCCGAGAGTGTAGTCGTCAAGCTGCAACTTCTCGATTTGGGCAAGGGCAGCTGCTTTGTCGAGGCGGCCCCCCTGGGCAGAGACTGCCACGTAGTTGCTGGCCAGGTGATGGTCCAGTTCGTTCCACTTTTTGTCCTTTACTTCCTTCCAGAAACTCCGTTCCAGGCCTTCGCCGCCGGTCGCATCGCTCCACTTGCTGCTGCCCGGGTGCTCGCGCCACATGGTACAAGCGGGCGCCGGCAAGATGGCCGCTAAAAGCGCAAGAATGGCGAAGCGGTTTCTCATGGCAGAATTCTACACTCAGTCGTCAGTCTTCAGTTGTCAGTCGTCAGGGCAGTTTTCGGTTTATCCGACGACTGACGACTGAGGACTGACGACTGATTACTTGCTATGTTCCCCCGTTGACCATGGGCGGACCGGGAGGGAATAATGACCAAACCTGCCATCGCTCTCGACGGGTGCGCATTTTTGCGCCGCGACAGCTACACTGTCTGCATGAAGGAATTCAACCGCAAGGTAGAGGACGCCTCGGCACGAGTTAACAAATCGGTGGCTGAGGCCGCTGGCCGTATGGAGAAGGAGACGGCAGAATTCATCACTTATCTCAACGACGAAGTAGTCCCGGCCGTCCGGCAACACTCCACCAAGGCGTTGCGGGTCGCAGCCGAGAAGATGTCGAAGCTGGCCGACTATCTGGACGAGGTCAAGTCCGGCCAGCGATGAGGTGGGCGTTGTGCGCCCGCATCCTGTCCGCGGCCGTGGTTGCGGTCCTGCTCAGCGGCTGCGGCGGCAAGAAGCAGGCGCGAGTCAACCCGCCGCCACCGCCGCCCATGGTTGCGCCGCCGGCCGCTCCCGTACCCAGTTCCTCCGCATCGCCAGCGGCCGAAGCAGTGCCTCCATCTGCTGCGAACAGGAAGCAGGAAAAAGCGGATGAGATCGCCCGCGAACTTTCCGTTCCCCAAGGAACCAAACCTCTTTCCGTCGAAATCGGCAACGCCAGCTGGTATGGGGCGCCGTATCACAATCGCCGCAGCTCGAATGGCGAACTCTACGACATGAATCAGCTGACCGCGGCCCATCGCACTCTTCCGCTGGGATCGACGGTGCGGGTCACGAACCTCAAGACTGGTCATTCCACCATCGTGCGCATCACCGATCGCGGGCCCTTTGTGGAAGGGCGAATAATCGACCTGTCGCTGGCCGCTGCCCGGCAAACCGACGTATGGCAGGCAGGCGTAGCCAAGGTTCGACTGGAAGTGTTGCGCACGCCGGTACCGTCCGACTACGGCGGGCGCTGGGCAGTACAGATCGGTTCCTTCCCTGACGAAGCCGACGCGCGAACGATTGCCAGCCAGCTTTCGCGGCGCTACCGGACCGCCAAGGTGCTCAGCTTCGGCAGCCCGGTGGGCGACTGGTGGGTGCGGGTCAGAGTATTGCAGGACGACCGCAAGCGAGCCGAGGAGGTCGCCCGCGACACCCGCACGGCTGAAGGCAAGATATTTCTGGTCAGGCTGGATTGAGATCAGTCGTCAGTCGTCGGTCGTCAGCCGTCGGCAGCCCGCCTTGAATCCGCCCCGGCGTTTTCCTACAGCCTGTGACAATGGGTCTGATGACGAAAAGCCATCGTGTTCTACGGATTCTCTGCCGCTTCCCTGTAGGTGCCGAACTTCTTCGCCACCGGTTTCAGCGTGGGATAGAATTGCACGAAAGAGTGTTCGACGGCGGCATGGTCCTCATGACACTGCCAGCAGGCGGCCTTGGGATTGGCCTGGGCCGATTTCGAGGTTTCGTCGAAATTGAAGTAGGCCCACTTGTCGGGGAAGCGGGTTTCGTCCTTCACTTCCACGCCGTACCCCATGAGGTCGGTTTGAAAGTGGCCCACTTTGTTGACTGATCCTTTGGTCTCTGAACCTCTCTCCTCCACCACAAATACGGTCTTGTCGGGCCACTTCCCGCTGTTAATGAATTCGGAATAGGCCCACCGCGGCACGAAGACGTTAGTGAACATCACGTGGTCAGAACTGCCAGCGTTGTAGCTCATGCCCAGGCCGGAAGACAGGAAGATCCATTCGCGAAACTTCTTCGGCGGGAGGAGCTGGTTGTCGGCTGTGTACTCCGGCTTGTCCGAATGGGACTTCGGAGCCGCCGCCTGCAGACTTCCCAGACACATAACAATTGTTAAGCTCGACAGCAGGAGTCGTTTCATCGTCGTCTCTCCGTCAGCATGCGATTAGACGCGATGGGGACGCAAAAGGACAGCAGAGGCGCCGCCGTCGTGGCGGCTGTTCCCTCGACAAGCCCGGGCAAGCTGTGGGAGCGTCCCGCCCGCACCGCCGAACTCCGAACGCCGAGGGCGGGACGCCCTCGGGACAACCGCGAGACGCCGAAGCTACGAAAATCTCTTCCTAGCTTATCTCGGTGCGCTTGCGCAGGAACGCCGGGACGTCGAGGTCCTCTTTCTCGAAGTTGGCGATCATGGCGTCGCGCAGTGTGTCGACAGCTACGCCTTCCGTATGGGTCCCAGCCGTCTGTCGTGCTGGCGCCTCCTCCATCAGGATGGGAGGGCGTACCGGCTCGGGCCGGTATTCGGGCTCCGGCTCCTCCACAAACGAGGAAGAGACAAATCCGGTCTGCATTTCTGCCTGGCGGCGCCGGATGTCGGAGTCCTTGAAGCCGGTCGCGATGACCGTGATTTTGACGGCGTCTTTGGCCTTTTCGTCGAGCACGGCGCCAAAGATGATGTTGGCATCTTCGTGCGCGGCCCCCTGAATGATGCTGCAGGCTTCCTGCACCTCGGCCAGTTTGAGCGAAGTGGATCCTGTGATGTTGATGAGAATACCGCGCGCGCCATCGATCGCGCCCGCTTCGAGCAGTGGAGAGGCGATCGCCTTTTGCGCCGCGTCGACCGCCCGTCGCGCGCCGCTGGCCGTGGCCGTGCCCATGACGGCATAGCCCATGCCCGCCATGATCGCTTTCACGTCGGCGAAGTCACGATTGATGATCCCCGGAATGGTGATGATGTCCGAGATGCCTTGCACGCCCTGGCGCAGGATGTCGTCGGCGACGCGGAATGATTCGAAGAAGCCGGCATCCTGGGCCACCGCCAGCAGCTTTTCGTTGGGGATGACGATCGTGGTGTCGACCGAATCCATCAGTTCGGAGATGCCGCGTTCGGCTTGCTGCATGCGGCGCTTGCCTTCGAACGCGAACGGTTTGGTGACCACCGCGACGGTCAGTGCTCCCATTTCGCTCGCCAGTGAGGCAATGATGGGCGCGGCGCCCGTACCCGTGCCGCCACCGAGGCCCGCGGTGACGAATACCATGTCCGCGCCTTCGAGAGCTTCAATGATCTTGTCAGAATCCTCGAGCGCAGCTTTGCGCCCGACTTCGGGATTGGCGCCGGCGCCCAGGCCGTTGGTGAGCTTTACCCCGAGCTGGATTTTCATGGGGGCGCGTGACATGCGCAATGCCTGCAGATCGGTATTGGCGACCACGAATTCGATGCCTTCCATGCCGGAATCGATCATGCGGTTGACCGCGTTGTTCCCGCCCCCGCCTACGCCGATGACTTTGATTTTGGCGTCGTTGCGGGTGTCTTCGTTGAAGCTGATGCGAATGTCGTTTTCTTTTTTCATGTACGCCGCCTTCAGTGGATTTTCCCTGCCGTTATATCTTCTATCTCCAGATCTCGTCTCGTGCCTCGCCCCGTAGCGCCGCCGTCGAGGTGGCTGGCGTGGGGGCGCTGCCAAAAACCTACGCGCCCTTGCCTACGAACATGGCCTTCAGCTTGTTGCTCCAGCGCCCGTTCTGAATGCCGCGGGCGATGCGGGCGCGGTGTCCGTAGAAAACCATGCCCAGCACAGTGGCAAACTCGGGTTCGGCCAGCGTGGATGGCATTTTTGCCAGCGGCGCCGGCCAAGCCAGGCGCAGCGGACGGTGCAGCACGGACTCCGCAATTTCCAGAATGCCGGGCAAGCGGCAGCCCCCGCCGGTCAGCACGATGCCTCCTACGCACAGCTCGAACATTCCTGCGTGGCGCAAGTTGTCGCGCAGCATTTCAAACAGTTCGCGGGCGCGAGGCTCGAGGATTTCACCGACCATGCGCTGCGAAATCAACCGCGACGCGCGATCGCCGACCGAGGGCACCTCAACTTCATTTCCTTCCGGGATCAGGGTCACGATGGCATTGCCATAGAGCCGCTTGATTTTTTCCGCCTCGGCGACCGGAGTGCAAAGTCCCACCGAGAGATCGCTGGTGAAGTGGTCGCCACCAATTGGAATCACGCCGGTGTGCGCCACCGCGCCTTCCTGGAAGACGATGATGCTGGTGGACCCGGCGCCCAAATCGGCGAGGCACACGCCCAGTTCGCGCTCGTCGGCGCGCAGCACGGCATCGGCGCAGGCCAGGGGCTCGAACACGGTGTCGTCCACGTGGACGCCGGCACGATTCACCGCCGTAACTACGTTCTGCAGGGCGCTCGAGGCGACGGTGACCATGTGCACCCGGACTTCGAGGCGGGCCGCCATCATGCCCAGCGGATCATTCACGCCGGTCTGATCGTCGAGAATGAACTCTTGTGGAAGCAGGTGAAGAATTTCGCGATCGTCGGGCAGGGGGATGGCGCGGGCTTTGTCCACGGCCGCGCGCAGTTCCTCGCGCCCAATTTCACGCGCCCGGGCGCCGAAACTCAGGCCGCCGTGACTGTTGATGCCGCGGGCGTGCGCGCCGGCCATGCCCAGCAGGGCATGCTCGATGGGCGCTCCGGCCACATCCTCAGCCTGTTCGACCGCCTTCTGAATCGAGGTCACAGCTTTGTCCAGATCGACAATGACGCCCTTGCGCGAGCCGCGCGATTCCGCCACGCCGTGCCCGCGATAGCGCAAACCGTTATCGGTAATTTCCGCCACCAGGGCGCAGGTCTTGGCGCTGCCTACGTCGATTGCGGTCAGAAGGTGCTCGTGCTGGTTCGCCATTCCTATTGAGGTTCTCCCTTGGCAATTGCCGGGCTTGGTTTCGCCGTTGCCTTCACTGCCGCCACCGAAGGCGCGGGTTTTGGTTTGGCTGCCGCAGTTTTAGCTTTCGCTTTGGCTTTGGCCGCAGACCGGGTCTGCCGGACGCGTGGCTTGTGATGCGCCGCCTTCGCGGTTTTCGCACTTGCCGCCGGCCTCAGTGCGGTGGGCTTCGCAGGGGCCGGCCCAACTGTTTTCACTGCCAAGGCCGGAGCTGGCCGGGGCGCGGATGGAATTCGAGTAATCAGCGCGGCCGGCTTTACCCCGGCCGCCATGGCCTTCCTAGCGGCTTCGGTGGAAAGCGGCGGCTGCTTCATCGGTCCCTGCAGATCCGGATTGACGATGATCTGGCGGTCGTAGCGCAGGTCCACGGATTCCAGCTTGTCGAACTGCTGCTGCCACTCCTGCAGGTGGGTGACGTAAATTTTGTAGCGCTCCAGGTAGTTCGAAGATCCCAGGTGGACCAGCACTTCGCCGGCGTGATTGTTGGCCATCACTTTGACGTCGTCGGGATCGGAGAGATCGATCTCGCTGAGCTCCTGCGAGTAGTGCGCGCCGCCGGCATCCAGCTGGCTGACCACGCTGTTGTAGATCTTCATGCGGGCGGCGCGAGTGGACGGCGGCTCGCCGCTGTTCATGCCCACGACCACGGGAAAGGAATATTTCTTCTTGCCGGGGAGTTCCATCAGGGTCCCGCCGGCGTCGGTAAGCATGATCCTCGAGCCCACGCGCGCAAAAGCTACCGGCGTGCGCTCGTGGATTTCAATTTTCAGCCGGTTGGGGACAAAGCGCATGACGCTGGCGGATTCGACCCAGGGAATCTGCTCCAGCTGGGTTTTCCGCTGGACCAGCGGCACGAAGAAAATGTTGCGGCCAATGTCGCCGCCCATTACTTCCATTACCTGGGCGCGGGTAACGTTCTGCAGCCCGCTGATTTCGATGTCGTCGCTCGATTCGACCCTAAACCGCCAGGAGCGCTCGCCGTAGTGGTACAGGGCGGCAACCGTCACTCCGCAGACGAAGACCATGGCCAGGGCGGCAGCGGCCCAGGTCAGGCGAGTCACAGTTTTTTTCGGAAGTGAGCCGCGACGGACGGAGACGCGCTTCTGTACACGCAGGAAGGGAGGTTCCTGTTCCACATCCAAGTCGAGCAGGCGCGCATCTTGCGCTTCTTCGCGCCCTGGCTCGTCGGCCAGTGGGTACAACTCCTCCTGCGAGATGGTGGGTCCGGATTTCCGCGCCATCAAACCAGGTCAGTTGTCGTAGGGAACCGCTGAGCAAAATTACTATAAATGCTTTTACGCAAGAGAGATAGAAAAATTTGGCGAGTTTTGCACAGGGTAAGTGGGACAGATGTCGTCATCTGTCCGGTGCGAGCGCAGCTCGCACGGGTTTTTCCGGGCGGTGAAAGAAAACGTAGCGGAGCTTTGCTCCGCCGGGCAGACGGGGACATCTGCCCCTACATGGTTGGTGGTGGTCAAGCGCAAGCCAGAGCGATGCTGTGCGCTAGAAAGTGTCTTCTGGTGCCTCCGGGGGCTGGGGAATTTCTACGACTATGTTTCTGGCTGGCCAGACAATTGTGCGGGGAACGCGCTCCAACGCCTGCACCCGGACTCTCATCGCCTGCAAGCGGACCAATTCCGCCTGACGGCGTACCAAAATATGCTCTGCGCAAGCCAGACGGGCCTGCATATCGTTCTGAATATCGTTGTTTACATCGATTACGGCGAGCGCTGGGCTGGCCAGGCCATTTTCTTGTCGTCCCAGTACCGAGTCCGCCAGTCCAGCATAGTTCGCAGCCACCTCAGAAGCCTGTGACAACATCGAAATCGTCCGCTGGGCGAGGCGATCCTCCCAGCCCCGGTGCTCGGTCGCGAACCCGGTAATCGTGGCCATCGCAAGAACTCCCAGGGTCAGCCAGTACATGATTTCTTCGGATTCCATGGCATTTTCCTTTGCCCCGTTAGACGGGCCAGGGAAAAAGTCGTTATCAGGCCAGGGATGTTTTGTGAGCGGTTAAGAATTAAGAGCTCAGGGAATCGAGATTGCCGCCCGGGGTGGGGGCGAAACCGCGTCTCTTTCCTGCATCTTTGCCAAAATCATCGGGCCCAGCTGCGATACGCTGCCCGCGCCCAGGGTCAAAATCATGTCTCCCGGCTGGGCGGCGGCGACGACCTGGGCTGCTCCATCGGCAAACGAACTGGCGTAGGACACCATCTTCCCTTTTTCGCTGATCCGGCCAGCCAAGGCTTCGCCCGTGATGCCTTCGATCGGCGATTCGCTGGCGGCGTATATGTCGAGGACGACCAGCGTATCGGCATCCTGAAACGCGGTGGCGAATTCGTCCATTAGATCGCGGGTGCGGGTGTAGCGGTGAGGCTGAAAGATGACGTGAACTTTGTCGAAGCCGCACTGCCGGGCCGCCGCCAGGGTGGCGCGAATCTCGGTGGGATGGTGGCCGTAATCATCGATCACGCTGACCCCGCCAGCCTTGCCTCGCAGTTGGAACCTGCGGTCGACGCCGCGAAAGTTTTCGAGTGCGCTACGGATGTCGTCCGCTTTGATGTCGAGGCCGATTCCGACCGCGATCGCCGCAGTGGCGTTCAGGACGTTGTGCACTCCGGGAACATGCAAGCGAAACTCGCCGAGGTCCCCTTCCCCGTAGGTCACACGAAAATGGCTGATGGGCTGCCGTTCAGCCGACTCGAAGGTCGATTTCCCCAGCTTGATCTGAAAGTCTGATCCACGGCGCGTCCCGTAGGTCACAATGCGCCGCCGAATTTGCGGGAACAGCTTGCGCAAAGGCGCATCGTCATTGCAGACCACGACCACTCCATAGAAAGGCACACGATCCATGAAGTCGAGGAAAGCCTTCTTGACATCGCGCATGTTGCGGTAGCAATCCATGTGCTCGCGATCGATGTTGGTGACGATCGAAAGCACGGGAGAGAGTTTCAGAAACGAGCGGTCGCTCTCGTCAGCCTCCGCGACCATGTACTCCGACTTGCCGATGCGGGCATTGGAGCCCAGGGCGTCCACCCGCCCGCCCACTACGACGGTCGGATCAAGCCCTCCAGCGGCCAGTACCGCGGCGACCATGGATGTGGTCGTCGTCTTGCCGTGCATGCCGGCGATGGCGATGCCGTACTTCAGACGCATCAACTCAGCCAGCATCTCGGCGCGTGGGATCACGGGAACGTGAAGTCTGTGAGCTTCGACCACTTCGGGATTTTCCTGCGCGACCGCCGAACTGATCACCACTACTTCCGCGCCTGCGATATTCCCGGCGGCATGGCCCTCGAAGATCGTGGCTCCCAGGCTGGCCAGGCGTTGGGTCACAGATGAAGTCTTCAGATCGGAGCCGGAAATCCTGTAGCCAAGGTTCAGCAGCACCTCGGCAATGCCACTCATGCCGATCCCGCCGATACCCACGAAATGAATCCGCTGAATTTTGGCAAACATTCAAATTTCCTTGTCACTCTGAGCGCAGCCAACCAATTTGCTCGCGAATCTCCTGTAGGGGTCCTTCGACTGCGCGGCTGCTTCGCTCCGCGAAGCCGCCACTCCGCTCAGGATGACACGTCTTCGATTCCGGCCAACCGCGCCGCCATCTCTGCAATGTCTCGGGCCGCGTCTCGGTGGGCCAGACTTCTGGCGGCGGCGCTCATGCGCTGCAGCCGTCCGGGATCAGTCAGCAGGGCGGCGATGGTATCGGCCAGCCACACCCGCTCCAGTTGCGTTTCTTCCGCCACGACGGCGGCGCCGGCGCGCTCCAGCGCCTGGGCATTGACCCGCTGATGGTCGTCCGCCGCAAGCGGAAAGGGCACAAACACTGCCGGCTTGCCTGCCGCGGTGATTTCCGCGACCGTGCTCGCGCCTGACCGGCACAGCAGCAAGTCGGCGCGGGCAAAGACCGAGGGCATGTCCGTGATGAAGGGAGCGACTTCAGCGGCCATGCCTGTCTGCTGGTACGCGGCCTGCGCGTCATTATAGCCGCGCTCTCCCGTCTGATGGATGATGTGGATGTTCGGTATCTGCTTCACCAGTTCCGGCAAACACTGAATCATGGCCTGATTGATGGCGTTCGCGCCCTGGCTTCCGCCGAACACCAGCAGGGTAGGGTTGGCATTCGTCGTGGCCTGGCCGACGATGCGGAAAAATGCTTCCCGCACCGGCACGCCGGTGACCTCGGCGTTGCGGAAGTAGCGTGCTGTCTCCTCGAAATGAACCGCCGCGCCTGAAACCCACCTTGCCACTATGCGATTGGCAAATCCAGGCACCACGTTGGGTTCGAACGCCAGGGTCGGAGTTCCCTTCAGAATCGCTGCCAGCATGGCGGGGCCGGAAGCGTACCCGCCTACTCCGATCACGATATCGGGACGAAATTCTGCAAGAATTCGGCGCGCATCCCAGACCGCGCGGGGAAGGTCGAACAGAGTCTTCAGCCGGGTCTTGAAACTGACCTTGTTGAGCGCGCCCACTTGCACCAGTCGCAGCGGAAATCCGGCGGCGGGAACCAGCCGGTTCTCGATACCACGCGCCGTGCCGATGAACAAGATTTCCGCGTTGTACTGCTTCTGGAGTTCATGGGCAATGGCAAGCGCGGGGATTACGTGTCCGCCGGTGCCGCCGCCTGCCAGAATTGCCCGCATCATCTGACTATAAACCGGAAGCTGCAACGGAAGAGAACTGAAGGTTGACGTTTAAGGAGCGTCGGAATTCGCGGAGGACGGGCGTCCCCGCCCGTCGTGCAGACTCGCCGAGAGCTGGGATGAACCGCCGAGGCAGCTGTCCCCGCATGGTCTGTGACTCAGTCAGTTTGTTTGGTGATATTCAGCAAAACACCCACGCAGGCCAGGGTGACGAACAGAGAGGAGCCCCCGTACGATACGAAGGGCAGCGGGATTCCCTTGGTTGGCATGATTCCCAGCACCACGCTCATGTTGATGAAAGCCTGCACCACCACCATGCTGGTGATTCCCACCGCGAGCAGGCGACCGAACATGTCCTGCGCGCGGAGCGCGGTGCGAACTCCACGCCATAGAAAAATTCCGAAAAGCAACAGGACCACCAGCGATCCCAGCAGGCCCAGCTCTTCCGCGGTCACGGCAAAGATGAAATCGGTATGCGGTTCTGGGAGATAGAACAGCTTCTGCTTCCCTTCCATGAATCCCAGGCCGGTGATGCCTCCAGTGCTCACCGCGATCAGAGATTGAATGATGTGAAAGCCTTTGCCTTGCGGGTCGGAGTAAGGATTGAGGAAGGCCAGAATGCGGTCGCGGCGGTACGCTACGTGGAAAATCAGGAAATACAGAGGCAACAACGAGGCCGCAAAGGCGTATCCCAGCCAGCGCACATCGAGGCCGGCGACAAACAGCACGCAGGCGGTGATCGCGGCGCAGGCGATGGCAGTGCCCAAGTCTGGTTGAAACACGATCAGGCCAAGAAACATTACCGTCGGCAGAACCGCGGGCAGCAGCGTGTTTCGCCAGTCGTTCATGGCGTTGATGCGGCTTTCCAGGAAGAAAGCCAGAAACAGAATGATTGCGACCTTGGCCACTTCCGACGGCTGGAAGGAGACTCCCCCGAAGTGCATCCAGCGATGCGTGTTGTGAGCGCGGTCGAGAAAGAAAACCGAGATCAGCATCAGCGTTGTGAGTCCGAGCACGGAAAACACGACTCCGGGATGCTTGTAGCGGCGGTAGTCGACCTTCATGGCCACCACCATGGCTACAATCCCGGCGGCCGCCCATCCCACCTGCCGGAACAGGAAGTGGTAGCCCGATCCGTAGCGCTCCTTGGCCATGACCGCAGAAGCGCTGAATACCATCACCAATCCCAGGAATACCAGGATCAGGGTGACGGTAAACAGCCAGCTGTCGACGCTAACACGCTTGGCCATGGGGAATTCATTTCACCACGGAGGCACAAAGACACCGAGAAGAATGTCTGTGAATTTCCCCGATGCTCTGTAACTATCTTGGTTCCTCCGGGAAAAAGGCCAATGTGGGCGCGAGCGCCCCGCTCGTGCGGGGAACCGGCACAAGCCACTTGAGGAGAGCCGCCCGGGGCTATCCGGTTGAGCGCGGCTCGACAGTTTCTGTTTTCCGCTCAAGGCTGCGGAGCTTCGCTCCGCCGGACAGCCGGGACGGCTGTCCCCACGTGTTCTGGGGCGATTCCAGAAGGAGCACGAGCGGGGCGCTCGCGCCCACATTGGCTAGGTACAGGCCTCCGCGGCCAGGGCATGCACTATTTCCTTGAAGACTCTGCCCCGGTGTTCGTAGTTCTGGAACTGGTCGAAGCTGGCGCAGGCTGGGGCCAGGAGCACAATGTCTCCGGCCGCGGCGGAGGCCGCGGCGCGTCGGAGCCCGGTTTCCAGCGTCTCCGAGTGGTCAATTTCGACACCCTGAATCTGGGATTCGATTTTCTCTGCCGCTGCGCCGATAGTGTAGACCCGCTTGACCCTCTGCCGCAGCAGATGGTTAAGCTGCGTGTAGTCACTGTCCTTGTCCTTGCCTCCAAGAATCAGGTGGACATTTGCGGGGAACGATTCCAGGGCCTTGATGGTGGCATCCACATTGGTGGCCTTGGAGTCGTTGTAATACTCGACGCCACGGATAGTGGCTACGAATTCCAGCCGGTGCTCGACCGCC
Organism: Terriglobia bacterium; assembly: GCA_963742495.1. Lineage (GTDB taxonomy): Bacteria > Acidobacteriota > Terriglobia > Terriglobales > Acidobacteriaceae > JAIQFF01. Next base: position 220,387 of record CAVULZ010000002.1, read on the forward strand.
TTGAAGTCGCGGACCGCTTTGCCGATCCGGGCGGGCTCGCAACCCATGAGAGCACCCACGCACACGGCGGCCAGAACGTTCTCCAGGTTGTGGCCGCCCTTGAGCGGGATCTCCGAAACCAGCATGATCTCGCGCTGGCCCTTGGCGTCCCGAAAAAGAATTCGACCTTCGCGCACATACGCGCCCTGCTTTACTTCGCTCTTGCGGCTGAACCAGAAGACTTGCGCCCGAGTCCGGCCGGCCAGTCCCACGCAGGTGGGATCGTCGGCATTCAGGACCGCGAAATCCTCCGCCTGCTGATTCTCAAAGATGCGCGCCTTGGCGTTGGTGTAGGCCTCGAACGTGCGGTGGCGGTCGAGGTGGTCGGGCGTAATGTTGAGCACCACCGCAACTCGCGGACGAAACGTCTGGATCGTCTCCAGCTGGAAGCTCGACACCTCGAGGACCACGACCGTGTCAGGCTTCGCGGGCCCGACCAGGGAGATCGCCGGAGTGCCGATATTGCCGCCGACGGCGGCGGGAAAGCCTCCAGCCGCGATGATTTCACCCACCAGAGTTGTGGTCGTGGTCTTTCCGTTAGAACCTGTTATGGCGACGATGTTCCTGGGCAGAAACTGGGACGCCAGCTCAATCTCGCCGATCACGAGCTCACCCACAGCCCGGGCCTGCACCAGGGGAGGGGAATCCACAGGGACGCCGGGGCTGACTACGATGAGATCCTGCCCGCGGAAAGTACGCTCACCGTGTCCGCCGGTTTCGACCGCGATGCCGTGATCGAGCAGCACCGGAATGTCTTCGCCCAACTGGTCTTGCGGCTTGGCGTCTGAAACCGTGACCTTCGCCCCTTGCGCCTGCAGGAATAAGGCAGAGGCCACGCCGGACTTGCCCAGGCCGACGACCAGAACGCGTTTGTTGGCAAGATCCACAGACTTATCTTTCGACCCGATACCACGGAGACACGGAGGCACGGAGTAAAAACAGGATAAAGGAAAAATGGTCGAGCCCGCAGTGCAGAATTGCGCCACACCGAGAATGAATCTCTTGCTCCGTGTCTCCGTGCCTCCGTGGTGAGCTTTATCGCAACTTCAATGTGGTCAGGGCGAACAGGGCAAACACCAGGGACGCGATCCAGAAGCGTACGATAATTTTTGATTCCGACCAGCCCAGCAGCTCGAAATGATGATGAAGCGGCGCCATCTTGAAGATGCGTTTCTTTCTCAACTTGTAGGACGCCACCTGGAGAATCACGGAGAGCGCTTCAATCACGAAGATGCCGCCGATGAAAGGCAGCAGCAGTTCCTGTTTGATCATGACCGCCACCGTGCCGATGGCTCCGCCCAGGGCCAGGGATCCGACGTCTCCCATGAAAACCTCGGCCGGATGGGCGTTGTACCACAGGAACCCGATGGACGCTCCCACCATGGCTCCGCAAAAAATCGTCAGTTCGCCGGCCAGCGGCATGCGTTGCAGCTCAAGATACGACGCGAAGGTGGCGTGGCCGCTGACATAGGTGAGCACCGCCAGCGCGCCGGCGGCGATGACGGTGCAGCCGATGGCGAGTCCGTCCAGGCCATCCGTAAGGTTCACCGCATTGCTCGACCCTACGATCACTACCACCACAAAAGCCACAAAGGGAAGAAACGCCAGCGGCCAGATGGCGGGATTGTTCACCAGCTTTTCGATCACCAGGTCGGGATGAAATTGCTTGATGAACGGCACCATTAGCTTGGTCGAGTACGCTCCTCGGGTTTGCATGGCGATCAACGCCACGGCGATCAGGATGCTCGCGGCAATCTGCAAGCCCAGCTTGGCTTTTGACGTAAGGCCCAGGTTCCTCCGGTTCACTACCTTGATGTAGTCGTCGGCGAATCCAATGGCCGCGAAGGCGCAGGTGGCAAAGACCGCGATCCAGACGAAGAGGTTGCTCAGGTCGGCCCACAAAAGCGTCGGGACCACGATGGAGATCGCGATCAGCAAACCGCCCATGGTAGGAGTGCCGGCCTTCTTTTGATGGGCCTTGGGGCCTTCCTCCCGGATGAACTGACCGATTTGAAATTCGCGCAACCGGTTGATGACGATGGGGCCGACGATGAGTGCGGTAAAGAGTGCGGTGAGGCTGGCGAATGCTGTCCGAAACGTCAAATACCGAAAAATACGGAATGGCGGAAAATAATGAAACAGTTTCAGGTACAGCAGCCAGTAGAGCAATCAGCCTCCGTTTCAGTCGTCGGTCGTCAGTCTTCAGTCGTCAGAAACTAGCTGTCAGCCGTCTTTGTTTTGCTGACGACTGAAGACTGGCTACCGACGACTGCTTCCAAAGCTCGTTCCAATTTCACGCCGCGCGATGCCTTGAGCAGCACCACATCACCTTCGCGCGTCTCGCGTAGCAGCCACTCGCCCGCTTCTTCGGGCGTGGCGACAAACTCTGCTCTGATCCCGGCGTGGCGGGCAGCCTCGACCATCTGCTGCGCCAGGCCGCGGACGCCGACCAGAACGTCGATTCCCTTTTCCGCCATGTGCCGGCCCGAGTGGCGGTGCAGGTCCTCGCCCGCCGGACCCAACTCCAGCATCTCTCCGGCGACCACGATACGACGCTGCGCCGGTATGGCAGCCAGCGTGTCCACCATCGCGTCCAGGGCGGTTGGATTGGAATTGTAACAATCGTTGATCACTGTGATGTTGCCCACTTGGACGACCGCCCCCCTTTTGTCCGCGGGAGCAAGGGTCGCCAGAGCGCCGCTGGCCTCAGCAAGGCTCAAGCCTCGTTCCATTCCTGTCGCGACCGCGGCCAGCCCGTTATAGATATTGTGCGTGCCCACTAGGGGCAGGGTCGCCGGTTGGCGTAAGCCGTCGGTCACAACGTCGAACAGCGAGCCGGCCGCGCCGCGCGATTCGATGTCTTCCGCGCGAACGTCGGCGGACGGATGCAGGCCGTAGCGTACGACCTTGCCGTGAAAGTCGCGGCCGAACTGGGAGACGTACTCGTCGTCGGCATTCAGTATCGCGGTCCCGCCGGCGGGCAGGGATTCGATCAGCTCGTACTTTGCGCGGGCGATTTCGGCCACCGACCTGAAGAACTCCAGGTGGACCGGAGCGACATTCGTCACCACTCCAATGTCCGGCTGGGCAATCTTAGCCAGCGCGGCAATCTCTCCCCGATGCGACATGCCCATCTCGATGACTGCGGCCTCGTGTTCAGGTTCGATCTTGAGCAGCATCAGCGGCAGGCCAAAATGATTGTTGAAGTTGCCTTCCGACTTCAGCACGCGAAAGCGTGAAGACAGCACATGGGCAATCGCCTCTTTGGTGGTGGTCTTGCCGGTTGATCCGGTTACCCCGATCAGCGGCTTCCCCCACAAACGGCGGACCGCAGCCCCCAGGGTCTGCAGCGCGACCAGCGTATCCGCTACCGCCAGCAGTCCCGTCTTTACCGCGTAGCGAGCCAGCTCATCCTTGCGGACGACTGCGGCTACGGCACCCTTCTCGAGCGCCTGTTGGATGAAATCGTGGCCATCCATGCGCTCGCCTTTGACTGCGAAGAATAGCTCGCCGGGATGAATGGTCCGCGAGTCAATCGAATAGGCGTGGGCAATCGCCTTGTAATCGAATTCGCCAGTAGCCGAAATGAATTCTGCGATTCTCGAAAGCGGAAGCTTCATGCACGTTTTCCGGCGGCGGCGTTGGAAGATTTGCAGTCGTATCCGGCGTCGCGCAAGACCTTCTGCGCGACTTCCACATCGTCAAATGGGATCGACCCAGCCCGCGTGATTTGCACTTTCTCGTGACCCTTGCCGGCGATGAGCAGAATGTCGCCCGGCCTCGCTTCGCCCACGGCCAGGGCGATGGCTGCCTGGCGGTCGGGTTCGGTCTTGTATTTCGTGCCCGAGCGTTGCAGTCCCACCATGGCGTCGTTGATGATGGCAAGTGGATCTTCGCTGCGCGGATTGTCCGAGGTCAAGATTACGAAATCGCTGCCCCGTCCGGCAGCTTCGCCCATCAGGGGACGCTTGGCGCGGTCGCGGTCGCCGCCGCAGCCAAAAACCGTGATTACCTTGCCCTTCTGTCCCGCTTGCCGAACGAATTCCCTCGCCAGCACGGTCAGGTTTCGCAGGGCGTCGTCGGTGTGGGCATAGTCGACCACAACAGTGAAGGGCTGCTGACAGTCCACACGCTCGAAGCGGCCCGGCACTCGGGTCAAAGCTGCCACACCTTGGGCAATCGCTTCGGGCTTGCAGTTTCGCGAGTATGCGGCGCCTGCCGCCGCAAGAATGTTGTACACATTCACTTTTCCGATGAGCGGAGAGAACAAAGGAATGGCCCCGACCGGGGTAATCATTTCAAACCTGGTTCCGCGCGGCGTGATTTCGACCTTCTCCCCGTGGAAATCGCCCTTGGACAGTCCGTAGGTCAGCACTTCCGAACTGCGCTTTTTGCTGATCTTGACCAGCTTCTGGCCGTACTCGTCGTCGCTATTGATCACGGCAGCGCGAGGCGCTTCGGTGCCGCAGCCTTCGAACAATATCTGCTTGGAGGAGAAATACTCACCCATGGTGCGGTGATAATCGAGGTGATCGCGAGTTAGATTGGTGAAGACCGCGACGTCGAACGGAATCCCATAAACCCGCTGCTGCTCCAGCGCGTGTGAGGAAACTTCCATGACCGCCTCGGTCGCGCCCAGGCCCAGGGCCTGGTTCAGGATGCGATTGACTTCGAGCGCTTCTGGAGTCGTATGCGGGGCGGGCAGAGTCTTTCCTCCTACGTGATATTCGATGGTGCCGATCAGCGCGCTCTTGCGGCCGGCCGCGTTCAGGATGGATTCAAGCAGAAATGCAGTCGTACTTTTTCCGTTTGTGCCCGTGATGCCAGTGATGGCCAGCCGTTCGGCAGGCTTCTTGTAAAAGTTGGCGCTCAGCCGGGCCAGCGCCCGGCGTCCGTGCGGCACCTGCGCCCAGGCCACGTTCGGCCGCGGCTTCTCGGCCGCTGAATCGCTGACGATGGCAGCCGCGCCGGCAGCGATCGCCTGGTCGATGAACTTGTTCCCATCGCTCGATTCGCCCTTCATGGCGACGAAGGCGTCACCCGGCTTGATGCGGCGCGAGTCGTGTTCCAGTCCGCCGATCCCAGGATTGCCGCTTTGCGAGAGAACTTCCGCACCGTACAGGAGTTCGAGGAAAGTCATTGCTTTGGATTCTAGTGCACTGAGGTGCTTAAGCAAGTGTCATAGCGAGCGCGACTGTCATCCTGAGCGGAGTTGGACGTGTCGCTCGCGAAACGTTCAGCGGAGTCGAAGGACCCCAACCCGAATACCCATTGCCTACACTAGGGGTCCTTCGACTCCGTGCGCTCAGGCTGACAGATCTGTTGGTTTCGTGACGATTTGCAGCCTGCGGCTTTCACCGCCCGAATTTAACCGTCACCTGCGACCCGGACGCCACGTGGGATCCCGGCGGAGGCGATTGCTGACGAGCCAGGCCGCTGCCGACTGCATCCAGGTCCAGGCCACTCTCTTCGGCTATCTCGATCGCTGTCCTCACGCTCTTTCCCAGGAATGATGGAACCACAATTCCGCCCTGTTCCACATCCAGCACAATCGTGCCGCTGGAGGGAAGATGAGCCGGAATCGGCGTGGCTCCCGGGGTTTGGGTTTCTAAGGTTGAAGTTGGCTTTGGCTCCGCCACCGCGGGCGCCGCCGGTTCGGCCTGGCGCATCGCTGCCGGCACCACCACGCTGGCGGCCACGTCGGGTGCAGGCTTCGCGGCAGCGCTGGCAGGCTGAGAGCTTGAATCTGCCGGCATCGAATCGACCGCCTCGAGGCTGTCGCCCAGCCGGTCGGGCGATCCTTCTTCGACATCCTGATCTTTAACGCGCCGCTCCGCCATCAGCACCTGGCGACTGGTCGGCAGCTCAACGTCATGGGGAGTATGCAGATATTCGAGGACTTGCTGAGTGACTCGCTGGAACACGGGCGCGGCCACCTGTCCGCCTTGATGCAGGCCCACGGCGGAATCGAGAATGACCGCGACCGTGATGGCCGGGTCATTGACCGGAGCAAATCCGGCGAACGACCCCACGTACTTGGTGTGCGAATATGCATGCGTGGCGGGATCGACTTTTTGCGCGGTGCCGGTCTTCCCCGCCGAGCTGTAACCTTCGAGAATTGCCTTCTTCCCAGTGCCGTGCAGGACCACGCCCTGCATCATCTGTTTCATCTGGGCCGCCGTCATGGGAGAGATCACCCGGCGCTGAACTCCGGGACGAAAAGCGACCATCTGGGGAGCGCCCTGCGGCTCCGTGGTTCCGGCAATGATTCGCGGGGCGGTCCAAACCCCATCATTCGCGATCGTGGAAACCATGGACACCAACTGCAGCGGGGTCACCCCGATCTCCTGCCCCATGGAAATCGCTCCGATGGAGACTTTAGACCAGCGATTCAGCGGCTTGGTCAAACCCCGGGTCTCGCCCGGCAATTCAATGCCGGTCTGCTGACCGAAACCAAAGGCGCGAATGTATTTGTAGAACCGTTCTTCTCCCAGCCGCAGCGCGATCTTGATGGCTCCGACGTCGCTCGATTCGGCCAGAACGCCGGCCACGGTCAGCAAGCCGTGAGGCTTGCTGTCGCGAATGCGCATGCCGTTGATGACGATGGATCCCATCTGGCAGTCAAAGACTTCGTCGGGACGAGTCAATTTCTCTTCCAGCGCGGCCGCGATCGTGACTACCTTGAAGGTCGATCCAGGTTCATACACGTCACTGACCGCATGGTCTTTCAATTTCTGCGGTGTGATATCGCGGGCCAGGTTGGGATTGAATGTCGGCCGATTGGCCAGGGCCAGGATTTCTCCGGTTTTGGGGTTTTGCACGACCACCGTTCCGGACTCAGCATGGGTCTGTTGCATCGCCGTTTCCAGCTCGCGTTCCGCGATGTACTGGATTTTTTCGTCGATGGTCAGGACTACGTTCTCACCCGGATCGGGCTGCTTCTCGACGCTGCCGAACCACTTGCGGCGGGCGTCCACCGAGATGAGCAGGCGGCCGGGCTTGCCCCGCAGTTCGTCATCGTCGGCGCGTTCAATTCCGCTCAGGCCTTCGTCATCCATGCCCACGTAGCCCAGCACCTGCGCCGCCAGTTCACGTTTGGGATAGAAGCGTTTGGATTCCTTCTGAAAATAGATGCCGCGCAGATTCATGGCCCGGATGCGATCCGCGGTTTCGGCGTCCGCCTTGCGCGCCAGCCAGCAGAAAGTACGGGCCGCCTGGCATTTAGCCAGCAGTTCCCGGGGATCGGCCTTGGTGATGCGGGCCACCAACGATATGGTTCCCGCCAGGTCAGGAATGTCGGCAGGCACCGCGAATACGGAGTCGACGGAGACGGACATGGCCAGCTCGCGGCCGGAACGGTCATAGATAATGCCACGCCGGGCTGCGACTTCCGTGGTGCGTTGCTGCTGGCGTTGAGCTCTCTGCTCGAAGTCGCCGTAGCGAAAGATTTGCAGATAGACCAGGCGCAGGCAGATGCCGCCGGCCCACAGCACCAGGATTCCGGCCAGCAGGTAGAGTCGTTTGTTTGCGCGGTTACGGGGTGCGTTTGCTGCCAAGGCCCAAGCCCCTTAGACAAATATGGCGGCTCACGATGCCGGGAGCCGCCAGTCAAGCGTTTTGTCGCGCCGGCTGTCCGGCGGGCGTCCCGCCCGCCTATCGGGCCGGCCGGAGGCCGGCGCTACTCAGGTTCACGCTGGCCAGCTCCGGCGTTGCGGCATCCGGTAAAACCGTATCCATATGCATCACCTGGCCGGCCTGCGGAGATTGCAGTCCCAGCTTCCGCGCCAGGGTGTCGATGCGTTCAGGGTCGCGCAGCGAGGCTTCTTCCAGGCGCAGCGCCCGGTTCATCTCAACCAGTCCGTCGCGCTGCACGCGCAGGGTTTCGATCTTGTAGCCGTATTCGATTGCCTTGAAATGCTGCCAGGCAAACGTCATCACCAGCAGGAACAGGCAGCTCAGAGCCACTCCAAATTGTTTCATCTCCCGGCTTCGCTGCGGATTCTCCACTTTGACCAGCCGCGAATTGTCGATGGGCTTGGCAAAGTAGACTTCCGGAGTTCCGGTCCAGGTACGTTTACGCCGCAGGTTTGGAGCTGCGCACTGCGCCGCCGCCATTTATGCCACCCCAGCCAGACTGGATTCGAATTGGGCAACTTCCTGTTGCGCCACCGCGTACCAGTAGGCAAGCTTTTCTTCCTGGGAGCGGGCGTCCTCGAGGCGCCGGTCCACCCGGGCCTCAGTTCGCTCCACCGTGGCAATCAACTCGTCGATCAATGTTCCCCTGTACGTCGTTCCTCGATACATCGTGGCCTCCGTTCTACCTTCCATCTCTCCGGGACGGCACCGAAAGAAGGTAGAGAGTTGTGTTTCGCCCTTGTTAGAGAGAGGCGATGCCGTCCCGGAACTTGTGTCGCTGAATTCACCCCGGCGCGCACTCACGTCCGTACCGGGTTCCCGGCAGGTTTTCCGGGATAAACTTTTATTCGAACCTTGTAGCGCCGGCGTCCCGCTCGCCTATCGGGCCGGCCGGAGGCCGGCGCTACCTAAATTCTCTCCGCTGCCCGCATCTTCGCGCTGCGTGCCCGCGGATTGCGATCAATCTCTTCTTCCCCGGCAGTCACTGGCTTTTTCGTCAGCAACTTGTAGTGACCCTGCTTCACACCTTCGCGGAAGGCATCTTTCACGATGCGGTCCTCCAGCGAGTGGAAACTGATGATCACGATCCTTCCGCCCGGTCTCAACACCCGCGGGGCCACGTTCAGCAACTCCCGCAGGTCGTCCAGTTCATGGTTTACGAAGATTCGGAGTGCCTGAAAGGTCCTTGTCGCGGGATGAATTCTACGTTCAGCCTGATTCATTGGCCGGGCCGCGGCCGATACGACGGCTGCAAGTTCCGCAGTCGTTCGGATTGGCCGCGACCGGACAATGGCTCTGGCGATTCTCCGCGACCTCCTTTCCTCACCGAATTCGTAAATCAGATTGGCGAGTGTGACCTCGTCCGTCTGATTTACCACTTGTTCGGCGGTGGGCCCGGCTTGCGTATTCATTCGCATGTCGAGCGCGCCTTCCGCCTGAAAGCTAAAGCCCCGCGATGGTGTGTCCAGCTGCAGGCTGCTTACGCCGAGGTCCGCCAGCAGTCCGTCGGCTGACGCCGCTTCGAACCGCTGTCCGATCTCCGCGAAAGAACCATGCAGCAGACTCACTTCAGGCCATCCCTCCCCCCCGGAAGAGATGAGCCTGATGCGGGCCTCATCCAGCGCCGCAGGATCTTTATCGAGCCCAATCAAATGTCCCGGTGCGCCGAGGCGTTTTGCGATTTCGAAACTGTGCCCGCCCAGGCCCACCGTGGCGTCGATATACGTCCCGCCACGCTTGATAGCTAAAAAGTCGATCGCTTCTTTTAAAAGAACCGGGACATGGCCACTCTTGCTTCCACCATGCCCACCCCGCTCGGGGGTGTTTGTTAAACCCTCGTCCACTAGATGCCCAGATCGTCGAGCGTCTTCTCATCCTCGGCTGTGAACGGCTGCTCCTCGATCTCCGTGCGATACGCTTCCAGGTTGCGAACCACGAGATGGCTGAGATTGCCGGTCACCGCGACTTCCCCTTTGAGCTGCGCCGATTCCCGCAAGAGCTGCGGGAGCAACAGCCGCCCCTGACCATCCATCTCGACCATTTGCCCGTAGTAGTTCACCCGGTCCAGAAACTTTTTCTTCGTCGGATTGAAGGTGGAGAGCCCGGCCAGCTTCTGCTCGATCCGTTCCCATTCCTCGAAGGGATACACTTGGCCAACCTTGCCATCCAGGCTGGTGATGTAGAATTTCTCGTTGTACTTCTCGTCGATCACCCGCTTGAACTCGGCGGGGACTTTGAGCCGTCCCTTTTCGTCGACGCGAGTTGGGTGATTGCCGCGAAACATGTGTTCTGCCCCTTAGGGCGGGAAATCTTTTGAAAACGAGTGCTGCTACAGCGAGGGAGGTTAAAGCGGCCAAGATGCCGGTCATTTCTGGTTCGTTCGGGCTGTTTTTTGGGGTGTCAGCTGCAAAATCCACTGGCGCCTCTCAAAGCTCCAACGCTGCCCACGACCACTACCGCCTGTGCCACTTTCTACCACATTTGTCCACATCCTACGCCTAAAGCATTTGTTGTCAATCAGAAAGTTATAGGTCGCTATACGGAAGAATGATGGTTTTTCGAAAGCGCGATGGGTTGTGGCTAACTGAAATGGTGACCACAATAAGTGGGGTTTGTAGACTTGATTCTGCTGCCATTACCTGATTGCTTTCCGCTTCTGGCCTTTCTCCCGCCGGTGGAAATCCTGTGGAAAACCTGGGCTGGAATCACCCGGAAATGAAAAAAGCCCCGGAATTCGGGGCTCATTCACTCGTCCCAAGCCCAGCTACTACCAGATTATCTTGGCGCCCACCTGGATATGGCGCGAGCCACCCGACCCTATCACCGGATTTGAGGCGGAGATGTCGGGCGTGTACTGGGCCAGTCCGAGGGTTGGGCCATCCGATAGATCATGGTCGGGATCGGCAAAGTTGGGGTGGTTGAGCACATTGAAGAACTCGCCCCTCAATTGCAGTCTGAAGCGCTCGCCTAACCTGAAGTCCTTGATGACCGAAAAGTCCAGGTTGACGAAGCCCGGACCGTAAACCTCGTTGCGGCGCATATTGCCAAATGTCCCGGGAGCGGGCGGCGTGAGCGCCGTCGCACCTTGGACGTAGCATCCAAACTCGGCCAATTGATCGACGGCGGCCTGCCCGCCGGCGGCGGCAATACACTGAGAATTGCCCCCGATTACATGGTCGTTCGCGTCAGTGGTGAAGGTACCGGGATCGATGAACGGAATGGGGACGTTCTTCGACCAATGAATGTTGGACGGATCTCCCGTGATGTTCCAGTGGTCGTTGAACTCGCCGGTACCGCTGATATCGTCAAAGCTGTCGTAGAAGAAGATCGGGGAGCCGCCCTGAGCAGTGAAAATGCCATTGACATGCCAGCCCTGCAGCATCTGCGCAAATCCCGACTTCGAGGGTAATTCGTAGGTGAGAGCAAAGGTAAAGCGGTTGCGAATGTCGGAATCGGAGTTGGAGCGCTCGGCTGCGGGATCGTAGCTGTTTTGAATATTGAACTCGCGATTGCTGCCCGAAGTGTCGATGGCGTGGGCCCAGGTGTATCCGGCGACGAAGTAGAGCCCTTTGGATGTGTTTTGCCGCAAAGTTACCTGCAGGCCGTGATAGATGGAATCGGCTCCGTTCGCCAGCTGGTAAATGTTGCTCAAAGTCGGAAACTGGGCAACGAATGGTCGGCCGGACTGTTCGTCTCCTGCGGAGTCATTGGCGTAGATATTCTGATTGATGTCGCGAATGTTGTAGAGCCGGGTGCCCTTGTTCCCGACGTAGGCAATGGTCAGGGCCGCTTCTTTCCACATCGCCTGCTGCACGTTCGCGTTCCAGTTCATGGTGTAGGGGGTCGAGAGATTCCTGGCCAGTCCGAACACCGGACACGGCAGGTCCGCGGTGCAAGAGAGGTTGCCGAGCGAAAGATCGCCAAACACCGGCGCCCTGCTCTTCCAGTTCGCGCTCATCACGCTAGGATCTGGCTCCAGGGTCGCAGCCACGATCGTGCCTCCGCCCGGCCCTACCGGAGCCCCGGCGACGCCGGTGGGATTGAGCGCTATGCCGTTGGCGTTGGTATTGTTCTGTCCGATAAAGACTGAGATGTGCGGGATCTCGTAAATCACCCCACCCCCCACGCGAAACACGGTGTTTCCATTGCCGCGTGGATCCCAGGCCAATCCCAGGCGCGGAGCAAAGTTGTTGTAGTCGGTACGGTAAGGCTGATCGATCCCGCGCCCCACCTGCACGAGCCCGATCGTAGGATCGAAATTAGCCAGCAGGTCGTGTTGTTCGTGAACCGGCAGGCTGACGTCGTAACGCAGTCCAGCGTCGACCGTAAGTCTCGGGGTCACCCGCCAGTTATCCTGAATGAAAGCTCCGAAAGATTTCTGGTCCACAATGCGCCGGCTGTTTCCGACAAATACAAAATTGCCGCCCCGGCTCCGAACGTCGCCGGTGGTAAAGCTCTCCAGATCGCTGAAGCGGATCTCGCCAGAGCCAAAGGTATTGCGCAAGTTGTCGGTGCCGCCGGTGCGAAATTCTCCACCGAATTTCAGATTGTGCTTGCCGATCACATAGGTCGCGCTATCGGTGAACTGCAATGTGTAGTTGGGAGTGGTATACAACGGCCAGGATTGATTTCCACCCAGGGTGTGCTGCACAAATCCCGAAATACGAATCTCCGGCATGCCGAAATTCGTCGGATCCGTAACTCCGGTGTTCAAGCCGTAGGTAGTTGGGTCGGTATTGTGATCGGCTTGTACCACCTGCTGCCAGAAACGGTTGTAGCCAACCCGGAATTGGTTGGTCAGCCGCGTCGTGGGCGTCCAGATCCACCCCCCGCCCACTACCTGCGCCCTGGTCTGGGCCTGGGACAGAAACCGGGGGTTGACCACGGTCGTGTCTTCTTCGGTTTGCAGGCTGTCTCCAATGAAATAGGTGGCAATCAGACTGTTTTTCTCGGACAAGTGGTAGTCCAGCTTCACGATCCCGTTGTCCTCGCGGTTGCGATTGTTAAGATCCATATTCAGCTCGGTGCCGGGACCGGGGTTAAAGGGCAGGAAGGCGGCAAGCTTGCGGCTGGTGTCACTACAGTTTGCATTCGCCGTGCACAACGCGAACGCATCCGCGATGCTGTTGTCCGGATCTCCGATCGGCACCGATACCGGAACACTTACCGCCAGTGGGTTGCCCACCACATCGCGCACGCCTTCGTAGTTGCCGAAGATGAACAGTTTGTTCTTCAGGATCGGTCCGCCGGCGGAGGCGCCGAATTGGTGAAAGTTAAGGGCCGCCACGGGGTCCGGGCCAGGATTGAACCAGTTGCGCGCATCCAGCGCGCTGTTGCGGTTGAAATAGTACGTGGAACCGTGAAATGAGTTGGTTCCGGACTTGATTCCGATATTGATGACCGCGCCCGGCTTCCAGCCGTAGTCGGCCTCCGGACTGGATTGAATATTGAACTCCTGGATGGCATCGATCGGCAAATGCGTTGCCGGCGTGCCCTCGACGCCTTCAGCGTTGATCACTGTGGTTCCATAGTAGGCATCGTTATCGTCGAGGCCGTCGACCACGTAGTTGTTGTCTTCGGGACGATTTCCGTTCGCCGTGGTGGACAGGAAACCGCCGCCCGGGCTGCGCTGGATGCCGGGTTGCAAAATAGCCAGATTCTGAAAGTCGCGGCCCAACAGCGGAAGCTCATTGATCGCTTTATTGGAGAAAGTCCCGCCCAGCACATCATTGGTCGTGTTCACGACGGGCGCTTCTTCGGAGACCGTCACTGTTTCGTTGACCGCACCCGGATCCAAGCGAAAGTCCACACGGACATCTTTGGCCACCTCGAGCTGCAGGCCGGTGCGCTGCGTCCGTTTGAAACTGGGAGCTTCCGCCGTCACTGCGTACGGGCCGGGCTCGAGATTCGGCGCGTTGTAGTCTCCTGACGCGTTCGTGGTCAGGGTCCGTGAAATGCCGGTGGCCGTGTTGGTGATTGTCACCTTGGCCCCGCTCACCACCGCCCCCGAAGGGTCGGTCACCGAACCCAGGATCCTGCCCTGGTAGGTTTGGGCGGAAACGAGGCTGCTCAGAACCACGGCAGATGCGATCAGAACCAGTACGAGTCGGCACTTCATGGGTTTTCTCCCGTCAGTTTTCTTTTGCAGCAGCTTGCGCCGCACCGGCGAATCGGCGGTGGACTCTGGAGCCCAGATATTGTTCAGGTGGGTTAGTTTCGACTACAGCCCGGATTCGAGTTTTCCGGCGTCAACCAGACAGACTACTTGCTTGAGACTGTCTGGGTTCGCGTAGGGATAAAGTGAGTCATTGACTATCAAAACGTCTTTGCCCCGGTGAACTGCGTGCCCGAGTTTGTCAAAGAAGGAAGCGGAAGTCAATTCCCAAAATGAAACGATTGTTTCTGGAAACGAATCAATAGACGACGTTGTCCGGCCGGGTCGTGCGGATTACCCCATTCTCAACCGAAATCGTATAGGCGTCGCCGCCATCGCCAGTCCACGATTTGAAATCAAAATGCGCTCCGGCAGGAGCCCGGTAGACCGAAATATTGTGGATGGTCAGAGGTGTATTAGGGCGGCAAACTTCCGGCGCCGACTTTACCTGCAGGAAGTAGGCCCCATGGCCGGACCCCACCACCGTGCCTCTGCCGTCGGCTTCGACCAGGACGGCCGACTTCTCGTCAATCGCAACTTCACGCGGCGCTTTCGACCAACCGTCCTGCACCAGGCGGGCCAGGAATCCCAGAGTGCGCCCCATGCGGTCGCGTTTCGCGAAATGACTGTCGGTGAGCGTGTTCTGCAAATTCGGGACCTGCAGAAAATCGCGGACCAGCGTCACCCGTTCGTGGTAGGGATTGGGCAGCACGTCGGTGGATGCGAGGTCATTGTCGTCTTCTTTGTCTTTCAAACAGCCGTAGGCGAACTGGCCCAGAACAGCAAGTCCGGCGCTGGTGCCGCCGATGGGCTTGCCGCTGGCGATACTTGCGTTGATGGCATCCTGCACCGGCGTGCCCTTCCAGAATTCGACGTAACGGGCCTGGTTGCCGCCGGCGATGAACACTGCTTCGGCGTGTCGAATGATGTCGGCCACGGCGGGTTCCTGGGCCGCGGCCCGGTCGGGAATGATCAGCGTAGCGACCGAGTTCAGCTTGCACATGCCGTTGACATAGGCGTTGTAGTCATCGTCTCCGCGCGCCCGCAGCACCAGAAAATCGCCGCCGTTCGCTTTTTTGCAGAGCCAGCGAAAAGCGTCATCGAGGTCTTTGCCGCCGCCCATCATGGCGGTCCCGGCATTCGGAATCGCTGTGCTGTCAGCCTTGTCGCCCAGGCGAATGTATTGATAGGGGGCAGCCAGGGCGGCGCCGGCGAAAAGGAGTATGGTCAAGAGCAGGAACAACGTTATAGAGCGGGCAATTTTCGGAGACATGATTTTTAGGAAATATTATTTTCTTGAGAAAGAGAGCCCGGACAATTTATCGCGGCTCGGCCGCCGCCGTCTACAGTCGCATGACTATCATCTCGTAGCGGGCTGGAATTCATGACTCACCTGGTTCAGTTCGAACAATGGGTGCCGGTACCGCTGGAGCGAGTATTTCTATTTTTTGCCAATCCCGGCAACCTGCCGCGGATCATGCCTCCGCAAACCAGAACCGAACTGGTCCGGCTGAAACTAGTGCCGCCTCCTGGGATTCCAGCAGAGCACGCGACCATCACGGACGGCGCCCCGCTGGCCGGCTCCGGCTCTGAAATCCTCACTTCGTTTCGCGTGGTTCCCTGGCTTCCGTTCCGGGCCCATTGGACCGCCCTGATCACTGAATTTGAGTGGAACCACCATTTTGCCGACATACAAACGCGGGGACCGTTCAAGAGTTTTCAGCATCGCCACGAACTTAGAGAGGAAACGCGGGACCAGGTAAGAGGAACCATCGTGCGCGACATGATTGAGTACGACGTGGGATTCGGGTGGCTGGGCGAGTTGGCTCAGAGGCTTGTTGTTGGCCGGCAGTTGGGACGAACTTTCGAATATCGTCAGAAGGCATTAAAGAAGTTGCTGGTATAGCCACA
Source organism: Terriglobia bacterium (assembly GCA_963742495.1). Taxonomy (GTDB): domain Bacteria; phylum Acidobacteriota; class Terriglobia; order Terriglobales; family Acidobacteriaceae; genus JAIQFF01. Next base: position 236,126 of record CAVULZ010000002.1, read on the forward strand.
GACCGTGTGGGGACGGGTCGAACACGCGTCCCCACAGAGTCTTCTATCGGCTGGGCTCTACCACCACGGCCGTGCCGTAGGCCAGCACCTCCGTGACTCCTTGCATCACTTCGGTCGCATCGTAACGAGCCCCGACCACGGCGTTTCCGCCCAGTTCCGCGGAGTGCTGCAGCATCAAGTCGAATGCCTCGGCCCGGGTTTTCTCGCACAACTGGGTCAGCAGGGTGATATTGCCGCCGAGAATGGTTTGCAGGCTGGCCCCGATGGTCCCGAAAATCGAGCGCGAGCGCACTACGATGCCGCGCACCACTCCCAGGGTGCGCACCACGCGAAATCCATCGAGTTCAAATTGCGTGGTCACCATGTTGTGGGCAACCATCCTTCCGGGCGCGCCGTAGCCTGTCGCCATGGTGTTCATCCTTCCTCCAGGAAGTTGTCGTGCCACTTCGCAGCTACTATAACGATTCCAGCTGCGCCGTAATCAAAAATTCGTGCTCCCCAGTGTCGTACTGGACACGCAGGACATTGGGTTTGCAACACACCTGGCAATCCTCAACATAAGACTGAGTGGGCCCGGCGGACTCGTCGACTGTAGTCTGGTTCCACTCGCCGCAGCCTGCGCATTGGAATCCGGTTTCCACGAATACTTCATTTTCGATTCTCAAATGCCGCTTGCCAATTGCGCATTAGAAGACCCCCTATAATGTCGGTTCCAGCATCCACTGCAATCTGGAGGATTCATGGTTTCACGACGCCGCTTTCTGCGGGCCAGCACCATCACCGCGGGCGCAGCCCTGGCCGCATTCCCGTCGTCGCTCAAGGCCGAGGACAAATGCGCGCCGCTGCCCCCGTCTATCGCGAATCTGAAATCCATGAGGGACCTGGCTAGGCCCATCAGCGTGGAGGAACGCGCCGCCCGTCAGCAGAACGCGCGACAACTCATGGCAGCCAATCATCTCGACGCTATTCTTCTGGCGGACGGCACTTCGCTCAATTACTTTGCCGGAGTGCAATGGTGGGGCAGTGAACGTCTATTTGCCCTGGTCCTGCCAGCCAGGGGACGCGCGCTCTGCGTATGCCCGGCGTTTGAAGAAGGCCGGGCGCGCGAGCTGCTGGCGAATTCTCCCGAAGGCAAGAATGCCGACGTGCGCACCTGGCAGGAAAACCAGAATCCGCACCAGCTTTTGGCGCAGGGATTGAGAGATCTGAATATCTCCACCGGCACACTGGGCATTGAAGAAACCGTGCGCTTCGTCTTCAGTGATGCAATCGCCAAAGCAGCGCCACGACTGAAGATTGTGAGCGCAACGCCAGTGACTGCCGGCTGCCGCATGATCAAGAGCGACCACGAACTTGAGCTGATGCGACTGGCCAACAAAATCACGCTGACGGCCTATCAAGGGGCGTACCAGACTCTGCACGACGGAATGACGCGAGCGGAACTCGAAAACATGATCATGGCCGCGTACGAACAACTGGGATTTTCCGGCGAAGTTGACATAGACATCGGCGAGAATTCCTCTTTTCCACATGGCTCAACCGTTCCCCAGGTGATCCGCGAAGGCACGCTGGTGTTGGTGGATGACGGTTGCACCGTGGAGGGATATCAATCCGATATCACCCGCACCTTCGTTTTCGGCAAAGCTTCAGACAAAATGAAACAGGTGTTTGCAACTGTTCACCGCGCGCAGAGCGCGGCCCTTAAAGCCGCCCGGCCGGGTGTGGAATGCCAGGCGGTGGATGCTGCGGCGCGGAAGGTGATCAGCGACGGCGGATACGGCCCAGACTACAAATTCTTCACCCATCGCGTAGGCCACGGGATTGGCATGGACGGCCACGAATGGCCCTATCTGGTACGCGGCAACGTCACACCGTTGGCCCACAATATGACTTTCAGCGATGAGCCCGGCATCTACATTCCGGGCGAATTCGGGGTGCGTCTGGAAGATGATATGCACATTACAGAAGATGGCGCCGAGTTGTTCACGCCGCAAAGCCCGTCATTGGAAGATCCGTTTGGACCGGCGTGGTCGTGATAAGTCATCCGACCCGCGTCATCCTGAGCGGGATGACAACTACGCTTCGGGCACGGGAGGGCATCCCGGGAAGCTGAGCAGGTAGGTGTTTCCGATGTAACCGAGATATTTGATTCCAATCTCGCTGGTGAAAAATCCGTCGGCGGTCATTTCGCGCAGGAAGGCGAAGAACTCCACGCCCTGGCTCAATCCTGGATCTTTCTCGGCATTCTCCCTGTAGGCAATCAGATCGAGAATTTCTTTTTGTTGTTGCGGCAAACAGTCGAGATACGGTTTGCCGTAGCGATCCGTGCATTCCGCATCCAGCCACATCAGGCCGCCACCCAGTTTCAGTTGATACTTGGGATTCTCGCTGGTCAGCAAATCGATAAATTCCGGTGCGCCCGCTTCTTTGGCGCCTCCAGAGTCGGCGTCCGCGGGAATGATGGCCTGGCAGAGCGCCTCCAGCGTCTTGTATTGCCGGGGCGAGAAAAATTTGGGGGTGTAGACGCCCGCCGTGGTTGCGGCCTTTTCCGCCGCCACCATGTGGTGCGCGTATTCGGCGGCCTGCGCCGGAATCACCCGCAGAACCGAGCCGGCCATCGCTCCCATGGTCAGGGTCTTCAGAATGTCGCGGCGCGAAATGGATTTGGTCGCCATGTTTTCTTCCCTTAGAGGGCCCCCTTCTTCGCTTGATCGATCAGATACTCCGAGGCACGCCAGGAAAGAGCCATGATGGTCAGTGTCGGGTTCTTGTCCGGATTGGTCACGAAGGCCGCCGCATCCGTCACAAACACGTTGTCTACGTCGTGCGCCTGGCAATATTTGTTCAGCACCGAAGTCTTGGGATTGTTCCCCATGCGTGCCGTGCCGAGTTCGTGAATGATCACGCCGCCATCCTCGATCCCATAGGGATGTTGGCCGTCGGGCTTGGCCTTGCTGATGAATTCCCCTCCCGAAGTTTCCACAATCGAGCGGAACGTTTCCTGCATGTCCTTCGCCATTTTGACTTCGTTGTCGCTCCACTGCCAATGGAAGCGCAGCACGGGGATGCCCCATTGGTCCACGGTGTTGGGATCAATTTCGCAATAGCTGTGCTCGTTGGGGATCATCTCGCCACGGCCGGCGAAACCGATGTAGGTGCCGTACCGGGTGCGGCAATGCTGCTTGAGCGACGTGCCGTATCCTTCGTGGTCTTTGCAAATCCTGTCGAACTCACCCACGCCCGGCATTTCCCTGCCGCCGCCAAACTCGATGTGATAGCCGCGCAAAAAATCATTCTTGCGGTCGTATCTCCACCACGGCATGTACAGGTGCATTCCGCCCACGCCGTCGTGATTGTGCGGCGGCATTTTTTCCAGCTGCGGAAAATATCCGCCGGCCGAGCTGCCGACGGAATCGGTCAGGTAGCGTCCCACCGCGCCGGAAGAATTGGCCAGCCCGTCGGGGAACAAAGTAGATCGTGAATTGAGCAGCAGGCGCGCCGACTCGCAGGCGCTGGCCGCCACCATAAACGCGCGGGCATGCACCCGCTTCTCGGATCGCGTGGCTTTGTCGATGTAAGCGACGGATTCAGCCTTGCCGTCTTTTCCCAGCACGATCTCTCGCGCCATCGCGCCCGTGATCAGCGTAAAGCGGCCGGTGGCCTGCGCCGGGGGAATCATGACCTGGCTGGAACTGAAGTTGGAAGCCGTAATGCAGCCACGGCCGCACTGAGCACAGTAGTGGCAGGCGGCGCGCCCGTTCACCGGCTTGGTAAGAATCGCCATCCGCGAAGGTACGCAGTGAATGTTCAGTTTGTCACAAGCCTTCTTGACGATGGTTTCGGTGCACCGCGGCACCGGTGGAGGCAGAAAAATGCCATCGGGGGCGCTGGGGATATTCTCTTTCGTGCCAAACACCCCGATGTAGGACTCTACCTTGTCGTAGTAAGGCGAAACTTCTTCGTAGGTGATGGGCCAGTCGTCGCCCATGCCGTCGGTGGAGCGGGCCCTGAAATCTACCGGGGCGAAACGGAGAGCGATGCGTCCCCAATGGTTGGTGCGGCCGCCCACAATGCGGGAGCGGAACCAGTGGAACTGCGATCCCGGCGCCGAGATGTAGGGTTCGCCTTCGATTTCCCAGGCGCCGTTGGGCGCCATGAACTCGTCGCCCAATTCATGCCTGAACTCTCCCCCCACGCCGACGCCGCGATGAGCCAGCTGATAAGGCCAGACATGCTCTTTGAAATCCTTCTCCGGATTCAGGGGTGGCCCTGCCTCCAGCATCACTACACTGAGGCCGCCTTCAGTCAAGACCTTCGCGGCCGTGCCCCCCGCCGCGCCCGATCCAATGATGCAGACGTCATACACCTTGGGTGAACGAACTACTTGTGCCATCAGGTTCTCCGGGGCCGATCACACCTATGACGGCTAGAAGCGCACCTTGGACAGGTATTCATAACTGGTGGTGATGCTGGCAAACGGATCTTTCGGATGGTCGTGCTCGACAAAGTAATGCTTGATACCGGCTTCATCGGATTGAGCGAAAATTTTCTTCCAATCGATAATTCCGCTGCCTACTTCGGTCATCTCCTCGAGCGAGTCGCCGAAACTCTGTCCGCCGGAGGCATCCACTTTCGGAATCCTGGTCAGGTCCTTCACGTGAATCAGCGGGAAGCGGCCGGGATAGCGGTTGAAATACTTGAACGGATCCTGCCCGCCCACCATGATCCAGCAAATATCCATCTCCATCTTCACCAGTTTGGGATCGCACTCTTCCAGCAGAATGTCGTAAGGAAGCTTTCCGTTGATCGGAGCAAATTCGAACCAATGATTGTGATAGGCGAATTGGATGCCCGCCTTCCGGCTGGCTTCCCCGGCGCGATTGAAAGTTTCTGCCGCGCGCTTCCAGCCGTCCGGCCCCTTGCGGACATCGTCGTCAATGTACGGATTGACGAGATATTGATGGCCTACCACGTGGGCCGCGTCCAGCACGCTGGGAAAATCTGCGCCCAGGCTCTTGTACGGAATGTGCGCCGACGGACCGGTAAGCCCGTGCCGGTCGAGCATGGCGCGCACCTCCTGCGGAGTGTGGCCGTCGTAGCCGGCAAACTCGACCTCGCGATAACCGATGGCCGAGACTTTTGCCAGCTTGCCTTCGAAGTCGTCTTTCATCACGCTGCGGATGGTGTAGAGCTGCAATCCGACCTTTTCGATTTTGTGATCACCGGCTGCCCAGGCCAGCTGGCGGGACAGAACGGTGGCGGCGGTCATCGTGCCCAGAAAAGTTCGTCGGTCCATAATCAGATTTCTCCTCGCTTCATTCGGCTGACCGCGTAGTCGCAGGCCCGCGCGGTGAGGGCCATATAGGTAAGGGAGGGATTGACGCAGGAAGATGAAGCCATGCAGGCGCCGTCCGTAATGAAGAGATTGTTGGCGTCGTGCGCCTGGTTGTGGGCGTTGAGCACCGACGTTTTTGGGTCGCGCCCCATGCGCGCCGTGCCCATTTCGTGAATCGTCAATCCGGGAGCATTGTCCTCGATAAAGGGCTCAATGTCCCTCGCCCCGGCGGCAGAAAGCATTTCCGCCGCAGTGATGGACATGTCTTTCAGCAGGGCACGCTCGTTCTCCCGCCAGACGCAACTGATCCGGAGCACGGGGATGCCCCACGCATCCACTTTGGCCTTGTCGAGTTCGATAAAATTTTCGTGGTTGGGCAGGCACTCGCCGAAACCGCCAAAACTCATCGTCCACGGGCCGGGACGGCTGAGGGTGTGCTTGAACTCCGCACCCATTCCTCGCATATCCGTCCCCCGCTCCCACTTGGGACGGCTGGCGCCGCCCTGGAAACCGTATCCTCGCAGGAACAACGGATGCTTTTGCTTCACGTTGCGGAAACGCGGAACGTAAATTCCATTGGGACGGTTGCCCAGGGAGATGTGGTCTTCATTCCCCGGAATCAGGCCGCGGGCGCCGCCGCCCATGCAATGGTCCATCACGTTGCGCCCCAGTTCGCCGCTGGAGTTGGCCAGGCCGTTGGGAAATTCCGTAGTGGAAGAGTTCAGCAGAATGCGGGCCGACTCCAGCGCCGAGGCGCACAGGAAAACGATTCGGCCGCCAAATTCGATGGTATCGCGCGTTTGCCCGTCGATGATCCGCACGCCGGTAATTTTTCTCTTTTTGGCATCGAACATGAGACTGTGCACCACACTGTGCGGACGCACGGTCACCTTGCCGGTGGCAAGTGCCGCGGGAAGGGTGGAATTCAGGCTGCTGAAGTAGGATCGCGTGATGCAGCCGCGGGCACAGGGCCCACAGTAGTGACACGCCGCGCGGCCGTTGTGGGCCTGAGTGAGGATCGCGGTGCGCCCAATGGTCATCAGACGCTCGCCGGGAAAATACCTTGCGACCGCTTCCTTGACCACCACCTCGGCGCAATTGAATTCCATCGGCGGCAAAAAATGACCGTCCGGCAGCTGCGCAAGCCCCTCGCGCTGCCCGGAGACGCCGATGAAATCTTCTACGTGGTCGTACCAGGGAGCAATGTCCTGATAACGGATGGGCCAATCCACGCCGATACCCTCGCGCTGATTGGCTTCAAAATCGAGGTCGCTCCAGCGATACGATTGCCGGCCCCAGATAATCGAACGCCCGCCCACCTGGCGCCCGCGAATCCATAAGAATGGCTTGCCCGGGTCCGTTGTGTAAGGATTCTCCTTGTCATTGACGAAGAACTTGCTGTTCCACTCGTCCATTCCAGTGCAGGTCTCCTGCACCGGCTGGTTTTCCTCAACTCGTCTGCGGTCAGTCATGCCTCTGTAGCGGACTTCCCATTCCGGCACATGCTCGGCGTAGTCTTTGTCGGGATCGATCGGGCGTCCGGCTTCGAGGACGAGCGTTTCCAGTCCCTTTTCACTCAATTCCTTGGCGGCCCAGCCTCCGGTAATCCCCGAGCCCACCACGATCGCGTCATAGATTTTGGCCGCCATCTATTTCGTCGCCTCCTCTTCCAGAGGGACGCAACCGGCGTGGCGGGCTGGAATAATCTCGCCATGAAGCTCCTGTTCGAATCCGATCTGCGAAGTGTAGTAACCGATCAGGGTTAGCTGTTTGATCATGAAAAAGAAATTTCGCTCCGGCGGCCGCCTGCGACTTCGCCCCCGTCGAACGTCGGTGCGCGCACTCGCCACCTCATCATCCAGACCGCGAAGAATCTCGGTCTGCAGCTTCTCCTCGCAATCAACAAAGTCCTTGCCCAACAAGCTCCGTGTGCTGGCGTCAACCTCCGCCAGCCCGGTCAGGAATATGGATTTCTCCTCATCGTCATACCACTCGGTGAGAATCAGATCGATGAATTCATTGACTCGCGCGGCTTTGGCGCCGGGAGTATCGGTTTGCGGGATGATGATTTCCGCAATCGTGGTCACCGTCGAGTTCTGATGGGGATTGAGCGTCCGCAGCACGGCTTGTTCAGGAAGCTGTTCGTGCACCGCCTGAAACATCGAAAATGCTTCTCGCGGCAGGAGTGGCAGGGCTGCGGCCGAGGCCAGCAGTCGTAACGCTTCACGTCTGTGCATGCTTGCTCCGAAAAATGCAGGAAGAGGCAGCTTACGCCGTCGCCGGAAGCAAGGTCAACGGTTACCCCGCAGAATCTGCCGTCCCGACCGCTCTCGAACTGGTCGGGCGCGGTGAGAACAGTCGAGGGCGCTATCGCATTGTTCAGCTTCCAGGGGTCCTTCGACTCCGGAAAACGTCTCGCAAGCGAAACAATTTCCTACGCTCAGGATGACAAGGGAATTACTTCGTTCCCAGGATCTCGTTTCGCACATTTTTCAGCACGTACAGGGCCCGCTCAACTCCCACTTCGCCGGTAAGAATCGGGTCTTCGTTCTCGACGCTGAAAATTCCCTGGTAGCCGACTTCCATGTAGGCGAGCATGATTTCTTTCCACGTGCCGGCGCTGTGACCATAGCCCACTGCGCGGAACGTCTCCGACGCCTCGGAAAGGTCGTTCTTATCGAAAGCAAAATTCAGGACACCGTAGCGGTCGAGATTATGCTTGTAGAAGGTGGTGTCTTTCATGTGGGCGTGGAAAATCGCGCCTTGCTTGCCCAGCATGCGAATGACTTCGACGGCGTCACACTGTTGCCAGAAAAGATGGCTGAGATCGCAGTTGGCGCCGATTTCCTCTCCTACGGCCTCGCGCAGACGCAATAGGGTTCTCGGGTTGTACACCACGAAATTCGGGTGCATCTCCAGGGCCAGCTTGTGGATTCCGTGTTCCCGGGCAAACTTGGCAGCCTGCTTCCAGTATGGAATTACTTTCTCTTTCCATTGCCAATCCAGCATTTGCCCGTACTCCGGCGGCCAACGGTAAGTGACCCAGTTGGGCATGGTGTCGGTGGGGCTGCCGCCCGGGCAACCGGAGAAGCCCACGATCACACTTACCCCCAGCCGCTCCGCCAACAGAACCGTGCGCCGGAATGACTCGGCATCGCGCTCCGCGATCTTCGGATCAGGAGACACCGGATTGCCGTGGCAACTGAGCGTGGCTACGGGGATATTGCGATCCTCAAATTTCTTCTTCCAGGCTTGCGCTTTGGCCGGATCATCCAGCAATTCCTTCACCGGACAATGCGTGGAATTGGGATAGCCTCCGGTTCCGATCTCTACCGCCTCCACACCCCAGCCGGCGAACTTGTCGATCATCTCGTCCGTGGAGAGATTGGGAAAAGCAGGATCGAAGACGCCGATTGGAATCTTGCGCAGCTTGCCGATGGAAGCGGGTTCATCGGCGGAGGGTGATGCAGCATCACGGCCCAGCGCGGCGGCAGTTCGCGGCGCGGCAACTGCGGCGGCCAACAGGCTGGTGGTGGCGAGAAAATCTCTTCGGCTACGGGAGTTGAGTGCGGACTTCGGATCCATGGCGTGTCCCCCGGCAGTTGGTTTGGTAGGTCTGTAGAGTACCGCGCCCGCATTATACGCATCCTGCAAAGCAACCATCCACACCGAACCAACTAGGAGCAGATGTCCTCATCTGCCCGGCGGAGCGCAGCTCCGCGATTTTTCGGGGTACGAGAGAACCCTGTCGAGCCTGGCTCGACTGGGCAGATGAGGGCATCTGCCCCTACGTGGTCCGTGGTGTTGACAAGAAGGCCGGTTTCCAACATGCTTTTGTGCCCGATGAGAAAGCCGCGGAAAGTCGCGCGTCCAATTCCCGTGATGAGCCCGTCGGTGCGCATCAGCCTCCTGAGCCTCAAACGACAGGCCGTGATTCGCCCGGTTTTTGAACGGCCGCGCGAGTTTGTCCTGATGAGCGTGCGGGCTCTGGCCCAGCGACTGGGCACCGATCCGGCGACCATGGTCCGGATCGTTCGCGGAATGAAATTTGATTCCTACCGCGAATTCCAGCATTACGTGCACGAATTATCCATCGCCTACGCTACCTCGCTGGATGCCATGCAGACCGGCCCGGCGGGAAAATCCGCCATTTCGACGCAGATACGGAGGTCCCTCGACCAGGACGTCAAGAACTTAAACCGCCTGGTCCAGGGCATTGAGCCGCGCCGGATCGGCGCGCTGGTGCGCCGCCTCTATGCTGCCCGGCAGGTAGTTCTGCTCGGCGGGGACCTGGCCGCTAACCTGGTGAACTTTCTGGAACACCTGCTCATCATCCTGGGGCTGCCGGTCACCAGCGCCACCTCGCCCGCGGAAGTCGTGCACAAGGTACGCCTGCTCGGGAAACGCGACCTGGTGATTGCAGTCAGTCATGGTCGCGGCCTGCGGCAGACGGTGGAAGGCCTGCGCCAGGCCCGCGCCAAGGGCGCTTACTGTGTGGGCATCACCGATACGCTGGTTTCTCCCATCGGACAGTTCGCTCACGAGTTTTTTCTAACTTCCATCGCAACTCCTTCCATCGGGTCTTCGTACGTTGCTCCCATGGCGCTGTTCAATGTCATCATCGTCGCCTGTGCCAATCACCAGCGCTCTCGAACTCTCAAGCTGGTGAAGCAACTGGAGCAGGAGCAGCGTCATGGCTTCCGCTGGTACGAATCATGAAAATCCGGTTCGGCCTTTTCACCTGGGCCGCAGCTTTGCTGGGACTGACGGTCACAATGGCTTGGCCTGCGCTGGCGGTCGAGCCCCCTTCTGCCCCGGCGTACAACGTACGCATGCATAATGGCTGGATTCCGATGAAAGATGGAGTTCGCCTTTCGGTGACGTTATACATGCCGGATGGCGGCAAGGCAGATGAGAAGTTTCCCGCCGTGCTCGAATACCATCCCTACCGCAAGGACGACGCCACCGCCGAGCGTGACTATGCTCTCTATTCTTATTTTGTCCGCCGCGGATACGTTTGCGCCCGCGTCGACATACGGGGCTTCGGCGCCAGCGAAGGCGTTCCTACCGGCCGCGAGTACTCCGAACAGGAACAACTCGACGGCTTGCAGGTCATTGCCTGGCTGGCGCATCAACCCTGGTCCAACGGCAACGTGGGCATGATGGGCATTTCCTGGAGCGGATTCAATTCCCTGCAGATGGCCATGCGGCATGCGCCCGAACTTAAGGCCATCATTGCAGTGGACGCCACGGCGGAGCTCTTCCACGACGATGTGCACTACATCGACGGCATGGCGCACATCGATGAGTTCGAGTTGAACATGGACATGGCGCCCGGCATGACGGGAGCTCCCGATTACACGCTCGATGAAAAAGTTCTGGGTCCGCGCTTCGACGCTCCGCCCTGGTCCCTGCTTTATCTCCATCACCAGCATGACGGCCCGTTCTGGCGAAGCCCGGTGCGTCCTTATAGCGAGATCAACATTCCCTGTTTTGTCATTGGCGGCCTGCTCGACGGCTATCGCGACAGCATCACCGACATGCTGCAAGAGACGAAAGCTCCGCTGAAGGCGATCGTCGGCCCCTGGAACCACACCTTTCCTCACGACGCGGTGCCCGGCCCCCAGATCGAGTGGCGCAATGAAGCTGTGCGCTGGTGGGACTACTGGCTCAAGGGACGAGACACCGGCGTGCTGCAAGATCCGAAGCTGGTCATTTATATGCAGCACTGGCATCCTCCGGACCCGAATTTGACGAACGTTCCCGGCGAATGGCGGCGGGAAGACGGATGGCCGCCGCGCGACGTTCACGAAACGGTTTTCTTCCCCCAATCGAACCACACCCTGGAAAAATCCGCGCCACCGGAAGATGTTCACCAACTCAATTACATTCCATCCGTGGGCGTCGAATCCGGGTTCTGGTGGGGCGAGTTGCTGAGCGACCCTCGTCCGGTGGACGCATTCAGCCTGGTCTACGATTCCGCGCCGCTCAAAGAAGACCTGGCCATACTGGGAAGGCCGCGCGCGTTGCTGCACGCCTCGGCCACGGCGCCTTTGGCCGACTGGTTCGCCCGGCTCTCCGATGTGGCTCCCGACGGAACCGTCACTCAAATCACGGGCGCGGGAATCAATGGCGCGCAGCGCCAGTCCATGACGGAACCGCGGGACCTCGAACCCGGAAAGTTCTATGCACTCGACATCACGATGCACCTGACGTCCTGGGTCTTCCCCAAGGGCCATCGCATTCGGCTGGCGATTTCGAACGCTCTCTGGCCGATGGTCCTGCCCACTCCGTATTCGATGACAACGTCACTCGAGCTGGGAAGCGGCGGCTCGCGGTTGACGCTGCCAGTGGTGCCCGTGCAGGGCGAGCAGCCTCCCGCATTCCACGCACCGCAACCTTCCGAGGAACGCAAAGACATCACGAGTGTCGGCTATCCCTGGCCGGGCGAGTGGACGCTGGAGCGCGACGAAGCCAACCACAAGGCGACCGTGCATTGGAAGGGCAAGGCGGAGACCAACTATCCCTGGGGAAAAGAAACCGACTACGAGAGCCTGGTCTACAACGTGGACGACGCTCATCCGGAAGTCAGCGCGGTCCAGGGAGAAGCGGAAAGCGTTTTCGTGTTGAAAGGCCGCGAACTCAGGTGGCGCGGACATTTGTCCGTGACCACGGACCAGAAGAATTTCTATTACAAGTACACGCGGGAGCTACTGAAGGACGATCAACTGGTGAAGCAAAAGACGTGGGAAGAAGTCATCCCGCGCGACCACCAATGAAATTCAAGCTCCCTGTCATCCCGAGCGCCGCCTCGAGCCGCGCTCGCGCGGTGAGAGCAAGTCGAGGGACCCCTATCCTGCCACCGACTCATCAGCTCATAGGGGTCCTTCGACTCCGTAAGTGCTTCGCAGAGCGAAGCCCTTACTCCGCCCAGGATGACAGACGCTACTGCTTGTAAACTTTCCCCTCTTTCATCACGAACTGAACATGCTCCAGCACGCTGATGTCCTGCAACGGATCTCCCGCGACTGCGATCACATCGGCATATTTGCCGGGCTTAATGTCGCCCAGGATGTCGGAATGTCCCAGCAGATCCGCAGCCGAAGTGGTGGCGGATTGAATCGCCTGCATGGGCGTCATCCCATACTTCACCATGAAGGCAAACTGCCGGACGCTGCGGTCGTAGGGACAAACGCCGGCGTCAGTCCCAAATGACATCTTTACTCCGGCCTTCACTGCCTTGCGGAAGTTCTGCCGGTGAAGCTCTCCCAACTCCGCGTCGTGCTGCAGAAAATCCTTGGGAATCTTTCCCAGCCTGCCCGCTTCCTGGATGCACTCCTCATCGTAGATATCCATGTCCAGGTAGGTGCCGTGCTGCTTGGCCAGCGCGATGCCCTCATCGTCGATCATGGTCGCGTGCTCGACTGAGGCCACGCCCGCCCGGATGGCATTCTTGATGCCTTCGGGAGAATGGGCATGGGCCGCCACGCGCAGTCCGAAGTGGCTGGCCTCGTCCACCGCGGCCTGCAACTCCTCCGGAGTAAACTCCTGCGACTTCGGATTGCTGCCGTGGGTCAGCACCGCTCCGCTGGAGAGGACCTTAATGTGGTCGGCGCCGTCGTGCACTAACTGGCGGACTTTCTGCCGCACTTCCCAGGGACTGTCGGCCTGTCCATAGCGCAGGTCCCAGGGCAGAGTGATGTCCGGTGCGAGTCCGGTCATGGCGCCGGCGCCGCCCGTGATCGTTATGTAGGCCCCGGCAACATACATGCGCGGGCCTTCGATGAAACCATGCGCGATCGCGTCCCGCATGGCGACGTCATTCAACGCCCGGTAGACACCCACGTCGCGCACCGTGGTGAAACCTTCCCGCAAAAACGTCCGCGCGTTGGGAACGGACTCAAAAGCAACCTGCGCCGCGGTCTTCTTCAGTTGGGAGAAGGGATCGCCATCGTCGGTGGGTCCATCGGCCAGGTGGGTGTGGCAATCGATCAGGCCGGGCAACACCGTCATTTGCGATAGGTCGATGACCTTGGCGTCGGCCGGAATGGCGAGACCCTTGCCCACCTGTTCAATCTTGTTGTCGCGAATCAGGATGATCTGATCGTTTAGCACTGTGCCGGCTTGCGGATCAACCAGCCGACCGGCCTTGATCGCGGTCACCTGGGCGGCCGCACTCGCGGCACACCACAGGCACAAGACTGACGTTAGAATGTTGCAGAGGTATGATTTCCTGGTCCGTAAGTTCAATTTCATTATCCTCGCTTCCGTAATGGTCATGGGCGGATGCCATTCAACGGAGCGTTCAGGCACTTGTGCTCCGGTAAGCAGCGCGACACGGGTAGTAGTCCAAATTGCCTCGCATGAAGGCGTTCCGAATTCCGAATACGTGATCACCGATCCGGAACGGATCCGCCAGTTGATCGCGCTCGCAAACGGACGACGGAAAGTTTATCAGCCTTCGGTGTACACAATGCCGGCACCGCAGCTAACCGCCGCATTTTACGATCGCGCCGACTTCGTGGGCGCGATTGGGGCTGGCCCGAACTTCTTCTTTATCAGTTGTTCGCAGTGGAAAGGAGTGAGAGACGCAACCGAACAGGAGATCGGAGATTTCAAAAGCCTAGTCGCATCCCCAAGATAAGTTCCCTTCACCCTCGCTTACTTTCCTTACCCATCTCTTGTGGAGCAAATATGCCTACACTGCGTGTCCTCAAAACCAGCTCTAGTCTGCCGCGGCGGCATTGATTTCCATGCCGCTCTTCAAGTCCGCAGCCAGCAGCCGGTGAAACAGATGCTCGCCGGCCTCGCGCCGCACCGACAGCCTGCCCGCGCCGTACGCTCGCGACTTCAGACCACGCTGCACCGCCTCGCAGATGCCCAGATCCTCGTCCTGTACCCGCGCACCCACGGCCACACTCTGTTCGTTGTACTCGCGGCGAGACTCGCTGATATCACCGAAATAGAAATCAAAAATCACGCGGCAATGATCGACATCCAGCGGCAGCACCAGGTTCGTGTCCATGTAGCCTTCGTAGCAATTGATCATCAGGTTGGGATATTGCCAGAAGTACCAGGCACGGTCGCCCTGGCGGGTCGATGCTGTGGCAGCGTCTTCCTTCCCCGCCACCATCGGACTCGATTGCAGGCAGTAACGGTCCTCGTTCTCGATGGTGTACTCCTTGTAATCGAGCACCGAACTCAAGCCTTTGTGCAGATGCGGGACGTGGTATCCGCCGTCGAGGTAGTTGTCCACAAATACTTTCCAGTTGCAGTGGATGTCGTAAGTGCGGCTGTCGAAGTAGTGCAGCTTGCTAACGCCCAGGGGCGCCACGCGCTTGACCAGGCCGCCGAGAAAATCGTTGAGCGGCGCAGCCTGGGGATCAAGATTCACGAATACGAATTTCTCCCAGATTTCCGCCTTTACCGGAACCAGCCCGTTTTGCTGGCGTTCAAAGTTTCTGACGCCATCAAACTCCGGCATGCCCTTTAGAGAACCATCCAACCCGTAGTTCCAGCCGTGATAGGGACAATGCAGGATGGAAGCCTGTCCGCAAGGCTCGGTGACGACCGCGGCGGCGTGATGGCGGCAGACGTTGTAAAACCCGCGCAGAACGCCGTCATTGCCGCGCACTACGACGAGCGGTTCGCCCGCAACCGCGGCGGTCACGAACTGGCCCGGCTTCTCCACTTGCTCTACCCGTCCCACCATTTGCCAGGTGTTGCTGAAAACGCTTTTGCTCTCAAGTTCCGCAATGCGCGCGTCCACATACCAGGGTGCAGGGATGGTGAAGGAGTCCGGCAAAGCAGCCTTATCGTTGTAGCTGGCGAGAACTTCCGCTACGGACTTGTGCCCCTTGTTCATGCTCCGATCGCCCTCTTCAGCACATCCAGAAATTGAGTAACCCGCGCGTCCTTCTTTTCCTGGGGATCGCCCGGGCGGCGGAACAAACCCGGATCCAGCTCTTCGGTGAGCAGCGCGTCCTGAAAGCGCTCAACGGTCCAATCCAGAATCGACACCATCATCTGCTGGTCGATCTCCCGAAGCAGTTCCCCGCGGTGCAATCCGTAGCGCACGAAGGCGACCGTGCCATAGGGATCTTCCGCCATGAGAAAACGGTTGATCTCGCGCTTCAGCGTAAGGTCAGTGCCATAATTTCCCAGCAGCGACACCCGGTAGGGGATCCAGTCTTCATGCAGCAGGTGTTCCGTGCTTACCAGCCAGTAACGCAGTACCTCGAAAAAGCCGCGTTCCCGCACATCTGCCGGCGCGTCGAGGTAGCGCGGAAAGGAACGGACGGCTTTCTTGTAGACTTCGAAAAACAATCCATCCTTGCTGCCGAAATGTTGAAAGATCGAACCCTTGGCGATGCCGAGAGCGGCCGCGATGTCTCCGACCCGGGCGGCGTGATAGCCCTGCTCGGCAAAATGGCGCATGGCGGCGTCGACGATCCTGGTTCGTTTGCCTTCGGATCGGGGCCGTGGCGGCATGCTTCGATAACGCGGGGGAGAGACGAGACTGCTGCCAATTCCACTCATATCTGACCTCAAGTCATAAGACTCTACAGAAGTGCCACCTGAATTTCAATGCTATTTGTTAGGAGGATGCGGTATTGTATGTTTCTTTCATCGCCGTCCGATAACTTTGGGTCATAAACGTGCCGTCGCCTTCGTCGGGAAAAATCTATGATGCCGCCGTAGTGGGCGGGGGCCATAACGGTCTGACCGCAGCCGCCTACCTCGCCCGCGCCGGGCTCTCTACCCTGGTACTCGAACGCCGCGATATTGTTGGCGGCTGCTGCGTCACCGAAGAAATTGCTCCCGGATGCCGCGTATCCACCACTTCCTATATCGCCAGCATGTTGCGGCCGGAGGTAATTTCGGACTTGCGCCTGGCCGAATACGGACTGCGCATGGTCCCCTGCGATCCTGCCATTCAGGTTCCCTTCCCCGACGGGCACGTCGTCCCCTGGTGGGCGGACCGTGAGCGGGCGAAGGCAGAATTCAAAAAGATTTCCGCCAGGGATGCGGAAACGTTTGTCGAGGTGGACGACCGCCTGAAAAAGCTGGCGCGCTACCTGCAGCCGTTTTTCATGGAACCGCCCCCGGAGATTGATGCGCGAAGCATGCGTGGCTGGAGCGAGCTGTTTCGCGTGGGAAAAAAATTTCGCGGCATTTCGAGCGACGAGGTTTCGCAGCTGATCTCTTTCCTGACCGGAAGCCTGGGCGAATTTCTCGATCACAACTACGAATCGGAAAAAATGAAGACCATGTTCCTTGCCAATAACGTTTATGGCAAGCATGGCGGCCCCTATCAGCCGGGCACGGCCATTGGCCTGCTCTTCCATCTGCTGAGCGGCGGCGAGCATGAACTGCAGGGCTTTTATGGACACGTCATGGGCGGCATGGGCGCGATCACCCAGGCGCTGGCGGCTTCGGGACAAAAACTTGGAGTTGAAATCCGGACCTCCGCGCCGGTTGCCCAGATCGATGTCCGCGACGGCCGGGCGCGCGGCGTCGTGCTCGATGATGGCACCGAGATTCGCGCCCGCATCGTGCTCTCTAACGCCGATCCCAAACGGACCTTTCTAAAAATGGTGCCGGCATCCGAACTGCCCGGCGAGTTCTTGCATTCGATTCGCGGCATCAAGATGGACGGCCCGTGCGCCAAGGTAAATCTGATGCTCGATGCCGAGCCCCGTTTTACTGGAACCTCTCCCACGGCGACGGCGCTCGAACGCACCTTCTACACGCTGGTTCCCTCGCTCGCGTTTGCCGAGCGCTGCTACGACATTGCCAAGTTTGGCGAGATTCCCGAAGAGCTCTGGGTGGATTGCGTGGTTTCGTCGAATGCCGACCCGTCGCTCGCGCCTGCGGGCAAACACATCCTGACCTGCTTTGTGCAGTACGTTCCCTATCATCTGCGCGAGGGGACCTGGGACGAGAACCGCGAATTGCTGGGCGATCGCGTGGTCAAAAAGATTGCCCAGTACGCGCCGAATGTGCCCGATGCGATTATCGCGCGCCAGGTGCTGACCCCGCTCGATCTGGAACGTACTTACGGATTGACCGAAGGCAATATCTTTCACGGCGACTTACGGCTGGAGCAACTGTTCTTCATGCGCCCCGTTTCGGGATGGTCACAGTACCGCACCCCCGTGGATGGCCTGTATTTATGCGGCGCCGGCGCGCATCCCGGCGGAGGCGTCACCGGCGCGCCCGGCCACAATGCGGCCCACCAGGTATTGCGAGACTGGAAGAAAGGACGATTGAAAGAGGCCGCGGCATGAGCACGACCCGCGGAACTGAGATCCGAGAACTGACGATTAAATACTGGTGGTCAGCCCCAATTGCCTCTCCGGTTTTGGCCCGTGAATTGTCCGAGGTTCCCTCGACATGAACCCGAATTCGAAGAGCGGTTCCAGGTCCGAAGCTGGAACGACGACGGCGGACATCGTAATTCTCGGGGCCGGCGTGATGGGCGCGTCCATCGCGTTCCACCTCGCTCGGCGCAAAGCGGGGAAGATCGTAATCATCGACAAAGGCCACGTGGGTCAGGGAGGGAGCGGACGCTCCTCCGCCCTCATCCGCATGCACTACAGCTATCCGCCCGAGGTGCAGCTCGCGTTGGTAAGCTTGCGCATGTTCGAGAACTGGCGCGAGGCAGTCGGTGAAGAAGGAGATTTCCGCAAGACCGGGTTTGTCCGCATCGTTCATCCCGGTGAAACCGGGCGGCTGAAGCAAAACGTAGAGATGCAGCGAAGGCTGGGTGTGAACGTCAAGCTCATTGACCGGTTCGACCTCAAAGAGCTGGAGCCGGACTGGGCGGTCGACGAGGTTGAACTGGCCGCCTACGAGCCCGATTCCGGCTACGGCGACGGAGCTGGAGTGGCCAACGATTTCCTCACCCGGGCGCGAGAACTCGGGGCGGTGTATCTGTCGAAGACCGAGGCGCTGGAGTTTCTGGTGGAGAACGGACGGGTGCGCGGGATCAATACCGATCAGGGCGCGATCGCCGCGCCTGCAGTAGTCGCGGCCACTGGGCCCTGGACCCGGCCGCTGTTTCAAAAGATCGGAATCGAGCTCCCCATCGAAACGGAGTATCACCAGGTGGCGATCTTGAGGAACGCTCCGGATATGAAGGGCGGTGGGTGCGCCTGCATTGACTCGGTCAGCGCCACCTACTTCCGCTCCGACGCGCACGACAAATTTCTGATCGGCGATTTCTACGGTCAGCGCGGTGCCGACCCTGACAATTTCCCGCAGCGCGCGTCCGACGATGGGCTGGAAGAGATTATCGAGCGGGCCAGTCGCCGCCTTCCGAAGCTGGAGAACGCCGAAGTCATGCGCGGCGTGACGGGAGTTTATGACATGACTCCGGATTCACGTCCGCTGCTGGGCGAAGTTCCAGGCGTGGCCGGATTGCATGTCTGCGCTGGCTTTTCCGGCATGGGTTTCAAGATCTCACCGGCCATTGGCCTGGTGATGTCAGAGCTGTTGCTGGACGGGCGGAACAAGACCGTGGACATCAGCTCATTTTGTCCTGGCCGGTTCGCTGCGGGCAAGCCCATCAAGGCTGAGTTTGAGTACAAAGACGATTAATCCCGTCTTTAAAGTAATTGTCATCCTGAGCGGAGGCTTTCCATTCGCTTTGCGAATGGAAAGATGGAGCCGAAGGACCCCTACCGATTCGTTGCTGTCAGCAGGCTTAGGATTAGATTTTCGTGACGCGGCGATGTTCAGACGCGAGTGTGTTTAGCAATAGGGGTCCTTCGACTCCACGACTGCTTCGCGAGGCGAAGCAGTCATTCCGCTCAGGATGACAGCGCGGAGAAGAATGTGAGATTGCGGAAACTTTAAGGAGCACCTATGACGAAAAAGAAAGGCATTCTCGAGCGTCTCAAGGACGGTCCTGTCCTGGGCGATGGCGGTTATCTGCTGGAACTGGAAAAGCGGGGATGGGTGCGCGCGGGTCCGTTCACTCCGGAAGTTGCCCTGCTGCATCCCGACGCGCTGCGCGAGCTGCATGTCGAATTTCGCGAAGCCGGCGCCGATGTCCTGCAGGCGCTGACGTTTTACGCCAGCCGCGACAAGCTAGCCACGGTCGGCCTGGAAAACAGGCTCGAGGAGTTGAACCGCGCGGCGGTGCGCATCGCGCGCGATGTTGCAGGCGACCAATGCCTGGTCGCAGGCAATCTCAGCCTGACCTGGATGTACGAGCCCGACCGCCCGTCCGCCGCCGACCGGGTGCGCAAAACCTTCGACGAGCAACTTGCAGTGCAGGTCGACGAAGGCGTGGACTTCATCATCGGCGAAACTTTTTCCTGGCTGGGAGAAGCCCTGATTGCCGTCGAGCGGGCCAAGAAAACCGGGTTGCCGGTCATGGTGACGATCTGTTTCGAGAACAAGGACGAGACGGCGGATGGCAAGTCCGCGGCCGAATCCGCCAAGGCGCTGCTCGATGCCGGCGCCGACATCGTCGGCATGAATTGCCTGCGGCCTCCGCAGCACACGCTGCCGGCGATGGAACAGATGAGGAAAGCGGTCTCCGGTTATCTCGCCTGTCAGCCTGTAGCCTACCGCACGCCCCGGGACAAGCCCGACTTCACCAGCTTGCCGGAATTCCCCTTGGGGCTGGATCCGTTGCAGCTTACGCGGAAGGAAATGGGAGACTACGCGCTGCGCGCCCGCGAGATTGGGATCAACTACATTGGTTCCTGTTGCGGCTCGGTCGCGATCCACGTGCGGGAGATGGCGCGGGCGCTGGGCAAGCTTTCGGAAGACGGACGCATCTGGAAAAAGGGTGGCGAGAAACCGATGTCCGCCTACGAGTATTACGGGCACGACGCCGTGGCCGGGAAGAAGCATTAGCCTCGATCCACTATGAAAAATTGGGCCAGCCTCAGGAGGCCGGCCGGTTGCGTGCTGGGAAAGAGAAGGTCACGCGCGTGCGGCAACGAAGTAGATGCCGGGGTCAACCATCTGGAATGGCCAGCAGCGGCCGCCCGTTCGTGTTGTGCTCAGCTTACGGCAACGCCGGCGCCTGTTGCTTGATCTCCCGGAAAACATCCCGTCCAGACATGACGCGCAACCGGGGGCCAACCAGATGTACCTCAGGGGCAAAGCTCCTTCCCCACGGTCACCTTTTACGTATGCAGGGCTGAAGGCCTGCTCCACTCTCGACTTATTCCGCTACAAACAGGTTCTCCGCAAAAGGCCATTCCTGATCAATCCACTGCGCTTTGCAGAAGAAGCCAGCATCCTTGGCGATCTCTGACATCTCTTTGGCAGAATATTTGTGGCTGCTCTCAGTCCAGATGGTTTCCCCTTCCAAAAAGGGGACAGCCAAATCCGCCCGAGGAATGGATACCGTCTGCCTTCGCCTCGACCGCAGCCGCATTTCCACGCTGCGGGCCTCGGGATTGAAGCGGGCGAGGTGCTCAAATTGTAGGAGATCGAAATCCGCGTCCAGTTCCCGATTGATGCGGGCCAACAGATTCAGATTGAATGCCGCGGTGACGCCCAGGGGGTCGGCATAAGCCGCCAGCAGCTGCGGAATGGGTTTTTCCAGGTCGGTGCCCAGCAGCAGCGAATCACCCGGCTGCAGAATGTAGCGCATTTCCCGGAGGAATTTTGCCGCCGCCGGCCGGTCGAAATTGCCGATGGTGCTGCCCAGAAACAGCACCAGCAGTTTCTGCCCCTCACGACGCCGCGCCGCCACCTCAACCAGCCCATCCAGGTATTCGCGTTCGAAGCCCACGATGCTGATGGAATCGATATCTCCCAGCTCGCGCTCGCACATGGCCAGGGCTGTGGGAGAAATTTCGATAGGAAAATACGAGACATGCTGTCGTCGGCAAAGCGCCTGCAGCAGCCAGCGGGTTTTCTTGCCGCTGCCGCTGCCCAGTTCCGCCACCGCCACCGGGCCTGGAACCTGCTCCACAATCTCGTGCGCGTGGCGCCGCAACAAGCGCTCGTCCGCCCGGGTCAAACCGTATTGCGGAAGCACGCTGATGACTTCAAACAACGCCGACCCGACGTCGTCATATAGATATTTGGAGGGCAATTCTTTCTGCCCGCTCCGAGTGAGCCCGGCACGAACTTCCGCGGCAAACTCCAGAGTTGGATCGGCGGTAATGGCGTGCGTCAGCATGAAATGTCCCTTGGGTTTCATCTATTCCTCACGCAGCGGAATCCCGCGTAAACGTACTGGTAATGCGGCTGAAACCAGTTTCGAAACGACCGGCGCAGCATGCAGCCCGCGGTACGCGCGCTGCCGCCCTTCATCACGTAGTGCGCGCCATCGAAGAAATTGGCCGAATAGCCGGGATAAAACTCGAAAGCCTGAAAGCCGGGAAACGGCGCAAACGGCGTAGCGGTCCATTCCCATCCGTTGCCCATGAGGTCGGCGACGCCGAAAGCGCTCTGGCCTTGCTGAAATGCCCCGACCGGCGTGGGGTCCCAGCTGTCGAAATCGAAGTTGCCAAATCTGCGATCCGGCGGTTCCTTCCCCCAGGGATACGGCCGCTCCCTTCCCTCGGGCGTGCCATAGGCGGCGCGATGCCACTGCGCCTCCGTGGGCAATGACTTCCCCGCCCAGCGCGCGTACGCGCTCGCCTCCGCCTGACTCACATACACTGGCCAGTCCAGCGGCAGAGGAACATTTTCAAACATGGTTCGATACTGCCACTCACCATTGACCCGATTCCAAAACACCGGGTTCGAGATATTGTGTTGCGTCTTCCACTTCCAGTCGGCTTCAGACCAGAAGGACTGGTTCTCATAACCGCCGCCGTTTATGAATTGCAGATACTCGCGGCTGGTGACTTCGTATTGATCGATGGAAAAGGCAGGCACCGCGACCGTGTGCGCTTCATATTCGTTGTCCCAGCCAAAGACGTTTGTATCGCGGCGTGAAATGCCCAGGGTTGCGTTGCCCGCCGGAATTTCGACCATGCGCGGCTCCACTGAAGGCACCAGCAGTTCGGGCAGACGCGGCTTGCGCACTTTGTTGTCGAGGGGCAACTGGTGCAGCATGTAAGCCAACGTTTCCGCGTGCATCAGCCGGTGCTCGATGGCTACGTTAAGCAACTGGTTTGCGGAAGGCCGATCCTGCCTCTCTTGCCGGGACAGAGCCCCTGCCAGCCCGGCATCAAGAGCCTGCCGGACCTGGTCCACATACTCGCGCACCTGTGTGGGCGAAGGCCAGTCTGAGGGCTGGTCTGACGGCAGCCCGCCATCGACCGGATCAATTCCAAAAGCAAAAAGATTGTCGAATTCCGAATGGAAACTGGTCCGCCGCAGCACCCGTTCGCGCAGTAAGTTCCAATCGAAGGCCTCCAGATGGCCCACGTAAAAGATGATGCGGTGCCGTTCTGGAATCGGCCGCTGGTACAGAAACTCCGACTTAACGTGGGCGAACAATCGGTCAGTTTCGGCGCGCGCCTGCTGGAGACGCGCCAGCAGTTCGTGCCGGACTTCGATTTGCGCAGCGAGCATTACAGACCTCCGGGCACCTCAGCATCAACACCCCGCCCCAGGACGGTGGTCAGACCAGTAGACATACTCAGATGATCAAACCGGGAGAAAGTTGCTCACTATATGTGAATAGAACGTGCCGGCCCCAAGGTGATGGAGGACGGGCGTCCTCGCCCGTCGGGCACAGGCCATTACCTGACGGGCGAGGACGCCCGTCCTCCACAGGCTGCTAGAGAGGGGTCAGACGGATACCGACTGGTATTCCTCGTAGGCCCCTTTGAAATCGGTGATCTGGTGGTTGCCTTCGAAGTGCCAGATGCGGGTGGCCACTTCATCAATCAGGTCTTCGTCGTGGGTACACAGAAGCACGGTTCCCTGATAGCGCTGCAACGCGATGTTGAGCGCATTGATTGATTCCAGGTCCAGGTGGTTGGTGGGTTCATCGAATACCAGAACGTTCGGCTTCTGCAGCATCAGTTTGCAGAAAATCAGCCGCGCCGCCTCGCCGCCGGAGAGAACTTCGGTCTTCTTATCGCCATCCTCGCGGGGAAACAGCATCTGCCCCAGCAGGCCGCGAATCTCTTCATTGGACGCTCCAGGCTCCCACTGATGGAGCCATTCGAAAGCCGTCATGCCGGGCTGGATCAATGCCTTGTGGTCCTGGGCA
Source organism: Terriglobia bacterium (assembly GCA_963742495.1). Lineage (GTDB taxonomy): Bacteria > Acidobacteriota > Terriglobia > Terriglobales > Acidobacteriaceae > JAIQFF01. The sequence goes on from CAVULZ010000002.1 coordinate 259,606, forward strand.
AAGTATCCCACCGCAGCTTCATGCCCCCAGATGACTTTTCCTCCGGTCAGAAAAGGCCCGTCATATCCGCTGGTCTGGCGCAGTTCGGCTTCGGGAATTGTAGGAGAATTCGCCAGCAGCGCGTTCAGCAGCGTCGTCTTGCCGGCGCCGTTCCGGCCCATCAAGGCGATCTTCTCTCCGCGCACGATGCTTGCAGTAAAGCTTCGAATCACCTCAGCATCGCCGTACGACTTGGTCACACCCTCAAGCTCCAGAATGTGCTTCCCGGAAGGCCGCTTCTGCTCAAACTTCAAATAGGGACGTTGGATGTTCGATCTCGCCAGCTCCGTCACCTGCAAGCGCTCCACTTCCTTGCGCCGCGACTGAACCTGGCTGGAACGGGTGCCGGCGGAGAAGCGCGCGATAAACTCGTTCAGCTGTGAAATCTTCTTCTCCCGCTGCGCGTTCTGCGATTCGATCTGCGAGCGAATCTGCGTTTTCGCCACCACCATGTCATCGTAGGTGCCGGTATAAGTGATGATGGTCTGATAGTCGATATCGGCGATATGCGTGCACACCCGGTTCAGGAAATGCCGGTCGTGCGAGATGACGATGACCACGCCGTCATATTGGTTCAGGAAACCCTGTAGCCAGTGAATCGAATCCAAATCCAGGTAGTTGGTCGGTTCGTCGAGCAGCAGCGCCTGCGGATGGCCAAAAAGCGCCTGCGCCAGAAGCACGCGCACTTTCTGTCCGCCCTGCAGCTCGCCCATTTTTCGTTCGTGGAGCGCGTCGGGAATATCCAGACCTTCGAGCAGGATGGCCGCGTCACTCTCGGCGGTGTAGCCGTCTTCTTCTCCGACGATGCCTTCGAGTTCGCCCAACTTCATGCCGTCCGCATCGGTCATTTCCGCCTTGGCGTAAATCCTGTCACGTTCTTCCATGGCCGCCCACAACCGCTTGTTGCCCATGATGACGGTATCGAGCACGCGATACTTGTCGAAGGCAAACTGGTCCTGGCTCAAAACGCCCAATTTTTTCGGACGCACCACAGTTCCCTTCTGCGGCTCAAGCTCGCCGGTCAGAAGGTTCATGAAGGTGGACTTGCCGGCGCCGTTCGGCCCGGTCAGGCCATAACGCTTCCCCGGCGTGAAGCCGGTGGATACTTCGTCAAACAGAACTTTAGCGCCGTAGCGCATCGACACATTACTTACTGAAATCATGGTATTTACGGGAACTGCGGGAATTGCCCAAAGGGCGGGGACGCAGCTTCTCTAACAAGAATATCACGAGGAAGACAGGCGACTGAGTTTTCCGTCCCATTTCATCAAGCCGAAAGTAACGAAACGAGAGATACCGCGGACCGAGGGTGCCCCATCCTTTTCGCGCACTTTGCGAAAAGGGTGGGATTCCAAGGACCTATCCCGGTTGGGGTTAGACAGCAGGCCCGCGGATCAACCGCCCCGCCAGCCACGCACCAAAAATCACATCGAAGGTCATGCAAAAACCGGGCCACCAATTCGGCACTCCCGGGTTTGCGATAAACCAGTGATGGACGAAGTCAAAACCTCCATGACCAATAATGGCGGCGACAGCGAACCAGAGACTCCTTTTGAAACCGAGTACGGCGAAGACCAGGAATCCGCCGGCTACAACGATTTCAATCAGGAGCGTCCGGGGAGAAGCTCCCATCACAGCGAACAGAACGTAATAGGAAGCGATCACGATGAGCACGGTGGGATAAAACGCGCGTTCGCGGTCCAATCCGATCGCGGTGGCGAAACCCGCCACTGCAACGGACAGTGCCAATCCAATCAGATATTCCACTGTGCCCCCGTCCCCTGTGGTTTCTCCCACCGGCCCGATTCCGCGGAACGAAAAAGGGCTTCCATCACGGCCATGTTGCTGATCGCGTCTTCGAGCGGAACCGGCACCTCAGCGCCTTCAAGCACGGCACGGGAGAACGCATCGCCTTGCAGAGTGTACTGATCACACACCCGAAACTCTTCGATGGTAACGCCGCCGCCGAACACGTCGCGCCCGTCATCGATACAGATCCGGCAAGGGCGGTCAGGCGGAGCATTGAACGGGATTTCGATCTCAATCCGTCCTTTGGTTCCAAAGAAATGGCTGCGCTGATAAGGCACAAGCTGCATGCTGCATGTAAAGGTGGATTGCCCCGAGGGAAAATCGAGGATGGCCGAGGTCAGCCGGTCAACCTTCATTTTCGGATCGCGCTCGACCAGTCCCAGCACCCGTGCGGGCTCTTCCCCGAAAACGAACCGCGATGTGTTGATGGGATAGCACCCGATATCCATCACCGCGCCCCCGCCGCACTCAGGAATGTTACGAATGTTCTTAGGGTCGTTGTTGAAATAGCTGAAAAAGCCAGTGGCCGCGCGCAGTTCGCCGATCCGGCCTGAAACGACCAAATCCCGGGCGCGCAACCATTGGGGATGAGTACGCACCATGAAGGCCTCGCCGATTTTCACCTTGGCGCGGTCGCGGACCGCCAGCAACTGCCGGGCTTCGGCTACCGTCATGCTCAGCGGCTTTTCGCAGAGAACGTGCTTGCCCGCCTCCGCCGCTTTGATCGACCAGGGAACGTGCAGCTGGTTCGGAAGCGGATTGTAGATGGCATCAATCTGCGGATCGGCCAGCAACTCCTCATAAGACCCATAGGCCTTGGCGATGCCGAGTGAGCTCCCGACGTCCTGAGCCCGGCGCAGGTCGCGCGAAGCGATCGCCGCGACCTCGCAGAATCTGCCTTTCTGCATTCCGGGTATGACTTTCTTCACTCCGATTTTGGCGGTGCTCAGAATTCCCCAGCGAACCTTGTTTGCCATATCGCGACATCATAGCCGCAAATTCGTGCCGGCAAAACCAATGGCAGGACGGGCCTGGGCTGCGGAGTCTATCCGGGGCTTTTCTTTGCGTCCTTTGCGGCAAAGGCCGCAAAGGAAAACACCCTAGATCGGCCATTGCCTGGGTTATGCTTAACTATGCCGCTTCAAGCCCCTCTCCGGGACCAGCAATTGATTCAGATCGTGGATTCCGCGCTGGCCGACGCGTTTCAGAAGAGCCGCCAATGGCTGGCCTGTAAGCCGGGCTGCTCGCAGTGTTGCGTGGGAGTGTTTGCCATCAACCAGCTGGACGCGATCCGTCTGAGAAAGGGACTGGCGGAACTCGAACCGCGAGATCCGCAGCGCGCCGCCCGTATTCGCGAACGGGCCCACGCATCCGTCTCCCGCCTTTCCCCCGATTTTCCCGGCGATCCAGCCACCGGACTGCTGAACACCGACGACTCCGATGAAGCATGTAAACACTGGGATGACTACGGCAACAGCGAGCCCTGCCCGGTGCTCGATCCCGAAAAAGGGACCTGCGACCTCTACGAATCCCGCCCCGTGATTTGCCGCACCTTCGGGCCAGCGCTCACCTCAGAAGGTGACCTGGGACATTGTGAGCTGTGCTTTGTTGGCGCCACCCCAGAGGAGGTCGTCGCCCACGAGATGCATCCCGACCCCGATCATCTCGAAGAAGCCCTGCTGAAAGAACTGAAGGAAACCACGGGCGCCAGCGGTGAAACCATCATTGCGTTCGCGCTGGCCAGAGACTGAGAAGGCGCAATTGGCAATTGGCATTTGGCATTTGCACTTGGCCAAAAGCATGCGCCCGCGATGCCCTCCCGTTCGTTAGCACTCCCTTGGCAGTGTCATCCTGAGCGGAGTCCGATCATTCGCTTGCGAATGGTCGGGCGGAGTCGAAGGACCCCTAGCAGCTTATCTGTAGTTGCAGAAAGCGGACCTTTCGTGATTGCCGGCGAAAATCGGTGACCCGGTAGGGTGCTTCGACTGCGCAGCTGCTTCGCGAAGCGGAAGCAGCCACTTCGATCAGAATGACAAATTTACAGGCTAAGTGCCAATTGCGCTTCTCAGCTCTTCTTCTTTTCCAACTCACTCCAGCGGGCATAAAGTTCGTCCACACCGTTTTGAGCTTCTTCCATCTCCGCGTGCGCAGTCAGCAGACGCGGGCCGTCGCTGGCGATCGCCGGGTCTTCCATCTGAGCGCGTTTGGCTTGCAGCACCTGCTCGGCTTCGGCGACGCGCTGCTCAATAGTGGCGTATTCGCGCGCTTCCAGATAGGAGAGCTTGCTTTTCGCCGGCGGCGTTCCCTCAGAAATCGCACCCCGAGGGGCAAGTCGCGCCGTGGTTCGGGCCGACTGCTTGCTCTCCGCCTGCCACACTTCCCATTGCGAGTAATCGGCAAAACTCTCCGCGCCGCCTCGCCCATCCAGGCCAAGCACGACCGTCGACACGCGGTCGAGCATGTAGCGGTCGTGTGTAACCAGCACCAGGGAGCCGCGAAACTCCAGCAGGCTTTCCTCCAGGATTTCGAGCGTCGGGATGTCGAGGTCATTGGTCGGCTCGTCCAGCAGCAGAACATCCGCAGGCTGGAGCATGAGTTGCGCAATCAACACTCGCGCCCGTTCGCCTCCGGAAAGCCGTTCCACGGGCTGATTGAGCTGCTCTCCGGTGAACAGGAAACGCGCTGCCCATGATGCCACATGAATCACCCGGTCTTGATAGATCACCGAATCCCCTTCTGGGGCGAGCGCGCGGCGCAGAGTTACGCTGGAATCGAGTTCACGGGTCTGGTCGAAGTACACAATGCGCAGCCACTCGGCCCGGCGTATCTCTCCGCCGGTTGCGGACAGCTCGCCGCGCAACAGGCGAAGCAACGTGGTTTTGCCGCTGCCATTCGGTCCGACCAGGCCCACCCGCATCCCGGCAGTGAGCACGAAATTGAGCTTTTCGAAATAGCGTGCGCTGCCCGACGTGGTAAGCCACATCGTCCAGTTCGATCAGCCGCTTGGTTTTTCGGTCGCTCGCCGAAAAATCGATCTGTGCTGTGGCGGTGCGAGTTCTGGCATTCAGGTCCGCCAAGTCTCCCATCAGCTCATTGGCTTTCCCTATCCGCGCTTTGGACTTCCGGGTGCGGGCTTTGGCGCCGCGGCGGAGCCATTCAATCTCGTTGTGGACCAGATTTTCCAGCGCTTCCTGACGCTTCGACTGCGCGTGCAGAAATTCTTCCTTCTTTTCCAGGAAGGTGCTGTAGCTGCCCCGCACCCGAAGAATGCCATCGGGATATACCCGGCTCAGCTCTGCCATGTCGGTGGCAATATTTTCCAGAAAATAGCGGTCGTGACTGACGATCACGCTGGCGAAGGCGGCTTGCGCCAGCAACTCTTCGAGCCATTCGATTCCCGCCAGGTCGAGGTGATTTGTAGGCTCGTCGAGCAGCACGATGTCAGGTGCCTGCACCAGCGCCTCGACAATCGCCAGGCGCTTCTGCCATCCCCCGGAGAGTGCCGCCGCCTCGACTTCGAGATCTTCGAAGCCGGCGCGGCCGAGAGTTTCAGCAAAGCGGGTGCCGCGTTCCGTCGAGTGGACCTTGCCGCGCTCCATGGCGTCTTCCACCACGGAACGCACGGTGGCGCCGGACTTGAATTTGGAATCCTGCTCTACGTAGCTGACTCGAAGCCGCTTGCGGAACGCAACTTCCCCGCTGTCCGGATGTTCGTCGCCGGCCAGAATGCGCAACAGCGTGGACTTGCCGGAACCGTTGGGACCGATGAGCCCGATCCGGTCGCCCTCCGTGACGGTAAAAGACACGTTCTGAAAAAGCGGATTCGCTCCAAAGGCTTTAGAAATTTCCTGTACGTTGATGATGGGCGGCAACGGCTGGCGGTCTCCTAGTATCTCTATTGAGGTTATCAGGAAACAGGCGAACTCGATGGAGGACGGGCGTCCCGCCCGTCGAGCACAGGCCGTTATCTGACGGGCGAGGACGCCCGTCCTCCACGGAACAGCCCATGGTTGCTCTTACTGCCAGTTCGCGGGAACGTCTACGTAAGACCGATCCAAGGCTGCGATGGATGTGCATCCCAGCAGCTTAAGGGTGCGTTCGACGTCAGCCCTCAGGATTTCCAGCGCCCGGGTAACGCCGGCCTCGCCGGCGGCGGAAAGGCCGTAAGCGTAGGCGCGTCCGCACAAAACAGCTTTTGCGCCCAGGCAAATCGCTTTGACGATATCGGAGCCGCGACGAATGCCGCCGTCCATCAATACTTCGACCTGCCCGTTCACCGCAGCCACAACTTCGGGCAGCGCCCGCAACGAAGCGGAAACCCCGTCGAGCTGGCGTCCCCCATGATTGGAAACCACCACTGCGGCGGCGCCTGCGTCCACCGCACGGCGAGCGTCGTCTGCGGTGAGCAAGCCCTTGATGACAATCGGCCCGGGCCAATGCTTCCTCATCCAACCCAAATCGTCCCACGTTACTGCCGAGCGGGCCAGCGCCGCAGCGACGTCGACCAGTTCCATCGGCCCCTTGCCCGGGATGACTACATTGGGCAACCGGGACAGGCCGCCGTCGAGCAGGTAACTGACAATCCATCCCGGACGCGCCAGCATTTGGGGAAGAAAAGGAATCTTGGAGAGCAGGCTGCCGCCCATCAGTTCTTTCATGCCATTGCGGAAATCTCGCTCCCGCAGTCCAGCCACAGGCGTGTCGATGGTGACCACCAGGGCGGCACATCCCGCCACCCGGGCCCGTTCGATGACCGCTTCGGAAGCCTCGCGGCCTCCCATCAAATACAACTGAAAGCACACCGGCCCGGTGGAAGCCGCTTTGACGTCCTCCACCCGGTGCCCCGAAATCGTGGAGAGAATGTACGCCGTGCCGGCTTTCCCGGCCGCTCGCGCAGCCCCCGCCTCCCCGTCAGGATGCATGAGGCGGCTGTAGCCTACCGGAGCCAGCAAAGCAGGAAATGAAACCTCGAAACCCAGGACGCGCGTCTTCAAATCGCAAGTAGACAAGGGTACGGCATAACGCGGCCGGAAGGTCACGTCGTCAAACACCCGGCAGTTCTCGCGCAGCGTGACCTCGCCATCGGCGCCGCCATCGAGATAGTCGAAGACTGGCCGGGGCAGGCGTTGGCGGGCCAGGGGCCGGAAATCTCCAATGCTGACCACGTGCGGAGATGCCACTGCGCGTGCCGCCCGGCTCATGGGATGCTCCCAGCGGCATAACCAGTTTGCTCCATGCCTTCCCTCGAACTGCACTCGAATTTACGAAACACGCGATTATACCGGAGAGCCCACGCGTAGGAGACGAAACAAAACCTGTGGTATGACTAAGACCTGTATCTCCTAAACGACCAACCGGGACCAGCCAACCGCGCGTGTCTGAAATGCGCTGATAATGGTGATCGCAATGATAATGCTAATGATCATGATCATGAGGAAGACCGGCTCTGTCAGGGTTCTAAGTTTCTGGTTCGCATGCGTTGCCATCGTTGCCCTCCAATCCTTTGCGCAAAATCCGGTCGGACGGCCTGCCAAGCCCGCGCCCGAGCACGACTGGTCAATGTATGACTGGTCGACCAGCCCGGCCGAGGAACTGGGTCAGCCCGGCGCGAAGACCGTCTCTCTCGCAGCGTGTCCTCCCGGCGTAAAGGGAAATGAGCGTGAATATTGGATCCTGCTCGACGGGTCAGAACCCACGAAGGTCACGGGCGGAACCTGCATGGGCGACGGCCGTCCCGGCACGCTGCAGTTCATGAGTCACGGAGCGCATGCGCGGGGAGAAAAGATCTCGAGCGCGTCCGGCGGGTTGCAGGAGGCTCTCATCGCAGCGCGTTACTCGCCCACCAATCCTCCAGGCACTGCACAATCCGGAAGAGTGATGGTGCCACCCGGAGAGTACAAGGCGTTCGCGCGGATCTCGATTCGCGCCTCCAACCTCACCGTGGATTTCTCGGGATCGATCATCGAATGCTGGATGAACGACACCTGCATTTTCGTGGGAGATCCTACGAACGCGAACGCCTATCAGGACATCACCCTGATTAATCCACGCGGGCGTCCCACCGTGCTGAACGGGCAGAAGCCGTTCCTCGAAATCAACGCCCAGAAGACCCGGCTGTTCAACGTTTCCACGCGGATCAATGCGGGAGGAGGAACCTTCGGCAGCTACGTGCAAGTGGACGACGACGAATCGTTCCTGCTGGATGGATCTGGACACGACCCTGGGCGGGGGAGCGGGGAATTACGGGGTGCGCTGCGATGCGACGGTGTGCAACCCGGTGATTTACGCGCCCGGGCCGTTCGGCACTTTCCCCGGCGTGGGCTGGCTGAAACACCTGAACATATCGTTGCAGTGCGCCGGCAACGGAATTGACTGGCAGGCCGGCAACACCCTGCGGATCTCCGACAGTGTGATCCAGGGTTATGCGCAATATGGGGTGCGAGCGGGCACCAGGCGCGGCGGGTACGGCGGCTTCGCGCTGACCAACGTTTACGAGGAAGTGGGCAACTGCAAAAATCCTCTGGGCAGGATTGGACAAGCCGGCGTGATCGCGCAAGGCGGTAGTGTCAAAATTGAAGGCGGAGAAGCGCCGACCGGATGGATTCCGCGGTTCGCTGGAACCGGAAATACAGACTACCGCTACTACGTTGTGGCCCGGAACACAAAGTATGGAGCTTCAAACCCACTCTACGCCGGCCGGGCGCTGACTAACGGAGTGGGAAGCATCGTCGTAACCACGCCCGATATTGCCGGCGCGACCAGTTTCGACTTGTTGCGAGTCACGGCGATCAACGGCTTGAGGGAGCAGGCGCCCTACGGCACGGGAAACTTTGCCGTGGCGACCAACGTTTCCCGCGCCGCGGCTTGCGCAAAGGCGGTGTGCACCTTCACCGACAGCCAGGCCGCGCTCCGGTCCTACAGCGTGGCCGTTCCGAACTACTTCCCCTTGATCGACTTCTGGCCGGGAAATCTGGTGTTAGGGCGCAAACGGGGACTCCGGCAGCGTTCTAGCCGGGGCCCGGGCCTGGATGGATAGCGCTACTTCCGACGTGGTGGCGGTCTAGGGATCAACTGCACCCGCCCTCATTTCCTCAAATTGCGATGCGCTTGGGGGCTGGACGCCTTTATGGGTGAGCTGTTATTCGGCGATGGCGCCGGCGGTATTTTTTCAGCAGGGAGCATTTCTCATGGCGGTAAAAGCGAATGGGGACGGCGGGCACTGGCCGAACCTCAAGGGCCGGATGAATTTTTCCTCGCTGGGGACAGGGCCCGGACACATCATCACGCTTTCCGATTCCAATTTCCAGAAGACGATCGCCACGGCCAACAACCGGCCCACCAATGACGCCAACGATTCATTCATCGGATACGACCAGGGAGACGGGAACCCGGCGCACGTCGGGATCAGCCTGGGAGCGCCGCAATCGATTTCCAACTACATCGGAAATGTCGGCGACGGAAAGAAATGGCTGGAGCGGCTTACCGCATCGCTGAAGATGTTTACCGTTCCAGTCTCGATTCCGTCCATCGCGCCCGCACATGCATCCGATCCCTGCGTTCCCGGCACCGAAACCTGGGACGCCAATTTCATTTACGTCTGCGTAGCTAAAAACACCTGGAAGCGCGCCGCGCTCGCGTCCTGGTAATCGCATGTGATCGTGAGTCCTTGTCATCCTGAGCGGAGCAGGCGATTCGCCATGCGAATCGCCTGCGGAGTCGAAGGACCCCTATAGCGACGATACACTCAATATCGCGATGGGAATCTGCCGGAACACATCAAGAGAAAAAATGCCTGCAGCCGCAGCAGACGGGAAACTATAGCGGTCCTTCGACTGCACGGCTGCTTCGCGAAGCGAAGCAGCCCCTTCGCTCAGGATGACAACGCTTAAGCGAATCACATCCCTCTAGGCACCCGCCGAAGCTGTCTGCGCCTGAGGCGCGGGAGCGCCGGTCCCATTCACTTTCTGCAACAGGTCGGAAATGACCTGGTGAGCGGCCGGCTTGGAAAAGTAGTAGCCCTGGGCGAAACCGCAGTCCAGGGCTTTGAGTTCGTTCACGTGCTCTTCCGTCTCCGCCCCTTCCCCTACGGTGGTCAATCCCAGGGCCTGGGCCAGCATGATGATGACCTGGACAATCTTGTGGCTCTCGGCGTCGCTGTCCATCTGAGAAATGAAGGCGCGATCGATCTTCAGCGAATCCACCGGGAACTGCTGCAGGCGGCTGAGGGATGAATATCCCGTGCCGAAATCGTCCACGCTCAGCCGCACCCCCAGCGCCTTCAGTTCAGAGAGCACGGTCGCGGCCTTTTCCGGATCTCCCATGGCGATGGTTTCCGTGATCTCCAATTGCAGATGCCTGGGGTCGAGCCCGGTCTGCTTCAGGGTCTCGGCAATCCCCTTCGCCAGGTTGGGATGCGCAAACTCTTTCGAGGTGATATTGACGCTCATGCTCAGCGGCGGATCCGCCGGAAACTCACGCTGCCACGAGCGCAACTGTTCGCAAGCCTCGAGCAGCAGCAGGCGATTCATGGGGATGATCAGGCCGGTCTCATCGGCCACCCCAATAAACGCGGCCGGCGCCAGCAGCCTGTCTCCGCGTTGCCAGCGGGTGAGCGCTTCGAAACCCGTGATCCTGCCGGTCTTCAGGGAAACGATGGGCTGGTAGTGAGTTCTGAACTCGCCCAGTTCCAGGCCCTTCCGAAGTTCAGTTTCCAGCTCCAGGCGCCGGACCGCGCCCTCGTGCATGGCAGTGTCGAAGACTTCGCAGCGCGCCTTCCCCGCTCTTTTGGCCCGATACATGGCGATATTGGCGTCACGCAGCAAATCCTCGGCATGGGCACAAGACGGAGTGCTCAGTGCGATTCCCACGCTGGCGTTCACCACGATTTCGTAGCCCTGAATGGTGAAGGGGACCGACAGCCGGCTCTGCAGCCGCTCCGCCACGCGTATGGCGTCGCTGGGATTCCGTATATCTTCCAGAAGGATCGTATATTCGTCGCCGCCGAGCCGGGCCAGGGTATCGTCCTTGGAGGGGCCGAACTGGGGGCGCGCTATCGTGTCCACCTCGCGCAGCGAGGCCGTCAATCTCTGACCGATCTGAATCAATACTTCGTCGCCAACCTTGTGCCCCAGGCTGTCATTAAAAACCTTGAACTCGTCGATATCGATGAACAGAACCGCAAACTTGTAATCCGTGTGCCGCTTGGAGAGCACCAGGGCGCGCTGCAGGCGGTCCACGAAAAGGGCGCGGTTGGGAAGATTAGTCAGTCCATCGTGGAACGCATGGTGCGCCAGCATCTCTTCCGCGCGCTTGCGCTCGCTGATGTCGCGGTTCACGATCACCAGCTTTTCGGTTTCCCCTTTTGCGTTCCGGATGGCGCTGGCGGTCGATTCCAGGATGCGCCAGGAACCGTCCTTGTGGCGTATCCGATATTCCATTCGCTGCCCCTGGCCGGTGGAGCGCGCCTTGTGGGCCGCCTCCAGTACCCGCTGCCGGTCATCGGGATGAATCTGTTCAATCGATGACGTGTTCTTCAGCTCTTCCGGCGAGTATCCCAGGATGTGCTGATAGGCGGGACTGTTGTAGATCCTCTTGCCGGTACCGTCCACCACCGCAATCATGTCCGCCGCGTTTTCGGTAATCAGCTGAAACAGCTGGTCGCGCTCGGCGAGTCGCCGCCGCATGCGCTGCAGCTGCAAGTGCTGGTACAGGGTGTAGATATCGAATAGCAGTACGACAAAGGCCAGTCCGCGGACCCATTCCTTGAGGTTCGTCCAATACGAACCCTCGGTTTGCGGATGTAACTGGAAATAGGTTAAAGAGACGATGCCAAAGGTGAGGACGAGGGTGACCACCACCGCCAGCCCCCACAGCCACCACTCCCGCCCCTCGATCTGCCATCTCTGGATCGGGGTTGCCCCTGGCTTGTTCTGGTTAACCGTCGGGACTTCTTCCTGCGTCATGCCACCGGTCGCTCTCTCGCCGCAGATAAGATTCTAGACCGGCAGAATTTGCGCGAAAGTTACCGAAGTTTAGCGGAAGTGTAACCGTCAGTGCGCCGGCACCAACGGCAAAATCAGCGCCGAGGGATGCTCGGCGTCGTGAAAAACGGTATTGGTGGCCGGCACAAAGTTCTTGGCGAAGGCAGGATCTTCCCCTGTGTTCAGATTTCGGTCGAACCGGGGGAAATTGCTGCTGGAAATTTCCAGCCGTAGCATGTGGCCCTTCAGAAACACGTTGCTCGTGGACCACAGGTCAATGGTGAACTTGTAGACCTGCCCAGGATTCATCAGGTTCGATTTCTCCAGCGAATCGCGATAGCGGGCGCGGATAATTCCCTCCGTCAGATTTTGCGCGAATCCATCCGGGCCTACATCCACCAGTTTGGCGGTGAAGTCGGTGTCTACGACTGAAGACTTGGCAAAAAGTTCCAGGCTGACCGGTCCTGTGACTTCGGTGTCCTGGGTAAATGCGGGCGTGCTGTAGATCAACACGTCGTCGCGCGCCTCGGCCGCTCGCTGATCGCGGGGACCAGGCGGCAGGTGTACCGAGTCGCAGCACAAAGGGCCGCCAATCGTGGGCACCGGGTTTGAAGGATCATAGACATAGTGGTCCGAGGGCTCCGTTCGCGGCGACGTCGTCGAGAGGCTGCCGTCTCCGCGAAGGGAGTTTGCGCCTTTGGCGGAATGCAGAAAGTATTTCGTGCTTTGAGCACGAGCCAGGGGCCAGTCATCCTCTTCCCGCCATCGGTTGGCGCCCATGACAAAAATCTTCACCGGCTTGCCGGCAAATTCGTTCTGCACGCCCTTGAACAGGTAGTCATACCACTTCAGAGTAATTTCGTTTTCATCGAACTCGGCGGCCGCGGGGCCAAAGTCAACCTCGCCAATTTTTCTGCCGCCTCCCGCGTGACCTCCAATCGTCACGAAGAGATGCTGACCCTTGCGGGACGCTTCACTTCCACCATGCGCTTTAATCCCCATGTAGTTGCGCAGCGATCCTCCCTGGAAAATGTCGTACCAGGCGGCCACGGTCAGTACCGGGACGGTGATATCACCGAAATGCTCCTCGATCGATATCTGCTTCCAATACTGGTCGTAGGTGGGATGAGCCAGCCAATCCAGAAAATATGGAGCCAGCGCGGCCGTCGAGGTCGGCGCCGCCGAAGGATCAGAAAAATTAAATAGCGGATAGCTGGCCAGCGGCAGCTTCCACGCTCCCCCCAGAGCGTTGGTATTTTTTTGCACGGCCCGGTCGAGCGTGTCCTGGGCCAGGCCGGACGTCCACGATTGGTTGAACCATTGCTCGAACGCTCCCCCCTGGTAGGTCCAGTTTTCGTGATAGTTGCTGGCGGTCACCACCGGGCAAATTCCGGCAAGATGCGGCGGATGCGCGATAGCTGTCAGCATCTGGGTCGCACCCACATAGGAACCGCCCCACATGCCGACCTTGCCATTCGAATAGGGCAGCGCCGCCGCCCACTCCACGGTATCGTAGCCGTCATCCGCTTCGTGCTTGAACGTGTACCACTCGCCCTCGGAGGTAAAGCGGCCGCGCACGTCCTGCACGATGACAACGTAGCCACTGGACGCTGCCTTAAGCCCGAAAGCCGCTCCGTTGTTCTTGTTGTACGGCGTGCGTTGCAGCAAAACCGGAAACTGCCCGTCCGCTTTCGGCCGGTAAACATCGGCGCGGAGAATAACCCCGTCGCGCATCTTGGCGGTCACCCCGCGCTCGACGGTTACTTCGTAAGTTTGGGCGGCGTGCAGCAGTGGCGTCGCCAACAGGAAGCTGAGAGCGATCGCGCAGAACGCGTTCTTTCTGCAGAACATGGGCAAGTCCTCATGGCTTCAGAGCAGCTAAGGTATCAACTTTTGGTTCCGCAGCACAAACTCCGGGCGGATCGACGATCCTACCCCTTGTCATTCCGAAGCCAGGTTTATCGGCGAGGAATCTGCTCAGTGCAAAACAGCAGATTCCTCGCGCGACCATGCCGCGCTTCGGAATGACAATGCTTAATCGGGGTTTTCAAACTGCACCGCCACCTGGCACTTCAACCCCTTCGCGTCCAGCCGCCTAATCCGTCGGCGGTGCGAGCCGATGGATCTGATTGAGCAGGGCCTGGGGGGAAACCGGGCGTCCTAGGAAGTCCTGCATCAGGGCTCGCGAGTCGCGCTCGGAGCCGTAGCGCAGCAAATGCTCCTGCAGCCAGCCATACCAGCGCGGATCGCCGGTATCGAAGGGCCCCAAGGACTCGCGAATGTGCTGGCGCATTTCAGCGGTCAACACCGCGCCCAGCCCGTAGTTCACCATGTAGCCGGGGGTGTCGACCAGTTGCTCCCGCAGCGCCCACCAGGACAACTCGGGATGCGGAACAATGTGCAGGTAGTGGCTCGTGATCTCGCTCCACAATGTGTTGGGGTCGGTGCCGGGAGCGCGCAGCATTCTCAGTTCGAACAGTGACCAGGCAACATCGAGCACCACCACGGAATACAAAGCCCGCAAGGAAATCTGCTCGGAGGTCTCGTGCCCCAGGTAGCGGCGCTGCCAGGCGGGCTCGTACGTGCTCCAGGACGGAACGTCGGCGAACGCCTCCACGAAGAGGTCGCCCGGCCAGTCGACAAAGGCGGGCCGGTTGCGAATCGCGGTGAGGTTCACCACGTGGCCGTTCTCGTGCACCAGTTCGTTCAGCACAAACAGTCCGCCGCGGGCATAAGGTGGCGGAGACGCGAGCGATGGTGGGTTGCCAGACGCCGCCGGCCATCCTGCCATGGATGACAAAATCCGTATAGGCCACGGCTGCTTTCGTGCTTCGTGGGTCGAGGTCGTACAGCGGGCCTAATTGTTTGAGGTCTGCGCCCAGATCCTGATAGAAGCGCTGATTGACCGGTTGCAGCGACTCACGGGGAATGGCGGCCGCCAGCCGACGATCCGCCTCGGCCCCTATGTAGCTGAAGTTCCAAGGTTCAATCGGTTGGTCGCGGTTGACCTGGCGCCAGGCGTCAAGAATCTGCTCCAGCCAGCGCTCGACGTCGGCGGTGTTCACTCCCGCGTCGCGCGCGGCGTGGTCAACCTCGGAGCCGCTCTTTGCGGCGTCGGCGGCAGCCAGCGCAATCATGCGGCGATACGGACTGTCCGGTTCGTTGTTGCCGTTGAGCGCGTGCCATAGCGGAGCGAGAGCCATGAACACAGCCTTGCGCCGCTCCGGCTCTTCAATCTCGTGCAGCAAGTCAAGGGCCGACTGGCGATTGATGGTGCCGCCCTCAAAGCTGACGTTGTTGGCGTGCTCGGTAAAGCAGACCAGCAACGCCTTGCGCAGCGACGCATAGTCCTGGTCTTTACGGCTGGCGTCCGCGCACTTCCCCTCCGGACTAAACGGCGGCGAGATAGTTTCAGAAAGCGCCGTAAACTGTTTACGCATCGCAGCCAGCGCTAGGGTGTCGTTCTCGGAGAGGCCGTGGCGGGGCAGTTTCGCCGCATGCGCCGAAAACTCCTTGCGTTTCTCGCGATATACCCGCTCCCAGGCGGAGCGATCCCGCCCCCGATAGGTGGTAAACAAACCGGAATCGATCGTGGTGATGATGCTGAACGCGTCGTTCAGATCAGCGTAGATGTTCTCCACTTCCGCGACCCGCCTCGAGTCGGCGGTCATGCCCGCAATCGCGGCAGGAGTGAGGCAGGCCAGCAGAATGGCACAAGGTAGATATTTCGTCATAACCCTTCATTTTGATTCTTCTTTTGCGCTCGTTTGTTTCTTGATCTCTTCGCTGGCGATTTGAAATCCAGTGTTGGCCGCAGGAACTCCTGCATACACGGCGGTTTGCAAAAGCACTTCCTTCAAATCGCACGATTCGAGGTCACTGGCCAGGCCGGCTCGCAGGTGGAGAGCAAACTCTTCCCACCTTCCGAGGGACGCCGTCATTGCCAACACCAGGAGCCGCCGGGTTCGCCAATCCAGTTCAGGGCGAGTCCAGATCGTTCCCCATGCGTAACGCGTGATCAACTCTTGAAATTCGCGGGTAAATTCGGTCGTAGCCGCAACGGCCTTATCGACGTGCGCGTCACCCAGGACACTGCGACGCACTTCGAATCCAGCGTGCAGGGGGTCCACATTCGCATCCCGGGGTGGAAGCAGGAACTCAAGCAACGCCGTGGTAAACGATCGCGGACGCTCCATATTCGAAAGATGCGCGGCTGCCAGGTGGAGAACCTTCGCTCCCGGAATCTCACGCGCCAGCCGCTCCCCATGGCCGTTCCATGGAGTTGAAACGTCATGGTCACCGACGATCACCAGGGTTGGAGCCTGAATCTGTCGCAACAGGTTCCCCTGATCCAGGTCGCGAAGCGCCGCACAACACCCCAGGTATCCCACTGGATTGGTTCCTGACAAGACCGCCCGGATCGAAGCGGCATTGGGATCGTTTTTCGCCAGCGTTGCCGGCAGGAACAATCGTTGCATCGCAATATCGACGATTGCGGACATGCCGCCCTGGCGCACCGCTGCAATCCGGGTTTCCCAATTGGCGCGCGGCACGAACTGGGGCGAGGTGTTGGCCAGCACAAGATGCGTGATCCGCTCGGGCGCGTGCACCGCAACCCACTGCCCGATGGCCCCGCCCAGGGACAATCCGCAGAACGCAAATTGCGAAATCCCTAACGCATCCGCGAGGCCCAGAATGTCGCCGCCCAGCATCTCAATCGAATATTCACCTGCAGGCGCGTCCGAAGCGCCGTGGCCTCGTGTGTCATAGCGCAGTACCTGGAAGTGGGGCAGCAAGTCCGCAACTTGCGGGTCCCACATCGCCTGGTCGGTGCCGATCGAGTGCGACAAAATCAGGACTGGCCGTCCCGCGCTTCCCTGCAGGCGGTAAAACATCCGCGTATTGCGAACGGTTGCAAAGGGCAAATCATCGCTCCTTGTCGTCGTCTTCCCGGCCGGACTCCGCCAGCAGAGCTTTTCGAAACTCTTCGGCAGACCCAAGATATTGCTCCGGCGTTTCCAACTGCTTCAGATCGGCGGCGCTCAGGTATGCAGTCACTTCAGGAATTTCGGCCAGGACCGCAGCCAGGTTCCTGCCCTCCTGCACACTCTTCCGCGCCGCCCCTTCGAGGATTTTATGAGCAATATCCCGCCCGATTTTTGCTCCCAGCAGCATCATGGCGCGCTCGGCAAAAATCAATCCATGGGTGCGATCGATGTTGGCGCGCATCTGTTCCGCATCCACTGAGAGCCCTTCGGCCGCTTCAGCCATCGAGGCGATGGCCACGCCGGTAGACTGGACGACGGCCGCCACGACCGGCCACTCCGCCTGCCATCCGCCGAGGCCGCGTTCGTGCTCCTGCACCATGGCCGAGAGAAACGATGCCACCAGCCCGGGCAACCCGGTGCGCCGCCGTCAGCGTCAGCGAACAAGCGGTGGGATTGCGCTTGTTGGGCATGGTCGACGACCCGCCGCGGCCCTCCCCCGCCGGTTCGCTGGCCTCGCCGATCTCGTTCTGCATGAGCAGAGAAATGTCCCGCGCCATTTTTCCGAGCGATCCGGTCAGCACTCCGCAGGCGCAGATCAGGGTCGCCATCCGGTCGCGCTGGGTGTGCCACGGCGCCAGAGGAGCTGCCAATCCCAGCTCCGTGCCGAGTGCGTCTGTCACGGCCATGCCGCGATCGCCCAGCGATGCCAGGGTCCCGCTCGCCCCGCCAAACTGCAGGACAGCCGCAGCCCGAAACCCGTTCTGCAAACGATGTCTTCCCCGGCGAACCGAGCCCAGCCATTCCGCAGCTTTCAGTCCGAAGGTCACGGGCGGAGCCGGCTGAAGCAGCGTCCGCCCGATCATGACGCTGTCCTTGTGCCGTTCCGCCAAGCCCGCCAGCGCTGTCTCCAATCGCAACAGGTCACCGCTCAGAACCGGCTCGGCACGCTTGAGCAGAAGTGACATCGCGCTATCCACGACATCCTGGCTGGTCGCGCCCCAGTGGACGAATCGCGCGGCGCCTGCATTGGTTTTTCGTACTTGATCGGTGAGCGCCTTCACCAAAGGGATTGCAAGGGTTCCCGCGCGGAATGCGGCGGCAGCGAGCGCAGAAGCATCGAAACTGCCAGGCTTCGCCAAGGCCGCAATCGTCTCGGCCGCGTCTTGTGGGATGACCCCGACTCGCGCTTCCGCGCGGGCCAGCCCCGCTTCGAAATCCAGCATGGCCCCAAGAACCGACTCGTCGGAAAACAACTCGGCCAGGGCCGGCGTGGTCGCCAGGCTTTCAATCAAGCGCATGCTCATGATGATGATCGCGCCCTTACCGGAACTTGATTCCAGGCAGAACTCGCGCTGCACAATCGGTCGATGGCGTGGAAGTAACTACACATCGAAAAACACCGTCTCATTCTCTCCCCGCATGCGCACCTCAAATATCCAACCGCCGACTCTCGCCGGATCGGGCCGAGCGAACAGAGTCGCCCGCCGCATTTCCGGCACTAACGCCAATATAGGATCCTCGGCGTTCGCCGACTTCGCCCGCGAAGTAAACCCGTGTGGACAATCTCTTGAGCAGGCCCCGCGCGAAGACCGATAGGTTGATGTGCGGCGCCTGAAACGTATCGCCCGGACCCGGCACGCGCCCGGGCTTGATGGTTTCAAAGGTGCACGATCCATCTTCTGCCGTCGCCAGTCTTCCGAAGCCACGGAAAGTTGCCTCTCGTGACCCGTACTCTCCTGCAGCATCGGCCTGCCAGAGTTCGATCATTGCGTCCGGAACCGCAGCGCCGTCTCCATCGAGCACGTGAAAAGTGAGCCACACCGGTTCGCCTTTCGCCCCTTTACCGGCGATGCACGCCACACTGTGGTGGATCTGTGAGCCCAAGGTGCAGGAAAGGGCCCGCGGTTTGCGAAGCAGTTGGGATCCCATCCATCGTCATCCCTGTCCCTCAAACGGCGTAGCTTCCCGGCCGCGCAACACGATGTCAAAACGATAGCCGAGCGCCCACTCCGGCCTGGTCGTTTCCAGGTCAAATTTCGAGACCAGACGCTGCCGCGCCTTTTCATCAGGAACCGATTGCAGGATGGGATCATACGCAAACAGCGGATCGCCGGGAAAATACATTTGCGTGATCAGCCGCGTGACGAACGCCGGCCCAAACAAGGAAAAATGGATATGCGCCGGGCGCCATGCATTGTCGTGATTGCGCCACGGATAGGAGCCCGGCTTAATGGTTACAAAGCTGTAGGATCCGTCCTCGCCCGTCAGGACTCGCCCCGTCCCGGTAAAGTTCGGATCGAGCGGCGCCGGGTGGTTGTCCCTGGCATGCGCGTATCGCCCGGCGGCATTGGCCTGCCAGATTTCAATCAGGCTGTTGGATACCGCGTGTCCATCGCCATCCACCACTCGTCCGCGCACGATGATGCGCTCTCCCAGCGGTTCCCCGGCGTGCTGCAGAGTCAGGTCGTTGTCGTTGGGATGAATCTCTGAATGTCCAAAGACCGGGCCCGTGACCTCTGAAAGCGTATGGGGCAGGAAAATCAAGGGCTGCGATGGCGCCCGCAACCGGGTCGCACGATACGCGGGATAGAGATAGTCGGGCTGCGTGCCCGGTTCATGCCGACGGAAGGGCGTGACCGTTCGCCTGGGATCGTCGTCTTTGTCTCTATCCTTGGCCTGAATCAGCGAAGAGGACATGTTTACCTCACCGTACCGATCGATCTTCCTCACGATTGGAAAGCTCAGTTCACCCCGCCAGATGGATGATATCTCGACTCAGTTCATCGGAAGACCAACATAGTTTTCGGCAAACGTCTGCGCCGCCGCGCGCGAACTAGTCAGGTAATCCAGGTCGGCCAACTGCCGGTGCTCTTCAAATCGATCGCCGCCAGGAAACCGGTGCAGCATGGTGGTCATCCACAGCGAGAAGCGCTGGACCAGCCAGACTCGCCGCAAGCACCTCTCCGAGTAATGATCGAGCAGTTCGGTCCTGCTCGCACGATAAAATTCCGCCATCGCTTCTGCGAGAATGCGGACATCCGCCACCGCCAGATTGAGTCCCTTGGCTCCGGTCGGAGGCACAATGTGGGCTGCGTCCCCGGCCAGATATAAGCCTGCCGTGCTGCATCGGCTCCGCCACAAAACTGCGCATCCCCGTTACGCCCTTCTGTAAGACCGGGCCTTCCGTCAGTTTACTTCCGTCGCGAGTGCTCAGCCGCCTCTGCAATTCCTGCCAAATCCTTTCGTCCGGCCAAAGCGCCAGATCTTCGTCCGGAGCGCATTGCAGATACAAGCGCGTGATCTCTGGAGTCCGCATGCTGTGCAGAGCGAATCCCCGCTCATGGTAGCAGTAGATCAGTTCTTCGGAAGAAGGCGGCGCCGCGGCCAGGATTCCCAGCCAGGCGAACGGAAAGATCCGCTCGTGCAAGGTCAATGCATCCGCTATGCTGGGACGGCACACCCCGTGAAATCCATCACAACCTGCAATGAAATCGCACAGGATTTCCGAAGGCTCGCCGTGATCGCGAAATCGAATCTTCGGTTCCGCGGAATCGAAGTCGTGAACGCTCACATCCTCGGACTCGAAGAAAATCCTGGCTCCGGCTTCGAGCCGCGCCGCGATGAGGTCTTTAACAACTTCCTGCTGGGCGTAGATCGTAATCGACCGGCCGGTCAGGTCTTGGAAGTCGATGCGATGGCCGCACCCGTTGACGCGAACCTCCACGCCATTGTGGACCAGCCCTTCCCGCTTCATGCGCTCGCCGACGCCCATCTCGGTCAGCAGCTCGACCGTGCCTTGCTCCAGGACTCCCGGCTCGCACCCGCTGTTCACAGTGCTGCCGGCTTCGAGCTTCGACCACGACTGAATCGATGCCCTGCCGGTGCAGTAACTGCGAGAGCACCAGCCCTGCAGGTCCAGCACCGACGATCCCCACCTGTGTGCGTATTTTCATCGCTTCTTTTTTCGCGATTTCTTTTGGATCCGGCCACGGCCAGGAGAAAACCTCTCAATCACCTCTCGGGGCACGGGCTTGCTTTCAATCTTTTCCGGATCGGTTGCAGAAACGGCGGCCCACACCCGCGTCTCAACACATTCCACGGCCAAAACACCCTGGTTGAACAACCGGTGGCGAACGCAAAAGCTGCTGCGCCGCCATTCCGTTATTTCCGACTCGACAGTCACCGTGTCGGAAAATCGCGACGGCGCCAGGAATGTCGCCCGCACATCCACCAGGGGGATTCCTACAATTTCATAGGTCTTAAGCATCTGCCGCTTGGGCAGACCCACTTTCTTGAACAGTCCAGCCGTGCAGGCGTCGAAATAGGCAAAGTAGCGTGGGTAGTAGACGATCTGCGCCGGATCGCAATCGCCCCACTCGATGTCAATCGTTTTCCGGCTGACTGTTTTCCGCTCTTTGCTCACCGAACCACCCATCGCCCTGATTCCTCTCAACGAGACTTAGCCTCTACGCAACCTGAAAATAGAGATGATGACGTACCGAAAATATGGCGGAGAGAGTGGGATTCGAACCCACGTTACCCTTTCGAGTAAACACGCTTTCCAAGCGTGCGCCTTCAGCCACTCGGCCATCTCTCCTTGCGGTGTTTTGAGGCGGGAAATTTCTGCTCTTTGATTCTATGGCCCGTGGTGGGGAAACCGCAACTTTGCGACGGGAGCGCGGTTCAGGAAGGTTTGGTGACCGCTTCAGTGGACTCCGGCGCCAGGTCGGGGACGTTGCCATTCCCGGATGACGCTGCCGGGGCAACCGGAACTTTCGCGCTGCTATCCAGCACCCGGTTGTGCAGGCAGAAGAGCGCCAGTTCCAGGCGGTCAGCCACGCCCAGTTTGTCGTAGACCTTGCGCAGATAATTCTTGACCACCTGTTCGGTAGTGCCGACGCGCAGCGCAATTTCCTTGTTCTTCATCCCCTGGGTGACGCAGGAGACGATGAGTGACTCTTTCGGAGTGAGCTGCACCTTGGGCCGCGGTGACGTGGGCCGTGAGCCCTGGGTGCGATAGGCTTCGAGCACCCACTGGGTGGCGCGGCTGTCGAGCCAGGGGTGGCCTTCCGAGACTTTGCGCAGACAATCGACCAGGAGTTCGGGTTCGACGTCGCGGGAAACGATTCCGTGCGCGCCCCGGCGCAGCAGTTCGAGTGTAAGTTCCTGGTTGGGTTCCGGGATCACGACCACCAGGCGGAGATTCGGAGTCTGCCGTATCAGGTCCGAGACCGCCTCGATCGGATTCTGCGCCAGCGAAGCTTCGAAGATCAGGATGTCGGCGGTAAATTTCTTGGCGGCGGAAAGGGTCTGCGAAAGGGTTTCGGATTGTCCGACCACGCGGATATCGTCTTCCAGGGCGAAGATCTTGCGCAGCCCGGCACGGAAAATGGCCTGGGTGTCAGCCACGATTACGCGAATGAACTGGCCGTCGACTTCGTGCGGCTGCTCGACGTCAATCTCCATGCTGGCGGAAATGCTTGCCATTCGGTTTCCTTCGCCCTTCAGTGCCCTGGCCTCAGCGGCGCTCAAAACGGTATTCGTCGATGACTACGCCGACGCCGCGGCGGCCATCCTCTGCAAAATTTCGCACCACGCGGCCGCGGCAGTCGAGCTGCACATCGGCCTCCGCTCCCACCACGTCGGCGGGCAACGAGATGGTGAAGTCCACCATCGAGCCAATCGGCATTTCCGAATCCACATGGAAGAGCACGCCGTTGGCGGAAATATTTTCGGTTTCGGCTGCGTTGGCGCCGGATTTCGATTTCACCGAAATCGGCAGCTTGATGGGAAATCGCACCGCGCTCTGCATGTCCGGATACCGCGCCCGCGCGGCCTTGCGCGATGCCGGGGATGCCGATGAATCCGGGGTGCGGACCTCGGTGCCGGCACCGGGATTCCCGTCCTCCGCAAATCGCCCATTGTTCGACATTACGTGAGGCAGATTACACCGCGGAACCAGCCGATAAAAGTTACGGAAGTCATGGCACTAGTAGGGGTAAAGCCTTGTGGATCATTGAATTGCAGGAGGAGCGAGGATCCGATGCACTTGGCAATTGGCAATTGGCAGTTGGCAGTTGGCCTAACCGGGGTTGCCCCGCACCTGACAGACGGGCCCCCCAAGTTCACGACCGTCGCCGGCTGATGTGACGACCATCACTGACGCATTTCGAGGTTGGCCCTTAGCATCTTGGCGGAGAACCGAGGGTGACAGGATGAAGGACTTTAGAGACTTGAAGGTATGGGAGAAAGCTCACCACCTGACCTTGGATGTTTATAAGGCGACGAGGTGCTTTCCACGGGAGGAGCTATACGGTCTGACCAGTCAGATGCGGCGTTGCAGCGCATCTGTAGCCGCCAACCTTGCGGAGGGTTGTGGCAAGCGTGGCAACAACGAGTTTCAACGCTACTTGCAGATCGCGTCCGGCTCTGCCAGCGAACTAGCCTATCATCTGCTGCTATCGCGGGACCTGCAATTTCTCAGCTTGAGCGAACACGAAACGCTGGCTAGAGAACTCGGAGAACTGAGAAGAATGCTGACATCTTTGATTTTGAAGGTAGATCTAGAGCGGCGAACGGGGTAAGGCAGCAATTAGCATTTGGCAATTGGCACCTGGCACTTGGCAACTAGCACAGGCGTCGAAAGATGCGACGGATGCAACCCGGCTTGTGCTAAGTGCCAATTGCTAATTGCCAATTGCTGCTTCTAAAACTTCGTTACTTCCGTAAAGTTAAAGTCCCTCACCTTCATGGGCGGGGCCACCATGTCGAAGGATTCTTCGCCGCTGGCGCGGACAGGAGTTCCCATGGCCTCCACATTCGAGAGCATGTGGATCAGGCTCTCATTGAAGCGGAAATTCAAGATTCCATGGCGGACTTTACCGTCTTCCACATAGAAAGTGCCGTCGCGAGTCATGCCGGTGAGGATCTTTTCGTAGGGATCCACTTCCCGGATGTACCACAGGCGCGTGACCAGCACGCCGCGCCCGGTAGATGCAATCATCTGCTCGATCGTCTTCGCATCGGCCGGCGTGCCGAAGACGATGTTCATGGGAGCTTCGCCCATTTCGTTGGGAAGCGAGAAGCCGTGCCCGGTCGCCGCTACGGGCCCGACTTTGTCCTTGTATTCCGACTGCGCCATCCTCTTCGCCGTGGCGCGCGCGTACACCAGGCGTTTGACGACGCCATTTTCCACCAGCTGCACGCGCTGCCGGGGAATTCCTTCGCCATCGAACGGCGCGCCCGACTGCAGCGGATGCGCCACGTCGTCCCAGATATTGATGTTCGAACCGAAGATTGGAGCGCCGACACGATTATTCAAGAAAGACCGTTGGTCGAGGATCGACAGTCCGCCGAAATCCCAGAACATGAAGCCGGCCATGTCGAGCACCGCCGCTGGTTCCAGGATCACGGTATATTTGCCCGCGGGAATTTCACGCGGGCCCGCGGACTCAATTGCCTTGCGCGCCGAGATTTCCGCCAGCGCCGCGGGGTCGAGCTGGCTCACATCGGGGGAATTCGCCTTCTGCCACCCCGAGGAATCGCCCGCCAGCATCGTGATGGAAATTTCGGACGAGGTCTGAGTGTGCCAGTCACTGAGTCCGCGGGAATTGAAAATCCCCTCGACTGATTCCGCACAGGAAAAAATGCCGGCAGTGGTGAGCTTGTGCCAGTTTGCCACGCGCACAATTTTCTCGACGCCCTGGGAACGCAACTCGGGAGTGACCGCGGCAGTTTCCTCAAAGTACCGGAAGGGCCTGGCAGGTGTGGCCGCGGGCGACTCGCCCGCGCCCGGCATGGGCAACAAGTCGGGATCGGGATGCTGAACTTTGGCCAAGCTCTCCGACGCCCGCACCACCCGCTGGAGACTTTCGTCGTCGAACTTGTTGGTAGTAGCCCGGGCCGTGCGTCCGTCGAACGCCGCTCGCACTGAAATAGAGTAACTTTCCTCCGCCACATTCTGGTGGATGGTGTTGTTGGCGAAGCGGGTCAGCGCGAACCTGCCGCCATAGATCATGGCTTCGACCTCATCGGCGATCGAATGCTTCTTTATCTTCTCGAAGATCTCCGCGGCCTGGTCTTTGGTCAGCATTCGGCTCTTTGCGTTCGGAAAACTAACCAGCGTGGAAAATATCCCTGCGACGAAAGTGTTTCATTCGGCAGACAGCAGATCCTTCGGCTCGTTGCCGGTTCGCGAGCGAACGTCGCTCAGGATGACAAGCTTGTTGCATGGCTCTAATTTCCCTTGTATGCCGCGCCTACCTTCACGTTGCAAAACCTTGCCGGCGCCGCTCCGTGGCCCGTGCCCATGACCTGTTGCGGCTGGCCCTTGCCGCAGTGCGGCGTGCCCCACAGCGTCCATTCGTCACGCGAGCAGATGGCATCCATCGCGTTCCAGAACTCAGTGGTGATCCCGCTGTAGGATGGATTCTTCAACATGCGCGTGCGCTTGCCGTTTTTGATTTCCCATCCCGCTTCGCAGCCAAACTGGAAGTTGTAACGCTTGTCATCAATCGACCAGGAGCGATTGGTTTCCATGTAAATGCCGTCATCGGTGGACGCGATGAGTTGCTCCCGGGTCAGCGGCTGCTCGCCCGGAAGAATGCTGATGTTGGTCATGCGGATGATGGGCAGGTGGTTCCAGCCGTCGGCGCGCAGAGTTCCACCGGAACGACTGGCGCCGATGGCATGAGCGGTCTCTCGGGAGCTCAGATATCCGGTGAACAAGCCTTGGGTGATGATGGGCGTGCATTGTGCCGGGACGCCTTCGTCGTCGAACCCGAAAGTGCCGAGACCAGGGCCGTGCTCCTGCCGCGCGTCCGCAACAATGTTCACCAGGTCGCTGCCGTAGCGGAGCTTGCCCAGCTTGTCGAGCGTGAGAAATGACGTGCCGGCAAAATTCGCTTCCATGCCGAGCACCCGGTCGAGTTCGATAGGATGCCCGACTGACTCGTGGATCTGCAAACCCAGTTGAGAACTGTCGAGGATGATGTTGAACACGCCCTCGGGACACTTGTCAGCTGTCAGCAGCGCGACCGCTTCTTCGCCCACCCGGCGCGCGTTTTCGACCAGCTTCAGCTCCGCGATCAGCTCGTAGCCCTTGTTCTGCCACTGTCCGCCGTAGGAATTAGGATACGACCGCTTCTGAATTTCGCTTCCGGCAAAGGCGTGCGCGGCATAGCCGGTTCCCGTCGTGTATTTCGTCTGATGAATGTCGGCGCCTTCGGACGAGAAGAACCATTGCTCTTCGCGCCGGAAGTTGAGGTTGGTCTCGGCCAGCGTCACCCCAGGCACGGACCGCAATTCCGAATCGATCTTCAACAGCAGTCCAATGTTCTCTTCGACCGACGTGGTGAAAGGGTCAATCTGAAACGGCGAAGTCCATTCGGCGGTAAACGGCTTCTCCGGGGCCAGCTGGATGTCATGCAGTTTTACCCGCGCCGACGCTTTCGCAATTTCAACGGCGCGGGCGGCGGTGGCTTCGACGGCGGCGCGGCTTAGGTCATCCGAAGCAGCGAAACCCCAGGCGCCATCGGCGATCACGCGCACTCCGAAACCGAAAGACTCGGCCACCGACGCGCTGCCCACTTTGCCGTTCTTGGTGGAGAGACCCCGGTGCCGGTCGTCAGCCAGCCGAACATCGGCGTAGGATGCGCCCAGATGATTGGCCACGTCGAGAGCCCAACCGGCAATGGGTTTCATGGAAATTCAATCTACCACAGGGATGTAGAGGCAGAGGCAAACCGCGCGCGATCAGCCGCGCCAAAACGATTTGTTGGGATTGGCGCATACCGAAGGGGTTGTCCGGAATCGGATCTCAGTTCTTGGATCTCAGTTCTCAGTTATCTTGGGAAATGAACAAGGGCGGCTGACGCCGCCCTGTTCTGCCAACGACCAATGACCGCGCTTAAGTTCCTTCCGACCAGCCCGCCAGATATTCTTCCTGCTCCGGCGTGAGTTTGTCGATTTTGATGCCGACCGACTCGAGTTTTAGTTTGGCTACTCGCTTATCCAGATCGTCAGGAACTTTGTAGACTTTCTTTTCTAACGTTTTGTAGTTCTTCACCATGTATTCGGCGGAAAGCGCCTGGTCCGCGAAGCTCATGTCCATAACGGACGGTGGGTGGCCTTCGGCGGCGGCCAGGTTGATGAGGCGGCCCTCGCCCAGAAGGTTGATCTTGCGTCCGTCGCGCAGCGAGTACTCTTCGACGGAACTGCGCGTGGTGCGTTTGGAGGACGACATCTTTTCCAGCGCGGGAATGTCGATCTCCACGTTGAAGTGGCCGGAGTTGGAGATGATGGCGCCGTCTTTCATGACTTCGAAGTGCTCTTTCGTGAGCACGCTCTTGTTGCCGGTGACGGTGCAGAACACATCGCCCAGTTTGGCAGCGTCGTTCATGGACATGACTCGGAAGCCGTCCATGTGCGCTTCCAGCGCTTTGGTGGGATCGACCTCGGTGACGATAACTTCGGCGCCGGCGCCGCGGGCGCGGCTGGCCAGGCCTCGTCCGCACCAGCCGTAGCCGGCGACCACGAACTTCGATCCGGCCAGCAGGTAGTTAGTGGCGCGAATAATGCCGTCAATGGTCGATTGGCCGGTGCCGTAGCGGTTGTCGAACAGGTGCTTGGTGTCAGCGTCATTGACCGCAATAATGGGGAAGCGCAGCACGCCTTCTTTGGCCATGGCGCGCAGGCGAATCACGCCCGTGGTGGTTTCTTCGGTGCCGCCGATAACGCCTTCGAGCGCGTCCTGGCGTTTGGTATGCAGCAGGGTGACCAGGTCGGCGCCGTCGTCCATGGTGATATGCGGTTTGTGGTCAATGGCGGCAAGAATGTGGCTGTAGTAGGTATCGTTGTCTTCGCCCTTAATGGCGAAGACGGGAATGTTGTGATCGCGCACCAGGCTGGCGGCTACGTCATCCTGCGTGGACAGAGGGTTCGAAGCGCACAGCACCACATCGGCGCCGCCGTCCCGGAGGCAAATGGCCAGGTTCGCGGTTTCGGCGGTCACATGCAGGCAGGCCGAAACCCGAATGCCCTTCAGGGGCTGGTTCTTGATGAATTCCTTGCGGATGATCTGCAGGACCTTCATGGACTGGTTGGCCCAGTCAATCCGCTTCTTGCCAAGATCGGCAAAATCCAGGCTCTTCACATCACAATTCAGTTGCGTAGGCGTCGTCGACATACCTCTCCTGTTTATCGAACTTATTAAACCAAAATCATTAAACCACCAAGGACAGAAAGTAACAGAAAATCACTTTCCCGGGGGTCCTTCGGGGACCGGAGGATGCCCTGAGCGAACTCGAGGGGCTTCCTTTGGTGATTAGCTTTACTTGCGGGCACCTTGTACCGCGGGCTCGCGCAGGCCTGCATCGCTGGCCAGCTTGGCAGCCTTGTCGGTGGCTTCCCAGGTGAAGTCGGGATCATTGCGGCCAAAATGTCCGTAGGCTGCAGTCTTACAGTAGATCGGCCGGCGCAGTTTCAGCGACTCGATAATGCCTTTCGGAGTCAGATGGAAATTCGCCCGCACCAGATCGGGAATAATATCGGGATCCACTTTGCAGCTGCCGAACGTGTCCACCAGAATGCTGACCGGCTCGGCTACGCCGATAGCGTAGGCCAGTTGGACCTCGCAGCGGTCCGCCAGACCAGCCGCCACGATGTTCTTGGCGATGTGCCGCGCCATGTAGGCAGCCGAGCGATCGACCTTGGTCGGGTCTTTGCCGCTGAAGGCGCCGCCGCCGTGACGGCCCATGCCGCCGTAGGTGTCCACGATGATCTTGCGTCCGGTGAGCCCGGTATCGCCCATGGGGCCGCCGATCACAAAACGTCCGGTGGGATTGATGTGGTACTTGGTATCTTCGTCGAGCAACTGGCCAGGGATGGTGGCCTGGATCACGTGCTTCAGAATGTCGCTGCGCAGTTCCTCGTTGCCCACGGTTTCCGAATGTTGCGTGGAGATCACGACGGCGTCCACACGAATGGGCTTGTGATTCTTGTCGTATTCCACCGTGACTTGCGACTTGCCGTCGGGACGCAGATAAGGAAGCCGGCCATGCTTGCGAACTTCCGCCAGACGCATGGTCAGTTTGTGCGCCAGCGAGATCGGCGTAGGCATCAACTCAGGGTTCTCGTTGCAGGCATAGCCAAACATCATTCCCTGATCGCCGGCGCCGCCGGTGTCGACGCCCATGGCGATGTCGCCGGACTGCTTGTTGATGGTCGAGATCACGGCGCAGGTATTCGAGTCGAAGCCGTAGAGCGCATTGTCGTAGCCAATGGAGGAAATCGTGCCTCGAACCAGCGACTGGAAATCCACATAAGCCTTGGTCGTAATTTCGCCCGCGATGACCACCAGGCCAGTGGCAGTAAGGGTTTCGCAGGCCACGCGGCTGAACGGATCTTCCGCCAGGCAGGCGTCGAGGATAGCGTCTGAAATCTGGTCCGCGATCTTGTCGGGATGGCCCTCAGTAACGGATTCGGACGTAAAAAGGTAACGGTTCCTGGATGACAAGTTGCTTCTCCTTCAAGCGATCTGGACTTTACGACCTGGCGGGAGGGTCCGAACGCAAACAGTCTATAAATGAGCACTTTGCGGACTTCAATAAGTTATCAGAGAAGCGGCCGGGAAGCAACGATTTTGGGCCTGGCGGTAGGCTATGGCCAGCCGCCGGCAGGCATCGGCACCTGGACGGTGATTTACAGGAAGGCAACGGCAAAACACGGGATTCCAGGGACCAGAACCCAGGCAAACGGCAACTGGCGGGCAGGAACGCTAGTCTTAAGGTCGAAGACCGCCGGCGTCGAAAGTGAGGGTCTTTACCCGGTTGTAGCCACCCTGAGAGGGCAGCTTCTTCCCATTGAATGAGAGATCCAAACCGCCGGCGTTGCCGGTCTTGATGACGATCTGGTTCCGGGCTTCGATAGACTTTTCACCTCGAGCCGTCAGCGTGTCCTGGAAGATCTGCTTGCCGTCCGCCGTGATGCTGACCCAGGAATCCTCGCGCGCCTGGATCAACACCTGGAAGGCTCGTGCGTTGGTCTCCGGCGCTGCGGCCGGGGACGCGGCCTCCGGGGCGCTTGCCGACGGCGCGGGAAGAGACTGAGGGGCTGCCGGGGCTCCCGTCGGCGGCGAGGTAACCGGGACGGGTTCCGCCGAGGCCTTTTGCGGGGCTGCGGTCGAGGATTCGCTTGTAACCGGCGACGGGACCGGGAGGCTCGGAACCTGCTTCTCCCGCGAATGAAAACCCCACAGCGCGAACCCGAAAGCCAGAATCAGAAGCACGAGCGCGACGATTCCCCACGGAATGCCGTCGCTATCACGGCCCTTTCTCTTGCTTTCCGGCACCCGAACCGCCATGGCCGCCAGCACCGGAGGCTCCTCCGGCGGGGCCTCGGGCAGGCTGGGCGCGCTGGCCGCCACGAAATCAGCGATGGCCTGGTTTTCGTCGATGCCCAGATGGCGGGCGTAGGCCCGGACAAACCCCTTGTTGAAGATACCGCCCGGAAGCTGGTCGAAGCGTTCCTCTTCCAGCGCAGCCAGGAAGCGGGTACCGATCTTGGTGGCGACAGAGATGTCGTCCAGCGTGATCTTGCGCTGCTCGCGCTCCCGTTTCAACCGTGCGCCAAAGGATTCCAAGAGGCTGTCTTCCCCCCGCCTGCAACTGCCGCTGGCCGCATCCAAGATTAAGAGTAATCTTTAGATAACTATATGTTAATCAAGGCGCTCCGGACCCATGAATTTGGGATGGGAGAGAACCGCATTGTTAAACGATACCGCCGGGTGCGCGCTATTCGCCGGCTTAACCATGTACTTCAGGTCGTGGCTTCAGGGGTTCAGGTTACTAAGGTTGATTGCCCCCGCTTTCCGGGGCCGCATATAATTTCTACACTTCCTGCCCGCATCGAGGACCGCAGTTCATGACCAAGGCCGCTTCCGACCGCAAAGTGCAGGAACTGGGCATCTATCACGATGTGGCCAAGGCCCTGACTTCGTCTCTCGATCTGGATTCCATCCTGCAGACCATCATGGAGAAAATGGCGGAATACTTCCGTCCCGACAACTGGTCGCTGCTGATGGTGGATGAAGAACGCGACGAACTCTATTTCGCCATCGCGGTGGGCAAGGCCTCCGAGGCCCTGAAGAATGTCCGGCTCAAAGTGGGCGAAGGCATTGCCGGATGGGTGGCGAAACACGGCGAGCGCGTGGTGGTGCCTGACGTATACACCGATCCCCGCTTCGCCAAACGGATCGACGAGATGACCCAGTGGGAGACACGCTCCATCATCTGCGTCCCCCTGCGCTCCAAGCTGCGCGTGCTGGGCGTGATTCAGCTGGTCAATGTCAGGATGGAAAACTTCACCGACCAGGAATCATTCTTCCTGCAATCGATTTGTGACTACGCCGCCATCGCCATTGAAAACGCGCGCGCGGTCGAAAAAATTCAGGAACTCACCATCACCGACGACTGCACCGGCCTCTACAATGCGCGCCACCTGTACAAGACGCTCGAAACCGAGGTCTATCGCTCGGCCCGCTACGGCTACGAATTCACCGTGCTGTTCATTGATCTCGACCACTTCAAACAGGTCAATGACACCCACGGACATCTAGTCGGAAGCAAGCTGCTGATGGAGATTGGTTACCTGATCAAAGCCCAGCTGCGATTGATTGACTACGCCTTCCGCTATGGCGGCGATGAATTCGTGGTGCTGCTGCCGCAAACCGGAAAAGATGCCGCCCTGATCGTAGCCAAACGACTGCGCGACAGCCTGCGCACCAGCATGTTCTGCCAGGAAGAGGGACTGAACCTGAACGTCCGCGCCTCGATGGGCGTGGCCACCTATCCGCACGACGCCAAGACTCCTCGCGAGATCATCCGCCAAGCCGATGAGATGATGTACCTGGTCAAGAACACTTCGCGCGACAATATCGGAATTGCCGCGCGCGGCGTGATGAAATAAGAGCGCTCTGCAGACCGCCGCAACCGGGGTTCTTACTTTGCCGGCGCTGCGGCTGGCTGGTTGATGCGGGAGGCTTGCGGTTTTCGCTCCGGCTCGGGTTGCTGCAGCCACTTTCGGATTTCAGGCAACGCTGCCCGCATCGCGGTTTCTCCTGAACGAATCAACTGGGCCGAGCGTTCGAAGTCGTCGTACTTGAATCCGTTTACATCGGGATCGATGACCAGGTCGGCGGCCGCCTTCCAGACTCCGCAGTTCATCTCCTGGGCGATGGCGAAGCACTGGCCGATCACGTCGAACAGATGTCGGGGCCCGGTTTCGGCGGCGTTCCAGGTTCCCCGCAGATGCACCGCCAGAACCCGCTGAGCGCCCATCTCTCGCAACGGAACCGTGGGAACGGCGTGGGCCAGCATTCCATCCACCAATAGCCGCCCGCGGATCTTTACCGGAAGAAACATTCCGGGGTAGGCGCAACTGGCGCGCACCGGATCAACCAGCGGTCCGGAATGGAAAACGACTCCTGCGCCGGTGGAGAAATCGGTGGCGGTCACGGCCAGCGGAATCTGCAATTCTTCGAAGGTCTTGACTTTCAGGACGCTGCTGAGAAACTTGATCATGCGCTCGTTGCTGGCAAATCCGTAACGCGACAGCGTCCAGCGGGCAAAGTCCTTGAACCGCACCCGGGTTGAAATTTGTTCCAGCTCGGGGATGGTGACGCCGCTGCAGTAGGCCGCGCCGATCAGCGCGCCCACGCTGGTGCCGGCCACCAGGCTTACAGGAATATTCTCTTCTTCGAGAACTTTGAGAACGCCGATGTGGGCGATGCCGCGAGCAAAGCCGCCGCCCAGGGCCAGTCCCATGCCGGACGATGGCGCCGGCTCCTGCCCGGACAGGCCTGACAGGCCGCGTCCGAAGGCCTGTACAGAACGAATGATCTTGCCCAGCTGCCTCTTCACCGGACCCTCATTTCTCCCGGCTGCCCCAGTTCCAATCTAGGAACTAAGATGCCAGCTTCCGCACATTAGTTCCAGGCACGTCGGTCAACACCCCCGTGTTACCACCGGGCCCATTTTGGTCCCATGACTAACCCCCGCATTCCTGTTAGCTTGGGAGCCATGGTTCGGGAAATCTCGGCGGGGGGCGTGGTCGTGAAGCGGTCCGGCGAAGGCTGGGAAATGGCCGTCATTGAGCCCCAGACCGACGCTTCCTCGGTCCGCCCCGCCAGGAAAACCTCACGAAAAGTGGTACTGGCGCTGCCCAAGGGGCTGGTGGATGCCGGCGAAAAGCCGGAGCAGACCGCCCTGCGCGAGGTTCGGGAGGAAACCGGACTGACCGCGAGCCTGGTCGCCAAGCTGGCGGACATCAAGTACGTTTACGTGCGTTCCTGGGGAGACCAGCAGCGGGTGTTCAAGATCGTTTCGTTTTTCCTGTTGCGCTATCAGGCGGGAGAGATTGATGACGTGTCTCGCGAGATGCGCGTCGAGGTCAGGCGCGCCTGGTGGATTCCCCTGGAAGAAGCTCCGCGCAAGCTGGCCTATCGGGGCGAACGCGATGTCGTCCGGCGGGCTCAACAATACTTGAAATCTCATCCGGAGGTCTGATCGTGGCACACCAACATGTCGAGACCCATTTCATGGCCACCAACCTGGTGCGCGACATCGTCATTGGCATGGCTGACGGCCTGACCGTGCCCTTCGCTCTCGCCGCCGGACTTTCAGGCGCGGTGCAGAACACGCGGCTGATCGTGATTGGAGGATTGGCTGAAATCGCGGCCGGTTCGATCGCCATGGGCCTGGGCGGGTATCTGGCGGCCCGCGGCGACGCCGAACACTATGAGCAGGAGCGGGCGCGGGAATATCGCGAGATCAAGGAAATTCCTGAAGAAGAGATGGCGGAAGTGGGGCGCGTCTTCCAATCCTATGGCATGACGCCGGCCGAAAGTACCCCCGTGGTCGAAGCCCTCAGCCGGCGTCCCGATGCCTGGGTAGATTTCATGATGCGTTTCGAACTGGGGCTGGAAGAGCCGGACCCGCGCCGCGCGCTTACCAGCGCCGCCACGATTTCCGCCTCTTATGTAGCAGGCGGCCTGATTCCGCTTTCTCCTTATATCCTTCTTTCGAGTGCCGTCCATGGACTCGTGTATTCCGCCGTAGTGACCCTGGCCGCGCTGGGAATCTTCGGCTACATGAAGGGCCGCTACACCGGAACTGGCCCGGGTCGCAGCGCGCTGCAAACGATGGCAATTGGGGGCGTGGCCGCAGCCGCGGCCTTCGCGTTGGCTAAGTTAATTTCCTGAGATGAAAATGTTTGGCGCGGGCGCCCTCGCCCGCGGGGACGGGCGGGGACGCCCGTCTTCCACACGGAGAGAACCTCGCTGGTGTCTTGGAGCATCTTGCAGCTTCCCGCATAATTTAATTGTGAGACTTGGATGGGTAGCGCCGGCGTCCCGCCGGCTGTCGGGAAGGCATCTTGCCTTCCCCCTCATAATTCTTATCGTGGCGCCGTGGTTGTCCCCATCGGCCGCCGCCAGGAACAAACATTCGTCATCCTTTACTGTCCCCGATCGCGGATATAGTTCTGCCCTGGCTGCGGCCAATCGCTTTCTGCAAGCCTGGCAGAACCAGGACCGTGAAACCGGCCTGCTCATGCTGACCGATGTCGCAAAACAAGGCAGCTCGCAGGAGCGCACCGACAGTTTCTTCTCTTCCGGAAACGATGCGGCTTACGAAATCGCACGCGGAAGAAGGCTGAAAGCCGGGCGCTACGCCTTCCCGGTCACCTTATTTATTTCTGACTCGGAGTCGAACCGGTCCGGCCTCCCCCAGAAATCGCAGATCATTGTGGTTCGGGCCGGTAAAGACGAGTGGGCGATCGACAAGGTGCCCTAGCAGAGCTCCGGGGATCAGAGTACACTGTTTTGTCGGCCGCCTTTGACGTTGACTAGATAAACAAAAAGCCAAATTCAGGACAGAATCAGGGTCAAAGGCGGCGGACAAGAGTGTCCGCCCCACACGTGAATTGACTCGCGCCGCCTATACAACCGTGGTTCCGTCGTTCCTCAGAGGTATTCCATGAAGCGCATCCACAAAGTTGCCGTTCTCGGCGCCGGAACCATGGGCGCACGCATCGCCGCCCACTTCGCCAACGCCGGCGTGCCCAGCTACCTGCTCGATATCGTTCCTCCCGATGCCGACGGCCCCGCGCGGAACAAAATCGCCGCCGCCGGCCTGGAGGCGGCGAAGAAATCCAAGCCCGCCGCGTTCTTTGAACCCGGACTGGCGCGCCTGGTGACGGTCGGAAACTTCGAGGATGATCTCAAGCGCGTGAGCGAGGTGGACTGGATCATCGAGGCCGTCGTGGAAAATCTCGACATCAAGCGGGCTCTACTCAAGAAAGTGGAAGCCATGCGCAAGCCGGGGACAATCATTACCACCAACACCAGCGGCCTGCCCGTAGGCAAGATCGCCGAAGGCTTCCCCGACGATTTCCGCAAGTCGTGGTTCGGCACCCATTTTTTCAATCCCCCGCGTTATATGCGTCTGCTGGAGATTATTCCCACGGCGGAAGTGGACCGCGCCGCCATCGAGGCCGTTGCCCACTTCAGCGACGTGAATCTCGGCAAGGGCGTGGTTTTCGCTAAAGACACGCCCAACTTCATCGCCAATCGCATCGGCACGTTTTCCGTGCTCAACGTGATTCGCCTCATGCAGGAGATGGACCTGAGCATCGAAGACGTGGACGCGCTGACCGGCGATGCCGTGGGATGGCCGAAATCCGCCACCTTCCGCACCATTGATTTGGTGGGCCTCGACATTCTGGGACATGTGGTTGGCAATATGGAAAACTCCGGCGGACCGGGGGCCCCTCCTCATCCCAGCCCGTTGCCTGACTTCTACAAGCAGATGCTTAAACGCAAGTGGCTGGGCGACAAAACCAAGGGCGGCTTTTACAAAAAAGGCGTGGGGCGGGCGCCTTCGCCTGCCCATGCCGGCAGTGAAGGCGAGCGCCTCGCTCTGGACTGGAAGACGCTCGAATATCGTCCCCGCCAGAAGCCCCGGTTCCCGGCTCTCGACGTGGCGAAGAATATCGAGGACCCGGGGGCACGTCTCCGCACCTTGCTTGGGCTTGAGGGCAGTTCGCAGAAGGGCGATAGGGCGGGCGCATTCTTGTGGTCGGTGCTGTCCGATCTGTGGAATTACTCGGCCAACCGCGTGCCCGAAATCTCCGACTCCATTGTCGAAATCGATCGCGCCATGCGCCTGGGCTTTAACTGGAAGCTGGGCCCATTCGAGCTATGGGATGCGGCCGGGATTGAAGCCACGGTTGCCCGCATGAAGAAAGAAGGGCAAACCGTAGCCGCAAACGTCGAAAAACTGCTGGCGGGAGGGAAAAAATCCTGGTACCTGGATGATCCCAAGGCCGCTTCGGGCCGGGTCTATTGTGATCTGCGGATGGCGAAATATGAACCCGTGCAAGTTCCGGAAGGCGTGTGGTCGGTCGAGGTGGCAAAGAAATCCAACGGCGTAGTCAAGAAAAACTCGGGCGCGTCGCTGGTCGATCTGGGCGATGGAGTGGCCTGTATTGAATTTCACTCGAAGATGAACGCGCTCGGCGGCGACATTGTCGGTCTTATTTCTCAAACCCTAAAGCCTGGTGGACCGGGCGATGGGTTCGACGCGTTTGTCATTACCAATGATGCCAACAATTTTTCCGTCGGCGCCAACGTCATGCTATTGCTCATGTCCGTGCAGGAAGAAGAGTGGGACGAGGTTGACCTCGCCATCCGCCAGTTCCAGGGAATGACGCAAGCCATCAAGTTCTCGCCCAAGCCGGTGGTGGCGGCGCCTTTCGGGCTGTGCCTGGGCGGCGGCGCGGAAATCTCCCTGCACGCCGCGGCCCGCCAGCCTCACGCCGAACTCTATGCCGGACTGGTGGAAGTCGGCGTCGGCCTGCTGCCGGGCGGCGGCGGCTGCAAGGAGATGCTGCTCCGCGCTGTGGATAGCGCGGCCGCGATTCGGCCCGGGCGCGGCGAGTCTATCGAACTCATGGAGGCCATGAAGAAAGCATTCGAGACCATCGCCACCGGCAAAGTTGCGACTTCCGCCGACGAAGCGCGTGGTCTTGATTTCCTGCATGAATCTGACAACATCACCATGAACCGCGAACGTGTGCTGGCCGACGCCAAGGCCCGCGCCCGGGAGCTGGTGCGCGCCGGCTACGAACCGCCGCAGCCGCGGACCGATATCCCCGCGCCCGGGGAGAACGTCCTGGCGGCCCTGCGGCTGGGAGTGCACATCATGCGGCAGGGCGAATACATCTCCGACCACGAAGTGAAGATCGCCACCAAAGTTGCGGAAGTGTTGTGCGGCGGAAATGTCACCTCGGGCACGCCAGTGAGCGAGCAGTACATTCTGGACCTGGAGCGCGAGGCGTTTAAGTCGCTGTGCGGCGAGCGGAAGACGCAGGAGCGGATTCAGTACACGCTGAAGACCGGCAAGACGCTGCGGAACTGAACTGCACACATAGGGGCAGATGTCCTTACCTGCCAGGTGGACGCAGTCCGCTCGGCGAGCTTTGCTCGCCCCCAGACGAGGATGTCTGGGCCTACATGGCCGGTGCTCGCATCTAATGTTACGTAGACAGCTGAGTGCTAGACTTGTTCCCATCAGCTACTGGAAACTGCTATGAGAGAAGCTGTTATTGCCTCCTCGGTCCGCACTCCGGTGGGACGCGCGTTTAAAGGCACGCTGCGCGCTACCCGTCCCGACGAACTGGCCGCCATTGCCATCAAAGGCGCGCTCGAGCGCGTGCCACAAGTCAATACCAAAGACATTGAAGACGTCATCCTGGGCTGTGCCATGCCCGAGGCCGAGCAGGGGATGAACGTTGCCCGCATCGCCGCGCTACGGGCGGGGTTGCCGGTCGAGGTTTCGGCCATCACCATCAATCGCTTCTGCTCTTCCGGGCTGCAGGCGATTGCCATGGCGGCGGAGCGCATCATGAGTGGCGGCGCGGAGATCATCGTGGCCGGCGGAACGGAATCGATGTCCATGATTCCCATGGGCGGGCACAAGATATCGCCCAATCCCTGGCTGATTGACCATTATCCTGACGCCTATCTCACCATGGGCCTGACTGCCGAACGCTTGGCGCAGCGCTTCGGCATCACGCGGCAGGCGGCGGACGAATTTTCGCTGCGCAGCCATCAGAAAGCGCTGGCTGCAATCCAGGCAGGCAAGTTTGCCGATGAAACCGTGCCGGTGAACGTAAGCTTCACTACACCGAACGGCTCGAAGCCGAAGCGGCATGAGATTGTGTTCAAAGTGGATGAAGGCCCCCGCGCCGACACTTCGCTCGAAGCTCTGCTCGCCCTGAAGCCGGTTTTTCATGCCAAGGGGACCGTGACCGCAGGTAATTCTTCGCAAACTTCGGATGGAGCAGCGGCTGCGGTCGTGATGTCGGCCGAGCGGGCCGCGGCGCTCGGAATCAAGCCGCTGGTCCGATACGTTTCTTTTGCCACCGCAGGGTACAAGCCCGAAGAAATGGGACTGGGTCCGGTGTTTGCGATCCCCAAGGCGCTGAAGATGGCGGGACTTAAGCTTTCTGACATCGACGTGATCGAACTGAATGAAGCCTTCGCGGCGCAGTCGCTGGCGGTAATCAAAGAAGCCGGGCTCGACCCCGAGCGGGTGAATCCGAACGGCGGGGCCATTGCACTGGGGCATCCGCTGGGATGTACTGGGGCGAAGCTGACGGCCACCATCATTCGGGAGATGAAGCGGCGCAACGCACGCTACGGGATGGTGACCATGTGCGTGGGCGGGGGCATGGGCGCGGCCGGCATCTTCGAAAACCTGAACTGACCACGGAGCCACGGAGTCACGGAGAAGAGGTTTCATGACCTGATCTTTGCCGTGCTTGCCGGGATTCATCTGTTTGCGGCTGACAACCTGATCCGCTCGACCATCTCGCATTAAAGTACAATAGTGCCAGCGATTTCCTCCGTGCCTCTGAGTCTCCCTGGTGGAATTGGCTATATTTAAGGAGCGACAAATGGCCACAACTTCCGCAATACCTAGCACCAAGATTTCCGGCGGCAGCTTTCTGCTCGAAGAGCGCAAGGTTGACGAAGTCTTCACTCCCGAGGATTTTACCGAGCAGCACCAGCTTATTGGGCAGACGACCGAAGAGTTCGCGGTCAATGAGATTCTGCCCAACGCAGAGAAGATGGAACATAAGGACTTCTCCATCTCCCGTGATCTGCTGAAGAAGGCCGGGGACCTGGGACTGAGCGGGGTCGAAATCCCCGAAGCCTACGGCGGGCTGGAAATGGACAAGGTCACCGCCGCCGTGATCGCTGATCACATCGCCAAGTACGCCGGCTTCGCCACCACCTGGGGTGCACATTCCGGCATCGGCACGCTGCCCATCGTTTACTTCGGCACGGAGGAGCAGAAGAAGAAATATCTGCCCCGACTGGCCGCCGGAGAGATCGTCGGGGCTTATGCGTTGTCGGAGGCGTCTTCCGGTTCCGACGCGCTGCACTGCCGCGCTCGCGCCCAACTCTCGCCCGATGGCAAGCACTACATCCTCAACGGCGAGAAGATGTGGATCACTAACGCTGGCTTTGCCGACCTGTTCACCGTGTTCGCCAAAGTGGATGGCGAAAAATTCAGCGCGTTTCTGGTGGAAAGAACGTTCCCGGGATTCTCCGTCGGGGCGGAAGAGCACAAGATGGGCATCCGCGGATCTTCTACCTGCCCGCTGATTCTCAACGACTGCAAGGTCCCGGTAGAAAACCTGCTGGGCGAAATCGGCAAGGGCCACACCATCGCTTTTAACATCCTCAACGTGGGACGCTTCAAGCTGGGCGCGATGTGTGTAGGCGGGGCGCGGCTGTCTCTGGAGAACGCGATTGCTTATGCCAAGCAGCGCAAGGCGTTCAACAAAGTGATCGCGGACTTCGGACTGGTCCGCGAAAAGCTGGCCAATATGGCTACGTTGATCTACGTTGGCGAGGCGCTGGTCTATCGCACCGTGGGCATGATGGATGTCGCGCTCAACGAAGTGGACAAGAACAGCGCCGATGCCGCCAAAGAAACCCGCAAGGCGATCGAGGAGTACGCGGTCGAATGCTCCATCCTCAAGGTATGGGGCTCGGAGATGATCGACTACGTAGTGGACGAAACCGTGCAGATCTACGGCGGCTATGGTTTTGTCGAGGAATATCCGGCAGAGCGGGCGTATCGCGATGCCCGTATCAATCGCATCTTCGAAGGCACGAATGAGATCAACCGGTTGATCATCACCGGCTTCCTGCTCAAACGCGCCATGTCGGGACAGTTGCCCTTGATGCCCGCAATCAAGAAACTGATGGATGAAGTGCTCGCCGGGCCCAGTGCAAGCGAGGAGTTGGAAGGCCCGTTGGCGGAAGAACGCAAGCTGGTTGCGCAGGCCAAGAAGCTGGGCCTTTTTGCAGCCGGCGCGGCGACTCAGAAGTATATGCAGGCCATCCAGGACCAACAGGAAGTCATGGGAGCCATTGCCGACATGGTGATTGAGACCTACGCCATGGAGTCGGCGGTGCTGCGGGCGCAGAAACTGGCGCAGCAGCCGGGCGAGGCGGCAGCGGCGTCGGCCATCGCCATGACGCAAGTCTATCTCTCGCAGGCCATGGACAGAGTTGAATCAGCCGCGAAGAAGATCATCGCGGCTGTGGCCGAGGGTGACATGCTGCGCACGCAGTTGGCGATCCTGCGCCGGCTGGTAAAGCACGAACCGTTTAACACGATTGAATTGCGACAACAGATCGCACAAAAAGTGATCGAGCGGGGAAAGTACACGCTGGCATAGCATTCCCGAGCCATGTCGTCCTGAGCGTAGTCAGACCATTCGCTCGCGAATGGTCCGGCGGAGTCAAAGGACCCCTGGCATCTTGACCAGCGGTTGAAGCGAAGGGTTGCTTGCGCGGGATTTTGCGGATAAGCGAGTAGGGGGCCTTCGACTGCGTGGCTGCTTCGCGAAGCAGCCACGCCGCTCAGGATGACAACTGCCGGGTTTTCCCGCAGCCTTTAATGTCGTGCCCTTCCCGACTATACGTTTCGCTCTCTGCCTGAGTCTGTGACAAATGTCGGCATGAGATCGTCCAACTCTTATTGCATCGCAGCCTTCGTGCTCGCGCTCTGCAGGCCCGTGATCGCACAGTCCGCCTCAACCCCATCCGCCGATTCTGCCAGCTTTGATGCCGATGGCACCGCGCACGTCATCCGCGTGGTTCCCATGCCGTCCACCATCAGTCCGGAGGCACAGGGGTGGCTGGCTTCACTCGGCAAAAAGAGATCGCAGCCGCAGACTCTGGCCGAAAGGCGCATCGCCACTGATGCCTGGCGCAAATGGGGGTCCGCCGAGGCGCGCCGGCTTTACCCGGTCAACGTCGAGGAAACGAGCATCGCGGGTGTTCGCACCGATATCGTCACGCCTCTCGCCATGCCGGACGGCAATCGCGGACGAGTGCTGATCAACCTCCACGGCGGAGGATTTGTTTCCGACTCGGGATCTCTCATCGAAGGCATTCCCATCGCGAACCTGGCAAAAATCAAGGTGGTTTCCGTGTATTACCGGCTCGCGCCGGAGAGCCCTTTCCCGGCCGCGGTCGATGACGTGGTTGCCGTCTACCGGGAGCTGTTAAAAACTTACAACCCGCGCGCGATCGGAATTTTTGGAACCTCCGCGGGGGCATTCTCACTTGCGAGGTTGCGGTTCGCCTTAAGCAACTGGGACTACCGCTACCCGCAGCGCTCGGCGCTTTTTCTGTGCTCACCGACTTCAGCCGTCCCAGCGACTCACGGGAAATCTTCGCTCTGGACGGGTTCTCCGGCGAACTGCAGCCGCTCGACCCCAAACGCGCTCCCGACGACCCTTATCCGGGCGCCACCGACCGCAAAGATCCAGTGTTGTCTCCTCTGTTTGCAGACCTGGGAGGAATGCCCCCGACCCTGCTGGTCACCAGCACCCGTGATCTACTGCTCAGCGATACCGCCCTGTTCCATCGCGCATTGCTCGGCGCCGGAAATGACGCGCAGTTAGTGGTGTTTGAAGCCTTGCCGCACGCCTTCTGGTATCACTTCCAGCTGCCTGAAACCAGGGAGTGTCTCCGACTGATGGCAAAGTTCTTCGATCAGAAGCTGGCGCACCCGAATTAGTGGAAGATGGCCATAAAGTTGAACAGTGAAGGGTTCGAAGTTCAGTCCGTTTTTTTCGGCTGCTGGTTCAATTCCGCCATCACGCTCTGGATGAGTTCCTTCGCGTCGGTGAGGCCTTTCATCACCAACTGGATGTCGAGGACCGGCTTGCCCGGCCAGCGCTGGCTCTGGCAGTAGACGCCGTGCTGACCCACCAGCGCCATGGCGTCCGTGATCATGTCCATGGTCACAGCCAGCCGTCCTCGCGGGACGCCCATCATGGTTTCGTAGTGTTCCAGTTCTTCCTGCTTTTCGTCGAATACAGGCATGGCTTGATTGTATCGGGCGGGTCGCGTGGAGCATAATTGCGGACGTTCGCTGTCCAAGTTTTCGGAGTTACGTCAAAGCATGTAGGAAACGCAGCTTCTAGCTGCTGGGTTCTAGCTCCTGCCTCTGGCTAGACGCCAGAAGCTAGAGGCTAGAAGCCAGATTTAAGGAGAGATTCATGAAAACACGCCTCGCAATCGTCGTTTTAATTCTGCCCGTGTTCGCCTTGTTGGCTTGCGCTCAGGACGCGAGCAAGCGTCCCAGCCCCGCTGCTCAGGCCCAATGCAAGTTCACTGATGGCAAGACCATTAAGTCGGACTATTCCAGTCCGCGCATGAAAGGCCGCAAGATTTTCGGTGGTCTGGTGCCTTACGGCGAGGTGTGGCGGGCCGGAGCCAATGAGGCCACCACGCTCGTCACCGACACCAACCTGAACATCGGGGGCAAAGATGTTCCCGCGGGCAGTTACACGATCTTTGCCCTGCCCAACGCCGACAAATGGGTCCTGATCATCAGCAAAAAAACCGGGGAGTGGGGAATTCCTTACCCCGGCGAGGGTGAAGACTTCACGCGGGTGGACATGAAAGTGTCGTCGTTGTCCTCGCCGATGGAGAATTTCACCATCGGCTTCGATCAGACGGGGTCAACCTGCGCCATGCACATGGACTGGGAGAAGACGCGCGCCTCGGTCGACATCAGCGAGAAGAAGTAGGTTCCTGGGAGGGAGCAGCGTGCGGTGTGATCAGCGGGGCTGTCCGGACAGGGCATCCACCGCATGCTGGGCTTCCGGATTTTCGGGTGACAACTTCAAGGCAGCCTCGTAGGCCGCCAGCGCTTCCGGGCGTCGTCCCGCTCGCTCGAGAGCGTGCCCCAGCAGCAGAAACCCGCTATCGGTCGGGCGCAGTTCGACCGACTTTGAATAATTCCGTATGGCGTCATCCAGCTGGTTTTGCTTTTCCTGTAACTGGCCCAGCCCCAGGTAGGCGTTGGATTGACCGGGATTCTGCCGCAGAGCCTGGTCGTAACTCTCGCGGGCTTTTTCGGCCTCCCCGAGCTTGCGGTAGGCGGTGCCAAGATTGGCGTAGGTGGCCGCGAGCAAACCGGCGTCAGATGTCAGACTGATGGTGCGATCGTACTGTTCCATCGCCTCGGTCAATTTTCCATGTTCCTGCAGGTAGGCGCCCAGGTTGGAGTGGCTCATGGGATCGCTGGGATTGATCTCGGCTGCATCCTGAAAATGTAAATACGCTTCGTCGGGCTTGCCGAGCATAAGGAGTGCGCCACCCAGGTTGTCCTGCGCAATGAAATTTCTGTCGGTCACCGCAAGCGCGTGCGTCCACAGATCATAGTTGCTCGACCAGTAGCCGAGTTGGCGATTCGTAGCGAACGCGAGAGCGAGCAGAATGCAAGCCGCGGGAACCACCCGGGCGGTAAAGCCGATCTGGCGCGAATCGGCGAAGTCCGCGGCTCCCCAGGCGATCATCACAAAAATTCCGACCAGCGGAATGTAGGCGTAACGGTCGGCCATGGCCTGGTCTCCGACTTGCACCAGGCCGATGACCGGAACCAGAGTCCCCAGGAACCATAGCCAGCCGGTCAGCAGATATCGCCGGGAGCGAAATCGAACCACTAGACCCGTCACCGCCAGCAGCACCAGCGCCGAGACCACTACCCGCCAGGCGCCCAGCGAATCGCCCGGATGAGGATAGAGCGGCGCCAGGCGCGACGGCCAGATCATTTTCCACAAGTAGGTGGCGTAAGCCACCAGCGCATTTTCAAGACGGACGCCGATGGAGAATTGCGCGGCGGAGCGCATGGCGCCGCCCTCCCGCTGGGCCTGCATGGTGATCCATGCGCTCGCCGCCGAAAGAACCAGCAGCGGCAATTTCTCGACGAGCAGCCTGGACAGCGGCACTTGCGCAATTGGCGGCGTGCCGGCCGGGACTCCCCGGATTCTGCCTAACGGCCAGTAATCCAGCAACAGGAGCACGAAAGGGAGAGTGATCACCATCGGCTTCGACATCAGCCCGAGCGCAAACAAACCGGCAAAGGCGAGGTATCGCCGCCAGTCTGGTTTCCGTGAGTACCAGCAGTAGGCGATGAGCGCGAAAAAAAAGAAGAAGGTGCAAAGCACGTTCTTGCGCTCCGCCACCCAGGCCACGGACTCAACATTGATGGGATGAAGCGCGAAAAGCGCGGCGACCAGCCAGCTCGGCCCGACGCGGCCGGTGGCGTAAATCAATAAGAGAAACAGAAGAACTGCGTTCGCGGCATGGATAAGGAGGCTGGTGAAATGGTGCCCGGTCGCAATCCGGTGGAACAGTTGCCAGTCGAGCGCGTGCGACAGCCAGGTCAGCGGATGCCAGTTCCCCTGTTCGGTTGCAGTGAAAGCCCAGGCGATCGTCTCCCAGGTCAGACCGTTGTGGACGTGAAGATTCTCCGTGATGTAACGGTCGTCGTCGTAATTGACGAACGGGTGGCGGTTGACCGGGTTGTAGAGCGCGAGAGTGGCGACCACGAGGAGGAGACAAAGAACGACGTTGCGCTTTTCGGGCGACGAGAAAAGACCTGGAGGCTTCTCAGGCACGGTTGCAAGAAT
This sequence comes from Terriglobia bacterium, assembly GCA_963742495.1. Taxonomy (GTDB): domain Bacteria; phylum Acidobacteriota; class Terriglobia; order Terriglobales; family Acidobacteriaceae; genus JAIQFF01. The sequence continues at coordinate 304,490 of CAVULZ010000002.1, forward strand.
TTAACCACAGAGGACACGGAGTACACAGAGGCGTTCTTTGTGACGCATCTCCTTAATCATGTGACGAACGTCACATCCTGGCCTCGACCTCTCCTGTAAAACCACAGAGGACACGGAGGACACGGAGTTTATGCACTTTAACGAAATCAGTGGCGCGGTGGTTGATGCGGCGATGAAAGTCCATACGGCTCTGGGGCCAGGATTACTGGAGGGCGTGTATGAGGCTTGCCTGGTGCACGAACTGAGGAAGCGCGGCTTTCGAACTGCCGCACAGCTTCCTCTGCCGGTGAACTACGACGGCGAAAGGATAGATCTTGGATTCAGAATTGACATTCTCGTAGAGAACACCGTGGTTGTCGAAATCAAAGCAGTGGACGCAATTACGCCGGTTCATCTGGCGCAACTCATTACTTATCTCAAGCTGAGCAGAAAATACGTCGGCCTGCTGATCAACTTCAATGAGGTGCACCTCCGCGATGGAATTCGCCGGATGGTGCAAGGCGAACCACCGTCAGTGTCCTCTGCGTCCTCAATGGTTAAGACGCTGGTTTCCACCTGAGGACCGGCTTCCGGGCGGCTGCGGTTTCGTCCAATCGGGACACGCGGGTGGAGTGAGGCGCGTCCAGCACGGTTTGCGGATCTTCTTCCACTTCTTCAGCGATCGATTTCATGGCCTCGATGAAAAGATCCAGCTCTTCTTTGGGCTCGCTCTCGGTCGGTTCAATCATGAGGGCGCCGGGAACGATCAAGGGAAAAGCCGTCGTGTAGGGATGGAAGCCGTAATCGATCAGGCGCTTGGCGATGTCCATGGTCTTCACGCCTTTTTTGGCCTGCAGCTTATCGCTGAACACCACTTCATGCATGCTGGGCGTGGAATAGGGCAGGTCGTACGCGCCTTCCAGTCCCTTGCGAATGTAGTTGGCGTTGAGCACGGCGTCTTCAGTGGTCTGGCGCAAGCCGTCAGGGCCGTTGGCCAGAATGTAAGCCAGAGCACGGACGAACATTCCGAAATTGCCGTAGAAAGCGCGCACCCGCCCCACCGATTGCGGCCGGTTGTATTCGAAGCCCAGAGTGCCATCAGGCTTGGTGATGAGCACGGGCGTCGGCAGGAATGGCTCAAGTTTCTGTTTCACGGCCACCGGACCCGAGCCAGGGCCGCCGCCTCCGTGAGGCGTCGAGAAGGTCTTGTGCAAGTTCAGGTGCATCACGTCAACGCCAAAGTCTCCCGGACGGACTTTGCCGACCAGGGCATTCATGTTCGCGCCGTCCATGTAGAGCAGGCCGCCCTTGGCGTGCATGATTTCCGCGATCTTATGGATTTCCTGCTCGAACACGCCCAGCGTGTTGGGATTCGTGAGCATGAGCGCAGCGACGTCTTCGTTCATTTGCGAGGCGAGCGCGGCCACATCCACCATGCCCTGGGCGTTGGATTTCAGATTTTCCACCGCGTAACCGACCATGGCCGCGGTCGCCGGGTTGGTGCCGTGGGCCGAATCAGGGATAAGAATCTTCTTGCGCGGCGCGCCCTTGGACTCATGATAGGCGCGGACCATGAGCAACCCCGTCAGCTCGCCGTGCGCTCCAGCGGCGGGTTGCAGGGTGATCGCGTCCATGCCGGTAATTTCGACGAGGCACTCGCTCAGGGTCTTGATGATGCGCAGGGCGCCTTGCGAAATCCGCTCCGGCTGATAAGGATGTCCATTGGCCAGGCCGTCGAGCCGCACCACCAGCTCATTCACTCGCGGGTTGTACTTCATGGTGCATGAGCCCAGCGGATACATGCCCAGATCGATGGCATAGTTCCAGGTGGAAAGCCGGGTGAAATGGCGGATGATTTCGATTTCGCTGACTTCGGGCATGTGGCCCAGATCTTTTCTTTGGGAAGACCCTAAGAGCGCCGCAGTATCGACCTCGGGAACATCGAGCGGCGGCAGCTTCCACGCAGCTTTTCCCGCCGACGACTTCTCGAAGATCAGGCCTTCGTTCTGGCTGACGTGCCGGGTGGCTTTGCGCGTAATGGACTTCACCGTGCCACCTCCTGCGCATCGATCTCTTCCTTCGCGGATCTCACCGAGCGTTCGCTTTCCGCGACCAGGCCAACCGCCGTGTCAATCACGCTGCGCGTGGTCAATTCAGTGCAGCACCACAAAGCTGCGTTGCCCAGCTCGGGATAAAACTTTTTCAACGGCAGCCCGCCCACAATCTTGTGACCCAGGAGCCGGCTGTTAACGGCGTAAGGATCTTCGCTGGTCTGCACCACAAATTCATTGAAACGCGGAGACCCGGAGAACAAGACCCGGGCATGCTTGCCAAATTGCGCGGCGGCATAAGCCGTCTTGGCCAGATTCTGTTTGGCCAATTCCTGGAGCCCGATTTTGCCGTAAATGGTCATGAAGATATTGACCATCAACGCCACCAGGGCCTGGTTGGTGCAGATGTTCGAAGTCGCCTTTTCGCGGCGGATGTGCTGCTCGCGGGTGGCCAGGGTCAGAACGAAGCCGCGTTTGCCGTTGCGGTCGGTGGTCTGGCCGGCCAGGCGTCCCGGCATCTGGCGCACAAACTGCTCGCGAGTCGCGATCACGCCGCAGTAGGGACCGCCGAAGCCCAGAGGCACACCGAACGATTGCGCTTCCATTGCAATCACGTCGGCCTGGCGCGGAGGTTCCACGATGCCGAGGGAAACCGCTTCCGCGATCGACACCACCAGCATCGCGCCTTTCTTGTGGGCAATCCCGGCGATGGCGTCGGCATCCTCAACCGTACCGAAGAAGTTCGGCGATTGAATCAGAACGCACGCGGTATCCGCCGTGATGGATTTCTCCAACTCTTCCAGGTTCAGCCGGCCGTTGTCCTGAAACGGCGTGGTGGCGAGCGGCAGGTTCTGGTGATGGGCGTACGTGGTCAGCACTTCACGATATTCCGGATGCACGCTGCGCGCGATGGTCACCGAGCGCCGGCCGGTCAGGCGAACCGCCATCATGACCGCCTCGGCGGCCGCCGTCGAACCGTCGTACATGGAAGCGTTGGCGACCTCCATGCCGGTGAGTTCGCAAATCATGGTCTGAAACTCAAAGATGGCCTGCAGCGTGCCTTGCGAAATCTCCGCTTGATAGGGAGTGTAAGCGGTCAGAAATTCGCCGCGCGAGATGAGCGAATCGATGATCACCGGACGGTAATGCGAATAGGCGCCGGCGCCCAGGAAGGTCGCATAGCTGTCGCCGTTTTCACGAGAACGCTCGCGAAACCAGTCCACGATCTCGGACTCGGCCATCTGGCGCGGAACTTTGAGGTCCCGCTCCAGCCGGTACTCCGCGGGAATCGGCGAAAACAAATCATCGATCGAGCGCGCGCCCATGGCCTGCAGCATGGCTTTCCGGTCGGCGGGAGATTTCGGTAAATAACGCATAGGACTTCTTTAGATGTACCTGCAGGCCAGTTCGATTGCTGAATCAGCGCGCGGGATCACTGCCCGCCCTCTTCGGCGACGAACTTCTCATAGTCCGCTGCGGAGAGCAGCGAGTTCAGCTCCGCCGGATCTTTCAATGTGATCTTGATCATCCAGGCGCTATGCGCATCCTGGTTGATCTTTTCCGGGGCGGTCGCCAGTTCCCCATTCACTTCCGTGACCGTGCCAGAAACCGGCGCGTACAGGTCCGAGACCGCCTTCACCGATTCCACGGAGCCAAACGTCTTTCCGGACGTGATCTCGGCGCCGGGTTTGGGCAGTTCGACGAAAACAATGTCGCCCAGCGACTCCTGGGCATGGCTGGTGATGCCAACCAGGGCGTTGCTGCCGTCGGCCTTAATCCACTCGTGCTCTTTGGTGTACTTGTAGTCGGTCGGAAAGGGCATGATCGCTTTCGCTCCTGGCTTCTAGCGCGTGGCTTTTCGGTCTCCTCGGTGTTGCTCCGCGTCCTCTGCGGTTAATGCTTTCCTGGTTTTTTGTAAAACGGGGTTGGCACCACATGGGCCCTGACTCCCTGTCCGCGAATTTCGACTTTGAGTTCGGTGCCCAAGGCAACGAATTCGGGTGGCACGTAGGCGAGCGCGATATTCTTCTTCAGAAATGGAGCCGGGGAGCCGCTGGTGACGTATCCGATTGGGCTGCCGGCTGAGTCGAGTACTTTGTAACCGTCGCGGGCGATGCCCCGATCCAACATTTCCAGTCCGACCAATGTGCGTTTCGTCCCTCCAGCTTTCGCTTTTTCCAGGGACGCCCGGCCAATGAAGTCCGGCTTCTCCATCTTGCAGAAACGATCAAGACCCGCTTCCCATACGTTGATGGTGTCGGAAATTTCGTGGCCGTAGAGCGGCAGCTTGGCTTCGAGACGCAGCGTGTTGCGGGCCCCAAGACCGCAGGGGACCACTCCGAATTCCTTGCCCGCTTCCAGAATCTCGTTCCACACCCGGGCGCTGGTTGGTTCGTCACTGGGGATGTAGATTTCGAATCCGTCTTCGCCGGTATAGCCGGTGCGGGCAATCAGAGCATTTTTGAGCCCGCAAACCGTCCCGCGCGTCACCCAATAGAACTTCACCGCCGAGAGGTCCGCGTCGGTGAGCTTCTGGAGCAGATCTGCAGCCTTTGGGCCCTGAATCGCAATCTGGGTAAAGTCGTCGGAGAGGTTCTCCACCTTGCAGTTGAACTGGTGAGTGTGGTCGCGCACCCAGTTGAAATCCTTTTCGCGAGTGCCGGCATTGATCACCAGCAGATATTCCTCTTCGCCGAGGCGGTGGACGACCACATCGTCCACGAAAGTCCCTTCGGGATAGAGCAGCGCCGAATACTGTGCCTGGCCGATGGCCAGCCGCGAGGCGTCGTTCATCGAAATGTGCTGGACGGCGGCCAGCGCTTGCGGCCCCGCCAGACGGATATCGCCCATGTGGCTGACGTCGAAGATGCCCACGCCGGTTCGCACCGCGTGATGCTCGGCCATAATGCCGCCGGCGGACGGGTACTCGACGGGCATCTCCCAGCCGTTGAATTCCACCATTTTAGCGCCCATCTGGCGATGCAAGGGGTGGAGCGCGGTCTTGCGTATGGCTGGCGTGGTCGCCTCGACTGCGGGCAATGAGACCTCGATAAGAGCAGTGCTGAGCTGCGGAAATGGTGAGACTTATTACCCTAACACGCGCTTGGCGATGGCTTCAACTGATGAGCTTCTCCAAGCCAGAAGACGGAATAGGCTGAAAACCGCGCGAGGAATGGTGTCCCCCTTCGGCCAAAACTGGTTATACTTCGCGCCATGAACCGCTCAGAAGACTCTCTCCGTGCCCGAAAACTAAGAATTATGGCTGTCGTCCCGCTGCTGATTTCTCTCGCGGTGATTGCAGGATGCTTTTACCTCCGGGGGCAGGACATATCGGATTTCCCGGACGGCTACGACGCAGTGCAAGCCGCGCCCCAGACCCATAAAGTTATCTTTGAAAACGCCCTGGTTCGCGTCCTTGAGGTTACCGTCCCGCCGCCCGGCACGACCATACCGATGCATCATCACCGTTGGCCGAGCTTCTTCCTTGATTGGGATACCGGCGGAGGTACTCCACATATCCGTTATCACCGCCCGGACGGCAGCGTTCGGGACAGCCCAAGCACGGAGCAGCCGGTTCACCCCGGCGCGTGGAGTGTGCAGTGGATGAACCCTGAGCCGATGCATGCCATTGAGGTCGTGGCGCTGCCGAAGAGGGCTGCGACTCTGCCCCCGGGCCCTCCCAGCCTTCGTATTGAGATTAAATGTCATCCTTGAGATTGCGGCGCCGCCCGGACGCCGAATGCTCAGTTTTGACGCCCAATTGTTGGTTACCAACGGAACTTTCCACCTTCCTGAAGCCGCGCTAGAGTTCGCCCATGGCCACCACGACTAAAAACAAGTACCACTGCATGCAGTGCGACATGACCGAGGACAAGTGCGATTGCGAGAAGTACTGTTGCTCCTGCCAGGGGCAAGTGGACATCCGCCTGTGCAGCGACGGTCTGTACTATTGCCCTCCCTGCCGGCAGGCCTGCGGTTACAAGGTTTCTGAATAGGACACGCTGGGAACTAAAGCAGCGGGATTGGAAACCCCCGCGTCGTACAGCTGTAGCGAACACAACCTACCAACTGTCAGGATCGCGGCCGAAACGCGATCAGCGGAATCTGCCTGACCAGCCGCCGGCGATCACTTTCGCCGCCGTGATATTGCCAGCCGAGCAGCCAGCTGAAGCCACGTCGAACAATCGGGGCGATGAACCGGTTCCGGTGCTCGTAATCTTGAATCACTCTCATGGCTTCGTCTTCGCCAAGAAAGCGATGCGACGCAACGAAATGCCGCGAGCCGACTGTCACTTCTTCGCCGGTCCTTGCCTTAATGTTGCGGAGCCAATCGCAATCGGGACCGAAGCCATTCGCCACCACGACCTCGGGGCCCTCCTTCCGGTACTCCACAACTTCCAGGACAGTCCGACGCCGCAGCCCGGTGCACCGGCCGATATGAGTAAGCAGTAAGAGGCGGTGGCCAAACAGCCAACCCAGCCTCCATCGGTAAAGGTACGCAGGCGCCCGAAAGAGATGCCACAACATCCCCTTTTCTTTGATCGTGATCATGCCTGCTTTGCCTGCGTGCTACCGCCTTCCATTGTGACAGTGTCGCTATCCTCAAAACCATACGGTCTATCCCCGATATCCCTCGGCTTGTTCGGTATCGGATGGCCAGCAAACCGGAAGATAAGCATCCGCCCCGGTTCGAAAATCGTCTGTCAGGGTCGAGGAATCAGAAACATGATCTTCTGTACAAGCTGGATTCCGGCTAGATAACCACGGCTTCCTTGTACTCTCCGAAGACTTTTCTCATGGTGTCGGAGATTTCGCCGACGGTGGCGTTAGCCTCGACTGCGCCCAGGATTCGCGGCATAAGATTCTCTCCGGAGCGGGCGGCGGCTTCAACATCACGAACGGAGGCCTGCCAGGCTTCGGGATTGCGGCGTGCACGCAATGCGCGCAGGCGTCCGACCTGGTTGCGCTCGAGCGATTCGTCGATACGTTGGATAGGGATGGGTTTTTCTTCCTCCAGAGCAAAGCGATTTACTCCGACCACCACCGCTTCCTTGCGATCGACCTGCTGCTGGTACTCGTAAGCCGCGTTCTGGATTTCCTGCTGCACATAGCCCCGTTCGAGGGCCTTGATCATGCCGCCGAGAGCTTCAATCTTTCCCAGATAGGCGGACGCGCGGGTTTCAATTTCATTGGTCAGGGCCTCGATGTAGTAGGAACCGGCCAGCGGATCAATGGCTTGCGGGACTCCAGACTCGTACGCCACGATTTGCTGAGTGCGGAGCGCAATGCGGGCGGCCTGCTCGGTGGGCAGGGCAAGAGCCTCATCGTACGAGTTCGTGTGCAGCGATTGGGTGCCGCCGAGGACCGCAGCCAAAGCCTGTAAGGCGGTGCGGGCGATATTGTTTTCCGGCTGCTGCGCGGTCAGGGTGGAACCCGCGGTTTGAGTATGGAAGCGCAGCATCCAGGAGCGCGGGCTTTTCGCACGGAAATGGTCCCGCATGATTCCAGCCCACATACGGCGGGCGGCCCGGAACTTGGCAACCTCTTCCAGAAAATTGTTGTGGGCGTTGAAGAAGAATGAAATCCGCGGAGCAAACTTGTCGACATCGAGGCCGGCGTCGATGGCACCCTGCACGTAGGCGATGCCGTTAGCCAGAGTGAACGCAACTTCCTGGACCGCGGTCGATCCGGCTTCGCGCATGTGATAGCCGGAGATCGAGATCGTGTTCCACTCGGGCACATTCTGGTTGGTCCAGGCAAACACATCGGTGATGATGCGCATGGCTTGCGCCGGCGGAAAGATGTACGTGCCCCGGGCGATGTATTCCTTGAGCACGTCGTTTTGTACGGTACCGGACAACAGGCGAACATCGGTCCCCTGGCGGCGGGCAACCGCAACATACAGCGCCAGCAGGATCGACGCGGTCGCGTTGATGGTCATCGAGGTGGAGATTTTTGTCAGATCGATGCCATCGAAGAGGCGCTGCATGTCTTCGACGGAATCGATAGCTACACCCACTTTTCCGACTTCCCCGGCCGCCAGGGGATGGTCAGAATCGAGGCCGATCTGAGTGGGGAGGTCGAAGGCGATTGAAAGCCCGGTAGTGCCGTTGGCCAACAGGTACTTGTAGCGTTTGTTCGACTCCTCGGCGTCGCCCATGCCAGCGTACTGGCGCATGGTCCAGAGCCGCCCGCGATACATCGTGGCTTGAACTCCGCGAGTAAATGGGTAGTCGCCAGGGTATCCGACTTCGCGTTCCAGGTCTCGGGCGTTCAGGTCGGCCGGGGTATAGAGCGGGCGGATGGGAATGTGGGAGGAAGTTTCGGGATCGGCAGATCCGCCAGTCTCGGCTTTTAATTTATCGGTCATTACGAAGGGCAATAACCACCCCAGGACCCTAAGACACCAGGAAATCGCACAGTTCTCCAGCACCGCTCAAGCATTTCTTTCGCGCACATTTGTGCCCTTCATGGTTTAAGCTCTCAGCCTCTTTTCCATACTCTCCAGAATGAGGTAACGCCGAACCAGGCGAAAGTGAGTGTGAAAATAATTGCGACTGCGACTCGGCCCGAAGTAGTCTGGCCGGCCTGGTAACGGGCATACTCGCGGAAGAAAGCGCCCGCGCCGATGAAGGCTAAAGCCAGGAAAACAAAGCCCGTCACCTCTAGCCACAGCTGGCGCAGGACGCGTCCAAAATGGGCGGCCGTTGTGCGGGCGCCTTTTAGTACCGCGCCCACGGTCCGGGTGCGCCCGGCGTGCTGGGCTGCGATGCGAGCCGCTATGCTCAGTTTGCGGACAGTGGACACGTTCACCATCAGCGTCGATTTTAGCAGTGTTCGGGGTTACAATGGCGGGGGACGGCGGTGGCGTCGCGAAACCGGAAACCACAATCCGGCATCTGAGTAACTGATTACCGCTTACAGGGGGCCACGTGGACCAGCAACTGAAACAGTTGATGAAAGAACTGGGCGAGGCGATCAACGAGTCACTGGCGGACAGCGAGCAGATTGCCGAAGTGGTTTCCAAGATCAAAGATAGCGGATACGACATTTTTCTGGTGCTGGAAGCGACCATCGGAGTGAGCAAGCCGGGCGAGAAGTCCGATGACAAGACGTCCATGGTAACCACGCTTACCACGAACCCCGAGTTCAAGATCAGTGATCAGGACCTCAAATTTCTGAAATCGCTGCGCATTAAGATCGAGAACGACGCGGCGTAGCGGCGGGCGTCGGTCGTCAGTCGTCGGTCCTCAGCGAATTCACGGCGCCCTACCGCGAATACAAAATCCCCTCAATTAGGTATCGTCCATAGCGTTGTCCTTTCTTGGCTGAAAGCTGATAGCTGACGGCTGAGAGCTGTGGTACAACCACGTCTTGCCTGGCGGCGAACAAACCGGGCTGGTGCGCGCCATTGGTCGATGGAGCCTGGCGGCGCTGGTGCTCAACTCGATCATCGGCAGCGGTATTTTCGGCTTGCCTTCCGATGTTGCCAGACTCATTGGCCGGGCAAGCTCCTGGGCAGTTTTGCTGGCCGGGGTATCGGCGGGCGTCATTATGGCCTGCTTCGCTGAGGTGGCTTCGCAATTCACCCAGGCCGGCGGTCCTTATCTGTACGCTCGGGCGGCGTTCGGCCGTTTCGTGGGAATCGAAATGGGCTGGATGCTCTGGCTGGTGCGACTGGCTGCGCCGGCAGCCACTTCCAACCTGTTCGTCATTTATTGCGGCGAGTTCTGGCCCCATGCCAAGGATCCACTGCCGCGATTCTTAATCCTGACATTTCTCTATGGCGTTCTCACGCTGATTAACTATCGCGGCGTGCGCGGAAGCACGCAGGTCAGCAATGTCTTCACGGTGGCGAAACTGGTGCCGCTGTTTCTGGTGGCGATTGCGGGTTCGTTCTATCTGCTGGCAGGCCACAAGGCCGCGCCCGCATTGCCCGGCGGGGCGGGAACGGGCGCATGGCTGAAAGCCTGCCTGCTGCTGGTCTTCGCCTATGGCGGTTTCGAAACCGCGCTCACCCCGTTGAGCGAGGCCAAGAACCCCCGCAGGGACGCCGCGTTTGCACTCTTCACCGCGCTGATCACCTGCACTCTGCTGTACTCGGCGATCCAGTGGGTAGTGGTGGGAATTCTGCCCGATCCGGCGCACAGCGAGCGTCCTCTGGCGGACGTGGCGCGGCTGGTTTTCGGAAGCGGCGGCGCCGCCTTCGTGTCCCTCGGCGCGCTGGTTTCGGTCGTCGGTTATCTCAGCGCCAATATGCTGGGCGTGCCTCGAATCACCTTTGCGCTCGCCGAGAACAGAGACTTCCCTTCGATCTTCGCGGCCATCCATCCCCGGTTTCGGACTCCTTATGTTTCGATTCTTGCTTTTGCCCTGCTGAGCTGGCTGCTGGCCCTGCTCGGTAGCTTCACTTGGAATGCGACGCTTTCCGCGGTGGCGCGACTCCTCTATTACGGCCTGGTTTGCGCCGCCTTGCCGGTATTTCGCCACAAGCAGCCGGGAGCCGCACTGTTTCGCCTTCCGGGAGGAACCCTGTTCGCGGGGTTGGGCGTTGCAATTTGCGCGGTGTTGATTACCGGCGTCGACCTGGGCGGATCGCTGATCCTGCTGACAACAGCCGCGGTGGCCACAATCAACTGGCTGCTGGTCAGGAAGCGGAGGGAGGGCGAAACGTTTGTTTCTTGACACCAGGTCCGGTGGCGGCCGAGTTTGACATGCAATCTCGAAGTGGCGTCATCCTGAAGGACCTTAGTCCCGAAGGATCTTGCGCGCAGCTGCACAAAATTGCCGGCTTTCCTTCATATGAGCTCCACGTCAGATGCTTCGCACGCTCAGCATGACGCCCTCGCTGAAGGAAGGGCACAAATTCGCCACTACACCAGGTGGATGATTCTTGTCTTGAGCACCGTCAAGCTGCTAGGCTTTGCCGTCCCATGAAAATGAGATTCCTGGCAACGCTGCTGTGCGGAATAAGTCTGCTCGCCTCGGCCCAGCGATCTTCATCTGTGTCCGAGGATTTTGTGGTCGAGAAGGACGTCGCGGTGCCCATGCGTGACGGCGTACTTCTGCGCGCCGACGTGCTGCGGCCCCGGGGGCAGGGCGCGTTCCCGGTGCTCGTTTACCGCACACCGTACGGAAAAGAACCTGCGCTGGAGGATTACACCACCTTCCGACACGCCGTCGAGCACGGATACGCGGTCGTGGTGCAGGATGTTCGCGGACGCTACGCCTCTGCCGGCGAGTTCCGTCCTTATGAGAATGAAGGCCGCGATGGCTACGACACCATCGAGTGGGCAGCGCGGCAATCCTGGTCGAACGGTCTGGTTGGGACCTTCGGGCTCTCCTATCCCGGGGCGGTGCAATGGCTGGCCGCGGTGGAGAATCCGCCGCACCTCAAGGCCATGGTTCCGGCCATGACTTTTTCATCGGCGCAGAATTTTTTTTACGCCGGTGGCTTGTGGGACATGTCGTGGATCGAATGGATTTGGGACAACATCGCTCCCGATATTCGCGCCAAGAGAAATCTGCCCGGGCCAAAAACCCCGGACGAAGCGGTTGCAGCGTGGCCGCAGGCGAGTCCAAAGATGCTGTCGACGATGCCGCTCGACCAACTGGAAGAGTTGCGCGGGATCGCTCCCTACTATTATGACTGGCTCAAGCATCCCTTCGACGATCCCTGGTGGGACTGGTGCGACTTGCGGAATAAATACGGCCGAGTGCACGCCGCTGTGCTCAATTTCTCGGGCTGGTATGACGACAACTACGGGCCTGAGGGCGCCACGACCAACTTTGCCGGACTGCTGAAGGCGCGAGCCGGCGCTTCCGATCCTCAAACCCATCTGCTGATCGGCCCCTGGGTCCACGGAGTGGCGTCCACGGCGAAGACAAAATCGGGAGAGCGTGAGTTTGGACCCGCGGCGGCGATTGACTACGACGAGGTTGTCCTGCGCTGGATGGACCACTACCTGCGAGGGACAGCGAATGGTGTGGACACAGAAAAGCCCGTCCGCTACTTCGTGATGGGAGAAAATCAGTGGCGCGAGGCCGAGGCCTGGCCGCCGGTCGCGAAGGCCGCGTCCTACTATCTGGTGAGTCCGAAACCGGGTGAAGGCCAAGTTGGCCTTTCTGCCGGCGCGCCCCGGGAAAAGAAATCGTTCGTGTCCTTCGCCTCCGATCCTGCCACTCCGGTGGTCAATTCTATTGGCGAATCGGGCGCTCACGATTACCGGAGGTTGGCCGACCAGAAAGATGTTCTGACCTTTGACTCCGCCCCTCTGGAGCGGGACACTGAAGTGACCGGGCCGATCCAGGCGCAGATTTATCTCGCCTGCGATTGCCGTGACGCGGATTTATGGGTACGCCTGCTCGATGTGGCGCCGGACGGTACGGCTTTTAACTTGATGAGCCCCGGGCTGGACGTGTTGCGCGCCAGTTATCGCGACCTGAAAAAGGGGCGGCAGTTGCTCCGGCCAAACCGGGTGTACGAGCTGCATCTCGACAACCTGATCACCAGCAACGTCTTTCGGAAGGACCACCGCATCCGGGTGCAGATATCGGCGACCTTCTTTCCGAACTTTTCGCGCAATCTGCAGTCGGGCGAGCTGGAAAATTCGTCGGCAAGAATGCAGAAGGCGCGCGTTTCGATTTATACCGACCGCCGTCGACCTTCTCGCATTGTTTTGCCGGTGGTTTCAAGATAATGCGCACGACGAGCCGCACGACCCTGTGCGGAGACTCGGAGGATCCTTTGCCTCAGCGAAACCGGATTAGCCTGCTGCTCCTGCTCGCCCTCGCTTTTCTGGCTGCCGCTTCTCCGGCACCAGGCCAACGCGAGCCTGTGCTCAAGCAGATCGATGAGCCGCATCCCTACTACTTCCGGGAAATGTACTTGCCGCAACTGACGACCGGCCCCAGCGCGGTAGCCTGGGCCGCGGATGCGCGCAGCGTGGTCTATTCCATGGCGGGATCGCTGTGGCAGCAGAAACTCGACTCGACGGTGGCGGAGCAGGTCACCGCCGGTTCCGGCTACGACTACCAGCCCGACTGCTCGTCCGATGGACGCTGGGTGGTGTACGCCTCTTATGCCCGGGATGGAGTTGAACTGTGGGCCCTGAATCTGGAAACCAAAGCCACGCGGCAGCTCACGACGGGGGGCGCGGTCAATGTTGAGCCGCGTTTTTCGCCCGACGGCAAGCGCATCGCCTTTGTCTCGACGTCGTTCAACGGACGCTTCCACATCTTCTTGGGAGACTTCAGCGACGGCGAACTGAAAAACGTCCAACGCCTGACTGGAGAGAACCGCAGCCCGCTGGCTCGCTATTACTACAGCCAGTTCGACCATGAAATCAGCCCGGCCTGGTCGCCGGACGGGAAGGAAATTCTTTTCGTCTCGAATCGGGGACATATCTACGGCACCGGCGGTTTCTGGCGGATGAAAGCCGCGCCTGGCGCGGAAGCACGCGAAATCCACTATGAAGAAACTGCCTGGAAGGCGCGCCCCGACTTCTCGCCCGACGGCAAGCGCATCGTCTACGCGTCCTACCTGGGCCAGCAGTGGCATCAACTTTGGGTGCTGCCTTCCCAGGGCGGCGATGCCTTCCCGCTTTCGTACGGCGATTTTGACAATGTCGGAGCCCGCTGGTCGCCGGACGGAAAGCGGATCACATTCATTTCGAACCGCGGCGGCAACACTTCTCTCTGGACAGAGACCGTCCCCGGCGGCGCCCAGACCCAGTTGGTCGCGAAAGAAAAGCGTTATCTGAACCCGCAAGGCCAGCTGAGTATTACTGTGCTCGATCCCGCAGGACGCACCACGCCGGCGCGAATTTTCGTGGCAGGCGAAGATGGACGCGCTTATGCGCCCGATGACGCGTGGATGAATGCTGACGACAATTTCGTTCGCTCCGAGCGCCCCTTCGAGGCCCACTACTTTGACAGTTCAGGCAGCGCGGAGATGACGCTTCCCGCAGGGAACGCGGAAGTCGAAGTCATGAAGGGCTTTGAATACCGCTTTGAACGCCAGAGAGTGACGATCACTCCCGGTCGCAAATCCAGTCTGACGATTCATTTGCAGCCGCTCAATCTTCCCCAGGAGGCAGACTCGCAGTGGGTGAGCGGCGATGTTCACGTGCACATGAATTACGGCGGCACATATCGCAACACTCCCACGCATCTGGTGACGCAGGCGGCGGCCGAGAACCTGCAAATTGTCGAAGACCTGGTGGTGAACAAAGAGCAGCGCATCCCGGACATCGCGTACTTCAGCCCCAAGCCCGACCCGGCTTCGACCCCAACCAATCTTCTGCTGCATGGCCAGGAATTTCACACCAGCTATTGGGGACATCTGGGTCTGCTGAATCTCACCCGGAACTTTCTTTTGCCGGGATACGCGGCCTATCCCAGCACCGCGGCCGCCAGCCTGTTTCCCGCCAATGCGGATGTGGCTGACATGGCCCATGAACAGAACGCGCTGGTGGGGTACGTTCATCCTTATGATGCAGTGCCCGATCCGGTGAAAGACTCGTCGGTGACGCATGAACTCCCGGTGGATCTGGCGTTGGGGAAAGTGGATTACATCGAAGTGGTGGGATTCGCGGAGCACAAATCGACCGCCAGCGTCTGGTACCGGCTGCTGAACTGCGGATTCCGCTTGCCGACGGCAGCGGGCACCGATGCCATGGCCAACTTCGCTTCCCTGCGCGGACCGGTGGGATTGAATCGGGTCTACGCCAAGGTTCCAGCAGGTCCGCTTAAAATCGGGGCATGGCTGGATTCGATCAAGCACGGCCGCACCTTTGCCACGAATGGGCCCTTACTGGGATTCTCGCTGGGCGGCAAACAGCTCGGTGATGAGCTTTCATTGCCGGCCGGCGACAACACGGTAAAGTTCACGGCGTGGCTGCGGTCGTTCGTGCCGGTCGATCACGTTCAGGTAATTTGCAATGGCGAGGTGATGCGCGAGCTGAAGCTGAACCGCGACCGCGAGACTGCCGACGTCGAGGACGCGATTCCGCTTTCACGCAGCGGCTGGTGCCTGCTGCGGGCCTGGAGCGAAAAGGCTGAGCATCCGGTGCTGGATATGTATCCCTACGCGACCACCAGTCCCATCTATGTGACGGTTGCCGGGTCGCACCCAAAACCTGCCCAAGACGCCGCCTATTTCATCGCCTGGATTGATCGCATGATCGACGCCGCGAAGACAAACCAGGATTGGAATACGGAGGCGGAGAAGAGCGCGGTATTGCAGACGCTCTCCTCTGCGCGGAGAGTTTATGTCCAGATGGAAAAATGAATCCTGGTCGTCAGCCGCACTGTCTCCCCCCAAGAACGGGAAAGCCGAGAACGGCGCGCCCTTTACCTGGCGTGCTCCAGTTCCAACAAGGCTTGCTTGCGCTCGACCCCCCAGCGATAGCCGCCCACCTCTCCGCCCTTTCTGACCACGCGGTGACAGGGAATGGCCACCGCAACCGGATTGGTGGCGCAGGCGCGAGCCACGGCCCGAGTAGCGGTGGGCTGGCCAATGGCTTTTGCCACCTGGCCGTAGGAGCGGGTTGCCCCGAATGGGATGGATTGCAACTCTGCCCACACTCGCCGTTGGAACGCGGTCGCCTGAATGTCGAGCGGCAGCGAGGAGCGCAGCTTCTGTCCACGCATCTGGCGAAGCAGGTTAGCCTTCCAACCTTGCAAGCCGGCGTCATCGCGCCGCCGCACGGCGAACGGAAACTCATGCCGCAAGCCATGCTCGAGTTCATCGTCGGAATCCGCGAACTGGATGCTGCAGATCCCCTTTTCGGTGGCGGCGATCAGCATGCGGCCGAGGGGAGAATCGGTGCAGGTATAGCGGATCGGGGCCGCGATCGCGCCGCGACGATATTTGTCCGGAGTCATCCCCAGTTGCGAGGAGGTGCGCTCATATAAGCGGCTGCTGGAACTGTAGCCCGCGTCATACATGGCGCGGGTGACGGAATGGCCGGCCTGCAGATTGCGTTTGAGCTGATTCATGCGGCAAGAGTCGGCATAAGCGCGCGGCGAAATGCCCAGCGCAGCCTTGAACGAGCGTTGCAGATGGAACGGGCTCTGATGGAATTCCGCTCCCAGTCGGCTCAGCGTGACCGGTTCATCCAGGTGCCGCTCAATGTAACGGCAGACAGCTTTGACCATCTCGGTCTGCCGGTTGCCGCCAACGGCTTTGGGACGGCATCGCAGGCAGGCCCGGAAACCGGCTTTCTCGGCTTCATCGGGACGGGGGAAGAAAGTAACGTTTTCCCGGCGCGGACGCCGCGAGGGGCAGGACGGGCGGCAATAGATTCCGGTCGAAGAAACCGCAAAGACAAAACTGCCGTCCTGATTGGCGTCGCGGGCGAGCACTGCCTGCCACCGGTCTGCGGTGCGGCGATTGTCCGGGTTGCGCGCTATGTCGCTCACTTCGTCTCGAGCTCCAGTCAGGTTGAGTATCGCATCGGCTGTCATAATGATCCAAGCCTAAGCCGCCGCGGCGGCGTGGACTATCCGAATCTTGCGGTCAAATTAATTTTCCTGGGATGCCGGTGCGCCCTCTGACCCATATACTGATTTTTTCGGCTGCTCTAATGCTTTCCCCGATAGCCATGAGCCAGACAACTTCAATCGCGAAGTGCGCCGCGGTTCCATCCGAGATTATCGCCTCCCGCCTCGCCGGCGAGATCAGACTCGACGCCGCGCATCCGGCCATCGAATGGCAGCGGGCGCAGCCCATCGCCTACTGCGCCGACTGGCAGGGGAAGAATCCTGACGAACAAAGAGAGACGGTAGTCCGGGTCTTGTGGTCGCCCCAAACCTTATACTTGAGATTTGAGTGCCGCTATCGCGAGCTCTACCTTTTCGAAGATTCCCAAAGCAATGGACGCCGCGACCACCTGTGGGATCGCGACGTCGCAGAAGCCTTTCTGCAGCCCGATCCCGCGCGCGAACGCTACTACCGGGAGTTCGAAGTAAGTCCCAACGGGATGTGGATCGACCTGGATATTTTTGCCGGCGGACGGGCCGACCTTAAATGCAGAATGATGCGATCCGTGTTTCTCGATGAGAAGGCACACCGCTGGGCGGCCGAGCTGGCCATTCCGATGAAGGCCCTGACCGCGAATTTTGATCCGACGGCGGTTTGGCGAGCCAATTTCTATCGGGTTGAAGGCAAGGAAGAACCTCGTGCTTATATGGCTTGGCGGCCCACGCATACGCCGGAGCCAAATTTCCACGTGCCGGCGGCTTTCGGCACACTACGCTTTAAGGTTGCCAAGAAAAGTAAATAATCGCCGGGGAGTCTCAGCGCCCGGTTCCGAGGAGGATGTTTCATGAAGCAACGTTTGAGTTCGGTGGTCGTGATCTTTTTTTGCCTGATGCTTGCGGCCCAGCAGGCTAAACCCGGGCTGCTGAGCGCGGATGATATCAGGAAGGTGGTCCCCGCAACCTATTTCTTCCGCGGGCAATCGGCCCCGGTCCAGCTGCGCAATTCGGCGGGATTCAGCGGAGCGGATGGCAAGCTGGTCCTGGCCGGGCTGGTCGATGCCTCGGGCTACGCCTCCGATGTGCAGGCAAAGTACCAGGGATTCCTGATCACGGAAGTGAAACTCAGCATCGAAGGAACAGAACTTCAGCCGGGTGCGTACGGTTTCGGCTTTTCCCGGGACGGAAAATTTATGGTGATGGACGTGGGGGCCAATGATCTGTTCAGCGTTGCCGGCAAAATCGACGACCAGCTGGCGCGTCCCGTGCCCTTGAAGATTGTCCAGGACGGAGACGCTTACCGGTTGTATGGCGGCAGAAAATGGGTCAGCCTGAAGCCTGAATAACGGGCGCTTTAGTGAGCCAGGGGTTGATGCGGCCCTAACACGGCCGAGATCCCCGCCCGCTTGCGCAATTCACCAAGAACGGCGCGGGCGGCGTTTTGATAGGTCTTGCTGGGGTCGGAAGGATCTGCCCAGACCGCCTCGTAGACCACTCGGGTGGCTTCGATCAAGTCCAGGTGCAAGGCCGCTTCCAGCAGGTCCACCCGCTGCTGCAGGCGAGCATAACAGCCCTGGCATACTGTGGCCGGTTCAAACCCGCCCTGATGATTTCCTTCCACGCTGCAACCCAGACTTTTGTCCGAGTCAATCTCGGCCGGGTCAAGCGGTACAGCGGAGGCGAAAACTTGAGACTTGAACTCGCGTAAGAAACGCTCGCGTTCTTCCTCGAGCGCGGCATCGTCGGGCGCGGGTAGCGCAGTTTCCGGAACATTCGGGATGGCGCTGCCCGCAGCATCCACCACCGGCGAAACCCTTTCTTCGCTCTTGCACACCGGGCACATCGACAGATCGGCGGCGTAATAGGTCTTGCACTTCACGCAGGGCAGGCCGTATCCGATCCGCCGGGGACCGAGCGCAGACGGGAGACTTTCCATCGCAGTGGTGGCGCGCTGAAA
Source organism: Terriglobia bacterium (assembly GCA_963742495.1). Lineage (GTDB taxonomy): Bacteria > Acidobacteriota > Terriglobia > Terriglobales > Acidobacteriaceae > JAIQFF01. The sequence continues at coordinate 322,958 of CAVULZ010000002.1, forward strand.
ACCGGTTTCACCGGGAAGAATGGCCGACGGAATCGAACGGTCATCGACAGGCTGCGTTTGGGCGGCTGAGTTCATCACATGGCTCCGGAATGAAATTGCTTCGCACTCGAATCCGACCTGGTCCAAAGGCGTGTCCAAAGACATTCTAGGTCTGCTCGTCGGGTTCACCCACGCACGACAGTTCATGTGGTCTATTGCCCTATAGTGCATAACAGATGTGCAGCCTGCCTTAGACGAAGCAGCCCGGACTGCGTTTTGATCGGCTTCGGTTCCGTTCTGGCACTGAGTCGGGCTGGTTAGCGCACGCTCGAGGCCTGCATCAGCTTTAGAAGCTCGCGCTTGCGGGTGCGATAGAGGTCCTGCGCGGGTTCCAGTCGAGCGGCTGTATCCAGTTCGGCGAGAGCGGCATCGTACTTCCGCATGCTCATCAGGCAAGCGGCCAGGTAGTAGTGGTTATTGGCCGTGGGCTGCAAGCGCACGGCCTGGCGAAACTCGGTTTCAGCCGCTTGAAAGTCCTCGCCGTTGAACAGTGCTGTGCCCAGAGAGTGGTGGGCCAAAGGCGAATCCGGGTCCAACTGCACGGCCAATCGCAATTCGCGCACCGCCTCCGGCTGCCGGTGGACCAGAAGCAGCGCCTGTCCCAGATAGCGGTGCTCGTCAGGACTGTCAGGATTCTGCAAGATTGCGGCCCGCAGTTCCATGATCGCGGATTCGTAGTCGCGCCTGGACAGGAACGCCCTGGCCAGGCAGCTATGCCCATTCTGCCAACCCGAATCCATGGCAAAGAGTTGGCGGAACTCGGTGATAGCGGCTTCGTAGTCGCCCTTGTCACAATAAGTGTTGCCCAGATTGTTGCGCACCACGGACTCATCCGGCGCCAGCCGCCTGGCCTCGAGGTATTCGGCGATGGCCCCATCGAAGCTCTTCAGGTCGTGCAAGAGCATCCCCAGATTGTTGTGTGCTTCCCAGAGCTGCGGGTTCAGCGCAATTGCCTTGCGGTAAGCGGCAGCGGCGGCGTCAACGTTGCCCTGGTCGTGGAGCGTAATCCCCAGGTCGTAATACACGTCGGCATTATTGGGCTGGCGGGCAAGGGATTCGTGGAAGGCGTGGACGGCCGCGGTATATTGCGAGTTGGCGTACAGGCCAAGTCCCAGAAAGCGATAGGCCTCGGCGTTCCGGGGATCGATGCTGAGGGCGGTGCGGGCTTCCGCAATGGCACCGTCGGCATCGTCGGCGCGATAGAGCAGGTAGGCCACCCGGCTGTGAACGTCGGAAAGTCCGGGTGTCAGCTGTTGTGCGTTCTGATAAGAATCCAGGGCATCGTCCCAGTCTTGCTGTCGCTGGTGAACATAGCCCAGGGCGAAGTGCAGGGCCGCGTTCCCGGGATCGGTTGCAATCAGCTTCTGGAGAATAGATTGGGCTTCCTGGTACTTCCGGCGCCGCATCAGCTGGCCGGCCTGCGCCAGCGCGGCTGGGCAATCGCCGCCATCGGAACGGCCCGGATCCGGATTGCTCCGGCGCTCCGCGACCGCGCGCAAACTCTGCAGAAGGGTGGGCCCAGCTCCCGCGGCCAACAACGCCTGAGATGCCGGCGCATCCAGGGTGAAGGCGATCCCGCGCTGCTGCGCTAGGCGGGTAAGCCGCTGGCTGGACATTCCGCCGACGGTCCACGCCATGAACTGGGTGCAATTTACCGGGCTGGGATCATCCGCTTGGGCGGAAGCGACCGCCGTGAGGAGGGTAAGCAGCAGAAAAACAAGGACCTGACGGCGCACTCCGGCTCCCTCGTCTGGAAACAAATTTCATCCTGAGGCAGGTTTGAACATAGGGCCGCCAAGTGCACCCGGGTAGATCACGGAGGTAACTGGCCCTGGGCCAGGTTTCGACCTGACCCGCGGGCAAGTTGACGTAGGTTGCGGCTTTCGATATTGTTGGGCTAGCTGCCAGCCGTAGGCGGCGGAGGAGTTTTATGCTCGAAGGCCTGTTTCAACCCATGCATCTGCTGGTGATCTTCTTTATCGCGCTCCTGGTGTTCGGCCCCAAAAAATTGCCGGAGTTGGGCAAAGGGATTGGCGAGGGCATTCGCGCTTTGAAAGACGGGATGAAGGATGGCGCGGAGCACCCGGCCGCTGCCACCAATGCCGAAGTCAAGAGTGCAGCACCGGCGGATGTTTCCAACCGGCCCAGCTGATTTCTCGATTTACTGTTCGCTCCCCGGAAATGCCGGACTCCTGGCGTAGTATTTCCCCCATCGCGCCACTGCCACATTTTGCTCTTGCCCTTCACGTCCCATATAATCCCCAAGTCTTTCCAAGCGCGAGACAACCAGGCGCGGGACCATATTAAGAATAAGCGGCTCATGCAGTTGGTGACCCCTACTGTGATCCTCTTCGTCTCCTTCCGCGGTTGACGTTACCCATAGCGATGAACTAATCCTCAATTCCGCAGTCCATTTTTCGGAGGTAACACGTGTCGAAACTACAAGTGCTGGCCCTGATTTGCGTCTTTTCCTGTCCCGCGCTGTTTGCGGACCAGATTGTATTGAAGAACGGCGATCGTTTGACCGGGACCATCGAGAAGTCCGACAGTAAGGCCCTGGTGATCAAGACTGAATTTGCCGGCGAAGTCACGGTGCAATGGCCGGCGATCCAGGAAATCACTTCCACGCAATCTCTGCACCTGACGTTGAGCGACGGCAAGACGGTCGCTGGGACGGTCACCACTTCGGATGGCAACCTGGCGGTGGCCACGCCGAATGCAGGGACAGTCACCGAGCCCCTGGCCACCGTGACCACGCTGTTCGGCGAAGCGGAGCAGGCGGCCTATGAAAAGTCGCTGCATCCGGGACTGCTGGAAGGATGGAAAGGCGGGGCCAACGTCGGATTTGGACTGACCCGCGGCAACAGCCAGACCAAAAACCTGGATGTGGCCTTCACCGCCGACCGCAAGACCCTGCACGATCACCTGGGCCTCTACACCAACAGCGTGTACGCCACCAACGATGCGCCGGGCGCGACGCCCGCCACCACCGCCAACGCGGTGCAGGGCGGAATTCGCTACGACCACGATTTCACTCCCCGGCTCTTCGCCTACGTCGGCGCGGACTTCCAGACCGATGCGTTGCAGACTCTGGACCTGCGCTCCGTTTTCGGCGGAGGCCTGGGCCTTCATGCCATCCAGAACACTCGCACCACGCTGGACCTGCTGGGCGGCATCAACTACACCCGTGAGAAATACTCGCTGCTTCCCAGCCGCAGCTTTGCCGCCGCATCGGCGGGCGAGGAACTTACCCACAAGGTGGGGGCAAATACTATCGTGACCCAAAAACTGTACTTCTTCCCCGACTTGAATGATCCGGGCGAGTATCGGGCGACCTTTAATTTCGGCACGGTGACCAAGATCAGCAAATGGCTGGGGTGGCAGAACGCGTTCGGGGACATCTACGTCACCAATCCGCCCGCCGGAGCCAAGCAGAACGACATTCTTCTGACCACCGGCCTGAACTTCTCGTTTACCCATTGAGGCAGGCCACTCAGGCCCTCAGGTAGTAAGAGAAGGACCGCCCCGCTGCCGGCGGTGTCCTAATTTCGGTCCTGGGTTCCTTTGCGTTCTTTGCGAACCTTGCTGGACTTTGCGGTTTAAGATTCTCCTTCCAGATGGCGGAGATCAACGTCTTTGACCGCAAAGTTCGCAAAGGATTCCGCAAAGAACGCAAAGTCTTGATGGCAGCCAGAGCTCGGGCGTCGTACAATCGGCGTGTGCTCCGGCACTTTTGCCTGGAGGCGATCATGTCCCGTCGCGTTTCGATTGTCTTCCTTTCGCTATTTCTGCTGTTCGCTCCCCAGCTCCATGCCAAAAACAAAAAGAAGCAGTTGCTTCCCGACTACGTTCTGCAGGCGCAATACGTGCTGGTCGTGATTCCGCCCGATGCGGGCGAGGCCCTGACCAATCCCAGGGAAAATCGCGCTGCCCAGGATGACGTCGAAAGAGCCATCGTGAAATGGGGCAGATTCAGACTGGCGACCAATGCGCAAGACGCGGACTTGATCATTGCGGTTCGGAAGGGAAACAAGAGCGGACCGATCATCAGCCATTCGCCGGTGGACAATCGGCCGGTCATCTTTCAGCCCGGCATCGCAGATGCTAGCGTTGGTCGAGAACCCACGCGTCGTCCGGACCTGACCCAGCCCGTGCCGGGCGGATATGGCAACAGGGGCCCTCAATTGGGCAATCAGATCGGCTCGTCGGAAGATACCCTTGAGGTGTATATGGGCCGGGGCGAGTATCCTCTGGATGCGCCAGCGCTCTGGCGCTACACCGCGAAAGATTCGCTAAACGGGCCGCAAGCCGATGCGGTCGGGCGATTCCGCAAGGCCATCGAGGAGACCGAAAAGCAGCGCCATAAACCCTAAAGATGGCAGATTTTTTAGACGTCCAAAAGCTTAGGCGTCAGTGACCCGGCTGGTTGTCGCAGGCTTCCTAGACGATCAGAAACTCCACCGTGTGAGGAAGTCTCGACGGAATACCTAGGCCAGCCTCGACGCCATAATTGACCATGACGAAGATCCCATTTTCGATTTGGTTATGCCTTCTCGGAGTGCTGATGCTCGCGCCGCATTCACGCGCACAGGAATCGTACGATCAGCCCTGGCGGCCCCAGTACCACTTCACGCCTCCCAAAAATTTCATGAACGATCCCAACGGGACCGTCTTCTACAAAGGCGAATATCACCTCTTCTATCAGTTCAACCCGGAAGGCAACGTGTGGGGACACATGAGCTGGGGCCATGCCGTAAGCACGGACACGGTGCACTGGCAGAATCTTCCCGTTGCCCTGCACGAGGAGCCCGGCCAGTACATGATTTATTCCGGAAGCGCGGTGGTCGACCGGAACAATACCAGCGGCCTGTGCAAGAACCCCGATCCGCAAGACCACTCATGCCTCATCGCCGTCTACACCGCGGCCTACAAAGATCGGCAGAAACAGCACATTGCTTTCAGCAACGATCGCGGCCGAACCTGGACGAACTACTCCGGCAATCCTGTGGTTGACCTCGATGCTCCCGACTTCCGCGATCCCAATGTCTTCTGGTACGCGCCGCAGCACAAGTGGGTCATGGTCGCGGTGCTGGCCGATGAGAGAACGCTAGTTATCTTCGACTCGCCCGATCTTAAGCACTGGACCAAACGCTCGACCTTCGGCCCAGCGGGAGACGTCTCAGGACAATGGGAGTGTCCCGACCTGATCGAATTGCCCATCGACGGGAGCAGCCAGAAGAAGTGGGTGCTGATCATCAATCGCAATCCGGGGGCGCCGGCCGGAGGCACCGGAGTGCGCTACGTGATCGGCAACTTCGACGGCGCGACGTTCACCAGCGAAGTTCCCGACACCCCGACGCTTTGGGCCGATTGGGGCAAGGATTTCTACGCCACCAACACCTGGAATGATGCGCCGTCAGCCGACGGAAGGCTGTGGATCGGATGGTTCAGCAACTGGCAGTACGCCAATGTGGAACCGACCGTGCTGTGGCGGGGAGCGCAATCCATTCCGCGCACCATGACACTGCGTCGCTATGCCGACGGCCTGCGGCTGGTGCAACGGCCCGTCCCTGCACTGGAAAGCCTGCGGCGCGAAAAGTTCCGCATCGTAAATGCCGGCATTGCTGAGGCCAACCAGAAGATTCGCGAGACCAGAACGACGGGAGAAGTTTACGAGCTCGAAGCCGAGATTCGCCCCGGGCCATCCGACAACATCGGTTTCCGCCTGCGCAAGGGCAAAGATGCTGAGACTCTGGTGGGTTTTGATGCTGTCCGCAGCGAAGTCTATGTTGATCGGACGCACTCGGGCGAGATTTCATTCAGCAAAGATTTTCCGGGCCGTTATTCGGCCGGGATCGAACGGAACACGAACATCAAGTTGAGAGTGTTCGTGGACCGTTCGAGCCTTGAAGTATTTGCCAATGACGGCGAACGCGTGCTGTCCGACCGCGTATATCCCCCGCCGGGCAGCGACGGTATCGAACTCTATTCCCAAGGCGGTGCCGGAAGAATCGTCTCCCTGACGATCTGGGAATTGAATTCCACCTGGAAGTGACACGGGTTTACGAAACTTTACCGTTGTTGACCGAGTTTTTACCCGATGGGTAGCGGCAGCAGTGTTGAATGTATTAATGCTTCCCGCAATTGAATGGCACAGACGCGCATGATGGGCCGCGGCCAATCCGTCCCGGCTCTCTCCCCGTCTACGGCGTTCAAGGCTGGGCGGGACGCACTACAGCTCATCGCACTCCTGTTGCTGGTTACGGTAACCTCGATGGCGCAGGGCATACCTTCCACGCCAACTGTGGCTATCAGCGGCGTCGTGAAATCGGGAAATACTCCGATTCCAGGAGCCACGGTTACTGCGACCAACTCTTCCACGCAAGAGAAGACCACCACGTCTACGGACATAAGTGGCGCGTATGCGCTGCAGGTCGCGGCGGGCAAATACGAATTGCGCATCGACATGGCTGCGTTCGCGCCGAACACACAGGAAATTGTCGTAGGCGAGGCCGGCACCCATGCCGACATTCAACTGACCTTGCTTTCGCGGGCCCAACTGGCGGCGCGCCCTCAGCAGCGGGCCGCGGCCTCCGGAGCCAGTCGAGGATTTCAAAGCCTGGCCGTGATGCAAGGGCTGGCGAGCGCCAATGCCGATGCCGGCAGCGGAGCCGACCAGATCGTGCCCTCCGGAATGCCGATACCAGGCATTGCACCCGACGCTCCTACCGAGTCGGTCTCATTTTCCGGCAGCACCTCGGGCGTAGGCATGTTCGGCATGAGCACGGACGAACTGGACCAGCGCATGCGCGAAGGCCGCGAACAGGCGGGCGGCTTAGGAGGTGGACCGGGCGGAGGCGGCCCCGGCGGAGGCCCCGGAGGCGGAGGCGGCTTCGGGGGTGGGTTCGGCGGCTTCGGAGGCGGGTTTGGCGGTTTCGGCGGTGGCGGAGGGCGGGGCGGCCCCATGGTCCTTGGCGGCGGCCGGGGCAGGTATGACATCAACCGTCCCCACGGTTCGGTCTACTATTCGGTCGGCGACGCGGCCCTCGATGCCTCGCCCTACGCTCTCACCGATAGTCCGGAGGGAAAAGCCAGCTACATCCGGCAACGCTTCGGCTTCTCCCTGGGCGGGCCGCTGAACATTCCGAAGATCTACAATGGCGGAAGCAAGACGTTCTTCTTTTTCAATTACAACGGTTCACGGGGCAGTTCGCCTTATGATGCTTTTTCCTTTGTGCCCACGCCCGACGAGCGCGGCGGCAACTTTTCTGGACTGACGGGAGTTCAACTGGTCAATCCCAACAACGGGCAGCCGATCCCGGGCAATATCCTGCAAAACGCCGGATTGTCTATCGACCCGATCGCGCAAGGGCTCCTGAAATTCATCCCGCTGCCCAACGTCACCGGAGCAGCTCCCGACGCGCCGAATTTTCATTTTGTCACATCGACCCTCAACGACAGCGACGACCTGAACATCCATTTGAACCAGGCCCTGGGCGGAGCCAGCAACAGCCGCGGCCGCGGGCAACGCGGACCGCGCGGACCGCGCAATAATTTGAGCTTCGGTTTCCATTACCACTCGGCCAGCGCCAACCTGACCAATCCGTTTCCCGGCGTGGGAGGCAATACCCATACCCGCAGCTTCGACGTGCCCATCGGATACGTGCGCACCTTCGGTAAAATGATCAACAACGCGCGCCTGGATTTCAATCGCTCCCGCACCAGCACGCAAAATCTGTACGCCTTTAACCAGGACATCACCGGAGGCCTCGGCATCACCGGCGTTTCAACCAATCCGTTTGACTGGGGCCTGCCCAACCTGGCGTTCACGCATTTCGGCAGCCTCAATGACATCAATCCGCAATTGCTCCGGAACCAGACCTGGACGTTTTCCGACAACCTGATCTACCGGCGCGGGAAGCACACCTGGCGCTGGGGCGGAGATTTCCGCCGCATACAGGTCAACCCCGAAACCGACAGCAATGCCCGCGGGACGTTTACCTTTACCGGTTTGAACAGCGGCTACGACTTTTCCGACTTCCTGCTGGGGCTTCCCCAGTTGACCTCGGTGCAGTTTGGCAACAACAACTACCATTTTCGCGGCAATTCATGGGACGTGTTCGCGCAGGACGAATGGCGCCTGCGCGGCAACCTGACCTTGAACCTGGGCGTGCGCTATGAATATTTCTCGCCATTTTCGGAAGAGAACGACCGCATCGTGAACCTGGATCTGCCGCAGGGTTTCACTTCGCCGCCGGTCCCGGTGCAGGTCGGACAGACCGGGCCATACAACGGCCAGTTCCCAGCGACGCTGGTGCGGCCCGACCGCAATAATTTTGCTCCCCGCCTGGGGCTGGCCTGGAAGCCATTGCGCAACACTGTGGTTCGCGCCGGATATGGCATCAACTACAACACCAGCGCCTATCAGAGCATCGTGCAGAACATGGCGTTTCAGCCGCCCTTCTCGAACACGGCAACCAACGCGCAATCGCCGACCACCGTGCTCACGCTGCAAAATGGATTCCCCCCGGTCCCGCCCGGATCCATCACCAACAATTTCGGCGTGGACCCCAACTATCGGCTGGGCTATGTGCAAATCTGGAATGTTGACGTGCAACAGCAGGTTCGTCCCACGCTGATCATGAACCTCGATTACACCGGCACCAAAGGCACGCGCCTCGATATTCTGGAAGCGCCTAACCGCACCGAGGCTGGAGTGCTCTTTCCCGGGGTGCAGCCGTTTTACTGGGAAGACTCGGTGGGAGATTCGACCGCAAATGCGCTTTCTGTGCGCGTCCGCAAGCGATTGCAGGCGGGCTTCTCGATTGGCGGCCGCTACACCTTCTCGAAATCTCTGGATAACGCCTCCACCATCGGAAGCGGCGAGCCGCTGGTGGCGCAGGGCGCAGGACGCTCCGCGGTTTCCGGTGTCACCAATGTCGCTCAGAATGCGTTCGATCTTTCGGCCGAGCGCGGCTTGTCCAGCTTCGACCAGCGCCACAGTTTCACGGCTGACTATTTGTGGGAACTTCCCTTCGGCCATGAGCGGCGCTGGCTCTCCGGCAAGACCCCGCTGCGGGCCATCCTGGGAGACTGGAACTGGAGCGGCGACTGGACCATCGCTTCGGGACTGCCCTTCACTCCCAGAATTCTGGGCAACGTGCTGAATGTGAGCCAGGGCGTTAACGGCACGCAACGGGCGGATGTGGTGCCGGGGCAATCTCTCACGGTGCCGAACCCGTCCATCGCGGAGTGGTTTAACACGGCCGCGTTCGTCGCCCCGGCCGGGGCGTTCGGCGATGCGCGCCGCAACAGCATCGAAGGGCCGGGCAGCCGGTTGTTCGATATGTCGTTCACCAAGATCTTTCCCCTGAGCGAAACCCGCTTCCTGGAGTTTCGGGCGCAGTTCTCGAATGTCTTTAATACTCCCCAATACAACGGGATTGATACCGTCGTGAATTCACCTACCTTTGGCCGGGTGATTTCAGTGGGACCGATGCGGTCCCTGCTTCTGACCGCGAGGCTGAGATTCTGATGCAGGCTCACTTCCATTGCGAACGAAAGGTCCATCGCGGGACGGGCGAGGACGCCCGTCGCTCCATCGTCGCGCTTGTGCTTGTCACTGTGATGCTTTGCACCGGCGTGGTTTCGCAGGAATCGTCTCAGGAATACACGTTTCGCTCCCGGAGTGAGCTGGTGCTGGTAAACGTGACCGTCCGCGACAAGAACGGCAATCCGGTGCGCGACCTCAAACGTGAGGACTTTACGGTTCTCGAAGATAATAAGCCGCAGCAGGTGATTTCTTTCGATCTGGAAAATACCGACGCGGTGCTCTCGACCGCTGCAACAGAAGCCGCCTTGCTTCGTCCCGCGCAGCCGAAGAGCAACGACGTTTCATCAGCCCTGGCCACCCGGCCCTTGAAAGACCGGCGGCTCATCATCCTGTTCTTCGATCTCAGCTCCATGCAACCGGACGAAATCGACCAGGCGACCGCGGCCGCGCAGAACTATGTGGACAAGCAGATGGTGCCCGCCGACCTGGTGTCCGTGGTCTCACTGGCGAGCACGCTGAGCGTGAACCAGGACTTCACTTCCGATCGCGCTCTGCTGAAGAAGGCGCTGCAGGCTTTCAGTCTCGGCGAAGGCGCCGGATTCGAAGAAGGCAGCACCGGCACCACCGAGGGCACGTCTGAAACCGGCGGGTCGTTCACGGTGGATGACACCGAATACAACATTTTCAATACCGACCGCCGCCTGCAAGCCCTGCGCTCCATCGCGGACAAGCTGGTAACCATCGACGAAAAAAAGTCTCTGATCTATTTTTCCAGCGGCATGGACCGCACCGGTATTGAAAACCAGTCGCAGCTCCGTTCCGCCACCAACGCGGCGGTGCGCGCCAATATGGCGATCTACACCCTCGATATTCGCGGCCTGCAAGCGCTGGTGCCGGGCGGAGAAGCCCAGAATGCCAGCATGCGCGGAACTTCTCCGTACTCGGGAAAGTCGGTGGCCAGTGCCTTCGACTCGAACGCCACCACTCAGGAAACGTTGGTCACGCTCGCCGGGGACACCGGTGGGCGCGCATTTCTCGACTCGAACGATTTCGGCAAGGTGTTTACCGGCGTGCAGCAGGACAGTTCGCTCTACTATCTGCTGGGGTACCACAGCACGAATCCGGCGCGGGACGGCGGCTTCCGGCGCATCACGGTGCGAGTCAACCGGCCCGGCGTCAAAATCGACTTCCGCCGCGGCTACTACGCTCCGGCGGATTTCCAGCATTCCACCCGCGACGATCGCGAACGCCAGCTCGACGAGGAACTGGCCTCGGATCTCCCCACCACCGATCTGCCGGTGTATTTGTCCGCCGCCTACTTCCGCATCGCGGACCGCAAGTTCTATGTGCCCGTTTCAGTCGTTGTCCCGGGTTCCCAGATTCCCTTCACCCACGACAACGACCAAGACCGCGCCACGCTGGATGTGCTGGGCATCGTAACCGACCCGGAGAAACACCCGGTCGGAGAGATTCGAGATACCGTAAAAATGGCGCTGAACGTGTCGCAGTTGGTGCGACGTAAGAACGTGCAATACAACAGCGGCTTCGTCCTGCCGCCCGGCACCTATCATCTCAAGTTCGTGGTGCGCGAAAACCAGAGTGGACGCCTGGGCTCGTTCGAAACCGATATCACCGTTCCGGACCTGAAAACGGTCCCGGTAAAGATGAGTTCGATTGTGTTGGCAAATCAGCTGCAGCCCGCCGGCAAGCACAAGACGGAAAACCCGCTGGTGCGCGACGGATCAGAATTAATTCCCAGCGTTACCCACGTGTTCTCCGGCGGCCAGCACCTTTACTTTTATTACGAAGTCTACGATCCAGCACATGGGGCGACGAATGCGGGCGCGCAAGGAAACGATCGCAACGCGCCCATCCGACTGCTGACCAATGTCGCATTCTTCCGCGGCAACACCAAAGCGTATGAGACTCCGCTGATCGAGAGCAGCCAATTGAATGCGCCCGACCGCAAAGCCGCGGTTTTCCAGCTCGATGTACCCCTCACCCAGCTGAAACCCGGTTTCTACACCTGCCAGGTCAACGTGATCGACGATGCCGCGGGACAATTCCGGTTTCCGCGTTTGGCATTGCTGGTCCGGCAGTAGAAGGTCGTCCTTGGCCCCCGGTCGTTGGCCGTTGGCCGTTCGGCTTCGACGCCCGTGGCGGCCAGCCGAAGCCTTGTGCATTGTGCCAACGACCAACGGCCAACGACCAACGACACCCTGTCGTCCTCCTGCTATAATTGCCATCCAGTTGCAATAAGGACAGGTCCCATGCCTCTTCCCGAAACCGAGATGCCTGGACGTCTGCAGGCTGAGCTGATGTCGCGCGGGCTGCGCATGACCCGCCAGCGCCGCACCATCCTTAGCGTGGTGGAAACCGCCAAACAGCACCTCGATGCCAGCCAGTTGCTGCGGCGCGCCCGCCGGCTCGATCCCCAGATCGATCGCGTCACCGTGTACCGCACCCTGGGATTGTTGAAGCGCCACGGACTGATTGACGAGCTCGACCTGATGCACATGCAGGGCGAGAAGCATTTCTACGAACGCCGCCCGCAGCGTGACCACATTCACATGGCGTGTTTACGCTGCGGCAAGATCACTGAATTTGAGAGTGACCTTTTCGATCGTTTAAAAGGCCAAATCCAGAGAGATTGCCGCTTCCACATCGTGGTGACCCGGCTTGAAGTCGGCGGTTACTGCGCCCAGTGCCGCACCACCGATCAAGTGAAAGATTAGGCCTTCTTCCTCTTACCGATGTGAAGTCGGCCGGTCGCACGCCCGCCGCGATTCACGATCAGAGCTTTCCTCACATCCCGCCTGAACTTCGCATTCCGGAGGTTGTGCAGCGTTGCAGTAGTTGCAACCGGTGTGCAACAGCGTCGAGGCTCTCGCCGTGTAAGTCTTGACGGCCGCCTCTCTGGGCTCAAGCCTCGGACCGGCGCCAAAAAAGACGACGCGAAGAGCCGCCAGACTACGGTGTTCCTGGTATTGACGACAATCCATAGAGAGATAGAGTAGTTTCGCTGTGTTGTACTCCCCGGCAGCCTGGCGCTGGCAAATCGGCCGTTTACGTCTTAGCGATCCCGGATGAGGAATCAAAAGCCCCTGATTCAGTCTGCAACGGGCGCGAATCCCCAAGGCTCGTCCGCCGGCATCCCATAGGGCCTGAAACGGGATGCCTGAGAAATGTAAAGTCTTGTAAAAGCGGAAGATAAGTCGCAACCGAGATATACTTTCTAACGTCAATATGGAAGCGGTTTGGCGCCGCAATGACGCCCGAGGCGGCATTCGGATGGGGAGCGACTGAGTGAGCATACGGAATGAAGAATACTGGCACAGGCCAGACGCGGGGTTGCCCCGCGAACCGCACACCAGCAATTCATCCCGCCTGGTGCTTTTTGCGGCGTTCACCCTGGCTGTCGCCGCCTGTCTGGCGGGTTGCAGCGCAGGCTCCAAACCCAGTACGGCACGGGCCTCTACCCAGATGGTGGTGCCGGTTTCGGTCGCAACCGCCGAGCGGCGCGACGTGCCCGTCTATCTGAAGGGCTTAGGCAGCGTGACTGCCTCCAACACGGTCAGCGTGAAGAGCCGGGTGGACGGACAGCTGGCGCAGATCAATTTCAAGGAAGGCCAGCACGTGAATCAGGGAGACCTGCTGGCGGTCATCGATCCCCGGCCGTTCCAGGTGGCGCTCGATCAGGCGCAGGCCAGTTTGTTCCGCGACCAGGCTCAACTGAGAGACGCGCAATTGAATTACGAGCGCTTCAAGAGTTTGCTGAATGAATCGGGAGCGATGTCGCAACAGCAGGTGGATACCCAGAAGGCGGCCGCTGAGCAGTTGGAAGGGACCGTCCGCGCCGACCAGGCAGCGATCGACAACGCGAAACTGAACCTGGTTTACTCGCACATCACCGCACCGATCAGCGGCCGCATCGGGCTGCGGCTGGTGGATGTGGGCAACATGGTGCACGCCGCCGACACCAACCCGCTGCTGGTGATCACGCAGCTGCAGCCCATCGCCGTGGTCTTCACCCTGCCGGAAGACAGTCTGGTCACCGTGTCCCAGCACATGCACCAGAGCACCCTTCCGGTCGAGGCTTACAGCCGGGACGACCTGACCAAGTTAGCCACCGGCAAGTTGCTCACGATTGACAATCAGATTGACCAGACCACGGGCACGGGAAAATTGAAAGCGATGTTCGACAATCCGGACGACGCTCTCTGGCCCAACCAGTTCGTCAATGTCCGGCTGCTGCTGGAGATCCATAAGGGCAGCGTCGTCATTCCCTCGGTCGCGGTGCAGAACGGCCCTGAGGGAAGCTATGTATTTACCGTGAAACCCGATAAGACCGTGGCGGTCAACCCGGTCACGGTTTCCTTCACCCAGAATAACGTGGCATCCATCGCCAGCGGGATCGCCCCCGGAGACATCGTCGTGGTGGACGGGCAGGACAAGCTGCAAGCCGGGAGTAAAGTGGATCCGCACCCGATGACCGGCGGAGCAAACCGGAGCCGACAGACCTCTGCCTCCGAGCCCCAGCCCTCGCAATCTGCCCCCACGGGAGCGCCATGAACCCGTCGCGACTTTTTATTCTTCGTCCGGTCGCGACAACTTTGTTGATGGTCGGACTTCTGCTAGTGGGCGTGGTCGCCTACACTCAGCTGCCCGTTTCCGCGCTTCCCGAAGTTGACTATCCCACCATCCAGGTAGTGACGTTTTATCCCGGAGCCGACCCCGACGTCATGGCATCTTCGGTGACGGCGCCGCTGGAGCGCCAGTTTGGTCAGGTCCCCGGCCTGAGCCAGATGACCTCCACCAGTTCCCTGGGCAGTTCCATCATTACCCTGCAATTCAATCTCAACGAGAACATCGACGTCGAGGAACAGCAGGTTCAGGCCGCAATTAATGCCGCCACCACTTACCTTCCCCGCGATCTGCCGAACCCGCCGATTTACAGCAAGGTGAACCCCGCCGATTCCCCGATTCTCACGCTGGCCCTGACTTCGGACACCTTGCCGCTTTCGAAAGTCGAAGACCTGGCGGACACGGCGCTGGCCCAGAAAATCTCCCAGCTTCCCGGCGTCGGCCTGGTTTCGATCAGCGGCGGACAGAAGCCGGCGGTGCGGATCCAGGCCAATCCCACGGCGCTGGCTTCCTACGGACTGAGTCTGGAAGACATACGGACCGCGCTCGCAGCCGCCAACGTCAATCAGGCCAAGGGAGTGCTGGACGGACCGCGACAGTCTTTTACCATCGGCGCCAATGATCAGCTCAGCACCAGTTCGCAATACAACAGCATCGTCGTGGCCTACAAAAACGGCGCGCCGGTGCGCCTTTCCGACATCGCCACCGCGGTGGACAGCGCCGAAAATGTGAAGCAGGCCGCCTGGATGAACACCACGCCGGCCGTGATCCTCAACATCCAGCGCCAGCCCGGCAGCAACATCATCAGCGTCGCCGACCGCGTCAAGGTGCTTCTGAAACAATTGCAGTCGTCGCTCCCCGCGGCGATCAAAGTGCAAGTCCTGACCGATCGCACCGAGACCATTCGCGCCTCGGTGACAGACGTGCAATTTGAACTGATGCTCACCATCGGGCTGGTGGTGATGGTGATCTTCCTGTTTCTGCGGAACCTGTCAGCCACCGTAATTCCCAGCGTTGCCGTCCCGCTTTCGCTGGTGGGCACGTTCGCGGTCATGTATCTGCTCGGCTACAGCCTGAACAACCTGACCCTGATGGCGTTGACCATTTCCACGGGGTTCGTGGTCGATGACGCCATCGTGATGATCGAAAACATCGAACGCTTTCTGGAGGAGGGCGAAACACCGCTGGAGGCCGCCCTGAAGGGCGCGGGGCAGATTGGCTTTACCATCGTGTCGCTGACCGTCTCCCTGATCGCGGTGCTGATCCCCTTGCTGTTCATGGGCGACATCGTGGGACGGCTGTTCCGCGAATTTGCCGTCACTCTGGCAGTGACGATTCTGGTCTCGGCTGTGGTGTCGCTGACCCTGACACCGATGATGTGCGCCAAGCTCCTCAAGCGGCATGATCCCCGGCATCAAAGCCGCTTCTTCAAATCCACGGAGAATTTCTACAACCGGGTCATCGAGTTCTACGGGCGCACGCTCAAATTTGTATTGCAGCATCAGACCATTACCCTGCTGGTCACCGCCAGCACCCTGGTCCTGACCCTGTTCCTGTACGTGGTGGTGCCCAAGGGGTTTTTCCCGGTGCAGGATACGGGAGTGATTCTTGGAGTTTCGGAAGGACCGCAGAACACTTCTTTCACCGCGCTGGCGAAGAACCAGCAGGCGCTGGCGCGGGTCATTCTGAAAGATCCCGACGTGCAGAGTCTTTCGTCTTTCATCGGAATCGACGGCACCAACTCCACCCCGAACAGCGGGCGCATTCAGATCAACCTTAAATCGCGTGACCAGCGGAAGACCTCGGCTACCGATATTATCCGCCGCCTGCAACCGGAACTGGCCAAGGTTCCTGACATCACCTTATATATGCAACCGGTGCAGGACCTGACGGTAGAAGACCGGGTCAGCCGCACCCAGTATCAATACTCGATGGAAGACGCCGATTCGCAGGAATTGTCGCTCTGGGCCACTCGACTGGTGGACGAATTGCGCAAGTTGCCCTCCATGCGCGACGTGGCCACGGACCAGCAGAATGGCGGGCTCAAGGCGGAGCTGGTGATCGATCGCGACACCGCGTCGCGTTTGGGCATCCTGCCCCAGGCCATCGACGATGCCCTTTACGACGCTTTCGGACAGCGCCAGGTGTCCACCATATTTACGCAGTTGAATCAGTACCACGTGGTGCTGGAGGTGGATCCGCAGTTTTCGCAGAACCCGGATTCGCTCAAAAACATTTACGTGCATTCCAACAGCGGCAGCCAGGTTCCACTCGCCTCCTTCAGCCATTTCCAGACTTCCAATACGGCGCTGGCGATCAATCACCAGGGGCAATTCCCGGTGGTCACGCTGTCGTTCAATCTGGCGCCCGGAGTTTCGCTGGGAGAAGCCACGCAGGCGATCCGGCAGGCGGAGCAGGACATTCACCTTCCGCCCAGCATTCACACCAGCTTCCAGGGAACGGCCGCGGCCTTTCAGAATTCACTTTCCTCCGAGCCTTACCTGATTCTGGCCGCGATTGTGACCGTGTACATCGTGCTGGGCGTGCTCTACGAGAGCTACATTCATCCCCTGACCATCCTCTCCACCCTGCCTTCGGCGGGCGTGGGGGCCATCCTCGCCCTGCTTCTGACCGGAAACGATCTGGGAGTTGTGGCCCTGATCGGCATCATTCTTCTGATCGGAATCGTGAAAAAGAACGCCATCATGATGATCGACTTCGCGCTGGAAGCGGAACGGGTGGAGCATAAACCGCCGGAAGAAGCGATCTTCCAGGCCTGCCTGCTGCGCTTCCGCCCCATCATGATGACCACCATGGCAGCCTTGCTGGGCGGATTGCCGCTGGCCCTCGGCAGCGGCACGGGATCGGAATTGCGTCATCCCCTAGGCATCACCATCGTCGGGGGCCTGCTGGTGAGCCAGTTGCTTACCCTTTACACCACGCCAGTCGTATATCTCTGGTTCGACCGCCTGGCGCAGCGTTTCTCGCACTTGAACATTGGCAACCCTATCGAGGAACCGAGCGGAGCCTCCGCGGACTGAGACATGAATATCTCCGCGCCATTTATTAAGCGTCCCATCGGCACCTCGCTGCTCGCGGCTGCGCTGCTGATGGCGGGCGCCCTGGCCTTCAATTACCTGCCGGTCGCCCCCCTGCCGCAGGTGGAGTTCCCGGTCATCTCGGTCGGGGCCGGACTGCCGGGCGCCAGTCCGGAGACCATGGCTTCGGCCGTGGCCACGCCTTTGGAACGCCAGTTCGGGCGCATCGCCGGCGTTAACCAGATGACTTCGGTCAGCCAGATGGGTTCGACCGGAATCACTCTGCAGTTCGATCTCAATCGCAATATCGATGCCGCGGGAAGAGATGTGCAGGCAGCGATCAACGCGGCGCGCAGCCAGCTTCCCACTAATTTGCCCGGCAATCCCACCTACCGGAAAGTAAACCCGGCGGATGCGCCCATCCTGATTCTCGGTCTCACGTCCGACATCATTACCTTGCCCCAGATCTACGACGCCGCCGACTCCATCCTGTCGCAGAAGCTGGCTCAAATCGAAGGCGTCGGGCAGGTATTCGTGGGCGGCGGCGCCCAGCCGGCGGTCCGCGCCGAATTGAATCCTACTTTGCTGAACAAACTGGGCATAGGCCTGGACACGGTCCGCACCGCCCTGGGCAATGCCAACGCCAACAAGCCGAAAGGCGCGATCGACGGTCCGGTGAACTCCTGGACCCTGGACGACAACGATCAGATCTTTACCGCCGACCAGTACCGGCGGCTGATTATTTCCTACAACAATGGCGCCCCGGTGCGCCTGGGGGACGTGGGCACGGTAGCCGATTCCAAGGCGGACATCCGCAATATCGGCTTGTCCGGGGGCAAGCCCGCAGTTTTGATTATCGTTTTCCGGCAACCGGGCGCGAACATCATTGCGACCGTGGATCGGGTGCGGGCCGCTTTGCCCCTGCTCAAGGCCTCCATCTCACCGGCGATTGACGTGAACGTGGTCATGGACCGCACTACCACGGTGCGGGCCTCGGTACACGACATCGAAGTCACACTGATTATTTCTGTCATCCTGGTCATTCTGGTGGTGTTCGCGTTTCTGCGCACCTTCCGCGCCACCATCATCCCCAGCGTGGCGGTGCCTTTGTCGCTGGTGGGAACTTTCGGGGTGATGTACCTGCTGAACTACAGCCTGGACAACCTTTCCCTGATGGCCCTCGCCATTTCGACCGGCTTCGTGGTGGACGACGCTATCGTGGTGCTGGAAAATATCACCCGCCACATCGAGGCAGGCATGCGGCCGGTGGACGCGGCGTTCCAGGGCGCTCGGGAGATCGGTTTCACCGTGCTCTCCATGAGCTTGTCGCTGGTCGCGGTCTTTATTCCAATTCTGCTGATGGGCGGCATCGTGGGCCGCCTGTTCCGGGAGTTTGCCGTCACCCTGAGCGCGGCCATTGCGGTCTCGCTGGTGGTGTCCCTGACGGTAACGCCGATGATGTGCGCGAAGTTTCTGCGTTCCGCGGACAAAGAGAAGCACGGCCACATCTACCGCTTCAGCGAAAGGATTTTCGATACCACCCTCAAGCTCTACAGCCGCAGCCTGAAGCTGGTTCTTCGCCATCAACCTCTGACCCTGTTGATCACCATCGGAACCGCGGCGCTGAGCATTTATCTCTACGTCGTCGTTCCCAAGGGCTTCTTCCCGCAGCAGGACACCGGCCGCGTGATGGGTTCGGTGCAGGCGGCACAGGATATTTCGTTTGCCGCCATGAAGGAAAAGATGACGCAGTTTGTAGGCATCGTCATGAAAGACCCGGCAGTCGAAACCATCGTGGGTTTTGCCGGCGGCAACACCTCGGCCAACCAGGGCCGCATGTTCATTACCCTGAAGCCCCTGGCCGAGCGCAAGCTCAGCGCCGACCAGGTCATCGGCAGGCTGCGTCGCAAACTGTCGGTAGTGCCGGGCGCCACCCTCTTCATGCAGTCCGCCCAGGATCTCACCATCGGTGGCCGCATGAGCCAGGCCCAGTTTCAGTACACCCTGCAGGGCGAGAATTTGGACGACTTGAACCGCTGGTCCCCTCTTCTCCTGGAGAAATTGCGCGCGCTGCCCGAGTTGCGCGATGTCAACACCGACCAGCAGGACAAGGGCCTGGAGGCAACTGTCGTCATCGACCGGGACACAGCCGCCCGCCTGGGAGTGGATGCAGCCACCATTGACAACGCCCTGTATGACGCCTTCGGTCAGCGCCAGGTCTCGATCATGTATAAGGCCCTGAATCAATATCACGTGGTCATGGAAGTCGCGCCGGAGTTTTCCAACAGCACCGACGCGCTGCAGAATATCTACGTTCGCGCCAACAACGGGACACCGGTCCCGCTGGCCTCTTTTGCTCACTTCGGCCCCTCCAACACGCCCCTGGCGGTGAGCCACCAGGGCCAGTATCCGTCGGTGACGTTGTCGTTCAATCTTGCGCCCAACGTGTCCTTGGGCCAGGCCACGGACGCGATCAATAATGCGCAGCGCGCCATCAATTTCCCTCCCACCATCGATGCCAGCTTTCAGGGAACGGCCGCCGCCTTCCAGACTTCCCTGGCCAGCGAGCCCTGGCTGATTCTGGCCGCCCTGGTCACGGTGTATCTGGTTCTGGGCATGCTCTACGAAAGTTACATTCATCCCATCACCATTCTTTCGACGCTGCCTTCTGCCGGTGTGGGCGCGATCCTCGCCCTGTTGTTGACTCACAGCGAGCTCAACGTGATGGGACTGATCGGCATTATTCTTCTGATCGGCATCGTGAAAAAGAACGCGATCATGATGATTGATTTCGCGCTGGAGACGGAACGCACCGGCAAAAGCCCGGCGGAATCGATCTATGAAGCATGCGTCCGCCGCTTCCGGCCCATCATGATGACCACCATGGCCGCGCTCCTGGGCGGATTGCCCCTGGCCCTGGGCACCGGCACCGGCTCGGAACTGAGGCGTCCGCTGGGCATCACCATTGTCGGCGGACTGATCATGAGCCAGGCTCTCACCCTTTTCACCACCCCCGTCGTCTATCTCTATCTCGATCGCTTCCGCCTGATGCTCGGAAGCAAGCGTCACGTCGACCCGAACCAACTGGCGCCGCTCGCCCCGCGCCCCAGCGGCGCCGACTGAGCGCGCTCATCCTGCGCACATGTCATCCTGAGCGGTGCCGAAGTCCGAAGGACCCCTAGCGCAACCACCTGCTCACGCATCTGAAGGGAGATTTTCGCCACAGCCGTCGAGGGCCGGCAGCGATCACCGACCAACCCCGGTCCCTCGACTGCGCGAAACATTCGCCAGCGAATGGTTCAACTCCGCTCGGGATGACAGTTTGTTTAGTGGCGATGTCCATGCCGGTGGGGATGAGAATGAAGCTCGCCCGAGGCATGGGCGTGACGATGAGCGTGGATGAGATTGGTGGTGAGCAGCAACTCATGGTCGTCCAAAATTTCCGCCGGCGTCCCGGCGGCGACGATCTGCCCGCGCTGGAAAACATGGCAGGTATCCGCTATGTCTTCGACCAGGTCGAGATCGTGAGTGGCGGTGACGACCGTCTTCCGGCCGCCGCTGCAACTCACCAGAAAGTCGATCATCTGGCTCTCGCTCTTGGGATCGAGCGCCGCGGTCGGCTCGTCCAACAGCAAGACCTCGGGATCGAGAATCAGCACCGAGGCCAGCGCAACCCGCTTTTTTTCCCCGGTCGAGAGCTGGTGCGGGGAACGGTCCCTCAAGTCCGCGATCTCCATCTGCTCCAGCATCTGGTTGACGCGCAGCCGAATCTCCTCCTTCGTCCAGTGCATCTGCAACGGTCCAAAAGCTACTTCGTCAAACACGGTCGGATTGAATAGCTGGACGTCGGGGTTCTGAAACACCAGCGCCACCCGGCGCCGGAAATCGAACTCAACTTCTCCATTCAGGCGGCTCTCGGTCAAGGGCTCGCCCTGGAAGGCGACGCTTCCCTTCTCCGGGAAGCAAAGGCCGTCCAGAATACTGAGCAGGGTCGATTTGCCTGAGCCGTTCGCTCCCATTAGGGCAACTCTTTCGCCCGGCATGATGGTGAGATTCAGGCCGTCCAGCGCCGTCGCCTGGTGGTAGCGAAAAGTTACACCGCGCACCTCGAAGATGGGAACGGTCACGACTTTCCCTCGCCGCAATTCCATCGAACGCTTCCGGATGACGAAGGCATTTTCACCGTCCAAACCACAAGGCCAGAGCGGCTATCGTCACGAACGCAGTCAGGACGACCCAGTCGAGCCACCTGGTTCGGAATTCGTCCAGTATGTAAACTTCGCCCTGAAAACCTCGCGAGCGCATGGCCAGATAGACGTCCCCGCTGAGCTGCAGCGTTTTCGACATCAGCACTCCGGCGCAGGCCGTGGCCGCCCGCCGCTGCTCCGGTCCGTCGAGCCGGCCTACCATTCGGCTCTTGCGGGACGTGAACATGTCGTGCGCGTTGCGCAGCAAAAGGAAAATGTAGCGATAGGTCATCCCCAGGATCACCACCAGCACAACCGGCAGCCGGAGCACGCGCAGCGCCTTCAGCAGGTTGGTCCAGGGAGTGCATAGCACCAGCAAAACCGAAAAAGTCGCGGCCGTTTCCGCCCGCATGATCAGGTGGATGGCGGCGCGAAGTCCTTGCGTTGTAACGGTCCAACTCCACAGCGGCAGAACATAGATAGCTTGGCCCGGGACCAGGAAAAGAGCAGGAAACGAGATGGACCCGGTGAAGACGAGCACGCCCAGCCACACTCTTTTTGTCAGCGTGGCGAGGGGAACTCGCGACAGCATAGCAACCACAATCGCAACTGCAAATAGAACTGCAATCACCCACAAGCGGCGCGCCAGGGCCGCGATTACGATCAGCGGCAAGATCCCCAGAATCTTGATCCGAGGATCGACGCTTTGCAGGAGACCGCGTTTCTCAGCCAGTTCCTGGGCATGGAAGGCGTGTTCCAGAGCATCAACAAACGACGCCAGGCTGCGCTCCACCGCCCCTCGCGAGTTTTTCCTCTCACCTGTCATGGAGAAGTCCTGGGATCTCCGCGTCCACGGGCTATCCAGGCGATCAGCAGAAAACAGCCCAGAATGAGACCGCTGCCAAACACGGCCGACATCACATAACCAAAAGCGGGACGGCGCACAAACGGAGGCGCGTACTGCGGAAACGGCGCACTCCACAGAGCGGAAAGCCGGGCCAGGCCCCGCGGCTCCCGCGCTGGAGGCGCAATGTCGCTCGATGCGGCCGTGATTTGTTGCCGCATCTGCGGATCGGAAAAATCTTTTGTTCCCCATTCTCCCCAGGCCGTGCCCGCCGCCAGAATTCCCAGAGGCGTCAGCAGCATGAGCAGAGCCAGGCGAATCCATAGCGGACGAGTTGTCCTCCAGTTGCTGCTCGCCGCAGGCGGCCGGACTCCCTGGTCAGCCGCGGCTGAGGGTTTCTGCCCCAGCAACGCTGGGTTTGCCCGCTGCAGATACGCCACCACTCCGCCCGACACAAACATCTCCGCCAATCCGGCGAAGGTCAGATGCCCCAGCATCATGGCCGGAACTGCGATGTGGAGCGCGTAGGGAGCATACAACGGAGCGCCGCTGGCATCCTTGAAGAACAGGGGCTGAATGCCCAACTCGCAGGCCGTGAAAAGCGCGGCAACATTGATGGCCACATAACCGGCCAACCCGGCCGCCAGGATCCGGCGCGAGGAAGTGACCGCTGTCTTGCCCGCTGCGAAGCGGTAGACCACCTGCGCAACGATCGAGCCGACAATCGCCATGTTGAAACAATTTGCACCCAACGTGGTGATTCCACCGTCGCCGAAGAAAACCGCCTGGATCAGCAGTGCGATTGACACTGAAAGCATGGAAGCCCACGGCCCCAGCACCACGGTCGCGGCCCCCACTCCCACGGCATGTCCCGTCGTGCCGCCCGGCAGCGGAACGTTAAACATCATGATGACAAAGCAGAATGCGCTGACCACCGCCAGCAGCGGCACCAGGCGGGTGTTGAGCAATCGCTTGACGCGCGCGAATGCCACATACCAGAACGGTATTGCGGTGCCGTAGAGCACGGCGCAAGTCGAGGGGCTCAGGTATCCATCAGGGATGTGCATGCGCGAGCGGACCGCCAGGCGGCATCCAGGGCCATCGGGGTCCTTCCAGGCCGCCAGAGTAGCACAATCGTAGGCTTCGTGTTACTGCGAGAATGGCACGGATCGGGGAAACCCGGTAGCTACAGATAGAGGAATTCCTGCATCCCGGCGATCGGATAGCGACTCGGGCTACCAGGATGCTTCGGCTCGCCAGCCCTGCGAGACGATCCGCTGACTCACGAACCGCTTGCCTTCGCGCACCGCGCGGATGGCTTTCAGCAGGTCCGATCCCGCGTCCATCTTGGCCACGAATCCGTGTCCACCCGCGCGCACTGCGTCTTTCACCACTTGCTGCGAATCGTGCTGGCTCAGGAAGATGATCCGCGAATCCGGGGAGACACTGCGAATCCGCCGGGCGGCCTCGATGCCGCTGATCCCCGGCAGGCTGATGTCGAGCAGAACCAGGTCCGGCTGCAGCTCTTCCGCCTTCAGTACCGCCTGTTCCCCGTCCGCCGTCTGGCAAATCACGTCCAGAATTGGATCACTGGAAAGAAGCGAACAAATGGCCCGCCTTATCACCTCGTGGTCATCCACGACAAGAATCCGAATTACGGACATTTCACGCCTTCAGGACGCACGGGTACGATTCGCAAGAAGCGTAATTGTAACCAGCTTTTCATCTCTCGTTCGATACCGTAGAGTATGTATTCGCCCTACAGGGAACCATGCATTGGGCAGGTTCACGCGATCGAGTGACACGCGGCCGCAATGCTGACTTCAGGTCATAGCGATGGAGCAGATTGAGGATTCCTCACAATGGCCATTGGCGTTCGCACTCAGGACCTACGCAAAGTCTATAGCGCCTCGCCCCCGCCTGGGGCTGGCGGCGGATTCATTGCCCGCGCCGATGCCAAGGGCGGGAAACAACCGAAGGCCGAGCTGATGGCCCTCGACGGACTTTCGCTCGAGATTCTTCCCGGAGAGATTTTCGGCCTGCTTGGCCCTAACGGCGCGGGCAAGTCCACCACGGTCGGAGTCCTGACCACTCGGGTGCGGCCCACCTCAGGCCAGGCCTGGATTGGCGAGCACGAGGTGTGGAAGGAACCGGCCCGGGTCAAGCACCTGATCGGCGTCGTGCCGCAGCGTCCCAATTTGGATTTTTCCTTGACCGCGCGCGAGATTCTCATTTTTCACGCGGCTTACTTTGGCATAGGATCGAGGCAAAGAAATGAACGCGCCGACGCGTTGCTCGAGAAGTTCAAGCTCACCGAACGGGCGCGCCAGATGGTGCGTGGCTTTTCCGGAGGCATGATGCAGCGGCTGTCCATTGCGCGCGCCATGATGCACGATCCTCAGGTCCTGTTCCTGGACGAGCCCAGCTCCGGTCTCGACCCTCAAACCCGGATCCTGTTGTGGGAGATCATTCGCGAATATCACCAGGCGGGAAGAACCGTCCTGCTGACCACCCACAATATGGAGGAGGCCGACGCGCTGTGCCAGCGCCTGGCCATCATCGACCACGGCCATGTAATCGCCCTGGGCACGTCGGCGCAGTTGAAGGCTTCGATCCCCGGCGGCTTCCTGGTGCGTCTTCGCTTCGGAAAACAGACCGCGGACCTGCTGCAGCGTTTACGGTCGCTGACCGGAGTGCGGGAAGTGCGAGCTCTGGACAGCACGGGAGACGGCGCCGGGGCCGATGTCTATGCCGACCGCGGCGGTTCGCTCATTCCCGAAATCGCCAGCCTCGCCGCGAATGCCGGCGCGGAATTGTCCGACGTTCACATCTCCGAGCCCAGTCTGGAAAACCTGTTCCTGCACCATACTGGAAGGAGCTTGCGCGATTGAACTGGAAAACTTTTGCCGCAATGCTGGCGCGCGACGCTCGAGTGGCCCGGCGTAACGCCGGTCAACTGTTTCTGCAGACCTTCCTGCAGCCGTTGCTCTTTGTTTTTATTTTCGGCAAGGTGATGGTGGGCAGCGGCTATCTGCCCCCGGCGTACAAGAGCCTGTTGCTCCCCGGCATTATCGCGATCAGCATGGTGTTCACCGGAATCTGGGCGGTGGCCATGCCGCTCATCGCCGAGTTTCAGTGGACCCACGAAATCGAAGATCGCCTGCTCGCTCCGATTGGCGTGGCCTGGATCGCCATCGAGAAAGTTATCGCCGGAATGCTGCAGGCGCTGGTCGCCGGGCTGGTCGTGATTCCCCTGGCCTGGCTGGTGCTTCGCCCCGGCATTGAGATCAGCATCGCCTCCCCGCTGACCTTCGCGGCCATCCTGGTGTTGATCGCGACGTTCTCCGCTTGCGGAGGCCTGGCCCTGGGGTGCAGCATCAATCAGCAGCACATCGGACTGATGTTCGGCATGGTGATCACTCCCATGATTTTCTTTGGCTGCGCTTACTATCCTTGGAGCGCCCTGAACACTTTCCCCATCCTGCAGAAGGCCGTGCTCATCAACCCTCTGGTGTATGCCAGCGAGGGAATGCGCGCCACCCTGGTTCCCCAGTTCCCGCACTTACCCGTAACCGCCGTGCTCGCGGCGCTCATTTTCTTTGACCTGCTGCTGCTGGCGGTCGGGCTGCGGCAGTTCGACAAAAAGGCAGTGGGCTAGCTCTCGCCGAGGCGGCCCGAACCGCTTTCTGAAAGTAACCGATGCAAGTACAATCGCTTTCGCCGATTTTAGAAGGAGCCAGCCGTACCGGCAAGAAAACCTGAAGTCATCAAATCGAATCACACTGCGAGGAGCACACTTCATGCCTACAATCACTATGAAAGACGGAACGCAAATCTACTACAAGGACTGGGGCGCGGGACAACCCATCGTGTTCAGTCACGGCTGGCCGCTCACCGCGGACGACTGGGACGGACAAATGTTGTTCTTCGGCCAGCAGGGCTATCGCGTCATCGCGCATGACCGGCGAGGACACGGCCGCTCCACCCAGACGTGGGATGGTAACGACATGGACACCTATGCCGACGATCTCGCGGCCCTGACGGAGAAACTCGACCTGAAAAATGCAATCCACGTGGGCCACTCCACCGGCGGGGGAGAAGTTGCCCGTTACATCGGGCGGCACGGCTCAAAACGTGTCGCCATCGCCGTACTCATCAGCGCGGTGCCCCCGCTGATGCTGAAGACGGAAAAGAATCCCACGGGCGCGCCCATCGAAGTGTTCGACGACCTGCGAGCCCAGTACGCTAAAAATCGCCCGCAGTTTTACAAGGACATTACGCTTCCCTTCTATGGCTACAACCGTCCCGGAGCCAAGATTTCGGAAGGCATACGGGAGAAATGGTGGTTGCAGGGAATGCTGGGAGGCATGAAGGCCGGCTATGACTGCATCAAGGCTTTCTCCGAAACGGACTTTACCGAGGACCTCAAGAAGTTCGATGTGCCGACCCTCATCCTTCACGGCGACGATGACCAGATCGTGCCCATCGTAGCGGCGGCTCCGCTTTCCGCGAAGCTGGTGAAGAATGCCGAGTTGAAAGTGTATCCCGGCTTCCCGCACGGAATGCCCACCACCCACGCCGAGCAGATCAACGCCGATCTGCTCACTTTCTTCAAGCGCAGACAGCAAGTGGCTGCATGATTCCCGAGTCCGGGTCCGGTGCGTGTGCTTCCGGGCGCACGCGCCGGCATTCTTCCGGCGGGCGGAAATGAGAATGAAACCAGACCGCCTGGATCACCGGCGGTTCTTCGGGGTATGGTCGATGAACTCAGGTTGGGGAGTGACAGACAGGAGAAGCCTCGCGATTCTCGACACCCCAATGGAAGATATGGTAGGCACGAGGAGACTCGAACTCCTGACCTCTACCGTGTCAAGGTAGCGCTCTAACCAACTGAGCTACGCGCCTATATCCGACCGCTTCAATAATCTACCAGAATGGCGAAACACTGATCGCGACGCTTTTCACCGTCGCAATATCGGCGGTGACTGCAAGTTTACCGCGTTCGAATGGTTCCGTAAATCTTTGCACTGCGGAAAATGCCGGGCGCGATGGAGCCTGTATGGTTCCGCGGGCGCTGGCTTTATACCGCCGTCCAGTCGAGGGCGGCTGTCCCCGCGTGGCTGGCGGTTGCTCCCGCACGAGCGGGGCGCTCGCGCCTACAGTGAGCGATTTAATTCCCGTCCTTTACTGGGCCAGCCCCAGGTAATTGCCGTAGCCGACGATCACGGTTGATCCCACCAGCAGCAGTAGAGCCAACGCCAGAAGCCGGCCGGCCTGCACTCCCGCGCCTTTCCATTCTTTCAACCCGATGCCCCACAGGCTGCTGAAGATGATGATGCTGGCCATGTGCAGCGTCCAACTGGAGAATTTGTACTTGCCCATCTGGGTCTCGCCCATCGAGTAGAAGAAGAACTGAAAATACCAGGTGGTGCCGGCCAGGGCGCAGAGCAGGTAGTTCGCCAGCATCGGAACTCGCGCGCGACCTTCGCTTCTCGAAGCGGGCGCGTCTTCTACCGCCACCGATGACTGTGCACGAGGCGCCTTTCGGGCTGACGCCATGTGCTCCACCACTTCCCGGCTGGGGGCGTCGACTGCGGTTTCGATGATGGTTTCGTGCTGCTCACGTTCATTCGGTTCGCGCGATATCGCCGTGAAGTACTGATAGCCGGTTTTGTTCCGTATATTCAGCACCACGCACCAGATGAAATTGGTGGTGAAGCCGCCGAGCAGCACAACCACCAGCACCGGCAGTCCCTGCCATAAATTCGGGGTGCCGTGCTTGATGGTGAGGGCCTTGATGGGATCTCCCGCCGCCAGGCCGTAGGCGAAGCAGGCACTCATCACTCCGGAGAGAATGGCCACGCCCACGCCCTTCTTCAAATCGAATTCCTTGATCGTCACTTTCTGCTGCTCCGGCGACATGGCTCGCTCTTTGCAGATGCCGGCCAAGCCCGCTGCCGCAATGCCGAGGAGGCAAACAAAAATGCCCAGCAGAATGATTCTCCCCGAGGAAGTTCCGACCACCTGGCTCATGAATTCACCGCGGAAAATAGGCGGGATCAGCGTTCCAAAGGCAGCGCACAGGCCCAGCACCACAGCCATCCCGAGCGATAGTCCCAGGTAGCGCATGGTCAATCCAAAGGTAAGGCCACCCACGCCCCAGAGAAGTCCGAAGAAAAACGTCCAGAACAAGACTGTGCCCGAGGTTTCGTGCAGGACCGGCAACAGGTCTTTGGTCATGAGAAGCGCAAAGAACCAGGGTGCGATGATCCAGCTGAAGAATCCTCCCGCCAGCCAGAATGTTTCCCAGGCCCAGCGCTTCACCCCACGATAGGGCACGTAAAAGCTGCCGGAAGCCAGACCGCCCAGCCAGTGGTACAACACGCCTATTACGGGATTGGGATTCATATCATCCTCGGGACTTCACTTCCACAATTGCGAACGTCAGCACACCTGAATGCATTCGATGCCGGTCAACGCGCCGAACTTTTTCAGCTTGCCCGCAATGTGCCCCACGCCGACCGCGCAGTGATGCGCCGGGCCGTGCACGTTCCATTCATTCATGAAGTTTCTTGCCCCAATCGAGAAGCGGTAGCGGCTGTTGGTGTTCCCGATTTCGAGAATCGGGCCGGCAACGGATTCGCCTTCGGCCATCAGCAGCTGCAATTTTCCATCCACGGTCTGAACCACCGACAAAAGCGTCACCGGACCATGCTTGACCGACATTTCAACCGACAGGCCCCGGCCGACTTTACCGTGATAAACCTTGAGCGGGCGAACCTTGGTCTTGCCTTGGGCGATGGTCATATGACCCGGGCCGTCGTGCCCCATGAGCAGGACGTCATCCGCAAAATCGGCGGCGTAGTATTCCGTGAAAGAGCCGCCCGCGCCGAAGCTGTCCATGATCTTCATCGCCTGGGCATTCTTGATTTCATATTCGCCGGCCACGGGAACCCCCCGCGCCGTCAGCAGGCTGGTGCCGAGGATGATCGAGCTGATGGCATCCTCATTTTCGGCATTGCCCGTGCCCTGGTAGTAGTAGGCCAACGAACCCAGGTTGTGGGCCTCGACCAGCCGATCCAGGGCCACCGAGGTACGCGCCGCACGGTCCAGCTCTTCCTGCGGGCAATCGGGCTGGACATCGAAGCACTTGCGGAATTCCGCAACTCGCTGCTTGATTTCGGCGTCGGACACCTGCCGTCGCAATGCCGCCAACTCGTCTACTTCCAGGACTTCGATGTGCCCGCCGAAGTGAGCGCACTGCTGGGTCAAGTCGGAATAGACGTCGAGCATGCCTCCGTAGTAATGGCCCATCACGCCCAGGCGATTGTGTTCCATGATATGGGCCACCCGTGCGGCTTCGACCCATTCCGTGATTTCGTTCCAGGCGACCGGATCATCCTCCAGCGTTCCAGCCACCTGGAAAAAAGGGATTCTGCAGCGCTTGAAAACATTGGCGATTTCCGGCACGGGACATGCCTGGCAGTAGGCCAGCCATTCGCCCGTCATTTTTGTGCGGTCGCCCAGGCGGTTGAACCATTCATAGTCAATGGCCGCGGCCGGGGAGAGATTGAGAATGATGACCGGGACCTTGGCCCGCCTTACCACGGGAAGCACGGTCGAGGAGAGCGCGTAGGTTGTGACGTGGAGAAAGATGAGATCAACGTCGGCCTTGCGGAATTCGTGGCCCGCCGCGAGGGCTTTCTCCGGCGTGTCGATCAATCCCAGATTCACCACCTGGGCGCCAGCACCTTCCAGCTTCCGGGCAACCTCCTGGGCGTATCCCTTTAGACGACCCTCCAGGCCGGGAAACTGCGGCCAATACGCGTCCAGGCCGATTCCGAAGAGCCCAATCTTCGGCTCGGCGTATGCTCTGGTCTGGTCCATTGGCGAATCTGTGCCGGCACAAATCCTACTCGCTC
The DNA here is from genome assembly GCA_963742495.1 of Terriglobia bacterium. GTDB lineage: Bacteria > Acidobacteriota > Terriglobia > Terriglobales > Acidobacteriaceae > JAIQFF01. The sequence continues at coordinate 353,185 of CAVULZ010000002.1, forward strand.
CAAACCGCTGAACTGTAGTATTCTGCGGCGATCGTTGTCAATAGTAAGTTTATTTTCCTATTGAATTTAGGAGGAAGTCCCAGCACAATGCTGCGTGCTTCCGGACGGAGGATTCGCGTGATTCGATATCAGCCACCCCTGTTGCTGGCTACGTTTGTCTTTGCGATTGCAGTCTCCGCCGCTTTGGCCCAGGACTCTTCTGCCACCAATCAGCCCGCGAAAGTCGCAGCCCGCTGGGACAAAGTCACCGGCATCTCGAAAACCACCGCTACTCTACAGGTCGTGGTGAACCCGCCGCTGCGTCGCGGATCGCCGATCCACGATGACGCTTTCAAAACCCTGCGCGATATTCAAGCCGACTACGTTCGCTATGTTCCGTGGCTGCCCTATCCGAAGCTGGCCGTGGCGGAGCTCGAGCCCCCGGCCAACGGCACCACTTCATGGGACTTTTCCCTGATCGATCCCATGACCATCGATTTCCTCGAGGCCACCAAGGGCCATTCCGTCATTCTGAACTTCAGCACCATACCGCAATGGATGTTCCAGACCGACAAGCCCGTGACCTACCCGGCCGATCCCGACCAGCCGGTATGGGATTACACGCAAGGCACCGAGCCCCGCGATCCCAGCATGAAAGAGATTGGCGACTACTACGGCCGCCTTTTTTCCTGGTATACGCAGGGTGGATTCACCGACGAAGCCGGCAAGCGCCACGAGTCCGGCTATCACTACTCCATTCCCTACTGGGAGGTGCTGAACGAAATCGAGTTCGAGCACCACATGACGCCCGAAACCTACACCGCGATTTATGACTCCGTGGTCGAGTCCATCCGCCGGGTCTCTCCCCAAACCAAGTTCGTCGGCCTGGCGCTGGCTCAGCCCTCGACTCACCCGGAACAGTTCGAATACTTTCTCAATCCCAGGAATCACAAGCCGGGCATCCCGCTGGATTTCATCTCCTATCATTTCTATGCGGTGCCAACCGCCGATCAGAATCCCGCCATACAGCCCTACACCTTCTTTGCGTACGCGGACGGATTCCTGAGCACAGTCCGCTATATCGAGGCCATCCGGAAGCGGCTCTCTCCCCAGACCAAGACGACGATTGACGAGATCGGAGCCATCTCCGCCGATGACATAACGCAGGATCAGCCCGGCCATGTGACGCAGCCCATCCCAAGTTCCTACTGGAACCTGACCTGCGCCATGTACGCTTACCTCTTCGGCGAGCTGACCCGCATGGGAATCGATGTGGCTGGCGAATCGCAACTCGTGGGCTACCCCACCCAGTTTCCCTCGGTTTCCATGGTGGACTGGAATACCGGCAAGCCCAACTCGCGCACTCAGGTGCTCAGGCTCTTGCGCCAGAACTTCGGGCCGGGCGACAAGATCGTAGAGACCGAGCCTCTTGACCGAGCGGTGGATTCCTATCTTTATTCTTTTGCGGTGGTGAAGCCCGATGGCAAGCGGCGCATACTGCTGGTCAACAAACGGGACCGTCCCTTCGATATCACGGTGTCCGGGGCAACCGGCGGCCAGGAAGACTACGTCGACCAGACCACCGGCTTCGATCCTCCAGCGTCGGCTAAACTGACCAGCGAGAAGATCACGCTGGGCGGACTCGCAGTGGCGGTGGTGACACTCCCCTGAACAGATTGTAGCGCCGGCGTCTCGGCGGCTGTCCGGGGGCGTCCCGCCCACCCATCGGGACAACCGCCGGGACGGCAGGGCTCCGAGAAGCTTCTGACTTGAGGAGAATCCTATGCCGCGAGTAGCCTTTCGCTTACGAATCAAACCTGACGCCATCGCGGGCTATGAGAGAGATCATGCCCGGGTGTGGCCGGAATTGCTGGCCAAGCTGAAAGAGGTTGGGATTTCAGATTATTCGATCTTCCGCCGCGATCAGGATCTTGTCCTGGTCATGCGAGTCACCGACTTCGACGCGGCATGGGATGCCCTGGCCACCGACCCGGTAAACCTGCGCTGGCAGGCCGAGATGGCCAAATACTTTGAGCCCGTGCCTGGCCTTCGACCCGGAGAGCGCTTCGCCATGATGAAGGAAGTCTTCTATATGGCGTAGCGCTATATGGAATAGCGGGCGGCTCAACCATGGTCACATCACGACGGCTTTTTCTCACGGGGCTTATGGGCGCGACCGCCACGGCTTGTTTTGGGCAGGGCGTTACCCCGCACAAAGCGGTCGCGCTGCCCCGGGGCAAGCCCTCCGGCCTTCCCTTTCAATCAAGCTTCAGTGATGTAGCCGTGGCGGCGGGACTGCGAACGGTAACGGTGTACGGCGAAATTGATCGCAAAGAATATATCGTCGAAACTCTCGGCTGTGGTTGCGCCTTTCTGGACTTCGACAATGACGGATGGCTCGACATCTTTCTGCTCTCTGGCACCCGCTTCGCCAACGCCCCGTCCGGAATCAGCAATCGCCTCTTCAAAAACAATCGCGACGGAACCTTCACTGACGTTACCGAGCGCGCTGGACTCTTGAAGACCGGCTGGGCCTGTGGGGTTTGCGTTGGCGACTACAACAACGACGGCTACGACGATCTGTTCGTCACTTACTGGGGGCAAAATGTCCTCTATCGCAACAATGGCGACGGAACCTTCACCGACGTAACCCAAGCTACCGGCTTGGTCCAAGCCGCAAACCGCTGGGGCACCGGCTGCACTTTCGTGGATTACAATCGCGACGGCAACCTGGACCTGTTTGTCGCCAACTATCTCGATTTCGATTTGCAACGCGCCCCCAAACCCGGGCAGACGTCGAACTGCCGCTGGATGGATACGCCTGTAACCTGTGGCCCGCGCGGGTTTCCTTATGGCCAGCACAGCCTGTACCGCAATGAAGGAGACGGAACTTTTGTCGACGTAAGCGCGTCGGCTGGGATCAGTGCGGCCAGGAATAGTTATGGCCTGACTGCGATCGCCGCGGATTTTGACGATGACGGCTGGCCTGACATTTACGTGGCCTGCGATTCCACTCCCAGCCTCCTGTTCATGAACAATCATGACGGGACTTTCCGCGAAGAGGGCGCGATTCGCGGTGTGGCATACGGCGAAGATGGCCAGGAGCAAGCCGGCATGGGGGCCGCTGTGGGCGACTATGATGGCGATGGGCGCCTCGATATTTTCAAAACGAATTTTGAAGGCGACACTCCCGACCTCTATCGCAACCTGGGCAAAGCCAGTTTTGAAGAAGTCAGCCCCCGGGCCGGCTTGGCGGTGGAGAATCGCTTTGTATGCTGGGGTACGGGCATGGCAGACTTCGATAATAATGGCCTGCTCGATCTGCGCAATGCAGTTGAATGAATTGACTTCATGTGTATTTCTGAACACTGTGCTGCAGAAAGTGTATTGCTGCACGTAGTTGCGCATGATCAGAATAATGAGCGATGAACTGCTGTTGGAGAGTGATCGGTACGATCGCGTCTGCGCAAACAGCTGATGTGATTTGGCGCACGCTGCGGTTGTGAGTTCGGCGAGCGAGTGAGTACGAACATAGAGTGAATGTAATTGCACTAGAGAGTAGAAGATGTAGCGAACACGTGCTATTACGGAACGATAGGAAGAATGGAAGAACGTTTTATGTAATTGTGGAAAATTGTAAAATTGACCGCGGTGATAAACAGCGATGAAAGTAAAAAATTGTGGAAGTGGCATAACTTGGCGTAAGGTGTGAATACGGACGAACGCGGAGATTTGATCGGCGAGCGGCGGCGCCTGAATTGCAGTGCATGCAGGTATCACGGAAATTGTTCACGTTGCTCGCGCCAACTGATGGTGTGCGAGATGAAACTGTGGAGTTTCGGTGAACTGGTTAAAGCTGAAAGTGGGGACAAGTTCTGCGGTTCTCGTTTTCGTACTTTGCTTTGGTGTAGCGGAAAAAGACTGCCAGGGAAATTATGGTACTTATAGGTTTGTTGATTGGTAGTGTTGGGAAGAGAGTTTGCAGTGATAGTTGTTGATTACAGATTGGTTGAGAAATAGGTTCAGGAAGTTCCGGCCATTCAGCGGCAGCTGGTCCACCTGTTTTTGAGTCACGATCTGGGAGACCGCGGAACTATCGGTATCGAGCGCGACGGCGCTGGCGTTAACTTCCACCAGTTCGGTCACGGTCCCAGTCTTCATGGTGACGTTGACCCGCGCCTGCTGCCCCACAACCAGTCCAACATTGTCGGTCACCGATTTCTGAAATCCCGGTACTTGAACCGTAACCCGGTAAGTTCCAGGCTGCAGATAGGGCACCGTAAAATCACCGGTTGAGCTGGTCTGGGTATGAGTCGTCACACTGGTCGCAACATTGGTTACGTCTACGCCCGCATTGGCGAGAACGGCGCCGGAATTATCGGTGACGGTTCCCAGGATGGTGCCGTTGGCACCTCCCTGTCCGTACAGAAAGCTTGCCGACGCGATGACGAAAAGACATAACACCAGGCTGTGGACTCTCATGGTCGCATCTCCTCCTGTCCTCGTGGACACCAAGCGGTCAACACGGACCTCGCAGACAAAATCTTGGAACCTTCCCCACGCTCGAACTGTGGCGCACTCTAGCGATCGTTGATTCCCGTTGTCAAGAAAATAGTGAACTTATTTCCCTATTGAATTTACGCATTGAACACCGGTCCTGCCCGCGGACGGCGTAGAGGGTTGGGCCGCCGGGGCAGGCCGCGCGGATTCATTCGCGGCAAAGCTGCCCGCACCCGGGCTCTATAGGCGAAAAGCCGCGGTCCAAGTTATAGTCTTAGGCATTCGTCGGCATCCGTGAGGCGCACCCGATTGACACGCTCAGCTCCCAAGCGGCTTTATCTGATCCCGGTACTCTCCAAGGCACTCGACATCCTCGAGCTGTTGCAGAACGAGAAGGGGCCGCTGGCCCTGGAAGCCATTTACCAGCGGACCAACATTTCTAAAACAACCGTCTATCGCATTCTGAAAACCTTTGTGCACCGCGGCTATCTGGCCCAGTCGCAAGACGGGCTGTATCGCCTGGTGTCGCGCCCCAAAAAAGCCCGGTTCGGTTTTGGCGGTCAATCCGCGGAAATGCCTTTTTCGGAAGCGGTCACCGACAGCCTGAAGACGGCCGCTTCGGCCGCCGGCATCGACCTGATAGTGCTCGACAACCGTTATGACGGTTCCACGGCTCTACACAACGCCGATGAGTTTGTGCGCAACCGGGTGGATCTGGTGATCGAATTCCAGATCGATCAACACGTCGCTCCCGTGCTTGCGGACAAGATCGACGCCGCGGGCATCCCCCTGATTGCGGTGGACATACCACATCCCCACGCGACTTTCTTCGGGGTAAACAACTACCGCGTGGGCTTCGAGGCCGGGGAATGCCTGGCCCAGTATGCCAAGCGCACCTGGGACGGCAAAGTGCGCTGGGCATTAGGATTGGACATTGATGAGGCCGGACCGCTGGTGCAAAGCCGCGTCACCGGGGCCTTCGAGGCCATTCGCTCCCGGCTGCCTGGGATTCCAGCCGAATTTCTGGTCCGCATGGACGCCCGCGGTTTGCGCGACCAGAGCTGCCAGTTGGTACTCGACTTCCTGCGACGTCACCCGAAAGATCGCGGCATCCTGATCGCCGCCGCGACCGATACCAGCGCGCTAGGCGCGGTCCAGGCGGTGCGAGAGTTGAAGCGCGAGAAATACGTTGCCATCGTAGGACAGGATTGCATTCCCGAAGCCCTGAAAGAAATTGCCCGGGCCGACAGCCCGCTGATCGGCTCGGTCTCCCACGAAGCCCAAAGCTATGGTCCCCGCCTGATCCACCTGGGGCTGTCGTTGCTCAGCGGCCACCGCGTCGCGCCCTATAACTATGTGGAACACAAGATGGTGACCGGCCCCTGGTTGCCCGAAAGCAGCAAGACCGCCTGAGTTCATCGGTCCCGGTTGGGCAGACACTCTGGAGTTCACTGATAGAAATTGTTGCCCTATTGCATCCGTGGAGTATGATAATTGCGATTTTCGGCGCGGGTGGGCGGTTTAGATACGATCAGACTGTCACCCCGTTTCGACAGACTTCCCCTGAGAGCACCTCCATGCACGTCAAAACAAGTTTGCGTTATTTGGAAGACCGTTGGGACGAGCAGGTGGCTCGCACTCTCGACCCGCCGGAATTGCTCCGCTACCGATCGAACCTGCTGGGTTCCGACCTGCGCATCACCAACTTCGGTGGGGGAAACACCAGTTCGAAAATCCAGCAAACCGATCCGTTAAGCGGGAAGCAGGAAGAGGTTTTGTGGATCAAGGGCAGTGGCGGAGACCTGGGCAGCATCAAGCTGGCCGGGCTCGCGGCCTTGTATTCCGAAAAGCTGCAGGGACTGGAACACAAATACCGGGGCGCCGATTACGAAGATGAAATGGTGGACATGTATCCGCTATGCGCCTTCGGTAAAAATTCTGTCGCCGCTTCGATTGACACGCCGCTCCACGGATTCCTGCCCTTCCCGCACATCGACCATTTGCATCCCGACTGGGGCATTGCCCTGGCCGCGTCCGCCAACGGCCGGGAAAAGATGGAAGAATTCAACCAGCGCTTTGACCATCATCTGATCTGGGTGCCCTGGCAGCGTCCGGGCTTTGAGCTGGCCATGATGTTGCGTCGCGCGGTGCAGGAGAGCGCCCACTGTGACGGTGTTGTCCTCGGCGGCCACGGCCTCTTCACCTGGGGAAACACCCAGCAAGAGTGCTATGAGAACACGCTTGCGATCATCGATCAGCTGGGACAATTTGTCGTGGACCATGTCGAAAAGAAAGGCGCGAAGCTGTTCGGAGGCGCGCGATTTGAAGCCCTGGACAACCGGCACGATCTGGCGCTCGATATTTTTCCTTTTCTGCGCGGCCGCGTATCCGGCGTGCGGCGCCTGATTGGCAACTTCAGCGATTTGCCCGAGGTCCTGCGCTTTGTGAATTCAGCGGAAGCGGAACCGTTGGCCCATTTGGGCACGAGCTGTCCCGACCACTTTATCCGCACCAAGGTCCGGCCCCTGTTCGTTCCCTGGCAGCCGGGCGCGAGCCTGCAAGGCCTGCGCGAGCAGATTGATTTCGCACTGAAGAATTATCGCAAGGAGTATGCGGAGTACTACAACGCGTTCGTCCAACCTGATTCGCCGGCTATCCGCGATGCCAATCCGACCGTGGTTTTGATTCCTGGCATCGGCATGTTCAGTTTTGGCAAGAGCAAAACCGAAGCCCGCCTCACCGGCGAGTTCTACGTAAACGCGATCCATGTCATGGAAGGCGCCACCTCGCTGGACACTGGAACCGCGCCCCAGACCCTCCCTCAGGCCGGTGCCGCAGCTGCGACCAGCGCCTTCACCGTGCATTCGAACTATGTAGCTCTGCCTCCTTCTGAAGCCTTCCGCATCGAATACTGGCAGTTGGAGGAAGCCAAGATTCGGCGCCAGCCTCCGGAGAAAGAATTGAGCCGCCAGGTGGTTCTGATTGTCGGCGGCGGCAGCGGAATTGGCCGCGAGGTTGCGTTGTTGGCGGCGGAGCGCGGGGCCCACGTCGTGGTCGCTGACCGCGATCACGAAGCGGCAAAAAAAGTAGCGGACGAAGCCCGGAGTATCGCGGGAAAGGAAAGCGGACAGGCGGTCGCCGTCGACATTCGCCGCCGCGATGTCATCCGGCAAAGCTTGCGCGACCTGGTTGCGGTCTACGGCGGCCTGGACATTTTGATCAATACCGCCGCGCTTTTCCCTTCATCGAAGGATGGCCAAATCACCGATGAACAGTGGGGGGTGACGCTCGAAGTGAATGTCACCGCGAATTACCTTTTGGCCGATGAAGCGGCGCGCATCCTGCGCGATCAGAATCTTGACGCCTCTATCGTGCTGACCAGCTCCGCCAACGCCGTCGTGCCCAAGCGTGGCAGTGAAGCCTACGACGTGAGCAAGGCGGCGCTCAGTCATCTCGTGCGCGAACTGGCAATTGCGCTGGCGCCGAAGATTCGAGTGAATGGCATCAGCCCCGCGACGGTGATCAAAGGCTCCACCATGTTTCCTCGCGACCGCGTCATGGCGTCGCTGAAGAAATATGAGATCCCCTACGAGAGCACCGCCAGCGACGAGCAGTTGCGGAGTTTGCTCGCCGAGTTTTACGCCAAGCGCACTCTCACGCATCATCCCATCGACCCGAAGGATTGTGCGGAAGCCATTCTTTTTTTGGCGGGACCGAGATCTCCCTGTACGACCGGCCACATCATTCCGGTGGACGGCGGACTAACCGAGGCCTTTCTGCGATGACTGACGTTCCACGAGATCGGGCCCGCACGAACAGGCCGGTTCTCGTCGCGGTGGATTTGGGCGCTGAAAGCTGTCGCGTTTCCCTGCTGCGCTGGATCGACGGTCAACCCGACATTCTTCTCGTGCACCGCTTCGCCAATTCCGCGGAGGACAAGGGAAACGGCCTCCGCTGGGACATCGCCGCCATTTGTGAGGGCGTGGAAGAAGGTTTGCGCACCTGCGCGCCCCTCGCGCCCGAGGGAATCGCCGCCATCGGAGTGGACGGTTGGGCCGTGGACTATGTTCGCCTGGGCACAGACGGAAAGCCGGTCGCCGACCCATTCTGCTACCGCGACGAACGTACGCTGGCAGGACAGGAACAAGTGCACTCCCGGATTTCCCCCGAGCGCCTCTACGAACTGACCGGAGTTCAGATCATTTCTATTAACACGCTGTATCAACTGCCGGGTGACAGTCCTGAGGAACAGCATCTCCCCTGGATCAATCTGCCGGAGTTCCTGTTGCACTGGTTGGGCGCGAAGCGCGTCTCCGAATACACCAACGCCACCCACACCCAACTCCTGAGCGTGCAGGACCTTGCTTGGAGTCCTGAAATTTTCGCGGCCGCGGGTCTGGATTTGAGCGCCGCGCCTCCGTTGGTGCAGCCGGGAACCGACCTCGGTGCGGTGCGAGGCGACCTCGCTTCCCTGCCGGCATTTCGCAACACGCGGTTGATCGCTCCCGCATGTCATGACACGGCATCGGCAATCGCGGGAATTCCGGCCCAGGGAGACGACTGGGCTTTTATCAGCTCCGGGACCTGGTCGCTGGTAGGCTGCGTGCTTAATTCCGCGTGTGTCAGCCCAGCCGCGCGCAGCGCGAACTTCAGCAACGAAGGCGGGGTGGGCGGCAGGATTTATTTTCTGAAGAACGTAAACGGCATGTGGCTGCTGCGCCAGTGCATGGAGCATTGGCGATCGCAGGGTCAAGCCTGGACGGTTGAGGAACTGATCGAAGCCTGCGCCCAGGCCGGCCCCCCGGAATGCCTGATTGATGTGGATGACCCTGACCTGCTGTTGCCGGGAGACATGCCGGCGCGCATCAATGCACAATTGAATCGCGTGGGTCGTGCCTCAATTCGAGAAGGCCCCGACACCGCCGCGAAAATGGCGAACCTGGTCCTGCATAGTCTGGCCGCGCGTTACGCCGCCGTTCTACAGGATGCGACCCATATCACAGGCAAGACTTTCAAGCGGCTTTACATCGTCGGCGGCGGCAGCCGGAACGCCGTGCTGAACCGGCTCACCGCAAAGGCGACCGGTCTCGAGGTGATGATCGGGTCCACCGAAAGCGCGACCGTAGGCAACTTCGCCATCCAGCTTGCCGCGCTCGAAGGGAATTACACTGATGGCAGGGGAGTGAACGCCAAAGCGGTTTCGGAGTGGGCCCGCGCCCTGTCCGGGCAGACCGACGACACTCCAGGAACCGGTGCAACCGGAAACATTATTCCGGACCACACCGTAGAAAAGATTCAACGGCCAACTGGAAAGGCGCTCGTATGACCGAAAAACTGGAAGTGTTGATCCATCATGCCCTCGACAATTTCAATATCGAGCTCCCCTCCTGGGGCTTCGCCAATACCGGCACCCGGTTTGGAAAATTTATCCAGCTCGCGGCCGCAGTCACCCTCGAAGACAAGTTCAGTGATGCGGGGCAGGTGCACGCCCTGACCGGCGCCTGTCCGACTGTGGCTTTGCATGTCCAGTGGGACTTGCCCAACGGACTAAAGGACATCGCCCAGGTGAAACGCCTGGCCGAAAAGTACGGTGTGCAGCCGGGCTCGATCAATCCCAATGTTTTTCAGGACCAGGAATACAAGTACGGATCGGTCGGCAACCCCGATCCGGCGATCCGCAAGCGCGCTCTCGATCACATTCTGGATTGCGTGGCCATCGCCAACGCTCTCGAATGTCGCGACATTTCACCCTGGTTCGCTGACGGATCGAACTATCCCGGCACGCAGAGCATTCGCAACCGAATCGGATGGTTCGAGGAAACCCTGAAAACCGTGCATGCGGGTCTGAGCCCCAAGCAGCGCCTGCTGGTCGAGTACAAGCCGTTCGAGCCCGCGTTTTATCACACCGATGTTGCCGACTGGGGCATGGCTTTCCTGCTGGCGCGCACTGCCGGCCCCCAGGCTTACGTCCTGGTGGACACCGGCCACCACTATCAAGCCCAGAACATTGAGCAGATCGTGGCCTGGCTTCTGCATCACAAAATGATTGGCGGCTTCCATTTCAACGACCGCCGGTACGCCGACGACGATCTGACTCTGGGATCGATCGATCCTTACCAGATCTTCCGCATCTTTCATGAGATCCACACCTACGCCTGGGAAGCCGGCTCGTTCGCGGATGTCGCTTACATGGTTGACCAGAGTCACAACCTCAAAGGCAAGATGGAAGCCATGATCCAGACAGTCTGCACGGCGCAGGAACTGTACGCCAAGGCAGCCATCGTGGACCACGCGCGCCTGGCGCCGCTGCAGCAAAGCTGCTCGCTGGTCGAAGCTGAGGAAACTTTGCGCGGCGCGTTCTGGTACGACGTGCGTCCGGTGCTGCGCGAATGGCGGAGCAGTCACGGCCTGCCGGAGGATCCCATGCAGGCCTTCCGGGAAAGCGGATACCTGGAGCGAATTACGGCCGAGCGTCGCGAGCGCAACGCAGTTTCCGTGACCACCTACGCGTGAGAGCTGCGTTTGATCCAGCGACTTCCCATCTGCGATGGATGATTCCAGAATTTGAGATCTACGGCGTGGCCGGTGAACTCTTCACCAGCTCCGCATCGATGGTGATGGTGATGTCGTCTCCCACTACTCCGGGAGCGCCATTCACGCCGAAGTCCTTACGGTTGATGGTGGTGCTGGCGGACGCGCCCATGTGGACGTTCCCTCTCGGGTCTTTCACTGGAGCGGTCGGGCCGTCAACGTCGAGCGCCACTTCCCGGGTCACGCCATGAATCGTCAGGTCGCCGATGATTTTCAGTTTGCCCGAAGCGGCTGATTCGGCCCTTTTGGATTTGAAAGTAATGGTGGGATATTTCTGGACATCCAGGAAATTCGGACTGCGCAGGTCATTGTCCCGCATGTCCACGCGGGTGTCGACGGTGGTTGCGTCAATCATCGTATCCAGCGCGGTTTTGCTGGGATCGGCAGGGTCGTAGTTCGCCGTGCCGCTGACTTTCCTGAATTCCCCTCGCACCGTGGAAATCCCCAAGTGACGGACAGCGAATTGCGCGGCGGTGTGCGCCGGATCAAGTTTCCAGGTTTCCACCTGGCCAAAAGCAGACGAGATGAAGAGAACGGCAGTAGAGCAAATGAGAAATTTGCGGATCATCAATCCTCCATGAGTTGTTTTTGATGCGGTACCAGGATTTGCAGGTGCAAGAAATACGGCACAGTTCGAGCGGCAACATAGTTCCCGAGCGCGCATCGAGCGAGCGAAACCTCCCGCTCCGCCAGGATGACAAAACTTATTTCGTGGTCACCCGTTCCAGCTTCACCGGCCCGAGCAGCCCGGAGGGGAGCAGCGGCGAATTCGCCTTGTATGGCTTCACGTCCGCGAAGGTGTATTTCGTGGTGGCGTCCGCCTGCTGATCGCCGATCAGGCGATTTACCCATGCGTTGGTCACCTGGATCTTCAGTTCGTTCGCGCCCGGCTTCAGGGCGCTGGTCGCATCCACGCGGTAGGGCGCATGCCAGACGATGCCCAGCGATTTACCGTTCACCGTCACCGCCGCAAGGTTCTTTACGTCGCCCAGATCGATCCACAGCGATGCGCCCGGCTTGAACCAGTCCGCCGGGGCCTGAACGGTCTTGCTGTAGGTGCCGTTGCCGGAAAAATACTTCACTCCTTGATCGGGGCTGTCGCTCCACGAAATAAGTTTGTCCAGCGTGACCGAAGCAGGCGCGCCCCGCCCCGGCTGGAAAGTCACGTTCCATGGTCCATCCAGGGTCGCCAGCTCCGTCTCCACCGGCTTGGGCAAGGTGAGAGATTTCGCCTTGGCGGGCTTGCGAAAGACCACGAACACCGTGCCCCACGGTTCAAAGTGCAGCGGAACCGTGGTCCGGCCGTCGGCGATGCTGTAGGAAACCGGCCTCGATTGCCCGGTCTCGGCATACCACAATTCCGGAGCCTTGCCGCTGATGCGGAAGCTTGCATCCACCGTCTCGTCGCGGTCGTTGCGGTTGTCGAGGAAGTAGATCTCGGCATCGGCCAGTTTGCGATGCACAAAAAGGATGCGGGTATCGCTCTGCGGTTTGGTGTGATCGAAATCCGGAGCCACGCTCAACGCCTTCAGGGTGGCTTCGGCGTTCTGACCGGCATACACCTTGCCCTTGCCCACCGAGTGCACGCCGTTTCCATCGCCGAACAGTTCATCATTCAGCTTTTTGAATTCGGCGGCATCATCGGCCCGGCTCGGCGTATCCGTCGGCTTCTCCCCTGTCACCATCGCGCCCTGCTCCACCAGTTTGTGGATCCCGCGCAGCACCGGCAGCGACATGTGCTTGCTATACGGATCCAGCGCCAGTACGCGATAGTTCATCCCGCTCTTGGTCGTGATGCGCCCATCCGCCACACTCAGTTCGTGGATCAGGCCGTCGGCGTTGATGTAGTCGAAGCCATAACCCGCCGGGAGATCGGGCGATTTCTGGTCGAAGATCGCGGTGAGGTTCGAGTCCTCACCGTAAAAATAAATTATGTCCGCGGCAAAGTGCCCTTGCTGCAGTAGATATGAGCTGCGCGCCAGGTAGTCCGTCCACGCTCCGGCCTCCTCGGCCCAGGTTTCATTGCGGTTGAACCATTGTCCGAAAGGCCCCAGCGTCAGTCCCGGCGCCTTGTCGATCAGGGGCTGATGCGCCGATTCGTGAATGACGAAGCGGTTGATGCCGTTCAATAATTCCTGGTCCGCGGTCGGCTTCAGCGTAGCCGGCGACCATGCCCAGGGCGCGGCCGCCGCGGTCAGCGACTCCGCCGCCACCAGGTTCTGGCCGTAGATGTGCGCCACCGACGCCGACTCGCGATCATCCGCGTTGTAGCCGTATTGCTCTTTATTTACGCCCGGGACTTGCGTCCACATGGCGCTCATCGGGACATCATCCAGCTTCTTCACTTCCATCCCGTCCGCCACAAACGCCCGTCCGCTCTCGTGCGACTCCCCATAGTGGCCGATGCCGCGCTCCTTCAACGATGCCTGCACCTGGCCGTAATGCTCGTCCGCAATCAAATCGCCAATCGTCTTCCGGAAATCCCAGAGGAACTGGTCGCTGGCTTCCGCGCTTTCGACCACGTGCCCGGTTAGGACTGGCATCCAGGGCAACGGATCGTAGCCACGCCGCTTTTTGAACTGGGCCACCATGTCGTCGGTCCAGTTTTGCGAACCTGCCTCCCAGCTGTCGGTGATGACGTACCGGATGCCGCGCTTGCCCATGAAATCCGCGCCCACCGTGTCCTTGTAGCTGTCCAGGTAGCCGTCCATGTAATTCTTCACATAGCCGCGGTTCAGCTTGTCGACTTCAAGGCCGGTGGCTTCCGCGGTCGCCGGATGGTTGGTGATTCCGAGCAGGGAATAGCCAAAGCGCAGCACCACCCAGTTGCCGGATGGCGGCGTCCAGTCGAGCGTCCCGTCCGGATGCATCTTCGACGTCAGGTCCACCACGTCGGATTTTGAAACGGCCTCATCCGCCGCAACGGGAGGGGTCGCAAACTGGTAGAGGTCCGGCACCGGAGTAAAAGCGGCTTTCTCTTCGAACCGGTTGACCCGCGCTCCCGGGTGAAGGGCCAACTCGGCAAGTTCGTAATCGGTCGGAGGCGCGCCGATCTTTAGCCCGAGTGAACTGGGATCGATGCCACTGGCCCACGCCGGCACAGGAGGAGGCGGCGTCCGCTTAAAAACGACACGGAAGAACTTCGCCGTAACCGGCGGGAATGAGAGCGTGTGCTCGGGAGCGCCCCCGTCGGGAAGCTTCACCACCAGCCGGAAGTTTTGTCCATCGTCACTGGCTTCCAGAGTTTTCTCCGGATTTGCGATCCCCGCCACCATGGCGGTAATAAAGTCCACACTCTTCGTGGCGATGGTGATGGAGCGCATGGTCTGCGGCTGCGCGAATTCGTATTGGATCCAGCTGCTTTCGCCGGCCTTTGGGATAGGAAGCTTGGTCGTCTTCTCCATGTCACCGTCGTCCAGCAGGGCTGGGTCGGGAGTTCCTGCGCTCGCCGTCACCGTCGGATGCAGTGATTCCACGGTCACGTCACTGGCGGTCCTGCGGTACGCGACCACCACGGCGTCCGCGTAGAACTGAGGAGGCGCCGGAGCCCCTTGGGGCGGCGTCAGCGCGTCGCGAACGCCCATGTTCTGAAAAGCGCCGGTATTCGACGGCGGATGAGCCAGCGTCCCGGTGAACGGCTTGCCGCCTTCGACCAGGGTCTCACTCCACACATACTTCTTCATTCCCTGCGATGCCGGCACCCACGGACCGCCGGTCTCGCTCCAGCCCGGCGAACCCGCAATCGCCTCTTCCATTCCCAGTTGATCGGCGAGCGTCGTGGCGTATTTGAACGCGTCCTTCCACTCCGGCGTCATGTAGGCCAGCCGATGATCGACCACCTGGGGCGTGGCCAGCGCGGCATCGAAGTTCTGAAAGCCTCCCAGTCTCACCCGGTGCATCCACTCCAGATCCAGCTTGATGCCCTCCTTGCTTATGTTGCCATTCATCCAGTGCCACCAAACCCGCGGTTTGGCCGAATCCGGCGGCTGCCGGAAGCCCTGCTCCAGGGCATCGGTCGAAGCCTGGCCAAAGGTCAGGGCTGTCATGAGTGCCAGGGCGAATCCCACAGCCAGCGTCCGGAGCAAGATTGGGCGGTATCGGTTCATGTCAACAGTTCCTTCCTGCATGTGGCGTTGAGAAATCTAACCAGGAGAATGAAGGCCCGGGCAGCCCAGGTCTGCAAGGGATGAGGGCCGCCCGGAAGCTGCGCACCAACATTTCCGGAAAGACTCCTGCGCGGAAAACAACGACGCGCCCTCAATCGGGTTTGCGGCGTCACTTTAACGACCGCGAACCCGGACTGTCAAGCAAAATGAATATATTTACCTATTGAATTAAGTGGCAGTGGAAGCATCGGTCACGGGGCCGGCGAAAAATCGGTTAGCGTCATGAACGTGGAGTCAACCTTTTCCACGAGCTTTCCGTTCACCTCGGATGCGTCGCGCACTTTTTGCCATTCGGGATCGTCGCCAAAGGCCTTCCAGTTACTGGTGGCCGCCTCCCGGCTGGGGTGAGCGAGAATATAGATGAGCGTCTTGCCCTTCAGCGGATCATCAAGCGGAGTCCAGTAGGCCACGTTCTTCATCCCATGCTTCTCGAACAGCCGCGTGGTGTGTTCGCGAAAGCGCTTCAGCAGGTCGTCGAGCTTGCCTTCGTTGGCATGGTACACGCGAAGCTCATAGACTGCCGATTCGGCGGCTCGGGCTTGTTCCGGCTGCGCGCCCGCCCAGACTGCGGCTGGAATCAGCGCAACCACCGGTAAAGACTGCAGCAAAGCTCTTCGGTCCATGTCAACCTTCCCGGATAAAATTGAAAACCTTATTCTTCAATCTTGAATGTATAAGAACCCGCCCCGGCTTCATAGACCGTGTTGCGGCTGTCTCCGAGAACGAACGAGACGCCGGCGCTCTGCCGAATGTCTTCGCCGCCTTCGAGAATCCGCGTCGCCACCCCGCCCGGAAAGTAAAGCAGGCTAGTCGTGTTGGGCGGAATCACAACCTCCCATTGGATGGAATTGCCGTTAACCTTCCAGTTCGAGGTGATCGGTCCGTACGACGAATCGTATGTCGCCTTAACCTCTCCCAGCGTGGCATCGAATTGCGGATGAAGCATAATGCGATGGAAGCCCGGGTCTTCGGCCGATTCGTCGATGCCGGCGGCGTAGCGGTACAACCATTCCGCGACCGCCCCGTACGCATAGTGATTGTAGGAATTCATGGAAGGATCGCCCATCATCTGGTCGCCGTTCCACCGCTCCCACATGGTGGTCGCGCCGTGCTCGATCATGTATCCCCAGGACGGATAGGTGTTCTGCAGCAGCAACCGGTAAGCCACGTCGCTGTGCCCGCCGTTGCTCAGCTCGATCATTAAATAAGGAGTGCCCAGGAAACCGGTGGTGAGATGCCAGTCATGGGCCTTGATGTCCTCGACCAGCTTTTCCACCGCGGTGGCCCGGTCTTTTTGCGACAACAGATTCATGTGCAGCGCCAGTACGTAACTGGTTTGGCTGCCGGTCCCGACCGTGCCATCCGGCTTGACGTACTCCCGGTTGAACGCTGCCCGGATCTTCTCGAACACTTCCCGATATTTCTGTTCATCCTCGGGCCGGTCGAGCACCTGCGCCATCTGCATCATCAGCGAGGCATCGTAAGCCCAGAATGCCGTGGCGATCAGGTCCTTCGAGGTCGTGCTGCCAATCGCCAGCCAATCGCCATAGTCGTTGCCCCGCTCTTTCAGCCAGAGATAGTTCGGGTTTGCGCCCGCGAGGTGATCCATCCACTTTCCCATCGCCGCCCAGTTGTCTTCGAGCAGGCGAGGATCGCGAAATTGCAGGTAGGCGGACCAGGGAATAATGACGCCGGCGTCGCCCCAGCCTGCGACGCTGTCCCCGGTAGGGCCCACTCGCGGTGAGACGTCGGTAAAGGCCCCGGCCGGACTTTGCGCGTCGCGAATATCGGTGGTGAACTTGCGGGAGAAGGCCGCAAGGTTGGCATTGAATGATGCGGTTCGCCAGAAGACTTCGGCGTCTCCCATCCAGCCCAGGCGCTCGTCGCGCTGCGGGCAATCGGTGGGCACGCTCAGAAAATTTCCGCGCTGTCCCCACAGAATGTTGCTCCACAACTGGTTTACCGTCGGGTTTCCCGTGCTGAACTGAACAGTGAAGGGCGCCGCGGTATAGAACACCACACCCTCAACCGCATCCCGCGAGGGCGTTCCCGGGTAGCCGGTAAGCTCAACGTAGCGAAAGCCATGGAACGTAAAGTGAGGCTCGAACGTTTCACTTCCTTTTCCGCGCAGGATATAAGTGTCCGTGGCCTCGGCCGTGCGCAGGTTCTCGGTGTAGAGCTCGCCGTTCGGCTTGAGCACCTCTCCGAACCGGATGCGCACTTTGGTTCCGGCTTTGCCGGAAACATGCAGCCGCGCCCAGCCGACCATGTTCTGGCCGAGATCGAAGATGTAAACTCCCGGCGTCGGGTTCGTAACCGTCTTGGGCTTAAGCATCTCGTTGACCCGAATGGGTTGAAAGTTCTGCGCCACCACCGGGGCCGGAGATTCCGGCGCTACCGCGACCGCTCCCCAGCCCGAATCGGAGAACGATGCCTGGTCCCACCCGCTTTGTTCCAGCCGGGCGTCATAAGTTTCGCCGTTGTAAATTTCCGAAGTAAGAATCGGAGACGGCTTGGCTTTCCACGAACCATCGCTGACCACGGAATCGCGTGAGCCGTCGGTGTATTCGATTTCGAGTTGCACCAGCAGGCGTACCGGCGGCGGGCCAAAGTTATATCGGGTCTGCAACCAGCCCAGGCCGTCGGCATACCAGCCTCCGCCAAGAATCGCGCCGATGGCATTTCCACCCTGCCGCACCTGCGACGTAACGTCATAAACCTGGTACACAACTCGCTTGCGATAATCGGTCCAACCAGGAGCCAGAACATCGTTTCCCACGCGTTGACCGTTCAAGTACAGCTGATAGGCGCCCAGCGCGGTCGAATAGATTCGAGCGCTCCGCACCGCCTTAGCCATGCTGAAATTTCGCCGGAGCAGATCGACCGGCTGCGCCGGCCAGGGCGTGCCCAGCGGCGCCTCGCCGATTTCCGCCACCACAGCCGCAGTGGGCCAAGATGAGTCGTCAAACTTTTCTCCCACCCAGGCATTGCCGGTTTGCTCCGGCCCGGTTTTCCAATCGGGTCCGGAAACGAAGCGTTCGATTTTGCCGTCCGCCATCCGCACTCGGAGAAGCGCGATGAATCCAGCCTGCGGGGGTCGGTTGCGCTCCTGCTGAACAATCGCCTCAGCCGCCAGAGAATTGGCGCCTGCGTGCAGCAGTTTGCCCACCGGTAGGACTCGAAAATAACCCCACGGATCTTGAGCCCGGCCGAACTTGCCCATGGGCGACTCGACCGCGACCTGCTTACCGTTGACCCAGGCTGCCACATTGTCCTTGGCAGTGATGAAGAGCGTGGCTTCTTTGGGTTTCTGCGCCAGCTTGAAGTTGAAGCGGAAATCGTGTTTGCCGGGCGTGGCCTTGGTCAGCGCGTTGTCATCCGCCGCCCAGATCCACTTCGGCGCAGACTCGTAATCTCCGCGCTCCAGCGGCATGTCGGGGGTGATCCATTTAGCTTTCCAGTCCTGGGGAGAAAGCAGTCCCATCTCCCACCAGCTGGCCGGGCTATAGGACGAAGCTTGCCCCTGCGGGTCCCATACCCGCACCTGCCAATAGTAGCGGCGGCGGGATTCAACCGCCGGACCAGAGTAGGGAACGTCGACCGACTGGTCGGATTCAACCCGGCCGCTGTCCCAAACATCGGCTCGATCCTGCGCCAGACTTTCTGGCGAACTGGCCACCCGAATCTCATACGCCGCTTGCCGGGCGCCGCGCCTGGAATCCTGAAGCTGCCAGGAAAGCCGGGGATGCGCGATGTCGATTCCCAACGGCTCTTGCATGGCTTCGCATTGCAGGTGGTCGGGCGCATGGCCGTCGAAAGCCGAAGCCGGGGAGGAAAGCAGCCCGTTCACAAGAAACAGGAGAACAAAGGTTAGCGCCAGGCGGCGGAAGTCAGGGATTCGCGTGTTGCCGGGGCTCCCGGCATTCTCCGCCCTGCCTGCAGTCCTCGATTGGCTCATGGAAGCGCTCCTGTGAAAGTTCCCTATTGTAGTTATTTGCGTTTTGAATTTATACCAGATTGATCACATTACCAGTTTGGTCCAAGAAGCCAATAAACTACCCAGCTGGTGTGACGCCGATCACAGACATCTCTTTCAAGAATATTGATAGTAGCGGTGCAGTTCGCATGGTCGCATGCCGCAAAGCGCGGATTCGGGGAGGATCGCGCTGAGAAAATCGGGCAGGTCTCGTCCGTAAGAGTCGCCTCGGTGATCGAGTGGCAAAAAGTGAGCGATTTTGAACAGACGCGGCATGTGGATTTTTTTTAGTCTCGACCAACCCGAAACCGGGTGAGGCTTAGGGCTGTGACGCTCCATCGAACTTCAGGACACAACTGTGAGACGCAACTCCAGCCCGCGGAGTATTCGGATGAGGCACGGCAAGACACCAAAACGATTGGCGTTGTCCCTGTTCCTGATGTGGGCTGCTGCTGGGGTTCTCGCGGCGCCCGTCGCCGCCCGCACTCCCGACAAACCCAAGCAGACCCCGGAAGCCCCCGCCAGCCGCTACCAACGAGTTACCGACCCATCGCTCTACGTGGGTGCCGAGACCTGCAAGACCTGCCACGAGGACATGTTCAAGAACTTTGAAACCACGCCCCACTTCGTGACCACGCTCGAAAACAAGCGAGGTCCGGAGTGGCAGGGTTGCGAAGCTTGTCACGGACCGGGCAAGGAACACGTGGAGAGCGGCGGCGACAAGTCCAAGATATTCACCTTCAAAGGGGTCTCCGCCGAGGCCTCAAGCGCCCGTTGCCTCGACTGCCACTCCTATGGAGAAGAGCACAGCAACTTTGCCCGTTCGGCGCACTTGCAGAATAACGTCGGTTGCATCGACTGCCATTCGCCTCATCACGCTAAGGAAAGCCAACACCTGATGAAGGAGAAGCAGCCGCAGCTTTGCTACGGCTGCCATCTGGAAGCCAAGCAGCAGTTCAACCGTCCTTTCCACCATCGCGTGAATGAAGGCATGGTGCAGTGCAGCGATTGCCACAACCCTCACGGCGGGTACCAGACCCGGCAACTGAGGGCGACAGCTTACAGTGACGCCGTCTGTTTCAAGTGCCATTCGGAGAAAGCGGGGCCGTTCGTACATGAACATCCCCCGGTCAAGACCGAAGGTTGCGTGTTCTGCCACACTCCGCACGGTTCGGCCAACCCTCGCCTGCTGAAGCGCAGCCAGGTCAACCTGATGTGCCTGGAGTGCCACTCGCTCACCATCGATGCGGGCGCCCCGGCGACTCCGACTTTCCATAACCAGGCGCAGAAGTATCAGGCATGCACGTTGTGTCACGTTGCGATTCACGGATCGAACTTCGATCCTTTCTTCTTCAAATAGGTGGAGCATGGGCAAGGAACACAAACCAAGGCGATCGCTTCGGAAGCATCCGCGGGGTTGGGCCTTCGCGGGCGGTGTTGCCTTGCTGGCTTTGGTAGCAGCGACCGCTGCATGGTCCCAGCAAGCCACGGAGGGAGACGGCATTGACTCCGGCAACTACAACATCAAGCAGTCGGTGGAATTCGGCTACCGCTTCACCGACTTTACCGGAAGTCAGGCTACCTACGGCACGTTCGTGAACCTGCAGCAGGGCCCACGCCTCCTGGACTTGACCCTGGAGATGCGGTCGCTCGACCACCATGGCCTGTTGTTCGACCGGCTCTACTTGAGCAACTTCGGATACGGAGGCGATCCCAATAACGTTTCTCGTCTCCGCGTCGGCAAAAACAAGTGGTACGACTTCAACGCGCTCTTCCGCCGCGACGAGAATGTGTGGGACTATTCGCTTTTCGCCAACCCGCTGAACCCGTCCAGCACGTTTACCAATGCTCCCGCCGGATTCAATCCCGTCATCGGCACTTCCCCGCACCTGTTCAACACCCGCCGCCGCATGGGCGACTACGATCTGACCCTGCTGCCCGATTCGAAGGTACGCTTCCGCCTGGGCTATTCACGCAACGTGAACGAAGGCCCCTCATTCAGCACCCTGCATCAAGGCACGGAGGCGCTGCTGCTGCAGAATTACAGAAACACGGTGAACGCCTACCGCCTGGGCGTCGATGTCAGGTTGTTGCCGAAAACCAACATCAGCTATGACCAGATCTTTAACTACTACAAAGGCGACACCGGATTCACCGACCAGAATCAGAACTTCCAGCTGCCGACTGGCGTGCCCGTGGATATCGGTGTTTCCCTCAATGCCGCCGCCGGCCAGCCCTGCGCGGCTACATTTCTGGTGACTGGAGGCATCAACCCCCTGTGCAACGGGTTCCTCAGCTACAGCCGCAACGGGCGAATGCGGACCAGCATGCCCACCGAGCAACTCAGTTTTCAGTCTAACTACTTCAAGAACGTGGATCTCTCCGGCCGGGCCAGCTATACCGGCGGCGACATGAACGTGGGCGGATATCAGGAATTGCTGACTGGACGTGAGAGCCGCACGAACCTCAGAAATAACGACGTGTTCGGCCCGGCATTCGGCCGCCATGTGGCCGCCGCTATCGATTTTGGCGCCACCTGGCACGTTACTGACAAGTTCCGCGTGCTGAATACCTTTACTTTTTCCAGCTTCCGCAATCCGGCCCAGTTTGACTCCTCAAATTGCCAGTTTTTCAGTCCCAGCCTTACGACGGCGCCCAATGTTTTCAACCCGGCCTCCGCGCCTTCGATCACGTGCACGGCGCCGGCCGACGGCGCAGCGGGCATACCGGTGCACAGCGCATCCTCCGCCGCGGACGTCACGCGGCACCTTTCAAGCCTGCTTCTGAAACAGGACGAGAAGACCAACTTGTTCCAGCTCGAATATGACTTCACCCGCAGGTTTGGCGCGCGCCTGGGCTATCGCTTTCGCCATCGCGCCATCGCCGATTCCGACTTCGAGCAGGTTTCGGAGCTGTTCTATCCCTCGAATGCGAAGCGCGGCGACTGCGCCCTGGTGGCCGGCCTGCTGCCGGCAGGATGCACGGACAACGGCGACGGATCTTTCACCTTCCAGACCCCACTCCCCATCGCGCCCGATACCGGCGAAGTTCTGATCAACGAGCATTCCGGCTTATTTGGGATCTGGGCGCGGCCGATCGATGCCTGGCGGATCAACCTCGATATGGAACTGGGCAGCGCGGACAATTCCTTCACCCGCATCAGCCCGCGGGAATGGCAGGAATATCGCGTACGCACCACTTACAAGGTGGCCAGCTGGGTGAATCTGAGCGGGTCCGTCAACATTCTCGAGAAGCGCAACAACGTTACCAACATCGACAATCTACAGCACAATCGGCTCTATGGATGGACCGCAATGTTCGAGCCGAGTGACCGCGTCTCGGTCGAGCTGGGCTACGATTACAGCGACGATTTCTCTCAGATACAGATTTGCTTCGTCGACTCCGTGTCGCCGCCCGGCTTAGCCAAGTGTCCGGGCTCGACCCTTCTGAACGAGCAACTGTCCGTTTATACCAACAAAGCGCATTACGGCTACTTCGATGTGATGTGGAAGCCCGTCCACCGACTGACCACCCACCTCGGGTACAACGTGACTAGTGCAACCGGCAGCGCGCTGATTCTGAACCCCCTCGCTCCCACCGGGCCGCTCGACTCGATTTACCACCGCCCCTATGGCGGTTTCGATTACCTGTTCGCCAAGGGCTTGACCGGCAAGGCTTACTGGGGCTATTACGGCTATCACGAGGACCCGAGTCTGGTCCCGCAGGATTTAGTTGCGCCGCGGAACTTCCGCGGCAACCTGGTCACACTGTCAATGCGGTACGCATTCTAGGTCACACTGAAAATAGCTGGCGGGACCTTCCGGAGGAACTGTGGCAAAGATTGAGACTGTTCTTAAGCGCACTCTACTCGCGACTCTGGTGACGGCCATCATCCTGTGGGGAACGGCGCTGGCCGCACAAGACGCCTCCGCCACCTACAAGGCAAAGTGCTCGGCCTGCCACGGCGCGGACGCCAAGGGAGAAACTCCTGTAGGAAAAAAGATGGGAATCAAAGACCTGGCCTCGCCGGAAGTGCAGAAAATGAGCGATCACGAACTGACGGCGGTCATTGCGGACGGCAAGGACAAAATGCCGAGCTACAAGAAGAGCCTGAAACCGGGGCAGATAAAAGAACTTGTAGGATACATCCGCTCCCTGGCCAAGAAATAAGATCCGCCTGGCCGGGATGCTGCTGATCGTCGGGCTGCGGGTTGAAACCATCTGCCTGCTCTGGGTCATTCATTCTTCTCGTCGTAGCTGGCGGCCTTCTGTGCGCCACTGGGATTAGGGTGTATCTCTATTCGCTCGTTTCCGCCGCCCAGGCCGCGTCCAAACGATGAATGCCCGTCCGTCCGCCCGCCTTCGAACGGGACCAGGGTAAGCACGCCCAGTTGCAAGATTCACCTGCTGGCGGCGACAATCTGGTGTGCGGCCTGCTCAATCAGACGATGCCCCGATCTTTCCTGCCGGAAATCCGTTTCAACCCGGCGCCATGGCGCTTTTGACCCTGGGAAATCCTAGAGAAAAGTTCTGGGGCCTGATTCTTGCGCTGACTGCGCAGGGTCTCAGCCTCTCCGGCATCGAATTGGGCTCGTTCGAAGATCTGGTCTCTATGATCAAAGCGGGCGATCCGCCCTCTTTCGGAGTAGTCTTTTTTCCCATGCATCGCATCGAACGAGTGGAGCTTGACGCATCGGATGGCGGCATTCCTTCTCTTTCTCAACGCTTCACCGCGAACACAGGCATGGACCCGGCTTCCGTTCTCGGCCGCCATCTGCGGCAGAACTCCACCTCGGCGGACCTTAAATGAAGCTCTCCCAACTGCTCACCGCGCCCAACCAGCTCACCCTGCTGCGCATGATGTTCGTGCCCTTTATCGTGATTGATCTGGTTGGCGGCCACTACCGATGGGCGCTCATTCTATTTGTCTTGGCGGGCTTCAGTGACGGTCTCGACGGGCTGTTGGCCCGGGCGCTCAAGCAGCAGACGGTGCTCGGCCAGTACCTCGATCCCATCGCCGACAAGCTGCTGCTCAGCACCATGTTCATGGTGCTGGCGATTTTGCACAAGATTGCCTGGAAGTACACGGTATTGGTTTTCAGCCGCGATATCTCGATCCTGTTTGCCAGCGCCGTCCTTTACGCCATCGCCGGCCTGCGTGACTTCCGTCCCAGCATCTTCGGCAAGGCCAACACCTTTGCCCAAGTAGCGGCGGTTTTTTTCGTGATGCTGTTCCAGATCAAACATGACCGCTGGGTCTGGCTCACGCAGACCACGTTTCTCCATGCCACCGTCGCGTTCACCGTGGTGTCGGCGGTGCACTATGTGTTTCTGGTGGGCCAGCGCCTGCACGGCGCCGGCCACGTCTCCGCGGACACTTCTAAATCGGCAAAAGGCTCAATTTGACCCTGTTTCTGGTCTCCCCCTAGAATTAACGGTCTTGTCCGCACATTTCTCCACCTTATGGCGCTGCGCCTGTACAACACGCTTTCCGGCAGGATAGAGGAATTCCATCCGCTCCAGAACAATGAAGTGCGGATGTACGCTTGCGGGCCCACGGTGTACGACTATGGTCACATCGGCAATTTCCGGACCTTTGTCGCGGTCGACATCCTGCGCCGCTTCTTTCGTCAGAGCGGGTTCAAAGTGCGCCACGTCATGAACATCACCGACGTGGACGACAAGATCATCCGCAACTCGGCCCAGGAAGGTCTGAGCGTCAAGGACTACACCGCCAAGTACGAAAAGGCTTTTCTCGAGGACAGTGCCACCCTGAATATCGAGCCGCCTGTTCTTGTCCGCGCCACCGAACATATCGAGGAGATGGCACGCTTCATTGCGGAACTGGAGAAAAAAGGCTTCGCCTATCGCACCGATGACGGGTCTTATTATTTTCGTATTGCCCGCTTTCCCGGTTACGGCAAGCTTTCGAAAAAAGATTTCGCGGGAATGGAAGACGGCGCGCGTGTCGATGTGGATGAATACGAAAAGGACAATGCCCGCGACTTTGCGCTATGGAAAGCGCCTAAACCTGGGGAGGCGTTCTGGGAGAGTCCGATCGGCCCGGGGCGCCCGGGCTGGCACATCGAGTGCTCGGCCATGTCGATGGAAGAACTGGGAGAGACTTTCGACCTGCACGCCGGCGGCGAAGATCTTATTTTCCCGCATCACGAAAACGAAATCGCGCAGTCCGAGGCGCTGACCGGGAAACCCTTCGTTCATTTCTGGTTTCACGCCCGTTTTCTGCTGGTTGAAGGCGAGAAAATGTCCAAGAGCGCAGGTAATTTTTTTACTTTGCGCGACTTGGCGCTCAGAGGATACAAGCCGTCTTCGATCCGCTTGCTGCTGGCGTCCGTGCCCTATCGCCACCAGCTCAACTTTACCTTCGACGGGCTCAAGCAGATGGCCAGCAACGTGGACAAGTTGCGGAACTTTCAGCTGCGCCTGAAGACCGGCCAGTTCCCTTCCGGCGCCACGGATTCAGCGCTGGCTCGCGACACGGTTGCGCGCATGACTTCCGCGCTCGAGGACGACCTGAACACCGCCCAGGCCCAGGCAGCTATTTTTGAAATGGTGCGCAAAGCCAACGCCGCCATCGACAGCGGACAATTGAAGCAGGACGATGTGGCCCCGCTGCTTGCGGCGCTCGATAGCTTCGACGAGATTTTCGCGGTCTTAGGCGACGACGATGCCCCCAAGATGAAAGCCATCCTCGAGTGGGCAAAGGGGGAGGGGCGCGAAAAAGATGTCAGCCCGGAATTACTCGACGCCGTGGGAGCGCAAAGTCTGTCCGACGCCGAGATCGAAACCCGGATTGCCGAGATGGAAGCGGCCCGCAGGTCGCGGAATTTCCAGGCCTCGGACGCGGTCCGCGCCGCCCTCACCTCTGCCGGAATTCTCGTCGAAATCACCAAGGACGGAGTGCGCTGGCGCAGGAAATAGCTAAACGCCCGGCCGACTCTTCCTCCACTCTGCTTTTGCCAGGTTGCGCCGCTGCCTCCTGCTTCCCCACGGAATTGGAGGTGAGGCCTGGCCCCGCGCTGCGATCTGCGTCCACCCGCCGCTCCCGTCCAACACCGACATGTAGCCTCCGGAAGCGACTTCGAGCGGCTTCACGATCCGCCCCTTGAAATCGACCCGGTCCGCACGCGTAGGCTCAAACCAGGAGGGAGTGATGAAGTCCGAAACCAGCACTCCCAGGATCTCATATCCCATTCTGTCCGCTTCGACCGCGTCGCAGACTTCCAGGGCATAAATCTTCCCGTCCTCCCCCTGCGCGCACCAGTTGATCCAGGGATCGGCCAGCATTTCGAGCAGTTCGTGGCTCAGGGTAACTGTCCACGATGCTCCACTCTGGAGATCAAGACCGGCGAATACTTTTCCCAACGGCGTTCCCCGGCTGGTCAATTCGTGATAACCGAGGGCCCCAGCCTGGTCAGGATTGTCGGTCACGGAAATCTGCCACCATCCATCCGGAAGAGGTTGGTCTTTCTGCAAAGACCTCAATTGGCAATCCAGGTCCCAGTAGGCCCTGAAGTCCAGGGTGACCTGCCGCTGCAACGCCGGAATCACGGCCGAAACCGCAGCGTCGGTCAAACAGGTAGAAGCATTTGTAATCGCAATAACAGGTAAAGTCATGAAACACGCCTCACCAGCTGAGAACCGAGAACCGGCAACTGACGACTGGTTTGTAATCTTGGGTTTGTCATCGCGAGTTTGCAGTCTCGGGTTGGTAGTTTCCAGCTTCCGGTTTCCGGTTCCCTTCTGAATCTCGAATCACCGCAAAATCCTCTGACTGAGTGCGGCATCCAGGACGGCGTTGCCGCTGGGAGCGCAGACCTGCTGATTCCATTGCCGTTTCAGGTCCTTGGGCTGGGGAATGGCCGTCTTCTGTCGAGCCATCTTGGGCACCGTAGACGAGGCCTGTGGAATCAGCGAAGCGAAGCTGCTCACACTGGTGAGGATCAGGTTGACCGCGGCTGTGATTCGAGCGGAAAGCGCAGGATCGGAGATGTGCGCCGCCTGCAGGAGCGCCGGCAATTCCTGGTTCGTCTCCTGAATCATGCTTTCGATCTTCTGCAGGCCGTCGGCGCTGGGACTCGCTTTGTAAGCGTTGTACAACGCCTGCAGCAGCGTTAAATCCTTACTCGCCTCGCCCGAAATGTTCTGGATCGCCAGGGCCTCGCTGGCAGTCAGCTGTTTCCCCGATTGCAGCGTTGACACCAATGCTGCAATGTTCAGCGCCATCTGGGTAAGCACCGGCAAATCGGCCAGCGCGACGCTGATCCACTGGGCGCTGCATCCCGTGGCGATCAATGAAATGCTCAAGACAAATGCCAATGCGACTCTGGTCATCGATTTCGACTTCATGAGTGCTTCTCCCTGTAAGAATTTCTGGTCTGATGTTGGATTCGGGATGTAAGTCCCACAGGCCAAGTGGGGGCAGCCGCCCCCGGCTGTCCGGCCGAGCGAAGCTCGGCTCTGCACCAAGCCTGCAAAAAATAAAAACGCCACCGGCCGAAGCCGATGGCGATTCTTTATCTGAAAGATCTTCGAGATTATTTCACTGCGGTGACAGGCGCGGGCCTGTCAAGCTGCCTTCTCGCTGGCGTGCGCGACTCGCAGGATCGTGCTCTCATCAAAATGCCGACCCAGGATCTGCAACCCGATGGGCAGCTTTTCCCTGGTTTCGCCGCAGGGCACGGAAATTCCCGGAATTCCCGCCAGGTCCGCGGTCACGGTGTAGATGTCAGCCAGATACATGGCCAGAGGATCATCCATTTTTTCACCCAGCTTGAACGCCGCCGTGGGACTGACCGGCGCCACAATGGCATCGACCTTCTGGAACGCCTCTTCGAAATCCCGCGTCAGCAGCGTGCGAACTTTTTGCGCCTTCAGATAGTACGCGTCGTAGTATCCCGCGCTCAGCGCGTACGTACCCAGCATGATGCGGCGCTTCACTTCGGTGCCAAAACCTTCATCGCGGCTGCGCCGGTACATTTCTGACAGATTGCGCACATCCTTCGCGCGATAGCCGTAGCGCACGCCGTCAAAGCGGGCCAGGTTCGACGAAGCTTCGGCGGTGGCCACAATGTAATAAGCCGGAATCGCGTATTGGGTATGCGGCAGCGAAACTTCCACGATCTCGCAGCCCTGTTTGGCCAGCTTCTGAATCGCGGCCTCGATTGCGCCGCGAACTTCCTTGTCCAACCCTTCGCCCAGATACTCTTTGGCCACGCCGAGCTTCAGCCCACGTACGGGTTTCTCGAGTTCGGCAACATAATCCGGAACCGGTACGTCGGCGGAAGTCGAATCCATCGGGTCGCGGCCGGCAATCGTCCGCAACACGATGGCTGCATCCTTTACCGTCTTGGCGAGCGGCCCGATGTGGTCGAGGGAAGACGCAAACGCGATCAAACCGTAGCGCGACACACGCCCGTAGGTGGGCACCATTCCAACCACGCCGCAGAACGAGGCGGGCTGACGAATCGATCCGCCCGTGTCCGAACCCAGCGCCGCCACCGCCATGTCTGCGGCCACGGCTGCCGCCGAACCGCCGGACGATCCCCCCGGAACACGCGTAAGATCGCGCGGATTGTGCACCGGCTTCCAGGCCGAGTTCTCGTTGGACGATCCCATGGCAAATTCGTCGCAATTCAACTTGCCCAGCACTACAGCGCCGGCGGCCTCGAGCCGGGCCACCGCCGTGCAATCGTAGGGCGGAACATAGTTGCCCAGAATCTTCGAGCCTGCGGTAGTGCGAACGCCCTTGGTGACCATCACGTCTTTGATTGCAATGGGCACGCCACCTAACGCAGGAAGTTCTGCGCCTTTTGCAGCCAAATCGTCCATCTCCAAAGCCTTGGCGAGTGCCCGATCTTTGCAAAGCGTCAAGAACGCGCCGATCTTTGGATCGTCGCTTTGGATCTTGGCGTAAAACGACTCCGCCAGCGCGGCAGCGCTGGTCTTGCGCTCCTGCACCGCGGAGCGGGCAGCATCAATGGTGAGCAGATCCAGATTCATGAGGAATCGGCTGTTGGTCCTTGGTCGTCGGCCGTTGGCCAAAGACCAAGGGCCAACCACCAACGACGATTCTTTCTATCTTTCAATCACCTTGGGCACTTTGAAGAATGTTCCGTCCGAGTCCGGGGCATTTTCCAGGGCGACGTCGTGCGGCAGGGACTTGCGCAATCCTTCCAGAACATCTTCGCGGCTGGCGTAGGCGAAGCGCTCGCTTCCTTGCTTGGACTGGTCCACGCCGTAACGATCCGAAACCTGCGCCATAGGCTGTACGTTCGTCGTGTCCAGTTCGTTGAGGCGGTCAATGTGCCCCAGAATCGAGTTCAAGTCGCGCACCATGCGCCTGCGCTCTTCCGCGGTCAATTCCAGGTTGCCGAGGTCGGCCACGTAAGCCACGTCTTTTTCGGTAACTTTCATGCCCGTGTGGCGCGGGCGCCCTCGCCCGCGGCTCTGTCCCCAATCACAAATTCGATCCGCCGCACGCTTTCAGCCACGTAGCGATTGATCAGCGCCAGATATTGTGGAGCCAACGCCTGCAACTCAACCCGCCACCCCGCGTCCGGAACTTCCACGCGAAGAATTCCCTGCGCGAAGTCGACGGCGCGCGTCCGCGCCGCAACCGCCTCTCCGCAAGCCAACGCCCACGCCAGCAACGGGCCCTGCCCTGCGGGAGATCGCCGCAGGCTGCCGGCAACGATCTTCTCCAGTCCTGCGCCGACCTGTTCCATCGCTCGCGTCATCAGGAGATCAGATTCTTGGTGGGAACGAAAGTGATTTTACCATTCTCCGGGCTTTCTCCCGCTCCGAAAACTCCACTCTCTGGCCCTATATTTTCAGGATAGCAATTTGCGCGGGAAAAATGGGACAGGGCAGGCAACAATATATTCCTTTTCCTCTCAACCGATTGAAGACGAATCCGGGAAGAAAGGCGCTTGACAAATTCCTGCGCCCATTCAGTTCTGCCGGGACTGGGCCGCCGCCACTGGGAATTCTCGCCTCACATACTCCATCGCGCTGTCCTTCGATTGCAATCGTCCTTCGAGCTGGGCATCCTCCACCACAGAAAGAATTTGCTTGAAGCGCGGCCCCGGCGGGTACCCGGCCGCGATCAGGTCATCGCCGCTGATAAGCGGTGTAGGACGAATCGCCTCCGGGGGGATGGCTGCGATCCTCTCTCGGGTGAAGTTGTAGGATGTCAGGTCGCGGTGACTGGCCTCGCAGTCCAGCCGGTGCAGCTCGATGTGCTGCTCAAACCGGGGCATGCGCACAAATCTTTTGAAGGTGGAGTCCTTCATCTGCGGCACGTGCGTGAAACGCATGTGGTTGGCCACCAGGGCCAGAATTTGCTCAGTGTCGTCATTCGAGAACCGCAGGCGCCGGCAGATTTCTTCCGCCATCTTCACCCCGACATCCACGTGATTGTCAAAGCGAATGCGATCCGGCGCCACGCGGAACGTGGGCGGCTTCCCAACATCGTGCAACAGCGCGCCCCAGGCCAATGTCGCCGGGCAGGGATGCGGAAGTTCCTGGAGCAGCAGCAGCGTGTGCACAAAAACATCGCCTTCAGGATGAAACTCCGGCGGTTGCTGCACGCCTTTCATCGCCGAAATCTCTGGCAGGACTTCGCGGAGCAGGCCAGTCTCGTCGAGCAGCAGGAATGCTTCGCGGGCATGGCCCTCGGTAAGCATCTTGGTCAATTCATCGCGTACGCGCTCGCGCGAGACTTGGCTGATCCCGGCTGCCAGCTCACGGATCGCGCCGAAGGTTTCGGGTTCGATGGAGTATCCGAAGCGGGCGGCAAAGCGCACCGCACGCAGCATGCGCAGCTTGTCTTCGGCGAAGCGCAACTCGGGCCGCCCGATGGTACGAATGATTCCGGCCTCGAGGTCCTTGCGGCCGCCGACGTAGTCCAGCACTTCATTCTTAACGGGATCGAGCAGCAGGCCGTTGATGGTGAAGTCTCGGCGTTCCACATCTTCCCGAGCGCTCTTACTGAAGCGTACCTGGTCGGGATGGCGGCCATCGCTGTAGCCGATGTCACTGCGGAAGGTGGCGACCTCGACCGTGTGGTTCGCGTCATCTCTTAGAGGAACCAGGACGACTCCGAACTGCGCGCCCACCGCGTAGGTTTCTGGAAAGATCCGCATGACCTCGCCGGGCGTGGCGTCGGTGGCGACGTCGTAGTCGGCGGGCTCGCGGCCAAGCAGAAGGTCGCGGACGCATCCGCCCACAAGGTAGGCCTGGTGGTCATGCTCGCGCAGAACGCGAATAATCCGCTCGGCGAATTCTTTGGTCTGAGACATTCTTTTTCCACTGAACTGACAGTCGCCCTGCGGGCGGCCCGACAGCCGAGGGCGGCTGTCCCCACGGGATTTGGGATGATTCAGGCATTCCACTCCTGGCGCAGGCGCTGGTGTTCCTCTTCGCTCAATCCAAACCACGATTCCGCCACATCGCGGACGTGTTCGAGCGCGGCCTGCATCTCCGCGTGCTTGCGTTCGAGTTCTTCCGCGTCCGCGTCCGGCGAAACCGGGATCAGCGGGGCGCTCACGATTACTGCACGCGAAAAGGGATGCGGAATCGCCATCAGGTCCCAGGCTTTTTCCAGCGTGTGCGCCCTTTCAACCCCAATATGAAAAACGTAAATGGGGCGGCCAGTCTTGCGGGCCAGCATCACTGGCCCGGGTTTGGCCACATAACGCGGGCCGCGCGGGCCATCGATGGTAAATGACGAATCCACGCCTTCTTCCATGCGCCGCGCCATCACTGCAAGTCCGCGCAAGCCTCCGCGGGTGGAGCTGCCCTGGGCGGTGCTGAAGCCGAAGTGCTCAATCACGCGGCGCGTCCACTGGCCATCGAAATTTGTGGTGTTCATTACGACCACGCCCCGGTTCCGCCAGTACCAGGTGGCGGAAATGATGCAGCGATGCCAGAAGGCGGAAACCACCGGCACACCCCGGGCGCGCGATTCCCGGTAATGATGCATGCCCAGTTCCTCAAAACGCAGCGTGGGACCAAGCCCGCGAATGATCGCAATGACCGCCGCGGCGATGACCGGGATTTGCATCCGCCGCCAGCGGGAAAGCTGGGGCAGGCGGGTATCGTAGAGCGAACTGACCGGCTCGGTGGCGGGTGGCGCACTCGGGCTCTCACTCGACATCACGCATATTGTAGCCCCACGTGGGTCGGACACTCTTGTCCGACGCTTTTGGGGTTGATTTGGATTTAGACTCTAGCGCCTGTTCTTTACTCTTGCCACCCAAAAGTCAAAGTCAAATGCGTCGGACAGGAGTGTCCGACCCACACTGGCTGGTTGTGATTTAGACTGAAACGGATGGCTGGCGCTTACATTCTCGGCATTGAGAGCTCATGCGATGAGACTGCCGCTTCCGTGGTCTATGCGGGCGAGAGAGTTGTCTCGAATGTCGTCTTCTCGCAGATCGCCGCGCACCAGCCTTATGGCGGCGTGGTTCCAGAGCTGGCTTCGCGCGAACATTTGAAGGCGATTGTGCCGGTGGTCCGCAAGGCGCTTGCCGATGCCGGACAGACCTATCCATCCATCGACGCTATCGCGGTGACGCAGGGTCCGGGGTTGGCGGGCGCCTTGCTGGTCGGAATCGGATACGCCAAGGCGCTGGCCTTCGCCCTCGACAAACCCCTGATCGCCGTGAATCACCTCGAAGGTCACATTCATGCCGTGCTCCTCGAGGAACGCCAGAAAGAGGAACGCCAGAAAAATAATCGGGAAATGAATTTCCCCGTGCTGGCCCTGGTCGTTTCGGGCGGCCACACCCACTTATATCTGGCCGAGCAGCGGGACCAACACTGGTCCTACCAGAATATCGGTCACACTCGCGACGACGCTGCCGGCGAAGCCTTCGACAAAGTGGCAAAGCTCCTGGGATTGGGATATCCCGGCGGCCCTATCATCGACAAACTCTCCACCCACGGCGATCCCACCGCGGTAAACTTTCCCCCCTCGCAACTGAAGCATCGTGACCGGAAAGATAAGAGTGAGGGTCCTGCAGGACCGCGCTTTGATTTTTCTTACAGTGGTATCAAAACCGCGGTCTTGCGTTACGTCGAAGTCCACGACATGAAGGCTTCGATTGAAGCCCGTCGGAAAGCCCTGGCCGCCATTGAGAAGCCGAAGCTCGAGGACTATCTCCATCATTGCGACCGAAAGACCCTGAATCTGGTGGCTTCGTTCCAGCGGGCCCTGGTGGGTGACCTGGTCACAAAAACTCTGGCCGCGGCCCGGGCTTGCAGCGTTGCCACGCTATTCGTTACCGGGGGCGTGGCCGCCAATAACGAACTCCGCCAGCGCTTCGAGCAGGAAGCGGCCATGGAAGGCTTGCCGGTGTATTTTCCTTCCCGTCCGCTCTCCACCGACAACGCGGCGATGATCGCAGCCGCCGCGTACCCGAAATTTCTGGCTGGAGACTTTGCCGCTATGGATTTTTCGGCGGAAGCGGGGATGGTGCTGCGATGAACCGCGCTTGGCACTTAGCAATTATCCAAGACATCCGCTAAACGATCGTTGACCGAAGAGGAGTGATCCTGCAGGGCTAAAGGCCAAGCGCTAATTGCCGATTGCTAATTGCTGCCTTTAGCCTTCGCTGCAGCGTTGGCCTTGGTGACACGGCTTCCCAGCAGGGCTTCGAGCGCCTTTGTCAGCTGGGCTTCGATATCGATGTCCTTAAAAATAGCGAAGTTGGCACGGTGCTCCCGGGCATCAAACCCGCTATTTTTTCCGGCCACGATCACGATTGGGATGTCCGCGGTCTCGGGTTGAGCTTTGAGGGCGGTGATCAGCTCGGTCCCGGTCATCCTGGGCATCTGCATGTCCGTGATGATGATGTCGGGATGAATCCGCCTGACGATGGGAAGCGCTTCTTCGCCATTGGTCGCCGATTCCACGGTGTAGCCACGCTCCTCGAGAAACCGGCACACCGTGTGCCGGATGAGCATGGAATCGTCCACAACCAAGGCTACGAGCGGAGTTTGGCTTTTTGCGGACAAGATAATCCCCGTGCGACACTAACAAATTGTTATGTCCGCAACAAGCGCAAAGGCCGGCAGCAGGGTTACCTTGGTCACGCGCCAAGAGAACTGCTGATCCTCGTCGTAGCGGCGGCGTCCCGCCGGCTGTCGCGAGGGCGTCCTGCCCTCGCACCACGAAGATCTCAGCTGACGCCGATCTAAGATTCCTTCGGGAGTTTCGTGTCCTCGATGATCATGTCCTTGAATTCGCTGGATTCGAAGATCTCACCGCATTCCTTGCATTCCACGAATTCAGAGTCTTCCTCGCGGGCCACGATCTGCACGCGCGGATGCTTGCACGGTGGGAGATTGCTTTTCTTCTCGGGGAGTGGAGACGGCGGGGATGGAGTCATAAATCCGGGTATTTGGATCCCGCATCAGACGGCCGGGATTTCGCCGGAAATTGCCGGTATTTTAGACCGCCTTCCCCAGTTGTCAAGTCCCTCGGTTGATCTTTTGGCCGGAATCGTTCATCGAAACGTCGGGCGCTAGGCTTCGCCTCCTCGCAGGCGAAAGCGTGAGGACCCAAGCTGCAGTTTCCAGACGGTTAAGGTCATTCCCGCGACCCGTCGCTGCCGGTTTTCAACCATTGCCTGTAACAGGTTGCATTTGATCAGTTTGGCGTCTAATATAGACATATCCGACTTAAAAGGTCGGATTTGCCGGACATGCTCAAGCTGACCAAAAAAGCGGATTATGGGTTGATGGCTATGAAGCATCTGGCCGAGCATGCCGAGCACGGCGCATGCAGTGCGAAGGACGTGGCGGACGCCTACCACATTCCCCAGGAGGCGCTAGCCAAGATTCTGCAGAGACTGGTTAAGGCCGGCCTGCTTCATTCGCAGCATGGAACCAACGGCGGTTATACCCTGGCTCGCGATCCGGGAATGATTTCGGCGTTCGAGGTGATCCGGGCGATCGATGGCCCGCTTTTTATCACTTCGTGCGTCACCGTGCGCGGCGAATGCGATCAGAGCGATCGCTGCAATATCAGGGAGCCTCTGCGGCGCGTCAGCCACGGAATCGAAGAGCTGCTTCGGGGCATCACTATCCTGGAGATGAAAGAAGAGCCCGCGGACCCGGGCGACAAGGCCCGCAGCGACCGGACCCGGGGTGGCCGGACAAAGAGCGCAACGGAATTCGTAACCATTGGATAAGCCGGTTCTGAGGAGAGTAATTATGAGCACGGATGTAAAGACGATCCCCCAGGGAACAAACGGACACCCCGAAGGCGGGACGCAGGAGCAGCGCACTGCCCCCAACGGCGTGAAATTGCCGGTCTACATGGACAACCACGCCACCACCCCCATGGATCCCCGGGTGCTGGAAGAAATGCTTCCCTACTTCATGGAGAAGTTCGGCAACGCCGCCAGCCGCAACCACTCTTTTGGCTGGGCGGGCGAAGAAGGCGTCGAGACCGCGCGTGAGCGTGTGGCCAAGCTGATCAGCGCCACCCCCAAAGAGATCATTTTCACATCGGGCGCCACCGAAAGCGACAACCTCGCCATTAAGGGCGTGGCCGAGATGTACCGGGAAAAAGGCAACCACATCATCACCGCCGTGACCGAGCATAAGGCTGTGCTCGATACCTGCAAGCGGCTGGAAAAGTACGGCTATCGCGTCACCTACATGCCGGTGCAGAAGGACGGCCTGATCGACCTGGAAGAACTGAAGCGGGCTATGGATGACAAGACCATCCTGGTGACCATCATGGCGGCCAACAACGAAATTGGGGTAGTGCAGCCGGTCGCGGACATCGGAAAGCTCTGTCATGAGCGTGGCGTGATTTTCCACACCGATGCCACCCAGGCGGTGGGCAAGATTCCGATTGACGTGAACAAGATGAATATCGACCTGATGTCGATCTCGGCCCACAAAATGTATGGCCCCAAGGGCGTCGGCGCCTTGTACGTTCGCCGTAAGAATCCCCGGGTACAGATTTCCGCCATCATCGACGGCGGCGGGCACGAACGCGGCATGCGCTCCGGGACCCTGAACGTGCCCGGAATTGTTGGATTGGGCAAGGCCTGCGCCATCGCTTCAGAAGAGATGGCCAAGGAAGCCTGTACCCTTGCAGGTCTGCGCAACCGGCTGCGCGACCGCATCATGGGCCGGTTGGACGAGGTCTACATCAACGGCTCCATGGAGCATCGCCTGCCGGGCAATCTGAACATCAGCTTTGCCTACGTCGAGGGCGAGTCGCTGCTGATGGGCATCAATGACATCGCAGTTTCGAGCGGATCAGCGTGCACCTCGGCGACTCTCGAGCCGTCATATGTATTGAAGGCCCTGGGCACGGGCGATGATCTGGCGCACAGTTCGATTCGCTTCGGCATCGGCCGCTTTAACACCGAAGCCGAAGTGGATTACGTGGCCGACCGGGTCATCGAAACCGTGGAGCGGCTGCGCGAGCTTTCGCCGCTGTACGAAATGGCGAAGGAAGGCGTCGATTTGAAGAGCGTCAAGTGGGCGGCCGAGTAAGGTTGGCGCGTCCACTACAACCCGTTGAGGGAGCAGGGGTCCTTCGACTCCGTTGATCGGTTGCTTTGCAACCGATCAAGCTCCGCTCAGGATGACATGTAATTTGAATTTTCAGGAGAGGGTCAAAAATGGCATATAGCGACAAGGTTCTCGATCATTACTCAAACCCGCGCAACGTGGGCTCGATGGACAAGAACAGCAACGAAGTCGGGACTGGTCTTGTTGGCGCGCCGGAGTGCGGTGACGTGATGAAGCTGCAGATCAAGGTAAATCCGCAGACTAACATCATCGAAGACGCGAAGTTCAAAACTTTCGGTTGCGGTTCCGCGATAGCATCGTCTTCGCTCGCCACCGAGTGGGTGAAGGGCAAGACGGTCGATGAAGCCCTGCAGATCAAGAACACCGAGATCGTGAAGGAACTGGCGCTGCCTCCGGTGAAGATTCACTGTTCGGTGCTGGCCGAAGACGCCATCCGGGCGGCGATTCATGACTGGAAAGCCAAGCAGGGCGCGGCCAAGCCGGCAGCGGTCGAAGCGAAGTAGCTTTTAGCCGTCAGCTCTCAGCAAAATAGCGGCGCGTATTTCGGGTCATTTATGGCAACCACAACGGAAGAAACGACCAAGCCGGCGGCTCCGGCCAAGGGCGGCGTCAAAGTCACGGACAAGGCGCTGGCCAAGGTGCGGACGGCGATCGTCAAGGAAGGTATCTCGCCCGAACAGGGCGGGCTGCGCCTGGGCGTGCAGGGCGGCGGGTGTTCAGGTCTGAGCTACAACATTCGCTTTGACACCCAGCCCCGCGAGCGCGACCGGATCTTCCAGTTCGGCGATGTACGGGTCTTCGTGGATCCGAAATCGTTCATCTACCTGAACGGGATGGTCCTGGATTATCAGGAGACCTTGATGCAGCAGGGATTCGTTTTCGTCAATCCTAATGCATCAAAGTCGTGCGGCTGCGGAACGTCATTCTCAGGGTAATTTTTGTGTGGAGCGGGCGCCCTCGCCCGCTAAAAGCCTGGAGCGGCAAAGCCCTCCGCGCTCCGCTAACATTTCTGCGCTCGAGCGATTGGAAATCCCTGAGACATCTGGTGATGCATGTGTCAGTCGCGGGCGAGGGCGCCCGCGCCACACGGTCCCAACATGACGATTGATACCTCCAAGACGATTGCAGCGGCCGGAACCGGCGATGCCACCGCCAGTTGCTGGTCGTGCGGCGACATGCGGGCCGCCCACTTCTGCCATGCCTGCGGCAAAGTGCAGCCTCCCCTGCCGGTGAATTACTTTTCATTCTTCGCCTTGCCTCGGAAGCTCAATTTGGACGGGGCCGCCCTGGAGCGGGAATTTTACGAGCTAAGCCGGAAACTGCATCCCGACCTCAATGCCCGCGCCGACAAGCGCGAGCAGGAGTGGAGCCTGGAGCAAAGCTCGCTGCTCAACGACGCTTACCGCACGCTGAAAGATCCCATCAAACGCACGCAATACCTGCTGCGCCTGGAAGGCGTAGAACTCGAAGAGCAATCGAAGACCGCGACCGAGAAGGCGCGCGCCAGCGGCGAAGTGAAGAAACAGATTGTGCCTCCCGACCTGCTCGAGGAAGTGTTCGAACTGAACATGCAGCTGGAAGAGCTGCGCATGAATCAAAAGATGGGCGAAGACGATCCCGCCCTGGTGAAAGATCTGGAAACGCACAGGGCGCAGTTTGAGAGGAAGTACGAAGAGCTGGCGGAAGAATTGAAGGGCCACTGGAACCAGTGGGACCAGGCAATTGACGGCCCTAGCGACGAAGAACGGCGCCGGGCGCTGGACGGCATGGTCGACCTGCTGAACCGGCGCAGCTACATCAGAAATCTGGTACGGGACGTGAATGAAGCGCTGGGAACGTAAGCGATTTTGGATTTGTGATTGCAGATCTCAGATTTGAAATCTGCAATCTGAAATCTGCAATCTGAAATCTCCCTATGTCAGCTGACCGCATCGTCGGCATCGATCTCGGAACCACCAACTCCCTGGTGGCTTTCATGCAGGGGGACAGGCCTGTCGTAATTCCCGGCGAGGACGGGGTGAACCTGGTGCCGTCCGTGGTTGCGCTGGACGATAAAGATCAGATTCTCGTCGGCAACGCGGCACGAAAGTATTTGATCGAAACCCCCGAGCGCGCCGTTTATTCGATCAAACGCCTGATGGGACGGGGTATGGAAGATATCCAGCAGGAATTGAAGCTGTTTCCCTTCCGCCTGGCTGAGGATCTTCAGCCCGGAGAAGTCCTGCGCATCCGGCTGGGCGAAAAGACTTTCACGCCGCCCGAGATTTCAGCTTTCGTTCTGCGCCAGCTCAAGCGTAACGCCGAGCGCTTTTTCAACGCCCCGGTCACGAAGGCGGTCATCACGGTGCCCGCCTACTTCAACGACGCGCAGCGCCAGGCGACGAAGGACGCCGGCCGCATCGCCGGCCTTGAGGTCCTCCGGCTGGTGAATGAACCGACTGCCGCTTCCCTCGCCTATGGCCTCGACAAGAAACAGAACGGCATTGTGGCGGTGTACGACCTGGGCGGCGGCACCTTCGACGTCTCGATCCTCAAGTTGCATGATGGAATCTTCGAGGTGGTCGCCACCAATGGCGATACGCATCTGGGCGGCGATGACATTGACAACCTGCTGATCACGATCGCGCTGGACGATATTCGCGGTGACATGGGTCTCGATGTTTCGCGGAATGGCGAAGCCGTGGCCACCATCCGCAAGGCCGTCATTGAGGCCAAGATTGCGCTCTCTTCCGAGCCTGCGACCAAGCTCGAAGTTGAGCTGCCGGGCGGCCAGCACTATCAGAGACAAATCACGCAGGAGCAGTTCGAACAACTGATTCAGCCCATCATCGAGCGTACGGTCGGCCCCTGCAAACAGGCGTTGAAAGACGCTGGCCTGAAGCCAGAGCAGATTGATGAAGTCGTACTGGTCGGCGGCTCCACGCGAATTCCCAAGGTGCGCGCCCTGGTCGAAGAAATGTTCCAGCGCAAGCCGCACACCGACTTGAACCCGGACGAAGTCGTCGCCCTGGGCGCAGCCGTGCAAGCCAATATTCTTTCCGGCGGCTCCGAGGCCACGGAAAACATGCTGTTGCTCGACGTGACGCCTTTGTCGCTGGGCATCGAAGTAGCGGGCGGGGTGACCGACAAAATCATCCTTCGCAACTCGACCATTCCAGCATCGGCTACGCAGCACTACACCACCCAGGTGGACGGGCAGACGAACGTCGCCATCCATGTACTGCAGGGCGAGCGGGAACTGGCGAAAGATTGCCGCTCCCTGGCGCGCTTCGAACTGAAAGGAATTCCGCCGATGCCCGCAGGAATCCCACGCGTGGAAGTGAAGTTCCTGATTGATGCGAACGGCATCCTGCACGTTTCCGCGCGCGAGCAACGCAGTGGAAAAGAGGCGGAAATCGAAGTCCAGCCAAGCTACGGACTGACCGACGAACAGGTCGAGAGCATGATTCTTGATTCGTTCGATTCAGCGGAAGAAGATTTCCGCCAACGCCAGGTGATTGAGGCGCGCAACGAAGCCGGCACTATCGTGGCAGCGCTGGAAAAAGGAAAAAGAAGTCCAGCCTGGGGACAGCTCACCAGCGACGAAAAGAAACGCATCGCAAAGCTGGAAAAGGCGTTGCACGCAGTGCAGGGCGAAGACGACTATCAGGCGATCCGCGGCGCAATTGACGCGCTTAACCAGGGCACCATGCGGCTGGCGGAGTTGATGATGGACAGCGCGGTTTCGAGCGTGCTCAAAGGTAAGACGATGGACCATGCGGACATGGGCGAAGGACCGGATGCGCCGCATCCGGTGGCCAAAGCGGAGTTTGAATAGAACAGTCGTCAGTCGTCGGTCGTCAGTCGTCGGTCGTCGGTCGTCGGCCAGGAACGCAAACGAAGCGAGATTAGGAGCTGTGATGGCAGAACATAAAACACAAGGCGCGGGAGCGGCAACAGTCGACGCTTCCAGCGAGAACATGGTGCAAGTCACTTTCTTGCCCGAGGGCAAGACCGTACAGTTCGATCACGGCAAGCTGCACTACAAGGATCACGGCAAAGAGGAATCGCTGCTCGACGTGGCGCTGAATCATGGCATCCGGCTGGACCATGCCTGTGGCGGCAATTGCGCCTGCACCACTTGCCACATCTGGGTAAAGGAAGGCGCTGAAAATCTTTCCGAGATGGATGACGACGAAGCCGACCGGCTGGACATGGCCGCCGATTTACAGTTAAACTCCCGACTCGGGTGCCAGGCGGTGATCAACAAGCCGGGCAAAGTAGTCGTCGAAATTCCGGCGTGGAACCGTAATTACGTGTCGGAAGAACATTAGAACAGTTTCTGGTTTCCGGTTTCTGGTCTCTGGTTTTGAAACTAGAAACCCGAAACTCGAAACCGATTCAAGGAGCCTTGCATGCCGAAAGAACTGACCTGGGAAGATGCTGAAGATCTCGGAATCCTGCTCTCCGAGAAGCATCCTGAAATCGATCCGCTGGCAGTGCGCTTCACCGACTTGCACCGGCTGGTCACCGAGTTGCCCGAGTTCAAGGATGATCCCAAGAAGTCGAACGAGGGCAAGCTCGAAGCCATCCAGATGGCATGGCACTCTGAATTTCTTGATCGCACTCAGGCGTAGCGCGGCCGCGGCCAGTCATTTGGCGGAATCCATCTCCCGATAGAACTTCTGCAACACGTAAAATGCCTGCTTGTGCTGTCCCAGATTCGAAACCAATCCCTTGCGGTTGAAGTAATCCTGTGTGCCGGGCAGCAGGCGGCGTGGCGAGTGAAAATCCATCAGCACCCAGGGTGACATCCCTGCCAGCGCGGGAATCTTTTTCAGCATGCTGATCTGATGCTGATAAAGGCTGGCCTGATACTCCTCCGTCCAGCGTTCATCGGCGTCGCCATGCCGGCCGTATGGGGCCCCCGCGCCAAATTCGCTCACGATGACGGGCTTGTCCCAGGCAAATTTCCACTGCATCCGATCGGCGTCCTCGGGACGCCCGCCATACCAGCCGAGATACTCGTTCAATCCCAGCACATCGAGATATTCGCCCAGCGGATCATTGAGGGCACGGGTGTCGGGGCCAGCTTCGTCCACGTGATTCATCGCTGATGTGATCAGGCGGGTCGAGTCCTGCTGGCGCGCGGCGTCTGCGAGTTGCCGAAGAAACGCGGTCCGCGCGGGTTTCACCGGGGTCTCGTTCGAGATCGACCATAAGACGACAGAAGCGCGGTTATGGTCGCGCGCGATCATCTCGTGCAGTTGGCTCTCGGCGTTTTGCAGGGTGGCTGGATTTTCCCAGTCAATGTCCCAGTACACCGGAACTTCAGACCACACCATGATTCCCATCCGATCGGCGAGGCGGGTCACGTTCTCGCTGTGCGGGTAGTGGGTCAGGCGCACGAAATTGCAGCCCAGTTCCTTCGCCCATCCCAGCAGGGTCTGCGCGTCCTCCGGGCTGAATGCACGCCCGCCGCGGACCGGGGCTTCTTCATGCATGGCGATACCACGCAGGAAGATGGGCTTGCCGTTGAGCAGAATTTGGGTGCCGCGAGTCTCGATGGTGCGGAAACCAATGGAGTCGTGGACTTTGTCCGAGCCGCTCGACACCGCGACATCGTAGAGTTTGGGATGACTGGGCGACCATAACTCGAGCTTCGCAGGAAAGCGGAACTCCGCGCGGCCTGTGGCATCGGTGGCAAAGCTTTGCTTGATCCCCGCTTCGGGGATTTCAATCGTGACTTGCTGCCCTGACGTCGAGCCACTGAGCTGCACCCAGCCAGCGACCTCGTCGCTCGAGCCCCTGGCAAGTTGCACCAGGTAATCCTGAATAAAGCTTTCGGGGACGTCCACCAGCATCACATCGCGAGTGAGCCCTCCGTAGTTCCACCAGTCGGTATTTACAGTAGGGACGGCATCGCGGCGACGGGCGTTGTTGACCTCAGCCACCAGGAAGTTGTCGCCTTCACGAATCTGGCCGGTGACTTCGAAGTTGAAGGGCGTGAATCCGCCTTCGTGTTCACCCAGCGCCTGACCGTTGAGATAAACGCGAGTGAAATAGTTGGCGGCTCCGAAATAGATGAACGTGCGGGTGTGCTCCCGCTTGTGGTAAGAGAATGATTTTTTGTACCAAATCGGGCCTTCGTAGAAGAACAACTCCTTTTTTTGTGAGTTCCAGTCTCCGGGAACATTCAGCACATCCGACTTGTCAAAATCGTATTCCACCAGCTCGTGCTTGTCCTTGGCCTTGGCATTCAGATAGAAGCGGGCGTTCAAGCCAGTCTCGTACGGATCGACGATGGCTTGCCAGGGGCCGTTCAGGCTGGTTGTGGCTCGATTGAGGACGTTCTGAAGCAGAACAGGAAGGCTCGCAGCAAGGCTACCCGTCGAACTTAACATCACCACTAGAAACAACAGGCGCCTCATGGAAGCCTCGCGAGTCGGCAATCTTAGTCAGCGCCTGCGATGGTGTCAAACGGGAGCCGCGCTTCTCGGGGATGGCCTTCGGCTAGCCCGCCGCCGTGGTGGAAGTCTCTTCCACCCCGGCCTCGCGCAGGAACTTCGCCGCTTCTTCCGGAGGCGTGGGGTTGATATAGAAGCCCGTTCCCCACTCGAAGCCGGCCGTCTTGGTCAGCTTGGGCATGAATTCGATGTGCCAGTGATAGTGGTCGTTGTTCGGGTCCTGCACCGGCGAAGTATGGATCACCAGATTATAGGGCGGGTTATCCAGCACGCGTTCGGCCTTGGTCAGCAAGGTCTTCAAGGCCTTGGCCAGATTCTCGAACATGTGGGAAGAGGAATTCTCAAATGCCGACTCATGCTGCTTCGGCAGGACCCAGGTCTCGAATGGAAAACGCGGCGCGTACGGCGCCAGAGTGATGAAGTCGGCGTTTTCGGCCACCACGCGAGTCCCCGTCTCGATTTCCTGGCGTATCACGTCGCAGAAGACGCAGCGCTCTTTGTAGATGTAATACTGCTTCGCGCCCTCGATCTCTTCGCTGACGTAAATCGGAAGGATGGGCAACGCAATCAGCTGCGAGTGCGCGTGCTCGAGCGAGGCCCCGGCGGCTTCTCCATGATTTTTGAAAATGAGAATGTACTTGAAGCGGCGATCTTTTTTGAGGTCCAGAATGCGGTCGCGGAAAGTCCAGAGCACATCCTCGATCCGCTTGGGGGGAAGATTGGCCAGGCTGGCGTTGTGGTCCGGCGTTTCAATGATGACTTCATGCGCCCCAATGCCGTTCATGCGGTCGAACATGCCCTCGGCCTGGCGATTCAAATTGCCCTCAATGCCGAGCGCGGGAAACTTGTTGGGCACCACGCGCACGGTCCAGCCTGGAGAATCGCGCTCGGGTGGCGGCCCGCCGTTCGGGTTCGGACGGTACGCCTGGATCTCAGGTGGAGTCTTGGATTCGTTGCCGTAACAGAAGGGACAGAAACCGCCTCTGATTTTGACGGCCTCGCGGGCGAAGTCAGTCGGACGCTTGGCGCGGTCGGTCGAAATGATGACCCAGCGGCCCACGATCGGATCTTTTCGAAGCTCCGGCATTCGCTGACCATCCCTTTCCGTGACGCGCAGAGTCAACTACGC
This sequence comes from Terriglobia bacterium, assembly GCA_963742495.1. GTDB lineage: Bacteria > Acidobacteriota > Terriglobia > Terriglobales > Acidobacteriaceae > JAIQFF01. The sequence continues at coordinate 397,555 of CAVULZ010000002.1, forward strand.
GAACCGGATCATTTTACCCCTAGATCGGAACATTCCGGAACACTTCGATTTCCGGTCGAGTGGATCGCGGCTCGAAGTACACGCTGATGACTTCGAGGCGCCACGGGCAGGACGGCGGCAGGTGGCGCAAGTATTCGCGAGCCACGGCAAGGAGTTCGCGGCGCTTCTCCCGGTCAACTGCGGCTTCGGCGGGCTTCACATCGTGGGAGGTGCGGGTCTTCACCTCGACGAAACACAGAATGTCCTTGTGCCAGCCGATCAGGTCGATCTCGCCCCTGCGGTTCGGCGAGCGAAAGTTGCGGGCGACCATGGTGTATCCCTGTCGTCGAAGATAGAAGTAGGCGGCTTCTTCACCGCGCCGGCCAGTACGCAGGTGTTTCGCGAGGCTGTCCGCAGGCAGGGTGCGGCTCGCAATCCAGTCCAGGATGCGGATCGTAGCGGAAGTGAGACGTCCGGAGAACATGGATGAAAGCGCCGGCCTTCGTAGCGCCGGCGTCCCGCCGGCGCGAGGGGCGGACAGCATACCCGCCGGAGCCGGAAAACTCCGGCGCTATTTGGCTTGCAGATTGTAGTTTTGCGGGACCGGAAAATGATGTGACGGACGTCACAACCAGTAAGGCCACCAAGTCACTGCTCTTCGCGGAGCCGCAACCAATCGAGAAACATCTGTTCGATGGGTTTGTCGTAGGTCATGAGCACGTGGCGGACCGTATGGCCGCTGACGAAATGGCAGACCTCTTCGGCGAGGTTCTTGGCGTGATCGCCGGCGCGCTCCAGGGATTGGGTCATGAAGATGACCTGCAGGCTGGCATGCCGCTGCAGGTTTTCGGGATTCTCGATGTGACGGAGGAAGATCAGGTTTCGCAGGCGGTCGATCTCGGCATCGGCGCGCAGCACGTCGACGGCTTTTTTGACATCGCGCGTAGAAAACGCCGCGCCCGCGTCCGCCAGCATTTTCTCAAGCACTGTGGCCATGTGGGTAAGGTCGCGAATGTCTTGCGGCTCGATGCGGGAACAAACGGCTTGCGCGCTGCCGGAAAAGCTGAGCAGCAGGTCGCCAATACGCTCCAGGCTGATCATGAACTTCATGCAAGCCAGGAGCTCGCGCGCTTCCGACTCGGTGACCTGGGTGATGATCTGGGTCACACCCGCGTCTATTTCCATGTCCAGGCGGTCGAGTTCCTTCTCCCGTTCGCGAAGAGTGTTCAACAACGGACCGGAGGCCGTGGCAATGCCTTCAGCCGCGGTTGCGGCCGCCTCCTTAGCAACCCGGCAAGCTTCGATGGTGCGCTTCACCAGGTAAGCGTACGGCGATTCCGGTTCCGGGCTTCTCAAAATGGCCGTGCTCATAAGCACATTCCTTCCGGAATCGATCCGGGCTGGCCGCGCCAGATTCTGTCTAATTTTCCGGTTGCTGTTATGGATGGTCAATACCAGAGAATAGGTTGTTTTTTCAATCGTTTGGTTAACAGGATGTAAATTAATTGGTCGCAGGATGCGCCACCTGCCGGCGGAGGGACAATCGCTCCGGCCATCCGCCAGAGCAAGGCCCGCCGAGAGCCATCTTCTAAGCCCGGGGCAGCGTGAACAGGAACGTCGATCCGTGGTTCAGCTCGCTCTCGGCGCGGATGGAGCCGCCATGAGCCAGAACGATATGTTTGGCGATGGCCAGTCCCAGGCCGGTGCCGCCAGATTCACGGGACCGGGCCTTGTCCACCCGGTAGAAACGCTCGAACAGGCGAGGCAGGTGCTCGGAAGGAATTCCTGGACCGAAATCCTGCACCAAGAACTCGACGCCCTCGCGAACCGGACGCGATCCCAGAACGATCCGCCCTCCCGACTGGGCGTATTTCAATGCGTTGTCCACCAGGTTCGAGAACACCTGATGGACGGCCTCGGGATCAGCGCCCACTTGCGAAACTGCGTGGTCCTCGACGATCAATTCGACATTTTGCGCCCGCGCGATTTCGCGAAAGCTTTGCACGGCTTCCTGCAGGAGGTCCGCCGGCGCCGTGGGCTGGATGTCGAAACGTTGCTCTCCCGATTCCACCCTGGCCAGGGTCAGCAGGTCTTCCGTGAGGCGGGACATGCGCACCGCGCTCTTGCGGATGATCTCGAGAAAGTCGCGCGAATGGTTATTGTCAGCGCCGCTGTCCAGCAAAGTCTCGGTGTAGCCCTGAATCGAAGTCAGCGGCGTGCGTAGTTCGTGCGAGACGTTGGCGATAAAGTCGCGACGCGTCTTTTCGATCCGTTCCGTCTCCGTAAGGTCACGCAGCACCGCCACCGCGCCACCGCCCGGCATGGGCGCGGCGGTCACGTCAAAAGTGCGGCCGGGAACGATGGACGCAGCCCGGGCGGTGAACACTTTGCGTGCCTCGCTGGCCCCTCGCACCGCAGTCAGGAAATCAGGATCGCGGACGGTCTCGACCAGGGGCGCGTTCTTGCGGGTGCGCTGGGGCACCAGCCTGTCCATGGTCTGGTTGGCCCACTGCACGCGATGATCCGCGCTGACCGCAATGACCGCGTCCTGCATGCTGTTGAGCAGGGTTTCGAGCTGGTGCTGACTGGTCTGCAAGGCGGCGAAACTTGCCTCCAGATGGCGGGCGGTCTTGTCGAGCGCGGCGGCAACCTGCCCGATTTCATCTCCGGAAGATTCCTCGATCCGCGCCGCCAGGTCTCCCGTGGCGACGCGGTCGGCGAACTGCACAATGCGGTGCAGTCGGCGCGCCGTGGAGCGGGCCGCGAGAATGGAGACCACCAGCGCCACGACAAATGCCAGCAGCATGCCCTTCCAGGCGTGGTGGAGCGAGAAATCAAACATCACCGACGCCGCGCCGATCACCAGGGCGAACGCCGCCAGCAATTTAATAAACAGCCGGTTTCTCACTTCGTTTTCCTCACTTCGGAGACTCGAAGCGATAGCCCGCTCCCCGCACTGTTTTGAGATAGCGCGGATTTTCGGGATCGGGTTCGATTTTTTCGCGAATGCGGCGCACGTAAACATCCACCGACCGCGGGGTAACGTAGGCCGTGTCGCGCCAGACTGAATCGAGCAACTGATCGCGAGTGAAAACCCGTCCGATGTGCCGGGCAAAATAATCGAGCAGCCGGAATTCGGTGGCGGTGGTGGTCACAAGACTGCCGCGCACGGTAAGGGTCATGGCGCCGGGATCGATTTCGATTTCGCCAATCTTGACCGGCGCCTGCGACAAAGGCCGCTCGAAGCGGCGCAACACTGCCTTGACCCGCGCCACCAGTTCGCGCGGACTGAACGGTTTGGGAATGTAGTCGTCTGCGCCCAGTTCCAGGCCGAGTATGCGGTCCGCTTCCCCGCTCTTGGCGGTCAGAAAAATCACCGGGGTTGCCGCGAGCGCGGGGATTTGCCGGATCTGGCGGCACAGTTCGAGGCCGTCTTTGCCCGGGACCATGATGTCGAGAACGAAGAGGGCCGGACGCTGCCGTTCGGACTCCGAAATCACGGTGTTTCCGGTGGCGAACACTTTCACCGCGAATCCGTCCGCTTCCAGATGGTGCCGCACCAGGCGGGAAATGTCCGGATCGTCCTCGACCACAAAGATGCTGGGTTTCATGGTGGGTATTGTAGCGGGCGGACCTGTGGGAGACCTAGTCGGGAGATTTCCAGGCCATTTACCTAACCCTCAACCCGTCAACCACAAGGGACACGAAGTAACCCGAAGACCTCAGCCTCTAAGGTTTCTTCGTGCAACTTCGTGTCCTCTGTGGTTAAAGGCTTCGCCGAGAACCGACCTCGAGGATCAAGTTTCCAGAGCGCTCTCGCCGGAAGCTCATCCCCGGAGGGACCGTCGTGGTCGCGCTGTACTCCGTAACGACGGCAGGGCCGGAATATTTTTTGCCAATCAGCAGTGCATCCCGGGACAGGACAACGGCAGCAAGTCTTTTTCCCGAGAAAAACACTGAGGCACGCTCCGGAACAAGCTTGCCGGGCTTTGCCCGGCCTGGACGGGCGGGGGCGCCCGTCCCTACATGGCCTGGGGCGCTCCCCTGGGCGATGCGGGCTTGCGGCGATTTGACGGTCGCCCGCAACCGCAGCGTAACCAGTTCCACTTCGCGCGCGGGATAGCTGTAGCCGTAGCGGCGCTGATGTTCGCTGCGGAAATCCCGAATCAGATTGCGCGTGTAGGCAACATTCAATTCGTATCCCTGGCCTTGATAGCGGACGTCCACGCTGCGCTGGTGGCGGATCGCGCCTTTCCATTTCTCAGTACGAAAATCCCTTTCGGCGCGGCGGCGGAGCATCGTGAACTCGCGGTCCAGCGCGGCAGCAGGGATTTTCTCCGCGACGCGCCACAGCACGGTGCGGGAGTAGTCCTTCACCACGTCACTCACCAGGATCCCGAAAGCAGAGAGTGCACCGGGCAGCGCGGGAACCATAACACGCGGGATGCTGAGCGCTTCCGCCAGCTCGCAGGCATGGAGGCCGCCGGCCCCGCCGAACGCAACCAGGGCAAACTCTCGCGGATCATAGCCGCGCTCGATCGAGACCACGCGTATGGCTTTCTCCATGGTAGCGTTAACCACCCGGATGATCCCGGCCGCGAATTGTTCCGGCGCAAGCTTCGACCCATTCCGTTTGAGCCACTCCGCGACCAGGCGGCGCGTGCGCTCGAGATCCAGTCTGAAGTCTCCACCTAAAAAGCGCTCGGGCTGCAACCGGCCAAGAAGAAGATTCGCATCCGTCACGGTGGGCTGCACGCCGCGGCCGTAGCAGATCGGGCCGGGATCGGCCCCGGCGGATTCAGGACCAACCCGGAGCGCTCCGCCGGCGTCGAAGCGCGCGATGGAGCCTCCCCCAGCGCCTACAGTATGAATATCGAGCATGGGGACGCCAATCGGGAAACCGGCGATCTCGGCCTGGTTGCTGGCGCGGGCCTCGCCATCCACGAGCGCAACATCGGTGGAAGTTCCGCCCATATCGAATGAAATGATCTTCTGGAATCCGCTGCGGCGCGCCATAGCGGCAGCGCCCACCACTCCCCCCGCCGGCCCGGAGAGCACGGTGCGCACCGGTTCACGGGCGGCAGAACTGAGGGCGGTTATCCCGCCGCTCGATTGCATGACGAAAATACGGGATTTGACCGTACGACCGAGGTTTTCGAGATAACGCTGCATCACCGGTTGCAGATAAGCGTTCACCACCACCGTGCTGGTGCGCTCGTACTCGCGGAACTCGGGAAGAATTTGGTGCGAGATCGACAGCGGTACGCCGAGCGTCTGCAGAGCGTGGGCGACGTCATTCTCGGCCTTCGGGTTGGCGAATGAGAACAGCAGCGAGATGGCAATCGCCTCAGGATGCTTCTCCTGAATCTTGCTGTATAACGACTGCAGCTCTAGGGGAGAAGGCGCCTGCAGGATCTGACCGTCGCTGGCGGTGCGCTCGCTTATGCCAAAGCGCAACTCGGCCGGGACCAGCGGCTCCACGCGGTCAAAGAAGAAATCGTAAAGTTTGGGACGGGCCTGGCGGCCGATTTCGATGGCGTCTTCGAAACCAGCGGTCGTGACCAGGGCCACGCGGGCGCCTTTACGCTGGAGCAGAGTATTCGTGCCGACTGTCGTGCCGTGCAGAAGGACTGTCGAGGTGCGCTGGCCGATTTTGTCCAGGGCTTCGACAATCGCCTGCGAAGGATCGTCCGGGGTGGAAAAAACCTTAAGCATGCGGACCCGCCCGCGCTCCACCCAGACGCAGTCGGTAAAGGTGCCGCCGGTGTCGATGGCGATGTGGAAGGGCTGAGTTCGTGGGCGATCTGGCATGGGAGTCAACCCGGAAGGGTAACATCCTGAACAGGAAGAATGCAGGACGACACGTGTCCTCAAGAACGGGCAACCGACCGAGTCTCTATGCTTTCCCTACTGTTTCGGGGTTTCGGGTGGCGGACCGTGCAAGAGAATTTCAGAACGCAAGGCGTAATCCTCAGAACCCGCTTTCTTGAAGTCCCTCACCATGTTCAGGGAAACGCGATCATACTCCTGATCGTTGTCTATCAACGAAACGACAACGCTGGCCGGCTTCCGCTCGCACTTCTCGAAGGGGAGACTACCATTCACGAAGGGTGCGCGACTCTGCGTGAAGAATGTAATCCGGATACGAAAGGGTCCGTCTTCGACAGTAATGTCGCCCGATTCACCGATTTTACCTTTCGGATAAATAAGCTGGATCTTAACCTTCCCTTTCCGAGGGGCATGTTCGACCTGGCCATTCACCATGACCGCATCGATCGAACACAGAGCGCGTGAAAGTGTGCCTGAGGAGATCGCGCAGATAGACAGGGTCCCAACCAGCGCCTTGAACACGCCGCGAACCATGGCGAACCTCCGTTCAACCGCAATTATTTCATGAGCAAGTCAAGCGGCTAATGAAAACCGACTGGTCCGGACGATGTTCCTCCAAGCTAAGTCTTGTTCGTGAAAGCCAGCGTCAGCAGCGTTTTCTGTTCCACTTCGTGGGCTTTGGCTGACCCCGTGGCCGGGCTGGCGCTGGCGGAACGCTTTACCGACAAGACCGGCCGTTCTCCGGCAATCCGGCGGAGCCGGGGCAGCACATAGAACAGTGCGCCCATGTTGGCGGGCTCTTCCTGCACCCAGACAATGTCTCGCGCGGATTGAAATTGTCCAATCACTGCTTCCAGTTCTTTCTCGGGGAACGGATACAGCTGTTCGACCGAGATGATCGCGGTGGTCGTGTCATTTCTCTTCTTACGCTCGGCCCGCAATTCGTGGACGATCTTTCCGGTGCCGATCAGGATGCGGGTGGCGTCGCTGACTTCCGTGTCCGGCAACACGGTAAGAAAGCGCTGATGGGTGAAATCTTCAATCGGAGAGGAGGCGTCAGGATGGCGCAACATGCTCTTCGGAGTAAAGACGACCAGCGGCTTGCGCCAGTGACGCAGCGCCTGGCGGCGCAGCAAATGAAAATATTGCACCGCATTCGACGGTTGGCAGATTTGGAAATTGTCTCTGGCCGCGAGTTGCAGAAAGCGTTCCGGACGGGCGCTCGAATGCTCCGGCCCCTGCCCTTCGTGGCCATGCGGCAGAAGCAGCACCACTCCCGAGAGCAGGCCCCATTTGTCTTCGCCGGCGCTGACGAATTGATCGATCACCGCTTGCGCCACGTTGGCGAAGTCGCCGAACTGCGCCTCCCACATCACCAGCGTTTCGGGATAGTCGCGACTGTAGCCATACTCGAATCCGAGCACACCCGCCTCGGAGAGCGTGGAGTTATAGATTGAGCAGCGCGCTTGGCCCTCCGCGATGTGCTCCAGCGGAACGTACTCCTGCTCGTTTTGAATATCGAGCAACACGGAGTGCCGCTGGTTAAAGGTGCCACGGCGAGTATCTTGCCCAGTCAACCGGACGGGCACGCCGGCCCTCACCAGCCCCCCGAGCGCCAGCGCCTCAGCCATGCCGTAATCGACCAAGCGCTTGCCTGCGCCCATCTCGGCGCGCTGCTCCAGCAGCTTCTTGACCTTGGGATGAATGTGGAAGTCCGCCGGATAGGTTGTGAGCCCGGCGGTAATTTCGCCGATTTCCTGGGCCGAGAGGCCCGTATTCACTTCGTACTCCGGCTTGTACCGGCCGCCTTTGTAGTCATTCCAATATTTCGGCAGCTCGCGCAGCAGCGGCTTCTTCCTGATGGTCTTGGCTCTTTTCTGCGCCGCTTCGAATTCCTCCCGGACCTTTGCCGCCTTTTCCTGAACCGCGTCCGCCCCGATGTCCTCAGCGTAGATCTCCCACAGCGGCGGATGGTCCTTGATCGCCTTATAAAGCAGCGGTTGGGTCACGGTCGGATCATCGACTTCGCTGTGCCCATGGCGGCGATAACCGATCAGGTCGATTACCACGTCCCCCTTCCAGGTATAGCGATAGTCAGCGGCCAGCCGGCCCACGCGAACGACCGCGTCCACGTCTTCCGCATTCACATGAAAGATCGGGATCGACTGACGACGCGCCAGCTGCGCCGAAAAACGCGATGAATGCTCTTCGCTGTACAAGGTTGTGAAGCCAAGCAGGTTGTTGGCGATGATGTGCACCGTGCCGCCCACGGTGTAGCCCTTCAGATCGGAAAAATTCAAAGTCTCGGCCACGATGCCCTGACCCGCGAATGCCGCGTCGCCGTGGACCAGCAAGGGCAGATACTTCTCGCGGCCGTCCTGGCCCGCGCGGTCTTGCTTCGCCCGGGTGCGCCCCACGGTCACCGGATCCACGGCCTCCAGGTGGCTGGGATTCGAAACCAGGTGAATATGAATTTTCGTCCCCAATCGGGTCACGTATTCGCCGGTCGCTCCCATGTGATATTTCACGTCGCCGCTGCCCAGAACGCTGCGCGGGTCCACGTCCTCAAAACCGGCAAAAATTTCTTCGGGAGGGCGCTTGGCAACCTGCACAATGATGTTCAGGCGCCCGCGGTGGCTCATTCCCATCACCAGCTCCGCCGCGCCCTGTTGTCCGGCCGCGTCCAGAATTTCGTCCACCAGGGGGATCATGGCGGTCACGCCTTCCAGCGAGAAACGCTTGCTGCCGAGATAGCGCTGCTGCAGCACCTGCTCGAACAGGTCAGCCCGGATAAGCTGGTCGAGCACGCGTTCCTGATCCACCGCGGGCTGGGGCCCCTCCAGGCGCTCCTGTATCCAGCGCCGCCGTTCCGGATCGGTGATATGCATGAATTCCGCGCCCACGGTCCCGCAGTAGATGCGGCGGGCTTCATCGGCAAGTTCGCCTTCGATCCGCAGGCCGGGATGCGACACCGGCGGCAGGAATCCGAGCGGGTCGAGATCGGCCTCCAGGTATCCCCAGTGGCGGAAAGGGTCAAATATGCGCTCACGTTCGCCGTTGGGAGCGTCCAGGACGCCGGTTGCGGCAGATTCACTCACAGGTTTGGATCGGGTCGCCATATGTCTGTTACTAGAATAAAGGATGCAACCGGATGCGTGCTGGATTCGTGCCCCCGGGAGCAACAGCGGCTGGAATGGTTTCCATCATCGCTAGTTGGCTGGCAAATATATCAGTCTAAATGCGATCTGCCCGCACTCGTAATTTGACAGCCGGGCGACTCGCAATGCCCGGCCTTAACTCATCGTTCTGAAACGGCATTCGTCCCAATCTGACATCCGCGACCACCTACTTTTCATAACTGCTCCTCTCCCCGCCATGCCGGCGCCTCTGACCTCCGATGTACTCAGTAGCCGCAGTAACAGGTTACTTATGGGAAGCCCAAGACAGGCCGCAGTCAGTACCGCCCAGATGCAACTGCTGCTGGTGGGAGACAACGAGGACTCCAGCTATTTACGCAACCTCCTGAACGGAACCGGTAATGGACACGTGGGCCTGGACCATGCGCACTCTGCCGAAGAGGCCCTGGTGCGCCTGGGCCAGGCGACCTACGACCTGCTGCTGTGCGAATACAAGTCGGGAGATGGCGCCGCCTTGCGCCTGCTGTGTGAATTGCGTCGCAACGGAGCCGGGGCGCCCGTGATCTTTCTCAGCGATCACATGGACGAAGCCACGGTCGACAAGGCCCTGAAGGCCGTCGTCGGAGATTTTGCCCTTGCTCCCGGTGCCGAGCGGCCCGCCATCACCAGCACTATCCGCCATGCCCTTGATGAGTATTCCAAAGAACGGCAGCGCCAGAAAGCGGAGGACACGCTGCGCAAGCTATGGCGCGCCGTCGAGCAGTCGGCCGACCTGGTCATGATCACCGACCGCGAAGGAGTGATTGAGTATGTAAACCCCGCCTTTGAGGTGCTGACTGGCTATTCTCCCGGAGAACTGATGGGTCAGACTCCCCGGGTCCTTAAATCCGATCTGCAGACAGCGGAGCTTTACAAGGAACTGTGGCAAACCATTCTCGCGGGCAATGTCTTCCGTTGCACCATGGTGAACCGCAAAAAGAACGGAGACGCTTTCGTCGCCGAGAAGACCATCACTCCTCTGCGTGACGGCGAGGGCAAGATCACGCATTTTATCTCCAACGATCGCGACATCACCGACCGGCGCCGGATGGAAAATCAGATCCAGCAGGCCCAGAAAATGGATGCGGTTGGAAGGCTGGCCGGAGGCGTGGCCCATGATTTCAACAACCTCCTCATGGTCATCAGTTCCTATGCCGAGCTGATGCTGGATACGCTGACGCCCCAGCATCCCCTGCGCCGCAACGTGGATGAGATCCAGAAAGCCTCCCGCCGCGCCGCCGACCTCACCCGGCAGCTGCTGGCTTTCGGACGCAAGCAGATGCAGACCCTGCAGCTTCTCGACCTTAACCTCATCATCGAGGACATCAACAAAATGCTGCCTCGCCTGATCGGCGAAGATATCGAACTGGTGTTTATTCCGGGCGCGAAGCTGGGCAAAGTCAAATCCGATCCGGTGCAGATCGAACAGATTCTGATGAACCTTGTGGCCAACGCACGCGACGCCATGCCCAAGGGCGGCCGCCTCGTGATCGAGACGGCGAACCTAAGTCTGGACGACGCCTATGTCCAGGAGCACTCCATCGTTCCCCCGGGAGACTACATTCTGCTCACGGTGACCGACTCCGGAACCGGGATTGCCCCCGAGCATCTGTTGCACATCTTCGAGCCGTTCTACACCACCAAAGAGGAAGGCAAGGGCACCGGACTCGGCCTGGCCACCGTGTACGGCATCGTGAAACAGAACAGCGGGTTCATTTGGGTGTACAGCGAGCCCGGGATGGGAACGACTTTCAAGATTTATTTCCCCCGGGCGCGCCAGGCCAGGCTCCCCCTGGCGCCCACGGCTCCCATCGAAGGCTGCCCGCGGGGCAGCGAAACCCTGCTGCTGGCCGAAGATGAAGGAGCGGTCCGGGAGTCCATTCGCGAGTTTCTCTGCCTGAACGGCTACACCGTCCTCGAAGCACAAAATGGCACCGAGGCCCTCGCCCTCGCAAGGGGACACGTTGGCCCCATCCATTTGATGATCGCTGACGTGGTCATGCCCGAGATGGGGGGAGCCAAGCTGGCGGGAGAGTTGGCGGCCGATCGGCCGGACATGAAAATCCTGTTTGTCTCCGGCTACGCCGAAGCTACCTTCCAGCGCCACGGCGCCATTGACGTGACTACGCGTTTCCTGCAAAAGCCCTTCTCCCTGAAAGCCCTGGCCCGCAAGGTCCGCGAAGTGCTCGACGCCGAAAAAGCCTCGGCTGCGGGTGCTGCGTCATCGAAATAGGCGTTCGCTACTCGCTGGAGGACGGGCGTCCCGCCCGTCCAGCCGGGCGGGGACGCCCGGCATCCATTGCCTAGCTAAGACGCCCATCCCATATAATTGCGTTTGATTTGATGTAGGCGCGAGCGCCCCGCTCGTGCGGCAGCGCCTCATCGCGGCTGCTCCCCGAGCACGTCCGCGCAGAAGGAATCTCGTATGAGCCAGCACGCCCGATCCATTTGCCCGAGAGAAGTGGTGTGACCATCCTCCTGCTGGCTCTGCTGGCCGGAGCCGTCATTTACTCGCTGTTGTCGATCGTGGCCGCTTTCCGCTACCTCTCTGTACATCCACCTGCCTTGAGCTCTCCCCCGGCCATCAGCATTCTCAAACCGCTCGCCGGACTCGATCTCGGGCTCGAATTCAATCTGCGATCGTTCTTTGAGCAGGACTATCCCACCTTCGAACTTCTGTTCGCAGTGCGAAACCAGGATGATCCGGCGGTGGCGATTGTCGAGAAGCTTCGCCTGGAATATCCGCACGTTCCGTCTCGGTTGCTGGTGACGGGAGAATCTCCCTATCCCAACGCCAAGGTCTACAGCTTGGAACAGATGCTTGCCGCTGCGGCGAATGACCTGGTGGTGATGAGCGACAGCGACATACGAGTCACTCCCAACCTGCTGAAGACTGTGGCCGCCGAGTTTCAGGACGCCGGCCTCGGGGTCGCGACCTGCCCATACCGCGCGGTGGCCGGTCCAAGCTTCTGGTCGCGGCTCGAAGCCATCGGCATGAACACCGACTTCGCCGCCGGCATTCTGGTGGCGTGCATGCTTGAAGGCATGAAGTTTGCGGTCGGCCCGACCATCGCAGCCCGGCGGCGGGTGCTGCAAGCCATCGGCGGCTTCGACCGTCTAAAGGACTATTTGGCCGAAGATTTTGTGATGGGAAAATTTGCCGCTGACGCCGGACACGGCGTAATTCTTTCTTCCTATGTGATCGAACATCACATCGGTAGCGCGGACCTACGCCACAACGCTGCCCATCGTTTGCGCTGGGCGCGCAGTACGCGACGATCCCGGCCATTGGGTTATGTCGGGCAGTTGTTCACCATGCCTCTGCCTCTGGCGCTGTTGCTCTGTGCCGCAAACCCGGCATGGTGGCCGGCGCTGCTGCTGACGCTCGCCGTTCGTCTGCTGGCGGCTTATACGATCTCGGCACGGGTGCTGCACGCCAAGATCAACTGGCTGCTGCTGCCGATCGAGGACACGACCGCCTTCTGCTTCTGGCTCGCCGGATTCTTCGGGAATACGATTGTCTGGCGCGGACGGCGATATCGTCTCTACTCCGACGGCCGTTTCGAGTTACTGCCGTCTCCAGCAGCCAAATAGAGCGAAGTCAACATTCGTCTGCAGAATCAATCCACGAAACCGCTGGCTAGAAGCCAATCTATGACGTACCACCTCGCAGGCGCGTCAGTTTCAAGAAGTCAATGATCAGCGCCACGTCATAGCAAATGACAAGCAAGAACGACACAACATAGAGAGAGGTCACCGCCACAATATTGAAATCATGATAGGAAGGCAACATCCTGACGCTTTGAATGAGCAGACCAACCGTGATGGGAACCACCCACAAACTCATGGACAAAGCACTTATTGACATCAAGGCAAGGCTGGAGCGCGGAAAGCACCGTTGCGCAATTGCACCCACAATCAAGATGATGGGCCAGAACGCCAGCAACAAGCTAATACTCACGGAAGCAGTCGCCGCTGTGAAACATCCCGCTAAAATAGCCAGCCACCGAGTTTTGGCGGAGAGTACCCAGGTTCGGCTTTCGGACTCGTTGATTCCCAAGATTCCCTCCGAACGATGTTTCACAAGTCAGGCGGAGCTTTTTCCATATCCTAGTTTTAGGAACCAATCCGAACCAGCCTCCCATCCTTCAACCTGAATGCCTCGCCCCGCCAGACCACCTTATTTCCCAGGAGGCTCAAGAACCAGACCAGCAAAGCCACGAAGTCCCGAAGTGGAAGCAACGGCAACAAACTGAACACCTGGCGATCGCGCAGTACTGACCATCCTACGGACAGTGCGGCGGCCACTCTTAGACCTAATGCCACGGCCAGCAAAGCCCACGCCCCCGGAGCACCGCGAGTCAAGAGCACTGTGCCCGAGGCCCATGGGACGCCAAAGGTCACGACCAGCCCCAGATATCCCCAGCGCCGCGAATCACGCACCGCACGACCCCAGCGAAGCTGATGATCCACAAACTGGCGCAGCGTGTAGGCGGGAAGAAATGTATCGACCACCACGTCCGACAGGTGCACTTCCATGCCTCGCTCCGCTATGCGCCTGCCCATTTCGTAGTCGTCGGCCAGATAATCGACAAATGCCTCGAAACCGCCGCTGGCCTCGAGATCGCGCCGCCGGAAAGCCAGAGTCGAGCCCAGCCCAAAATGAATGCCGCCTTCCAGTTGACGCGCCGCCAGTACTCCAGGGCTGAAATCCGTGCTGATGGAAAGAGATTCCAGCCGCGCTCCCAGGCTGAGACTGGCCACGCCGCGGTAAAGGCAGGTCACGAGTCCGACGTTCGGATCCGCCAGCGGAGCAACAACCTCCCGCAAGTAGTTGGACTGCACACGGATGTCGCTGTCGTTTACCACGATGTGCTCGTGCTGCGCTTCCGGCAACATCTGCGCCAGGTTGCTGACTTTTGTGTTGGCCCCCAGATTTCTCTGACAAACCACCAGCCGGATCGGAATCCGGGGAAATTCGGCTTTCAAGCGCTCGACGAATTCAATCGCCGGATCGCCGGCGTCGCTGACGCCGAAGATGATTTCGTACTGGGGATAATCCTGCAAACCATGACTGCGAAAGCTCTCATACATCTCAGGATCGGTGCCCCGGAGCGGCTTGAGAATCGAAACCGCCGGGGTGAATGGTGTGGATTGTGTGGGGCGGGCGCCCTCGCCCGCCGCCTCTCGCTCGCCCAGAAATCGAGCCGCGCTGTACAAGCACAGAACGTAATAGGCGACACTCGCAACCGTCCCCAAGAATGAACCGATTTCGAGCACCCTGAAAATGTGGTGGATCATGCGGATGCGGCTAGTCTACTCGTACCGGAGCGACTCGATCGGATCCAGGTTCGCAGCCTTCCATGCCGGATAAATCCCAAACAACAGGCCCTCGGCCGCGGCCGAGCCCAATCCGAAGGCCGCCCAGAAGAACGACATCCGGGCCGGCAGCGAGCTCCAGATGGCGGGAATCGTCCAGGTAATGATCGCTCCCACCAGCACGCCGAGGAAGCCGCCCATGGCCGTCAGGGTGATGGCCTCGAGCGTGAATTGCAGCAGGATGTCGCGTTTGCGCGCTCCAATGGCCTTGCGCACGCCGATCTCACGGGTCCGCTCCGTCACCGAAACCAGCATGATGTTCATCACGCCCACGCCGCCCACAATCAAACCCACGCTGGAAACGGCGAACATGAAGATAAACACGGCGCCCGTGACCTGGTTCCATACATCGGAAAGCGACTCCTGAGTGAACACGGCAAAGTTGTCCGGCTTGTCCGCTGAAACCTTGCGGCGCCGGCGCAGCAGCTCGCGGATCTCGTCGATCGCCTTGGGCATGTCGTCGTGCGAAGTGGCTTTGACGCTGACCCAATATTGCTTCAGCTCAGGATGCAGCTTGCGGAAAGTGGCCAGCGGGAAATAGACGATGTTGTCGTCCGGGTTCTTGCCCCCGGCAAACACACTCTTGCGCTTGGCCGCGACCCCGATCACGGTGAACAGCTGGCCATCAATCGTAATTTCCTTCCCCAAGAGTGTTTCGTTGGGGAACAGTTCCTCGGCGGTGTCCGAGCCCAGCACGATGACGGGAGAATGATGTTCTTCATCAATCTCATTCATCCAGCGACCCGAGGCGATGTCCAGATCGAACACGTCCTTCCAGGTGCCGGTGTCGCCCTCCAGAATTGTGTTTCTGACCTTTCGGCCGTTGTACTTGACCTCGTAAGTGCCGGTGCCAAACTCCTGGCGAAAATAGCGCAAGCCCGTGGTAGCGATTTTCACATGAGGCAATTGCTGAATGGCTTCAAAATCGTCGAAGGTGAGTTCCTTGCGCGTCCGTATTTCTTCCGTGGGCCGGCCGAACGTCAGGGGCTGATGGTAAGCAAATATGATGTTGGAACCCAGGCTGCTGATGACCTGGCTGACGTTGTCGTTCAGACCGCGCACCACGGAGGAAATTCCGATCACCACGGCCACGCCGATCACGATGCCCAGCACGGTCAGCGCCGACCGCATCTTGTTGGTGCGGATCGTCTCCAGCGCCATGCGGACCACTTCGCCGTAATGGCTTCTATGCAACATGATTCGCTCTAATCACCACGGAGGCACAGTGGCACGGAGAACTTCAAAGAAAAGTCTCCGTGTCTCAGTTTCTCCGTGGTGAATCTCACAGTTCAAATCTCAACGCCGCGATCGGATCCAGCATCGCCGCGCGCCGGGCCGGGTACACCCCAAAGAACACGCCCACGCTGGCAGAAACCAGCAAGCCGGCCGCCACCGCCCACAACTTGATTTCAGAAGGCATGCCGATAATCGCGGTAATACCCTTGGCGAAGACTACGCCAAACAGCACGCCCAACAGACCGCCCACCAGCGCCATGGTTCCAGACTCGATCAGGAACTGCAGTAGCACGTCCTGGCGGCGCGCGCCCATCGCTTTCCGGATCCCGATCTCGCGGGTCCGCTCGGTGACCGACACCAGCATGATGTTCATGATCACGATGCCGCCGACCACCAGAGAGATTGCGGCAATGGCGATCATCGCGATAAAGAACGTTCCGCTCAGATTCGACCAGATACTCAAAAAACTGGCGTTGGTTTCCGCCGCAAAGCTGTCCGGACGCCCGGGAAGATCATGACGCCGCGCCCGCAGCACGGCGCGAGCTTCATCAATCGCGGCGTCCAATTCCGTTCCCACGCCCGCCGCCTTGCCTGAGATGCGAACGCTGGTGTGCGAACCGAACTGCTTCAAGTAGGTCGTGATCGGGATGGCCACGTAGTTGTCCCGGCTTTGGCCGAGCGTGGTTCCCTGTTTCTTTCCCACTCCGATCACCCGGTACACTTCACCCTCGACCCGAATCTCCTTGCCCAGCGGATCCACGGTGGGAAAGAAAGTGTCCACCACGTCGGTACCGATCACACCCACCTGCGAACGGTTCTCCTCATCGTTCTTGTTGATCATGCGGCCCGCGGTAATGTCGAGGTCAAGGATCGGAGCCATCGACGGCGTTAAGCCGCGAATCCAGGTGTCGGCGATGGATTGTTCCTCGAACCTGACGTGGCCCGCGGTGTTGGTAATAGAAGCGCCAATCTGCGCGCAATGCTTGCAGGACTCCAGCACTGCCTGGTAGTCCTCCATGGTCAGGTCCTTGCGCTTTTGGCCCTCGAGCAGTTGGTCGACGTTAGTGACCACGGGCGTGACTTTGCTGATGATGAAAACATCAGCTCCCAGGTTGAAGATTTTTTCCGCCACATAGCCGTTGATTCCGTTCACGAAAGTGACCACTGCGATCACCGCCGCAACCCCGATCACCACGCCGAGCAGAGTCAGCGCGGAGCGCAACTTGTTCGCCCACAGCGAGAGCAGTGCGATGCGGATGGCCTCAAGGGTTGTCATGGATCGGTCTTCAGTCGTCAGGCGCTCACCCGCTGGAACCGCGCCCTGCATCAAGTCTAGCAGCTTACTGGGCGGCGCCGGATCGGCTCGCTCTTCCAATGGTTTCCGCGCTATTCCCAGGCCATTACATAACATTCCTGGCGTGTGATAAGGTTCCTACCGCAATTGGCAGGAGGATCGCCATGATCAGGATCATCGGCCTTCTCGTATGTCTTTCAGCGTTGGCTCTCGGACAGCAGAACAGTCCTCTCGACGGACTGGCCAATCTGAGCGACGCGGTTTCGAGGCGGGCCTCAAGCGCGGATCGCTCCGGCGGTAATGCAGACTGGGTTGAGGTGAAAGCCGGCTCTACCGTCACCCTCGCGGATATCAAAGGCGCAGGCTCCATCCGGCATATCTGGTTCACCATTAACTCACCCAGCCCATTTCATTTACGCGAGCTGGTGCTGCGCATGTACTGGGACGGCGAAACCGACCCCAGCGTCGAGGTCCCGATTGGCGATTTCTTCGGGACCGGTTTCGAGATGGCCGATGAAGGCCAGAATTACCATTCCTGGTGGTCCCTGCCCATCACCGTCCAGGATCGCGCCATGAACTGCTACTTCGAAATGCCGTTTGGCAATGGGGCGCGCATCACCCTCACCAATGACGGGACGAAGGACGTGCGAAATCTCTACTTCCACATCGACTATCAGGAGTACCCTGGCGCCCAGGTCGTGTCGAACCAGGGACGTTTTCACGCCCAGTGGAGGCACGAACTCACCCGCGCCGTCCCCGAATCAGAGTCCGGCGGCAAAAACGTGGACGGCAAGAACAACTACGTTTTCATGGAGGCCAAGGGCAAGGGCCAATACGTGGGAACCATCCTGAACGTATTCGGGCTTTCCACGGGATGGTGGGGAGAAGGCGACGACATGTTCTTTGTGGACGGGGAAAGCGCCCGCGCCACCATCAACGGGACCGGAATGGAAGACTACTTCAACAACGCGTGGGCTTTCCAAAAAGAATTCAACTATCCATTTATCGGCTATTCGCAACAAGGCAATCGGGACTGGACCGGCAGCCACACCATGTACCGCTTCCATATCGAAGACCCGATCTATTTTCAGAAATCTTTGCGCGCCACTATTGAACACGGTCACGCCAACGACCGGGCCGACGACTACACCAGCGTAGCCTTCTGGTACCAGACCGAGCCGCACCAGAAGCTATCTCCCCTGCCCCCGGTCAACCAACGCCTGCCCAACGCGTTCTGGAAGATCCAGAAGCTGGACAAGAACCTGCCGAACTGAAAAGCAGCCACGGATTTCACGGATTTCCACGGATCAGGAAAAAGAAAAAGGTTGGTTTATCCGTGTGAATCCGTGAAAATCCGTGGCCCGGTTCTTTTGACGACTGACGACCGACGACTGACGACTGTTACAATGACACTGTTGGCAGCTGGACCGGACGGTCGCTCTCGCCGCGTCAAGTGGCGGGGGAGGAAAGTCCGAACTCCACAGAGCAGTGTGCCGGATAACGTCCGGGAGGGTGCCCCGTCCAGGCTTGCCTGGGCGGGTCCATTCGACGGAAAGTGCCACAGAAAATATACCGCCCCGACGGCAACGCCGGGGTAAGGGTGAAAAGGTGCGGTAAGAGCGCACCGCCGTCGCAGTAATGCGCCGGGCAGGGCAAACCCCACACGGAGCAAGACCAAATAGGGAGGGAGCCTGGGGCGGGCTGAATAAGCCTCGCCCGGGGCGCGTGCCGGCTCGGCGCGCCACAACCTCCGGGTAGGTCGCTTGAGCCCCGCAGTAATGCGCGGCCCAGAGGAATGACCGTCCTGCCAGAGCAATCCGGCAGACAGAATTCGGCTTACAGGTCCGGCTGCCACAAATTTCTGCATCCGATCACTTCCAACACAAGTAAAGCTCGTTGTGACCCAGGTGGGACGCACTCGGGCAGCCCCAACGGGCGTAAATTGGAACGCCTGGCGCCCACCAGAAGAGTCAAGAATACCTACTACCGACCGTAGTTCTTCCCACCCAGTTGGTCACCCACCCGGGATTTCTGTGCCGGAGTAGTCGCAAGTGCCCTCGACTGGCTGCGGAAACGCGCGGGAGGTACTGTAAACTCGCGTTTGAAAGCCCGGTTAAAAGCGGCTTCGGACTCATAACCGACCTCAGATGCGATCTGCGACACCGAATAACTCGTCGAAGCCAGCCTCTGCGCTCCCAGCTGAAGACGCCAACGCGTGAGGTAGGCCATCGGAGGCTCGTTCAGGTAATGGCGGAAGCGGTCAGCCAGCACCGAGCGTGACACTCCCGCTTCTTTTGCCAGGGAAGCAATGGTCCACGGATGTGCAGGATGGCGGTGCATTAGCGCCAGCGACCTTCCGACCTCCGCATCGCGGGCGCCGGCCAGCCAGCCGGTTTGCTCCGCGGGTAGGTGTGCAATATAGGTCCGCAGTGTTTCGACAAACAGGACCTCTGACAGTTTTGCCAAGACTGCTTCTCCTCCAGCGCGGGACGCGTCGGACTCATTCACTGAAAAGCGGATTGAGTTCTCCAGCCATCTGCCCGAGGCATCGTTACGAATGCTGACTTTAAACACGGGCGGGAGGCCGCTGAGAAAAACCTGGCTGAGTCGTGGCTCGCACGCCATGTAGCCACAAATGAATTTCGTGACTTCCCCTCCGCCACCCAGGCTGGCCAGCTTCAACCCCCGGGAAACAATTCGAGCGAGTTCCTTCGCGATGTCCACACTCTTGGTCGGCAGGCCGTTTTCGATGAAGTGAGCGTCGCCGTGGGGAAAGATGACGATGTCGCCGGCGTCAAGTGGTATGCGCTCGCCGTTCACCAGCCTTGCATAGGCTCCGCCTTCAGTGAGCAAGTGATAAATGATCAGGTGCCCGGCGCCAGGCGCGAGGCAGGACGCAACCGCGGGGGAGGGTGGCGAGCAAACACTCCACGGCGAGGAAAATTCCCCGTTGAAGAACAGGGCCCCCTGGAGTTTCACCACCTTCAGCACCTCGGAAAGCACATCCATAAATCCTCCCGCGGGACTTTCTGCAAAGCTCTCCGGACTCCCGAGCAAATCATCATACGGGAGGTCGGCCGAAAGCAAGAAAGCCGGACGCGCGGACAAGCCCCACTCAGGCTTTCAGTTCATAGTTCATGAACTGAACGGCAGTTTGAGCCGTTCCTGCTGAGAACCGTTAGGAGGATGGTCATGCCGACCCAGGAAAACGCTGGCAAACTCACTGACCCCACGCCGTCAATCGAGAGCGGGGAAACGGGCACCCTCGCTTGGGCCGACATCGAAGAGGTTCTCGACGAATGGGAGATTGGTGGCTTGGCCATGACGGCCGAAGCCATCCGTGCCCTCATTGCAGGTGACTAAAACAACATCGGAGGAGTCATGAGCACTACAACCGCACTGGAAATCGATGGATTGAAGCAACGACTCAAACAAACGTGGATGGCCGGAGACTACGACCGCTTCTCGCGCTATATGGAGCAGGGCGCACGCCAATTCTACGAGCAACTGGATGTTCCCGCTGGATGCCAGTTGCTCGACGTGGCTTGCGGCTCAGGCCAGGTCGCGCTCTGGGCGGCCCGAGATGGTGTGAATGTCACCGGCGTCGACATCGCGCCGAACCTGGTGCAGAGAGCGCAGGCTCGCGCCAACGCGGAAGGCCTCAAGGCTCGCTTCATGGAAGGCGACGCCGAAGATCTTCCGTTCGAAGATGCCAGCTTCGACGTCGTGACCAGCCTGGTGGGAGCGATGTTTGCCCCACGGCCGGAACTCGTAGCTCGCGAACTGCTGCGAGTGTGCAGTCCCGGAGGTACAATCGCCATGGGAAACTGGACGCGCGAAGGGTTCATTGGACAAATGTTAAAAACCTTCGCGAAGTTTATTGCTCCCTCCGGCATGCCGGCGCCGGTGTTGTGGGGCGATGAGACTGTGGTGCGCAAGAGGCTGGGCCATGGGGTTTCAGACCTTACGATGACGCGGCGCCACTACACCTTTACCTACCCCTTCCCACCGGCAGAGGTGGTGGAGTTCTTTCGCCAGTACTATGGGCCCACCAATCGCGCGTTCAGCGCGCTGGAGGAAACAGCCGCTCGAACGCTCCGAGAAGAACTGGAAGCTTTGTGGTCGGCACACAATCGCGGAGGGGATGAACTCACCGTGGTTTCATCGGAGTATCTGGAAGTGATCGCGGTGCGAGCCTGAAGTTGGGCTTCCCCGCAAATTTTGCAAAGGAGACAATCTTATGACTTTAATGCGTCCCGATCCAACTTTTTACCCTTCAGCGGGCATGGCGATGCAGGCCCCGGCAGAACGCCTCGCCTATGTCGCCCTGCTCAACGCCGGCAAGAATGGAAAGCGCGATGCCATGGGCGTCATTGACCTCGATCCGAGTTCCTCCGAGTATGGGCGGCTCGTCGGGCAAACCGATTTTCCACGCGGCGATAATGAGCTGCACCACTTCGGCTGGAACGCCTGCAGCGCGTGTCTTTGTCCGCAGGCCCCGCATCCGCACATGGAGCGTCGCTATCTGATCGTACCCGGCATCGGGTCTTCGCGGATTTACATCCTCGATACTAAGCCGGATCCGAAACAGCCGAAAATCGTGAAGGTGATCGAGCCCGAAGAGTTCATCAAGAAAACGGGCTACACCTCGCCCCATACGATTCATTGCGGACCTGACTGCATCTATGGAAGCGCGCTCGGATCGGCCAGCGGAGACGGCCCCGGTGGCATTTTCCTGATGGACGCGAACACATTCGAGTTAAAGGGCCGGTGGGAAAAGGATCGTGGCCCGCAGAAGTTGTCATACGACTTCTGGTGGCATCTGGGGCACGACACCATGATTACCTCGGAATGGGGCACGCCAAACATGGTGAAAGACGGCGTCAACCCCGAGTTGCTGCTGGCCGGCAAGTACGGCCACAAGATTCATATCTGGGACCTGGACAAGCGACGCCACCTGCAGGAAGTGGATCTGGGTGCCGAGCAACAGTGGGTGCTCGAGCTGCGGCCCTCTCACGATCCCAACAAGGCCTACGGTTTCGTCGGGGTCGGCATTTCGCTCAAAGATTTGTCGTCGTCGATTTGGATGTGGTACCGGGAAGAGGGCGGTAAGAACGGAAGGTGGGCCGTACGGAAGGTGATTGAAATCCCCGCCGAGCCCGCTGATCCGGAAAAGCTGCCGCCCTTATTGCAGGGCTTCAAGGCCGTGCCACCGCTGGTGACTGATATCAACCTGTCGCTCGACGACCGATTTCTCTATGTTTCGTGCTGGGGAACCGGGGAGTTCATCCAATACGACGTCTCGGACCCGGCCAACCCGAAGAAGACGGGGTCGGTCCATCTGGGTGGCATCGTGCGGCGCGCGGCTCACCCGAAGAAGCCAACCCAACCCCTCAACGGCGGGCCGCAGATGGTCGAGATCAGCCGCGATGGCAAGCGCGTCTATTTCACCAACTCGCTCTACTCCCCGTGGGACGAGCAGATCTATCCCGATGGATTGAAGAGTTGGATGGTGAAACTTGACGCGGATCCGAAGGGGGGAATGAAGCTCGATGAAAAGTTCTTCGTCGAGTTCGACGGGCTGCGCGCGCATCAAGTCCGGCTGGAAGGCGGCGACGCCTCGTCTGATTCCTACTGCTACTCGGAGGCGCGATGACGCACGCCGACATGGGCTCAACAGCGTTGTGGCTGATGCTGCTCCTCGGCGCCTACCACGGAATCAACCCCGGAATGGGGTGGCTGTTCGCGGTGGCGCTGGGGATGCAGGAGCAGAAGGGGAGTGCAGTGGGTAAAGCGCTCATTCCGATCGCGCTTGGCCACGCTTTGTCCATTGGCGGGGTAGTTCTGGCCGCGGCTTTTCTCGGCATGGCGCTGCCGCAGGAGGCGATCCGCTATCCCGTCGCCGCGCTTCTGTTCGGTCTTGGAATCTTCTCGCTGGTGCGGCATTACCACCCGCGATGGGTCCGCATGCGGGTGGGCTTTCGCGACCTGACGCTTTGGTCTTTTCTGATGGCATCAGCGCACGGTGCCGGGTTGATGTTGCTGCCGGTGCTGCTGGGCAGCCGCACCGTAGAAGCGGCTGCCCCCATGACAGGCCACCATCACTCATCCGCGGCCGCCGGCCCTCTCGCGGCACTGCTCGCCACCGCCGTCCATACGACGTCTTATCTTGCGGTCACCGGGCTCATGGCGTGGGTGGTCTATAGCAGGTTCGGCCTCGCGGTTCTCCGCAAGGCCTGGCTCAATCTGAACATGGTGTGGGCGGCAGCGCTCGTGGTCGCGAGCATCGTCACTCTGCTGATGTAGCTTCTTAGGTCTTGACGGCCGCTTTTCCATCGCCAGCGCGGACCTCAAGAGTTAATCAGTCCTCTGTGACGTGGTCAGCCTCTCAGGGCCCAGAATGGAGTAACATGGTGCCCGCAGTTTGGCTTCATCCTATACGGGCCTCACAAGGACCGAGAGCCGATAGCGTTCCTTAATAATTTCCCCATCATAGGCTCCGGTACCTCGATGCGAAGGGGGAGCCATGCCTGCTCGAACCAGATATGCCCGCTCGAAGCGTGCCCGCCCGATTATCTTCCTGATGTTTTTGATCGCCACGATTGTGCTGCCGGCCCGTGCGCAGAAGAAATCTGCTGGCGCGAGTCTTCCCAAGTACGACGTCCAGGCCGAAACCAAGATCAAAGGCACCGTGGAGGAGGTCAGGCTGCCGCCAAAAGGCAGCGAGAAGGAGATTGTTCACCTCCAGGTAAACGATGGCACAAACTCGATCGATGTTTATTTGTGCCCCAAGACCTTTCTGGACGACATGGGCATGAGTTTCGCCAAGGGGGACGCGATCGCCATAACCGGCTCAAAAGCGAAGCTGGGTGACGCCGACGTTTTTCTGGTGCGGGAAATAGTTAAAGGAAACGACAGCTTCGTTCTGCGAGACCCCAAAGGAGAACCTGTCTGGGACTGGCGCCACTGACCGCCGCCTGGGAACATTGTGCCGCTCACACGTCGGCCCGTAACAGATTCGGATATTGTAGAATTCCATCCCTATGGCAACCCTGCTGGCGTCTGCGCCCTTCATCGTCTGCGTGGTCATCGAGCGAATTGCCGGCATCATGCCGGGGCCGGGTTTCAGCAGCCACGGTTTCAGTCGTCCTGCTGCTCCGTAACATCATCAGACCGAACCGGACCGTCAAGATTCTGGAGATAGGCACGCCGGCCGTTTACACTGCACTACGCGCGCGCGAGAGTGGCGCGCGAGTTGGGGGACAGTTCCGAGTTTGTCCGCACCAACGACGTCATCACTGCCGCCTGGGCGGGCGCATTTGCCGTAACTCCGGATAAGGCGAAAGGCATCGTATTGATATAAACTAGTTCTCGACCTGCAGAATCAGGAGACCTTCATGTCCGCACCCAGCCGCCGGCCCGAAATTCGCCGCCGTCGCACCCGCAGTGAAAAGATCACCAAGCTCAAAAAACGCCACAGCGCGGCGACGACCGAAGCCGATCGCGCCCGCATCGCGGCCAAACTGCATCGCCTGGAGTTCAATTCTCCCGGACAGCCGTTGCTCAAGAATGCCTGAGACCGGCTAGGAGTTCGCCGCCCGCGACACGATGCCCGGTTCGTCCCTCAACTGCGCCTGGGGTGCCGGCGTTCCCGCCACCTCGTGGTAGACGCGGAGAATCTGCCGCGCGGCCGCCTCCCAGGAGAATCGCTTGGCCTGCTCGTAGCCCCGCTCCTTGAGTTTGTCACGCAGCGGCTGGTCCAGCAGCACGCGATGCAGCGCGCGCATGATCTCAAAAACATTTTCCGGATTCACCAGCACGGCGGCGTTGCCCACTACCTCGGGCAGCGACGACGTGTTCGAAGTCACTACCGGCGTGCCGTGGGCCATGGCTTCGAGCGGCGGCAGTCCAAACCCCTCGTAGAGCGACGGAAATACGAAAATCTTGGCGGCGTCGTAAAAGATGCGCAGCACTTCAATCGGAACGAATCCCATGAAGCGCACGTCGTTCTGCATCCGGCTGCGAATGACGGTGCGGCGCAGGTCGGGATGCTTGGACAACTCGTCCCCGATAATGATCAGCTTCAGGCCGGGAAACAGCGCTTCCTTCTCCAGTTCAGCCTTCAGCGCGGAAAAGGCCTCGATGATCCGCACCACGTTCTTGTGCGGGCTGATCCGGCCGGTGTAGAGCAGAAAAGGATGGTTCACCAGATAGCGCTCCGCCAGCACCTGCCGGTCGGCCTCGGTGGCGTGGCCGCGCAGGAAGCGCTCATCAATCGCGTTGTACACCACCTCGATGCGGTCCGGGGGAATGGCAAACAGCTTCTCCACTTCGCTCTTGGTGAAGTTGGAGACGGCGAAGATTCGCGCCGCTCCCTTCAATGCCCGATGGGTGAGGTAGAAATGCAATGAGCGCTTTAATCCCGACTGGTCGCGGGCCCGGTACATGTGATCGAGCACATCATGCACGGTCATCACGTAGGGACAAGGCAGATTCCGCGGCAGCCAGAACAGGTGCGGGATATGCACCAGGTCGCAATTCAAGCGCTTGAGGATGGCGCGATAGTCAAAATAGCTCTTGATGGTCGCGTCGTTGCCGAGGAGAGGTACGGTGTGAAAGTTGGGCGGCAGCGGGCCAATCTCCGCCACTTTTTTGGGCGGCCCGATCAGGAAGTACTTGCTCTCGCTGTCCAGACGCCCCAGGGCCCGGACAATATTGCGGGTGTAAGTGCCAACGCCGAATTCAGTCATCCGCCGGATGTCGATGGCGACTCTCACGGGGAGATTTAATCACAGAGCGCAGTCCACGGCTAGGCACAGGGCAGGCACGGCCCCGTATCTCGATGAGGGAGGACGGGCGTCCCGCCCGTCCACTGCTGAAAGCTGGAAAAGTTTAACGATTAAGAAATCGGAGCCGGTGCCGAGACGGGCGGGGACGCCCGTCCTGCATCCCACAAGAGTCTTAGGCTCTCGCTTCCACCTGGGCTTTCGCCCTGCGCTCGGGATACAAGGGGAAAGCCTCCGCCAGGCCCAAAACCTGCTTTCGGATCTTGCCCAGCACGGCCGCGTCCGCCCGATGATGCAGGGCTTCCGAGATCCAGCGGCCCACCTGCTTCATCTCTTGTTCCTTCATGCCGCGGGTGGTCAGCGCGGGCGTGCCGATGCGGATCCCGCTCGGCTTCATGGGCGGGTTGACGTCGAACGGAATGGCGTTCTTGTTCACCGTAATGGCAGCTTCTCCCAGCGCCTTCTCCGCCTCGCTGCCCAGGATCCCCTGGGAGAACACATCGACCAGCATGAGGTGTGTATCCGTGCCTCCGGAAATAATGCGGAAACCTTCCGCCGTGAGCGTATCCGCCAGCACTTTGGCGTTGGCCACGATCTGCCGCGCGTAGTCCCGAAATTCAGGCTGCATCGCCTCCAGGAAGCTCACGGCCTTGGCCGCGATGATATGGACCAGCGGTCCGCCCTGCATTCCAGGAAACACGACTTTGTCGATGGCAGCCGCGAACTCTTGCCTGCTCAGGATCATCCCAGCCCGAGGTCCGCGCAAGGTTTTGTGCGTGGTCGTGGTGACGATGTGCGCATGGGGCACCGGCGAAGGATGCACGCCCCCTGCGACCAGTCCGGCAAAATGCGCCATGTCGACCAGGTAGAGCGCGCCTACTTTGTCCGCAATCTGCCGCATGCGGACAAAATCAATGATTCGCGGATAAGCGCTGCCCCCGCCGATGATCAGCTTCGGGCGTTCCTTCTCGGCCAGCTTCTCCAGATCGTCGTAGTCGATGGTCTCGCTTTCCCTGGTCACTCCATAAGGAACGATGCGATACGTCTTGCCGGAAAAATTCAGGGGATGACCGTGCGTGAGGTGACCGCCATGCGCCAGGTTGAGCCCCAGAATGGTATCGCCGGGCTGCAGCACCGCCGCGAAGGCTTCCATGTTGGCCTGGGAGCCGGCATGGGGCTGAACGTTGGCATGTTCGGCTCCGAAACAGCTTCTTGGCCCGCTCCCGCGCCAACTCTTCCACGACGTCAGCGAACTCGCAGCCGCCGTAGTAACGTTTGCCGGGATAGCCTTCGGCATATTTGTTGGTAAACACCGAGCCCATGGCCTCAAGCACGGCTTCGCTGACAAAGTTCTCGGAAGCGATCAGCTCCAGTCCTTCATGCTGCCGGCGAACCTCGTTATCGATGGCCGCGGCCACCTGGGGATCGACTTCACTAAGCGGGAGCGACATGCGGTCAGTTTTCATGGGCAGTTCCGTTCTACCGTTCTGTGACCATTCTAACTTAGCTCTTAGCCTTTAGCTCTTAGCTCTTAGCTCTTAGCCATCGTGCCCAGGCGACTGGGCTGCACCGGCCGTGTGGGGACGGGTCTCCGACCCGTCCAGACGGATCGAAGATCCGTCTCGCCGTTCGGCGCCAATTTCAACATTGGAACCTCGAGGTCCATGTTCTTACCAATGAAGCGAGAGATCCAAGCTAAAAGCCAATGGCTAAGAGCTAAAAGCTGCTATACGCTCTCAAACGCCGTCCGCAGAAACGACACCAGCTGCCAGCCATCCATATATTTGTACGGTGTCTCGCCGGTGGTGTAGTGGCCGCACGGCAGCACTACAACTCTGTGGTCCAGTTCGTAACGCTCAAACTCCGCCACCGCATCGCGGGAGAGCTCGGGCAAAAAGGTCATGTCATACTTCGCGTAAATAATCAGCGACTTCTTCGGCCAGCGGGCGAACTGTTCGAAATACGAAATCGGGCTGATGCCGCTCCACAATGCGCGCAGCCGGTCCAGGTCAATTTGGGCTTCAAGACCCTCGCGAATGTGCCGCGTGGACTGTCCGTGCCAGACCACGTCCGCGACATTGGTCGACGCATGATTGAAGGCGGCCACGCGGACTCGGGGATCGTGCGCCGCGGCGAGAAACGAATAGCAGGAACCCAGGCTCGTCCCCATGATGCCCAGCCGGTTGTAGCCCTGCTGCTCCAGCCAGTCAAAGCAGCAGCGCACGTCCACCACGGCCTGGCGACAGGCGTCGAGCGTACGCCCGATGTTGGCCGAGACCGCGTAGTCCGCGCGGCGCGTGTCTGCCGGCATGCGAATGTCGTGATACGGCATGCTCAGCCGCAGCACCGCGATGCCCAGCAGGTTCAGCACGCGGCAGAGCCCAGTGTAGGCGATCGCATCGGAATTCCAGTGCGGCAACAACACCACCGCCCGCCGCCCGCGTGCCGGAAACCACCGGGCGTTCACCCGGTTATTTTCTGAATACGGCGTGTGGACCGGCGAAGTGAAGCGCAGAAAATCAGCGGATGTGCCGCAGACTTTCTCTTCCAGCTTCTGATCCGGCACTTCCCGCGTGCTGAAGACCTGCACTTCCCGACGTTCAAGCCGAAAGTCCGATGGCACTTTGTAGGAATAAAACTCGTCGCTCGAGGCAACGATCCGGTGGTTGTACTCGCGCAGGAACTTCTCGGAATCCGCGCGCCCCGGGAGATACCCGGGAGCGAAGCCATTGCGGCAAGGCCAATCCCCCGCCCACTCGAGGCCCCACTCCAGCGGACGCACCACGCGGTTGTTATCCACCGAGGTAAGCCGGGTCTCCCAGTCATACATCCACTGTTGGTAGCGGGAAGGCATTGATAAATCAGGATAACAAAGAGGAAGCGGGCAGGTCAGCGCAAGCGCAGCGAATCGCGGTATTCGTCATTTGTCGCGACAGTGAGAGCTTTAATCGGAGGTCATCCCACGCCGTGTGGGGGCGGGTCTTCGACGCGCCCGCGCCGTCGCGAAGCCACGGCTATGCAGGCCCTGCCACAATCCGACGGGACCAAACCCCAGCCGCGGCCCGGCCATGTCAAAGACCCGGTCCCACACAGTTTGTGGTAAAGATTTTGGGTTTGGCCAACACCTGGCGTCCAACGACTAGCTGTATTTCCGCGGCACCCGCTTCGAGATCGCGCAAAGAATCTCGTACACATTCGTATTGGCCAATTCGGCGTGTTCGCGGGCGTCTACGCTCAGACCGTCCAGAGCGCCCAGCAGTACGACTTCATCTCCCACGGCAACCCCCGGCAGACCGGTCACATCCGCTAAGGTCAAATCCATCGAAATACGCCCCACGATGGGAGCGTAGTGTTCGCGCACGATGACACGTCCGCGGGACGACAGGGCGCGATTCAAGCCGTCCGCATATCCCACCGGAAGCACCGCAATTCGCGCCGGCGCCTTGGTGACATAAGTGCCGCCGTATCCCAAGGCCTGGTTAGCGCGCACATCGCGCAGCGACAGGATCCGGGTCTTCCAGGTCAGCACCGGTTTGACTCCAAGCCGCAGCTTGCTGCCGCTGACTTCCCTTCCCGCCCGCTCAAAGGGCAAGATGGTAGCCGTACAGTGCAATCCCTGGCCGCACCATGGTGTTCCATGATTCTCGCTTGGAAATGACGGCGCCGGTGTTGGCCACGTGAACCAGCGGCGGATCGAATCCTTCGTTGCGCAGAACGTTTCGCACCTGCTCGAACTTTTGCAGCTGCTCGTTGACCGAAGGCGCGTCCAGCACTTCGGAGGACGCCAGGTGAGTCGAGAGACCTTCCAGCATCAGATGGGGCGACGACTTCAGCGCGGCACAGACCGGGTACAAGTCTTCCGGATCGACCCCCAGCCGGCCCATGCCCGTGTCCACTTTCAGGTGGACCGCCAGTCTCGGCAAACCCAGGCCGGCAGCGGCCCTTTCCAGCAACTCCACTTGCCCCGGCTCCCATACCGTGGGCGTCAGTTGGAGGCGAATGATTTCTTCTTCCTCGCCCCGCCAGAATCCCGTCATCAGGAGGATGCGGGTGCGAAGGCCGGCATCACGCAGCGGGATGGCTTCATCGAGCGAAGTCACGCCCAACCAGCGCGCGCCTTCTTCCTCGAGCGCTCGCGCGCATTCCGTGGCGCCGTGGCCGTAGGCGTCGGCTTTCACCACCGCGCAAACGGTGATTCCCGCTCCGATGTGCCGCTGCACCACGCCGAAGTTGTAACGCAGGTTCTCGAGCGACACCTGGGCCCAGGTGGGACGGGTCGCGGTCCGTTTTAAAATTTCGGCGGTAGCCACTGCTGCCGATTATAGCGGGCGCAGCGGCGGCCGCGAGGTTACGCCTGTGCTACTCCCGGACGCCGGTGAGCGATCCACTAACCGCCCGACAGGACGAAATTGACCGTCACCTCGGTCTCCACTTCCACGGGCTCGCCGTTGAGCACATATGGCCGGTACCGCCACTGCCGCACCGCATCGACCGCAGCCGGTATCAGCATGGGATGTCCGCTCAACACCTGCAGATTTTCGATCGCCCCTTCCCGGCCGATCATAGCTCGCAGCACTACCCGGCCCTGGACTCTGACCTCCCTCGCCAACAGTGGATACTCCGGCTGGACGCGATGGATCAGGTTTCCTTCCATCATGCGCGAGACGGGAGGGTGGCGAACCACGGCCGGAGGTGGAGGCAGCGCCGCGCCAGACTCCAGCGCTGAATCAAAAACATTGCCCCGGCCATCAGCTTCACCGATTCCGTGGCGAACGCCGACCGCGTTGGGATCGATCATGGGTGGTGGCGCCGTCGTTTCGGTCAGCATCGTTACCCTCAGAGGAATCTGCGGAGGACTTATCAGCCGGTCGCCCATCAGGTTGCTTTGGGCAGTCGCCGGCGGATTGGGGCGTGCCTGCTGTAGCGGCGCAGCCGGCGGTGGGGCTGGCGCGAGCAGCGGCGCCAGCATCGCCAGTCTCGGCAGTCCTTCGTTGTAGAACAAGGGCAACAAGAGCAGGCAGCCGACCGCGCATGCCTGCACCGCAAACGAAATCAGGGTTGTCCATCCCCGGTGAGAGCGATTGGACCAGCCGGAATCGGACAGGAAATCGGCAAACATGGTGCCCTCCTCGATGGGACGCGACTAGGTGTAAGGACACCGGAGAGGCCACCTTCAGGCGCACGCGAACGGAATGGAAGCAAAGAAAAAGGCCGCGTTCTGCACGCGGCCTGTGGGAACTTCTTCACGACACCAGGTGTCGCACAACTATTTTGGTTGAGTGGCAGGCGCTTTCGGCGCGGCGGTCGCCGGCCTGCTTGCCGGCGTGGTTGGCCTGGCTGCGGCAGGCTTCGCTGCGGGCGCGGGCACTCCGGACTGCGCGTTGTACAGCTCGACGACCGGCCGCGTGATGTCTACTGCCGGCCCAGCCCAAAGCACCGGCCCGTTCGGCCACGGGTTCGAGGTGTCGATGATCACGCCGAAACCGTTGTCTGCGGCGTACTTCACCAGCATCGGCCCCATCTTCTGCAGGATGCGCTGCGCGATTTCATTCTGTTGACTCTGGGCATCGTCGCGCGCGTCCTGCACCGCCCGCTCCAGGGATTTCTGCTTCTGCTCGATTTGCTTCACCAGCGTGGCCCGGCTGTCTTCGTTCAGCTTATCGCCCTGGGTGTTGAGCTGCTTCTTCAGGCTCTCGACTTCGTCATTCTGGTTCTTCAGCTCGGTCTGCTTGGGTTCAAGCTTCTTGCTCAAAGCTTCGAAATCACGCTGGCCTTCGTTGGTGGCGAAAATCGCTTGCTCGACATTGACAGTCCCCATCCGGGTTCCCGTGGCATTGAGAACGGTGGCGGCGGAGGGATCGGCCTTGCTAGCGGCCGCGCTAGGGGCAGCGGGCAATGTCTGGGCCAGGGCTGCGACCGAAAGGGTCAACACGGTGAACATAAGAAATCGCACGAACTTGCTTGTCATGTGGTTGATTTTGAACTCCTTGGAAATTTGTCCCGGGGAATCGGTTAGATTTTCATACGAGCCGATGCTGGCCGCGCCTCAGCACTAACCCGACCGTTTGCTGTCAACGGAAGAGGCTGGGCCGGAGTTCCCAGCGCCTCACGCCGAACCTGGTGCGGCGTGGTGACCACCCCGTTGGCTGCCTTCTTCAGGGCGTGGATTTCTCTATTATAGGGACAGCCTCAGCCCAAGGTCAAACCGGGGACCACGGACGTCGGGCGTCAGACCTCGGCCACGAGAGAAGCCGAAGCTCCGTATCGAGGTCAGAGGTCCGAGGTCCGCTAGAACGTCGTTGCCACGCTGAAGCGAAACGTCTTCCGGGGCTCGCGCAGCTGGTACTCGGGGGTGAGATTTCGGGAAGCCTGCTGGAACGTAAAGTCTCCGGCAGCCCCCGGTGGAAACATGTCGCGGGTGATCGGGACCGCGCCGCGGGTAATGTTGTCCAGGCGGATGGGGTTGTACGCCCAGTAGACCCGGAACGGAGCATTAATAATGGGCAGAAACACCTGCACTTCGAGCCCAGTGGACATTCTCGGAACCCAATTCGTAGAGTTCACGACTTGCAATTGCTGGGAGAACGGCGGCTCTTGATGGTGTCCGCCAATGCAGTTCAGGGCGATATCGAGAGCGGGGCAGCCAAACACGGTGCTATTGATATCGGCCAGTTGGCCGGGATTAATCCGCAGCTGTGATCCCCTGACCACGGGATTCGTCCCCACATCCACAAACGGGGCCAACGCAACCGGCCCGGCGATGGTTATCCGATATTCCAGGTTGGTGACCAGGCTGGCATCCCCGCCCGGAAACACGATCTGCTCCACCGGAACCGGAACCGTGTAGCTGCCGCGAAGCGGATTGGCCGGGTCCTTGGGGACAATCGTGCCATCCGGGTTACGCAGGATAATGCTGCTCTTGGAGGGAAGAAACGCCACCGGAGAAACAGAAAGAATGTCAAAGCCGCGGATATCGTTTTCGCCACCCAGGTAGAAGCGTTGAAACGGGGGCGCCACTACACCGCCGTACCCCGCCAGGAAGGAACCCTGGAAGTTAAATCCAATCGTATTGCGCCCCTTCTGCATGGGCTTGAAGTGTTTGTACTGGACGATGGGACGCAAGGACCGCACCGTGCCACCCAGTCCGGCAATCTCCCCGCCCAGGAACACGCTGGTCCCGCGCTTGGGTGAAATCGGGCTGTCAATA
This sequence comes from Terriglobia bacterium, assembly GCA_963742495.1. Taxonomy (GTDB): domain Bacteria; phylum Acidobacteriota; class Terriglobia; order Terriglobales; family Acidobacteriaceae; genus JAIQFF01. The sequence goes on from CAVULZ010000002.1 coordinate 430,441, forward strand.
GTGCTGAACGAAAAGCTGGGCAGGATCTTGCTGGTGATGATGCCTTGCAGCGAGTTCGGGCCGCTGATTCCGCGGAACGCCAGGTCGGTGAACAATATCTTCGAGGCACTGCTGAGCGCGACAATGGACGAACGGTCAAACGAATAAGTGATTCCCACCCGCTTGAACGAATGGTGCAATTGATAGCTGAGGGAAGCGGTAAAACCCGTGCTGGACTGAGTATAGTTCTGCAGGTTGTTCAGAAATGCATTGGGCAGGTTCACCTGCTGTCCGGTGAAGATGGCCTGCTGGCGGGCCTCGTTATAGTTGAATTTCTGGGCAAAAACCGAAAAGCCCCCCTGGATCGGGCGATCAAAAAGATAGGGTTGGGTGAAACTGAACGAAATAATGCGCTGCGCGTTTCCGATACTGGTCTGCACCGCCAGCGTCTCACCCAGGCCGAGGAAATTGTTCGTGCTGTAGTTGATCCCGATGAAGGCCCCTTCCAGGCCGCTCACGCCGCCGTTCAGGCCGATGCTGTTCTTGCCTTTCTCCTTGACCTTCAGCGTCAGGTCCACGGTGCCGTTCTTTTCGTCCAGGTGAGTTTCGGTGACGTTGGGATCGTCCGGCTTCAAGGTGTCGAAGTAGCCCAGCTGATTGAGGCGGAGCAGGCTCAGCTTCCACAGCCGCTCATCGTAAACCTGTCCTTCTTCCAGCGCGACCTCGCGGCGGATGACCTTGTCGCGAGTCGTGGTATTGCCGGCGAACTCGATACGACGGACATAGAACTTCTTGCCCTCGTCCAGATCGATGGAGAGAAAGACCAGCTTCTTGTCTTCGTCGAAAGTCGTGTTGGGAATCGAAGTAAAGTTGATGTGGCCCAACTCGCGATACGCATTGCGCAGGTTGTCCAGGCCCTTGGCCACCTTTTCCCGGGAGAAGATGTCGCCGTCTTTCATGGGAAAGAGCGAGCGCAAGGCCTTGACGTTGGTTACTTCCTTGTTCCCGTTGAAGGTAATCCCGCCCAGCCGGTACTGTTCCCCTTCATCGATCGGAATCGTGATGTCGACCGCCTTCCCCGGTCCTTTCATCAACAGCGGGACATGAAAGCCGGGGCGGCCGGTGTCACGAATCTCCGTCTTGGCATCCTGTACCACGACCTTGAAATAGCCGCGATTCTGGAATTCCGCTCGCACCCGTTCCGTATCTTCATCGAGTTTGGTGGCATCGTAGGTCTTGGCAAAGATGTTTTCCAGGAAGATGGAATGCGGAATCCCGATCGGCTTCAGGTTCTTCATGGCTCCGCGAAGAACGCGCGAGCTGACGTGCTTGTTGCCGATGAACGTAATCTTGCCGACCGTCACCTTGGGCCCTTCCTTCACCACAAACGTCACGCTTACCTTGGCCGGCGGAATCGGCCGAACCTCGGTTTTCACGGTGGCGAACTGGCGGCCATGCTCGGACAGCAATTCCTTGATCGTGACTTCGGCCTTCTTGACCTTGGTGGGATCGTACTGGCTCTCTGGCGACAGCCCTACCTTGCGATCCTTGAAACGGTCGAGCACATCGCTCTTCGACACCGAGTTCAGTCCCAGGTACTCGATCTCGCTGATAGTGGGACGCTCTTTGACGTAAACATGGATACGCCAGCCTTTGGGAGTCTGCTCGCGCTCGAAGCGGATGTCCTCGAAATAACCGGTATTCCACAAAGAGTTAAAGTCGCGATCCAGGGCCGCCTCGTCATAGACATCGCCGGCGCGGGTGAAAATTCTCCCCCGTACGGTTTCCGCCGGGATGCGCCGGTTCCCGTGAATCACAATCTCGGTTATGACTTCCTGCTGGCCCCATCCCGCCGAGCACAGCAGCAGAAAGGCCAAGCAGAGAAAAAGCCATCGCGCTTTACAAATCTTTATGATTGAAGGAGATGAAGGCGATGCACTAGCCGGAGCGGGCCACGCATGGCCCGACCAACTCCTCGTCACTACAGGGCTATCCTGATGAAAACGAAGAATCGTTACGACCTCGGATCCTGGGAGTAGGAAAGTGGCAATTATACGGTAGAGCCGTGGAGACCGTCCAAACCGCCACCCGCTTCAGGGAGAAGGTTTAACGAGCTCTACTTCAACCAAGACGGAATAAAACGTGGCGGAGTTGCCTAGGTCCGTAAGTTTTTCCGAAGTAAGAACATTTATATTCCGGCTTTCCGGGCTCAACTTGGCCCAATGCAGCCGGGCCGAAACCACGCCAGCCTGCACCGCGCCATCCACCCGGGCCCGTAACCGGATGTCGCCACGCCGGTTGAAGACACGCACCACGTCTCCATCGACGATCTTACGCGCCCGGGCATCGGCCGCGCTGATTTCCAATAATCCCGCTTCTTCCATCTCCTGAACCCCCGGCACATTACAAAAAGTGCTGTTCAGGAAGTTGTCCGCCTTACGGGCCAGAAGCTCCAGCGGAAACTCCCGCGCCCGAGAACCCTGCCGCGATTCGTCAGGCGGAGTAAAAGCTGCAACCGGGTCGAGCCCCTGCGCTTTCAGCTCCTCGCTGTAGAGCTCAGCTTTCCCGCTCCTGGTGCCGAAATTACCTTCCGCAAACGGCAAGAAATCTGAGAACTTAGAACTGGAATCCGAGAATTGCGGTTCAAAATTCAGCCTGACGTGCCCTTCCCGTTCCAGCCGGTCCCGATCAATTCCCCGCATCCACGGATTTTCTGAAGTTAAGGCCGCATCGATCATCTGGTCCACGGATTCATGGAAGCAGTCCTCTACAAACCCCATGCGCAAGGCCAGAGCCCGAAAGACTTCGACGTTGGAGCGGCACTCGCCCTGCGGTTCGATGGCCGCGTCTGACATCTGCAAGTAGTAATGCCCGTAAGCGCCCTGAAGGTCTTTGTGCTCAAAGAACGTGGTCGCTGGCAGAATGATGTCAGCGTAGTCCGCAGTATCGGTAAAGAACTGCTCATGCACCACCGTGAACAAGTCGGGACGCCGCAGTCCTCGAATGACCTGGTTGTGATCCGGACAAACCGCCGCCGGATTCGAGTTGTACACGAATAGCCCCTTGAGGGGCGGGTCTTTCAGGGTATTGAGCGCCGTCCCCAGTTCCACCATGTTGACCGTCCGCGCCGGCCTTCCCAGCCCTTTTTCCATGAGGTCCGCCCGCTCCAGGGCGCCTCGGTTCAGCCCAAAAGCCCCGCTGGTGGAAAGCTGCAACCCGCCTCCCACTTCCTTCCACGAACCCGTAACGCAGGGCAGCATGGTCACGGCCCGCGTGGCCATGCCCCCACCCTCGGAGCGCTGCACCCCGTAGTTCAGCCGGATCACCGCCGGATGGGTGGTCGCGTACTCGCGCGCCAGCTTGACGATGTCGGACGCAGCAATTCCAGTCCACTGCTTCACTCGCTCCGGCGGATACTCCTGCACCTTTTCACGCAGCCGGTCGAAACCCTGGGTATAGCGGGCAAGATAGTCGGCGTCGTGCAGCCCCTCGTTGATGATCACATGCATCATGCCCAGCGCCAGCGCCGCATCGCTGCCAGGATTGATAGGCAGATACCAGTCCGCGCACGCCGCCGTCCGGGTGCGGTAGGGATCAATCACCACCAGCTTGGCGCCTTTACGGCGCGCTTCCGCGATGAACGGCCACAAATGGACGTTGTTGCCGTGAATATTCGCGCCCCACGCGATGATGTAGCGGGAGTGCGTGAACTGCTCCGGATCGGTCCCCAGCTTAATGCCGATCACCGACTTCAGCCCCGCCTCGCCCGCCGCGGAGCAGATGTTGCGGGCCAGTTGCGAGGCCCCCAGCCGATGAAAGAATCTCCGGTCCATGGAGGCGCCATTCAGCGCGCCCAGCGTGCCTCCGTAGGAGTAAGGCAGAATGGCTTCACTGCCAAACTCCGAGGTAATTGCGCGAAATCGGGAAGCAATCTCAGCCAGAGCCTCGTCCCAGGTGATTCGCTCAAAGGCTGGCGTGGCCGCGGACGACTCGCCCGCGACCGGCCCCTTCGGCCGCACCCGCCGCATGGGATAGAGCACCCGGTCCGGCGAGTACACCCGGTCCAGATACTTGGCCACCTTGGCGCACAGAAAGCCGCGAGTCACGGGATGCACCGGGTCCCCTTGAATCCGCGTTGCCCGGCCATTTTCGACGGTGATCAGCACGCCGCAGGCATCTGGACAATCGTGCGGACAGGCGGCGTGCACTATTTTCTTCATGGCCAATTGATTATAAGGCCTGAAAAAAAGCCAAGCCTGTAGTGCCCCGCCGCTCGCTGGAACCAGCCGACGCTTTCGACTAGGGCAGCGCCGCCACTTTGCGGTTGCGTGCGGGTTCTCTCTCGACCTTGAAAAAGAAACGGGCGGCTGGGCGCCGCCCGCGGGAACATCAGACGTTCTTAACTATTGCGCCGTTTGCGCCTCCCGCACGCGATGGGCCCAAAGCACCGGGTCACCGCTGACCGAGTCTTTCAGGACCAGGCCCCGTGCCACCACCGGGACCGAACTGGTCGCGGTTGCGGTCTGCAGGTCGGCGAGCGTCAGGGTGTTGCTGTTGCCCTGGAAGAACACCGTTCCCGCTCCCGTATTCACGGTCAAGGGCGCACCCAGCGACAGCCCCAGCAGGCCGGCGTTCAACAACTGGAAGTCGCCGGCATTGCCGCTGGTGACAGTCACGCTGCCGGGAACCACCAGTCCGTACACGCCCTGGCGCCGCAACGAGATGAAATCAGGGGTAAACATACCGCTGAAGCTGCCCCCGATGAAGATTCGCTGGCCCACCAGCATCGAAGAGTTGCCAAACAGGTTGTTCGGACTGAACCAGGTGTTGTTGAAAAAGCAGATGGCGTAGTTGGATACGCCGCTGACATCCACCGTCTGCACCGTGTCCACCAGGCCCGAAGCCCCGCCCCCGGTTTCGCCCACCCACAGAGTGACGGTCTGCACTGGCCCCGTGGCCGGGTTCAGGGCCAGAATCCGGCCCGAGATGAAAGCCCGGTCGGTGGTGATGAATTCCACATCGCTGGCCAGGATAGTGCCGTCCATCTGCACCGTACCCTGCAGCGAGACGAATCCGCCTGACGTGGGCAACGTGTCCAGGCTGAAGCCGCTGTTGTAGTTCGTGTTGCCATTCACATCAACCGTGAACTGATGTCCGAACGGCCCCTGCACCAGGAATGAATTTCCGGCAACATTCACTGAAACGATGGTGCCCAGGAGATCGGTAATCTGGCCTTCCGGATTGGTCGCCCTTACCGCCTCGATAAACATCACCGGATTGATCACGCCCGTGATCTGACCCGTGTTGTCGACCGCCAGCGACTGGCGAATATCGAATTCCGTATGCATGCCGGCCAAACCGTTCGCGCCCACCACCATCGGCGTGGGAAAAGTCACGGTTACCGATGTGGTCTGGGGATTGGTGTTGGTCGGATTGGTAAATGTGCCGTCTAACGTGCTCACCTGCGGAGGAGTGCCGGGAGTGATGTAATTGATAACCGGGCTCGACAGGACAAAGGTCGCGGTGGTGTAAGTGTCCGCCGGCACCGCATTAAACGCCAGCGGCGCGCGCAAGCCCACCAGGCGGGCGAAATCCACCGTGATGGGCGACGACACCAGTTGCGGCGAATTGCTGGCCCCCGCGAGCGTAATCGAATTAATCGTAAGGTTGAGGCCCACCACCGACGGCAGCGGAGCATCTTCGCCGGTGACAAACACGGCTCCGCCTTGCGCATTGCTGGAAAGACTCGTCCCGTTTCCGCCGCCGCAGCCGGCGAGTGAAAGTCCGCACAGGGCAAGAAGCACCGAAAGCGCCAAAAACCGTTTCATGACAAACTCCTGAATTCTTGAGAAATCGATGGAATTCGTGGTCCCGGGATAGAAACCCTCCCAGCGTATGGAAGTTGCGTTACTTTTGGACAGAGTACCCAAGTAATTCTCGCGCTGGACGCGGGTTTTGGAGGCTTGGACCCAGAGGGTGCCCAGTCCAAGCTCTGCTTGGGCGGGGGTTTTGGTCGTTATCCGAGTGATAAATGAAGAGCGGTAGAAGATAGAACTAAATAAAAAGCGGGAGAGACTCCCACGCATAGGTTAGTGCGGTTAACAAAAATCCCCGGTAACCATCTGATGATTTTCTGACGACTGAAGACCGACGACTGACGACTAGATTTCCATCACTTCTTTTTCTTTCCCCTTGCTCATCTCTTCCATCTTCTTGATTTCATCGTCGGTCAGCTTCTGGATTTCATCCATGGCGCGCTTCTCGTCATCTTCGGCTATCTTCTTGTCCTTGGCGGCCTTCTTGATCGCATCATTGCCGTCGCGGCGGATGTTGCGCACCGCGGTGCGGTGCTCCTCCAGCATCTTGTGCAGATGTTTGACCATGTCCTTGCGGCGTTCTTCGGTCAAGGGCGGCACCGGCACGCGAATGATCTTGCCGTCGTTCATCGGGTTCAGGCCAAGATCAGCGGTGCGGATGCCCTTCTCGATGGCAACCAGCGCCGTGGGGTCGAAGGGCTGGATGGTAATCAGCTGCGGCTCCGGCGCATGCACCTGGGCAATCTGGTTCAGCGGCATCTGCGAACCGTAGTAATCCACGTTGACCGCGTCCAGCATGTGCACCGAGGCCCGCCCAGTGCGGGTCGCGGCCATCGCCTTGCGAAAGTCTTCCACTGCTTTGTCCATCCGCGTCTTGAGTTGAGCGCGGATATCTCTAAGCGGACCAGCGTCAGCCATGATCAACTCCGTCGATGGTTCAAAATCAAACCGCTGAATTATAAACCTTGGAACCGCAAAAGCTCCTGTCATCCCGACCGAAGCGCAGCGCAGCAAGCGCAGTGGAGGGACCTTGTGTTCGGTCAACTCCACCGCACTCGAAGATCATCAACTGCACCAATAATCACGGACGGGGCGGTGCCGCGGGTAACAACGCGCCAGGTCCCCTCCACTGCGCTTGCTGCGCTTCGCTTCGGTTCGGTCGGGATGACAGGGAGCGCCAGCTTTTACGCGCTCACCAAAGACCCGATCTTCTCGCCGATCACGACCTTGCGGATATTCCCGCGATGATTGAGGTTGAAAATGATAATAGGCAGGTTGTTGTCCTTGCACAGGGAGATGGCGGTGGAATCCATGACTTTCAGTCCCCGCTTCAGCACTTCCATGTAGCTGATCTCGGTGAACTTCTTGGCGTCTTTCACCAGCATGGGATCGGCATCGTAAATGCCATCCACTTTTGTGGCTTTGAGAATGGCATCCGCCTTGATTTCCATGGCGCGCAGGGATGCGGCCGTGTCGGTCGAAAAATAAGGGTTGCCGGTGCCGCCGGCAAAGATCACGATCCGCCCTTTTTCCATGTGACGAATGGCGCGGCGGCGGATGAAGGGCTCGGCCACCTGGTTCATCTCGATGGCCGACTGCACCCGGGTGTGAATGCCCTGCTTCTCCAGCGCGTCCTGCAGGGCCAGGGCATTGATCACGGTGGCCAGCATGCCCATGTGGTCGGCGGAAACGCGGTCCATCTCCCGCGCCTGCTGGGCCACGCCCCGAAAGAAATTCCCGCCGCCCACTACGATCGCGATCTGGATGTCGAGCGAGTGCACGTCTGCCAGTTCGGCGGCAATCTCGTGGATGCGAAGGGGATCGACGCCGAACCCCTGGTTCGCAGCCAGGGCCTCGCCCGAGAGTTTAAGCAGAATGCGTTTGAACACCGGAGTCGGCATGGTGGTTAGTAGCGCCGGCGTCCCGCCGGCCGTCGCGTGAGCGTCCCGCCCGCGCTCTGCAAAAAAAAGGGGCGCTCAAGGCGCCCCGTGAATCACTCGCTTTTTTGTTCCGGCTTGGTAACGGCGATGGTTTCGCCTACTTCGCCCACCTTGAAGCGCGCGAAGCGGCGGACCGCGATGTTCTCCCCCAGCTTGCCAATCTTGGTGGCCACGAGCTGGCCGATGCTGACCGTCTGGTCGCGGATAAAAGGCTGCTCGAGCAAGCAGACTTCTTCGTAGAACTTGCTCATCTTGCCTTCCACGATCTTCTCCACCACCTGGGGCGGCTTGCCGGTGGCAGCGGCCTGGGCGCGGTAAATGTCCTTTTCGCGCTCGAAAGCTTCCGGCGTGACATCTTCCTTGCGGACGAATTTCGGGTCGCTGGCCGCGATGTGCATGGCAATGTCGTGCACCAGTTCCTTGAAATCATCGGTGCGGGCGACAAAGTCGCTCTCGCAATTCACTTCCACGAGCACGCCGATTTTACCTCCGGCATGAATGTAGCTCGCAACCGCGCCTTCCTTGGTCACCCGGCTGGCCTTCTTGCCGGCCACCGAGATGCCCTTCTTGCGCAGCAGGACGACCGCCTGCTCCAGATCGCCCTTGGCTTCGGTGAGCGCTTGTTTGCAGTCCATCATCGGCGCTCCGGTCTTTTCCCGGAGCTCTTTCACTTGGGTCGCAGAAATATTCACGGTAGATGTGCTCATAAAAATAGTCTTCAGTCCTCAGTCTTCAGTCGTCAGCTTAATCCATGGATTCGACGGTCAAGCTGAAGACCGACGACTGAAGACTGACGACTGTCCCTAACAAACTTTGACCCGCGCCGGACGACCGCGCGGGTCTGATTTCCGCTCAAGGGCTAAGGACTTGGCCAACGACCAACGGCCAAGGGCCAACGACGGTTTAATACGTCTGCGTCTCCACCTGGGGAACGTCTTCGTCCACGGCTTCCTTGGCGACTGCCGGCTGCTTGCGCACGCCCTTACCCAGAACGTCTTCCATGCTGATGTCCTCGGACCCGGCTTCGGGAGCGCCCGCAGCTGCAAGTTCCTCCGCAGCCTCTGCCGCCGGAACCGACTCAGGTTCGGCGTAAACGGCCGCGGCCAGGTCAGCGGCCTGCTTGTCTGTCATCAGTTGCGCGCCCTCGGCCACCGAATCGGAAATCTTGGAAGCAAACAAACGAATTGCGCGCAGCGCGTCGTCATTGCCGGGAATCACATAATCCACTTCACTGGGATCGCAGTTGGTATCCACTACAGCCACGACGGGAATGCCCAGCTTGCGGGCTTCACGCACCGCGATCTGTTCCTTGTTCGAATCGATGACAAAGATCGCATCCGGCAGGCGGCTCATGTTCTTGATGCCGGCCAGGTTGGCCTGCAGGTGCTTGCGCTCGCGCTCCAGCTTGATGACTTCTTTTTTGGGCAGCAACTCGTAGCGGCCATCCGTGGCCATCTCATCGAGTTCCTTAAGCCGCTTGACTGACTTCTGAACTGTGACCCAGTTGGTGAGCAGTCCGCCCAGCCAGCGCTGGTTGACGTAGAAGCCGCCGCATTTCGTGGCTTCTTCGGCGATGGCGTCCTGCGCCTGTCGCTTGGTACCCACAAAAAGCACAATTTTGCCTGCCGCGGCCAGGTCGGACACGAATTTCGACGCTTCCTTGAACATCTTCAGCGTCTTTTGCAGGTCGATGATGTAGATCCCGTTGCGCTCTCCAAAGATGTATTCCTTCATCTTGGGATTCCAGCGCTTGGTCTGGTGCCCGAAGTGCACTCCTGCTTCGAGCAACTCCTTCATGGTAATGTTAGCCAATCAACCTCCTCATTTGGTCTGCATCCGGCGCTCACCCTAAGGCTGCCCCGGATTGCCATTCCTGCCCCGCACCGCGAGGCGCAGGAAGAATTGAACACCTAAAGTTAACTCCGAGCCGTTAGCTTCTGGCTCTTAGCCAACCCCGTCAAGCTTGTCATTGCGAGCGGAGCGAGGAATCTCGATCTGCTCGGCTCCATCCACTTACCGCTTGCTGTACTGGAAGCGCTTCCTCGCGCCTTTCTGCCCGTACTTCTTGCGTTCTTTCGAACGCGAATCCCGGCTGACCATGCCTTCCGCCTTGAGCTTCTTGCGCAGTTCAATGTTGAACAGCATCAGGGCACGGGCGATACCGAGCTTCACCGCATCCGCCTGTCCGTTCACTCCGCCGCCGCTGACCCGGGCGAGGACATTGAAAGTGGCCGCGGTCTCCGTCGAAAGCAACGGCTGCTTCGCGCTGGAGCGCTGCGATTCGGTCACGAAATACTGCTCAAAAGGACGTCCGTTGACTTTGAAATCGCCACTGCCCGGACGCAGATAAACCCGCGCGATCGCCGACTTGCGGCGTCCCGTACCGTAATACTGCACTAACTCTGCCATTTAGCTATCAGCACTCAGCCGTCAGCTTTCAGCCAACCGGTGCTCAACCTTTCAAAAAATTCCGAACTCGTGCTTTTGAAACTAGAAACCAGAAACTGTCCTACGCCCTCGTCGTCTCCAGCACTCTTACTTCAGGCTTTTGGGCTTCGTGAGGATGCTTGTCGCCGCGATAAACCTGCAGCTTGCTGATCATGTGCCCGCCCAGCTTGGTCTTGGGCAGCATCCGCTTGATCGCTTCTTCGACGATCAGTTCCGGCTTGCGCTCAAAGCGCTTGCGGAATTCTTCCGTCCGCAATCCGCCTGGGTACCCGGTGTAATGCTGATAGACCTTCTGCTCCGACTTCATCCCGGTCGTCTTCACCTTCTCGGCGTTGATGACGATCACGTGATCCCCGGTATCAAGAAACGGCGTATAGCGCGGGTTCTCTTTACCCATGAGGATGCGGGCGACTTGCGAGGCCAGCCGGCCCAGCGTCTGCCCCGAGGCATCCACGACGTACCACTTGCGCACAATTTCCCCCGCTTTGGGGAAATAGGTTGACATTACGAGTCTCCCAGAAATTAAAAAAGCTAAAGAAGACCGCTGAGTATCCACTTCAACGCCGAAGGCGCAGGGTACCAGGCGGGCAACCGCAGGACTGCTAAAGACTTAAAGATAACGTACGGTAGAGGATATTGTCAACGCAGACCGGGGCACCTAGCCTCGGACGCCAGCCCCTGCCCTTATCTCAGCTTTCGGCGGTCGCCATCACTTTTCTTATGCCCTGTCATCCTGAGCGGAGGAAGAGCGGTCGCTCGCGACCGCGCATCCGCAGTCGAAGCACCCCTATAGCCACTACCAACCTACACCCGCAGCTCCACCACCGTCGCCCCACCCCCACCCTCATTCTGCGGAGGCTCCGTCACCGATTCCACATGCGGATGCTTCTGCAAATACTGCCGCAACGCTTTCCGCAAGATGCCCATGCCGCTGCCATGCACCACGCGCACCCGCGGCAGGCCGGCCAGAAATGCCCGGTCCACGAACTTCTCCACCTCGCGGGTGGCGTCATCCACGGTGCGGCCGATCACGTTGATCTCGGACGGCACGCTCGCGTTTTCTTTCTCCAGCGAAACCGAAATCCCCCGCGCCCGTGCCGCTCTAACCGGAGAATCGGCTGCCCGCGACAGCACTTCTGCAATGTCGTCGCGCGCGATCTTCATCTTCATGGAGCCAATTTCGACTTCAAAATGATTCTCGTCCACGCGCCGGCTTACCACCGCCGGACGGCCCACGGACTTGAGTTTGACCGTGTCGCCCTCGGATACATGCTTGACCACCTGCGGCTGCGCGTCGGGATCGCCCCGGTCCGCCCCGGTCGTATGCGCGACCACCGATGAATCGAACTGCTCACCAAATTCCCGCCGTAGTTTGGCAATGCGCCGTTCGGCGTCTTTCGATAGCTTTTGCGAAGCCGCCCGGTCCTGGACGGCATTCACCATCTCCCGCGCCTGATACTCGAAATCCCGCAGCAGGGTCTCAAGTTTTTTCTCCATCTCTTTGATCTTGGCCTGCTGCTCTTTCCGCCCTTCGGTGGCCAGGATCGTCTTTTCTCGTTCCAGCTCCTGTTCGCGCCCCTTCAGGCGGAGCCGTTCGGCCGCCGCCTCCCGCAAGTCGGCATGCAGGCTGTCGAGAAACTGACCTACGTCCCGCGCCTGGGTCCCCAGCTTTGACCGCGCAGCCTCGATAATCGAGGGATTCATCCCCAGGCGCTGTGCGATGTTGATGCCCGCCGACGCTCCCGGCACGCCGATCCTCAGCTCGTAGGTCGGTTGCAACGTGGCTTCATCGAATCCGACTGACGAGTTCACCACGCCCGGCGTATTGGCGCCGAACACCTTCAATGAAGTGTGATGGGTCGAGATCACCGTGATGCAGCCGATCCGCCGGAAGTGCTCTGCAATCGCCACCGCCAGCGCCGCCCCTTCCTCCGGGTCGGTGGCCGAGCCCAGTTCGTCGAGCAGCACCAGCGAGTGCGCCGTGGCCGTGCGCGAAATGAAATCGATGTTGGTCACGTGGGCCGAGAAGGTCGAAAGATTCTGCTCGATGGACTGATAGTCGCCGATATCCGCCAGCACCGCATCAAATACCGGCAACTCGGCCCGATCCGCGGAGACGGGAATGCCGGACTGCGACATCAGGGCCAGCAGCCCAACCGTTTTCAAGGCCACCGTCTTCCCGCCGGTGTTCGGACCCGTGATGACCAGTTCAAGACGCTCGTCTTCGAGTTCGATGCTGATGGGAACGACCTGCCCGCCCTTGCCCTTCAGGTTTCTCTCGAGAAGCGGATGGCGAGCGTTGAACAGAACCAGCCGGGAACTCTCGCTCAACCGTGCCGGCACACAACTGTAGTCTTCGGCAAAGCGCGCCTTGGCGAATTGCAGCTCCAAATCAGCCAGCACGCCCACTGCTTTCAAGATGAGCTCCGAGCTTTCGCCGATCCGGCGCGTCATCTCGAGCAAAATCCGGTGGATCTCGGCCATTTCTTCATCGAGCAGCCGCACCAGCTCATTGTTTTGTTCGATCGTCTCCAACGGCTCGACGAAAACCGTCTGCCCGCTCGAACTGGCGCCATGGACCACGCCCTGCACCCGGCGTTTCTGCTCGATCTTGATTGGAATCACGAAGCGCTCGCCGCGTATGGTGATCAGTTCATCCTGCACCGCGCCGCCCTCGGCCAGCCGGCGCAGATAGCCCCGCAGGGACTCCTGGATGGTCTTCCTTTGGCGCTCGATTTCGCGCCGGATTCGAGCCAGTTCGGGCGAGGCCCGGTCTTCGAGCGTGCCATCAGGCTGGATCTTGTTGCGGAAGGTTCGCAGGAACTCCGTGAAGTCGGCGATGCCGGATGAAAGCACCGCCACCGCAGTCCACTCCGCTTTCATCGCTGCCGGAGGGCTCAGGGCGATTTCCCGCCATTCCGCCGCCCGGTCCACCACCAGCACCACATCGCGAATCTCCGTAGTCTCAAGGACCGCGCCCTGAATGCGTGCTTCTTCGACAGTCTTTGAAATATCCAGCAGCCCGGAGAACTCGAAGCGGCCCCCCACGCGGCGGAACTCCCGGATCTCAACCGTCAACTGGTGCTGATTCTCAATCCATCGCCGATCCACCGCCGGGGAGAGCGCTGCAATCCGCCCTTGCCCAAGCGGCGAAGAGGCATATCCCCGTACCAGGTCGCGCAGAGACTCGAACTCCAGAACGCGGCCGCTGCTGTGGACCAGCGAAGATGGCATCGACTTCATGTTACAAGAAGGGCCTGAGTCGCGGCAGATGTAACGGAGCAGCCGAAGGGGTACGGACCTGAACCTATCGAAGGCTTTTGTTCGCGCCCTTTGCGGAGCAAGGGACGCAAAGGAATCTGAGCGCAAAATCCTAGGCCTTGGCGGCCTCGGCAATCTTCGGAGCGGATTGCTTGGCTAGCGGGAAGCGAAGCTCGAAAACCGCCCCTCCCCCCACCCGGTTTTCGCAGCTGATTTTTCCCTGGTGGTCCTGGACGACTCCATAGGTGACACTTAATCCGAGTCCCATGCCCTTGCCCACGGGCTTGGTCGTATAGAAGGGATCGAAAATGCGCTGCGGATCGCGGATGCCCGGGCCAGAATCGGAAAACTCCATTACCAGCTCATCGCCTTCCTGCAGAACGCTCACCGAAAACGTGCCGCCTCCAACTTCTTCCAAAGCGTCGGTGGCGTTGCCGATAATTTCCACGCAGCACTGAAACAGCTGGTTGACGTTGCCCCATATTTGCGGCAAGCCAGGCTCAATCCGGCTCTCCAAATGAATATTCTTGTTCTCCGTGCGCAGCATTTTCATCTGCAGCGCTCTTTGCAATACGGAGCCCATATCCAGCAGCGTCTTCTCTCCCGGCGACTGCTGGGCAAAGCTGAGCAGGCTGGAAACCAGCTCCCGCGTCCGTCTCGCCTGCTGCCCGATCTTGCGCGCCATGCTGGCCTGTTTCGATTCCAGGCCCGGTTGGGCGGCCAGCAGCTCGGAGTATCCCAGGATGGCCGCCAGCGGATTGTTGATCTCGTGGGCCGCTCCCGACACCAGCTGCGCCAGCGAGGCCAGTTTCTCTCTCTGCACCAGTTCGGTCTGCAGCCGTTTCATATTTTCCAGGCTGGCGCGCGACTCTTCCAGCAGACGCACCAGTTCCCTGTCCATCAGGACCTGCCGCAGAAACACGAACAAGCCCAGCACCAGCGTCGCCGCCAGCGTAACCAGCAGCCGGAACTGCCGCAGGTGGGGCGGGGCCGTGTCGCGAAACCATGCCCAGTAGCCCATCAGCGGAAGCGAAAGCATGGCCAGCATAGCCAGCCGTGGCGCCAGCATTTGCCAGCGCGAGAGCTCTGACGGCGCGGGCTGCGAAGGCGGCTTCAGGTCCCGCGCCAGCAGCGTGGCCCAGATCATCCAGCATACCGAGGCAACGAACGGAATGTCATAAAGGCTGCCCGTGTGGTATTGCCCGCGAGCGATGGCCAGGTTCAGCGCCAGGGAGCTGACCGCGTAAAGTCCCGAGGCGACGAACAGGTTCCGGTAAACGTCTCTCCACGCCCCCCGCGCATTCCACGCCAGTATGCCGAGAACCGCCAGAAAGGCCAGGTTTTCCACCAGATAAAGCAGATCGTAATGCGGACTGTAAACCGCCACATTGAGCACGACATACTCATCCGGAAACACGATGAAGGCGTAGAGAAAAACCCACCACACCAGCAGCATCAGAAAGTTCAAGGTGCTGAAATAGAGTTTCTTTCCCTCCGATTGGTGAGGACGCAGCGCCACCGCCGCCATGAAGGGCACGACGTGAACAAAAAGGATTACATCTCCGATAAACGGGTCCGGGATAGGCCGCCGCCAGATCACTTCATACAGCGTCCATAGGAACAGATTGCCCGCCCAAAACAGGCAGCCCACCGCCATGAGCCCCCAGAACAGCCGGGTCTGGCCGCGGGTCGAAGCGGCGTTCGCGAGCATGAGCAGGAATGCAATAAACAGCAGCAGGAATTGGGCAACGTCACCGAACGCGAGTAGTGCAAACCCGGCGGACAGGCTGAGCGATACGCCGGCATAGATGAGAACGATGCCGGCAAAACACGCGACCCGCCATGGGTGCTTCGAAATCATGGATATCCCGCATTCTAGTGGCTGCGCCTCCGCCGGGTTCGGTTTCGGGATAGACAGAGCGTTACTTTGGTACCGCGGTTCCCCCGGATAGCCCGACCGTTTGAGCGTTTCTGACCTGCTCCCGGGCGTGGTACGCATGGTCATCGCCACCTATCGGCGACCGTGTCTGCCCGCCGGAGCCTCTGCTAGAATCAGCCCATGACCTTCCCGGTCACACGCCTCCGCCGCCTCCGCCAGAACAACCAGTTGCGGAATCTAGTGCGCGAGACCCGGCTCACTCCCGAGGCCTTCGTCTACCCCCTGTTCGTTTGTCCCGGCGAAGGCGTGCGCAAGGAAGTTCGCTCCATGCCGGGCGTGTTCAATCTTTCGGTCGATGAAGCCGTGCAGGAAGCACAGTCGACAGCCGCACTTGGAGTTCCTGCCGTCATCCTCTTCGGCCTGCCCGAGACCAAAGATGAGGCCGCCACCGGCGCCTGGTCAGAAAACGGAATCGTGCAGCAGGCCGCCCGCGCCATCAAGCGCGAAGTCCCCAACCTCATCGTTGTGGGTGATGTTTGCCTGTGCGAATACATGTCCCACGGACATTGCGGCGTGGTGCGTTCCAGCGCCGCCGCGCAGTCGCTGGGGGCTGCGGTCGCGACTCCTCCAGCCATTGCCGGCGACTATGAGATTCTCAACGACGCCACGCTCGAACTGCTGGCCCGCGCGTCGGTTTCGCTGGCCCGCGCCGGGGTCGACATCATCGCCCCGTCCGACATGATGGATGGCCGGGTCGCCGCCATCCGCAAGGCGCTCGACGAAGCCGACCTGACCAACACTCCGATCCTTTCTTACGCCGCCAAGTTCGCTTCCGGCTTCTACGGCCCCTTCCGCGAGGCCGCCGATTCAGCGCCCCAGTTCGGCGATCGCCGCTCCTACCAGATGGATGGCGCAAACCGGCTCGAGGCCATGCGTGAGATTGAAGCAGATATCGAGGAAGGCGCGGACATGATCATGGTCAAGCCCGCCATGCCTTATCTGGACGTGATTGCCGCCGCCCGGGAACGCTTCGACTTGCCCCTCGCCGCCTATCAGGTTTCCGGCGAGTACGCCATGATCGAAGCCGCCGCCCGCAATAACTGGATCGACCGCGAGCGCGTAATGCTGGAATCCCTGCTTTCCATCCGCCGCGCCGGTGCCGGGATCATCGTCACGTATTACGCCAAGGAAGCGGCGAAGCTACTGGGTTAGCAATGGCCATGTGGGGATGGGTCTCAGACCCGTCCAGGCCGAGGAAAGCTCGGGAAAGGTTCTGCGTTCACCTGGCGGGGCTAGTAGCGCTGCACATTCTGCACGTAGACAATCCGATCATCCTTGCATGCCCAAACCAGGGCCACGATCCACCCAATCAGACTCCAACCCAAAAAGAAATTGAGCAGAAAGATGGAAAGCTTGTCGTGTTTCTCGCGCACCAGCGCGATCAGCGTCGGCAGGAAATAAACCACAAACCCGAATCCAAAGAACGGAAAAAGGAAGAACCCAAAGACGTGCATAGATACCTCCTGCTCTCTATATTACGTCCAAACCGGTCTGGAAGTTCCCATATCAAGATGGAGGACGGGCGTCCCGCCCGTCATGCACAGCCCCTGCCCGACGGGCGCGACGCCCGTCCTCCATTACGCGCCTCCCTATCGCAACTTTACGTGTACCTGTTCTAGAATCAAACGTTTGCCATCGCGCATCTCTTCATAGTGAGGAACTCCTTGCCCGAAACCATTTATGACATTGCTATCATCGGCAGCGGTCCGGCTGGCTACACCGCTGCCATCCGAGCCGGCCAGTACGGCCTGAAAACCGCCCTCATCGAGAAGGACAACGTGCTCGGAGGCACCTGCCTGCACGTGGGCTGCATCCCCACCAAAGCTCTGCTCTTTAACGCCGAACTCTGGGACCACCTCAAAGACGCCAAGGAATTTGGCATCGAAGGCGTGGACGCGCGCAAGCTCAACTGGCCGGCGATCCAGGAACGCAAGTCGAAGATCGTGGCCAAGCACGCCAAGGGTCTCGAGTTCCTGATGAAGAAGAACAAGGTCGAAACCATCCGGGGATACGGCAAGCTCACCGGCCCGGCGCAAAACGGCGTGCTGACCGTCGAGGTCAGCTGCCGACAGCAAGACCACGCAGGTCAAAGCGCAGGAACGTAATTCTGTGCACCGGGTCGGAAGCGCGCATGCTCCCCGGCCTTGAGCCCGGCGACCAGGTCCTGACCAATATCGAAATCCTGTCACTCAAGGAAATTCCCAAATCGCTGGTCATCGTCGGCGCGGGAGCGGTAGGCGTGGAATTCGCTTCCATCTTCCGTTCCTTCGGCGCGGAAGTCACCCTCATCGAGATGCTGCCCCGCCTGGTTCCCATTGAAGACGAGGAAATCTCCAAGGAACTGGCGCGGGTCTACCGCAAGCGCGGCATCGCCTTCCATACCGGCGCCAAAGTCGACAAAGTAGAAAAGGGAAAATCCGGGGTCACCGTAACCTTCAGCGTGGATGGTAAGCCGCAGAAAATCGAAACCGAGCGCATCCTGATCGCTGTCGGCCGCAAGCCGCGCACCGAGAACATCGGGCTGGAAAGAACCAAGATCAAGCCCGACCGCGGCTTCATCAAGACCGACAGCTGGATGCAGACCGCCGAGCCCGGGGTCTACGCCATCGGCGACATCGTGCTCGGGAACCCCGCAACTGGCCCACGTGGGCGCGATGGAAGGCATCGTCGCGGTCACCAAGATCGCCGGCAAAAAAGGCAAGCCCATCAACCCGGAGCATATCCCGAACGCCACCTACTGCCATCCCGAAATTGGCAGCGTCGGCTTGACCGAGGCCAAGGCCGAAGAAGCGGGTTACAACCTCAAGGTCGGCAAGTTCCCCTTCACCGCGAACTCGCGGGCGTCGATCGTGGGCCAGCACGAGGGCTTCATCAAGATCGTCTCCGACGCCGATTATGGCGAGATTCTCGGCGTGCACATCATCGGCCCGCAGGCCACCGAACTGATCGCCGAAGCGGTAGTCGCAATCGAACTCGAAGCCACGGTGGAAGACTTGATGTGGACGATCCACGCTCATCCCACGCTGGCCGAGGCCATGCTCGATGCATCCAATAGCGTGTACGGAATGGCGGTCAACGCCTGAAAGGCAGGCCACGGATTCTCGCGGATCAAGAGATTAATCCTTGCTTTTTTTGATCCGTGCTAATCCCTGAAATCCGTGGCGAACGATTTTGATCTCTGTCCTCCAACTCGGCACCATCGATTACGCCACCGGCCTGAGCCTGCAACAGCGCCTGGTCGAACTGCGCAAGGCAGATCGCATCGGCGACGTCCTGCTGCTGCTGGAACATTCGCCCGTCATCACTCTAGGCCGCAACGCCAAGCAGAAAAATATTGTGGCTTCGCCCGAACTCCTCGCCCAGCGCGGTGTCGAGGTATTCGAATCCGATCGCGGCGGCGACGTTACGTTCCACGGCCCCGGCCAGCTGGTCGGCTACCCCATTTTCGACCTGCGAGCAATTGCCACCCCTGGCGGCAAGCGCAAAACGCTGGGCGCGGTTGATTACGTGCGCCGCCTGGAAGAAGTCCTGATCCGCGACCTGCGCCGACTTCGGCATTCCCACCACCCGCATCTGCGGCCTCACCGGAGTCTGGACCACCGCCAAACCCTGTCATCCCGAGCGCAGCGGGACAATTCGCTCGCGAATTGTCCCGCGGAGTCGAGGGACCTGTGTCTCCGCTAGAAGAGGCCAAAATCGCCGCCCTCGGCGTCCACATCTCCCGCGCCGTAACCTCGCACGGTTTCGCCCTCAATGTGAACACCGACCTCGATTATTTCAACCTGATCATCCCTTGCGGTATCACCACCAAGCCGGTAACTTCCATGGCGAAAGAATTAGGCAAAGAACTCCCGTTACAGGATGTGGCCCATTCCATCTCGCGCAACTTCGGCGTGGTTTTCGAGAGCCAGATGCTCTGGCTGGAAAGCCTCGATGCGCTGCTGGGACACTCCGTGGGCGTGCCCCTGAAACCGCCCGAGGAATTGCGGCGGCTGCACAAGGAAGAAGATATATTCCGGGCATGACGTACGGGGGCGCGACAGAATCGAAAGCTCCGCGTTAGCATGGATGTCGCCGAGCCGCACATGGCCAAGAAAAAAGACAAACCAGCCACAGTCAAATCCGCCCGCAAAGCCCCAAGCGCCGACCGGCGTAGCTATACCATCCCCGATCATCGCCTCGAAAAGCCAAGCTTCTCCATCCACCAGGTTCGCAAAGACGGCAAAGTCGCCTATGAAGTCACCGGCGACCTCAGCGCGCCCGTTCCGCCCATCCGCGAATCAAAATACCTGAACAAGAAGCAATGCATCGAGATCTACCGCTGGATGCTCCTGAACCGAAAGATGGAGGCCGCCCTCGAAAATCTCTACAAACAGGGAAAAGTAGTCGGCGGCGTTTACTTCGGCCTGGGCCAGGAAGCCTGCTCCTGCGCCTCCGCCTACGCGCTACATAAAGAGGACTGGCTCGGCCCCTTGATCCGCAATCAGGGCTCGACCCTGGTCCGCGGCTTTTCCCCCAGCGACATCATGATGCAGTACATGGCCAAGGCCGGTTCGCCGACCCATGGCCGCGATGCTTCGTCGCATTTTGGAGACATGAAAGACCGCAATGTAGTTTCTCCCATCTCGACTCTGGGCGATCTTCTTCCCGTTCTCGCCGGCGTGGCTCTCGGCGCGCGCCTTCAGGGACGCAACATCGCCGTCTTGACTTACATCGGCGATGGCGGCCAATCCACCGGAGTCACCTACGAAGGCCTGAATTTCGCCGCCGTTCAGGACCTCGGCCTGGTGCTCATCGTCGAAAATAATCTCTGGGCATACTCCACGCCGACCGCCCTGCAATTCCGCGTGAAGGATCTGGCGGAGCGAGCCATCGCCTACGGCATCCCCGGCGTGATCGTAGACGGCACCGACGCCTGTCAGGTCTACGACGCCGCCCACGAAGCCTGCGAACGCGCCCGCCGCGGCCAGGGCCCCACCCTCATCGAAGCGAAGATGATGCGCATGAAAGGCCATGCTATCCACGACGCCGCCGATTACGTCCCCAAACCGCTGTTCGAATATTGGCGCAAACGCGATTGCATCACCCGCTTCGAAAACTACCTGTTAAATGTAAAAAAGTGGATGACTCCAACGGAGAACCGAGAACTGATCGCTGGTGTTGATCAACAACTGGAAACCGACCGCGACCTCGCAGTCGCCAGCCCAATGCCGGAACCCGAATCCGCCGCAGGCGGGGTATATTGCGAAGCGGGCTGCCACGAAATCAAGCCGAAGTACGGTACACCAAAAACCAGAAAGGGGACTGCGATTGGGCTGGCAGGGCCAGAGGCCGCGGTACATTTGAAGTGATGTCGATCACATATAACCAACTCGCTGGCGATCTGGCCCCCGGCTCCGTGTCATCCCGAGCAGCCCGCTGCGAAGCGGCCAGGCTGCGCAGTCGAGGGACCTTGCGTCCCTCGACTGCGCCCAACGTTCCGCCCGTTGATTCCGTAAGCTCCAGACGACAGGAAATTTAGTTATGCCTCAACTGACCTATCTCGAAGCCATCCGCCAGGGTATCTGGGAAGAAATGGAACGCGATCCCGCCGTCTTCTGCCTCGGCGAGGATATCGGCATCTACGGCGGCGCTTTCAAAGTCACCGAGGGCTTCATCGACCGCTTCGGCCCCGAACGTGTCATCGACACCCCGATCGCGGAATCCGCCATCGTAGGCGCCGCATTCGGCGCCTCGCTAACCGGTATGCGCCCGGTGGCCGAGTTTCAGTTCATGGATTTCATCGGCTGCGCTTTCAACCAGATCGTCAACATGGTCGCAAAAGCTCACTACCGCTGGGGAGCGCCCGCGCCGCTGGTCATTCGCGGACCCAGCGGCGGCAATGTGCACGGCGGCCCCTTCCACTCGCAAAATCCGGAAATGTGGTTTGTGCACGCGCCCGGCCTGAAAGTGGTTTGTCCAGCCAGCGCCTACGACGCCAAAGGTCTGATCAAGGCGGCCATCCGCGACAACAATCCTGTCATCTTCTTCGAGCACAAATATCTTTATCGCCGCATCAAGGAGGAAGTGCCGGAGGAGGATTACATTGTGCCGCTGGGCAAGGCGCGCATTGCCCGTGAAGGTCGCGATCTCAGCATCATCACTTATGCTGCCATGGTGCACACCGCGCTGGAGGCTGCCGCGACTCTAAGCAGTGAAGGGATCGACGTCGAGGTCGTGGACTTGCGTACCCTCTCGCCCCTCGACCACGAAGCCATCGCCGAGACCGTGCGCAAGACCAGCAGAGTCATCGTTCTGCACGAACACTCCCGCACCGGAGGCCTCGCCGGCGAAATCGCCGCCATCATCAACGAAGAGGCGTTTGACCATCTCGACGCCCCCATCGTGCGCATCGCCGCCCAGGATTCTCCAGTGCCCTTCTCGCCCCCACAGGAGGAATATTTCCTGCCCCAGGTGAGCGACGTGTTGCGCGAGGCCCGGCGGCTAAAAGCATACTGAGCTTTGTGGCGACCACAAACCACGTGGGGACAGCCGTCCACGGCTGTCCGGCCGAGCGGAGCTCGGCAGAACAGCATTGGCAATGCCCGAAAACCTGGTAACCGTCGCGGTCTTTCAAAGTCAGACAGAATTCCTGCTGGCCCGCAGCCGCCTGCAATCAGCTGATATTGAATGCTTCGCGTATGATGAAAACATGCTTCGCATCGGCGGTTGGCATGCGCATATGTTCGGCGGAATCAGGCTGCAGGTGAGAGAATCGGAGGCGCAAGACGCCCGCGCCATCCTGCAACACACCGCCTCGCCGGATGATCTGTAACTGCGCCTGCGGCACCAGCGAAGTATTAAAGGAGGGAAGAATGCGTAATTTCATACTCGGCGCCATCATTACCTTGCTTCTGCTCTTCATGGGAGGACTGGCCATCGCCACGCTCGGCTTCCTTCCCACAAACGCCGATTCCACACCTCCGAAAATGGAGCGCCGCATCGCCATGTCCGCCATGGACGCCTCCATGGAGCGCCACGCCCCGCGGCTCAACAGCCCCGTGCCCCCGACCGACGATAATCTGATCGACGGAATGAAAATCTACACCATGAACTGCGCCCTTTGTCACGGCGGGCTCGACAACAAGCCCAGTCCGCTCGAGCGCTCCTTCTACCCGCCGCCTCCCCAACTGATCCTCCACCCGCTGGATGATCCCGAGTGGCACATCTACTACGCGGTTCGCACCGGTGTTCGCTACAGCGGCATGCCCGCCTGGAAGCAGGCTTTGAGCGAACCGGACATGTGGAAGGTCACTGCCTTCCTGTCGCGCATCGAAAAGTTGCCTCCAGCGGTGCAGGATTACTGGAAGAAATCCACCGGGGTCGCGCCCCCCGCTGTCGATCCCCAGGGAGAACAACACGAGCACCACGACTGACCGGCTGCAGCCGCAGCCCGGCCGATATATATAATGATGGATTGCGCGGACCGAAACCGGCCCGTGTGGAAGGGATTTATGCCGACTGATATCGTCATGCCCCAGATGGGCGAATCGATCTTTGAAGGGACCATCACCAAGTGGCTGAAAAAGCCCGGTGACAAGGTGCAGCGCGACGAACCGCTGTTCGAGATCTCAACCGATAAGGTAGACGCTGAAATTCCCGCGCCGGCTTCGGGAGTCCTCCAGGACATTAAGGTTGCCGAAGGCGCAACCGTTCAGGTAAACACGGTAGTGGGCACGATTTCCGCCGATGGCGAGAGCGCCGCCAAACCCGCTTCCCCGGCAAAGCCGGAATCGGCTCCAGCCAAAGTGGCTGCCCCGGCGACTGAACCCAAGGCCGCTGCCCCGGCCGCGCCACCCCAGGTTCCGCCGCCCCAGGCTTCGCAACCCCAGGCTTCGCACGAAGAAGAAGACCACGCCCGCTCGTCCCCGTTAGTCCGCAAAATCGCGCGCGAGCACAACATCAATCTCGCGCAAGTGCCAGGAACCGGACTGGGCGGACGCATCACCAAGCAGGACATCACCGCATTTCTGGAAAAGAGCCCGCCCGGCGCGCCCGCATCCACCGCCCCCGCCGCGGCTCCCGCCAAGACCGATGGCGCACCTCCCGCTCCGGCGCCAATTCCCGGCGACCTCGTGCCCATGAACCATGTGCGCAAGATCATTGCCCAGCGCATGATCGAGTCGCGCCGCACCAGCGCTCACGTCCACTGCATGTTCGAAGTGGATCTGACGCGCATCGTTCAGTTGCGCAACAAGCACAAGTCCGCCTTTGAAAAACGCAATGGCGCCCGCCTCACCTTCATGCCGTTCTTTTCTCGCGCCGCCATCATCACCCTGCAGCAGTTTCCCATCGTGAACGCCTCCGTCGAAGGCGAAAGCATCCGCTACCACCGCCACGTCAATCTTGGAATCGCGGTCGCCCTCGATTGGGGCCTGATCGTCCCTGTGCTGAAGAACGCGGACGACCTCAACTTTCTCGGTCTGCAGCGCGGCATCAGCGACCTGGGCGAGCGCGCTCGCAATAAAAAGCTTAAACCCGAAGAAGTTGAAGGCTCGACCTTCACCATCACCAACCCAGGCCAGTTTGGCGCGGTATTCGGACTGCCCATCATCAACCAGCCGAACTCGGCCATCATGGGCGTCGGTGGAATCACCAAGGCGCCGATGGTGGTTACCGACGACGATGGCAATGACTCGATTGCGATCCGTTCCGTGGTCCATCTGACGCTGGGCTACGACCATCGCCTCATCGACGGCGCAGTCGCCGACCAGTTCATGGCTCAGGTAAAGAAGACTCTGGAAAACTGGACCGAAGAAATCGGCTGATTCACGGCTGCGTGGGTTTGGACCAGGTGGAAGCATTCAGGCAGAGAACCGTGCCGTCGATCACAGCGCTCAAACCCTGCTTGAACTTTTCCGGATCGATAATGTGACGCGAGGTCACGGCATCGGTCAGCTGAAGGGCCGCCGACACGAATGACATCGCGGCGTTTTTCTTTTCCGCCCCGGAGTGGCTGGCGAACAATCCTTCGTTGATCGTGGTGGTGGCCGGCGACTGCCCCCGGGAGACACCGACCAGCACAATGGCCAGCAAGTAGAAAAGCCGCCACGCCGGGCGGCGGTGCTCGTCGAACATGTTTCCTCCCTTGCCGGGTTTCTCCATCGTGAGACAGGCCTTTCCCTCAACCCAAAAAAGGGAATTCGCCTCGCCAGAATTGTTTAGGGTTTAAAACTAAGAACCGGGAACTGCGAACCGGGGAACTGGTTGTCTTACTCTCCCGCTCTCACCTGCTCGTCCAGAAACCTCTCCACGCTGCGCAAGTAGACATCCGCGAAATCCACCACCGGACGCTCTCTCTCGATCAAGTCCTGCGCCGCCGCCGGCGTCCAGCCCAGCGAACACAAAACCGCCAGCGTCATCATCGGCGCCCGGTGCACCCCGGCTGCGCAATGGATGAACAGCTTGGTCTCATCCCGTTCCAGCGCTTGCACCGCGAATTCCACCCCCCGCTGAAATACCTCGGGAGGCTTAGGCTGAAAATCGTCGTCAATCGGATTCCACAGCACTTCGATGGCATGCGGTTCCGCCAGGCTGGTGTCGTCGAACTCAATCTGCATGTCGATGATGTGCGTTACACCCGCCTGCGCCACCGCCGCCATGTTGTCCGCCGTCCAGATTCCACCCCCGACCGCTACTCGGCCAGTCACCCACGTCATGTCCATTCTGAGAGCCCCGTGCAGTAAAGGCAGATGCGTCACCGGCCGTCCGGTCCGCGTCCGGGCGCAATGGCTGAAGGTCGCTGACATGCGACCTGCCGCTTGCGACCAGCGGCTCGCCGCCGTCGCCCAACTGCTGGCCTTCATTCTAAAACATCCTCGGGGGCAGAAGCGGTTCGGCCGGAATCTTCGGTAACGCCCCCTTCCGGCATCGGCGCTTCGGGAAAACCCAGACTTCGCAACAGGATGGCCGCCAGAGAATCCTCCAGCGCCTGATCGTCGGCGGATGTCGCCGGATAAAGTCCGATCATCTCGAACAGGTATTTCATTCCTAGATAGTGGCCCTTCCCCACTTCTTCCATCGTGCTTTCGACCATGCCCACGGCACCATTTCCCACCAGATCGCTGATCTGCCGGCGGATCTCCGCCAGGTCGATCGGCCTTTCCGCGGCCTTGCCGGGCGAAAGCCCTTTCGCGCTCGCGGCTCTCGTTCTCGCTTTCGCTTTCTTCATGCTCCCGCTCGCCGCCTCCGACAAGTTTGCGCCGGCAAGACAAAAAAGGCGCGCTTTGCGGCGCGCCCTCAACCTGGTCTTTCTCAATCTCTAAATCCAGAATAGCAAGTTCGTTGCAGCAAATGGGACATGCTCTCGCAAGTTTTATTCCCTCTGGACAGAAGCAGTTGCAGGAATTTACCCGATTCTTCCCCCTTGACAGTTGTGGGCCCGGGCCACATCGCTCGCCGGCAGTCGAATCAGCAGGCCGGAATCCAGAAAGATTTCCGTCAATCGGTCCAGCGCTTCCGGGAAGCGTCGCCCCACCGTGCGCCGCCAGCAGCCCAGCAGGCGCGCGGTCTCGCTCTGGGTGTAGTCCTGCAGCGCGATCTTCGCAATCAGCTTGTGCTCGAACCCGCCCAGTTGGGCCAGGCTACTCGCCACATCATGCACAAAGATCACCGCATCCTCAAACGTCCCGACGTGATACGAAGTTACCCGGGTCCGGAAAAACTCCCGTCCCAAGAGCGACGGCAGTCGTCCCACTTCCACTGACAAGCGCTGATACCGCCTCAACATGCCGAGCGTCCGCTCCCGGTAGAGCCATAGATCGGGATCGCGCCCGTTGCCGGGAATGGCCCCGCTCTCGCGATCTGATTTGGGCGACGAAGCAGGAATGGCGGTCATGCCGTCCCTCCGTTTCCGCAAAACGCCGTCACCTCGCCGGGTTTCGCCTTGCCTTCAATCTTGTGGTTTCCCGGCAGCCGCGGCCGGCTGGTCGCCTTGCGCGGAGAGGGCAAGTCCAGCATCTCCAGATCGCAGGGCGCGCAATAGATCGCCTCCGCTCCCTTGAGCCGCAACCACAGCGCCCCGCAACGTTCACAGTACTTGAGCTCCAACTGGATCATTTCCGGATCTTCGATTTTCATGATTGCCTCTTTACCTTTCAGCTCTCGGCGGTCAGCCATCCGCCAAACCAAAACTTTCTCCTGCGGACGGCTGATAGCTGAGAACAGCAATAAAAAAAGCCCTGTGCCGATTGCTCGGTCACAGGGCTCGTTTCTCTTACGATGACCTGTTGGGATTATTTAGTTATGAATGCCTGCTAGCGTTCGGATGGGGAACTATCGGCCTGCGCCTGACCTAGGAAACTGTCGGCCGGCGGAAATAGCCCTCCTCATAGCCGGATTTCAGCACGCGGCCATTCTGCACCACGACGCTGAGCCGGCCCGTAAACTGGAGCTCCCGCAATAGCCGCTCCATGGCGGAGGAAAGCATTTCCGCGGCCCGCACCTTGCGGCGAAATTCCACGAAGTTGTTCTCCTCGCTCTCGGATTGTGAATTGCTTAACATGGCCTTGTGTGCTCTTGTGAATGAAATTCCCCCTCAAGGAAGAATGGCTATACAAGGCGCTCATCGTATAGCTCCTGATTTCTCAAAGTCAAGAAAATATTTCCTCTCAGATGTTCCTGTACAGGTTTGAATAGCAATACGCTATACATGCGGTGCTATACTTTGGGCATGAAGTTCCGCGCCCTGCAGGAAAATCTCCGCAAAGCTCTGCGCGAGCGCATCGAGGAAGGCGAGCTGACCGGCCTGGGCCTGGCCCGGGAAACCGGCTTCCGCCAGGCGCACATTTCCAACTTCCTCAACCGCAAGCGTGGCCTAAGCGTCGAAGGTATGGACAAGGTATTGAGCGTGCAACGCCTGTCCATTTTGGATCTGCTTGACCCCGGCGAGGTCAACAAGCGCGCCAGCATCACTCCCCCCAGCGAGGATGCCTTCGAAAACGTTCTCCTGGTGGACGGGGTCGTCGCCGCGCGCCAGCCCCTCATCACCAGCATGAAGGTGAAGGACATTCTGAAATTCAAGAAGAGTTTCCTGCGCAAGCTGCGCCCGGAGGTGGAGGGCGACCGCGCAGGCTGGGAACGTTTTGTGATTATCCGCACCGACGGCCGCGAGGGCATGAGCATGTATCCTCGCCTCCTGCCCGGGGCCACCGTCCTGATCGACCGCCACTACAATTCCCTCAAGCCTTATCGCAAGGGCGAATCCAATATGTACGCGGTTGCCCGCGGCGGCAACTGCACCGTGAAATATGTGGAGGTTGCCGGAGACCAGATGGTCCTGCGCCCCCACAATCACGCCTATCCGGTCGAAGTCATGACCATGGAGCCGGGCAAAAAGGTCCATGACTATCTGATCGGGCGCATCTGCTACGTGGGCATTGAAACCTAGCCCAAGCTCTGACTGCGATTCCGCCCGTCACTCCTCTTGCTGCCAGTCGCGAAGCACGGCCTCCAACAATTTGACTGCACTCTCGAGCGTGTCACGTTCCTGCCGCGTAAGGCCCTCGAGCTGGCGGGCCAGGTACTCAATTCGGCGCCGCCTGCCCTGGTGCAGCAGGCGCTCGCCCCGCGGGGTGGCGCGAATCCGGACCCGGCGGGCGTCTCGGGAATCCGTCAGGCGCTCCGCGAGCCCGTTGTGTTCCAACCCAGTCACGATGCGGCTCATGGTCGGCGGCCTCACCTGTTCCGCTGCGGCCAGCTGGCCGAGCGTCATCGGGCCGCCGAAAACCAGCACCGACAATGCCGACAGCCGGGCCGGTCCTTCGCCCGCGGCCACATCCCGCTTGCGCACCCGGCGCAGCAGGTGAATGGCTGCCGAATGCAGCCGGTCGGCGATCGCCGATGTCTCCCCCCGAGCTCTTTTTTTTAGCTTGCGTCCGTTCATGAAATATAGTTAGCTATACTAACAATTCGCCCTGGAGGCTGACCCCCATGACTGCCGCACCCTTACCCATCGGAATTTCGCGACTCGGCCAGATCGCCATCAACGTGCACGATCTCGAGCGCGCCACCGCATTTTACCGGGACATGCTCGGGCTGCCGCTGCTGTTCACCGCCGGCGCCCTGGCTTTCTTCGACTGTGGCGGTGTTCGCCTCATGCTCACCCGTCCCGAAAAGCCGGAGTTCGACCACCCCAGCTCAATTCTGTACTTTACCGTACCTGACATCGTGAGCGCTCACCGCCAGATGCTCAGCCACGGTGTCCACTTCGAGGACGCGCCTCATCTGATCGCCAAGATGCCCACCCACGATCTGTGGATGACTTTCTTCCGCGACCCCGAGCAGAATCTGCTCGCCCTGATGTGCGAAATGAAAATGTAGGCGCGAGCGCCCCGCTCGTGCAGGAGCGGCAAAGATTATCGTTTGGGGCTTTTCTCTTCTACGGTTCGTCTATTCCCCGCGCCCCTCCGCCACTTCCGCACGAGCGGGACGCTCGCGCCCACCACCGGACAAAAAGAGAGCCTCTGCACCAGTCAACTCTTGCGGGCGACGCAAAAGAGTTGCCAGGTGCAGAGGCTTTGGGAGAAAACTTGACTCGGACATCGGACTTCAGACCTTAGAGACCAGATCTCGATTTGCGCTTGCAGCCGAGGTCCGAGGTCCGAAGCCCGACGCCGCTTTATTGATTGTCCGGGTTGCTGGGTGGCGGAGGCGGAGTATCGCCTCCCCTGCGCCAATGCTTCATCCGCTCGCGTTGTTCTTCGCGCATCTTGTCGAAACTCTTCTGCTGCTCTTCGTTCAGCACGCTCTTGATCTGCGTGTCGGAACTTTGCCGCAGGTCCTGCATCTTGCTGAATCGGTCTTCGCGCGACAGTGACGAATCGTTGTGAATCTGCTCCATCTGTTTGTTCTGGTCTTCGAGGATGGGTTTCAGCTTCGCCTGCTGGTCATCGCTCAGTTTCAACTTCTTGGTCAGGTGCTCGAGCTGATCGTCCACGCTCATCATCGGACGATGGCCCATGCCCCGCCCCATCCCCTGACCCATCCCTTGTCCGGTCCCCTGATCTGACGGCGGCGGTGGCGGCGTTTCCTGCGTATCTTGAGCCAGGGCATTGCCGGCGCCCAATCCAAGGCTGAGCAACCCTGCCAGAAATGCGGTGGCAAACAACGATCTGCGCCCGCCCCGACCGAAATTAGATCCCTTCGGTGCTATTGAATTCCACATTGTAGGTATTCTCCAATTCATATTCGCGTAACTCGCGGAAGCTTTCTGCCCCGGAGAATCGATCTGCTAGTTAGAACACTTCGCCATCCGCAACAGAGTAAAGACTTGGTAAAGTCGCGTAAAAGTTCGTAAAGCAGTCGTCAGTCTTCGGTCCTCAGCGAATCCACCATCCCAACTGACGACTGAAAACTGACGACTGAAAACTGGTTTTACAAGACTTTACCTGCCTTGACCCACTCTTTACGCAAGCGTTGCAACTCCGCATTGAAACCTTTGCATCAGTCGGTTTTTGCTCGCGTGAAAATTCCAGACTTCTAAGTCCAAGGGGTGAAACAGTGGGACGAATCTTGCGCTTGACTTCGTTGTGTGCCGGCATCCTCGGTTTGGGAACCATGCTTCTCATCGGCGGATGCGGCGGGGGAGGAAGCACTCGCTTCCGGCTGATGAATGCGGTCCCGGACGAATCCAGTCTCGAGGTCCTGCTCGACAGCACGTCGGTGTCGAGCAATCTCGCGTACGGCACCAGCACCGGATACCTCTCCGAGAAATCCGGCTCTCATCAGGTGGGGATTGAGCCTTCAGGATCAAGCACCACCCTGCTGCAACAGTCGATCAGTTTCGGCTCCGGCACCGACACCACCGTCATTTCCTACGGCTTTTCCACCCAGGTCGCCAATCTCGTGCTCACCGACAACAACTCCGCGCCCGCCTCGGGCGATTTCAAAATTCGTGTCATCAACGTTTCGCCGAGCCTGGGGCCAGCCGATGTCTACATTGTGACCCCGGGAACCCCTTTATCGACTGTCAGTCCGACGATCAGCAATCTGGGCTATGGCGCCACCGCCCCCTACCAGTCGCTGTCGGCCGCCAACTACGAGATTGAACTCACCTCGGTAGGCCAGAAATTCGCCGCCGTCGACACCGGCACGCTCACCTTCAGTGCCGGCCAGGTCTGGACCTTCGTAGGTTTGAATAACCCGCAAGGCGGCTTCACCTACACTAAACTCGAGGATGTGGACTGATTGCTCGTGTGGGGCGGACACTCTTGTCCGCCGCCTTTACAAGTTGATTTTTCTTGAAGTCCCGATTTTTCTTGACGTTCCGTGTAACCACGCCGGGCCTTACCCCGATGGCCCACCGTCAAAGTCAAAAAGCGGCGGACATAAGTGTCCGCCCCACACAGGGGTATTGAGGCAGCAAAGTCTTCTGTTATCATCGCTATTTCGGGCACAGGGGAGGCATGGCATGGACGAAGTTACCGGCGGGACAACCGGATCGCGTCGCAATGAAGACATCGCGTTGGATCTCATGAAGTTTGTCGCCATGACGACCGGGTACGGCCGGACGACTTCCTCGGGAGTCGGCTTCCAGGGCACCGGAGCGGCGGCCAAACCGGAAGAATATGCCGGCCATCTGCTTGAGCTCTACAGCCGTTGCCTGCAGGCAGTGGCGGGCAAAAAGTAATCCAGCAGCCGGGCTGGAACCGCATCTTCCGCCGTCACGACTTTCTGCCATCGCCTCCTGCCATATAGAAGCACCGGCCAGCTTCCAGCCTCGTCCCCCGGCGTGCCCGGCTCCAGCCACACCCCTGCTCATCGGACTTGCGAAAATGGCCCCCAGGGAGCAGAATTGCCCTCCTGGAACTCGACCGAGGAGGCATATATGGTCGCACAATCAACCGGCTCGCTGTTACGGCAGGCTTCGGGATGGTCCATCGTCTGGGGGGTCCTGCTGATCATCTTTGGGATCGCAGCCATCGGCACGCCACTGCTGGCGGCCGTGGCGGTCAACGCACTCATCGCCTGGCTCATCATTCTCGCCGGCGTGGTTCACCTGGTCGTGGCCTTTCACGCTCACGGCGCTGGCAGCATGATCTGGAAACTCCTGGTAGGTGTGGCTTACATCGCCTTCGGCGGATACCTCATCATGCATCCGCTTCTGGGAGTGGCCTCTTTGACCCTGGTGCTGGCCTCCCTGTTTCTCATCGAGGGCATTCTCGATCTGGCGCTCTATGCCAAGCTGCGCCCCGCGCGGGGTGCCGGCTGGGTGCTGTTCGACGGGCTGGTGACCTTGCTGCTGGCAGGGTTCATCGCGATGCACTGGCCGTCCAGTTCAGCCTGGGCGATTGGCACCCTGGTGGGAGTGAGCTTGATCATGAGCGGAGTCGCCCGCGTGATGATGTCGCTGGGGATCCGAAAAGTGACCCAACCCACGACCACGTTGCCCAGGGCAGCCTAGCGAGCGTTTCGCTCGCAGTTCACCACGAACCGCGTAGGGACAGCTGTGCTCGGCTGTCCCTACGTGGTGAAGCTCACCTATTTCGCTCCATGCAAAAGGCAGTCGAGCCGCTCAACCGGACAGCTGAAGGCAGCTGTCCCCACGTGGTTCGTGGTTCCCCCCACTGCCTACCGGCGGCCCCGTTTTTTGCCTTTGCCACGGGCTGACTTCGCCGCCTTGCGGGCGGGCCGCTTCTTCGCGGCCTTTTTCTTCGCGGGCTTGCGCGCCGCTTTCTTCTTCGCCGGCTTCTTCCTGACGACTTTCTTGGCCGGCTTTTTCCTGGCAGCTTTCTTGGCCGCCGGCTTGCGCGGCGCCTTGGGCGATCCTCCGCCGCCGGAGGGCGCGGCTGGAGCTGGCGTCGCCGGCTCCGGTTGCGGCTCAATCACGCCCGCCACTTCGGCTTCTTCTTCCTCTTCTTCTTCCTCGTAATCTTCTTCCAGGGAATCGCCGTAGGCGCCGCTGTCACCGAATTCATCCATCTCATCATCACGTGCGTAGAGGGTATCGTCGAAGATCATTTTTCCTCCTGCTGGTTTTGGCCGCGCCGGGCGCGGGCCGCTGCGCAAGCGCTGCGGGTACTAAGGGAAAATAAAAAGACAACTGAAGGACTTCCGCTCTGGCTGAACGGGGCGCGATTATAGCACAGCGTTTTCGCGAGACCGTATCGAGAACCAGCTGTCTGCAGGATGCATATTACACCGAGCGGCCAAAGTCGAATAGCAGCGTGGGCGAGTATTTCGTCTCAGGAATTTCCGTAAGCAGGGACCCAGGGGCGGCAAAATCGGAGGCCGCTAAATCCAGCAGCGAGTCCTATCGGACGCTTCTGATCACCAGAACCATCCCCGGACGCAGCATGGCCAGGTTGCCGTTATCCCGCTTCAAGGCTTCGACCGTGGTGTGATGAGTGCTGGCGATCGACGTCAACGTCTCGCCCGGTTGCACTTTGTGGTGTTGCACCGTCTTCGGGGGCGCGGGGTGTAAGTCCCTATTGGATTTGGACTTGGGCGCAGACTGGGGATCGCCGCTCAGGGCGCTCGGGGTCACCGGCAGATGCACGTAAACGATGCGCCGGCCGCGCAGGCTGTCCCCCCGCAGGTGGTTCCAGCGCCGGATCATGGTCGGCGGGAGGCTGAAATTGTCGGCTACCGTCTGCACCGTGTCTCCCCGTCTCACTCTGTATCGGGTGGTATGGCGAGCGTAGCTGGCGCCATCTTCCGTGGCCGCATGCTTGCCGGGAGGAATCGGGATGATCAGCTTGCTGTCCGGCTTTAGCTCATCGCCGGCCCCGAGATGGTTTTCTTTTTCGATGGCCGCCAGGCTGGTGCGGCAGGTGCGGGCAATCGAGGCCAGGGTGTCTCCTTCGGCCACTTCGTGGTAACGCCACCATACCCGCATGGGCATGGGAATCGGCTCGATCGCCGCCAGGTAACGGTCCTTGGTGCCAACCGGGAGACGCAACTCAAACGTCTGGTCCTTGGGAGTGGTCAAACGCAGAAGGCTGGGATTCAGGTCCTGCAAAGTGGCGGGCGACACATCAATGCACTGGGCGACCAGCCGCAGGTCAACCGAATAGTCGATCTTCACTGCGTCATAGGGGACCGGCTGCTCGGGAGAGATGTCGTCCAGCCCATACTGCGCCGGATTTTTGGCCATGATGGTCACAGCCAGAATGATGGGCACGTAGTTGCGCGTTTCCTTGGGCAGAACGTTGCGCTTGTAGAGCTCCCAGAAATCGGCGTAACCGGTGCGCTTGACCGCGCTCTGCACCGTGCCCGGCCCGGAGTTATACGCCGCCATCGCCAGGTACCAGTCGCCAAACTGGTTGTAAAGATCTTTCAGGTGGTGGGCCGCGGCGCGCGTGGATTTCTCCGGGTCCTGGCGCTCGTCCACCCACAAGTTATGCTGCAAGCCGTAGCCCCGCGCCCGGCTGGACATGAACTGCCACATGCCGCGTGCCCCTACCCGCGATAGCGCCAGCGGATGGAAGCCCGATTCCGCCTGGGCCAGATAGATCAGTTCCTGCGGAACGCCTTCCTCCCGCAGGGTGCTCTCGATCATTTCGCGATAACGCCCGCCGCGCTCCAGCGCGTGTTGCAGGATCGCATGACCCTTGGGTGTTGAAAAATAATTGATGAAGCCCGCCACTGGGTCGGTCAGCATCAGTGGCAGATCAGAGTGCGTGACCTGGACCTCGACTTCGGCTCGCGCTTTCACATTGGGGTCCACCGGCGGCGTAACATCGTTGACCTCATCAATCGGCGCCGGCTCGGCCTTCTGTTGCGGCGCCAGGCTGTCCGACTGCAAGGCCGCCAGTTCGGGGCGGTTTTCGCCTTCGAGAACTCGCTCTAATTGGTGCTGCACCCGTTCATCCGAGCGAACCTCGGCAGGACTCTGCAGCAGCATATCAACCGCGTGATCAAAACTCCGCTTGGCCGCTTCCAGGTCGCCGGCCTTGAATTTCTCCTCTCCCGCCTGGTATTCCTTCTCCGCGTTGGCCACCAGTTCATCAACCGGATCGGGCTTGGGCTGAAGCGTGGTTGCGGCCGGTTCGGACGTCATCGGCTGGGGATCGGCGGCTTTTTGAGAAACCGCGGCTGGAGCTGGGGGAAC
Source organism: Terriglobia bacterium (assembly GCA_963742495.1). Taxonomy (GTDB): domain Bacteria; phylum Acidobacteriota; class Terriglobia; order Terriglobales; family Acidobacteriaceae; genus JAIQFF01. The sequence goes on from CAVULZ010000002.1 coordinate 464,914, forward strand.
CGCGGCAGTTAACGCCGGGGCATTGGCTTGGGGCGCCGGCAGCTTGGCCTGGCGCTGCTCGGTATGGCAGGCGGTACCCGCCAGAAGCAGGGCCGCCAAGGGCGCAGAGAACAGCTTGAGCTTGTTCATCCCCATGTTTATCTGTCACTTACACTGCCGCAACTGGCTTCGCTTCCCGCTTTTAAGGATTCGCGCAGCGCACACTCCTGAGATTATGAATCGTACTCTCCATGAATTTGCAGGGTCAATCCGTAATGGGGTACTCCCGGTTACTTAAGGGACAGCGGCGGCATGATACTCGCGGCCTCTCCCGCCTGCAATAGTTTCGTATCCGGAACTAGCAGGCTAGTACCAAAGACGGCTTTCAGTTTGCACCACGGGTTTATACTCCATTTACGTACAGGGGGGCTCGGTGGATACCTGCCCGCAATTCTTTCGTTGTCATCCCAATCTCGACGACGCGGTGAATCGCAACATCGTCGAGTCGGAGATCGAAGGCGGCGCGTTTCTTGAGGACCTTCCTGCCCGGGCCATGTTGCAGATTCAGACTCAACACCGCTGGTACACGGTGGTGCATCGCGGGCGCGGCGAGGCCTGGATCTGGGGTCATCCCGCATTCTGCCCCGAACCGGTGCTGGTGAGAATTGAAGGTTCATCCTGGGGCGGTTCCATGCTCAAAATAGGTTTCGTGGGCCGCGGCATGCACCTGGAATTCCGCCATCCCGCTTACCGCACTCCGATCGTGACCTCACGAATTCTGGAAATTCGCCAGTGCGAACGAAGCGCACCTGAACTGAATACTTCCGAATACGAAACCCGCCCCACCAACTAGCCGGTAAAAATAAGTCCGATGTGGGCGCGAGCGCCTCGCTCGTGCCAGGTGTTAATGGAGGACGACCAATGGAGGACGTGCGTCCCGCCCGTCATGCACGGGCCCATGCCCGACCGGCGAGGACGCCCGTCCTCCACAAATGTTATGTGTGCTTTCCTTGACGGCCCCCAACGCTCTGTTTAACCTGACCAGTTTGCGTACGTCTAACCTTTGCGCCGTTGCCACGTCTTATGCCTTCACGATTCGATTGGAGAAAATTCATGAGCTGTAAGTTTGGCGGATGCCTTTCGGTTTTCCTGCTCGCGGGCTCGAGCCTGCTCTCCACTGCCCAGGAGCCCATGCCGGCGCCGGGCGCTTCCAGCTATCTGGCCGGAACGGCTGAATCTTTCCTGGCTTCCTGCCGCAGCGATCTGGATGACACCCGGAAGCGCATCGCCAGCCTCAAGGCCAGCCAGCCGCCGCGCGACGCCTTCACCACGCTGCAGGCATTCGACACCGCCTTGCTCATCGCCTCGGACGCCGAAAATCGCGCCGGCCTGGCCGAACAGGTGCATCCCTCCAAGCCTTTCCGCGACGCCGCCCAGGTCTGCGAACAGGAGGTCAGCCGCCTGCTCACCGACATTTCCCTGGATAAGGAGATGTACAACGTGGTGGCGTCACTCGATGGCGCCAAACTCGATTCCGCCGGCAGCTACTACCTGAGGACCACCCTGCGCGATTATCACCGCGCCGGGGTCGACCGCGACGACCAGACCCGGGACAAAATCCGCAAGCTGCAGGAAGAATTGGTAAAAATCGGCCAGCAATTCGACGAGAACATTGCCGCCGACGTGCGCAAGCTCCAGGTCAACGCCTCCGATCTGGACGGACTTCCCGAAGACTTCAAGCGCTCCCACCCCGCCGACGCCTCCGGCAAGGTCACGCTCAGCACCGACAATACCGACTATTTTCCGTTCATGGACTATTCGAAGAGCGAGCCGGCGCGGAAAGCCTTCTACGTGCTGTACCGGCAACGCGCCTATCCCAAGAACATCGACGTGCTGGGGCAGCTTCTACAGAAGCGCCACGAGCTGGCCAACGTCCTGGGATATCCCGACTGGGCCGCCTACATCACCGAAGACAAGATGGTTGGGACCGAGCAGAACGCCTCCGACTTCATCGAAAAAATTTCTGTAGCGGCGCAGGCCGGCGCCCAACGCGATTACGAGGAACTGCTCGCCTACAAGAAGAAGGAGGATCCGAAGGCGGATAGCGTCAATGCCTGGGACGTCGCTCACTTGAGGCGTGGGGCGGTGATTGAAAAATTTGGATACGACTCCCAGGTCATCCGGCCCTATTTCGAGTATTCCCGGGTGTTGCAGGGCATCCTCGATATCACCAGCCGGATGTACGGCATCACTTACAAACCCGTGGCTTCACCCCAGGTCTGGCATCCCGAAGTGGCTGCGTATGACGTCTACGACAAGGACAACCGGATCGGCCGAATTTACTTCGACATGTTTCCCCGGGAAAACAAGTACAAGCATTACGCCACGTTCACCCTGGCGACCGGCAAAGCCGGCTTTCGGCTTCCCGAATATGTTCTGGTCTGCAATTTCCCCAAAGCCACCGGCGAGCCCGGCCTCATGGAGCGTGACGATGTCATCGTTTTCTTCCATGAGTACGGACATCTCATCCACGGCATCCTGAGGGGAAACACCAAATGGGCAGTGGGCGACCTGGAAAATGATTTCATCGAGGCGCCGTCGCAGATGTTTGAAGAATGGCCGCAAGATCCCGCCATCCTGAAACTGTTCGCGCGCAACTATAAGACCAACGAGCCCATTCCCGCGGAACTGGCGGAGAAAGCCAAGGCCGCCGACAAATTCGGCCGCGCCCTGGACGTGCGCACGCAAATGTTCTACGCCGCCATCAGCCTGGACTTCTACAACCGCGATCCCCAGGGGCTCGATACCGACAAGCTGGTCTCGCAGTTACAGGCAAAATACACGCCGTTCCAGTTCGTCGAGGGCACCCACATGCAGACTGCCTTTGGCCACCTCAATGGCTACTCGGCGATTTACTACACCTACATGTGGTCACTGGTCATCGCCAAAGACATGTTCACGGAGTTCAAGCAAGACGGACTGCTCAATCCCCAGGTCGCGGCGAAATACCGCAACACAGTTTTGGCCCCCAGCGGCACCGAACCCGCGGCCGAAATGGTACGCAATTTTCTGGGACGCCCGTATTCGTTCCAGGCCTATGCGGATTGGCTGAACGCTAAGTAAACAGGTCGTTGGTCGTTGGCCTTTGGTCGTTGGCCAAATCAAGAAGCGCAGCTGGAAAGTAGCGCCGGCGTCCCGCCGGCTGTCCGGTGGGCGTCCCCGCCCACCCATCGGGCCGGCCCGAGGCCGGCCCTACAACCTATCGCTTGCGAGAGTAAGCACGCGCGTAGATTGGCACCGGCGTTCCTGGATCCAGCCGCGGATCATTGATCGGCGGCCCTGCGACCATTTCCAGAGGAATCACTCCCGCCCAGGTCGGGAATGCGTAGTCTTCCTCGTCATCAATCGGCGGGCCTTGCCGTACCTTGGCCGAGAATTCCTCGATCGGCAGCCGCATCACCAGCGTCTGCTTCAGCTCGCGCTCATTAGGCAGGCGCGATTCCACCCAACGTCCGGGCAAAATATGTTCAGAAAGAAGCTGCAAGGCTTCCAGCTTTTCTTTTGCATCTCGAACGGCCACCGCGGTCCCCAGCACCACCACCGAACGATAATTCATCGAGTGATTGAAGATTGATCGCGCCAGCACCAGCCCTTCGAGCAGGGTCACGGTGATGCACACCGGAACGCCTTGATCGAGATTGCGGAGCATGCGGCTGGCCGCCGATCCGTGAATGTAGAGACTGTCGCCCGCTCGTCCGTAGGCGGTCGGAATCACAAACGGCTGCCCGTCCACAACGAAGCCAACGTGGCAGATGAAGCCTTCATCGAGAATCTGGTAAGCGGCCGCGCGTTCATAAACCCCACGATGAGCTTCGCGAACGACACGCGTCCGCGCCGTGGGTGCAGGGGTTTCAGACATGTGGAGGAATCTCCGGCAAGCGCCAAGAATAGAAAGAAAGTGTAGCAGAGCGGGCGCCGGACTTCAGACCTCGGACCTCGGACATCGACGTCAGACTTCAGACCTCAGAATCCTGATCGCAAGAAATTAAGATCACGTGCCTCTGACGCCCGAAGTCTGAAGTCCGAGGTCCGAGGTCCGAAGTCCGAGGTCCGGCGTCCGCCTTACCAGTTCACTTTCAGCGCGAATTGGAACTGGCGCGGGTCGGCGGCCGCGGTCGGCTGTCCGGCGCTGGTGAACAGCGGATTCACGTCGGCCACGTTGTACTTGTTGGCCAGATTGAACATGTCCGCAATCAAATCCACGCTCATGCGTTCCCCCAGGTTGATCCGCCGGGAGACTCGCAGGTCGTTGTACACCGTCCACGGCCTCACCCCGGCATTGCGGCTGAGGTTGCCGTCGAACGCTTCGAGCGTCGGCGTTCCTCCGGCGGCAAACTGGACGTAACAGGGTTCCTGGAAAAATCCCGTGGGCGAAAACTTCGAAGGGACGGTCGGTCCGCACGGCGTCGCCGCCGTGCCCGCGGGCACCACGTTCGGACGGCTGGTGCTCGGCGAAAACTGGAAGTTGTCCGGATTGCCGGTAATGATGTTGAAGGGACGGCCCGAGGCCACTTCAACAATGGGCGCAATTGTCCAGTTGCTGAAGAAGCGGCTGCCGAAGCCCGCGCCGGCCAGCTTGCCGCTCTGGTACACGCCGCTCAAAACCAGGCGGTGGCGCTGGTCAAACAGCGACGTCGAACGCTCCAGCCCGGGCAAATAGCTGTCCTGTGGCGCCAGTGGCGATTGCAAATCGGTCGAGTCGTCAATGGCGTGCGAGAAGGTGTAAGACGCCAGGAATTCGTAATGGTCGCTGAAGCGTTTTTTCAAATTGACGGTGAGGCCGTGGTAAATCGAGCTGCCGTTCGAGTAATTCGCATCCATGTCGCTGAACGGAACACAGCCAGTCAGGGTGGTGGGATCGCAGGCCGCGCTCAGCCCGGGCGACTGCGCAAACACCAGCGGCGCCACGACCTGCACGCACCCGGCGGTGGCGGGGTTCGACAGCAGCGCAATCGCAATTGCAGGATTCAAACCCGAAGGACGGAAAAAGTTCATCAGAGCGGTCGGCACATACGGACCCGCAGGGCCGACGCCACAGCCATTTTGGAAGAGAGGATTGTCCGTGGGCGCTGCCGCTCCAGCCGCGATCGCCGCCTGCCAATTCTTCACCAGCAAATCGCCACGCGTAGTGTTCGCATTGATCGGACGATTCAGGTGGCGCCCGCCGTTGAAGTTATAGGCCACACTCAACGACATGTTATGTCCCAGGTCCTGCTCAAAGGTCAGGTTCGCCTGCTGCGCGTAGGCATAAACAAACCCCTTGCCCTGCGGATATCCGAAAGGCTGGAACGCTACTGGAAAGAACGTCGCCGGGTTCAGATAGTTCTGGTTGATGAATAGATTAGCGTTTGAAGGATCGAAGCGCTGCTGGTTCGGCTGGTAACCTGGGATGATCGGCAAACAGGTATTCGTGGTCAGAATGCCCTGGAAGATGTTGGTTGCGTTCAGCGCAGCCGGGACTGCCGTACCCGTCGGTGCGACCTGGCTGCAAGGCGCCCCACCCGCGAACAGCAGCTGTCCGCTCTTCGACCCGTCGGAAGCATCGCCCAGGAAGTACAGCCCGAGCAGAGGATGATCGTAGAAGATGCCATACGAAGCCCGAATCACGCTCTTGCCGTTGCCGCGAGGGTCCCACGCCATGCCGACCCGCGGCTGAAAATTGTTGGTGTCCGTCTGAATCCCCTTCTGCAGGCCCAGTTGGTTATAGGCCGCCAGCGGCAGTCCGCTCAGCGGAGCCAGCTGGGGTGGAAACTCTATGTCGTAACGCACGCCTAAATTGAACGTGAGATTTGACCGCACCCGGAAAGCGTCCTGCCAGAACAAGCCCAGCGGTTTGTTGGAGAAGCTGTCTTTAGGATTGCCAATGCCCTGCACCAGCGTGCTGGGTATGCCCAGTCCGAACGCCTGCAGGCCGGTGAGTTCAGGAAAAACCGACGGAAAACCAAACTGGGTGGCAGAGAGGCTGCTGAAATTGTAAACGCCACCGTAGTTCACCGTGAAAGTGGCGGTCAGCGGAAGGTAGTTGAAGTCCACCCCGAATTTGGTGTCGTGCCGCCCCAGGGTCCAGGAGAAATTGTCGGTGAACTGGTAGCGCTGTTCGACGCGCTGGATGAAGGAATAGGGCTCACGTCCGACAAACCCGAAACCGGCGATATTCGACGCCACATTGGAGCCTCCCGGCGCGTCCGAATAGAAGTACTGCAAGCCCCGGCGCGCATATTGAAAGCGCAGCTCGTTCACCTTGTTGGTGCCGATGGTCATGGTGTCCTGCACCACGCCGGTCACGTCGCGATAGGTTTGCGAAGAGGTGCGGGAAAATGCGTTCTGCCCATAGGTCTGGTTTTCGCCGTTCACCTGAATGCCGGTGACCGTGCTGGGGCTCACATTGGCGCGGAAGGTCAGCCGGTTGTTGTTGCTAAGGTTGTGATCCAGACGCAGCGAGTACAGACTGGTGCCCTCGAAAACCGGATAATTTCCACCCTGCGGCGCCAGGCCCAGGAAATTCTTGGGAAGTCCATTGCACAGCGTGTTGGAGGCCGGAGGATTGGCGGGGTTGATGTTGCAAGAGCTGAAAAACTGCTGCAGAGGATTGGAGCCGTTCGTGGGTGTGGGCAACGCCCCCGCCGCGACCAATCCCGCAAAGGACGCGGGATAGGAGCCATTCAGGGCAATGCCGGAGGCCGCCCCCACCAGAATCGCGTAAGGCGCAAAGGCCGGCGGCGGAGCCGCACCCAGGAAGGCTGCCTGGGCCGGCGTCGCCTGAATTACAAATCCCGAACCCTGGGGAAATCCGAAGGCGGTCGAAACATCGGTGTTCACCATCCCGAAGGTTCCGTTAGGTGCGCCCACGCTGGAGAAGCCGGTTTCGTGCCGCCGCGTCACTTCGTAGGAGAAGTAATAAAACGTCTTGTCCTTCTTGATCGGCCCGCCAAACGCGGTTCCCGCCTGCACCCGTGTGTATGCCGGATTGGGCACCGTGCTGAACGGATTGACCGCCTGGAAATTCCGGTTCCGCAAATATCCGTAGACGTCGCCGTGAAAGTCGTTCGATCCGGAGCGAGTAATGATGTTGACCACGCCCCCGGAGGCGCGGCCATATTCGGGCGCGTAGCCGTTGGTGATGATCTGGAACTCCTGCACCGCTTCCTGCGACACTGTGGAACGGACCCCGTTGGTCGAATTGTCGGTGGCATCGGCGCCGTCCACGTTCACCAGGTTGGCCCGGGCCCGCTGCCCGCTCATGTTGAGGCCCGAGGTAGGAGCCGCACCGATACTGGGCGCGTTGTCGCGCAACACCTGCGAGTCGGTGAGTGCAAAGTTGATGTAATTGCGTCCGTTGATGGGCAGGTTGTCAATGCGCTTCTGGTCGATGGTGTCAGTGGACGAGGTGCGTTGCGTTTCCACCAGCTCCGCCGCCGAAGTCACGTCGATCACTTCCTGGGTCCCCGCTACCGCCAGGGTGATGGGAATTTCCGCCATCTGCCCCACGGTGATCGCGACTCCCTTCACGCTGGCCCTGGCAAAGCCCGGCGCCTGTACGGTCACCGTGTATTGTCCCGGAGGCAGCAGCAGAAAGTGGTACTGGCCCTCGGTATTCTCGCTGGTCGCGCGCTCCAGTCCCTTGGTCTCATCCCGCGCCGTGACGCTGGCATTGGTGACCAGGTCGCCCTTGGGGTCCTTGACCGTGATCCGCAGATCGCCGGTGGCAGCTCCCTGGGCAAAACCCAGAGTGGCGAACATCACGACCAGGCACGCAACTGAGAGGAGCTTTCGCAGCACCATAAGAATTATCTCCGTGGACCGAAGGACCTCGGGTTCTCGCCGTTGACGGCGATCGCCCTTCGCAGGCAGGCACGTTTTGTGAACCCAAACGCCGCAGGGTTATTACATCAGGTAGACCGATGAAATCAAGCTAAATCACTGACGGGAACTGGCTTAGTTAGCCAGCAAGCATCTGAGAAGGGAGAACTGATCGCGGAAAACTGAAGTTATTTACCCCGTTCGATTCCGTAACTCTCATGCTTTGATGTCTTAAGCGCCCAAGCCATGCGCGGGGTATTGTGCGCGATGCCAAAGCGCCCCCGAGCGTCGAGCAGGATCATGCCGCCGTGCCCGTTGACCCGGTCTTTCAGATAGTTGATCGCCTCCGCCGCCACCCACTCCGGCATACTGCCGGTCGCGACCCGGTCGGCCGCCCACTTGGCCAGCACCAGCTTCATGATCGGCTCGCCCCAGCCGGTGGTGGACGCGGCCGCAGTTTGATTATCGGCGTAGCACCCGCATCCGATGAGCGAAGAGTCGCCCAGGCGGCCGGGGGCTTTATTAAGCGTGCCGCCAGTCGAAGTTGCGGCGGCAATGTTGCCTTCCGCGTCCAGCGCCACGGCGCCCACCGTGTCGTGAGAGATGGTGGGCGCGAACAGATCTGCTTTCGCGTCCGCCGCCCGCGACTGAAATTCCCGCAGGCGCTCGACCTCGCGGGGAATGATCAGGTCTTGGTTTCGACATAGCGGGATGCCATGTTCCGCCGCGAATCGCTCCGCCCCTTCCGCCACAAAGTACACGTGCGGACTGTCGCTCAAAATCTTGCGCGCGGCGCGGACAGGATTGCGCAGCCGCTCGACGCAACCCACCCCGCCCGCCCGTAACGTGGCGCCATCCATGATAAGCGCGTCCAATTGCACTTTGCCGTCGCGATTGAGAAAGCTGCCGCGGCCGGCATCAAAAGTCTCGTCATCTTCCATGATGACCACCGCTTCCTCAACCGCATCGAGCGCCGTCCCGCCATGTGCGAGCACCCGCCAACCCGCAGCCATGGCATCGCGAACGCCGTTAAGATGGGCTTCGACCATGTCATCGGGAATGGCCCAGGCACCGCCATGAATCACCAGCACCGGATCAGCCAAGAAGAACCCTCACAATGTGTTTGATGTAGGCGCGAGCGCCCCGCTCGTGCGAACCCGGCGCCAAATCCGCGGTGACAAATTGGTTTGCCTGGATCGAGCTTCCTCGCTTGTTGTTGAGATCAACTCGCGGTCCTCGGACCGACAGGCCGGTGTCACATGAGCACGAGCGAGGGCGCTCGCGCCTACATCATTCAATTAAGCCGCCTGCCCCGCTTTGCGTGGCACCGCGTCCGCGCCTTCCGTCCGCGTATAGGTGTAGCGGATGCGATGGATCACGGTGATCGTGGACAGCACCGCGATCAGCCACAGCACCGGCGCCATGCGATTAAACAGGGCTCCGATGATGACCAGCACCAGGCGCTCCGGGCGCTCCATAAAGCCCACGCGGCAGGAACCGATGAGCGATTCGGCGCGGGCCCGGGTGTAGCTGACCATGATGGAGCTGACCATCACGAAAGCCGTCAGCACCACATAAAAGAAGCGATCGCCGCGCGCGAAAAAGACCAGCAGTCCGAAGAACTGGGAGGCGTCGCTGTAGCGGTCAATGACCGAATCGAAAAACCCGCCGAAGCGGGTCACCTGGTTGCTGGCCCGGGCCACGCGCCCGTCCACCAGGTCAAAGAAGCCGGAACCGATGATGACCAGTCCGGCATAACGAAACATGCGGGCCTGGTTGTCGCTGTTGGCGTAGCCGAACAGGAAGGCCGCGACGGTATTCACCACCAGGCCCAGAAAAGTAAGGACGTTGGGGTTGATCCGCGCCAGGGCAAGCCAGCGGACGATGGCGTCGAGCAGCACGCCGCAGCCCCGGCCAAAGGCGCTCGTCCAGGTCATGCTCATCGCAACCTCGTCACTTGGCTTCCGTCTGGTCGTGGATGGTGGTCAGGTTCAGAATTTCCATCTCGCGGTTGCCGTTGGGCGTGACCACGACCGCGCTGTCTCCCACTTTCTTGTTCAGCAGGGCGCGGCCGATCGGCGAACTGGTCGAGATTTTGCCCGCGGTCACGTCTGACTCTTCGCTGGTCACCAGCTTGTACTCAACCTCGGCATTCTTGGAATTGTCATAAACCCGGACAGTCGAGCCCAGCCCAACCTTGTCCTTGGGGATATTCTCCATGTTGATGAGGGCGAGCTCAGCCATGCGCGCGCCCAGCTGCCGGAGCCGCGCCTTGACGAACTCCTGACGCTGTTTCGCCATGTGATACTCGGCGTTCTCACTCAGGTCCCCCAGGGCAGCCGCCTTCTTGATTTCCTTGGGAAGCTCATGCACCAGCTCGTGTTCGAGCACGTTCATTTCTTCCTGCAATTTCCGTTTGATCTGCTCAGTCATGTGCCTGTGGATTATAAACCCGGCGTCGGACTTCGGACCTCGGACTTCGGACTTCAGACGGCGGACTTCGGCCCTCCGACCGCGGACTGCGGGCGGCGGGAGTGGTTCAGGTTGAAGTCTCTCCTCTTACCAAGGCGTCATCCTGAACGGCCTTCAGGCCGTGAAGGATCTGGCGTGAAGCTGATACAGCGCTTCCCCCTGCTGGTGGCGATGCGGCCACATGCTTCGGGCCGACGCCAGACGCCCGAGGTCCGAAGTCCGAGGTCCGAAGTCCGAGGTCCGAAGTCCAGGGTCTGAAGTCCGAGGTCCGCTTCTCAATTGCCTTCACCGTACGGTTTGGGGTAAAATAAAACCCGTGCAGTTCCTCATTTGCCCTGCCCTCGTGGGTGTTCCCTCATGATCAGCGGCGATTTCCACATAGGCGATAAAGTCGTCTATCCCAATCATGGCGTTGGAGTTATCGAACAGATCAGCAGCCGGACCATTGGCGAGACTGTGGAAAAGTTCTATCTCCTGAAGATCAAGGCCAACAGTCTCAAGGTCATGGTTCCGTTCCACAACGTGAACACGGTCGGCCTGCGGCGGGTAATCAAGAACGGCGAAATCCAGAAAATCGTCGATTTTCTTACAGATGGCGAATGCGATAACAACGCCGACTGGAAATACCGCTTCAAGGAGAACTCGGAACGGATGCGCACCGGTTCGCTGCTGGAAGTGTCTGCCGTCCTGAAGGGTCTGCTGCTGCTGAACCAGTCGAAACCCCTGTCGTTCCGCGAAAAGAAGATGCTGGAACGCGCCCGCTACCTCCTGGTCAGTGAGCTGGCCATGGCCAAGAACTGCGAAGATGCCCAGATCGAGGAAATGCTCTCGAAGGCGCTCTCCAAGAACAAACTACGTTTCCCGGAAGCCTCGGATTTTGTAGCTTAAAACCGGACGTCGGGCATCAGCCCTCGGACTTCGGACCAACCCCCTTTCGACCAGAAAAGTGTGAGCTACGTCAGACTTGAGTGTGACGACCGCACTTGCGCGCCTGTTACTAGCCTGTCACCCTCTCGATCAGAGGCGACGGAATCGTAGGAACTTCATACCGGGACTTAAGAGTGTGGCAGCTCGCGATGGAGCTGGTTATCGCCGTTTACTCCCAAACTCGTGGTTTTCCAAAAGAAGAGATCTACGGACTGACCAGTCAGATGAGGCGGTCGGCCGTCTCGGTTCCGAGCAACATTGCAGAAGGCAAAGGACGGTCCACCGATCGCGACCGGTCTCTCTTCTTCTGTCACGCCCGAGGATCTCTGCTCGAGCTTGAGACCCAAATTCTCATCGCTCAACATCTGAAATATATCGCTCCGTCAGACGCAGCGAAACTGGTGGCGAACTCCGCCCAACTCGGCCGCATGCTGAACGCTCTGATCCAGTCGCTGAAGAATTCAGGGAATTCAGGAGGGGCCGCAGCCTAGGCTCGCAAGTAGGAGGTTTGAAGTCCGAAGTCCGAAGTCCGAAGTCCGAAGTCCGAAGTCCGAGGTCCGAAGTCCGAGGTCCGAGGTCCGAAGTCCGAGGTCCGAAGTCCGCCTCACTCCCCCATCCACGCTCCGTACGGCTTCAACGAATCCACGTGGTCGAACACGATCTTCATGGCGGCAGTGATGGGGATGGCCAGGACCAGGCCCATGGCTCCCCATAGCCATCCCCAGAGCAGCAGCGCCATCGTGACCGCCAGCGGATTCAATTGCAGCCGGTTGCCCAGGAATTTGGGGTAAAGCACATTGAGCGCGATCAGGTGCAGCCCCAGCACGATCATCACAATGACCACGGCGTCGCCGGAATTGATGCGTCCCAGGCTCACAAAGATCGGCGGCGCCATCGCCAGCACCACTCCGAGGTAAGGCACCAGGCTGAGGAATCCGCTGATGAAACCAACGAAATAAAAAAACGGCAGATTCAGAATCCCGAAGGCAATCGTGCTGGCCGTTCCCAGAAACAGGCCAATCAGAAGATTTCCCACCATGAAGCTGCGAATCATCGCCGAAATCAAGCCCAGGGTGACGTACGCCGTGTGGCGGTTCTCCAGGGAAAAAAGCATCACCGTAGCGGAACGAACATGATGCTGCCAGCTCAGCATGAAATACACCAGGAAAGGCACGAAAGAGGCGGCCAGCAAAGCCTGCGAGACCGACCCAAAGCCGCGCGTCAGGAGGTCTTCCCAGTTGGTGCCGGAACGGGTGTCGGCGGATTTCGCCGGACCGCCCGGCTCCGTGTCTCCCAGCGATTCCGCCCGCTCCCGGACGTTAGAAATCTCCTGTCGAATGGTGCGGGTGTATTTGGAAAGGTCCTGCACAAAAATAATGGCCTGGTTCGAGGAGTAGTACACCAGCCCTACAATCAGAGTGAGCAACAGGATCACAGCCACCGCCGCGGCCAAACCGCGCGGCAGATGAAAGCGGATAAACAATTCCATCACCGGCGCCAGAATGAACGCCAGCAGCACTGACACCAGCATCACCGCCAGCACCAGTTCTCCCCAATAACAAATGCCCAGAATGGTGGCGATTCCAATGGCCGTGAACGCCCAGTGCGGCTTTTGCGCTTTGGGCGGGGGCAATACCAGTGCCTGAACCGGAGATCGGTCGATCCCTGCCTCGTCAATGGCCATAGGGGTATCGTAGCCTAACTGCAAAAATGTGTATGCGACATATAATCGCCAGGTGCCTTCTCACCAAACCGAAGCCTCCGTGGCGGGGCGCCCTCCCCGGATTCTGGGACTGGATGTCGGCGCAAAGCGGATCGGGCTCGCCATTTCCGACCCTCTGGGGATAACGGCGCAGGGACTGGAAACCCTTCAGCGGCAAAACAAGCGATCGGACTTCGCCCAACTGGAGCTGGTGATTCGCGAGTACGGCGTGGCTGAAATCGTCATCGGACTGCCCCTCCGTATGATCGGCGGGGAAGGGATACAAGCCGAGAAGATGCAAGCCTTCGCGGAAGAAATCCGCCGCCGCCTTCGCTTGCCTGTCCATCTATGGGACGAGCGCCTCTCCTCGGCCCAAGCCAACCGGCTCCTGCGTGAAACCGATATGTCCATCAAACGCCGCGGAGAAGTGGTCGACCAGATGGCAGCGGTTTTGATTCTGCAGAGTTGGATGGATGCGAGACGCGGGGTCTAGGCGTCGTTGGCCGTGGGCCGTGGGCCAAAAGTCCTCCTTTTGGATCCTGTGGCTTTCCCGATAACCAGAGCAATTGCCTAAGGGCGAACGGCCAACCACCAATGGCCAAAGACCAATGACGCCTCCTAGCAGTCCAACGACCAATGGCCAACGACCAATGACCATTCTTCGTCTAAACTATCTGTAATTTGCGCAAGGTTTTGACACTCGTGCTGCTTGCCGTCCTCGCCACCGGCGGCTGGCTGGCGTGGGCGCTGATGATGCCCGTTACGCCGGCCGGGCAGAAGTTTGTCATGCTGCGGCCGGGCTACTCTACTCGAAGAATCGCGGCGGAACTCGAGGCTGCGGGCGTAATCCGCAGCCGGCTTGGCTTTATCCTCTGGCACCGCCTCCACCACAGGCAATCTCTGAAAGCCGGCGAGTACCTTTTCGACAAGACGGCGCGACCGCTGGACGTCTATAACCGCCTGGTGCGCGGCGATATTTACGTGCACACGGTGGTGATCCCCGAAGGCTTCACCGTGTTCGACATCGCGCAGGCGGTGCAGGACGCGGGCCTGGGATCGAGCCAGGAATTTCTCGCCGTGGCGCAATCCAACACCGAATTGATTTCAGACCTGGCTCCGGATGCGAAAAGCCTTGAGGGCTACCTCTTCCCCAATACCTACGAATTCACCCGCACCCAGACGATGAGGGACATCGCCGCTGCCATGGTGAAGCAGTTCCGCCAGGTGGCCGAGCAGATCGGACTGACCCCCGGCGGGCACGGCGCCGAGGTGCAGAAGACGGTGACCATGGCATCCATCGTCGAGAAGGAGACGGCGGTTCCGGAGGAGCGACCGGTGGTGGCCAGCGTCTACTACAACCGGCTGGGGCGCAACATGGCGCTGCAAGCCGATCCCAGCGTGATTTACGCCGAACTGCTCAACGGAGATTATGCCGGAGCGCTGCATCATTCCGACATGAGTTTTCAGTCGGCTTACAACACTTACACTCATCCCGGACTTCCGCCCGGACCGATCGGGAATCCCGGCCGCAGTTCTCTCGAAGCTGCCCTGCATCCCGCGCAAACCGACTATTTCTACTTTGTCAGCGACGGCAACGGCCACCACCGTTTTTCCCGCAGCCTGGAAGAACACAACCAGAACGTCGCCAAGCTAAGGCAAGCCGTGCAGGGCCGTTAGTCCTTTCTAATCTGCGGGGGCCTTGCCAGGTGCTGATTTGACAACCCCGGGCCAGCGCTACTGTCCATTATTCGCATATACTTACCTTACTGATGAACCTAACCGCCTCCTAAGGAATCCAATTCAGTCTCAATGCGTATATTTTCACGCTATCGGGCGTTGTTTGTTCTATTGGCCGTGCTCCCTCTGGCCGGGTGCCTCTTCCGTTCGCGCCGGGTGGAGAGGCAGATCAGCACTGCCCCGCTGCAGTCGGCTACCCAGGCAGAGTTGATTGACTACATGAACTCCCAGGCCGCCAAAATCAAGAGTTTGCAGGCGACGGTAGACATCGACACTTCCGTGGGCGGGGTCAAGAAAGGCAAGGTCACCGACTATCAGCAGATCCGGGGCTACATACTTCTGCGCAAGCCCGCCATGTTGCGGATGATTGGGCTCCTGCCCATTGTCCGTAACAAAGCCTTCGACATGGTCAGCGACGGGCGCGACTTTAAACTGTGGATTCCGCCCAAGAACCGCTTCGTGATTGGGCGCAATGACATTGAGACCCACAACCCCGACCAGCCCATGGAGAACCTGCGCCCGCAGCATATTTACGAGGCCCTGATTCTGCGCGAGGTGGATCCGCAAAATGAAATCGCGGTCATGCAGAACGGTTTTGAAATCGTCACGGATGGCAAAAACCACCAGGTTCAGCAGTCCGACTACGAGATTGAGGTGATCCGCCGCGGCGACCGTGGCTGGTTTCTCTCCCGTAAGATCATCTTCAGCCGAACTGACCTCCTGCCTCACCGCCAGTTCGTTTACGATGAGGACGGCAACCTGGCCACCGACTCGCGCTACGAGGGCTACAAGGATTATGATGGCGAGAACTTTCCCTCGCAGATCGAAATCTGGAGGCCCCAGGAAGAGTACGACATTACCCTGACCATCGTGAAGCTGCAGCTGAATGAGCCGCTTCCCGATGACAAGTTCGCGCTGGACCAGCCCGCCGGCGCCCAGATCGTGCATCTCGACCGGCCCCAGGCCAGCCAGGTGAACGGGGCCGACCCGAAGTAGCGATTCCGCAATTGGCACCTGGAACTGCGCGCCGTCTGCCAGTTCCCAAACCAGAGGCCGCCCGCGCGATAGACTACTGAGAACCGGGAACTGGAAACTAGGAACCGGTTTCTTGTGCGACTTTTATTCTTCGGCGTCCTGAAGGAACTAGTAGGCAAGGCAAGCGACTCGCTCGACCTCCTGAGAAAGAGGGAGAGCCAGAAACCAGAACCTGCCTGCCGGACGACTGAAGACCGACGACTGACGACTGCCCCATGATGAACAAAATGATCGTCGCCAACCTGGTTCATCGGCCCATCCGGTCGCTGATCAGCATTGTGGCCATTGCGCTCGAAGTCACACTAATCCTCTTAATCGTCGGACTGTCGGTCGGCATGCTGAATGACGCCCGGCAACGCCAGGCCGGCATCGGCGCCGATGTGATCGTGCAGCCCCCCAACACTTCCTTCATGGCGGGCGTAAGCAACGCTCCCATGTCGATCAAGATCGGCGGCGTGCTTTCGCAACTGCCCCACGTCAAGGTGGTGGCGCCGGTCATCTGGCAGCTCACCACCACCAAGAACCTGGAAGTCATCTACGGAATCGATCTCAAGACATTCGAGGCGCTGGTCCCGTTTCACTTCCTCCACGGCGGCCCTTTCCAAGGTCCGAACGATTGCCTGGTGGATGACTTTTTTGCCCAGTCGCAACAGGTAAAAGTGGGCTCCACCATCGAGATTCTCAATCATCCTTTCCGGGTCGCAGGCATCGTGGAGCATGGCCGCGGAGCGCGCAAGTTTTTGCCCATGAGCACGCTGCAGGACCTGATTGGCAGCGCAGGCAAAGCCTCGGTCTTCTACGTGAAGCTGGACGATCCGGCGAACGCCGATGCGGTGGTGCAAGAGGTCAAGAGCGTGCAGGGATTGGAGACCTATTCCGTACGCTCCATGCGCGAATATCTTTCCATGATGACGGTCAGCAGCTATCCCGGCCTCTCCACGTTCATTAACGTGGTGATCGGCATCTCGTTGATCATCGGCTTCATCGTCATCTTCCAGGCCATGTACACCGCGGTCATGGAACGCACCCGCGAAATCGGGATCCTGAAATCCATCGGGGCCTCGAAGCTGTACATCGTAAACGTAATTCTGCGCGAGACCTTGCTGCTGGCCATCGGCGGCATTATCGTCGGAGTCCTGATCAGCCTGATCGCGCGCGCCGGCATCCGCTACCGCCTGCCCACGCTCCCGGTCGTCGTCACCGGCGGCTGGATCCTGCGCTCCACAGGAATCGCCATCGTCGGCGCCATCCTGGGGGCCCTCTACCCAGCCTACAAAGCGGCACAGAAAGATCCCATCGACGCGCTAGCCTACGAGTAGGGAAACGGTCAAAGAGCCAACTTGAAGCCTTGGTCCCTTGATCTTGCGTGGAACGCTCGCCTAGAGCAGCGCAGTCGGCTATTCCGATCTCTCAAAAGAGTCAGAAATGCGGTGCTTGGTTCGAGTTCCAATATCTATCAGGCCTATGAACCAATACGTTAGTCGCCACGGCAGACGATCAACGACGTCGTCCCGGGACTAGTCACCTTTTGTAAAACGTGCGATCTCATCTACGATTCGTCGGACGTGCACTGCCCACCTAGCCGCTTCAGAGAAGGCTTCGCTCTCTTCCCCACCCGTCGAGCGACTTCGGTCTTGAATCTCTTTCGTTTTGATTTCTAAGGCGTCCAGGATTCGTCGCCAGTCATTCGCAATAAGAGTCGTCTTCATAGTTCTCACCGTGCCTCCCGGTCTTCGATGTTCTAGTTTAGAACACCTTCTACCTACAAGGAAGGTACTCTCTCCGTGTGAAAAGACGGCCTGTGCGGAAAAACATTATTGGCAGGCGCGTGGCTGAGGCCCGTCAAGATTGCAAGCCGCCACTAACTCAGGATGCGCTTTCTGGGAGACTCGCTAGATTGGGGATTCAGCTCGACCGAGCGGCAATTGCCAAGATCGAAAACAATCACCGCCACGTTCTCGACTACGAGCTTAAAGCTCTTGCAAGCGTGCTGGACGTAAAGGTCAGTTGGCTTCTTGGGGATGAACAAAGGTGAAAGATCCGATCTCTAAGCTACGGTCGGCTACGCGCCGGGCAAAGTCAGACGTGGCGAACAAACTCATCAGCATGTGCCTTCACGAACTGAGTCGCAGGATCAGTCAAAACTGGCCGGTTAAAGTTGATAGCGAAGAATACGAGAACTTTGTCCGCGAGCGGTTCAATAACCACTGCCCGTATTGCTCTTGCGATCTGACGACAACCGAATCAGTGATTGAACACCTCGACGGCATGAATCGTTATCGCGCTGGACTCCATGTGCCGGGCAATGTGCTGGTAGCGTGCAGAAGATGCAACAGCGAAAAGCGGCGGGACGATTCATTGAGAATTCTTTTGCTTGCCGGGTTGGGTTGGGAATCGTTCCTATCTCACGACGGTGCTCGCTGTGATGCGCCCTGCCGCACCTGCCGGTACTGGGAAAGTATCTGGGAGGATGAAACGGAGCGGAGCCTGCGATTGAAAGAAAACCTACAAAGACTTCGCGCATTTCGAAGCGCATTTTCAGAATTTGAAAAAGTTCTTCCCTTTCACATGGCGACGCAGCCCGCGTTACTGACTAAACTGTATTCTGATTGCCAGACATTTGCCGAAACCGAGATCAAGTCTCTTTTGGAGAGGTTTAGTGCAACCCAGACTTGACGTAGATATTCGGCAAAACGCCTTTTTTCCAGTGTTGCTTGCGGTCGCACTGTTCAAGCGGATCCACTTTTCCAAAGGTATTAACCATCGATCTTAGTATTCCACAGCTTCTCCACAACAATCTCGTTCCGGTATATTCAAAGCAGCGGCTTTCAGCCTCACAATCGCAGCGGACAGCTGTGCCTCCATCCATGACCGAATCCAGCGACTTCAAGGAAACCGTCAAGCAGCAGGCGGACATCGTTCGCATCGTCGGCGACTACGTCAAGCTGAAGAAGGCGGGGGCGCAGAATTATTCGGGGCTTTGTCCTTTTCATAACGAAAAGACGCCGTCGTTCTCGGTCCATGCCACGCGGCAGTTTTATCACTGCTTCGGCTGCGGCGTTTCCGGCGACGTTTTCAGCTTTGTTCAGAAAGTCGAGAACATCACCTTTCCCGAAGCGGTTAGGGTAGTGGCTCAAAAGCTGGGGATTGCTCTTCCGAAAATCAGTTACTCGAGTCCAGCCGAGGCCAAAGAAGCCGGTCTGCGCACCGTGCTGCTCGATGTGCACGAGCGTGCGTGTGCCTTTTTTCAGGAATATCTCAGGCGTCCGGAAGGAGCGCATGCCCGCGAATATCTGGCCGGACGCGGGCTGAACGAGGACGTGATCAAAGCCTTTCGCATCGGCTACGCGCCGGATTCGGGATTTCTCTTGCGCGACCGGATGAAGGGCGAGTTTGAAGAAGAAATATTGCGCGAGAGCGGGCTGTTCTCGTGGAAAGCGGAAACCGGACCGCGGGCGTCAGACCTCGGACCTCAGCAAACCAGCCCTCAGACCTCAGACGTCAGCCCTCAGCCAACCAACTTGGGAGTCCAAGGTCCGACGTCCGACGCCCGAGGTCCGGTTTTCTATTCCAAATTCCGCAACCGCGTGATGTTTCCCATCACCAATGAAGCCGGGCGGGTAATTGCATTTACGGGACGCACCCTTTCAGCCGATGAGAAGGCAGGGCCCAAATATTTGAATTCGCCCGAGACCGCGATCTACTCCAAGTCGCGGGTGCTGTTCAATCTCGATCAGGCGAAAGAGGCCATTCGCAAATTGGATTACGCCATCCTGGTGGAAGGGCAAATGGACTGCATTTCGGTCTCTGCCGCCGGGTTCCACAACGTGATCGCCAGCTCCGGCACGGCCTTCACCGAGCTTCAGGCAAGGCTCTTGGGGCGCTTTACGAAAAACGTGGTGGTCAATTTCGATCCCGACACGGCTGGCGCCAAGGCCACCGAACGCACTCTCGGCCTGCTGGTGGAAGAGGAGTTTCAGGTCAAAGTGCTGACTCTCGAATCGGGCTTCGATCCCGACCTGTTCATCCGGCGCAAGGGGAAAGATGCTTACGCCGGCGCGCTGAGGAATTCGCAGAAGTATTTCGACTACCTGATCGAACGGGCGAGGGCGCAGTTCCCTGTGCGCAGCGCTGAGGGCAAGGTTAAGGCGGTCAACTACCTGCTGCCTCATATCCAGCGGGTGCCCAGCCGCATCGTGCGCGATGAACTGGCGCGGGAGATGGCGCAAAAGCTGGGCATCGACTCGTCCGTGCTGCGGCAGGAATTGAAACACGCTGCCGCCCATCGGTCGACCACCAGCTTAAAGGCCCCGGCTGAGGCCCAAATCACCGACGCCGAAAGAATATTGATCCGGGCGCTGGCCTCGGCGACCGAGATGCAAACCTCCGAAGCGCATCTTTCGAGCCGCGAAGGCGTGGACGATGAGTTCGATCCCTGCCGCCAGGCCCAGTTTGTGCTCAAAAGTGAGGGGCTGCACCAGGGCGTCGCTGCCGAATCGCTGATCGAGGTCCTGCTCCGGTCTGAAGCGGTCCACGTTACCGATTTGCCCCTCCCGGAAGCCGACCGCAACCTGCTGGCTTCTATTCTGATGAAAGACGACGAGGAGCTCTCCGCCGAGCGGCTGGAGGGGGCGGTGCGCGCCCTGCGGCGTATCCAGCTCAGACGCAAGCTGGAGCGGGTACAGCGCGAACTGCAGACCAAGCGGGGGCAGGAAGCCAGCCAGATACAGGCTTTGTTGGAGGAAAAAATGCGCCTCAAACGGGCCCTTATGGATCCCAGCCTGGCCGACGACGGTCCCGTGGCCCGGCCAGCGTAGCGGCCAAAACACTATGAAACTAAATGGAGTTTGCTGACATCTAAATGAACAGTTGACGGGAACATGGACGGGGTGTGTCAAAAATCAGCCTGTTGCTGATATCCACTAAACCCATCCGATGCTATAATTCGAAGGTTTGTGCCCGGCGCGCAGCTCGCCGCTTCACGTTCCCACCGCTAAAAAACGCTCTCTGTCCTTATCCGTTAGGACGAAAAGAAGGTAATCCGTCTTGGCTCTTGACGACAAGTACGACGATATCAAAAAGCTGATCGACACAGGTAAAGAGAAGGGATATCTGACCTATGACCAGGTCAACGACCTTATCCCGCACGACGTGCATTCTCCCGAGGACCTGGACGATCTGCTGACCACCATTGGTACGCAGGGAATCGACGTGCTGGAGGGACCGAAACTTCCCTCCTCCGCGCTCGACAAGAAATTCGAAGAAGAAGGAGAAGTCGGCGAGGACGTCGAACTCGACCTCACTCCCGGCGCTCTGGAAAAAACCAACGACCCCGTCCGCATGTATCTGCGCGAGATGGGCACGGTTCCCTTGCTTACGCGCGAAGGCGAAGTAGAGATCGCCAAACGCATCGAGCGTGGGCAACTGCGGGTGCTGAAAGCGCTCTCGCGCTCGCCGATTGTCATCAGTGAACTGCTGGCGATGGGCGAAGACCTGAAAAAAGGCGTCCGCTCCATCAAGGAAGTGGTCACCTTCGACGAGGAGGAGATCACCGACGAGATCCTCCAGAACCGGTTGAAAGAATTTACCGGCAAGATCGACGACCTGGCCAAGGCTTACAAGAAGGCCAGCCAACTAATCGAGAAGTTCGCCACGGTCTCCCAGAAGAAGCGCCCCAAAGACTATCGGCGCTATCGCCTGAACCTGGCGCGCGCCGTGGTGGCGGTTTCGTTGTGTGTCCGCAAGCTGGGTTTTACCAACGCCGAGCGCAAGCGGCTGATCGACCGGGTCAACAAGACGGTCGACACCATGCGATCGCTCGACCGGCAGTCCCAGAACCTGGAACGCAAAGCAGAGGCCACCCGCAGCGAGGAACAGAAAAAGGACTATCGCCGGCAGTCGCGGTCGGTCCGTTCTGAGCTGGAAAAACTGGAGGGCGAAGCCGGGGTTTCCTTTCAGGAACTCAAGCGCACCCAACGGGAAATCATCCAGGGGGATATGGATGCGGAGCAGGCCAAGCGGGAACTGATCGAGGCCAACCTCCGGCTGGTGGTTTCCATCGCCAAAAAGTACACCAACCGCGGATTGCAGTTCCTTGACCTGATCCAGGAAGGCAACATCGGATTGATGAAAGCCGTCGACAAGTTCGAGTACCGCCGCGGCTATAAGTTCTCGACCTATGCCACGTGGTGGATTCGGCAGGCGATTACTCGTGCCATTGCCGATCAGGCGCGTACGATTCGTATCCCGGTGCACATGATCGAGACCATCAACAAGCTGATCCGCACCTCGCGGCAGCTGGTGCAGGAACTGGGACGCGAACCGACGTCGGAAGAAATCGCCAAGCGCATGGATATTCCGGTGGCGAAAGTGCGCAAGGTGCTGAAGATCGCACAGGAGCCCATCTCTCTCGAAACGCCGATCGGCGAAGAGGAAGATTCGCATCTGGGCGACTTCATCGAAGACCGCGCCGTAGTCTCACCGGCCGAGGCCGTGATCAACGTCAACTTGAAGGACCAGACATCGCAGGTGCTGCGCACCCTGACGCCGCGGGAAGAAAAAGTCATCAAGATGCGTTTTGGTCTGGAAGACGGATCGGAGCACACGCTGGAAGAAGTAGGCCAGTCGTTTGCCGTAACCCGCGAGCGCATTCGTCAAATCGAAGCGAAAGCGTTGCGGAAATTGCGGCATCCTTCGCGTTCGCGAAAGTTGCGGGCGTTCCTGGATGGTGTGCGCGACTAGGCGTTCACCACGGAGACACAGAGGCACGGAGAGAATCTAACGAATCAAGGGCATGGCTTCGGTCGTGCCCTTTTGGCTTTCTGTAAGCCGAAGCCTCTTGTCTGCCGCCTTTGACCCTACCGATGATTCGCGAAAAGCCGCTAAGCTTCTGCGGAACGCGGCTCCGCCGGTTCAAATCGTCGCACCGTCGGCTGTTTGCTTCGACTCGCCTGCCATAAGTCAAACTGGGACTGCATATTCATCCAGAGTTCCGGAGTAGTGCCCAAAGCAGCGGCAAGACGCAGAGCCATCCGTGCTGAGATTCCGGCCTTGCCATTTAGCACGCGCGACAGGGTGACGCGAGTGACCCTCAAATGGGCGGCAGCGGTTGATACCGCCGTCTTCCCCAAATACTCCCTGAGGACCAGTCCGGGATGGGGCGGGTTATGCATTCTCATAACGACTCCTAGTGATAGTCCTGATAGTCGACGAGGATGGCGTCCTCGTCTTCGAACCGAAACGTCAGACGCCAGTTTCCGCTGACGCTGACTGCCCAGTGATCGGCAAGTGCTCCTACAAGCCGGTGGAGCTTCCATCCCGGGGCATTCATATCTGCCGGAGTTCGCGCGTTATCCAGCGCAAACAACTGAAGGCGCAGTCGGGTTGCATGCTTGGGCTGGATCCCGGCCTTCGATCCAGTCCGAAAGAACCTCTCTAGGCCCCGATGACGGAAGCTCTGGATCACTGTGTATAGTATAGCGATACACTTTATGAAAGTCAATAACCATTCGCCATTCCCGGAACGCATCCCTCCAAGCCGCAGCTTGCGCGTCCCAGACTGGAGGGCCGAGCAGCAGACCCGATCCAGGCATGAGGGACGAAATCGCGATGCACGGAAGATCGCGGCTTCGGGCGTGCCTTTTGTTTTCTGTAACGTAGAAGCGCGGTGAAGTAGCAACAGCTCCGGAGAAAAAGGAAAATGATTTATCCGTGTTTGATCCGCGTAAAACCGCGGCCGGGAATTTTTACCGCTTTTTCCTTCCCTTTCCACAAGGAAGTCCTGTCCTCCACAGCTTCTGCACAACCGAACCGCAATTTTCCGTTGCGCAGGTTTCGTTATTCCCTCACAGTGCTCTCAGTGCAAACGTGAGATGCATTGAGCCTGCTCGCGGCTGTAACGGAGCTGGCGGTGACTGGTGGTTCTCGAGGGTGAACCACCGGGAGGGTTTTTCGAAATGCGCTTCGGCGCGTTTCAGGAAACTCGGGCGTTGCGGCCTCCTCAGAGAGTCCTTCCCTAAAAAGCTGGACTGGTGCCGCCGCTTCCGCAGTCGCAGCGGATCAATATCGGCAAATCTAGAATTTGCGGATTGATTGTCTCCAGGGTGTGCCGGTGAACGTACGCTCCCTCGGGAGTGCGGTTTCCCGGCTTCACATTTCGCCGTTTAATGCGGCGAAACCTCTAGACATCGCACTCACGAGCGATGCGGCCCAGGTGGCTGGCCTGGGCCGCATTTATTTTGCGCTGCTTGACACCAGGGATTTTCGCCGCTCCCCACGGATCAGGCGAGAACCCCATCACCTCAGGGCTGCCACCATACTTACACCTGATAATTCGCACTTGATAATTCGCTTTTTGTTCTCCTATACTGGCTGTGCACGTATGCGGCCGAAAAAATTCTCTTGGTTTCCAGTTTTCCGCAGGGGCTGCGGGACGTCCACAGGCGCTTCGTGGCTAGTATCGCTTTCGCGCTTGGAACCTGACTCTCTTTACAGATAACCTGACCTTGGCGACCACTGACTACAGTCTCGCGCACAGCCTCCCGGCAAACGTTGAAGCCGAGCGCTCCATTCTCGGCGCCATCCTGCTGGATAATTTCTCTTACAACCAGGCGGCAGAACACCTCAAGCCGGAAGATTTTTCCCTCGACTCTCATCGCCGCATTTACACCCGCATGATGGACCTGGCCGAATCTTCCCGGCCCATCGACATGATCACGCTGGTCGAAGAGTTCGACCGCCACAAGGAACTCGAGGCCATCGGCGATGTGGGTTACATCTCCGGCCTGGTGGATGGCGTACCTGACCGGCCCAGCATCGAGCACTACATCAAGATCGTTCGCGATAAAGCTCTGTTGCGCGGATTGATTCACACCGCAAACTCTGCCATCGCCCGCGCCGCCGACCAAAGCGATCCCGCCGAGGAAGTCCTTAACGACGTCGAAGCCGCCATCATGCAGCTCTCCGAAAAGCGCATCGGCCGCGGCTTCATGGGCGTGCAGGAAATCGTCAAGGAATCTTTCGGATCGGTCGATGCCCTGCTGCAGCGCGGCCAGCGCATCACTGGACTGGCCACGCATTACACGGATCTCGACGAAAAGACCAGCGGCCTGCAGCGCTCTGATCTGATCATCATCGCGGCCCGTCCCTCCATGGGGAAGACCGCTTTCGCCATGAACATTGCGGAGAACGCCTCCATCGAAGACCAGAAGGTGGTCGGCATGTTCTCTCTGGAAATGTCGCGGGAAGCGTTGCTGCTTCGCCTGCTTTGTTCGAGGGCTCGAGTAGATTCGCACAAGATGCGGACCGGCTCGCTGTGGCGCGACGATATGGACAAGGTCGTGAAAGCCATGGAGGACCTGGCGCACGCACCCATTTTCATCGATGACACCCCGGGCATCACTCTCAGCGAAATGCGGGCCAAGGCGCGCCGGCTGCAACAGTCCCAGGGCAGGCTCGATCTGATTATCGTGGACTACCTGCAGCTCATGTCGGGCGGAAGCCGGCGCTACGAAAACCGGACCCAGGAAGTGTCCGCCATCTCCCGCGGACTCAAGGGTCTGGCCAAGGAACTCAAGGTGCCCGTAGTGGCGCTCTCCCAGTTAAGCCGGGCGCCGGAAAGCCGGGGCGGCGACCACCGTCCTCAACTGGCCGACCTGCGCGAATCGGGATCGATCGAGCAGGACGCCGATGTGGTCGCATTCATCTTTCGGGAAGAAGTTTACAAACCCGACGAGCCTGAACTGGACGGCGTCGCCGAGATCATCATTGCCAAGCAGCGCAACGGCCCCACTGGCAAAATCAAGCTGGCGTTCCTCAAGCGGTCCACCCGCTTTGAGACCATGGCCCAGGACGGCACAGGACTGCCGGAATAGCCAATTTCCTGGCTAAATCTGGTTACAACTCAACTGCCACATACTGTGGAAAGCTTGTGGAAGGGATGGCCTAATTTCATTTCGGGACATGCCCGGCGACAATTAGCGGCTCTCTTGCCCCGCGCCAGAAGCTTGTAACCTGCGTAGATGGTTCTACTTAGTCGCGAGCACCCCCGGTTGTCCCCACGCTCGGGCTGCCGCCGCCAGACTTGTATGCGCTTTGGGATTTGCACATCCAGTGGGACATTGACCTGATGTTCTAGCGCTCCGCTGAGCAAGGAAATAGGGACCGAAGCCTTGCGATTTAAGTGGCGCCGGCCTCCGTCCGGCCCAATGAGTGGGCGCGACGCCCACAGACAGCCGGCGGGACGCCGGCGCTACTGACCCCGCTGGTTTCCTGGGCGGAAAAACGAAAGCGCCCCAGACCCAGGTTTGGGTCTTGGGACGCCCGTCGAACAGCCCTCCCCCAGAACTGCTCAACCGCAGCCTAGATTTTTTTCTGATTGACGTAAATGGCTCGGTAGTGCCAGCCAGCCGGCACCACCGGGCTACAAGATCGTGTGAGGCAAAGCCAGAAGTGGATTCAGGAAGTCCAGAGAGCTAACCAATCCGGAGTTTGGCCAGGACAAGCATGCTTAGCGGCTTGAGGCTCTACATCTCCCAGCATCTTGCATGTAGAGCCTCAAGCTCGAACCACGCGCGCATTTTGTCATTGCCTGGAATTCCGCAGTTAAAAGACTGTTTGAAGTCGGTTTACCGACCTCGACCGCTGGAGCGCGCGGTCGCCAAACGTTTTTGCAGATTCAGCCGACCGGCTTCGGACAACCTCCCGTCGAACCGGTATCTCTAACGCTCCCGGGACGAATGGCCGATTAAGGGGTTTGAGGCAGCTCGCCCGCTTCGGGAGAAAGTGTGTACTACGCGAGGTCCATGCATATGAACCGAGGCAAGGATCGGGCCGCGAGCGAACCATGACACGAAGAGCAGAAATCGTTCGCGCCCTGAATCTGCCGCCAGCGGATTTTGTCCGCTCCCTGTTCCGGCGCCGTGAAACCGCGCCGCCGGTAGACCCACGGCATTCCGACCTGCCGCGTCTGCGCCGGGCTGAAGTCGCCGCGGTGTATCACAGCCTGCGGGTGGCCGGCGATTTCTACGAATTCCTGCGGGTCGGGCCATCCCGCGTGCTGTTCGGGCTGTTCGACGTGGCGGGCCGCAGAGAGGACACGCGCGCCATCCTGATCGCGGCCCAGAACACCTTGCGAATCCACGCGCCGCGGCTTTTTGCGGGAAGGGACTTCAATGAGGCCGAAGCCATGGTTGGCCTCTGCCATGAGGTGAACCGCACCATCCTGCAGGTTGCCGGCGGCATTCGCAGCTGTCCGGCGTTTATCGGCTGCTACAACGAAGACCTGGGGACGGTCTGCTACACCAACGCCGGCCACACTCCAGGGTTGCTCCGCGACCGTTCCGGAATCACGCAACTGGAGGCGAGCGGCCTGCCGCTCGGCATCTTTTCCCATGCCACCCACAGCGCTTCCACCTGCGCCCTGGAGCCGGGCACGGCGCTCTTGCTGGTGTCCCGCGGAATTGTGGAGGCGGAGCACGCCGGCCAGGAATTCGGCCTGGCCGGAGCCCGGAAAAGCTTTCAGGAAGCGTCCGCCCTCACCGCACAGGACTTGTGCCTGGCCATCCTCCAGTCCGCCGAGCAATTCATGGAGGCGCCGCCGGCTCACAACGACGTTACAGCGCTGGTGCTGCTGCGCGACCACGAAACCGGCCAGCCGGGATGGCGCACCGCAGGGCGAAAGCCGCTGGCCTACGGCCTTGCCGGCAAAAGAAAATGAAATACCGAGCCGCATCCCAGCTGGCTGGTGACGCCAATTTTTCCGCCGTGGGCCTCGACGATTGCGCGCGCGATGGCCAGACCCATGCCCGTGCCCTGCACCCGGTAGCGCTGATTCTTGCCGCGATAAAACTTGTCAAAGATCAGCGCCTGCTCCATGTCGTCAATGCCGGCGCCCTGGTCGGCCACGCTGACTTCGAGGTTGGCGCCCTTCATCTCGGCCGTGATCCGGATGGGAGATTCGGGTGGTGAATACTTGGCGGCATTCTCCAACAACTGCACCAGGACTTCCTTGATGCGATCCGGGTCCAGGCGGGCGCGGATTTGCTCCGGCACCATGATCTCTACCGGATGCTTGCCCAGAGTCTGTTTCACGTCGTTGACGGCGGCCTGCGCCAGGTCCAGCACCCGGCTCGATTGCAGGTCGAGTTGAAATTCGTGCGACTCGAGTTGCGCTACCTCCGCCGCTTCTCCCACCAGCCGGTTCAAGCGATCGCTTTCTTCGTTGATCACCGTCATCAGTTCCTGGCGGTCGTCAGGACTGAGACCCGTCGTCGAGAGCAGGCTGGTGATCGAGGCCTTGATGGAAGTCAGCGGAGTTCGAAACTCGTGGGTGACGGAATCGAGAATGGCGGAACGCAGGCGTTCGCCTTCGCGCGCCGCTTCCGAACGGGCCAGCGTCTCCACCGCATTGGCGCGCTCGACCGCGATGGCGATCAGGCTTCCCATGGCCGCCAGGGTCTGGCGGGAAAGATTTCCCGCCACGCCGATGGCGCCGACGGTTCTTACGCCCATCTTGAGCGGCGTGTAGCTAAGGTTGCGCGCGCTGTCCACCATGGGCTCGCCGCGCGCGATGATGGATTTGAGCTGGTCCACATCGAGATCGGGCACTTCGATTCCCGAGCGATAAATGTTGCCTTTGTCGGGAACGTAAACCGCCGCCGCGGACACGCCGAACGACTCGACCACGTGGTGCGGCACTGCATTCAGCAATTGCAGAACGTTGTCGGCGGTAAGCAACTGCTGGCTGAAGCTGTAGAGCCGTTCGAGTTCACGACGCCGGCCCACCGCCTCGTCCGCCTGCTTCCGCGCCCGGTCGGACAGTTGGCTGGCAATCACGGCGGTGGTGAGAAAAGCAAAGAGCGCGACCCAGTTCTGCGTGCCCGCAACGGTGAAGGTGCCGACGGGGGGAAGAAAGAAATAGTTAAAAACCGCCGTAGCGAGGAACGCGGTGAAGAGGGCATAGCGCAAACCCCAGAGGGCAGAGACGATCAACACCCAGATCAGCAGGGTCAGGGCCACCGTCGTGGGATTCACGTGGACAACCCTGGTGTAGAGCCGCACCACCACGAACAGCGCGGCGGCGCACGCGGCAAAACGCACAGCCATCCTGAGCCCAGACTGTTTCACGACCAGCGATTGTAGCCGATATCGACAAATTGAACGGCGTCGATGACAATAAGCGGCAATGGCCAAGACTCCGGAACAATGGCTGGAAGAAGCGGCGCCGGAAAAGAAGGGCGGCACGCTCAAGCTGTTTCTGGGATACGCGCCCGGCGTGGGGAAAACCTACAGCATGCTGAGCGAAGCCATCCGGCGAAAGAGCCGCGGCGAGGATGTAGTCATCGGCATGGTCGAGACCCACGGCCGCAAGGGAGTGGTTGAACTCGTCGAGAAACTCGAAATCGTGCCCCGAAAAAAACTGGAATACAAAGGCACGGTCTTCGAGGAAATGGACCTGGATGGGATTCTGGCCCGCAAGCCGGCGGTGGTGCTGGTCGACGAACTGGCCCACACCAACATCGAAGGCAGCCGGCATCACAAGCGTTACGAAGATGTTCTGGAGTTGCTGGACAACGACATCTGCGTTCTGACCACCATGAATGTGCAGCACCTGGAGAGTGTTGCTCCCAGCGTGCAGCGGATCAGCGGCGTCACGGTGCGGGAGACGGTCCCGGACTGGGTGATGAAGCGGGTGCGCGAAGTGGTCATGGCGGACCTCACACCGGAGGCGCTGCAGACCCGCATGCGGCGCGGCGATATTTATCCCCTGGACCGGGTCGAGAAAGCGCTCTCAAATTTTTTTCGTCCCGGGACCCTGATCGCTCTCCGCGAGCTGGCTTTGCAGGAAGTGGCTCAGGAGGTTGACCGCAGCCTCGAAACCTATCTCGACCAGCAGGGCGGCGAACGCAACCTGGGGATTCGGGAAAGATTTGCGGTCGCGATCAGCTCCAATCCCGCAGCGCAGCAGCTCATTGCCCGGGCGGCTCGAATGGCAAAGCGGCTGGATGGAGAGCTGTACGTCGTTTATGTGGACATCGGAGTCGACGACAACGAAGCCAATCAGCGGTCGCTCGCGTCCAACGTTCGCTTTGCCGAAGCGGTGGGCGCTCAGGTAGTCAAATTGAAATCACCCACGGTGGCCAAGGCAGTCGCCGGCTTCGTGCGCGAGAAACACATCACCCAGGTCGTGTTCGGCCACTCCGCGGTCAAAGGCTGGAAGCGATATCTGTATCTGAACGCGATCCACAAGTTTCTTCGCGACGCGCCTCCTGTGGATGTCCACATCGTCACCCAGCAATCCTCCTGACTTCTTATGGCGGACAAGAAACGCATCCTGGTGGTGGATGATGAGCCGCAGATCACGCGCGTCTTGCGCACCGCCCTGACCGGCAGCGGGTACGAAGTCCGCACCGCCGACGATGGTCATAGCGGCCTGCGATCGGCGCGCGAGTGGCAGCCCGACCTGGTGATCACTGACGTTTCCATGCCCAACATGAGCGGCATTGAGCTGTGCCGCCAGCTGCGCGCGGAATCCGCTTTGCCCATCATCGTGCTGTCGGTGAAGGGCGAGGAAAAAACCAAAGTCGAGGCGCTCGACGCCGGCGCCGACGACTACGTCACCAAACCGGTTGGCATGGACGAACTGCTGGCCCGGGTGCGCAGGAACCTGGCGCGAACGCAGCCCACCGAGGACGCCTCCCAGCGAACCATCACCATCGGCGACTTCAAGATCGATGCCGACGCATTCCGGGTCGTGCTGCGGAATAATGAAGTCCGGCTGACTCCCAAGGAATTTGAACTCCTGCTCTATCTGGCCCGGCACGCCGGCCGGGTAGTCACGCATCGGACCCTGCTTCTTGCCATCTGGGGCCCCAACAGCCTGGAGCAGCCGGAACACCTGCGCGTCCTCGTCGGACAACTGCGGAAGAAAATCGATTCTACCGAGACGCCGCGCTACATCATCACCGAGCCCTGGGTCGGATACCGTTTCGAGCCATGATCTTTCAGGCTCTCGGCGAAGCCGCTTTCATGGACAAGGCCTTGGCCGGAAGCTAACTGGGAACCGAGAACTCGAAACTTACAACTGGTTGTAAAAAGGGCTCTGTTCAGCGACCGTGTAGTGACTGCCTCCCAACCGCTAACTTGCTTCCACTCAACGTGATGAGCTCTTTACGAGTTTTTTACGCACTTCTTATACAAACTTTACGGCTCGACGTATCCAATGCAGATGTGAGACGTCATTCAGCAAGCTGGCTGAAGCTGGGAGGTTTCGATGTCTGCACTACATGCAATCGCAAGTCCCGCCGTCTACGCCATGCTGGCCTTGTGCGCTCTGAGCATTGGGTTTATGCTTCGGGCTCTGTTCGCTTTTGTTGCCGAGAGCAGGAAAGAACCCGCCAAACAGTTCGTCAGGATCGCACCCGCACCCGGCCGGACCGGCCCGGTTTGCGAACAGGTGTTTGATGACATGCCGGTTGCTTTCGCCGTGCGCCATTCGTTCCAATTCAGCTGGAGCCAGGCCACGGCCGACAGTAGTCGAAGCATGAGCAGGTAAAACGGGGGGATATCGCCGTGCGAGACATTATTTTCGTCGCCGCAACCTTTGCTTTCTTTCTGATTTCTATCGCGTATGTGAAGTTCTGTGATCGCATTCGCTGAGGTGACATGACATGGATGCTGAATCGATCATCGTGCTGGTGGTAAGCGTGGGACTGATGGTTTATCTGTTGTACGCCCTGCTGCGACCGGAGAGGTTCTAACTGCAATGACCGTAAATGGCTGGCTGCAGATCATCGTCTATCTCGCCGTGATCCTGGCGGTAACCAAGCCCATGGGCGTGTTTATGGCGCGCGTGTTCAACCGGGAGCGCACCTTTCTCGATCCGGTGTTGCGTCCCATCGAGCGGTTGCTGTACCGCCTGACCCTGGTGGACGAAGAACACGAGATGCGCTGGACGGAATACGCGGTCTCCATGCTGCTGTTCAGCGGCGTTTCCATGCTGGTGCTTTACCTGATCGAACGCACCCAGCAGATCCTGCCCTGGAATCCCCAGAAATTCCCCGCAGTCGGCGCCGATCTCGCATTCAACACGGCGGCCTCGTTCACCACGAATACCAACTGGCAAAACTACAGCGGCGAAGCCGTCATGAGCTATCTCACGCAGATGGCCGGGCTGGCGTACCACAACTTCGCCTCGGCGGCGGTCGGCATTGCCCTGGCCATTGCGTTCATTCGCGGCATCTCGCGGCGCGAGAAGGACACTATCGGCAATTTCTGGGTTGACCTGACGCGGACTACGCTCTGGGTGCTGTTGCCCACCTGCATCGTTTACGCGTTGATTTTGGTTTCTCAAGGAGTGGTGCAGAACTTCAGACCGTATGACACGGTGAAACTGGTCGAACCGCAGCAGGTGCAAAGGGTGACTGACGGAAAACCAGTTGTAGGCCCCGACGGCAAGCCAGTAATGGACACCGTCACCGACCAGGTGATCGCGCAAGGGCCGGTCGCATCTCAGGAAGCGATCAAGATGTTAGGCACTAACGGCGGCGGCTTTTTCAACGCCAACAGCGCGCATCCTTTCGAGAATCCCACGCCGCTGAGTAATTACCTGGAAATGATTTCCATCTTCGTGATCCCGGCTGGCCTGACATATACCCTGGGCCGGATGACGGGATCGCCCCGTCATGGCTGGGCAGTCTGGGCAGCCATGGCTATTCTGTTCGTGTGCGGCGTAACCACGGCGTACTGGGCGGAGGCCAAAGGCAATCCTCTGCTCAAGGGCGTGGACCAGCGCGCCAGCCTGATGCAATCCGGCGGCAACATGGAAGGCAAGGAAGTCCGCTTCGGCATTGCTGACTCCACGCTTTTTGCCACCATCACCACCGACGCCAGCTGCGGCGCCATCAACGGCTGGCACGATTCCTACACCCCCCTGGGCGGGATGGTGCCGCTGGCCAACATCATGCTCAGCGAAACCGTGTTCGGCGGAGTGGGTGCAGGCATGTACGGGATCCTGATCTACGTGGTGCTGGCGGTGTTCATCGCCGGACTGATGGTCGGGCGCACGCCGGAGTATCTGGGAAAAAAGATCGAAGCCTATGACGTGAAGATGGCCATGCTGGTGACGCTGGTCTTTCCGCTCATCATCCTGACGTTTACGGGCATCTCGTCGGTCGAGGGATTCGGGACGTCCAGCATAAGTAATCCCGGACCACACGGCCTGACCCAGATTCTTTATTCCTTCACCTCACAGGCTGGTAATAACGGCTCAGCTTTCGGCGGACTGAACGGGAATACCCCCTGGTACAACATCGTCGGCGGGATCACGATGCTGGTGGGACGCTTTTTCATGATTCTTCCCATGCTGGCCATCGCCGGGAACCTGGCTAAAAAGAAATATGTTCCGCCATCGCTGGGCACGTTCCCGGTCACGACCCCTCTGTTCAGCGTGCTGCTGGTGGGCGTAATCGTGATCGTGGGCGCGCTGACGTTCTTTCCCGCGCTGAGCCTGGGACCGATTCTTGAGCACCTGTTGATGCAGGCCGGAAAGACCTTCTGAGGAGATATGTCAGAAAAAAAAGGCAAAGCGATTTGGGACTTGAAGATCGTGCGAGGCGCGGTCTGGGAATCGATCCTGAAGCTGAATCCCCGCAAAATGATGGGCAATCCCGTCATGTTCGTGGTGGAAGTGGGCAGCGTGCTGACCTCCGTCCTGCTGGTGCGCGATGTGCTGGGACACCAGGGCCAGTTTGGCTTCAACCTGCAGATCACGCTCTGGCTGTGGTTTACGGTGCTGTTCGCCAATTTCGCGGAAGCCATGGCGGAAGGTCGCGGCAAAGCCCAGGCCGAGTCGCTGCGAAAAGCCCGGTCTGAGACCGTCGCCAGCCGCGTACTGCCCGATGGCAAGATCGAAAAAATTGCCAGCTCCAAGCTGCGTTCCGGCGACCTGGTGTTGGTGGCCGCGGGCGAATTCATCCCTGGTGACGGCGAAATTGTCGAAGGAGTTGCCTCGGTAGACGAGTCCGCGATCACGGGCGAATCCGCGCCCGTGATCCGCGAGGCGGGCGGCGACCGCTCGGCCGTGACCGGAGGCACGCGCGTGCTCTCCGACCACATCAAAATCAAAATTACTTCAAATCCCGGCGAAACCTTCCTGGACCGCATGATCGCGCTGGTCGAAGGCGCCGAGCGCCAGAAGACGCCGAACGAAATCGCGCTCAACATCCTGCTGGCGGGCTTGACGATTATCTTTCTGCTGGCCGTGGTCACGCTGCAACCGTTCGCGATCTATTCGGGATCGCCGCAGACGGTTTTTGTTCTGGTATCGCTGCTGGTCTGCCTGATTCCCACCACCATCGGCGGATTGCTGTCCGCGATCGGTATCGCCGGCATGGACCGCCTGGTGCAGCACAACGTGCTGGCTATGTCGGGACGCGCAGTTGAGGCAGCAGGCGACGTCAATACCCTGCTTTTGGACAAGACGGGCACCATCACATTGGGAAATCGCCAGGCCGCGGAGTTTGTCTGCGCGCCGGGGGTGACCGAGGCCCAACTGGCCGACGCCGCGCAACTGTCATCGCTTCCCGATGAAACTCCGGAAGGGCGCTCGATCGTGGTCCTGGCAAAAGAGCGCTATGGCCTGCGTGGACGCAACCTGGCGGAGCACGAAGCGCACTTTGTGCCCTTCACGGCGCAGACCCGCATGTCGGGGGTAAATCTGGATGGACGCGAGATCCGCAAGGGCGCCTCGGACGCGATTTCAAAATACATCTCCGCGGTAAATGGCGCCGGTCTGTCGAAAGAAGTACAGGCAACGGTGGAGCAGATTGCCCGTTCCGGCGGCACGCCGCTGGTGGTTTCCGAGAACAAGCGTGCACTGGGCGTCATCCATCTCAAGGACATCGTGAAGGGGGGAATCAGCGAACGTTTCAGCCAGCTTCGCGCCATGGGCATTCGCACGGTCATGATTACGGGCGACAACCCGCTCACCGCCGCCGCCATCGCCCGCGAGGCCGGAGTGGATGATTTTCTCGCCCAGGCCACGCCCAAGGAAAAGATGGACCTGATCCGCCGCGAACAGGCCGACGGGAAACTGGTGGCCATGACCGGAGACGGCACCAACGACGCGCCCGCGCTGGCCCAGGCCGACGTCGGCGTTGCCATGAACACCGGCACCCAGGCCGCAAAAGAAGCGGGAAACATGGTGGATCTGGATTCGAATCCTACCAAGCTGATCGAGATCGTCGAAATCGGCAAGCAGTTACTGATGACGCGCGGGGCGCTGACTACGTTCTCCATCGCCAACGACGTGGCCAAGTATTTCGCCATCATCCCGGCAATGTTTGCCGGCACCTTTCCGGTGCTCAACGCGCTCAACATCATGCATCTCAAAACGCCGGGCTCGGCGATATTGTCCGCCGTCATCTTCAACGCGCTGATTATCGTTGCCCTGATTCCGCTGGCGCTGCGGGGTGTGAAGTATCGCGCCATGGGAGCGGCCGCGCTGTTGCGTAACAACCTGCTGATCTACGGCGTGGGCGGCATCATCGTTCCGTTCATCGGCATCAAGCTGATTGACATGGTCATCACGCGCATCGGGATGGCCTAGGAATTTGAGAATTCAGATTTCAGAATTCAGATTTAGAGACATGAGAAGTACGAAATAGCAGAGAAACACCATGAAAAAGAATTTATTGATTTCTGTCCTGATGACCATCGTTACCACCGTCCTGCTGGGCCTGGTCTACCCCCTGGCGGTTACCGCGCTGGCGCAGCTTTTCTTTCGCGACAAGGCCAACGGACAACTGGTCGAACGCAACGGGACCGTCGTGGCCTCGCGCATCATCGCCCAACCTTTCGTGGGCGCGGGATATTTTCATCCGCGGCTTTCCGCTGCCGGCAACGGCTACGACGCCACCAGTTCCGGAGGAACGAACTACGGGCCGACCAATCAGAAGCTCATCGATCGCGTGAACGCCGACGTGGCTAGCGCCCAGGCGGAGAACCCGGGCAAGCCGGTGCCCGCCGACATGGTCACCACATCCGCTTCCGGACTTGACCCCGACATCACCCCGGCTTCGGCCGAGTTCCAAGTCCCGCGCATCGCCAAAGCGCGCGGCCTGAGCGAACAAGCTGTGCGAGCGATCGTCGCCCGCCATACTCAGGGCAGGCAATGGGGCTTCTTCGGAGAGCCTCGCGTCAACGTGCTGGAACTGAACTTGAGCCTTGATTCCGCGTCGCGCTAGTGGTGAGATAGAAAAATCTTCGATCACAACCCAAGATTCCAGGCCTTAGCGAACCCGCGGGCAGCGGCATGAACCGCCTCACCTGGTTCGGACTTTTCGCCGTGACCGCGATGCTGTTGACGTACGCGCTCGAGAACCGCAGCCGCTGGTTCATTCTGGGGTTCAGCGTGGCCTGCGTGCTGGGCTCGATTTACGGCTTCCTGCAGGGCGCCTGGCCGTTTGGAATTGTGGAAGGCATCTGGTCGCTGGTGGCCCTGCGGCGTTGGTGGCTGGCGGAGTGATCTGTCACAGACCACGTAAGGGCAGATGTCCTCATCTGCCCAGTCGAGCGAAGCTCGACAGGTTCTTGACTGAAAAATTAGCTGAGGTTCTTGCCTGCCACGGCAATTAGCGGTGCTTCGCTCCGCCGGGCCGATGAGGACATCTGCCCCGGCGTGGTTCGTGGCGGATTGCTATTTCCCGCCGGACGAGGTTTCCTTCTCAAACAGCATCTTGAAATCTTCCACCGAAGTAAGCACCACCACGATCGCCGATCCGATCACGCCGGCCACAAACATCACTTCGACGATACGAATCAGGATGGAAATTAAGATGTTCATAAGCGATGCTTTCCTCGTACTGCCTTGAGCGATGTCGCCCGCCCGAGATAAAGCTTTGGTCGGGGCGCGCGGATTTGAACCGCGGACCCCCTGCGCCCAAGGCAGGTGCGCTACCAGGCTGCGCTACGCCCCGACCGTGGAGAAACGTTCGTTTCGATTATAGCCGACGTCTGGGTTTGTCCGGCCTCTTCACTTCCCCCGCCCCCGGCTGAATCCAGTGCTCCGTTTACGCACACGGCGTATAATTCACCACTGGATCATGCTGACCCCGCGTTATGCCCTGGTGGCCTACGTAAGAAATCCGGTCGGGGAATTTGTCGAACGGCTCCGGCGGCAGTTGCACCCTGAGCTCCCTCACCTGGCGGCTCATCTCACCGTGCTTCCACCCCGCCTGCTGCAGGGGACGGAGCGATCGGCGGTAGCGATCCTGGAAGAAGTATGCAGCCTGGTCGCTCCTTTTATGGTTACGCTGGGCGATGTCGAAACCTTCGTCCCGCGCACGCCCACAGTTTTCATTCGAGTGGCGGAAGCCTCCTACCGCATGCGCGAGCTGCATGACCAGCTCAACACCAAGGCGCTGGCCGCCCAGGAAGAGTGGCCGTACATGCCTCACCTCACTATCGTGAAGATGAGCGACGAACCCCAGGCACAGCGAGCCTATCGTGTGGCCCGCGAGCGTTGGACCCACTTCCACGGCAGCCGCGATATCCAGGTGAGTGAGCTGACCTTCGTGCGCGAAGACGAACAGAATTGCTGGGTCGATCTCGCCGGGGTCCCGCTGGGCCGCCAGCTGGTGTCATAGACCGGACCTCGGACCTCAGACCTCAGACCTCAGACCTCAGACCTCAGACAAAAAGATCAACCACGGATTTTCACAGATCAATACCTCTCGTTCTACGTTGCTTCATCGGCGTGGATCATGAAATCCGCGGCCAAGGTTCTGAGGGCCGAAGTCGGAGGTCCGACGTCCGAGTTCCGAAGTCCGAGGTCCGACACCCGCCCTGCGCCTCCGAAGTACATGGCCTTCCCGTCTATTGCCAAGCTCGGTTTCTGGGCGTACATAAGATGTTGGGTTGCTGCGTAAAGCCGCTTCCCGTAAGGGTTTTGGGGCGTTACGGCCAGGAGGCTTATGCAGACAGGAGTTTACGGGTCAGGCTATCTCGGGACTGTGGTTTCAGCCTGTCTGGCGGACTTTGGAACTCCGGTAACCTGCTGTCATCCCGATAGTTCCCGCATGGTCGAAATGGCACAGGGCAACGTGCCCTTCTTCGAGAAGAACCTCACGGAAGTAATCAAGCGTAACGTGCGCTCAGGCCGGCTGGCGTACTCCACCGATATGGAATCTTTTGCCCGGAAAGCCCAGGTGATTTTTCTGGCGGAGGACACGCCGCAACACCTGGCTGACCTGGCGGTTCGAATCGCTCGCCTGGCGCCGAAGCCTCCCATCCTGACCATCATGACGCCAGTGTCGGTCGGAACCGCCACCAGCGTGGAGAAGCGGCTGAAAGATGCCGGACTGAAAGCCACCATCGTTTCGCAACCCGTGTTTCTCACCCCGGGCTGCGCCGTCGAAGATTTCAACTGGCCCGATCGGATCATCCTGGGCACGGCCGCCAACGATGCCGTGCTGGCGCTGAAACAGATTCTCCATCCCCTGGTGATGCGGGGCGTTCCCGTCATCGTGACCAATCACGAAACCGCGGAGCTGGTGCGGGAATCGGCCACGGCGTTTGTCGCCACCAAGATCTCTTTCATTAACGAGCTTTCGAGTTTGTGCGAGCACGTGAATGCCGACGCCGTCAGCCTGGCGATGGCGCTGGGACTCGACAAGAAAATCGCCCCCCGTTGCCTGCAGCCGGGAGCAGGCATGGGCGGGATCTTCGCCGAGTCTGACATGGAATCGCTGGCCGAACTGGCGCGCGGCAAGGGAGTGTCGCTCAAAGTGCTGACCGCGGCGCGGGAAGTGAATCTCAGCCTGGCCGACCGCATCGTCGACAAAATCTCGACCATGGTCAAATCGGTGCAGAACAAAGACGTTGGAATCCTCGGCCTGGCTTTCAAGCCCAACACCAACTCGGTCGCCGGATCATCGTCGATGCGACTGGCCCAAAATTTGGTGGCTCGGGGCGCGCGCGTCCGCGCCTACGATCCGGTAGCCATCCCGGAAGCGCGCATGGAACTGAACGGCACCGTCCACTATTGCGAAACCCCATATGCGGCGTGCGAGGGCATGGATGCGCTGGTGGTCGGCACCGGCTGGCCGGAGTTTCGCGGCCTCGATTTCGATCGCATCAAACACCTGCTGAAGCGCCCCGTGATTGTGGACACCAAGAACCTTCTCGACTCCACCCGCCTGCGCGCCATGGGATTCGAGTACGTCGGCGTAGGCCGCCACTAAGCGTTTTTGCCGACGTTCGCACAACCCTCCCCGCCCTTCTGACAGCTCTCACCCCAGTTGCTATAATCGCAATGAAACGGTGGGAGTAGCTCAATTGGTAGAGCACCGGACTGTGGCTCCGGACGTTGCGGGTTCAATCCCCGTCTCCCACCCCAAACCTCGGTTTCAAACCATCTAAAATCCTGGTTCGCGCCGGTCCGGGGCGGGGCCCCGTTTCCGTGGGCAAGGGCTCTTGCCCGCCCAGGTGCAGCCACTGCGCGATATACTGCCGCAGCCCATGGCCAGCATACTTTACGGCGTCAACGGCGAAGGCTCCGGCCATTCCACCCGGGCCCAGGAAGTTATCTCCCATCTCATCGCTCAGGGACATATTGTCCATGCAGCTTCTTTCGACCGCGGGCTGCGCAACCTGCGCGAAAACTTCGAGGTGACGGAAATCTACGGTCTGCGGCTGGCCTACGTGAACAACCAGGTCCGGTACGGACGGACGCTGACCAGGAACCTGCTCTCGGTGCGGCAGCGGGCGAAGAGCATCGCTCAACTCTCCGAACGGGTTGCAGCGTGGAAGATTCAACTGGTCATTACAGATTTTGAGCCGCTCACCTGCCACGTGGGCCATCACCTGCGCCTGCCCGTGATCTCCATCGACAATCAGCACTGCCTCACCAATACGGATGTGTCCTATCCCAGAAAGTACCGGCGCGATGCCGCGGTTGCAAAACTGGTAACGCGCATTATGACTCCGCGGGCGGACGCGTACCTGGTGACTTCGTTCTTCGAGGCACGGGTTAAGCGTCCGCGAACTTTTCTGTTCCCGCCAATTCTGCGCCAGCGCGTGCTCGAGGCCACGCCGACGACGGGCGAGCATGTCATAGTCTATGTGACGTCTCCCGCGCCGGCGCTGGCGAAGCTGCTTGGTTCGGTGCGCTGCCCCTTCGTGGCGTACGGTTTCGGGCGCGAAGGACAGAGTGGCAACGTACTCTACAGAAAGCCCGGCATGGAGCAATTTCTGGAAGATCTGATCGGCGCCAAAGCCGTCATCGCCAATGCCGGATTTTCCCTGATGACCGAGGCGCTTCACCTGGGAAAACCCTGCCTTGCGATTCCGATCGAGCATCAGTTTGAACAGATTTTTAACGCATACTGGCTCGACAGGATGGGATACGGCACTTATTGGGAAGAACTGAACAAGGAACGGATCGAGTCGTTTCTCTACAATCTGCCGGGCTATCGGGAGCGACTGGCCGCGTATCCACGCCAGGGAAACGCAGCCCTGCTGGACAAGCTCAGCCGTCTGGTCGGCGAGTATACCTCGACGAAGCTGGCGGGGCGGAGGCGAAAGTGACCCAGGATGAATCATTGCTGCCGCCGCCGGCTGCTGCTCCCCGGTTGAACATCATCTTTGAAGCTGCGGCATTCACCAGCTTAATCGTCGCGGTGCTTTCGCTCTTTTTGTTCGCGTGGATCGGGGACGGGGTTGCGCATGAGCGGACCATGGGTTTTGACCTTGCGATCAGGAACCAGGTTCATGCCCACGCCTCCCCTGGCCGTACTCAGGCGATGATTGCAATTTCTTTTATCGGCGGGGATGGGCTGGCTGCAGCCGTTGTCCTTTCGCTCATAGCGTTTCGCTGGCTGCGCTGGCGGCGCGCCATGCTGTGGATGCTGGTCACCCTACTGGGCGCCCTGGTGTTGGACTTGAGCCTGAAATATGCCTTCCATCGTCCTCGTCCCGTCCCGTTTTTCACAGACTTGCCCCGCACTTACAGTTTTCCCAGCGGACATTCCTTGTTTTCTTTCTGTTTCTACGGTGTGCTCGCGGGATTGCTGACCCGGCGCATCCCGTCCCGCATAGGGCGCATTCTGATCTGGACGTTCGCGGCTCTCCTGGTGGCGGCCATTGGCCTGTCGCGGGTTTACCTGGGTGTGCACTATCCCAGCGACGTGATCGCCGGATACCTGGCTGCATCGCTCTGGGTGAGCACGCTGGTGGCTCTCGATCGGGTGCGGGTACAGCGGAAGAATGCGGCCGACCCTGGTGTCTAGCTGGTTCGGGTTTCGGAGAACACCCTATGGATTCAGCCGCGCAACGTCGGGCAAATGGGTCCGCTCTTACAGCCAATGCGGGCCTGCGATGGATTTATCTGATCGTCCTGCTCCTGCACGGTTTGACCCTGAACTGCTTTTCATTCGCCGCGGAACCGCTCCCCCCAACTCACGTTGACAGCTTCACCGGACCCCCGCGCGTGCTCATCATGAGCGACATCGGCAACGAGCCGGACGATCAGATGTCGTTCGTTCGCCTGCTCCTGTACTCGAATGAATTTGAGATTGAAGGAATCGTTGCCACCACCTCCACCTGGCAGAAGAGTGCGCTGCATCCTGAAACCATGCACGCCCTGATCGAGGCCTATGGGAAGGTGCGGCCCCATCTCATGCTGCACGCCAAGGGCTGGCCGCCCGCGGAGGAGCTTGACGGCCGAGTGTTGAGCGGGCAGCCGGGATACGGAATGGCCGCCATCGGCGCCGACAAAATGTCGGCAGGCGCGGAGGCGATCATTCGGGCGGTTGACCGCGACGACGCGCGGCCGCTGTGGATTTGTATCTGGGGCGGGGCCAACACCCTGGCGCAGGCGCTCTTGCATGTACGCGGCACACGGCCGGCCAGCGAGGTGGACCGCTTCGTCGGGAAGATGCGGGTTTATTCCATCGCCGATCAGGACGATACCGGACCGTGGATCCGGCGAGAATTCCCCAACCTGTTTTACATAGTTCAGCCTTCAACCCAGAAAGGCGACGACTACTACTACGCAACCTGGACCGGAATCAGCGGTGACGTTTACTACCGCAATGGCGCGGGAGCGAACTCGACGATCGTCACCAACGAGTGGCTGGACGCGAACATCCGCAGCAAGGGGCCGCTGGGAAAACTGTATCCCAGGTTTGCCTTCATCATGGAAGGCGACACGCCGTCGTTTCTGGGGCTGATCGACAACGGGCTGAACGCTTATCGCCGGCCTGACTGGGGTGGGTGGGGAGGCCGCTATATTTACCGGCAACCGTATGGCGAGACGCACGCCATCTGGACGCAAGGAGGCAACACGTTTTCGCGGGTCACGTCGCAGGACACGGTCGTGGGCGTCGATGGCAGAGAGTACACGTCCGACCAGGCAACGATCTGGCGCTGGCGCGAAGCTTATCAAAACGATTTTGCCGCGCGAATGGACTGGACCATTAAGGATTACAGCCATGCCAACCACAATCCGCTGGTGGAGGTGAATGGTCAGGCTGGGACGGCTCCCATCCTGATCGATGCCGAAGTCGGCAAGCCGGTGGCGCTGGACGCAAGCCAGAGTCGCGATCCCGACGGCCAGGGCTTTCATTACCACTGGTTTCACTACGGCGAAGCGGGCAGCACCGGTGCGAACCTGGCTTCGGTCAGCATCAGCGGCGGCGACACAGCAAACGCCACCGTGACGGCGACCGCGGTCTGCCGTCCGCAATGGCTGCCCCGGGGGCAATGCCTGGGGAATGGGACAGCCCACATCATTCTGGCGGTAACGGACGATGGATCACCGCGGCTGACTTCTTACCGGCGCGTGATCCTAACAGTGCGTTCGGACAGCGCGCAATAGATTACATCACCCACCCTGTCGCAAAGTGCGCGACGAGGGTGGGGCACCCCGGCGCTCAGGAAGATATATTCGGCACGCAGCGATCGTTGTTAGACTACGTCGCGGCCGGACTTAATGCCCTGGATCGTGACGGAGCGTCCTGATGAACCCCAAGTTCTCGCTGCTGGCGGAGTTGATTGCCGAGTTCCTCGGAACTTTGGTGTTGATCCTGTTCGGCACAGGCGTGGTCGCGATGGTGGTGCTGTTTCCCAGCCAAACGCGGGGCGAGGTGATCCACGGCGGTTACACCAACATCACTCTGGGCTGGGGGCTGGGCGTAACCATGGGGATTTATGTTGCCGGAAAAGTTTCAGGGGCGCATTTGAATCCTGCCGTCACTCTGGCGCTGGCGATTTTCCGCGGATTTTCCTGGCGGAAAGTATTGCCCTACTCGATCGCGCAGACTGCCGGAGCATTCGTGGCCGCCGCGCTGGTGTATCGAAACTACCTGCCTGCCTTCCGTCTGGTAGACCCGCAACTGGAAAAAACCGCGGGCATCTTCACCACCTTTCCGGCCTTCCCCAACTTGCCGCAGGCAGGGTTCCTGGACCAGGTGATCGGTACGGCGTTGTTGCTGCTTCTGGTCTTCGCCATCATTGATGAATTCAACATGCCTCCGGGAGCCAATATGACGCCGCTGATGATCGGGCTGGTGGTGGTGGCAATCGGCATGAGCTTCGGAGCGATGCATGGATACGCGATCAACCCGGCGCGCGATTTTGGTCCTCGGATGTTCACCGTGCTGGCCGGCTTTCGCAACAATGGCATCACGGATGGGAACCGGGTGTGGTGGGTGCCGGTTCTGGCGCCGCTGATCGGGGGAGTGGTGGGAGCTGGGGTCTACGACTTCGGCATTCGGCGCTTCTTGCGTCGTTCCTCGTAGACACTGAGGTGCCCCATCCTTGCGCGTTCTTTGCACAAGGGTGGGAGGTGGGAGCTGCGGGAAGCGGATGCAGTATCCGCCTTTGCAAAAACCAAAACCTTTCGCCAACTCTGGGCGCTGACTGTGTGCCTCCCACCCTTGGCAAAGAACGCGAAGGATGGGGCACCCTTTTTCGTTGCGACGTCTGCGAGAATCAAAAACCAGGCGTGAACGAGTATCCCAGGGACACGCCGAATCGGGTGGCTCGGGGAGAACTGAACTCCTGATTGTTGCGGATCAGGTAAAGGTCAGCTTCCGGCCGGACAAAGAAGTGGCCGCGGAAATAGTAGCGCAGGCCGGCGCCGAAATGACCCATGAAGTGATTGCTGCTGACGAAGTCGGTGCAGGTGAAACCACAGACAAGGGTTCCCTGGTAGAAGCGCAGGCTCTCCCATCCGATGCCGGCTGAAAGTTCGGCCATTGCGTGACTGCCCAGCTTCGGAGCATAAATCCCGCCAAAGTCGTAGAAGAGCGGACGGTAGGGCTGGAAGCCGCCATAGAGATTCTGACTCGCTCTCCAGGCCAGTTCGCCACTGAAGCCGAAATCCCGCTTCACAAGCAGGTCGGCGCTGAAGACCGGGTACGCTCCCCCGGTCAGCGAAACCGGATTGTGATTTCCCGTGGCGCTTGCCGCCGAAGGCGCGGTCAGCGTGCCTACGCCGAAAGCCACATCGAACTGTTGGGCATGAACCGTGGCCTGAATAATGAAAGGAAGAAACAATACTGCGATCAAGCTTAGCTTTCTCAAGGTACCCTCCAGAACGATATATGCTTTAGATGCAACGTTTCAGGCGGGAGAAAGCGAAAATTTTTGTAAAGCGGATGCCGGGGCAGCAGGAATAACGCCCAGGTCAACGGTCAGGTCGTCAGATGGCCGTCAGGCAGCAGCCAGCAATCGTTTGCATCTATAATGCGGCACCGGGAATCAAGATCACTTATTGCATTGGTTATGTTCCGCCCCTGTTTCGATATGGAAGACCTGAATCCTGAAAGGGAGTCACCACAAAAGAAGGTTACCGCCAGAGCAGTTGTAACTCTCTGTTTGCTCGTCCTCCTGGCGGCACCAGCGAGGGCACAGGGCGGGGGATATTCGAACACCGCCTCGGATTCAACTCCGTCCGCCAGCATACAAGTGACCTCTCCTTCGAATCAGAGCCCTTACAGCGGCAGCATTCCCCAGGGGACCGCCAAGCCGGAGGTGATCTCGCTCACTTTCCAGGATGCAATTGACCTCGCGCTGAAAAACAACCTGGGCGTGCTGCTGCAGAGTTACAACACCATTGCTGCCCGGGGACAAAAATGGAAAGAACTGAGCGAACTCCTGCCTAACGTTACGGCGAGGATCAGCGAAAACGTGGCGCAGGA
Organism: Terriglobia bacterium; assembly: GCA_963742495.1. GTDB lineage: Bacteria > Acidobacteriota > Terriglobia > Terriglobales > Acidobacteriaceae > JAIQFF01. Next base: position 509,827 of record CAVULZ010000002.1, read on the forward strand.
CAACCTGGCAGCCCGCGGGCTGCGCTTCCCCGGATTTCCTACCGTGGTCGGACCTTACGGTTTTGCCGACGCGCGGGTGTACCTCACCCAATCGATCCTGAACCTTAAGGCTCTCAACCGGCAGCGCGGAGCGGCGGAGGACGAGCGCGCCGCGCAATTCAGCTACAAGGACGCCCGCGAACTCGTGGTGCTGGCGACCGGCAATGCCTATCTCCAGGCGCTCTCCGGGGCGGCGCGTCTCGAAACCGCCGAGGCGCAACTGGAAACCGCGCAGGCGCTCTTTGGCAAGGCCACCGATCAGCAGAACGCGGGCCTCAGCCCGGCCATCGACACGCTGCGCGCCCAGGTGGAATTCCAGAACCGGCAGCAGCAGCTGATCGTCGCTCGAAATGAGTTTGCCAAACAGAAGCTGGCCCTGATACGCGCCATCGGACTGCCGGTAGGCCAGGAAATCGCGCTGATTTCAAAAGCGCCGTATGATGTCCTGGCGACGCCTGGAATTGAGCAAAGCCTGCAGCGGGCCTATGCGTCCCGCTCGGATTACCTGGCGGCCGCGCAACAGGTCCGCGCCGCCGAGTACTATCGCAGAGGTGCGACCGCGGAATACTTTCCCACCCTCGATCTGACCGCCGATTACGGCGACCTGGGGGTCAATTTTGGGAACTCGCATGGGACTTTTACCGTCGCCGGCCGGCTGAATATCCCTATCTTTCAGGGTGGCAAAGTCCACGCCGACGTGCTGCAGTCCGAGGCGACGCTGCGCCAGGCCCGCGCCCAGTTGGAGAATTTGCGAGGCCAGATTGAATACGAGGTGCGTACCGCACTGCTGGATATCGAAGCTGCCGACCAGCAGGTACAGGTCGCGCGCAGTTCGGTCGATCTGGCGGAGCAGACCCTCACCCAGGCCCGCGACCGGTTTGCCGCCGGGGTCACCGATAACCTGGAAGTGGTCCAGGCGCAGGAAACTGTGGCGGCTGCCCATGAAAGCTATATCTCCAGTCTGTATGCGCACAACATCGCCAAAATCGAGCTGGTCCGCGCCATGGGATACGCCGAACAGGGCGTACGGGACTATCTGAAGAGCAAGTAATATGGAACCGACAACCACCACGACCGTGCACGACACGCCTGCAGTTGAAACCCGCGAACATCCTCCCTTGCCGGCTTCGGACAAGGACCTCCGCTGGAAGCAAGCCTCCCGCAACCCCCGCTTTCGCGTGGCCCTGATCGTGGGCGGAATCGTGTTGCTGGTGGCCGGCTTCTTTTTCTGGCGCTATCTGGGCAGCTACGAGTCCACCGACGACGCGCAGATTGATGCCCACCTGAACTCCATCAGCGCCCGGGTGTCCGGACACGTCATCAAGCTGCTGGTCAACGACAACCAGTTTGTGGAGGCGGGCACGCCCCTGGTCGAGATCGACCCCAAGGACTACCAGGTGGCGGTGGCCAAGGCCCGGGCTGCCTATCAGGACGCGCAGGCCACGGCCGACTCCATGCAGGTCAATGTTCCGATCACCTCGGTCAATACCGACAGCCAGTTGTCGGCTTCGCAGGCGGATGTAGAGAGCGGGCGCGCGGGAGTCTCCCTGGCGCGCCAGCAACTGGAGGCGGCGCGGGCCGAGTTGGAGCAGGCCATCGCCAATGACATCAAGGCGCAGAACGATGTGGGGCGCTACAAGCAGCTGGTGGATAAGCAGGAGATTTCGCACCAGCAGTACGACCAGGCAGTGGCCGCCGCCCGATCGAGCGCCGCGGGAGTTGCCGCGGCTCGAGCCAACGCCGCGGCTGCCGAGCAGATGGTGTCGCAGGCGCAGGCCAAACGTGAACAAGCGGAGGCCAACCTGCGCGCGGCCCAGACCGCGCCGCAACAGATGGCGGCCACGCGCTCGCGCGCCCAATCCGCACAGGCCCAAGCCCAGCAAAAGAAAGCCGAACTGGATCAGGCTTTGCTGGACCTGGGGTACACGCGGCTGGTCGCTCCCATCAGCGGCATCGTGAGCAATCGAACTGTCGAGGTCGGACAGAATGTCCAGGTCGGCCAGGAACTCATGAAGATCATCAACCTGGACGACATCTGGGTGACCGCCAACTTCAAGGAAAGCCAGCTGCGCTATATGCGGCCCGGACAAAGAGTCACCATCTCCGTGGACGCTTACGGAAGGAAGTACAACGGACACGTGGACAGTATCGCGGGAGCCAGCGGGGCCCTCTTCAGCATACTTCCTCCCGAAAATGCGACTGGCAACTACGTAAAAGTGGTGCAGCGCATTCCGGTGAAAATCACCTTTGATCCGGGAGAAACCAAGGAGCATATTCTGCGCCCGGGAATGTCGGTCGAACCCAAGGTCTGGGTCAGATGAGTATGCCCAGATGAGCAGGGTGCGATGAGTTCGGCCGCTCTGACTGCGAACGGCGCAGCCCTGCCACGTCCGGCGATCAATCCCTGGATCATCGCTTTGGCGGTCACGCTGGCCACCTTCATGGAGGTGCTGGACACCAGCATCGCCAACGTAGCGCTGCCGCACATCGCCGGCAGTCTTTCCGCCGGGACCGACGAAAGCACATGGGTGCTGACTTCCTACCTGGTGTCAAACGCCATCGTACTTCCCCTTAGTGGATGGATCTCTTCCATCATCGGCCGCAAGCGTTTCTACATGAGCTGCGTCGCCATCTTCACCGTCAGTTCGTTTCTGTGCGGACTGGCGCCGAACCTGGGCATGCTGATTTTCTTTCGGATTCTGCAGGGCGCCGGCGGCGGCGGTTTGCAGCCCAGCGAACAGGCCATTCTGGCCGATACATTTGCTCCCGCTAAACGCGGCATGGCGTTCGCGGTGTATGGCCTCGCGGTGGTGTTGGCGCCGGCCATCGGCCCCACGTTGGGCGGCTGGATCACTGACAACTTCACCTGGCGCTGGATCTTTTTCCTGAACATTCCCGTCGGGATTCTTTCCCTGGTGTTGACCTCGCGCCTCATCCAAGACCCGCCCCATATGAAGCGCAAGAAGCTTTCGGAAACCAGAATCGATTACATCGGCCTGGGGCTGGTGGCCCTGGGTTTGGGTACGCTGCAGGTTGTCCTGGATAAAGGGCAGCGCGACGACTGGTTCGAGTCGCACTTCATCGTGATCATGTCGGTCATCGCGGCTGCGTCGCTTTTGTTCCTGATCTACTGGGAGTGGACGCGGGAAGAACCGGTGGTCGACCTGCACCTGTTCAAGAACCGGACGTTCGCGGCTTCGAATATGCTGATGTTCATGCTGGGTTTCGCCCTGCTGGGGAGCACGGTGCTGCTCCCGCTCTTCATGCAGACCCTGCTGGGCTATACCGCCGAACACTCCGGCCTGGCGTTGCTACCAGGAGGTTTCAGTCTGATGCTGCTGATGCCGCTGGTGGGCTTTATGCTCTCCCGTTACGATGCTCGGAAGATGATGATGGGCGGACTGCTGGTGCTTTCCTTCTCCCTGTTTCACATGACGAACTTCACCCTGGGAGTGGATTTTCGGACGGTGGTGTTTGCCCGCATGATCCAGACCGCAGGCATGGCGTTTCTATTTGTGCCCATCAATACCGCGGCCTATGCATTTCTGCCCAGAGAGAAGAACAATGCCGCCTCGGGACTGATGAACCTGGCCCGCAATATCGGCGGAAGTGTGGGCATCTCGATTGTGACCACCATGCTGGACCGGAGACAGCAGTACCACCTCGACCGCATGTCGAGTCATCTTACGGCGGGAAGTCCGCAGGTGCAGGCCATGATTCAGGGCACCACGCGCGCGCTCGAGAGCAGAGGATTTTCTGCGTCGGAAGCCATGCATCGCGCCTATGCGCTGCTGCAGGCCAACGTCTTCCGCCAGGCCACCATGCTGGCTTACATTGACAATTTCTGGCTGTTGGGAGTAGCTATCTTAGTGATGGTGCCGCTGGTGTTTCTGATGAAGCGGCCAAAGACCGGCGGCGAGCTTGCGGTCCATTAAGGATCCATTTTGTGAGCTTGTGGAGGGGAAGAGTTGTCGGACGGGCACGGTTTCAGCCGTGCCCCAAGGACATCGTATCTCGCGGCTTTAGCCGCTGAGGGCGGCTGTCCACTTTTCGTACGGAAGTGATCGCATCAGCGGACAGCCAGCCCCAGGGGCTGAAGCCCGGTCAGGAACGGGCGTGATGGCACGGCTGAAGCCGTGCCCTTCCCGTGACCAATCGGGGAGGCCATTTAGGAGAGGAGGCACCGTGTTTCGAGTGATCACCGTCGAACGGGAATTTGGAAGCGGCGCCGCGGAAATCGCCCGCGAAATCTCCGAACGCCTGGGCTGGAAGCTCTGGGACCAGGCCCTGACCGAGGAGATCGCCCACGAAGCCCACGTTGACCGCTCCGCGGTGATGTATTGCGATGAACGCCTGGACAGCACCTTTCACCGCCTGGCCAAGACTTTCTGGCGCGGCAGCTACGAGCGCAGCATGCCGCTGAAGGGCACCGAGCCTTTCGACGCGGATCGCTTTGTCGCGATTGGCCGGGAAGTGATGACCCGGCTGGCCGCGGCCGGAAACTGCGTCATCGTCGGACGAGGCTCTCCTTATTTCCTGCGTGAGCTCCCGGACGCGTTCCACGTCTTCCTCTATGCACCACGGTCGGAAAAGCTACGGCGACTGCGGCTGATGGGGCACAACGAAAAAGAAGCCGAAGAATTGGTCGACACCGTGGATCGCGACCGCATTGAATTTGTAAAACACTACTTCGGGGCCGACTGGCCCACCCGCTGCCTCTACCACATGATGATCAACACTGCCGTCGGCGACGAAGTCGTCATCTCGACTGTCCTCGACACCATGCGCCTGCTGGAAAGACCCGCACCCGCCGGAGGCGCCCTCCCCCAGCTTGAAAAATGCCCGTAACCCTTTGGTAATACTGGGCTGCACCTTTTTTGTTGCACTTTAACATTGCTGAAATATCTTCGGACTAGCATACGAGTGGAACCAGCTCTGCGGAGGCCTCAGAAATGGGAGCGGCCCGGATTCCACAACACGCTCTTCCCTTGCAGGTGGCGGCTGTCTGCTACCGGCGGCGCGGCCCGTCCGTCGAGTTCCTGCTGGTGAACACCAACGGCGGCGGCAAGTGGACATTCCCCAAAGGCGACCCGGAATCCTCTCTCTCTCATGGCCAGGCGGCCGAACGGGAAGCCTGGGAAGAAGCCGGAGTTCGCGGCAGCATCGAGTCGCGCCATTTCTGCCTCTACATCCATTCCAAAGGCGTTTTCTGGAAATCTCCCGGGGTGCGGGAGTATGTGATCAAGGCATTCCTGCTTGAGGTAGAGCTTGCGGAAGAACCGCAAGAAGCGAGCCGAAATCCCACCTGGTTCGGCCCCGAGGAAACCAAGAAGATCCTGGCCAAGGGCCGCGAAGTGAAATACGCCCGCGAGCTGCAGGCAGTGATCGATCGGGCCATGGAAAAGATTGCCACCGCGCAAACCGCGGCCGCGCCATAAGCCTCCAGAGCAGCGCGGCCATCGCAGCGGCTGTCGTGTGGGCCCGGTCATGCTGAGCGCAGTCGAAGCACCCCTATCCCCTTCCTCGCGTTCGGGGCGCCGCCAGGTTCCTCAGACCGAAGAGTTCGTTTTCTGCGATCGGGGTCCTTCGACTGCGTGTCCGCTCAGGATGACAGCGGCTGATTGCCGCTTACATAAAATTCGCACCCGGTCATGCTGAGCGCAGAATGACAGGGTGCTTCTTCAAACCAGCACTCTCATGAGACGATTGAAGGAATGCTTCAGCTCTCCTCCGCCGGCAAACGCTATGGCCACAAGCTCCTGTTCGAAGGGGCGGACTGGATGATCACGCCGCGCGACCGCGTAGGTCTGGTGGGCGCGAATGGGACCGGAAAATCCACCCTGCTGAAGATCCTGGCTGGCATTGAAAGCCTCGACTACGGCTCGATCAGCCGGGCCAAGGGCATCAGCGCGGGTTACCTGCCGCAGGACGGGCTGGCGCTTTCCGGGCGCACCGTCTTCGCCGAATGCATGTCGGTGTTTTCCCACCTGAGAAAAATGGAACAGGAGATGGAGGAGTTGACCGGACGCATGTCCGAACTCGATCATTCATCGCCGGAGTACGGACAGGTGGCGGAGCGCTACCAGCGCATCGAGTACGAATTCACCACCCGCGACGGATATGCCATCGAAGCCCAGGTCGGCACGGTCCTTTCCGGGTTGGGTTTTCGAAAAGAAGACTGGACCCGGCAGACCGAAGAATTTTCCGGCGGCTGGCAAATGCGCATCGCGCTGGTCAAGCTGCTGCTGCAGCAACCCAACCTGCTGTTGCTGGACGAGCCCACCAACCACCTTGACCTTGAGGCCCGCAACTGGCTGGAGGAATATCTCGGCAACTATCCCTATGCATTTGTGCTGATCTCCCACGATCGCTATTTTCTCGACGTGACCATCAACAAGATTGTCGAGATCTGGAACAAGCGCATTCATATTTACCACGGCAACTACGCCAAGTATCTGAACGCCAAGACCGAGCGACTGGAGCAGCTCGAAGCCGCCTATCGCAACCAGCGCGAGCGCATTGAACAACTGGAAGTCTTCATCAACCGTTTCCGCTATCAGGCGACCAAGGCCAAGCAGGTCCAAAGCCGGATCAAGGAACTGGAAAAGATCGAGCGCATCGAGTTGCCGGAAGAAGAGAAGACGATTCACTTCTCCTTTCCGCAGCCCAAGCCCGCGGGACGGATCGTGGCCGAGTTCATTGGCGTGGCGAAATCCTACGGCGAGAAGGAAGTATTTCGCGAGGTCAATTTTATGATCGAGCGCGGCGACCGGATTGCGCTGGTCGGAGTGAACGGCGCCGGCAAGTCCACGCTGATCAAGCTGCTGGCCCAGACCGAGCCTTTGACCCAGGGCGAGTACCGGCTGGGACACAACGTCGATCCCGACTACTTCGCCCAAGACCAGTACAAAGAGCTCGATCCCGATGCGCGCATCCTGGACGACCTGGGGGAGATTTCTCCGCGCTCCACCCAAACCGAGTTGCGCAGCCTGCTGGGATGCTTCCTGTTCTCCGCCGATGACGTTTTCAAGCGCATCGGCGTGCTCTCCGGCGGCGAGCGCAACCGCTACGCGCTGCTACGAATGCTGCTGCATCCGGCAAATTTCCTGCTACTCGACGAGCCTACGAACCATCTCGACATGCGCGCTAAAGATGTCCTGCTGAAGGCGCTGACCGACTACACCGGCACCGTGGTGTTCGTCTCGCACGACCGCTATTTCATTGACAAGCTGGCCACTCGGGTTCTGGAAGTGGGAGACGGCCGGGTCGAAGTCTATCCCGGCAACTACGAGGACTACCGCTGGCGGAAAGAGGGCGGGGCCGCAGCGCTGCAAAAGGCGGTTACGTCACCGGCAAATGCGCAGCCGGCAAATGGCAATTCCAACGGGCAGCCGGCGAGGTCCGAGGATGCCGCAGCCAGGCGCCTGAACCCCATCAAACGCAAACAGATGGAAGATCGTGTCCGCGAGCTCGAATTGGAGATCAACCGCCTGGAAGATACGGTCGCCGAATGTGAGGCAGCCTTGCAGAGCTTCGTCAGCGCCGAGGAAACCCAGCGGGTTACGCAGGAACTGGGGGATAGAAAGGCCGAACTGCAAAAGCGGCTGGCGGAGTGGGAAGGGCTGGGCGAGGCGCTGCAAACATAACGCCCTGAAGGCATTCCCGGCGTTCCCCGGGCCAGTTACCCGATTTTCGACACCCGTACAGGCTCTTCCGTAACCTGCTTTATTGCCAGCTCCCATGCGATAGTCAGATTGGCCAATCGGCCATAGTCAAGCAGACTTGCCGCATGCGGTAACGCCCAAAGTGCGCGCCGCGCGGAACATTCAAGGAGCGCGCCACCGATGCTGCAGCCACCCGATTCTCAAAAATCGCAGTCACCCTCGAACCCGTATCTCGGCCCCAGCAAAACCGTCAGCGTGCCCGTGGAGCAGGCTACCATCGGCCGCTCTGTGGTCATCAAAGGGGAAGTCAGCGGCACCGAATCGCTTTACGTCGACGGGCGAATTGAGGGCACCGTCAATTTTGCCGAGCACCGCGTCACCATTGGACGCAACGGCAGCGTCGCCGCCAACATCAGCGCCCGCGAGGTGGTTATCCTGGGTAAAGTGCAGGGCAACATTCAATGCACCGACCGGCTGGACATCCGCAGCGAGGGTTCGCTGACCGGGGATGTTGTCACCCAGCGCATCAGCGTTGAGGACGGAGCCATTCTGAAGGGCAGCGTGCAGGTGCGCGCGGTCGAGCACAATAAGTCTCAAGGCCAGAAGCAGGCCCAGGCTGAGTCGAAACCCGCCGTAAGCGAGCAGCCCAAGGCGGCGGCCGCGGTCGCCGGCGCTTAGTTCAACGAGTGTGGGTCGGACACTCATGTCCGACGTTTTTGACTTTCGTTATTTGCAAAGCAGGGCAAAGTCAAAGTCAAAGGCGTCGGACATGAGTGTCCGACCCACACTTGCTTACTTCTTTTCTCCCGGCTTCAAATCCAGCGCCGCCGAATTCATGCAGTAACGCAGGCCGGTCGGAGCGGGCCCATCTTCGAAAACATGCCCCAAGTGGGCATTGCAGCGGGCGCAACGGGTTTCGGTGCGAACCATGCCGTAGGTCTTGTCGGCGTGGTTTACCACCGCGGCCTCGTCCACCGGCTGCCAGAAACTGGGCCAGCCGGTGCCGGAGTCGAACTTGGTCTCGGAGCTGAAAAGCGGTTGCCCGCAACAGACGCAGGCATAGGTGCCCGCATCTTTCGTCTTCCAATACTTGCCGCTAAACGCCGGCTCGGTCCCGGCCTTGCGAGTCACGTAAAACTGTTCCGGCGATAACTGTTTTTGCCATTCTGCTTCAGGCTTGTCAATTTTGTCTGCCATTACATTCTCCGAATCGTGATGGGTTAAATCTTTATCCTCAAATCTCGATGACCATATCATCGAGACGCGTGGGGTACGTGTTCAGCACCTCGCCTTTGTCCTTGCGCACAATCACCGTGTCCGAGTGTCGAAAACCGCCGAAGTCGGGGTCGTAAACTCCGGGTTCACAGCTGAACGTCATGCCCTGCCGCAGCACGGTCTTGTCACCTTCGGCGATCCAGGGAGCCTCGTGGCCTTCAAGGCCGATGCCGTGTCCGGTGCGGTGCCTGAGAAACTTCTCAAACCCCGCATGGCGAATCTGGTCAAGACTTTTCTGGTCCACTTCCTCGGCCACAGCGCCCTCCTTCATGTTCTCCACCCCAGCGTCATGAGCCGCGAGCATGGCGTCAAAGAGGCGCTTGGCGTAATCGGTTGGCTTGCCCACGCAGAATGAACGCTCACATTCGACGTTGTAGCCTCCCACCTGGGCGCCGAAACTCAAGATCAGGGCATCTCCCGTCTTCAGCCGGTCTTTACTCGGGACCGCGTGAGGAAACGCCGAACGTTTGCCGAACGGCACTAATCCACCGAAGGGAGGCTCAATGCCCACGCCCACCACGTCATTCAATTCCTTCGACATTCTGTCGGCGACTGCATCGGCCGTCACCTTCAGGATTTCGTCTTCACTCACCGCTCCGTTGCGTTGCACGAATTCTCGCCCTGCCTGCACTTTGAAATCGGCATAGGTCATGGCCCGGCGCATGATGCGTATTTCGTCTTCGTCTTTCACCAGGCGAAGGTCCTCGACCAGGTCACCGGCATCCACGATCTTCGCCTTCGGCGCGCCCAGATTGATTTGATGCAACCGGCTGGGCCGAGGCTCCTCCACGCCGATGCGCGCCCGGTCGAATCCGCGCCTGGCCACGCGCTCGAAGATCCAGCGCACCCGGTTCACCGGGCCGGGAAAATCAAAATAAGACTCGTAGTCTTTCACCCACCAGGTCTTGACCTGGTCGGCCTCGAGCTCAGGGATAAACATCACTGGATCTCCCGACTCCGGAATCAGCGCCGCCAGCGGCCGCTCGGTCGAGAGATGGAAATAGCCCACGGTGTAAATGATGTTGGTCGCGTCGAGCAGGAGCAGCGCGTTTAGCTTGCGCTCTTTCATCTTCTGTTGCACCTGAATGATTTTGCGCCGGTACCAATCCGGTTCCAGACGGTCGTGCGGGCTGGAATCAGGCATGGCGGTGGCCATGCGCAGGAAGCGCATTCTGCCCAGGCGGCTCACATCCGTAGTAATGCTGAGCGCCGCCACCCCGGAAAGCGTGCGCATGAAATGCCTTCGGTTCGCCATCGAGCCTCCGCGCGGACAACCTTTCTGGAACTTCAGGAGCGACCCATCTTAACGTACCCGCGAGTCGCGCCGCTCGCCGCCGGTCGAGCACGATGCGGTTTATACTCCTAGAATCGCGTTCTGGAGCCCTGTATGCGACTTATTGCTTTTGAAGACAGCGTACGGCGCTCCCGAATAGGCGCTCTCACTCCCGACGGACGTGTGGTTGACCTGAATTCCGCCTGCGCCCTATATTTGCGCGATGTGGAGCAGGAGAGCGCGTTCTACCGCCTGGCCGATGCGCTGGTCCCGCCCAACATGCGCGACCTCTTCTCAGGCGGCGACACCAGCCTGGAAGCTGCCCGCAAGGCTCTTGACCACGTTTTGAGCAGCGACGGCGCCTCTGGAGCGCGGGGCGAACCCATCTTCTACTCCGCCGACGAGGTCGCTCTCCAGGCGCCGATTGTCCCCCGGAAATTTTTCCACGCAGCCGGCTTCCAGAACGTGGACGCCATTATCGGCCATGAGGAGCCGGTGATCTATCCCGAGCACCTTACCCATGAACTGGATTGCGAAATCCAACTGGCGGTGGTTCTGAAAAAAGGCGGCAAGCACTTCGCTGCGGAAGACGCCGCAGGCTATATCGGCGGTTACACCATCTTCAATGACATTACGGCCCGTGACATTGAGCGCCGCGAACGGGAGTCGGGAATCGTGGGGATCTGCAAGGGAATTGACACGTTCTGTCCGCTGGGACCGTGGATTGTGACCGCCGATGAGATCCCCGATCCGCAGAAGTTGGCCATGGAACTGCGAGTGAACGGCGACATCCGGCAAGAGTTGTCCACAAGCAAGATGCTGACGATCCCTGAAATTCTTTCGCGCTATTCCCCGATGGGCTACAGCGCGGGTGATGTGCTGTCCACAGGCGCGGTCTCTGGGCCCGCATTCAACGGCGACTCTAAAGTCCGGTATCTCAAGGTTGGCGATGTGATGGAATGCAAAATCGAGGGTATTGGAATCCTGCGCAACCACATAATTTCCTGGGAGGAAGCCTATGGCCGCAAAGCCGCTGCGCTCTCGATCCAGGAGACAATCCCCTAAGAGCCTTTCCGTTGTAGCGCCGGGTTTCGCCGGCTGTCCGGTGGGCGTCTCGCCAGCCGCCGGCTGACGCGGGCGAGGGCGCCCGCCACACAAAACCCTGGTTCGGGCTGCGACGACTAGGCCTCGAAGCCTCCGATGGTCCGGTATTCCCCGCGGTGATAGAGCAGCGGATCGCCACCGCGCACCACGACTTCCTCGACTTCCGCGATGAAAATTGTGTGGTCGCCCGCATCCTGCGCGCTGTGCAGCCGGCATTCGAGGTAGGCGAGAGCCCCGTTGAGCACCGGAGTCCCATGGGCGGTGCGATCAAAGTGAGCTCCCGCCTCGCGCTCGGCATGGCGATGGTCCTGGGCCGGGCGCGCATAGTATTCCGAAATGGCCCGCTGGCCCGCGGCCAGCACATTCACTCCAAACCGCTTCTTGGCATGCAGGTGAGCGTGAGTGCGGGCGCGCTGGTCCACGCAAACCAGCACAAGCGGCGGATCGAGCGACACTGAACTGAAAGCGTTGGCGGTCATGCCGCGCACTTCGCCTTCGTAGTCCAGCGTAATCACTGTGACTCCGGTCGCAAAACTGCCGAGCGCGCTGCGGAATTCTGCTTGAGTGACGACCATTTGGAAGGCTGGAGCCCTGCCGTTTCGTATGGTTTCGCGCAAATTCGGGCCATCGCCCACATCAGCCCATAAGAGTTTTACCACCAAACTCGGGAAGTTGAACAATCCGACGGATCGAACACACCGGCCACGGCAATCCGAGCGGCAAGCCAGGGTGGAGCAGGCCTTCAGGCCTGCATACCGCTAAGTCGTGCAATGGGCTTTAGCCCCCGAGGTACCTCAGCGGCTGAAGCCGCACCAAGAACAGCGCCTTTCATGCAGCGCTAGAGCGCTGCTCCACCCAAAATCGGAATTCTTCCTACCTGTGCGCGCCTCACAAACGCGGGGCGCTTCGAATCGCTCTCATGTATCATTCTGTTCTGGTTCCGCGATTTCTCCGGACCTGAACGCGACAGAAGACATGCAAGTCCAGGAAAATTCATTCACGGCTTATCTCGACGAACTGCGGGATGGGCTGCCGCTGTCGCGCGAGGGAGCCTGTAAACTCCTGCGTTGCCCGGACGATGAACTCCCCCTTCTCCTCGCCACCGCGCTGGAACTCAAGCAGCGCTTCAAGCCCGGCGTCGTCACCTATTCGCGCAAAGTCTTCATTCCCCTGACCAACCTGTGCCGCGACTATTGCGGCTATTGCACTTTCCGCCGCGACCCAGGTCAACCCGGAGCGCACACCATGACCCCGGACCAGGTTATGGAGGTCGTACGCGCCGGGGAAAAGATGGGCTGCACCGAGGCCCTCTTCAGTCTGGGCGACAAGCCGGAGTTGGCCTTCCCGGAAATGCGCGAGACTCTCCGCCGCCTGGGATACAACTCGACGCTGCAATATCTGGAAGCCATGTGCGAACGGGTATTGCGCGAGACTACACTGCTGCCGCATCCCAATCCGGGGCTGTTGAGCGCGGAATGGATCACGCGCCTGGCTGCGGTCTCCCCCAGCATGGGCCTGATGCTCGAGACTACCAATGCCGCTCTGCTGGCGCCTGGCGCCGCGCATGACAATGCGCCTGACAAAGTCCCGGCAAAACGTTTGCGCACCGTTGCAGAAGCCGGCAAACAGTCGGTGCCTTTTACCACCGGCCTGCTGATTGGAATCGGCGAAACCCTGGAAGACCGGGTGGACGCGCTGCTAGCCATCCGCGAATTGCATCGCCGCTACGGGCATATTCAGGAAGTGATCGTGCAGAATTTTCGCGTCAAGCCGGAAATCCCGATGCGCGACTGGCCGGAACCGACTCGGGGCGAGATGTTGCGCACGGTGGCGGTGGCGCGCCTCCTCATGCCGGAAGTCAATCTGCAGGCGCCGCCGAATCTTTCCGCTCCGTATTACAACTACGAAGACCTGCTCGATGCCGGAATCAACGATTGGGGCGGAGTCTCGCCCTTGACCCCTGATTTCATCAATCCGGAAAAGCCCTGGCCGCATCTGGATCAGCTCCAGACCCGCACCGAATCAAAAGGATATATTCTGCGCCAGCGCCTTCCGGTTTATCCTGAGTTCCTGCCGGCGCTTACTGCGCGCCCCGGCTTGCTGGCGGAAAGAGTTCAGGCCGCCGCCGATCGCGAAGGTTACGCAGGGAGGGCAAGAGCAGCATGATTGTCGTACTCACCGGTGGAACGGGCGGCGCGAAGTTCGTGGATGGCCTGCGCCAGATCGTTCCGTCCAAAGACCTGACCATCATCGTCAACACCGGAGACGATCTGGAGTGGTGGGGACTCTACGTTTCGCCCGACCTCGATTCCATCACCTATGTGCTGGCCGGATTGTTGAGCAAGGAACGCGGCTGGGGGGTGAAGGGCGACACATTTTTTTGCCTGCAAGCCATGGGCGATCTGGGAGAACCCATCTGGTTTCACACCGGCGACCGCGATCTGGCCGTCCACCTGCTGCGCACCAAACTGCTCAAACAAGGCAAGACGCTGTCTGAGATCTCCGCTGAAATCGCGGCCAAGATGGGGGTCGAGGCCCGCATCCTCCCCATGACGAACAGCCGTGTAGAAACGCGAGTGGATACGCCCATCGGCGAGCTCAGCTTCGAGGAATATTTCGTGCAGCGCTGGTATCAGGACCCGGTCAAATCGATCCGCTTTGCAGGCATTGAAAAGGCCGAACCCGCGCCGGGCGTGATCGATGCCATCATGTCCGCGACCGTGGTGCTGCTTGCGCCCAGCAACCCGGTCACCAGCATCGGTCCCATCCTGGCCGTACCCGGCATTGTGGAGGCCCTCAAACAGACTCGCGCCCCGGTTGCAGCCGTAAGTCCGATCATCGGTAACACCGCAGTTTCGGGACCGGCTGGCATTCTGATGGCGGCCCAGGGCCTGCCGGTTTCGATCGCAGGCGTGGCCCAGGCCTATAGCGAATTTCTGGACATCCTGGTGGTGGACAACCGCGACGCCAAGGCCGCGGAAGCACTGAAACAGTCCGGGCTGCGAGTCCACTGCGCCAACACGATCATGAGCACCGCCGACGAAAAGATTGACCTAGCGCGCCAGGTCCTTTCGTTGATGACGACCGAAAGCGCCGCCCACGCCGGCTCGGACTTGTCATGATTCTGGTTCCAGTCAAGAATCTCTCCGGCGCCAAGCAGCGGCTCGCTGCCCTGTTCGATCAGCCGACCCGAACCGAACTCGCGCAAGCCATGCTGGCTGATGTGCTGGAGACCCTGGGCGCATGGACGGATCGCCCCGAAGTGGCCGTGGTCACCAGCGATCCCTTCGCGCTTCAACTCGCGCAGCGATTTCATTTTTCCGTGATTCCCGACCCCGCCAACCGAAGCCAGACCGATGCCATCGAGATGGCGACCGGCATCTGCGAAGCCCGGGGCGTAGAGAGCACGCTGGTGATTCCGGGCGACATTCCCCTGATCCAGAGCTGGGAGCTGGAAAAGATTCTGCAATCAGCGCCGGCGCAAGGGTCCGTGCTGGTGCGCGCGGCTGATGGACGAGGCACAAACGCCATCTATCGCCGCCCCGCGGGATTATTTTCCGCGCGCTTCGGCAACGACAGTTTCGAACCCCACTATGCCGCCGCTCAAGCCACCGGGAAGCCCTGCGTGGTGCTTTCCTTGCCCGGCATCGCACTCGACGTCGACACTCCCTCCGACCTGCGCACCCTGGCCGCCGCGCCCGGCGAAACGCACGCCCAGCGCCTGGTCCGGCAATGGCACCTGGCCGAGCTCCCCGTAGCCGCAAATGAGTAAGCCGGCGGCGCTCGCACGACAAGAGAAAGCCCCGCAGCGGCGAAAGAATGCATCCCACGGCGCAAGCCGTGGGTGGGGGCAGCGAGACGACAAAGCCCCAGCGGGGCGAAAGCAACGTCACCGCCCCGCCGCCCCCGAACTCCGCATCATCCCGCTTCCCGTAGAACGCGAGGTGCGACCCGGCGATTCCGTTTCTCAACTTCTTCTCGACGCTTTCAAATCCCAAAAACCGCGTCCCGGCGACATCCTGATCATCAAACATAAGATTGTTTCCAAGGCGGAAGGCCAATGGGTGGACCTGGAAACGGTGAAGCCCTCGGCCTCATCCCGCCGCTGGGCACGGCGCTATGAGCTCGACGCACGCGTCATCGAGCTGGCCATCCAACAGAGCCGCCGTATCGTGCGGCGCAAGCGCGGCGTCCTGATCACGGAAACCGGGCACGGCCTGATCTGCGCCAACAGCGCGGTGGACGTCTCGAACGTCGATGGAGGCCGCCACGCGCTGCTGCTGCCCGACGATCCCGACCGCTCCGCCGCGCAAATCCACCATGAGCTGAAAAAAGCTCTGCATCTTTCCCTCCCCGTGATCATCACAGATACATTCGGCCGGCCCTGGCGTGAAGGCCTGACCGAAGTTGCCATCGGAGTGGCGGGCATGCAGGCTCTCCACGACTATCGCGGCCAGCACGACTCGCATGGATACCGGCTGCAGGCTAGTATTGAAGCTGACGCTGACCAGCTGGCTTGCGCGGCGGGCCTGGTCTGCGGCAAGCTAGCTCGTACGCCGGCATGTATCATTCGAGGATTCGCCTACCGTCCCGGCCGGGGCAGCGCGCGTGATCTGATTCGCCCGGCTGCGAACGACCTGTTTCGCTGAGTCGCTGTGTTTCTCGAGGAGGAGCCGTGACCCGAGTCCTACCCGATTCTGAACTCGAAACCTTTCCTGCCCTGGAATGGTCAGGCATCGCCGGGCGCATGTCCTCGGAAACGCGTAACGCGCTCGATCAGGTCATGGCGTCGCAGGATGGCAGCGCGCTCTCTCGCGAACAATGCCTGCTCCTGGCGCATGCCGAAGGCGATGACCTCCTCGGCTTGCTGGTGGCGGCCGACATGCTGCGCCGCGATCTGGTGGGCAATCTGGTTACCTACGTGGTCAATCGCAACATCAATTTCACCAACGTCTGTTTTGTCGGCTGCAAGTTTTGCGCTTTCAGCCGCGGCCCGCGCGAGGAAGACAGCTACTTCCACAGCCTGGAAACCATGGCACAGAAAGCGGTCGAAGCCCGGGCGCTGGGAGCGACCGAAGTCTGCATCCAGGGCGGGCTGCCGCACGGACTGCCTCCGTTCTATTACCGCGACATCCTGCGTGCGATCAAAGCCGCCGTGCCGGACATGCACATTCACGCCTTCTCGCCCATGGAGATCGTTTACGGCGTCGAACTCACCGGCATGGCGCTGCCGGACTACCTGGCCATGCTGCGGGACAACGGCCTCGACACGCTTCCGGGAACGGCCGCGGAAATTCTCGACGACGACGTGCGCTTCGTGCTTTCCCGCAACAAGCTCTCCACCCAACAATGGAAGCAGGTGATCCAAACTGCCCACCAGTGCCGCATTCGCAGCACGTCCACGCTGATGTACGGGCATGTCGAAACCCCCACGCACTGGGTCAACCAGCTTGAACTGCTGCGTGATATCCAGCAGCAGACCGGCGGCTTCACCGAATTTGTACCGCTGGGCTTCGTCCATCAGAACACGCTGCTCTTTCATCAGGGCATCGCCCGCCCTGGCCCGACTCTGGCGGAGCATCTCAAGATTCACGCCCTGGCGCGGGTCATGCTGGCGGGCGCCATCAATAATATTCAGGTGTCGTGGGTCAAGCTGAATCGGCGCCTGTCGCAACTCTGCCTGCATGCCGGGGCCAATGATTACGGGGGCACGCTGATGGAAGAAAATATCTCGCGTGAAGCCGGGGCCACTGCGGGACAGTACACCAGCGGCGAAGAATTCCAGTCGCTGATTCTCGAAGTCGGACGCATCCCGGCGGAGCGCAATACGGTTTACACGCGGATCAATCTCAAACTGCCGCCTGACCACATCGCCATCGAAGAAGCGCTTGAGCCGGAGTTCGCATGATGGAGTCAGCCTAGTCATGCCCCGCGTTATCGCTGTCATCGGCGGCACTGGACCGGAGGGCTTCGGACTGGCTTTGCGCTGGGTCCGTGCCGGGGAGAGCGTGATCATCGGGTCGCGGAACGCGGCACGCGCCCGGGAGGCCGCAGAGAAGATCCAGTCCGCAGTCGGCAGCAAAGCCAAAATTACGGGCGAAGAAAACAGCGCCGCCTGCGCCGCCGCTGATCTGCTCGTGCTTACCATCCCGTTCGAAGGCCACGCCGCTCTGCTCAAACAAATCAAGCCGTCAATCCCCGAGGGCAGCATCGTGATTGACGCCACCGTGCCTCTTGCGGCCAGTGTTGGTGGCCGCGCCAGCCGCACGCTTGGCGTCTGGCAGGGTTCCGCGGCGCAGCAGACTGCCGAACTCGCGCCTCCGGGAGTTTCCGTGGTGGCCGCGTTCCACAATACTTCAGCGGATGTTTTGAAGGGCGATGCTCCCGTTGACTGCGACGTGATCGTCTGTAGCGATGATCCCGACGCTTCGCAGACGGTGAGAATGCTGGCGGCGGAAATCCCCGGGGTCCGCGCCATTGACGGCGGCAAGCTGGAAAACGCGCGCATCCTGGAGCAGATCACCGCGCTCCTGATTGGCCTCAATATTCGCCACAAGGGCCACTCCGGCATTCGCATCACCGGCCTGCCGGAAAAAGCATACGAAGTATCGTAGCGCCAGCCCTTCGACGGCGCTCAGGGCAGGCTCAACCGGCTGTCGCGAGGGCGTCTCGCCCTCGCAGTAGCGTCAATTTTATTGTTGGCGAGAAAGCAGCATGAACAATTCCCCCGACGGCGGTCCCGCCATCAAATTCCGCGATGTCGGCTATCGCCTGGACGATGGCAGCGCCCTGCTGCGCAATCTCAATCTCGAAGTCGCGCGCGGCGAAACCCTGATACTTCTCGGCCGCAGCGGCTCCGGCAAGACTACCACTCTGAAGCTCATCAACCGTCTGCTCACCCAGAGCGCGGGCGCCATCTACGTGGACGGCCGCTCCCTGGAAGAGTGGGATGTAATTCGCCTGCGCCGGATGATCGGCTACGTCATTCAGGAGGTAGGCCTGTTTCCGCATTTCACGGTCGCAAGCAACATCGGAGTCGTTCCCCAGATCGAAGGATGGTCCGCCGACCGCATTCAAAACCGGGTTTCAGAATTGCTGCAACTGGTGGGCCTTGAGCCTCAACTGGCTTTGCGCTACCCGCGTGAACTGTCGGGCGGACAGCGGCAGAGGGTCGGCGTGGCCCGCGCCCTGGCGGCCGACCCCGAGTTTCTCCTCATGGACGAACCTTTCGGCGCTCTCGATCCCATCACTCGCGCCGAACTGCAGCGTGAATTTCTGTCCTTGCAGCAACGCCTGCGGAAAACGGTAGTCTTTGTCACTCACGACCTGCGCGAGGCATTGTTGCTCGGCAGCCGGATCGCTCTCATGGAATCAGGTCAACTGGTAGTCACGCTCACGCCAGACGAATTTCTACGCAGCAGCGACTCGATGGTCGCCGCCTATGTCGACGCCTTCAAGACCGAAGTCTCGCCCGCACGGGTGAAACAAGATGAACTATCAAAGTAGCGCTGTGCCGCCGCCGGTCTCCAGGGCATCCAGCCCTCGGAGATGCGAACGAAACGCATTCCAGCCGCCCGCGCTGCCCGCCAAATTTCCGCGAGGTCACGCATGAACGTCCTGCAATTCATCCTGCAAAACCACGCCGAGGTACTCCAACTCACCGCCGAACACCTGTGGCTGGTCGGAGCTTCCATTGCCCTGGCGGTGCTCGTCGGAATTCCGCTCGGCATCCTGATCACGCGCTGGCCGGTGCTGAGCAAGCCAGTGCTGGGGACCGCAAACATCATTCAGACCATCCCCAGCCTGGCCCTATTCGGATTTCTGCTGCCCGCGCCCTGGATCGGCGCCCGCGCCGACCGCCTCGCCATACTTGCGCTCACGCTGTATGCGCTCCTGCCGCTTATTCGCAACACCTACACCGGCATCCGCGGCGTGGATCCGGCTGTAGTCGAGGCTGGACGAGGCATGGGCATGACCGATCGCCAGCTGCTCTGGCAGGTACAATTCCCGCTGGCGTTGAGCGTGATCATCGCGGGCATCCGGGTCGCCACCGTGCTCTCCATCGGCGTGGCCACCATCGCCGCCGCCATTGGCGCTGGCGGCCTCGGCGAATACATCTTTCGCGGTCTGGCCATGGTGAATAATCAGGTCATTCTGGCCGGCGCAATTCCCGCCGCCGCGCTGGCCATACTCGCAGACGCGAGTTTGGGATGGCTGGAGAAACGCCTTAGCCCTGCCTGAGCTATAAATCGAGTTGTCATCCCAGTGGGTTTCAGCCCACGAAGAAACCTATGTATCGAGCTCGCACCCTTCTCGGTCTCGCATTCGTCGCCCTGCTCACCGCTTGCGGGCCGCCGCGCGCAGACGTCGTCGTAATCGGCTCCAAGAACTTCACCGAGCAGCTCGTCCTGGGCGAAATCATGGCCCAACAGATCGAAAATAAGACGCACCTGCAGGTAGAGCGGCGTTTCTACCTGGTTGGCACATATATTTGCCAGCAAGCCATTCTGGGCGGCCGTATCGATATCTATCCCGAATACACCGGCACCGCCCTGACCGCGATTCTGAAGCAGCCGCCGTCCGGCGATCCCGAAGAGGTTTATCGCCGCGTCAAAACCGGATACGCCGGACAATTTAATCTCGCGATCGGGCAGCCTTTCGGATTCAATAACACCTTCGCCATCGAAATCCGCGGCGAGGACGCCCGCCGGCTCGGCCTGAAGACCATCTCGCAAGCCGCCGCCTACACTCCAAAATGGCGGGCCGGTTTCGGCTACGAGTTCATGGGACGTCCCGACGGCTACAAGGGATTGGCGGCCACCTACGGACTTCGTTTCGCCGAGTCTCCCAGCATCATGGACCTGGGATTGCTCGCCCGCGCGCTCAAGGACAAACAGATCGATCTGGCGGCAGGAAACATGACCGACGGCCTTATCCCGGTACTGGATCTATTCGTTCTGGAAGACGATCGCCACTACTTCCCGCCCTACGAGGCCGTGCCGGTCATGCGACAAGCGATGCTGGCTCGTCACCCCGAGGTGGGAACCGCGTTAGCGCAACTCGCTGGCACGATTTCCGATGATGACATGCGCCAGCTCAACTACGCGGTCGACGGACAGCACCGCGACGTCAAACAAGTTGTAGAAGAATTTTTACGGAACAAGGGTCTGTAGTTGTGGCGCCGGCATCCCGTCGACTTCGCTCAGGGCAGGCTCTGCCGGCTGTCTCAAGGACAGCCGCCGGGACGGCGGCGCTACTTCACATCAGCCACACTGCATCCACATCCACAATCACTTGCGTGCGCGGGACCTTCTGCTGGGCGGCATATGCCAGCATCGTCCGCAGCAGCGTGTTCAGCTTCTCGCGGCTGGAGGACTTCACCACAAAGTGATAACGATAGTCGCGCTTCAAACGCACAATCGGCGCAGCCGCGGGCCCGAGCACGCGAATCCCTTCATGCCGGGTTTTCTCAAACCACTTCCCCAGCATCCCCGACCAGCGCAGCGCCTCGTCCAATTTATCGCTCCGCACCAGCACGTTGGCCAAGGCACTGTAGGGCGGATAGTGCATCCAACTGCGAAAGCGCAGTTCTTTTTCATAGAAGCCGACGAAGTCGTGGTTCGCTGCGTACAGCACCGCATAGTGGTCGGGAAAATAAGTTTGCAGCACTACCTTTCCCGGAGTCTGCCCGCGCCCGGCTCGTCCTTCCACCTGGGTCAGCAACTGAAATGTGCGCTCGGCTGCGCGAAAATCAGGGAAGCCGAGCGCCATGTCGGCGCCCACAACGCCCACCAGCGTGACCCCGTGAATGTCGTGGCCTTTGGCGATCATCTGCGTGCCCACCAGCAGATCGAGCTCGCCTTGGTCGAGGGCGTTGAGGGCACGTTCGAAGTCTTCGCGGCCGCGCACCGTATCGCGATCGAGGCGCCCAATGCGCGCCTGCGGAAACATCCCATGCAGCAGCTCTTCCAGCTTTTCCGACCCGGTGCCGAGGAAATACACGTACTCGCTGCCGCAATGGATGCAAGCCTTGGGCACCGGCGCGGTGTAGCCGCAGTAGTGACATTCCATGCGGCGGGAGCGCTTGTGATGAGTCATCGCGATGGCGCAGTTCTTGCATTCCAGCGTCTTGCCGCAGGCGCGGCATAGCACGACCGGCGAATATCCCCGCCGGTTCAGCAGCACCATGACTTGCTCCTTGCGCTCCAGCCGCTCTTTAATTTCTTCGGCCAGCTTGCGTGAGATCACCTGCTCGCTTCCGGTTTCCTGAAATTCCTGCCGCATGTCGATGATCTCGACTTCCGGCAGCGGCCGCTGCTCCACCCGGTCGGGCAATTCCAGCAACTTGTACTTGCCCTTTTTGGCGTTGAAGTAGGACTCCAGCGACGGCGTGGCCGAACCCAGCACCACGGCCGCGTTCGCCATCTTGGCCCGCATCACCGCGACATCGCGAGCGTGATAGCGCGGCATCTCTTCCTGCTTATAAGACGGGTCTTGTTCTTCATCGACGATCACCAGCGCCAGATCGCTGACGGGAGCGAAGACGGCTGACCGCGTCCCCACTACCATGCGCGCGTCTCCGCGCTTGATGCGATGCCACTGCTCGGCCCGCTCCTTGTCGGACAGCGCCGAATGAAGGATGGCAACTCCATCCCCGAACAGTTGATGCAGGTCGGCAGCCACCGCTGGCGTCAAACCAATCTCGGGAACCAGAAGGATGGCCGATCGCCCGGCTTCGAGCACCGCCCGCATCGCTGAAAGATAGATGGCGGTCTTGCCCGATCCGGTGACGCCGTGCAACAGCATGCCGGAAAACTTGCGCGCATTCACGCTTTGCTGGATAGACTTTAGCGCCGCCTGCTGCGCCGGGCTGAACTGCGAATCAAACAAACTGGGACGGGCTTTCAGCACGGAGACGGTGAAATCCGCCGCCTCTTCGACGATTTCTACCAGGCCGCGTTTCACCAGCGTGCCCAGGGTGGTGCGTGGGACTTCCAAAGATTGCAGAGCCTCGACGGCCACCTTGCCTCCGGCGGCGGCCAGAGTGTCAACCAAAGTGTGCTGATTGGAGTTCAGCTTGCCTTCCCTGCTTTTCAAGACCGCGAACTTGACCGTGCGGGTCGCCTCTTGTCCTTTCGATAAATCTTCCCGGACGATCCACTTCTTGCGCGCCATTCCAGCCAGCAGCGGCTTGGGCGCCCGGGTTGCAGCCCGCAAGCTTTCTTCCCGTGCCGTCTCACGTTCCGCCAGGTAGTCGAGCACGCGAAACTCAGCGAATTGGTCTTCAGGAGTTTTCTGGGAACGGGCGGACGATCCCGACATTCCGGCCAGGTGCAGCGCCAGTCGCCCCTCTTCCGTGATGCGGTAGCCGATTGCCTTCTTGAATTCCGCGCCCAGCGGCAGCATGGTCCGGAAGACTTCACCGATGGGAGCGAGATAGTAGTCGGCAATCCACTGGCCCAGGCGAATCAGTTGCTCGTCGAGCACAGGCACGAGATCAAGAACGCTGACGACACTTCTTGGTCTTAACTTCCGGCTTATGATCGTGCAGGGCGGTGACGATGCCGGACATGCGCCGCTGGCGGAAAGGCACGAGCACGCGTCCACCCACGACCGGCTGCATTCCCTCGGGAACGGCGTAGGTGAAAACAATGTCGAGCGGCACCGGCAGAGCTACGTCGCAGAATTCAGGCATGAAGGTTGTGCCGCCATCTTCGCGGCACACAGATCGAATCGTAACATCGTGGACGTTGAATGTAGGCGCACGGCCCCGCTTGGTAGTCAGTCAGTGTGATTTCCACAGACTCAGCATCTCAGCGACTCCAGCGAGTAGGATCGCAAGGCTCACCGCAACGATAGTAACGCGCAGGTATGGCTTGGGTTTGTATCGATACTTTGTTCTTCCTGTCCAGGGGCGGCCCGCGTTAATTTCCTTAGCGAAAAGACCGTACCAGACTCCGAAGGCTGCTACCGCTGTGGCTAGCAACACTGGGATCATCGCGTCTAATTCTCCCGAAATGCTTTCAGGATGAACTGGCCCACTACACCCGCTCGTGCGTGCAGCAGCGAGGAATTGCTGCCGTTCTACTCCGGGCCCTTGGGCGGAGCCACCAGCCCCAGATCCTTCATCACCATCTGCAAATCCTTCCAGGCTTCTTTCTTCTGCCGGGGGTCGCGCAACAGGAATGCAGGATGGTAGGTAACGGCAAGCTTGGTGCCACGGAAGTCGTACCATTGGCCGCGCAACTCCGACATAGGAGCATTGATCGCGAGCAGCGTCTTGGCCGCGACCGCGCCCAGGGCCACGATCGCCTTGGGCTTGATGGTGGCGATCTGCCGCATCAGGAATGGCGAGCAGGTTTCGCACTCGTCGCGCTCCGGCGTGCGGTTCCCCGGCGGCCGGCACTTGATAATATTGGCGATATAGATGTCTTCGCGCCGCAGGCCCATGGCCTTGATCATGTTGTTGAGCAGCTGACCGGCGCGGCCCACGAAAGGCTCGGCCTGCTGATCTTCGTCAGCGCCCGGCGCTTCGCCGATGAACATCAACTCCGCCCGCGGGTTCCCCACGCCAAAGACAACCTGCTTGCGTCCCTGTTTGGCCAGGCGGCAGCGCGTGCAATCGCCGATGTCTTCGCGAATGGCACGCAGTCCTTGGGCTGGATCGGAAAATGCTGACTCAGGTTTCGCCGAGATTTCGACTAGCTCGACCTCTTTGGGGGTCGCGACTGCGGCTTTGGCTCTGGGCAATGGCTCTCGCTCTTCTGCCTGGATTTGGACAGCGCTTTCGCGCCGGTAAAAGTCATAGATGCCAAGTTCATTGTAGTAGCGGATGCGGTCGGCCAGGGCGCGTTTGATTTGTGGGTGCAGGGTTGTCGCCATGGGAAATTTCAAAACGATTGCAGATTTCAGATTGATGATTTCAGATTGAACTTCCTCGTGCCGAGGGGCTGGTGTCCAATCTTAAATCTAAAATCACGAATCTGAAATCTTTCGCGCTTCCGGCCAGCCGGGCTTCGCTTGGCCCGACGGCTGAGGGCAGCCGTCGCTACGTGGCTCACGCCTGCTATTTGGCCTGTGGTACCTTTCGCAGGCGGACCGCCTGGTCGAGGACGCGCAGGGCGACTTCCCACTTGGTGGTCTCGGGCACCTCGATCACGTCGCTGGGGGTGATGATGGTGACCGCATTGCGATCGGAATCGAAGCCCACGCCTTCGCGTGACACATCATTGACTACGATCGCATCGAGCGCTTTCGACATCAGCTTCTTGCGCGCGTTTTCCAGCACATTCTCGGTCTCCGCGGCGAATCCGATGATGAGTTGCGAGCTCTTGCTGCGTGCCAGTTCCGCGAGAATGTCGGTCGTGGGCTCCAATTCCAGCGAGATGGCGCCTTTGCGCTTGATCTTCTGCTCGGCTGCGTTCTTAGGCCGATAGTCGGCCACGGCCGCGGTCTTGATGACGATGGTGGCCTCGGGCAGCAGTTTCAAGACGGCTTGGCGCATCTGCTCGGCGGATTCAACCCGCGTCACCTCGGCGGCACCCGGAGGCGTCAGTGAGGTGGGCCCGCTGACTAACAGCACCCGCGCGCCGCGCCGCAATGCGGCTTCAGCCAGCGCGTATCCCATGCGGCCGCTCGAGCGATTGGTAAGATAGCGCACCGGGTCGATCTTCTCCCGGGTGGGACCAGCCGTGATCAGCACGGTTTCGCCCGCCAGTTCCTGCGAAGCCCCCAGGGCTTCCATCGCGGCCGCGACGATCAGATCGTTTTCCGCCAGACGGCCGGGACCGGTCATGCCGCAGGCCAGGTAACCGTCACCCGGCTCCACGATCCGCACGCCGCGCCGGCGCAAAAGTTCCAGATTCGCCTGGGTTGCCGGATGGTTCCACATGTTCACGTTCATGGCCGGCGCAACCACTACCGGCGCGGTGGTTGCTAAATATAAAGTGGTGAGAAAATCGTTGGCGATGCCATGCGCGAATTTGGCGAGGATGTCGGCGGTAGCCGGCACGACCAGCAGCGCGTCAATGGATTGGGCCACCGCGATATGCTCGATGGCGGAGTCGATGTTGGGCTGGGCGTTTTCGTCGCCCCCAGCGGCGAACATGTCGGTAATGACTTTGTCGCCGGAGAGCGCGGCAAACGTCAGAGGGCGGACAAACTGCTGCGCCCCCCGGGTCATGATCACCTGCACCCGGATGCCGCGGTCCTGCAGCAGGCGCACAACTTCGGCCGCCTTGTAGGCCGCGATCCCACCGCTGACTCCGAGCGCAACTTTCATGGGAAGATACTCATCGAGTGCAGATTTCAGATTTAAGATTTCAGATTGAACCCGGCGCCGCTCGCACCGTGGTCGAAAAATCTGGAATCAAAAATCTGCAATCTGCAATTTAGACATCCTTCGCGATCGCCTTCTCCAGCATCTCGCTGGCGACCTCGGCCGCGGAGCGCGGTATTTCGGGGATCACCCACTTCACCTTGCCAGCTTTAATTTCATCCTGGGCAATCCGGCAAGGCTTGCGGGAAGGTGTTTCGATCACTGGCGGCGCGCCACCCTGCAATTGCCGCGCACGCCGCGCGGCCACCAGGATGTAGCGATAGTTGCTGTCAAACCCATCCATCAACTTCATTGTGTTCTCCCCTGCCGCTAACGTCTACCCGGCACCGCTGCCTTTTCGAACGAAGCCAGAATCGGCTGTAATCGCTCCCGCACATTCTTAAGGCGGCAGCGTTCTGCCTTGGCCATCAGGTCGGTGTCGTCAGCGGATCGTTGTCCCTGTACTTGGGCTCCTGGCCGCATCAGTCGCTCCGCGAGCAGGATCGACTTCAGCGCGTCGATAGATTCTTCCAGGCGGTCGTTAACCAAAATATAGTCGTATTTGTCATAATTCTCAATCTCACGAGAGGCCGTGACCAACCGGCGCTGGATCACCTCTTCCGCATCCAGACTCCGGGTGCGCAACCGCTTCTCCAGTTCCTGCCGGTTGGGAGGCAGAATGAAGATGCTTACCGCCTGTGGGATTTTCCGCTTGATCTGCGCCGCGCCCTGAACGTCGATGTCCAGCAGCAGGTCTTTTCCCTCTTCTTCGGCCTCGAACTGAAAACGGCGCGCCGTGCCATAGTAGTTGCCGAACACGTCGGCGTACTCGAGGAACTCATCCCGGCGGACCATTTCCTCAAATTCAGCCCGGGGAACGAAATAATATTCGCGCCCATTCTGCTCGCCCGCCCGGGGCGCCCGGGTAGTGTAGGAAATGGAGAATTTCAGGCCCGGCACAACCAGGCGGACCTGGTTCACCAGCGTGGATTTGCCTGAACCGGACGGCGCCGAAATGATGTACACGCCGCTCATTCGATGTTCTGCACCTGTTCCCGGGCCTTTTCGATTTCGGTTTTGATAGCCAGGCCCATCTCCGTGATTTTCAGCGCGTCGCCCGCCAAGCCAGAGGTCTTGGAGAGCAGCGTATTGGCTTCGCGATTCATTTCTTGCAGCAAAAAATCGAGCTTCTTGCCCACTTCGCCGCCCTGATCCAGCAATCCCAGGAAATGCTTCACATGGGTATCGAGCCGGACCAGTTCCTCCTGGATATCGCTGCGGTCGACCAGCAGCGCCGCCTCCTGCAGCAGGCGCTCGGGATCCACCTGGCTTCCAATCAGCTCCAGCATGCGCGCCTTCAACTTTTCGACATAGGCCTGTTGCACGGCTCGGCGCTGTTTCTCCACACCGTCGCCGGCCTTCTGTACATGGGCCATGCGCTCCCGCAACTCCCGCTCAATGCCGCGCCCTTCTTCCTCGCGCATCTGGTTGAGGTGACTGAGAAGCTCCTCCACCTTGGCCAGCACGGAGGCCTCAAGAACCCCATCGGCAGGACAGGTCGCCGAGTCCAGTGCGCCAGGCAGACGCAAGACCGCATTCAAGTCCGGCTCAGCGACCAGTCCGAACTCCGAGGCTGCCGCCCGAAACGCCTGGATATAGGCTCCCGTGATCTGGCGGTTGAGCGCAAAGTTTCCGTTCCCGCCCCGCTCCAGATTGAGCGTCAACTCCACATGGCCCCGGGCCAGTTTCTCCTTGAGCAGGCGCCGCAATTTCATCTCCAGCGAATCGCTGTCGGACGGCATGCGGAAGTGCACGTCGAGGAAGCGATGATTCACCGACTTCAAAGACAACGTGAAATCCATCGGGCTCGTGCCCGGCAAACTGTTGCGCGGATCAGCCACCTGCCCCTTTACCTGCGCGAAACCGGTCATGGAACGAATCGGCATGGTGTTTCCTAGCGCCGGCATTTCGTAGCGCCGGCCCTTCGACTACGCTCCGGGCAGGCTCCGGCTGTCGCGAGGGCGCTTCGCCCCCGCCCTGTCAACTAGCGGACCGCATTCGCCTTGGGCGGTTCCCCTTCCGCAAACTGAAGATCATACAACCGCCGGTAGGTGCCAGGTTTCTGCATGAGCTCTTCGTGCGCCCCGATGTCCTCGATAGTTCCGTTCTCCAGCACCACAATCCGGTCGGCGCGGCGGACGGTTGAAAGCCGGTGCGCGATCACGAACACGGTCCGTCCGGTCATAAGATTCTGCAGCGCCGACTGCACCAGCGCTTCCGACTCGCTGTCCAGCGCCGAGGTGGCCTCGTCCAGAATCAGGATCGGCGCATTCTTCAGCAAAGCGCGCGCAATGGCGATCCGTTGCCGCTCGCCGCCGGAAAGCCGCACTCCGCGCTCGCCAATCATGGTTTCGTAGCCGTTCGGCATTTCCATAATAAAGTCATGCGCCAGGGCGGCGCGGGCCGCGGCCTCCACCTGCTTCTGGGAAATGGAGGGCTGCCCGTAGGCAATGTTGTTGCGCAACGTGTCATTGAACAGCACCGTCTCCTGCGTGACCACGCCGATTTGCGACCGCAGCGAGACCAGCGAGGTATCGCGCACGTCGCGTCCATCGATGAGGATGCGTCCCGCGGTCACATCAAAAAAGCGCGGGATCAGATGCACCAGTGTGCTCTTGCCCGCGCCGCTCGATCCTACTACGGCCACAACTTCTCCGGCGCGCACATCGAGATTGATGTCGCAAAGAATTTCCCGCGACTCGTCGCCGTCCGCTTCGTAGGAAAAGCAAACCCCCTCCAGCCGAATGTCCTGGGCAAACGGCGGTATGGCCTTGGCCCCCGGCTTCTCCTTGACATCGTCCTCGGTGTCCATGAACTTGAAAATCTCCGAGGACGCGCCCAGCGCCTGCTGAAAATTATTGTTGAAGAGCGCGAACTTCCGCACCGGGTTATACAAACTGAAGACTGCGGTGATGAACGCGCCAAATGTTCCCAGCGTGAACTCGCCGTGCGCAATCCGGTCGCGGCCCAATAACAAGAGCAGGGCAATGGCAATCGCCCCGAAAATATCCATGAGAGGCGAGCTCATGGCCGCCGCCGCCACCGAGCGCAGGTTGGCCTTGAACAGCTTCTGCGCCGCTTGGCGAAAGCGCGCCATCTCCCAGGATTCCATGCTGAAGGCCTTCACGATCCGGTTGCCGCTGATGGTTTCCTGCAGAATGTTCTGGATGTCGGCCAGCTTGTCCTGTCCCCCGCGGGTGGTGCTGCGCACGCGACGTCCGATCCTGGCCGCCGAGAAAATAATGAAAGGCACGAACAGCAGCAGCACCCAGGCAAGTTTTCGCCCCAGCACAACCACCGCGATGGCGGTGAACAGGAAGGTGAAGAACTGTTGAAGAAACTCCGCCAGCACGCTCGACATGGCGTATTGCACCCGCTCGATGTCGTTAATGATGGTCGAAATCAGCGTCCCCGTGGTGTGCTTCTGAAAAAACGCCGCCGAGCGCCGCAGTACGGAGTTGTACAGATCGTTGCGCAGGTCGGTGATCATGCCGAACCCGGCATGATTCACCAGGTAGGTGCCGGCATAATCGAAAATGCCTTTGAGGATCGTGGATGCCACCAGCGCGTAAGCCACGATCGTCCAGGCATTATGAAAATGGGTGGGAACGAACTGCTGCAGGTAGACGATGCGGCCGCTGCCGGGAATCGTAAAAAGCTGAATGTTGTCCGATCCGGAGGATGGGTTCAGGACGCGGTCAAAGATAGGCTTGACCAGCACTAGCCGAAAAGCTTCCAGGAACCCGACCGCGGCCAACAGCAAAACGCCCGGCAGCAACTGCAATCCAAAAGGAAGCACGTACCTCAGAAGGCGGGTCAGTTGCCGCATCCGGGGCTCCCGATGCGCAGCCGCCCGAGGCCCGCGCCTGAAGAAATCGGCATACGTTGCAAGGTCCTATTCTACTGCAGTCGTCAGTCTTCAGTCCTCAGTCGTCAGCCAGAACAATCCTTAAACTGCGGTTCGCTGACGACCTGAATACTGACGACTGACGACCGAAGACCGACGACTGCTCACCTCGGACTATCCCGATGCACCACCTTCACCCGGTATCCAGCCTTGCGCAGGCGTTTGCCTACATCCTCGGCAATCATCACCGAACGGTGCTGACCGCCGGTGCAACCGAACGAGATCGTCAGGTAGCTCTTGCCTTCGCGGATGTAGTGCGGCAGCAGGTAGACCAGCAGCTCGGAAATTCGCTGAATAAATTCCCGGCTCTGGGGAAACGAGCGGATATATTTGGCGACTTTCGGATCCAGGCCGGTCAGCGGCCGGAACTCGGGCACGAAGTGCGGATTGGGCAGGAAGCGCACGTCGAAAAGCAAATCGGCGTCATCGGGCACCCCATGCTTGAATCCGAAACTCACGCAGGATACCAGGATGTTCTTGCCCGACTCCCGCTTGTGAAACCGCTCCGTGATATAGGCCCGGAGTTCGTGGACATTGAACCTGGAAGTATCGATGACCAGGTCCGCCATGGCGCGTATGTACTGCAGGTGACGGCGCTCGGCGGCCAGCGACGACTTGACCGGCGCATGCGTGCCCAGGGGATGCGGCCGGCGAGTCTCGCTGAACCGTCGCAGCAGAATGGATTCTGCCGCTTCAAGGAAGATGACTTTCGTCGGCAGCATCCGCTTGACCGAGTTCACGATCGCCGGCAACCCCTCCAGCTGCGTGCCCTCACGAACGTCGACCACCAGGGCGGTGCGCCTGATCTCGGAGGACTGCCCGACCAGTTCCGCGAAACGGGGAATCAACTCGACCGGCAGGTTGTCCACGCAGTAGTAGCCCAGGTCCTCGAAGGCCTTGAGCACGGACGCCTTGCCCGATCCGCTCATGCCGGTGATGATGACCAGTTCACCCGACGGGCGAACCGCCGTCCTTGGGCTTTTCCCGGATGCTTTCCGGGCTCCGATTTTGACCTTTTTCCTGGGCTTGGGGCGGGCCATCTGGTGGGATGTTAGCAGGCACCGCGCAGGCTCGCCAGTTGCATCGCGGTTGCCGGTAAAGGCTGCGCTTGCGTTTCGGGACTCCGCCGAACAATAAAAAGGGGCACGCAATGTGCCCCTTCTCATGCTCCGCTACCCGAGAAGTGCGCCTTCCCCCGAAGGGCGCCTCTAACGCAGCTTCGCGACTACGACAACATTCTGCTTTTCCGACTACTCGCCATGGCGCTGAAAACCGTGGACGCTACAGTGGATTGCAGGTCGCGTGCCAGAGTGGGAGCGCCATACGCCTGGGTGGATGGGTGTTCTCAACTGGTTGATGAACTTGATGTTCTCAATAGATGACGTGAACCGCCCGCATTCGGAGTCAGGTTCAAGGGGCAGTGCCGCTAACCCAAGTGTTAGAAGAAGCCAACCGGATGGTTAATTGCCTGGGGGTTGGATACTGATCTTGAGGTCTGGGACCGGGTCGGAGCCTGCCCTGAGCGCAGCCGAAGGTACCCGGTCGGGCGGACCGAAGTTCCGCAGGCGGCACAGATCGGATCTGTGACCCCGGACCGGTCGTTTAAGACCCCGGGGTGCTGCGCACCTGACCGGGTCCGAAACCCGCTCCCACACCGTCAAAGGCAGGCTGCGTGTACACGCAGCCGGATATGTGCTAAACAGCGGAGTATGGCGGAGTCGAACCCCAGGCTGGTCGGCATCGGCGGTCCTCTAAAGGGCGCCGCCTTCCCTTTGCCTGCCGGCGAAGTGTCGATCGGGCGCGACTCCTCGAACCACCTTTGGGCGCCCGATCCCGCTTTGTCGCGCCGGCATTGCGTCGTGGTCGCGAGCGGCGAACAGGTTTCCATACGCGACCTGGGAAGCCGCAACGGCACGCTCGTCAACGGCGTCCCCATCGAGCAGCAGCAGATGCGGCACGGAGACCAGATTTATATCGGCGATTCCGTCCTTCTCTTCCTGCTGAACGAAGACCGGGAACACTCCGCCCGGAACCCGGTTGAGTTCCAGGACACCGCGGCTTTTGCGGGTCCTCCACTTCTGCTTCGGGCGGAAGACGCGCTCTATCTGCAACCGGAGAAGATGAGCGCGACTTTGCCTCCCTCGGCGCGCCGGGCCCGCGACCTGAATTCCCTGCTGAAGATCGCCACCGGAATCGGCGGCATTCGTGACCAGGACTCGTTGCAGTGGCAACTACTGGGGTTCATATTCGACGTGGTCCCAGCCGAGCGAGGCGCCGTTCTGCTCTGCGATCAACCGGAAGAGTTCACTTCAACGGCCGCCTGGGACCGGGCGCGCGGGCCCGGCCATCCGGTGCAAGTCAGCCGCACCGTGGTGCGGCGCGCCTTGAAAGAGCGCGTCGGCATGGTGGTGAGCGACGTTCTGGGCGATGACGCTCTGCGCCAGGTCAAGACCTTGTTTGAATTGAAAGTGAGGTCCTTGCTTTGTGTTCCCCTGGTGGTTGCCGACAGGGTCCTGGGCGCTATCTACCTGGACACTACCAGCCCGACGGTGCGTTTCGACGAAGAACATTTGCAGGTGATGACCGCCGTCGCCGGCATCGCCAGCCTGGCTTTTGACAACGTGCGCCACTGGGAAGATCTGCGCCAGGAAAACCAGGAGCTGCGGGCTGAAATCGCCCTCGAACACAATATGGTCGGCGGAAGTCCCGCCATGCGCAAGGTTTTCGATTTCATTCGCCGGGTTGCGCCCACCGACTCCACGGTGCTCATCCAGGGCGAGAGCGGGACTGGAAAAGAGCTCGTGGCCCGTGCCCTTCATCGCAACAGCCCGCGTGCGGAGCAGCCCTTCGTGGCCATCAACTGCGCCGCCATCACCGAAACCCTGTTGGAAAGCGAGCTCTTTGGCCACGAAAAGGGCGCCTTTACCGGCGCCGCCGCGCAGAAAAAAGGCAAAGTGGAAGTCGCCGAGGGGGGAACGCTTTTTCTGGACGAAGTTGGCGAACTCGCTCCCGCTTTGCAGGCCAAGCTGCTGCGGGTCCTGCAGGAACGCGAATTCGACCGCGTGGGCGGCACCAGGCCGATCAAGCTGAACATCCGCGTGGTGGCAGCCACCAACCGAAGCTTGCCCGAAGCAGTCAAGGCGGGCACTTTCCGCAATGACCTGTATTACCGCCTGAACGTGGTCACGCTCAATATGCCGCCGTTGCGCGAGCGCCGCGAGGACATAGCAGTGCTGGCCGACCATTTTGCCGCCAAGGCCAGCCGCAAATGCGGAACGCGGGTCAAGCCGGTTTCATCCGAAGCGCTGGCCTGCCTGATGAACTACGACTGGCCCGGCAACGTTCGTGAACTGGAGAACGCACTGGAACGCGCGTTCGTCCTCGGATCCACGGATTCCATTCTCCCGGATGACCTGCCTGAGACCATCCTCGAATCCAGTTCCACCACCTCGGCGTCGGCCGACAAATACCACGGCAGTATCAAAGAAACAAAGAAGCAACTCATCCTGCAAGCCTTGCAGCAGGCCAACGGCAGTTATATACAAGCCGCCAAGGCCCTGGGGATGCACCCCAATTCCCTGCTGCGGCTGATCCGTAATCTGGATTTGAAAGGCGTGAAGTAAGAAAGCAGCAATTGGCAAATTCAGACCCGAAATGGCGCACTCAGTAGTCGTGCCGGCAGCATGACCACGGCCCAAACCAGCGCCAGCGCACCGTGGACCGCAATCCCCACCAGCCGGAAGGGCAGCAGAACCACCCAGACAAACGGGTAAAGCACCAGCGCCAGCAGCGCCAGGGGCCAGCACACCACAAACAGAATGCACCAGAGCAGGAAACCTACCATGGCCGTTACCTCCCGGGAATCGCTTCTGCCTTGATGTACGACAAGAACTCTCGAAAAGTTCCCTCCGGAAAACTGAGAACCGGGAACGTGAAACTAACAACTGGGGTTTATCCAAAACCAGCTTGCCTCACCTGAAATTCTCGGCGCGATGAACGCCGGCTGCCGAGAGGCCTTCAGCCCGCCACCGCCGCCTCCGGCGACAATCTTCGGAGGGATTCTCCATAAGGCGCTCGCGCAATCCCACGTTCGGTGACGATCGCGGTCACATACTTTGCCGGGGTGACATCAAACGCCGGATTCTCTACTTCCACGCCATCGGGAACCATCTGCCGGCCGGCGATATGGGTGACTTCTTTTCCATCGCGTTGTTCAATGGGAATCCCGTTCCCATCGGGCGTTTCAAAATCCACGGTCGACAACGGGGCGGCGACATAAAACGGGATCCCGTGTTCCTTCGCCAGCACGGCCACCGAATAAGTCCCAATCTTGTTGGCCACATCGCCATTCGCGGCAATGCGGTCAGCGCCCACCACGATCGCGTTGATCTTCCCCTGGTTCATCATGGCGCCCGCCATGTTGTCGGAAATCACCGTGGTGGGAATGCCATCTTTCATCAGCTCCCAGGCAGTCAATCGCGAACCCTGCAGAAAGGGGCGCGTCTCATCGGCATAAACGTGGATCGTCTTGCCCTGCTCGACGGCAGCGCGAATCACTCCCAACGCTGTGCCATATCCGCAGGTGGCGAGAGCCCCGGCATTGCAGTGGGTAAGCACGCCGCCGTTTGCCGGCATCAAGGTCGCACCGTGCCTGCCCATGGCCTGGTTGGCGGCAATGTCCTCGGCGTGCATGCGCTGGGCTTCTTCAATCAGCGACTGCTTGATCTGCGCCAGCGGCCGCACTCGCAACATCTCAAACTTGTCGCGCATGCGCTTGATCGCCCAGAACAAATTTACCGCGGTCGGCCGGGTCTTCCCCATTACGTCGCAGATCTGATCAAACTCCTGCTTCAGATCTCCGCCATTTTCAGCTTTGGAAGCCTTCACCCCGAGCGCGATGCCCATGGCCGCAGCCACGCCAATGGCTGGCGCGCCCCGCACCACCATGTTGCGAATGACGTCGGCAACCTGGATATAAGTCCTGCAGGTAACGTACGTCTCTTCGGTCGGCAGCTTCGTCTGATCGATGAAGCGCACGCCGGAATCGGTCCATTCGAGAGTTTGAATCATAGGGGCAGTCGTTGGCCTTTGGTCGTTGGTCGTTGGCTTTTGGCCTTTGGCGATTAAGCTAACTGGCAATCTCAACCCGTCAGCTCATAAATGTCGTCCGGAGCGAATGGCCAACGACCAGGGGCCAAGGACCAACGACGATTTAGTTTTTATGCACCGCGCAGCGGATCCGCGGGGTATGCACTACTGCCGGCTTTCCGCAAATCTCGCAGCCGGACCCTGCCGCCGGCATTCCCGGAGAAGTCTCGTCATTTTGCAGCAGATGCTCTCGCCGCACGTCGCTGGCGGTAAACAGGGAAACGAATGGCGCCGGCGCAGCCGCTTTCTCCACGTCAGGACGCCCTCCCGCCTCCTCGCGTTCCACTAAACACAAAACGCCCACGACCTCAAAACCGAATTCCCGCGCTGCCTCGATCGCCTGCACGGTCGAGGATCCGGTAGTGCAAACGTCATCCACAATCACCACGCGCGCGCCTTTTTCCTGAAAACCCTCGATGCGCCGTCCGGTGCCGTGCTGCTTTTCGGCCTTGCGCACCAGAAATCCATCAACATCGCCGCTGACCACGGAAACCGCCACCACAATGGGGTCCGCACCCATGGTCAGCCCCCCAATCGCTTTGACCTTCCATAAGCGGTGCTTAATCTCGTCGATGACGACTTGTCCGGTCAAACGCGCGCCCTTGGCCGATAGAGTTGTCGTTCGGCAATCGATGTAGTAGTCGCTGGTCCCCCCGGAGGAGAGCTTGAACTGTCCCAGCCGAAACGACTTTGACGCCAGCAAACGCAGCAAATCCTGTCGCGCGGAAGCCATCAAAACCTACGATATCACGCTCGCTGCCTGCTATTGCGTCATGCGCTCCAGGTGCCGGAAATGGTCGGTCCCGACATAGAGCACGCCGAACAGCATGAGGTTATAGCCCACGTGAATCAGAAGTCCGGGCGTCACCGATCGAGTGACCACGCGCGTGATGGTCAGGACCAGGCCCACCACGAACAGGACCAGGAGCGGCCCCCAGGCCTGTCCCAGCTGCTCGCTGTGCACCATGGCAAACGCGAAGCTGGTCGCCAGCACCGCCAATAACCGGCCCCACCTGCCGACCGCCGAAGGGCCCTGGGTTGGAGCCATGCTGAACACTCCAAGCAGGCAAGCCAGAAGCAGAAGCACGGTCGTAGCGATGGCGAAAACATGGTCGGAAATCGCTCCCGACGCCAGCCCCCAGGCCACCACCGCGGAGGCCGGCAGCAACACCACGCCTGACGGCCTCTCTCCCGATTTCAAACTTTGAAACACCACCCTCGCCCCGACCGCCAGACCAACTACGACCGTCAGCAGGACCGACCACGCCAGCGGAAGCCGGTGTTCAACGTATCCCCAACCGGCCATGATCAGTATCCATATGCAACCCCGCCGAACCTGGTGCGGCGTCATGAACAGGGTCTGCAGCCAGCGGTCCAATACCGGGTACAGGAATCCACGGAAAAGCATCTCTTCCGCCAGCGGCGCGATGGCTACCCCAAAAACCATCATCAGATACGCGCCCTGGGCGTTCTGAAAAAATTTGTCCATGGGCAGAGATTTCGGAATCGGCAACAGCCGCGAAAGCTCACCCAGGGCCACGGCCAGAAAACCGCCGGCCGCCAGAAAGCCCAGCCAGCCCAGGTTCGCCGGCCATCGCCATCCCACCGTCCGCCAGAAAGGACGTTGCCGGTGACGCGTCACCAACCCGTACATGGCGATCAGCATGGCCAGGTAGGCCAGCGTCATGCTGGGCACAACCACCAGCGGCCCGGGGTTCTTGCCCAACTCCAGGGCGGTCATGCCGCGAGACAGCGAGCTATGCAAAACGATGACGAACGCGATCGAGCTGAACAGGAAAAGGGACGCCACCAGAACCAGCCCGACGATCAGGAGGTCGAGGCCGCTCCATGGCGGGTTTTCGGCGCCCGGATTGATCACGACCACTGGGGGCGGGACCACCGGTTCGATCTGCGTCTCCGGGACAACATGATCTGAGGAAGACAATTGGGTTGTAACCTAAATGGGCAAATGTGGGGCGGGCGCCCTTGCCCGCCGCCTGTGATCCTTGCATGACTTCGTCACGCTTACGCGCCGTGCCGCCCAATCTTTGAATCCAAACCAACGTCAACGGCGGCAGGCGAGGGCGCCCGCCCCACACCACATCTAAACCGCGCTCTTCTCCCGCTGCCCGTTGGCAAAATATCCTGACAGCGCCTGCCCGGTGTACGACTTCTTGTTGCGTGCCACCTGCTCCGGCGTACCCTGTGCCACGATGCGTCCGCCTTCTTCTCCGCCCTCCGGGCCCAGATCGATGATCCAGTCCGCGTTGCGGATCACATCCAGGTTGTGCTCAATGATCATAACCGTATTCCCCAGGTCGGTGAGGCGATGCAGCACTTCCAGCAGCTTCTTCACATCGTCGAAGTGCAGGCCGGTGGTCGGCTCATCCAGCAGATACATCGTCTTGCCGGTCTGCCGCTTGCTTAACTCCCGCGCCAGCTTGATGCGCTGGGCTTCGCCGCCCGAAAGCGTCACCGCCGACTGTCCCAGATGAATGTAGCCCAGGCCCACGTCCACCAGCGTCTGCAACTTTTGCCGCACTTGCGGGATATTTTCCAGGATCGGCAAGGCATCCGAGACGGGCATTTCCAGCAGGTCGGCGATCGATTGTCCTTTGTATTTCACCGCCAGGGTTTCGTGGTTATAACGCTTGCCGCCGCAGAGTTCGCAAAGCACGTACACATCGGGCAGAAAATTCATCTCGATCCGCCGCTGCCCTTCGCCCTGGCAAGCCTCGCAACGCCCTCCCGAGACGTTAAAAGAAAAGCGTCCCGGTCTGTAGCCGCGCTCGCGCGATTCCGGCAGCATGGCATACAGGTCGCGAATCTGCGCGAACACTCCGGTATAGGTTGCGGGATTCGAGCGCGGCGTGCGCCCGATCGGCGACTGGTCAATACGAATGACCTTGTCGACATTTTCCGTTCCGGAAATCGCTTTGTAGGTGCCCGGCTCTTCCCGCGAGCGATAGAGCTTCTGGGCCAGAGCCCGGTAGAGAATGTCATTGACCAGCGTGGATTTTCCCGACCCTGAAACGCCAGTCACCACCGTCATCACACCCAGCGGGAAGACCACGTCCAGGTTTTTGAGATTATTTTCGCGCGCGCCCAGGAGCGTGATCGCCGCCCCGTTCGGGGCCCGGCGCTCGGACCGCATATCGATCTGCACCCGGCCGGAGATGTAGGCCCCGGTGAGCGATTCCGGCACGCGCTCGATCTCTTCGGGGGTCCCGCGCGCCACCAGGCCGCCGCCGTGGCGCCCGGCCCCGGGGCCAAGATCGATTACGTAGTCGGCCCGGCGGATCGTCTCTTCATCGTGCTCAACCACCAGCACCGTGTTCCCCAAATCGCGCAATTCCTCGAGCGCTTTCAGCAACCGGCCATTGTCGCGATGATGCAATCCGATCGAAGGCTCGTCCAGCACGTAAAGCACGCCGCGTAACTTGGACCCGATCTGCGTGGCCAGCCGGATGCGCTGGCCTTCGCCGCCCGAAAGCGTTGCCGCCGAGCGTTCCAGCGAGATATAGCCCAGCCCCACGGCATCCAGAAATTGCAGCCGCTCCACAATCTCGTGCACGATGCGCCCGGCAATGATGGCCTCACGCCCGTTGAGTCTGATCTTGCGCGCCGTCTCCAGCGCCCGCGACAGCGGCAGCGCCGTGAAGTCGGCGATAGACATACCATTGACCTTCACCGCCAAACTCTCCGGCCGCAAACGCTTGCCCTGGCAAGCCGGACATTTCGTGGCCGACATGTAGTCCAGAAGAAATTCGCGATAGGTGTCGGACGTGGAATCGTCCACGGCTTGTTTGAGATATCCCAGAATCCCGCGGAAGCCTGTCTTCCTGCTCTTCCCCGTTTCGGCGCCGTTTTTCCCGGCCTCGCCATAGAGCAGCAGGTTCTGGATCTTCTCGGGGAACTTTTCGAAGGGCGTTGCCAGGTCGAAACCGTGGGCCGCGGCGACAATTTGCAGTTGATGAATGAGGTTTTGCGACGCCGAACCCGGCCCCAGCCCGCCATCGAGCAACGGCTTCGACCAGTCGGTGATCACCCGCGCCGGATCGAATTCATAGCGGCTGCCCAACCCATGGCACTCCGGGCAAGCCCCGTAGGCGCTATTGAAGGAAAACGACCGCGGCTCCAGTTGCGGCACGCTGATCCCGCAATCCGGACACGCCAGCTTCGCCGAATAGAGCTGCTCCTCGCCGCCCACCACCGCCACCTGCACTAGCCCTCCCGCCAGCTTCATGGCCAGTCCGACTGACAATTCCAGCCGATGCTCAATCCCCGGCTTCACCAGCAACCGGTCGATTACGACTTCGATGGTGTGATTTCGCCGCTTGTCCAGCGGGATGTCGTCCTCAAGATTCACCAGCTCGCCATCAATGCGTGCCCTGGTGAAGCCGTGCTGCACTAACTTCTCCATCTCTTTCTTGAACTCGCCTTTGCGTCCGCGCACGATCGGCGCCAACACCATCACCCGGTCTTCCGGGGTCAGGCTCATGACTCGCTGCACAATCTGCTCCGCCGACTGCCGCGCAATCGCTCGCCCGCATTTGGGACAATGCGGCACTCCGATGGAAGCAAATAAAAGGCGAAGATAATCGTAGATTTCGGTGATCGTTCCCACCGTCGACCGCGGACTGCGGCTGGTGGTCTTCTGCTCGATCGAAATCGAAGGACTCAGGCCGTCAATGGCGTCCACGTCCGGACGCTCCATCTGGTCCAGAAACTGCCGCGCATACGCCGATAGCGTCTCCACGTAGCGCCGCTGGCCCTCGGCATAGATGGTGTCAAAAGCCAGGGAAGACTTTCCCGATCCGCTCAACCCGGTAATCACGGTGAGCGTGTTGCGGGGGATTTCGACGTTTATATTCTTGAGGTTATGCTGCCTCGCCCCGCGCACCGAAATCTTGGTAATAGGCATGAAATTGGCGAAAGTAAAACTGGCCTTCCGTAATATGGACGGCCCCACAGAAATGATGGAAAGTGGGTTTGCGCGACTCTACTCACGTATCTTAGTTGCTAATTGCAGCTAGCGTCAACGCAGGTAAAGTGAGGGATTGCGCTAAACGGGTCCGGGCAGCTTTGTCCGTGGCCTAACAGGAAAGTAGGCCGAGCTTGGGCGGGTTACTGGTTGCTTTCGTCATCTCCTTTACTGCTGTCACCGTCGTTTTGGTAGGCATCCTGGCGGCCTACGCCGCTGTAACCGGCATTCTGTACGCCTTTG
The DNA here is from genome assembly GCA_963742495.1 of Terriglobia bacterium. Classification (GTDB taxonomy): domain Bacteria; phylum Acidobacteriota; class Terriglobia; order Terriglobales; family Acidobacteriaceae; genus JAIQFF01. Next base: position 549,841 of record CAVULZ010000002.1, read on the forward strand.
CCTACCGCTCGCGCCGGCGCGCTACTGCCAGCGCCGCCTCAGCCATTCTGGTCCCCAGTCAAAGCCAAGCCAGCGGCGACTAAAACCGGACTTCGGACCTCAGACCTCAGACTTCGGTCCTCCAGATCTCAGACTTCAGCCTTCGAACCTCAAATACCGCACGTCTTGATGGAGGACGGGCTTCCCGCCCGTCTTGTTCCTGCACCAGAACGCAAGTTTCCGCCCAGAGGGATTGTGCTGAGGTCCGAAGTCCGACGTCCGGCCTAGTTCGGGCCACCTTGGGGCGGTGGCCCGCCGGGCGGTTGTTGTTGCTGCTGCTGTTGCTGCTGTTGCTGTTGCTGCAGCTCGCGCAATAGCTGCTCAGGAGTCTTCACCTGCTGCACGTTTGGTTGCGGCTGCGGGACATCGCTGGCGGAGTCTCCAGCCGGATCATCGACCGGCTGTTCGGAAATGTCCATGCCCTGAGGTCCGATCCCATCTGTCTGCGCCGGGCTGCTCTGAGCCTCGGGCGGAGGCGGCGCGGTCTCGATATCCCCGCCCGTCTTCAAAGTCAGGATCAGCCGCTCCACGTTCTCGGGATGCGCCGGCGAACCGATCATCACGTAATTGAAGTGGGTCCCGTTGAGCAGCGCGGTCAGGACATCGCGCGCCGGCCCCGGGCCCAGATGAGCCACAACCCGCTCGGTGGCACTGGGCGGAACCTCCACCGCGGCCCCGGTCTGCGTCCGTACGGCCACGAGAATGTCAGCCAGTGTTGAGTTCTCAGCCACGATTGTGAGCTGCCCCCGGCTGTAGTGAACTTGCGGCGGCAGCGCCGGCATCTGCTCCAGCGTGGGAGGTGGCGGCGGCGGGGCGGGTGCAGCCGGAGGATCAGGAGCCGCCTTCTTCTTCGCCGCCTTGACCAGACGCTTGCTCGCCACGGATGCCGGGGCCACACGTGGTTGAGTTTGAGTTGAGGCTTGCGGGGCCGCAGACGCGGTATTCCACAAACCCAGCGAAAGCAGGATCGACGCCAGAACCAGCCAGACTCTCGCGCCGCGGGCTGACTTAAGGAAAACCAAGTTACCTTCAAGGCCTTACACCGGGTTAGATGCCGGCTACGGCCTAGTCTGAATTGTAGCATCGCAATCGGGCATCGGCCCTCGGACCGCGAAATCCAGGGCGGCAAGGCGCGTGATTCCAGAATCATCATTGCCGTTTCTTTGCCGCACCATTTATCTTGTTCGCCGAAGGAGATAACCATGTTCAAAATCAGTCAGAAGCGGCCGACCGTGCGATTCCTGCCCATCTTGATTTTCGTAGGTATGGCCGTGGTCGCCGGCTGGAGTGTCCGTGTTTTGTCGGCGCAATCGGGTGCCGCCGGGAGTGACCCCGCGCCTTTCTCCCACTCCCTGCCCCAGCTGGATGGCAGCCACCTGCGCGCGACCGTCGTCGAAGTGAACTACGCGCCCGGAGAGGCCGACAAGCCGCATAGCCATCCCTGCACCGTAATCGGATACGTGGCCGAAGGCGCGATTCGATTCCAGGTGAAGGGCGGTCCCGAGTCTGTCTACAAGGCCGGAGAAAGCTTTTACGAAGCGCCAAACGGTGTCCACCAGGTATCAGCCAACGCCAGCGACAAGCAGCCGGCCAAGCTGATCGCGTTCTTTATCTGCGACCATGAGACGCCGCTGACCGTGCCGCCCATGGACGGCCAGTGATCAGCGGCGGGCGGGGGCGCCCGCCCCACACAGCCTTCAGTTTTGAAAATTTGTGCGCTACTGCCGGGGCGCGTAGTAGCCCTTGCGGGCCCGCACCTGGAGGTCTTTCTTGAGCGCGGTGATTTCAATGGAACGATAACGGCCGTCGGCATCGAAGTCGGCGGGTTTGTAGGAAACCACGTACTGGCTCCGCAGTTCATCTTCAATCGCAGAGAAAGAATTCTTTACATCCTTCATCTTGAACGGAAAGAAGGCGCGTCCGCCGGTGGCGTCGGCCAGCTGTTGCAGGGCCTTGTCGCCGCGCAGAATCAGCCCACTGTCGTCGGTCGAAATCGCGTAGATGATCACTTCGGCGCGCTGCGCGGTCTCGATCGCCAGCGCCCGGCTGACCTCGCTCTGGTTGTCCTCGCCGTCGCTGACCACGATGATGGCCCGTCGCACCGGATGGTCGCCGCGGTCTTCCTTGCTCAACTTTTCGCGGCAGGCCTTGTAAATCGCGTCGTACATCGCCGTGCCGCCGCCGTTCCGCAAGTTTCTCACCCCGGTTTCAAGCAAACGAACGTTGTCGGTAAATTCCTGCGTCACCTGGCTGTGGGTGCTGAAGCCCATAACGAAGGCTTTATCGAAATTGGCCCGCAGGGTGTGCTGCAGAAAGCTGACCGCGGCTTCCTGCTCGAAATCAAAGCGGCCGTGCACCGAACCGCTGGTATCCACCAGCAACCCCAGTTCGATCGGCAGGTCGGTCTCGCGGCGGAAGTTGATGATGGCTTGCGGCGGCTTATGGTCGTCCAGGATGGTGAAGTCGCCCTGGTTCAGATTGCGCACGAATTTGCCGTGATGGTCAGTGGCGATAAACAGCACATTGACTTCGTCAACCCGTTTCTTGATGGTGAGGATGGGATCCGACGAATCCGACCCGGTGTTCGGGGAAGCCTCGGGCAGGGCCACACTGGATGCCGCCACATACGGGGACTGGGCCCGGGCAGGCAGTCCAGCGGCGACAAGCAAAACTGAAGTTGCCGCCAGCCACCGATACCACTTCGTGTAGTTCATGCCCAGTCAATCCAAAAATTTCACGCCAAACCGGCGCTAAAGCCCTCGCCTCTCAATTAGATGCACGTATCGGGCCGAAAGCGCCGCTGCGACTAGTACCGTCCCGACTGTAGGGGACTGAGGTGGCAAAACCAAGTTACAAAAGGAGCACACGTTTGGTCATTCAGACAAAGGCTTCTGGCCCATGGGATTGAAGGCTTTGGGCGGCCAGCGGGTGTGGTCGCGGGCGACCTCGCCCGCGAAAGACCAACGTCAAAGTCAAAGGCGGCGGGCGGGTCGCCCGCGACCACACAATAAGCCGTCAAGACTGTAAGATTGGTTTCAGCCCGGCATGACGCCCAAGTCTCGAAGCCTGATTCGCTGCGCCTGGCCCAGCAACCCCCTGTCGATTCGCTATCACGACGAGGAATGGGGCGTGCCGCAGCACGATGACCGCGTTCTCTTCGAGTTTCTCATCCTCGAAGGCGCTCAGGCTGGCCTGAGCTGGGACACAGTTCTGCAAAAACGCGAGAACTACCGCGCTGCCTTCGACGGCTTCAACCCGCTCCGCATCGCCCGCTACGACCGCCGCAAACTGGATAGCCTGCTGCGCAATCCCGGCATCATTCGCAATCGCCTCAAGGTCGCGTCCGCGGCAAGAAATGCCAAGGCCTTCCTCAGCATCCGGAAAGAGTTCGGTTCGTTCGACACTTACGTCTGGCAGTTCACCGGTGGAAAGCCGAAAGTGAACGCATGGCGCACGGGGCAGCGCGTTCCGGCGCGCACGGCGGAATCCGACGCCATGAGCAAGGACCTTAAAAAGCGCGGCTTCAACTTCGTGGGCTCAACTATCTGCTACGCCTTCATGCAGGCCGTGGGCATGGTGAACGACCACAGCGTCGAGTGCTTCCGCCATGCGCAGGTCAGCCGCGTGCGCCGCTGATTCCCCGAGTCGCTTCCTACTTAAAGCATAGCAACCGCCAGAGCGCGGATGGGACATGCGGTCGCGCTTTTTATCTCCCGCGCATCCAGCCGGTTAGGGACAGGAGGGCCAGGTTGAGCCCTTGACAAGATTCCGGTTCGCCACGGGCCACGTAGGCCCGGACGCCCCCGTCCGGGCAGGCCAGCGCAGCTCGCCGGGGTTCCGGCGTGGAGCAGCGAAACGCCAGCCGGGCTTTGCCCGGGGGAGGACGCCCGCCCCTACGTGGTCCGGGGTGGACATCTTTGATTTCATGATATATGACATAGGCAAGTATATAATTGACCGCGTCATATTATGTCTATCGAGCAGACCATCCCCGCCGTTCGCAGCTTTAATCGTTTCTACACCCGCCAGATCGGCGTGCTGCGGGAAGGCCTGCTTCAGAGTAGGTTCTCGCTGGCTGAAGTGCGTGTGCTGTACGAAATCGCGCACCGCGAGCAGCCGACCGCCAGCGAACTCTGCCAGCAACTGGGGCTCGATCCCGGCTATCTGAGCCGCATCTTGCGCGGATTCGAGAAGCGCGGGCTCGTCCGCAAGTCGGCGTCTCAGAAGGATGGCCGTCAGAGCCTGCTGGAATTGACCACGCGCGGCCGAGAAACTTTCGCCACCCTCAACCTCCGCCAGAACGCAGAGATCGCAACCTGGTTGCGCCGGCTTCCGGTCTCCGAGCAGGCCCGGCTGGTACAGGCCATGCGCGTCATCGAAAGCGTGCTCGGCGCCGGTCCCGAACCGAAAACGTCCTATATTTTGCGCCCGCATCAACCCGGCGACATGGGCTGGGTGGTCCATCGCCATGGCGTTCTCTACGCGCTGGAGTATGGCTACGATGAGACCTTCGAGGCCCTGGTCGCCGAGATCGCAGCCAAATTTATTCAGCACTTTGATCCGAAACGCGAGCGTTGCTGGATTGCTGAAAGAGATGGCGAGGTCGTCGGTTCGGTCTTTCTGGTCAAGAAATCGAAGACCGTAGCCAAATTGCGACTGCTGCTGGTGGAGCCGTCGGCCCGCGGACTGGGCATCGGCAAGCGCCTGGTCGGCGAATGTCTGCGCTTCGCGCGGCAGGCAGGTTACAAGAAAATAGTTCTATGGACGCAGAGTGAGCTCCCGGCGGCCCGGCATATTTACCAGCAGGCTGGCTTCCGCCTGGTGAAGCAAGAAAAGCACCGCAGCTGGGGTCGCGACGATCTGGTATCGCAAATCTGGGAACTCAAGCTTTGAACCCTCCCTGTGCGCGGGAGAAATCTAGGCTCGCTTTTGCAGCTGTGGCGGCTGGTACGTTCCCGGCACTACGCGAAAGGCGATGCTGATCCGGTTCCAGCTGTTGATGGTGGCGACCGCGAGCGTGAGGTCCGCCAGTTCCTGTTCGCTGAAGTGCTGACGCGCCGCCTCGAACAGTTCATCCGGCGCATGTCCATCGGTGATGTTGGTGACTGCCTCCGCCCAGGCCAGCGCGGCTCGTTCGCGATCCGTGTAGTACGGTGTTTCGCGCCAGGCGTCGAGCGAATACATGCGCTGCCCGGTTTCGCCCTCCACCTGCAAGTCCTTCCAGTGCATGTCCAGGCAAAAAGCGCAGCCGTTCATCTGCGATACCCGCAACTTGATCAGGTGGAGCAGCTTTCTCTCCACTTTGCTGTTGCTCAGGTAATGTTCCAGTCCCAGCATGGCTTTGTATCCGTCGGGGGACAGCCGGTAAAAATCAATGCGGGGTTTCATAGGTTCTCCTCAACGTCTTGATCTGTAAGTTTCGATTCGCAGAGTGGGGTGGCGGCTGCATTTTTCTGAGCTGGTCGGTGCAAAGGGAGCACGAACGGGGCGCTCGCGCCTACATCAGACGCAACCTACTTCCGCAATAAGTTTCTGGCGATGAAGAACACATTGGCCGGCCGTTCCGCCAGGCGGCGCATGAAATAGGGATACCATTCCGTGCCGAACGGAATGTAGACGCGCATGCGCCATCCTTCGCGCACCAGGCGGCGCTGCAGGTCGCGGCGGATGCCGTAGAGCATCTGGAACTCAAAGGCGTCACGCGGGATATTTTCTTCCGTGGCAAAGGTTTTGGCCTGATTGATGATCGCCTCGTCGTGGGTTGCCAGGCCGTGATAGACACCGCTCTTCATCAGGACCTTCATCAGCCGGACGTAGCTCGCGTCCACCTCTGATTTCTTCTGGAACGCAATTTCTTCCGGTTCCTTGTAAGCCCCTTTGCAGAGGCGGACACGGATGCGCTCGGCCAGCAGATCCTGAATGTCCTTTTCCGCGCGCCGCATATAAGACTGGATGACCGCGCCGACGGCGCCGGCATGGCCGGGCATGCGGTGCAGTTCGCGGACGAAGTCCAGAGTGCGCTGGGTATAAGGCGAGCCTTCCATGTCCACCCGGACGAAATTGCGCGGATTCATGGCCGCGGCCGTCGCCACCAGTCCAGTGACCAGATCGCGGGCCAGTTTCTCGTCCACGTCGAGACCCATGTGGGTAAGTTTCAGGCTGACGTTGGCGTTAAGCTGGCGGGTCGAAATTTCATTCAGCATCTGGTGATAGATCTGGGCGCTGCCGCGGGCTTCTTCGGCGTTGGTGACGTTCTCGCCCAGATTGTCGACCGAAACGCTTAAACCTTTCTGGTTGACGGTTTGGGTGACACGCAGCGCGTCTTCGACCTGCGTGCCGGCCACAAAACGGCTGGACAACCGGCGTCCGATGGCGGACCGATCGGCCACCCCGCGCAGCCAGCGGTTTTCGGAAAGAGAAATAAAAAGCGCCCTCAGCATGTTCGTTCCAGGCCAGAGTCGGGATGGCAGGCGCTCAGCGCGGGCATGAAGATCACAGAAATTTGTACCACAGTCGAAGAAAGTAGGAGGCGGGGACCGGAACCGGACTAAGAGGCGGCCAGCTTACTTGGGATCAAACCTGACTTCGATGGGCTCACGGGTCTCATGCGCGGACGGCTCCCATCTCCACCTGTAGATCGCGTCCTGGGCCGCTCGCACCAGTACCGGATGTCCGCCCTTTACGTCAACCGACTTGACCATGCCATTCGGCTTAACAATCGCTTCGGCCTTCACACTTCCTTTTATGTTGAGGGTGCGCGCCATCTCCGGATAATTGGGCATGACCCGGGACACAATTTTGCGGGTACTTTCCGCCAGCTCCTGCTGGGCAAACGACTGCGAAGTATAGACAAACAGACCGAACTGCATCAGGAGGGCAAATGCAATGAGGCGATTCATAAGTTCACTTGCAGCTTATTTCGCCTCAGGGTTTAAGGTAAAGATGACCTAGGTAACAGGGCTGGTGTTAGACCTCGGTCGTCAGACTTCGGACGTCAGACCTCGGACGTCAGACCTCGGACTTCGGACTTCGAGCTCAGACCCGTTTCTCAGGCCGCAAGGTAAATCCTGTTCGTGAGCAATAGCGCTTTGTCAAAATCATGGCCAAGGCCTGACGTCCGAAGCCCAACGTCCGGGCTCCGTTCTCAGTCTAGAAAGACCTCGTCCACGTAGCACCAGCGCCAGTTTTCGCCGGGCTCGAAGGATTGAATGATGGGATGTTTGGTCTGGTGGAAGTGCTTGGTGGCATGTTTGTTCTTCGACGAATCGCAGCAGCCCACGTGACCGCAGCTGAGACACTCCCGCAGATGGACCCAGGTGTCGCCCATCTCCAGGCATTCCTTGCAGCCTTGGCCGCTGGGTTTAACTTTTCGAATTTCCCCCAGGTGGGAACAGGCGGCGGACGCACGTGGCATTGGGACTACCTCCAAAAGAAACTTACGGCCTTACTCTCCCGCGTCTTCGAGAAACTTCTCCGCTTCGAGCGCGGCCATGCAGCCGGTGCCGGCGGCGGTGATGGCCTGGCGATAGCGCCGGTCCTGGACGTCCCCGCAGGCGTAAACGCCCGGCACCCGCGTAAACACGTTCCTTTCGGTCACCAGGTATCCGTCCTGATCGGTCTCGAGCTGGCCCTCGAACATCCGGGCATTGGGGATGTGGCCGATGCCGAGAAACATCGCGCTGGTGGGAAAATCCCAGGCTTTGTCCGTACTCGTGTCACGCAGTTTGAGCGCGGTCACTTCCTGCTTCGAAGGATCCAGTACGTCTTCGACCACGGTGTTGGTAAGAAATTCAATTTTCTTGTTCTGCTGCGCCCGGTCGAGCATGATCTTCGAAGCCCGGAACTGGTCGCGGCGATGGATCAGCGTGACCTTGGTGGCGAAGCGGGTGAGAAAGATCGCTTCCTCCATGGCCGAGTCGCCGCCTCCGACGACCGCGATCTCCTTGCCGGAAAAGAAGAAGCCATCGCAGGTCGCGCAGGAGGAAACGCCGTGCCCGATCAATGCCTTCTCGCCCGGCAATCCCAACCAGCGGGCCGAGGCCCCGCTGGCCACGATCAGGGTGCGGGCGTGAATCGTCTCTTTGCCAAAATTCACCGCGAACGGCCGCCGGCTGAGATCAACGCTGGTCACGTGGCCCAGCTGATACTGCGCCCCGAAGCGTCCCGCCTGCTGGCGCATGTTCTCAATCAGCTCCGGGCCCTGGATGCCTTCGGGAAACCCGGGGAAATTCTCCACTAGCGTGGTGAGCGAGAGCTGGCCTCCGGGCTCATGGCCCTCAATCACCAGAGGCTTGAGATTGGCGCGGGCGGTGTAGAGCGCTGCGGTATGGCCGGAGCAACCGGACCCAATGATGATAACGTTGCGAATGTTCTCCATAGTCAGGCGCGAAAGGAGCCGTGCAGCTTTAGATTGCCCAATTCAGATTTGGATGCAAGCAGCGCCAGCCCTTGGGCTTCGCTCAGGGCAGGCTCGCCGGCTGACCGGAGGGCGTCCCGCCCTCCGCAGGGATGCTATTTCTTCTTCGCCGCCGGCTTCCTGGCGGAAGGCGATCGCTCGGCCTTCTTCTCCGCCGCTCCACTCACCCGAGCCAGTTCCTCGGGCACGGTAGTCCGAGCCCCGAGCAGTCCCCGATAGTTCGAAAGGATCGCCGACGCGCTCTGAAACAGCGGCTCGTACGCGCTCTGGTCCGGTGCCGGGCCTGCCTCCGAGGCAAAGCATCGGGCCAGCACCACCGACGACTTGCCGAAGCGCTCCAGCTTGATCCGGCTGGCTGGCGTGCCGCTGGTCAGCATGATGGCCGGCGTGGTCACCGCCGAGGCGCTGTCTTCGATCGAAACCTGCAACAAGTCTTTAGGATCGCGCACCCGGAAGACCAGCGTCTCCACCATATTCTTGGGGTCGATGCTGAACGAGTACTGCACCGTTGAAAACAGCGCTTGCACGGAAAATTCGCGCCGGATGCGCACCCAGTTTGCGGTCCCGGGATCGGAAGACATCTGTCCTCCCGATCCAGGCTGCAGGAATCCCGGCCCTACTTCAAGGCTGGACCGGCCGCGATCGACTTCAAAGTCCACACCGAATAAAGGCTGCTTTGGGACCCGGGCCAGCGCGGACGCTATTTCCTGCTGTTCCCCGGCCGAAGGCGAGCATACGTTCAGGACATTTACTTTGACTTGCGGCGGCGATTGCTGTGCCATCGCCGGCAAGGCCAGGCCGAGGCAGATCATCACGATTGAGTGGGTTCGAAGCACCAAGGGATTTTAGCAGGACGGCTGCCGGACTTCAGGGCGTCGGAGCCCAGACGTCGGACTTGGGACGTCGGACTTCGGACAGCAGACTTCGGACGGTGCGCAGGTATTGTTACCCCGAACCACCCGGGGGGGCAGCTTAATCGCAATATCAAGCTGTCCCCACGTGGTTCGTGGCGATTGACGGGCCAAGAGCATTCGTCCCTTTGCTGAGGCAGGAGGCATCAAGAGAGTACATCCAAACCGCAGCCCATTCGGCCTATCATCTTCAGAGATGACCCGGGGGAGGTATTTCACATGGCAGCCAGTCAGGTCGTTCTCTATTTCGATAAGCAGGAAGACGCGCTGCTGTTCACCCTGGCCGCCAGTTCCATGATTTCAGAAGACGGGCCGGCGCGCGCCGATGAAGCTCTGGTAAAAGTTGCCGCCGAAATCCGCAAGGCGAACCGGATCACCACCGAGGGTGTTCTGGAACCATCCAACTAGCATCCTGCAATTCCGCCTGCGATCGGTTTGAAATGTTTGAGGGCAATCGACTGCCCGTGCGCCGGCAGACCCATCAGAAAATTTACCCTCCGGCCCACATCTGCACTTCTCCGTAGTCCCGCCAGCGAAATGCCTGACTGATCCGCGTCGGAAAAGCGACCCTGATTGTTCTTTTTCTTCGCCAGACTTTTTTGCTGTAACAATTTTGTCCAGTTCGTTCTCATTTATAGATCCGGGCAGAAAAGATCAGGTCAGTAACGATTGCCCGGGATGACCCAGACGGTCAAAAGGGGTTGGAGGTGTATTTGTGGCTCGGCATCCAGTGGCTGCGAAAAAAGCCTATAGCGCTCCTTCCTTTCAGATGCTGGACGCAGGCTCGGCCAGGGCGGAACTTGAGGCGACCGGAGCATCGGATGATGCGAACGTTCGGCAGATGTTGTCGGTGCTGAACCAGCCGCGCGATGCGAAGCCATCGCCGGCAGCGTCCGCCGTAAGGAGAGCATTGCCGTAAGCGCGGGGTTCCTGCCGCGCATGGCCACAGAGTCCATGAGACATGAACGCATCGTTTGGAATCCCTCTACGCAGGAATGGTTTTGTGCGAAGTGCGGCCGCACTTCAGGTCACGCCAGTGAGGCAGACGCCCGTTCCGAACTGGAACAACGGCATTGTCACGTTCCCTCGGTAGAAACGCCAGGAGCCGCCTGTAATCCCCCGGGCGAGTGATTGCGAACAGTTCCTGATTCCTGATTTACCAGCACGTCATTCGCGGTCAAGCCGGGTGTAGACCTGCTCCGCCAGGACCAGGCCGCCCAGGACCCCGGCCCGGCCTCCGAGTTGCGGCGGGACCACGTATTGATCAATGTCACGCGTCACTTCGGTCGCCTGGACATATCCGTTGAGCAGTTCCACCAGGTCTTTCCGGATGCGACCAAAAAGATGCGACTGGCGCAGCACTCCCCCACCCAGCAGAATGCGCTGGGGTGAGAGCGTCAGCACCCAGCTGGCTAACCCAAGCGCCAGATAGTGCGCTTCCAGCGTCCAGGCGGGATGCTCCGGCGGCAAGTTCTTAGCAGCCTGTCCCCAGCGTGCCTGCATCGCAGGACCCGCGGCCAATCCTTCCAGGCAATCACCGTGGTACGGGCAGCCGCCAGGGTACGGGTCTTTTGCCAGGTCATGCGGCACCCGAATGTGCCCCATCTCGGGATGGACCAGCCCATGAAGAACGCGGCCGTTGATGATGGCGCCGCCGCCGATGCCGGTGCCAATCGTCAGGTAGAGAAAGTCGGTCAGGTTCTGGGCCGCGCCCCAGCGGGCCTCGCCGAGGGCAGCGGCGTCCACGTCGGTGTCAAAACCAACCGGCACGCCGAGAGCATCGCGCACTGTGCCCGCGAGATTGTAATTCTGCCATCCCGCCTTGGGCGTGGAGGTGACGTAGCCGAAGGTAAGCGAGGTGCTGTGCAGATCAATCGGCCCAAACGAACCAATCCCCACCGCTTTCAATTCGCCCCTGGATTCCTCGCGCAGGAACTCAATGGCGATGGCCAGCGTGGCCTCGGGCGAGGTGGTGGGAAACTGCATGGTCTTCAGGTCCGCCGGCCCGGTTCCCACTCCGCAAACGAATTTGGTGCCGCCGGCTTCAATCGAACCGAACATAATTGAGATAGAAGTCCCAAGCGAGTCTGCCACAGAACCGCGCCGGGACAAAATTCATCCGCCACGGACCGCGTGGTGATTCTTGAGGCCGATACCTCAAACTGCCTTTCCCACGGCCTTCCGGGACTTTCCAGGGTACCCAAACTTCGGATAAGCTTGGTTAAATGTCCCCCAAAAAATGTTTGCTTGCCAGTTCTGTGTTGCTGTTAGCCGTTCTTTTACCCAGCTGTGGAGGTGGGGGCGGCAGCTTTTCCACCCCACCCCCCACGAACCTGGTCTTGAACAACGTGGTAAGCGGTCTCACCAATCCGCTCGGCCTGGAAAAGCCGCCGGGCGATGCCCGCTTGTTCGTGGTGGAACAGCCGGGGACCATCCGGATCATCAAAAATGGCGCCCTGCTGTCGGGAACTTTTCTGGACATCCGGAGCCTGGTGAACTTCGACGGGCAGGAACAAGGCCTGTTGGGTATGGCCTTTCATCCCAACTACAGCACCAACCGAAAGTTCTATGTAAACTACAACCGGGACAACGGCACCCGGCAGACCGTCATCGCCGAGTTCCAGGCTTCCGCTTCGGACCCCGATCAGGCCGACCCCACCACCGAGCGCGATCTGCTGGTCATAAACCAGCCGTTTACTAACCATAAGGGCGGCCAGTTGGTCTTTGGCGCCGATGGCCTTCTCTACATCGGGCTCGGCGACGGCGGCATCCCTCCTACCGACCCGAACAACAGCGGACAGAACTTAAACACATTGCTGGGGAAAATGCTTCGTATTGGAGTGGATCCTCCTTTTACCGGGAGCCTGCAGTACGCGATACCGCCGGACAATCCATTCGTGGGCGGTGGCGGGCTGCCTGAAATCTATGCCTATGGACTGCGCAACCCCTGGCGTTTCACGCTGGAGCGCGGCGGCAGTCGCATCTTCGTCGCCGACGTCGGCGAATCGAGCTGGGAAGAAGTTGACATCCTGCAGAACGGTGGAAACTACGGCTGGAGCGTGATGGAAGGCGACCATTGCTTCAACCCGCCCACCGGCTGCGACACCAGCAACAAAGTCCTGCCGATCATCGAATACCCCCACACGGTCGGCATCGCCGTCATTGGCGGCTATGTTTATAAAGGCAGCGCCATCCCCAGCCTGGCCAACAAGTACATCTTTGGCGATCTCACCGGCAAAATATTCAGCCTGACGGAAGCACCCGCCAATACCTGGACTCGCGCCGATTTGCTCTCCACCAACCTCACGATCTCGTCGCTCGGCCAGGACAACAACGGAGAAATGTACGTGCTCGATTATGGCGGCGGCAACGTCCTGAAACTGGCTTCTCAGTAGCACGCCGGTATCTGGCCCAACCCAAAATTCGCGGAACTGGGCTCCGCCGGACAGCCGAGGGCGGCTGTCCCCACGTGGCTGGTGGTGATTCCGGCTGCTAAAACCCTGCGCGCCTTTGCCGGATTCGGAGAGAAAAATCGGGCGCATCGTCGGCCGCCCGGGCCGCCGCGTTGATGTGCGCCTGCTCCTTGAGTTGTGCGAAGGAAAGGTTCCCTGTTGCCAGGTCGCCGCGTTGGTAAAGCATCTGGTCGGCGCGCCCATTCAACAGGACGCGCCAGTCCCATTCCGGCTCTCCCGCCAGGGCGGCGATATTGGTGGTGCAGTTGTTGGTCAGCGCGTTGTACCACTCTGGCCGGTTTCGTATCCGGTTTATCCGTCGCAGATAATTGAGAAAGGTGGCCCTCGCGTGCTCGGGGGTGGCACGGGTGTGAAAGAGATAGGTTTCTTCGCCCTTGCGATAATTGGTCCGCAGGCGCACCACGTCGCGCTCGTCGCTGACGGTGTAAATCAGTTCGTAGTAGCGGAAAAAGCCGCGGACAGCCGAGTACACCTCTCCCACTTCTTTCCTGGTCTCAATCGACATGGCAATGTAGTCGTGGTCGCCAAACTGGAAGCTCACGATGGGATGCGCGATCCAGGGCGAACCCCAGTAAGTCAGAAAAATATCCATGCCGCGAATCTGCGAAAGGTCGAACGATCGGGTCTCCCAATGCGGGGTGTAGTCGCCTTCGGTGCGGTAGTCGCAGTTGCGAACGTTGTGGATGGTAACGCGGTCGCCGTCGATTTCCGCCCAGGCGGTCTGGGCCACGTCGGGCTGCCAGTCCCGGTCATTTGACGGCTTCAGGGTCAGCCACCAGGCCACCACCAGCCCGAATGCGGCCAGGCAAATTGCGATTCCTTTGCCGCTTCCGCGGAAGGCGAGCAGCGTCCCCAGCATGGCGATCCCATAGCCGGAGGCGCCCAGAGTGCGCAGAGAGGAACCGGACAGCAGGTCGAAATACAACGCGGCGACGGCCCAGACGGTCAGTGATATCACCAGCAGCAGAGCGAATCCGCGGCCCACGACACCCGCGATTCTCCGCCACAAACCAGGTGGGTTCATCGAGCGGCCGGCCTTAGGCGTAAATTCCACGCTGCCGAAGGGTGTAAGCAACGCGATCGATGGCCAGCATGTACGCGGCAATGCGGTTGCTGACGCCGTGGGTCTCCGCGTATTTCAGGACTTCCGCGAAGGCGGTCCGCATGGTGTACTGCAGATAATCGTTGACCACTTTCTCCGTCCAGAAATATCCCTGGCGGTCCTGCACCCATTCGAAATAAGAAACCGTCACTCCGCCCGAGTTGGCGAGGATGTCCGGAATAACAAACACGCCTTTGTCCACGAGGATTTCATCGGCCTCGGCGGTGGTGGGACCATTCGCTCCCTCGCAAAGGACTTTGGCCTTGACCCGATCGGCATTGCGGGTAGTGATCTGGTTCTCGAGCGCAGCGGGAATCAGGATGTCGCAGTCCGCGACCAGCAAATCCGCGGAACTGGCTTCTTCGGCGCCGGGAAAACCGCTGAGCGTGCGGTTGTGCTGGTAATGCTGCGTGAGCGCTTCAATATCAATGCCGTTCTGGTTATACAAACCGCTTTTGCTGGTGGAGACGCCAACGATCTTGTATCCCCGGCGGCGCATGAGGCGAGCGGCATTCGAGCCCACATTGCCGAAGCCTTGAATCACCACTCGGGTCTGGTCCGGGCTCATGCCCAGCTTCTTCGCCGCTTCGTCGCAAACAATCATCAGCCCGCGCCCGGTGGCTTCAACGCGCCCGTGCGACCCTCCCAGTTCCAGAGGCTTGCCGGTCACAACCGCGGTGACGGTATGGCGCGCATGCATGGAGTATGTGTCCATGATCCAGGCCATGATCTGCTCATCGGTATTGATGTCGGGACCAGGAACATCTTTCTCCGGCCCTAGCAGCTCCATCAACTCCGCCGTATAACGGCGCGTAAGCCGTTCCAGTTCACGCTTGGACATTTTGTCGGGATCGCAGATGACGCCCCCGGCCGCGCCGCCGAATGGGATGTCGACTACCGCGCATTTCCACGTCATCCAGCTGGCCAGCGCCCGGGTCTCATCCAGATTCACATTAGGGGTGTAACGGATACCGCCCTTGGCGGGGCCGCGATCAATCGAATGTTGCACCCGGAACCCGGTAAATGTTTCGAGGCGGCCATCATCCATTTGCACCGGGATGTGCACGATGATTTCCCGGCTGGGCTCGCGCAATATTTTCCACAGGCCCTCGTTGAGTTTGAGCTTCTGCGCCGCCACGTCCGAGCGGGCAACCTGCGCTTCCCACGGATTGATTTCTTCCAGATATGCAGTTGGCATTCGAGGTCTGGGACAGCCCTGGTTCGCTGCGAAACCGGCAGCCACAAAAGTTTAACCCAGTATCCTACACTGCGGTCAGCCAGAATTGGGGTGGCAGGTGGAGGACGGGCGTCCCCGCCCGTCTGGCACTGGCCTGTGCACGACGGGCGAGGACGCCCGTCGTTCTAGCTATCAGCTCTCAGGCGTCAGCTTTCAGCTAAATCCTGATTGTGATCGGGCAGAGGCAGGCTTGGAATTCACTGATAGCTGACGGCTGAAAGCTGACAGCTGCTTCCATCGCCTCCCCCAGTTGATATATTCAGAAGCGACCAATGCCGGTCGAATCTCAATCCGCCTCTCATGCCCCGCTGCGCGCAGACTTCGCCCTGACGTTGCGCCTCGCCCTGCCCCTGATCGTCGCCGAGGTGGGATGGATGAGCATGGGCATCGTCGACACCATCATGGT
This sequence comes from Terriglobia bacterium, assembly GCA_963742495.1. Taxonomy (GTDB): domain Bacteria; phylum Acidobacteriota; class Terriglobia; order Terriglobales; family Acidobacteriaceae; genus JAIQFF01. The sequence goes on from CAVULZ010000002.1 coordinate 565,425, forward strand.
GGGACGGTTGCCCAACAGCGCTGTGGCCATCGGGGCCACCGGCCTGGGCCAGAGCCTGTATCACAGTGTCGCTATCTTTGGCGCCGGGCTGCTGCTGGGACTGGATACCTTCGTCGCCCACGCCTATGGCCGCGAAGATCTGAACGACGCGCGACACTCCCTAGTAAACGGACTTTTTCTCGCGCTGGCGCTGACGCCGGTCCTCATGCTGGCCGTCTCGTTCTGGCCGCCGCTGATGCAGCACTTCGGAATCAGCGCGGAACTGGTAGGGCCGATGCGTCCGTTTCTGCGCGCGCTTAACTGGGGCACCATGCCCCTGCTCGCCTACTTCGCCCTTCGCCGTTATTTGCAGGCAATGAACGTCGTGCTTCCCATCATGTTCGCGCTCGTCTCTTCGAATCTTGTGAATCTGGTGGGCGACTGGGCGCTGATTTACGGACATCTCGGGCTGCCCGCCATGGGCATCACCGGCTCTGGGTGGGCTACCTGCGTCGCCCGCATCTACATGGCAAGCGTGCTTGCCATCACGTTGTTCTGGGTGGAATCGAAACGTTCGCTGCCGAAATGGAGCGGCGCGGTTCACATTGATCTGCATCGCGTGGCGGCCTTGCTGAAGCTGGGGGCGCCGGCCGCAACTCAAATCCTGCTCGAAATCGGGGCATTCTCGGCGGCAACCGCGCTGGTGGCGAGGCTTGGGCCCGTCCCTCTCTCCGGTCACGAGATCGCTTTGAACTGCGCCGCCCTTACCTTCATGGTGCCGCTCGGGATCAGCTCCGCTGCAGCGGTCCGCGTGGGGCAACAGTTGGGAAGAAAAGATCCCGCGGGAGCGCGGCGCGCGGGCTGGTCCGCCATCATGCTCGGCGCCGCATTCATGACCTGCGCGGGCCTGGTGTTCGTGTCCATTCCCACCTGGATCGCACGTCTGTTTTCTCCCGATCCGATGGTGATTCGCACCGGCGCGAAACTGCTGCTGGTGGCGGCCGCATTCCAACTCTTCGACGGCGTGCAAACGGTCGCGACCGGGGCCCTGCGCGGCTCGGGCGATACCAAAACGCCGATGCTGGCCAACTTCGTCGCCTACTGGCTGATCGGGCTGCCGGTCGGCTATGCCTTGTGCTTCAAATTGGGATGGGGCGCAGTGGGCGTATGGATCGGGTTGTGCGGCGGCCTGATGATCATCGGCTCGGCCCTTCTGCTTACATGGCATCGAAGAAGGCTTTCTGCGTGAGTCATCTTTCCCGGAACTTAGTGTCATCCTGAGCGTAGCTCGTCCATGCGCTGGCGAATGGACAAGCGCAGTCGAAGGACCCCTATCGTCTTTACGGCCTCTTCGCGTCGGGAAACGTTGCTTCGATGAGACTCCACGGCGAGAGCGTGAAGGGAGTAGGGGTCCTTCGACTGCGTAGCCGCTTCGCGAAGCGAAGCAGCTACTCCGCTCAGGATGACAACCGCGGCAACCCTTCGCGAATCCTGGCGTAGCCCGGTTTGATGACCGAGTAGATCAACCGGCAGCGCTGATCGTATGGCAGGAACGCACTCTTCATGGCATTGATGGTAATTTTCTCGAAGTCATCGAGAGACAGGCCAAAAGTGTCCGCGGCGGCCTCGAATTCACGAGTCATCGTGGTGTCGCTCATCAGGCGGTTGTCAGTGTTGAGGGTGACGCGAAATTTTTCCTGGTAGAGAATCTTGAAGGGATGTTCCGCCAGGCTGGGAGTGGCGCCGGTATGGACATTGCTGATCAGGCAAATCTCCAGCGGAATGCGTTTGTCCAGAACGTACTGCGCCAGGTCGCCCAATTTCACCACTTTGCCGTCCGCGATGGCGATGTCGTCAATCAGCCTGGTTCCGTGTCCGATGCGATGCGCCCCGCAATACTGAATCGCCTGCCAGATTGATTCCTTGCCGTACCCCTCGCCGGCGTGAATCGTGATGTTGAAATTCTGGCGCTGAATGTAATGAAAGGCATCCACATGCTTCTTGGGCGGATATCCGCCTTCCTCGCCCGCCAGATCGAATCCGACCACGCCACGCTCGCGAAAATCCACCGCCAGCTCCGCCATCTCGAGCGATACATCCATATTGCGCATGGCGCAAATGATCAATCCTGAAAGAGTTCCGAAATCCTTTCGCCCGCGCTCCAGTCCCTTTAAAACGGCCGAGACCACTTGCTGGTGGGTCAGTCCGTTGCGGGTGTGAAAGACCGGCGCAAAGCGGGTTTCAAAATAGACCACACCGTCCTGGCTCAGATCTTCGGCCTGCTCGTAAGCCACACGCTCCAGCGCCTCTTCGGTCTGCATGACGGCGATGGTGTGGGCAAAGCCTTCGAGATATTTGGCGAGACTTCCCTTGTTCGCGCCCTGATGAAACCACTGGGCCAGCGCTGCGGGATCGTCCGTGGGAAGTTCTTTGTACTTCGTTTTTTTTGCCAGGGCGATGACAGTCTTCGGCCGGAGCACGCCGTCGAGGTGCTCGTGCAAGAGTACTTTCGGCAGGCTGCCCAATCGGCTTTTATCAAGTTTCATGAGAGAGCTCCCGTACATCGACCATCACTCTTCGCCAATGTCCTCATTCCACACTTCGGGATTCTTGCGGATGTACTCGCTGAGCAGCGAAGCGCACTCCTCGGAATCAAGATCGATGACGTTCACGCCGAGCGAGCGCAGCCATTCCACTCCGCCTTGAAAGTTGCGGCTCTCGCCGACCACCAGCGTGCCGAAACCAAACTGCCGGACCAGTCCGCTGCAATACCAGCACGGCGCCAACGTCGTAACCATGATGAGCTTGCGATAACTGCGCTGCCGCCCGGCGTTGCGGAAGGCGTCGGTCTCGCCATGCGTCGAGGGATCGCCGCGCTGCACCCGGCGATTGTGGCCGGATCCGACCAATTGGCCATGAGCATCAAAGATAGCCGCGCCGATGGGAATGCCGCCTTCCGCCAGTCCCTTGCGGGCCTCGGCGAGCGCGACGGCAAGCATGGCGGCGTAATCGAGGGGCAGTTTCGTATCCTCCGGGCATCATTATGACATTCGCGCCGGACTCGGGCGCGTTCCGTTTGGACGGTGGAGGCCGGGCGTCCCGCCCGGCGGGACGGGCGAGACGCCCGTCCTCCATCGAAAAGCACAGTCTCGGGCGGTTTCACATTTCATGGAGCATGCGATTTCAGTTTTATGTTAATTTGGTGGCGCCTTTGGAAACGTTTACATCGACGCATGGCTCCGCCGCCATGCCCGTGATCGCAAGCTCCACGAGGAGAACGCCCCATGAGATTTTTCTGGAAAGCAGCCTGCATTCTGGTCGCATTTTTAGGCGTTTCTGGCGCCGCCTTCGCGCAGACCAGCTACAGCCTGCGCTCTCCCGATCAGCGCATTGAAGTGAAGATACGGACCGGCGACCGCTTCAGCTACGACGTCCTGTTCAAGGGGACGGTGCTGCTGCAGAATTCCACTTTCTCCATCGACATTGACCACAACACGCTGGGTTTGCAGCCCAGGGTCAAGGCGACTAAGGAGCGCAGCTACGACGGCACGCTTGAGCCTCCGGTGCGGCAGAAATTCGCCAAAGTGCGCGAGAACTATAACGAACTGCGCCTGACCCTGGAAGGCAACTACGCCGTCGTCTTCCGCGCCTACAACCAAGGCGTGGCCTATCGCCTGGAAACCTCGCTGCCGCAAGCCGAAGTGAAAGTTTACAGCGAGGAATCCAGCTTCAACTTCCCCGACGACTACCGGGTTTACTACCCACAGGAAGAATCTTTCTTTTCCCACAACGAACGGCATTACCTGCCCATGAATCTGAAGACCATCGCGCCCGCCGCGATTGCCAGCCTGCCGGCGGTGGTGGACGCTGCCAACGGCGTGAAAGTAGCCATTGCCGAATCCGACATTGAAGACTACCCGGGGCTCTGGCTGCACGGCACCGGGGGCAACGGGCTGGCGGCAACCTTCGCTCCGTATCCGCTCAAAGAGACGCTGGAGAAGGACCGCGACTTCAAAGTCACCGAAGCCGCCGACTATATCGCTGTGACCCGTGGCACCCGCAGCTATCCCTGGCGGTTGTTGGGAATCGCCGAAAAAGATGGCGATCTGATTACCAATCAGCTGGTCTGGCTGCTGGCCAAACCGTCGCAGGTAGAAGACACGTCATGGATCAAGCCCGGCAAAGTTGCCTGGGACTGGTGGAACGCGCTCAACCTCTATGGCGTGAACTTCAAATCCGGAGTTAACACCGAGACTTACAAGTACTACGTGGATTTCGCGGCCAAGTACGGCATCCCCTACATCATCCTCGACGAAGGCTGGTACAAACTCGGCAACGTGCTGGAGGTGTCGCCCGACCTCAACATGGAAGAGCTGACCGCGTACGCCAAACAGAAAAATGTCGGCATCATTTTGTGGATGGTCTGGAAAACATTGGACGACCAGTTCGATCCGGCATTTGATGAGTTCACGAAATGGGGTATCAAGGGTCTGAAGATTGATTTCATGCAGCGCAACGATCAGAAGCTGATCAATTTTTACTACAAGACTTCCCGCGAGGCGGCTAAGCGCCACATGCTGGTCGACTTTCATGGCGGACAGAGCCAGATCACCATGACCCGAACCTGGCCCAACATGATCAGCGGCGAAGGCGTGCGCGGCCTCGAATGGAGCAAGTGGAGCGCTGAAACCGAACCCCAGCACAACGTCACCCTGCCCTTCACCCGCATGTTTCTGGGACCGATGGATTTCACTCCCGGCGCCATGTTGAATGCGACCAAGAAGGATTTTGCTCCCGTCTTCGACCGCCCCATGAGCCTGGGCACGCGCTGCCACCAGTTGGGAATGTATGTGGTATTTGAAAGCCCGCTGCAAATGCTGTCCGATAGCCCGTCGAACTACATGCGCGAACCGGAAATGATGGAATTCCTGGCGCCCGTCCCGTCCGTCTGGGACGACACCAATGTGCTCGATGCGCGCATCGCCGAATATGCGTTAGTCGCCCGAAGAAGCGGCAAAGAATGGTATGTCGGTGCCATGACCAACTGGACCCCGCGCGACCTGCAAGTGGACTTCTCGTTTCTGCCTGCAGGAACGTTCTGGCTGGAAGCCTACCAGGACGGAGCCAACGCCGACCGCATGGCCAGCGACTACAAGAAGACCAAGACCCAGATCACGCGCGATACCAAACTGAAAATCTCCCTCGCGCCCGGCGGAGGCTGGGCAGCGAGAATTCATCAGTAAGGCTTAGCTCCCTTTGTCACCCTGAGCGGAGAGGAAGGCTTCGCTGGCGAAGCGTTCCTCGCAGTCGAAGGGCCCCTATCTCCTCCCGAAAGCAGCAGTTGCTGCTCGAATTCGCAAACTTCTGCCTACAGGGATATGTCCCGGCGATTACAGTCTTGCCCGGATTGTTGTGAAATTGCCTCGCCGGTAGCCTTGTCCAGCAATCGAATTCAAAACGACAACGAGGAGGACTTCGATGGGAACAATCCTGATCGTGCTTCTGGTGCTGCTCCTGCTGGGCGCGCTTCCGACCTGGCCTTACAGCGGCAGCTGGGGGTATTACCCGAGTGGCGGGCTGGGACTGGTTCTGCTGATCGTAGTGATCCTGGCGCTTACAGGCAGAGTCTGACGGGTTATTTCTGGCTCTCTTTGGAGTGCGTCTCAATCAGGCGCTTGGTCAAGAGAACGAGCGCGAGAATCTGGGTCCACTCCGAGACGATGTTTCCTGCTACCTGTCCCCACTTCGAATCTGGGTCGGCGTGCTTATAGACGGCGACCCAGCAGGCACCGGTAGCCAGCAGAAACAGCGTCAGGGAGTGATCGGTGATCGCTTCCCAGAAAGGTCCGCGCAAATTCATCGGGGGTTTCCGGCTCTCCGCCGAGCCTCGTTCATAAAGGTATTTGGTGGCCACCACCGTGACCACCACCCCAGACCAGTCGGCGATGGCGTTGCCAAAAAAAGAGCCCCAGTGGGTCTTGGGATCCGAAACGTTATACAAGACAATCCAAAGAATCAGCACGCCCACGCACGCGATACTCAAGGAGTGCCGCAAGAGAAATCCAGCTTTCTTGCGGGCTTTGGTCTTCGTCTTTGCAGTTTTCGGAGCGGCGTCGCGGTTTTCTGGCGGCACGGAAACCAGTTTAAACCTTTTCCCTTGTCATCCTGAGCGGAGCGGGAAGCCCGCGCGCGGGCTTCCGGCGGAGTCGAAGGACCCCTATAAGCGAGACGGCTCTCGCAGCAAGGAATTTTGCAGGCGTGCGCTACGGAATTTTCTGGCTTACTTGCTCAGCGATGTACGGTTGCGGCCGACCGATTGCCAGACATAAACAACCAGCCCAATCGCAGCCAGGACGAACACGAAATGAATGACCACGATGATGGCTATTTCGGGAGGATGGTGCTCGACCCATTCCATCCAGTCGAGGGCTGCCGATCCGGCAAGAGCGATGAGAAGTTTCCGCATCGCCCACAGGGCTCCCCAGAATCCCTCGCGCTCGGTGCCGGCGGGGTCCCACAGGAGATGATGGAAAATCCAGCCCGCGATTTTCCGGTGAACGAGAACTTCCATCCGGGCAGGGTAGCACAAAAACCAACGGCATCCCGGTCGGGATGCCGTTGTTGTCGTCTAAAAGCAGCCTGTGAAGAGCCGTCCTCAGTGCCGGCCCGACCCGCCGTGCGGACCGCCGCCCCCACCGTGGCTGCCGCCTCCTCCTCCGCCGCCCCCTCGTGACGGGGCCGACTCGCGTGGCGCGCCTCCTCCCCTGCCTTCATAGCCGCGCGGCGTAACGATTGGTTGCCTCATTTCGAGCGGCGGCCGGGAGTAGCCCCGCGGCGACTCGGCTGAAACACTGCGTCCGCCGCCTGCCTCTCGATAGGGACCGCGCTGGAAATCCGGCTCCGCACCGCGCCCGCTATACATGCCGCCTCCGGGGCTAACGCCGGTGTTCATTCCATGGCTCACGCGATCGGCAGGGACTCCGCCGGACTGCGGCGTGAAGTGCCGCCAGCCTCCATCGTTGCTTGAGGCTTCCGGTCGAGAGGAATTTCCCGGTCGCTGCACATTGTTGTAAGTCGCCGGGCTGGACATTGCCGGTCCCGCCGAACGATTGATCGCGCCACCCCGCTGCGCTGGAGTCGGATCGGAGAATCGCCGCCAGCCCGAACCGTCGGGAGTCGCGGACCGCGCCGAACGGTCAGGGGTCCAGGTGGAGACTCGATTCGACGATTGTGCGCCGTTGCCCAGCCCCGCGGCTGCCGGAGTGCGAACTCCTGGCGAGGGCCTGGCGATCGCGGAAGTCTGGCCGGAGCCCCGGGAGCTGGTGCCCCCGGAAAATGGCTGGCCGGTTCCAGCACCGTTGCGCTGGATGGACTGCCGCATCTGCGACACCTGCCGGTCGAATGACTGGGGGGCGGCCGCCGGCCGGGCTTGCGAGAAGAAGCGCTGCTGCTCGCCGCCGCGCGGCAACGTGGACGCCGCTGCCGGACGGTTGCTCACTGACAACGCCGCCCGGGTCGGAACCACGGGAAGATTTCCCGCAATCATGCGCCCGCCACGAAACGTCTCGCCGTTGACTCCCACCGGCCTGGAGCGGCCGGTGCCGAACTGACCGGTCGGGACGCTGGAGATGCCGCCCCGCACTCTCTCGTTCATCGCAGCCAGTCTTACGTTGGAATAGGCGCCACCCGGACGAAGCGGACCGATGCCTCCAAACCTCCGTCCATTAAAGTTGTTGATGTTGACCACGGTGTAGCGCGAGCCGTAACGGCCATACCAGGGATAGAACGTGTCGCACGGTCCCACCGGCAGCCAGCCGACGGAACCAAATCCGAATCCGACGCCAACTCCGCCTCCGAATCCAAAGAAGGACACATACGCCGGCGCCCACACCGGCCGATATCCCGGATATCCGTAGGCCGGTCCAGGCCACCATACCCAGGAGTCGTTGTAAACAAACCAGCGCCCGTAGTGATACGGAGCCCAACCCCAGGGTTCGTAGGAAACCCATGTCCAACCCCAGCCCGGTTCCCAAACCCAGCGTCCGCTGCGGTATGGCGCCCAGCCCGGTCCCGCGATCGGCGCCCACACTGGACCGTAGTCCGGCACGGTCACCCAGCGGCCATAGCTATCAAGATCTTCCGTGCCGGTGTAGTGGCGGTTGGTGTTTCGCCAGGACTGAGCGTCGTAAATCAGCCGGTCGCGCTCCATGTTCCATGAATCCCAACTGTCGGAAGCCGGCGCTTCGGCCAGCTTGTACTGGGTGTCGTCGCCGGTCCCGCGCACGACGGCCATTTGGCCCTTCTCTACCCGGGTGCTGCCCTGGGGCGTCGCAATTTCAGCCGACCCCCTGCGGACGATCACCTGGGTCTCGCCATCCGCGTTGATCTCAATCCGATAAATTCCGCCCGTCTGCGCGGGTCGAACCGCCACGTTCGCGGTGTCAATTTCCGCCGGGGCATCGGAGCCCTTGAAAATTGTGTAGTCGATCAATCCGCGTTCGACTTGTATCTGGATCTGGTTCCGGGAAAGGCCCGCGATGCTGGCCAGCGTGCTGTCGCCCAGCCGCAGAATGTTTGCCGAATCAAGCTGCACCTCAGCCCGGGAGTTGACGCCGGTGGAAACCTTGTCGCTGCTCACCATGGGCTGGTTCAGCGTTGCCGCCGCCCAGTCTCCGGAATCACCGCGCTGGATGGAGACATCGCCGTGGGTCAGACTGATGCGGGCTACGCTGGACGCGGGCTCGGCCTGCGTCTGCCCCTGTCCCGGCGGCTGTCCCTCCGGCGGCGGTCCCTGCACCTGCGGCTGCAGTGGCACTTGCTCTGATACCTGAGCACCCGCCACGGCACTCGCGGCTAAAATCAGTGCTCCGAGAATCAATGCGAATCGGTTTTTCATGGGCCCACCTCGCGCGCAAGAACCCGCGCACAGAACACAATGCATTTGCCGTGCCAAACCCCGCCGGGGGAGGGCTGATAAGACTTGCAGTTTCATAATATTAGAGATAGTCCCGAGCAGTATTGGCAGAGGCTGGAGTCTTCCTGGTTGAGGTCAACCAGAAGTGGTGGTTTTCAGCCACCGGGACCAAGATTCTGATGGAGGGCGGGCGTCCGCGTCAGGCCCGAAGCCTGTGCAGTGACGGGCGAGGACGCCCGTCCTCCATCCAGTAAAGATCGCAACCCAGCTATTCCTGCTCTTCTTTTTCCGGGTCGTCGCTAATGCCGATTTTCGAGAGCCGGTAGCGTAGCGCGTTGCGCGAGAGTCCCAGCAGGCGCGCGGCCTGGCTTTTGTTGCCGTGGGCGCGGCGCAATGCTTCACGGATCATTTCGTCTTCCCACTGCTCGAGAGTCATGCCCTCGGGCAGAAAGCCGGCGGGGAAATCCGAGGCTTTGCCGGCTCGCGAATCGATATGAATATCCCCGGCTTCGAGCAACGGTCCCGCCGCCAATGCCGATGCCCGTTCCATAATATTCTGGAGCTCGCGCACGTTGCCCGGCCAGTGATAGTCCATTAGCATCCTCAAAGCTTGCGGTGAGACTCCAGTGATCTTCTTGCCGGATTCCTGGGCAAAGCGCGAGAGGAACAGATTCACCAGTTCGGGAATATCTTCTTTATGCTCGCGCAGCGGCGGAATATCGATGGGCACGACATTGAGCCGGTAATAAAGGTCCTCGCGAAAGGTGCCATCCTCGAGGGCGGCCCGCAAATCGCGATTGGTGGCTGCCACCAGCCGCACATCCACTTTGATGGTTTTGGTGCCGCCCAACCGCTCGAACTGGCGCTCTTGCAAGACCCGCAGCAGCTTCACCTGGATCGCGGGTGGGACATCGCCGATTTCGTCGAGAAAAAGCGTTCCCTTGTCGGCCAGTTCGAACTTGCCTGGTTTGCTGGTGGTGGCTCCGGTAAACGCCCCTTTCTCGTAACCAAATAATTCGCTCTCCAGCAGGTTCTCCGGAATCGCGGCGCTGTTGATCTTGATGAACGGCCCGGACGCCCGCCGCGACTTCTCATGGATGGCGCGCGCGACCAGGTCCTTGCCCACGCCGCTTTCTCCGCCCAGCAGCACGGTCGAATTAGTGGGCGCCACTCGTTCGACGGTGGCCAGCACTTCCTGCATCCTGGGGCTGCGCGCCACCAGATTGGGATGCTGATAGCGGTGCTGCAGCGCCTCGCGCAGCGACCGGTTCTCCACCCGCAGGCGCTGCACATCCAGTTCCTTGTGCACCACCATGCGCATTTCGTCGAGAGAAAAAGGCTTCAGGACATAGTCGCTGGCGCCCGCTTTCATGGCCTCGACCGCGGTTTCCACGGTGCCGAACGCGGTCATGACAATGACCGGCAGGGCAGCCTGAAAGCGTTTCACCGCCTGCAGAAAATCCAGACCATTCATGCCCGGCAACTTGAGATCGGTGATCACCAGGTCGACCGAACCGTTCTGCAGCAGCTTCAGGCCGGTTTCCGCATCCTCGGCGGAAACGGTCTGGAAACCGTCATCTCCCAGGTCAAGTTCCAGGAGGCGGCGCATTTTCGCCTCGTCTTCGACAATCAGGATGGTTGCGTTGGCTGTCGTCATGAGCTTCCCACTTTTGGTTACGTTTTCTCCTCCGCCGGAAAGAAGATCACGAAACAGGCTCCCTGCCCGTCCGAATTGTCCAGCCGGATGGTGCCGTGATGCTCATCCACAATCTTTGAAACAATCGAAAGCCCCAACCCGACGCCGGTCTTCTTGGTGGTCACGAAGGGATTAAAAATCTGTTCGCGCATTTCTGCTGGAACTCCAGGTCCGGTATCTTGCAGCCGCACCTGAACTCCATCGCGTCCGTTCGAGCGCGCGCCCGAAACCTCTACCCGGAGGGTCCCGCCTGCGCCGCCCATGGCCTCGTAGGCATTCTGCACCAGGTTCAAGAACGCCTGTTCGCAAAGATTCTCATCGAGCGGCAGCAGGGGCAAATCTTTCTGATATTCGCGCTCCACCACAACCGGGCTGCCTTTCCACTGGTCGCCTACAGATTGCAGCGCCTGATCGATCAATTCCGTGACTGATTGCAGACGGGTTTCGGTGCGCAGCGGCCGCGCAAAATCCAGAAAGCGGGTGACCAGCGCGCTCGCCCGGTTGACCTCGCTCGAAATGTATCCGGCCAACTCGCTGGCCAGAGGATTCGAGTTCTCCAGCTTTCGGCTCAGCGTTTCCGCCGATCCCTTGATCACGCCCAGGGGATTGCGAATTTCATGCGCCAGACCGGCGGAAAGCTGTCCCAGGGCGGCCAGCCGCTCGGAACGCCGCGCTTCAGCCTGGGCCCGTTCCAGCTGACGATTGGCTTCCGTCAACTCCTCCGCCACCTGCCGGTATTGCATGGTCTTGCGGCGGTTCTCGATGGTGAAACGGTTTACCACGACGGCCGCCAGGAAGAAAAACATGATGCGGATGGCGAGCTCGGCAGCGCCCTCGGGAGTGAGCGTGTATTCCTGCAGCGCGGGATAGAGGTACGAACAGTAGGCCGCCGAAGCCAGCAAGGTCCAGAGCAGAGTGCCCCAGGGCCCGAACTGGGTCGCCGCGGTCACGATGGGGACGTAATAAATCGGGTAGTAACTGCTGTTAATGCCGAGCCCACCAGTGTGGTTAATCAGCAGTGTGGCCAGCACAATCTTGACCAGAACCACGGCCGATCGTCCGGATCGAGGCCAGCTCGCGATGATCCTGCCCTCGGCCAGCTGCACGATCCCGATAGCCAGCAAGGTCAGTTGCTTGTGGATTTCCCGCACCGGCGGCAAAACCGCCAGACCCAGCAGGAAGACCAGCCAGAGCAGGTCCATCCACCGGATGCTGCTGTGTTTTTCTTCGTTCATGCGAAGAAGCCCCGGCTTGGCTCAGCTTTTTTGACGCCGGCTCCAGGGCCCGAACTGCACCTCGTCAGCAGTGTATCTCGCTTCTCATCCGCACCGTCAATGGCACCGGGTTTCGGTAGTGGCTCAGTTTGAAATGCCCGCATGATCGTGCGCAACGGCTGGAGCAGGCCTTTGAGGCAGTAGGTTGCAGCGGGCTTCAGCCCCTGAGGTACCTCAGTGGCTGAAGCCACATGCTCTGCGCCGTCCTGATGGCAGCCCTAAAGCGCTGCTCCACCCCAAATCGCCCTGGCAGACCGCCAGAACTTCAAACTGGGCCACTACCAGGATTTCGCCTCCCCCTGGCTGGCATGGGGAGGATGAAGACGGTTGCAGGCGTCGCGACGTAGAACAGCGGTTCGGGCCTCCAGCACAGATTTCCACAGTAGCCTGAACGTGCCATTCACACGGGCTCTCTCAGCCTATATCTTCGCAAGTGAGCAGACTTCGGGGGAGGGCTGTTCGACAAGCGTCCCAGACTCAATTTAGAGTCTGGGACGTTTTGTATTTTGGGACGGCATTCGGAAACTGGCGCCCGCAGCTGTCCGGCGTGTACCCTTTGTCACTGAGATGGCGGCGGATCAATGAACCAGATCGATCTTAGTAATCGCCATGCGAATGGATGTCCGGCTTCGAGCCCAAGTTCGGAATCGTCGCAGTGGATCGGGCCACGCAACGCAGAACCATCAAGCCCAGCGCGGCGGTGCTGGGCAACATTGCGCGCACTAATTCGCTGTAGGTTCCGTCGCCGGAGTAGGTTTTTTTCTGGCCCCCGGGAGTGCCGCGGTACAGCGACGCCATTGATGGACAATTTCTGCCGTAGCCTGCCGATCATCGAGCCAAAACCGGCAGAAAGGGCGATGAATTGAAAGCACTCGTGCTCAAAGAACCGGGTCAGGCGGAAATCCGGTCAGTCCCGGAACCGATCGTCACTCCCACCAGCGTGCTTTTGAAGGTCAGGATGGTCGGCTTCTGCGGCAGCGATCTTAATTCCTTCCGCGGCCGCAACCCCATGGTCTCCTTTCCTCGAATTCCGGGCCACGAAGTGTCGGCCTCGATCGTCGACGGCAGCCGGCTGAACCCCGCGCTCGCTGCCGGCGTGAATGTGACCCTGTCTCCCTATACCAGTTGCGGCAGGTGCGCCTCCTGCCGCCGCCGGCGTCCCAACGCCTGCCAATTCAATGAGACTCTGGGGGTGCAGCGCGACGGCGCGGCCACCGAATACATCGTCGTGCCTTCCGAAAGAATTTATCCGGCAAAGCTTACGCTTAAAGAGTTGTGCCTGGTGGAACCCCTGACTGTCGGTTTCCACGCGGTGGTCCGGGGACGTGTGACCGCCGACGATACGGTGGCGATCCTGGGCTGCGGCGGCGTCGGACTCGGCGCCCTGGCGGCTTCCAGTTTCCGAGGGGCCAAGACCATAGGCGTCGATAGGGATGACGAGAAATTGAACACCGCGCGGGCCGCGGGCGCCATCCATTCGATCAACACCGCCAGGGAGGACCTTCACCAGCGGCTGGCGGAACTCACTGAGGGTCGAGGTCCTGATGTGGTCATCGAAGCCATCGGGCTGCCGCAAACTTTCCGCGCCGCCGTGGAGGAAGTGGCCTTCACGGGCAGAGTCGTGTATATCGGTTATGCCAAGGAACCGGTGTCCTACGAGACCCGCCTGTTCGTGCAGAAAGAGCTCGACATTTTAGGCTCGAGAAACGCCCTGCCGGAGGATTTTCGCGACGTCATTCGCATGCTCGAGGAACATCGCTTTCCGGTGGAAGATGCGGTCAGCTCGATCATCACCATGAATGAAGCCCCGCAAGCCTTGGCTGCGTGGAGCGAAAATCCATCTCGAGTTAAGAAGATCATGATGTGCCTGGACTGAAATAGTTTTTGGGGTGAAAGGTTGTGTGGTCGCGGGCGACTGGCCCGCGAGAGCTGAGAGCTGAGCGAGTCGCCCGCGACCACACAGGCTACACGGACGACATCCGGTTCCCGACTAGGGGATCCCCTATGCAAGTATCGAACGCGGTTGCCGGGCCGACCACGAGTGAGCGCCGGCCGCTCTTCCCTGCTGGCCAACTCGTGCCCTTCTTCCTGGTGACAGCCCTGTTCTTCTTGTGGGGCATTCCGAACAACCTGAACGACGTGCTGATCCGGCAGTTCATGAAGTCATTTGCCATCACCCGGTTTCAGGCAGGACTGGTGCAGTCGGCCTTTTACATGGGCTACTTCGTTCTGGCCATGCCGGCGGCGCTGATCATGCGCAAGCTCGGTTACAAGGCCGGATTTGTGATTGGGTTGTTCCTGTTCGGCCTGGGCACATTCCTGTTCTGGCCGGCTGCCGTTGCCGGACGCTACGCATTTTTCCTGCTCGCGCTTTTTGTCATCGCCAGCGGATTGTCGTTTCTCGAAACCGCCTCCAATCCCTTCATCGCCCAGTTGGGTGACCCGGAGAGTTCGGAGCGTCGGCTCAACTTTTCGCAGGCGTTCAATCCGCTGGGATCCATTACCGGCGTCCTGATCGGCACGGCATTCATCTTCTCCGGCGTGGAATTGAGTTCGCAGCAAGTGGATGCCATGAAGTCGCAGCAGCTCTATGACGCCTACTTGCGAACGGAAACGCTGCGCGTGGTCAAGCCTTATCTCGCACTGGGCGCGCTGGCCATATTCTGGGCCCTGCTGATTATCCGGACTAAATTTCCCCGCATTCAGAGCGAACACGAAGCCAGCAGCGGCGACCACGGCCATTTCCGAGACCTGCTGAAGTATCCCCATTTCATGTTGGCCGTGGTGGCCCAGTTCTTGTATGTGGGTGGCCAGGTGGGAACGTGGAGTTATTTCATCCAGTATGTGCAGGACTACACTCACCAGCCCGAGAAAGTTGCGGGATACTTTCTCACCGGCACTCTGGGAGCCTTCGGCATCGGACGCTTTGTTTCTTCGTACCTGATGCGATTCATCGCCCCCAATAAATTACTGGGCGCGTACGCCCTATTCAACATAGTCCTGGTAACCGTCGCAGTCACGCGGCCGGGCTGGGTCGGATTGTGGGCGCTCTTTATCACCAGCTTCTTCATGTCGCTGATGTTCCCTACCATCTTCGCTCTGGGTTTGAAGAAGCTTGGTCCCAACACCAAGATCGGCGGTTCCTTGCTGGTGATGGCCATCGTCGGCGGAGCCGTGCTGACGCCCATCATGGGCCTGATTGCGCAGGCGCGCGGGATTGCCCTGGCGTATCTGGTTCCTCTGGGCGCCTACGCATTCATCGCGATCTACGGATTTATCGGAGCCAAAGCAGGCTTTGCTGAAGACACAGCGTGATGCGGGGTCAGCGCCGGGCATGCGACACAACATCTTCACGTCGAGAAGGAAAAACATCCTATGTCTCTCGCAGCCTTTCCATCTCTCCGTAGATGTTTGGTGACCAGCCTGGCGCTGGGAATTTTCGCGGCTGCCCCCGTCGCTATCTATTCCCAAGCAGTCTCGCCGACCGCTCCTACGGCCTCCGAGGCCAGTTGTCATAGACCAGATCTGGCCGAGAGCGAGTGCAAAGTATGACGCCCAGCGCGCCGCCCTCCTCAAAGAAGTGGATCGGGTCGCTCGCCAGGGTCCGTTCCGTCCGGACTGGGATTGCTCGAGAAATACCAGGGGCCCGAGTGGCTGCGATGGGCAGCCGGAAGGTTGAGTCCGTGGCCCTGCTGGGCTCGGATGCCAAGATCCAGTCGCGGCAAGACCCCGATGGCCTGCACTTGCAACTTCCGGAGCAAGCTCCCGGCAAGTATGCTTATGCTTTCCGCATTCAGTTTGGAGGCGCGACGCAATAGACGCAGAGTTTGGGATGCAGTACCAGATCGGGGTCACCACGGCACAGCCGCGAAGCGGTGCAAGAATAAAGCCCACGGCGCAAGCCGGGCGTGCAGGCCGGGATCGAGAAGAGCCCCGAAGGGGCGAAAAAGGTAACTACACCGACAAATGAACCGACGATTTTGTCTCACTCTAGATCTTAAAAGCGATCCCGCGCTGATTGCCGAGTACCAGCGCTATCACCGGAAAATCTGGTCGGAGATCTCGCGAAGCATCAAAGATGCCGGGATCGAAGACATGGAGATCTATCTGCTCGGCACGCGCATGTTCATGATCATGGAAGTGAACGAAAGCTTCTCCTTCGAAGCGAAGGCGCAGGCAGACCGCGAGAATCCAAGAGTTCAGGAGTGGGAAAATCTCATGTGGAAGTTCCAGCAATCGCTCCCGCAGGCAAAGCCGGGCGAGAAGTGGCTGCGGATGGAGAGAATATTCAAGCTGGAGGCTTGAGTGGCCGTGGTTCCCCAATATTGGTTTCTTTGCGTCCTTTGCGGCTTTTCTTAGCGAACTTTCCTGTTAAGGGGTTTGATCTTGCGGGAAGCAAACAAAACCGCAAAGATTGCCGAGCCTCCCGCTTCCTAAGCGAAGACTGTGGCTCGTGACTCCGCCAGTCGCTCAGCCAGAAATCCCAAATACTCTTCTACGCCTTCTCCCGTTTTCGCGGAAAGCTGGAAGACCCGCATGCCGGGGCGGACAGCCTGAATGTTCCTCCGTGTGGCTTCCCCGTCGAACTCGACTGCTTCCGCCAAATCGCTCTTGGTGACAATGGCTACGTCCGCGCTGTTGAAAATCGTCGGATACTTGAGCGGTTTGTCTTCACCCTCGGTCACCGACAGCAGCACCACGCGAAGATCTTCTCCCAGGTCGTAGGACGCAGGACAGACCAGATTGCCCACGTTCTCGATGAAGAGGAAATCCAACTGGCCAAGGTCCCATGCTTCTTCGTCCACGGCGTTCTGCACCATGGCGGCTTCCAGATGGCACAGCGTCCCGGTAATGATCTGCCTGACTGGAGCCTGGCTGCGAGCCAGTCGGGCCGCGTCGTTTTCCGTGGCCAGATCGCCCACCAGGGCCGCCACCCGATAACGCGGGCGAAGCAGGGTCAGGGTCTTTTCCAGAAACGCCGTCTTCCCCGAGCCGGGACTTGAAACCAGACTCACCACGAACACTCCCGCAGCGCGGAAGCGGGTCCGAAGCGCGCGCGCGACCAGGTCATTCTGTTTCAGAACATTCTTTCGAACTTCCACCAGGCGGGGATCCGGACTCATCACTGTATCTCCAGTGCGACCACTTCGAGTTCCTTGCCTTGAACGATTTCGGATGTCGGCGTGCCGCATTCATCACAGCAAAATAACTGCATCGAGCTGAGCGGACGCCGCGCCTTGCATTTAGGGCAAAAGATCACCACCGGTACTTCCTCGATGACCAGCCGCGATCCCCGCAGCGGCGTATCGTCGCACGCCATTTCGTAGGACGAAAGCAGGGCCTCTTTCACGACGCCGGAAAGCGCGCCCAGCTTGAGGTACACCGCGTTGACCTGCACTCCGCGCTGCAGCGCCTCGTCCTGTGCCATTTCGACGATGCTCATCGCGATGGAGAGTTCATGCATGCGATTTCTCTTCCGTCCGGCGGGCCGCTAAAGAAGAAGTGGAAAATACCGCCAGCGCGGCCTGCCCCAGGCTGATGCCTCCATCATTCGGCGGAACGGCGTGATTCGTCCAAACCTCGACTGGCTCGTCTTCGAGCAGCGACTTGATATCTTCGAGCAAGAGCTCGTTTTGGAAGACTCCTCCCGATAAAACGATGGTGTCGAGGGAGTGGGTCCGGCAAAGCCCGGTCACACAGTCTCTCACGCCCGCCGCAACTCCTCGCTGGAAAGCCCGCGCGATTTCGCTCGGATCTCGACCCCGTTGGCGGTCCCTCACAACACTGCGCAGTAGCGGCCGAAAGTCCAACTCCGCGCCGGTAAGAGGAAACGAATACGCTTTTGTGATGGCGGCGCCCCGCGCCAGCTGTTCGACCCACATGGCGGCTTGTCCTTCAAAAGAAATTTCTCGCGTAAATCCAAGTAACGCCGCAACAGTATCGAAAAGCCGGCCCATCGAACTGGTAGAAAAGGTGCGCACGTCTTTGGTCACCAATTCCAACGCCTGCTCAAATCGCTCGGGAAAATTGAAAGGCGAGGCAGTCATGTCCGGCAGGTCATCGAGTTGCGCTAGAAAGCCGGCCGCAGCCTGCACCGGGTACTGCGCCGCGGCATCGCCGCCGGGAAGCTTCGCGTTGCGCAGATGAGCCACCCGTTCAAAGCCTTCAGTGACGCTGCCGACAAAGATTTCGGCGCCCCAGATACTGCCGTCGTCGCCGTAACCTGTGCCGTCGAAGCTTACGCCCAACACGCGCTTCTGCCACTCACCGCGCTCGGCGAGAACGGACGCCACATGGGCGCGGTGATGCTGCACGGCGACCCTGCTCGACACCTTCAGGTCCCCGGCATGGAGCACGGATGCGTATTGCGGATGGCCATCGTGCGCCACCAGCAGTTCATCCCAGTCGACTTCGTACATCGCCACCAGGTCGTCGATAGTTTGTTGAAATGCGAGGAAGGCTTCGTAATGCTCCAGGTCCCCGATGTGCTGGCTGACGAACGCCTGGCCGTCCACCACCAGGGTGACGGTGTTTTTCAAGTCGGCGCCCAGCGCCAGGATCGGCCGGACAGAGGGAAATTTCGCCACCGCCCCGGGAGCATATCCGCGAGCTCGCCGTAAAATAACCGGACCAAACACTCCGTCCCTGGCGACGGAATCGTCAACCCGGCGCGCGATCGGCCGCTGTCCAATCAGGAATGCATCGGCGATCCCCGAGAGACGATGGAGCGCGTCTTCGTCATCATAAGCGATCGGTTCGCTCGAGCGGTTGGCGCTGGTCATGACCAAAACGTCGGGCGCGCCGGCGGCAAAAAGCAAGTGATGCAAGGGTGTGTAAGGAAGCATCACGCCCAGTTCATTGTTTTGCGGAGCCACCCCGTTCAGCTCCACTCGCGCCGGTGCCAGCACAATAGGGCGGGCAGAAGACGTGAGCAGAGCCTCGCTCTCCGCAGACAGTTCCACCAGCTCGCGGGCTTCATCGATGCCGCGGACCATGATCGCGAACGGCTTTTCCTTGCGGTATTTGCGATCGCGCAAAGCTGCGACAGACGCAGCATTGCGGGCATCGCAAGCCAGGTGATAGCCGCCCAGTCCCTTCACCGCCAAAATTTTGCCCGCGCTTAGCAGTTGGGCTGCGTGGTGAATGGCGGCTTCCGTGCCCGGCAGGGTCTGGTCTTGGGGCTGAAGATAATAACTCGGCCCGCATGCCGGGCAGGCGACGGGCTGGGCGTGAAATCGGCGGTTACCCGTATCCGCGAATTCTCCGGCGCAGTAGTCGTCCAGCGGCCAATCCTTCATCGTGGTGTTGGCGCGGTCGTAAGGCAGGCCGAGCACGACGGTGTAGCGCGGACCACAGTTCGTACAGTTGATGTAGGGATAGCCGTAGCGCGGATTATGTGGATCGAAAAGTTCCTTGAGGCAATCGTCGCAAACCGGCAGGTCGGGCGAAATGCGGACCGTCGGATGTTGGCCGTGCTGGCTCTCGCGGATCGTGAATTCGTTCACACCCAGCGGCGTGACCGGCTCAACTTTCATTTCAGCGATGCTCGCGGCCGGAGGAGGCTGCGCCTTCATCTCGCGTACAAAGGCTTCCAGGCCCTGTTCAGCGCCTTCCAGATAGATCTCGACGCCTTCCTCGCCATTCCGCACCCATCCTCCGAGAGTATTGGCGCGGGCCAGGCGATACACGAACGGACGGAAGCCGACGCCCTGCACCACTCCACGCACTCGAATGGAACAGGCGCTGGCCATGATCACTCCACATCCACGACACAACTCCGTCCCTGCCAACCCACCTGAACCACCTTGCCGTTTTCTACCAGCAGCGGGACGTTGCGCTGTCCGCCCGCCACTTCGCGCATGCGGACGCGGGCCTCGCGATCGGCTTCAACGTCATACTCCACAAACTCCGAGCGCTTCCATTCCAGCCAGTCGCGCATCTCCCCGGTATAGGGACAGCGCGCGGTGCCGTAGAGCTCAAGCTTGGCCACGGTTGAGCACCTCCAGGGATTCGCGAATGACATGATAGATCGAGGCCTGCACTTCCTGAATGCGCGGAATGTAATCGCACTGCACCACCACGGGGAAGTCGGCCAGACGCCGGCGCTTGATTTCGCCGCCGTCATAGCCCAGGAGCGCAACCGTCAGCATATTTCGTTTGCGGGCCTCTTCGAGCGCCATGATGATGTTGCGCGATCCGCCGCTAGTTGAGATCGCCACCGCCACATCCTCGGGACAGGCCTGCGCGATAAGCTGGCGCAAAAAGATTGCGTCGGTCCCGATGTCATTAGCAACGGCGGTGATGTTGGCCGGCTCGAGCGCCAGCGAGACGGCGGGAACGGGCCTGGATCCGGGCGGCGGAAGCACGCAGTCGATGGCGAAGTCGTTGGCATCGGTGGCCGACCCGCCATTGCCGAAAATGATGAGTTTGCCGCCGCGCTGCAGACGCTGATGAATCGCCACCGCCGCACTGCTGATCTGCTCGGCCTGCTCTCGCGCTACCTGGCCGCGCAACTTCGCGTCATCCCGAACTTTCATCAGAATGGAGACGGCAACTTCCGCCAGCAGGTCGCCGGTTCCCTGCTTTTCCGTGCCCAGGAATGGATAGAGGAAGGCCGACTCGCCTACTTCGTGGCCGAGTTCGCGGTGCTCGAAGAAGACGTGCACCGTCTCCCACAACGTGTGGTAAAGAATCTCGACCATCTCCTGGTGCATGAACGGATCCTGGGTTGGAGCATCGAGCGCATAGGAACCTTCCATGCCCGGCAGGGCGAAGGTCATCGCGTCTCGCAGGTGGGCCTGCTGCAGCGTGGCCCAGACTTCCGGATCGCCTTCCGGCGGGCCGAATCCCATCACGATATCTTGGGGATGAAGTATGGTTTCGAGCCAGGGACGGAACAGGATCGAGAGATCGAGAGCCGGCAGCGCGCGCTTGCCCACAATCACGGGATGAACAAATTCCACCGAAACGTGTTGGGCATCGGTGGCGTAAGGCCCGCGCCCGAAGGCGAGCAGGCGCCCGCCGCGCAGAAATCGTTCCGACATCTCGCGGCAAGCTTCGGCCAGGCGCGGAGCCTCGCGCGAAAAAAACGGTTCGAGCAATTCGTTCCGTTCGAGCAGCCGCTCTTCCACCTGACTCGCGAGTTTAATCGCTGTCGCCATAGCGCTTTCACTCAACAGATTCTCGGTAACGGATCGCCGACCAGCATGTCGACAATTCGGCTGCCTCCGTAACGGGTGGTCACCAGCACCGTGCCGGCGGGTTGTTCCCGAACTTCGCCGATTACCTGGGCCTCGCTCCCGCCCGGCGCCAGGCTCAGGGCGTTGATGGCAGCGTCGGCGTACTCGGGCGAAACCACGGCGAGGAACTGGCCCTCATTCGCGATGTGCAGCGGATCGAGCCCCAGCAACTCGCATGCTCCGCGCACCATGTCGCGCACCGGAATCTGATCTTCAAAGAGGACCATGCCCAATCCGCAATCGCGCGCCAGCTCGTTTAACGATGTCGCCGCCCCGCCACGGGTTGGATCGCGCATCCAGCGAATGCCGGGGCCGGCAGTATGAATGAGCGTTTCGACCAGAGGGAGCACCGAGCGCGTATCGGAACGAAGGTCGGCTTCGAGATCGAGTTCACCACGCGCCAGCAGGATGGTGATGCCGTGATCGCCGATAGGCCCTGAAAGCAGAATCCTGTCGCCCACGCGCACCGAGCGCGGGTCGATGGTCACACCATGAATCAGGCGGCCGATGCCGGTCGTGGTGACGTACATCTGGTCGGCTTTACCGTGTTCGACCACTTTGGTGTCGCCGCCGGCAATGCGGACACCCGCGTCCCGCGCGGCTTTGGCCATGGCGCGAACCTCGGCTTCGAGCACTGGCGTGGGAAGCCCGGCTTCGAGCACGTAGGTGACGACCAGGGCCTCTGCCCTTGCTCCCGAGACGGCCAGGTCGTTGACCGTGCCATTCACCGCCAGCTCACCGATGGAACCTCCGGGAAAAGTGAGTGGCTTAACCACAAAGCTGTCGGTTGTGATCGCGACTTTTGCTCCATTGATGTCAATCAGCGCGGCATCTCCTAAAGGTCCGGGAGCAGCCCCGAATAGCAGGGGCGCGAAAAGGCCTTCGACCAGCTTGCGGCTGGCCTTGCCTCCGGCTCCGTGTGCCATCTCAATCTGCGGATCGCGAAACCGGACGGAAGCGGGCCTGGCTTCGATCACACCCTGGGCGGTTACGCGATCGAGGTCAGGCTGGTCGCCATTGCTGCTTTCCGGTGTTCGTAATTGTGATAAGCGGCGCATGATCCTTCCGATGACACCATGAGTGCGCCGATGGGATGCTCGGGCGTGCACTCACGGCCAAAAAGTTTGCACTGGTGCGGCTTCAGCACGCCCTTCAATACTTCTCCGCACTGAGCGGCTTTCGGGTCGGTCACGCGAATGCCCGGCACCTCAAAGCGCTGTTCCGCGTCCCAGGCGGCGTACTTATCGTTCAGGCGCAAGGCCGATTGCGAGATGAAGCCCAGCCCGCGCCATTCGAAGTAAGGACGCAACTGGAAGACCTCGGCCATGGCGCGCAGCGCCGCGCGATTGCCTTCCCACGGAACCACCCGCTTGTACTGGTTTTCCACTATGGCTTCGCCCGCCTTCAATTGACGCAGAAGCATGACGATGGATTGCAGCATGTCCAGCGGCTCAAAGCCGGAGACCACGATCGGTTTTTCCTGATCCCGGGCAATCCACTCGTAAGGCCGGCAACCGATGACTGTCGAAACATGTCCCGGCCCGATGAAAGCATCCAGTCGCATGTCCGGAGAGTCCAGAATCGCGCGGATCGCGGGAATGATGGTCACGTGATTGCAGAAGACCGAGAAATTGTCGATGCCCTCGGCCTTGGCCCGCATCAAGGTCAGCGCGGTGGAGGGAGCCGTGGTCTCGAATCCGATGGCGAAAAACATGACTTGTTTGTCTGGGTTGAGCCGGGCAAGTTTCAATGCGTCGGAGGGCGAATACACGATGCGGACGTCCATCCCCCGGGCCTTGTGTTCGAGCGGGCTGCCTTGCGTTCCGGGGACGCGCATCATGTCGCCGAAGGCGGCAAAGATTACATCGGGCTGCTGCGCGATGGAAAGACCATCGTCAATTCGCCCCATGGGAAGCACGCACACCGGGCAGCCGGGGCCGTGGATCAGTTCGATGTTCTCGGGGAGAATGTCCTTCAGCCCGAAGCGATAAATGGCGTGAGTGTGGCCGCCGCAGACCTCCATCAGGCGGTAGTGGCGGTCGCGGCCGGCCAGGCGGCGAATTTCCTCTGCGGTTCGTGAAATCAGTTCGGGTTGGCGAAACTCATCAACAAATCTCATGCCGATCCTCCCTCGCACGCTGGACAGGGGCAGGCGTCAATGCACTTCGGCGTCATTTATTTCTTCCACGCTGTAGCCCTGGACTTCCTGCATGGCGCCTTCGATCTCGCCCAGCGCCCGCAGCGTGTTCATCTGCTCGAGAGCGTCGAGTTCACTGATCTTGCTCATGGCGAAGCCAACATGGATGAGCACCCAGTCGCCCGGCACCGGTTTGTCGTCCTGCAGCAGGCCAAGATCAATCTTGCGGCGAACGCCGACTACATCCACCAGCGCGGACTCCGTATTGTCGGAAGAGATTTCGACGATCTTTCCCGGTATGGCTAGACACATGCAACATCCTCCCGTGACTGGTCCTGGGTTGTTGGTCGTTGGTCCTTCGTCAAAACCTGCAACCTCCGGCTGCTCACTCTGAGTTTGTTTTCATCAAGTCGCCTAGCTGCGTCTTGCCCTTGGCCAACGACCAACGGCCAACGACGGTTTTCACGCTTTCCGCGCGACGATATCGAACGACAGTTTCAGCTCGTCCTTGAGTTTCACCATTCCTCCGGCAGCGGACACCGGTCGAATCTCATAGTCGCTCAGGCGCACGGAAAAATCGCCGGCCGCGCGCAAGCTATCATCCTTGATGGTTATCCGCGCGGAAACTGGCTGTGCTCGCGTCACTCCATGCAGCGCCAGTTCCCCACTCAGAGTTACCGCATACAAACCCTCGGAAATCTTCTGGACCGACGAAGGCCTGGGACATTGATAAACGATTTCCTCGAATCCGTCCGTCTCCAGCACGTCCTTCTTCATGCGGAGTTCCATCTCCTGGCGATCTTTCTCGCTGATATCATCGGTCACGGTCAAGGATGCCGCTGGCATCACGATTCGCAGCGCGGCATCTTCCAACCCGCCTGAAGTCCAGTGCACTTCGCCCTGGAAGTCCGGAATGGCAATGGTCGGGTTATGGCCGAATGCCGAAAGCATCCCGCTGGCAAACGCCCGCACAATGAATTTACTCCTCGCGGCATCAATCAAGTATCGAACCGTCGTCGCTGGCGGCGTTCTTGCTGTGGACAAACCGATATTCCCCCTGGCTTAGTTGCACCCCTGTGGCCGGCGGTTGTCACATGGCCCGCAACTTCAAGTAGCGATCGAGGTCCGGCAAACCCAGACTGGCCAGATCACCAATGCCCAGCTGACCCATGTAGCGCCGGGCGATGGGATTGGTAAGAATCAGGCCCGCCCCGAAAACCATGAGCGCCACGCCACCGAGCATGAACAGCGTGTCTTTGTCGTTGAAGTTCCCTTTGCCATTTTCCATTGCCCGTCTCCTCCTGTGCAGGATGTCTTGCTTGCCTCGACCTTAGAGGTCCGACGCAGGCCTTGAATCAGGCCTGACTCCAGTCTGAATTCTGTTCACCAGCGATTCCACCAGCTTGACCGCTTCATCCACCGCGGCCTCGACCGGAGCGCTAAGTCCCATCAGGCCTTCTTCGCCACCGAGAGTTTCTGGCTCGCAGCCGACCAGCAGAATGTTCTTCACCTCGATGTTCATGGCCTGGGCCATGCGCAGCACGTTCATGGGATTCATGGAGTGCGCTTCCAACGTCGCTTGTGGGCCTTCGGGATTGTCCAACGCCTTCGGGTCAGGCTCGATGACGTAGAGCGTGCCGGGAGCCTGCCCGTGCGGACAAGCGTCCACCAGGATCGTGGTTTCGTATCCATCTTGCAGCGCATAGGCCAGATCAAAGCCTCTGGTCCCGAAGTCGGCCACGCGCACGTTGCCGGGAAGCTTGAGACCCGCCATGCGGCGCACCACTTCTACGCCAAACGCGTCGTCACCGAGAAAGATATTTCCAATACCGGCGACCAGGATGCTGGGCTTCTGTATCGGCCGGTGTTGCCGGGCTTCGTCTTCCGAAAGGGTTTCGACTTCGTCGGCATCGAAGAAAAACCGGTGGCCGGGTTGGCGCAGCAGGCCCATATCTCTGCCCGGATCGTTGTCCAGAACCACGCAAACGTGGTGCTTGCCTTCGTAGTCCTGCTCGATGCATTCGATGGTCGCAATCTGCCCGGCCAGGGCGATGTCCATCACTTCGCCGCCCTGCCGCGGACGCAGCCGCACACGGCTTCCCGTCCTCACTTCGACCCCTGCAATTTCCAGATGATCTACCGCAGTCTTTTCTTCCAGGAGCTGCCATTCCCACTCGTTCATTGGGTTTCCTCCTTGAGTGGGCGCAGGCCGCGCAGAACGCCGTGCAACTTCATCAATTGTTCGATCGGCATGGTTTCAGTGCGCTCCAGCATGGCGCGGGCGCGTTCATCCGACTGGCTCATCTCGCGCTTCTCGTCGTCGGTCAACGTCATGATGCGCAGGGAGAGAATCTCGTCGATCTCGGTGCCGTCAAACAAATCTCCAGCACTTTCCGGAGCGATCTTCGGGTAATCGTAAAGAATGATGGGCGAGGACAGCAGGGTGTCGCATTGCCCTTCTTCTCCGACTAGGACAGGCCAGGTTCCCACGTTCTTGCAACTCGCGGCCAGTTCGCTGAGCCCGTGCGGCGGAGCCAGCAGCGAAACGAATCTGCCATCCTGCACGCCGAGAACGGTGTGGGTGGAGGCCATCGAACTCAGCAAAGCGTCGTCGCGGCTGGCGTACTGCGTCGCTTCGAAAGGCGTGGTGTTACGAATCCGAACACTGACTTTAAACAATCCGTCCGCAACCCGCTCGCCCATGATTTCGACGGCGCCGCTGAGGGACTTCCGTTCCCGCACGATCACTGCGACGATCTGCCCGCTGCTGTTACGCAGATATTCGAATTCTTTTTCCGCGGAAAACACAAAGGCGTCGGGCAGCAGCCCGTAGCCCAGGGCCTCGACATTGTACACCGGCAAAATGACTTCCCGCTCGACTGCTTCCTGCCAGGGCTGGTAAACGCGGCCGTTTACGGCCAGTTGGTCCACCAGGCAGAACTCGGGAACTTCGCCGGGCAATAACTCGCTCATCGGCATAGTTAACTGCCCGACGGTACGCGACACCAACTGCAGGAACCGGACGCGAACCTCAAGACAAGTCATCGAACTGCCCTCGACCAGGCACTCGGTCTGCATGGTCCAGGCTTCGCTGCCCTTCTGGCAGTAAGACTGCGGGCAGAGCACGCCGAAATTCCAGCGCTGCCGATTCTTGACCGACGACGGCCGATAAGGGTAGAGCATGTACCCCTCGTAAAGCACCGCTTTCGCGATCTGCTCCACCACTCCCAGGGTCATCAGACCACCGTCTCTTCTACCGGAACGATCCGCTCCAGCGCCTCTTCCCAGGTGGGGATGCCGTGCCGCACCTTGTATCGATACAGCCGGTCAAAGGCATCTTTGTGCAGGCACAGCCAGGCGCTATGGGGATAGTAGGAATTCATCATGTCGCGCCAGATTTTTATGGGCAGCTTGAACCGGGCCTCCTTGTCCCATGCGATGGGAGCGACCTGCAAGCCGCCTTCGCCGCTGGCATAAAAAACCGTGCCGCTGAACTGCAGACAGACTGGAACCTCTCCGTCGGCCAGGCCGTCGAAGTACTTGGTGGCAGCCACGTTGAAATCAAACGTACAGGGCACGGGAAGGTCGACCAGGGTGCTTCCCTGGAACGACGGCACCACCAGATTGGCGTGCGTCCACAAAAGATTTCGCAAAGTCTGGCCCCATCGAATGGGCTCGCCGAACAGATCGAGCAGGTGCTCCTGGTCTTCCGCACTATATTTGCGCCGGGTGACTTCGAGCTGGATCTGGCAGCGCAGCGCGACCGTGTGAATCGTTTGCTCGGGATTGGCGTCGGTCAGGCGAAGCTTGAAGGCCAGCAGAGGCGTCACTGCGTTGGCCACAACCTCGACTCCCTCGACCTGAAAGGCCAGATCAGGCATGAGACTCCTCTTCTCTGGGCGCGCGGCTGCTCGTGATAGAAACCTCGACCGACCGTGCCTTCAGGCTGGCAAAGAACTCGCCTAGCTCGCGCCACACTTCGGTGCCGCCGGAGAGCCCTTTCCAGTGCATGCGAATCAGGCCCACCAGCTTGTAGCATTCGTCGATTGGAAGCAGGTAGTACTCGGGCGAGGAATATCCGCGGGAATAACCCAGGCGGTTGACCAGCAGGCCTTCCACGTCGGATTCCATTTCATCCAGCACCGGATTGCGCGCCACGATGTCATTCCAGGATTCCAGTTCCAGCAGCGATTCGGTCGCGCCCGCAGGGCTAGGATAGAGCGCGACGACCCGGTCCTCAAGGCTGCTTTTGAAGAAGAAGGCCATGTTGATGGGGACCATCAGGCCATTCCACTCGGCGTCGGTGAGATTGAAGCCGGGAAGAGAACGCACCCGCCGCGGCACGCGTTTGAACTTCACGCCCTGTCCGCTGAACAGAATCGCGCAAGCGTCGCAGGTGCAGAGAAGCTTGCGCTGCGCCACCTCGATCAGATGGGGATGGCTCGCCGACAATCCCACACTACACAACTCGCAGCGCTCGAGCGGCCGCTCGCGGCGCGCGAACTGCCGCAGCGTTCCAAAACCGTCAGCGGATTCCGTAAATTGTCCCGCGCTCATGATTTGAACTTCCCAACTCGTTACCCGTAGCCGAATCTTCAGTCTGCGCCCTGCGGCTCCAGAGTTACTGGAGGAGGACTGCCCGTCAACTTGCCCAGCGCTACGAATCCGGAAGCCGGCTTTTCTTCAAAACCCTCGATGACCAGCGAGGTCAGGTCTGGCGCGGCATCGTAGACCGCCCCCTCCAAGGTTGCCTCTGCTGTCTTGGCGGTGGAACCGCAGGTATGCGCTCCGGTTACGACTCGCAGCCGGATGGCGCCGTCATTCACTCCGACGATTTCAACTTCACAGCCCTGTTTTCGCAACTGCGGCCGCGCTCGATCTATTGCTTTCATGACCCGGGTGTCGAGGTCTTCGGGATGAAGGCCGTAAAGAATCAGCACGCTGCTCACCAGGGGATCGCGGCCCAGCCGGCCGATGATGTTCATGCCGGGCTCTCCGGCCTCGGCCACAATATCGAGCGCCTTCTCCAACGCCGCCCCGTGCAGATCCATGAGTGACTGTACCAGGCCCTTAGCCGCAGCTCGCACTGCCGGATCGGCGATCGCCTCCAGTTCCTGCACCAGGCTGCCGATCCGCTGCACGTCCTCCCGAAAATCTCTGCTGTCGACCACAGTTCTCCTTTTTCAATGTGTCATCCTGAGCTCAGGATGACACGCAAAACGTGACACTCAAAAACGTCGGGAGTGAGAGCGCAGTTTTGAGATGCCAGATCCGTCCTCAGCGAGCGCACCTGGCAATTCCCAGCTACCGCCCTCACTCCCTCGTTCACCATGGTGCGGGTTCAGGATTGAAGACCGAACATCGGGGAATGGTGCGTTTCCAGCACTTTGCCGTTCCCCAGGTACATGTGCACGCCGCAAGGCAGGCAAGGATCAAAGCTCCTCACCGCGCGCATGATATCGATTCCCTTGAACTTGTCCGGGCCGTTTTCTTCGAAGATCGGCGTGTTCTGCACCGCGTCTTCATACGGACCCGGAGTGCCGTAAATATCCCGCGGATTAGCATTCCACGGCGTCGGAGGATAGGGATGGTAGTTGGCGATCTTGCCTTCTTTGATCACCACGTGATGCGAGAGCACGCCGCGAACCGCTTCGTGGAAGCCGCAACCAATGGCTTCTTCCGGCACTTTGAATTCGGTCCATGTCTTGGTGTGCCCGGCATGCAGTTCCGCCATCGCTTTCTCCATGAAGTGCAGTGCGGCGCACGCGGCATAGACCTGGAAATAAGTCCGGGCGCGGTCGCGTTCGATGGCGTTGCTCCACTTCGGAATCTTCCATTCAAATTCGGCTTCGGGCAGTGACGTGGTCTTGGGCAGGTACATTTTCACGCTGCTGCCGGTGGCCTTGATGTAGCCGATGTCCACCAGTCCGGCCAGAGCGGTGGCCCACAAGCGAGCGATGGGGCCGCCTCCGGTGTCCATCGCCAGATGGTCGCCGGTGCGCTTGTCGAACCATCGCGGAGACATCACCCAGGTGTACTTGCCGCCGAAGTCGCGCTTTTGCGGCCGTGGGATGGTGGTCTGGTTCCAGGGGTGGTTCTTGTCCACCGGATTTCCCAGCGGATCGGTCTTGACGAAGGTCTGGGAGTTCTTCCACTCGTCGTAGTAAGAACTGCCCAGCAGGATGCGGATGTTCAGGTTGATGTCTACCAGGTCGGTCGTCACCAGCTTGCCGTCGACCACGATTCCCGGAGTGACGAACATGCCGCGGCCCCAGTTCGTCATGTTCTTGTAGGTGTAGTCGCAGACGTCAGGGTCGTTGAATGATCCCCAGCAGGCCAACAGCACCCGCCGCCGGCCGACTTCCTCGTAGCCAGGAAGAGCGTCGTAGAAGAAGTCGAACAAATCGTCATGCAGGGGCACGACCTTCTTCATGAACTCCACATACTTCATCAGGCGGACCAGGTAGTCGGTAAAGAGCTGGACGGTGGGCACGGTGCCCACGCCACCCGGATACAGAGTGGAGGGATGCACGTGCCGGCCTTCCATGAGACAAAACATCTCGCGCGTCATGCGGCTCATGACCAGGGCTTCGCGATAGAAAGCTCCGGTGAAGGGATTGAGCGCGGTCATGATGTCGGCAATGGTGCGGTAGCCATGCGCGCTGGCATGGGGAGCCGCCGTCGATTGCGCCTTCGCCCAGACCTTGGGATTGGTTTCCTTGACCATCTGCTCGCAGAAGTCCACGCCGACCAGGTTGTCCTGGAAGATATTGTGGTCGAACATGTACTCGGCCGCTTCGCCGAGATTGACGATCCACTCAGCGATCGGAGGCGGCTTGACGCCGAACGCCATGTTCTGCGCGTAGGTGGCGCAGGTAGCATGGTTGTCGCCGCAGATGCCGCAAATGCGGCTGGTGATGAAGTGCGCGTCGCGCGGGTCTTTGCCCTTCATGAAAATGCTGTACCCGCGGAAGATAGACGAAGTGCTGTGACACTCAACTACGTGTTTGTTATCGAAATCAATCTTGGTAAAAATGCCCAGGCTGCCCACGATCCGGGTGATCGGGTCCCAGTTCATTTCCACCAGGTTCCCCTTTTTGCCGGGAGCATCCTTCGTCGGTGCGGTAATCGTACTCATTGCGATCGCTCCTTTGGATTCTCAGTAACGGTTCCTAGCCGGGCTTCTCAACTGGGGTTGCCTAATACGACCTGGGGTGGTACCCGGTCGTAAGATCTGCGCGCGGATGCCGCCACTTCGGCTCCTTGTTGGCCGTGGACTGGGTCATCGAGCGCAGGGCGCGAATGGCGCGACCATAAGCCCCGATGGCAGAACTCGAAACTCGGGCGCCCGGCGGCTCATCCATAAAGGGCATGAACTTGTCGGGGAAACCCGGCATCGTGCAGCCGATGCAAATGCCGCCCACGTTCGGGCAGCCGCCGATTCCGGCCATCCATCCCCGTTTGGGCACGTTGCAGTTCACCACCGGACCCCAGCAGCCCAGCTTCACAATGCATTTCGGGGAGCCGTATACCTCCGCGAAGTCGCCTTGCTCGTAGTAGCCGGCGCGGTCGCAGCCTTCGTGGACGGTCTTGCCAAAGAGCCAGGTGGGACGCAGTTGGTCGTCGAGCGGAATCATGGGCGCGAGTCCGGCGACCTGGTAAAGAAGATAGAGAACGGTTTCCATGAAGTTGTCGGGCTGCACCGGGCATCCCGGAACATTGACGATGGGCAGTCCGGCCTTTGATTTCCAGTCCCAACCCAGATAGTCGGCCAGGCCCATGGCGCCGGTGGGATTGCCTTCCATGGCGTGGATGCCGCCGTAGGTGGCGCAAGTGCCGCAGGCCACCACGGCCAGGGCCTTGGGCGCCAGCCGGTCGATCCACTCGTTGGTGGTGATCGGCTGACCGCTCTTGGGATCGGTACCGAGGCCCGCCCAGTATCCTTCGGTCTTTATCTTCTCGTTCGGGATGGAACCTTCTACCACCAGGACGAAGGGATCCAGCTGGCCTTTCTCCGCCTGATACCAGAACTTGAGGAAGTCATCGCCGTTCTCGTAAGCCAGGACCGGGTTGTGCAGGTGTACTTTGGGAAGCCCGGGAATCGCCCCCAGCAGAACATCTTCAATGCTGGGCTGGCTTGCCGCGGTGACTGAAACCGAGTCTCCGTCGCAACCCAAACCGGCGGTGATCCAGAGAATATGCACCTCGGCGACAGGCGATGGTTTTTGCGTTTTCCGACCGTACGGAACCGTTTCCGCTGCCATAGCTGGTCTCTCCTTTCCCATCTCAATTGCAGGACGGGAGTTGCCGAATTTCTCGTTGATGATTAGTGAATATTTCTACCGCTCTGCCCTGGTCGCAGTTCTGTTCGCCCGAAATGGAAACCTGAAAGTGGTCTGGATGCCGACAACGCCCCTAGCATCAACAAATCGAAGATCGCTCACAAGCGGGCCCACCACGTTTTAAGTTTCGTGGGAAACACTATTTTTTCTATCAGGGATTCCCTGATGGGGTGAGGGGTAAATGTGTTTGGAAGAATCTTCTCTATTCCAAACTGGAAAGGGGACGACGGCGAATGGGGGCAACCTTCTTTGCGCCTTTGCGGTACCTTAGCGAACTTTGCGGTTAAGACCTTTAACCCAAAGGACGCAAAGATCGCAAAGCACTCCCATCATGCGGTCTTTTCGTTCATGTTCCACTGGATGGCATGCTGCATGAGCTCGCGGGCGCTGCGTAGAGACAACTTTTCCTTGATATGCGCCTGGTAGGATTCCACCGTCTTTACGCTGAGGTGTAATTCTTCGGCAATCTGCCGGGTACCGTGGCCTTCTCCGATCAGACGGAACACTTCCAGCTCGCGGTCACTCAGATCGGCGATGGAAGAATTCCTCAGCGTGCCGGAGCCGGTGATGTAGTGTTTCAGCATCTTGTTGGCGATGCGGTCGCTCACATAAATTTCGCCGCCCAGAATCCGGCGCAGGGCCACCAGAACTTTTTCGGTCGCCTCCTGCTTCATGATGTATCCGTTGGCGCCCGCCCGCAGCGCCCGCTCGGCGTAGATGGACTCGTCGTGCATGGAGAGGATCAGCACCGGCAGCGTGGGGTAAACATTTCTTATATTCTTCAGCAGATCGAGGCCATCCGGGCCATTGAGCGAAATATCCACGATGAGAACGTCCGGCTTGGACGAGGCCAGCACGTGCATGGCGCCCATGGCTTCCTCGGCTTCACCGCAAACCAGCAGGTCGGCTTCCTGATTGATCAGCAGCGCCAGACCCTGACGCACGATGGGGTGGTCGTCCACCACCAGAATTCTGCTTTTTCTGGACGCCGCCTGGTTCTGCGATTTGTACGCAACGCTGCTGTCTGTCTTCATGTTCTATTCCTTGGTTTCGCCCATCGATTCGCCGGCCACCATGCGGACCGGAAAAGAACAACTCACCATAGTCCCGCCGGTCGCGAGCCGCTGTATCTCGAGCGACCCCCCAATGACGCGGGCCCGGTAGTTCATCAGATGGCGTCCCATGCCCGTATTGTTGGCTGGAATATCGGCAATTCCTGAACCGTTATCGGTGACCGTAAGCACGCCCTGCTCCTGGTTGGCGGCCAGGCGAATCACGATTCGGCTGGGGTGGCCGTGCTTGATGGCATTGTTGACCGCCTCCCGCGCGACATAATAAAGGTGCGTCGCCACGGTGTCGTCATGAATCAGGACCGGAACAAAACACTGGAAGCGGCAGGAAACTCCGAACAGGTCTTCCACTTCACTGGCCCACTGCTGTAGCGCCGACATCAATCCCCGCGCATCCGAAACCACCGGCAGCAGCCCCCGCGCCAGTTCACGCGTTTTGTTGATGGCCTCGTTCACCAGTTTCACGATTTTGGCCGCATCGCCGGCCTCGGGCATGCTTTTTTCCATGAGCTTCTGTTCCTGCACTTTGCTCATGAATGCAATGCCGGTCAGATGCTGGCCCAGCCCGTCATGCAGGTCTTGCCCGATGCGCCGCTGTTCCCGGCCGCTGACTTCCAGAATCGTTTTTTCCAGATGCTTGCGCTCGGTGATGTCGATTCCGGTCGCAATAATATAGGCAGGAGCCGCGTCGTTGCCCGGCAGCACAGTGCTGGACCACGCGATCCAGCGGCGCGTGCCGTCCCGCTTCACCAGGTAACCTTCATAGTCGCTGGCCAACTGGTCCGAGCACAGTTGCTGAAACACGGACTTGAAACGGTCCACTTCCTCCGGGACCATGAACAAGTCCCAAATCGTCTGGCCGGAAACTTCGGCCAGGGAATATCCGCTGGTTTGTTCGCAAGCCCGGTTGCAGCGGATAATCCTGCCTTCGGGATCGAGCACCACCACCAGCGCGCCCACCGTGTGAAGGATGGCGGAAACCACGTTGCGCTCTTCCTGCAAGGCTTCTTCGGTCCGCTTCAGGTCGGTAATATCGAACCCTACGCCGTGAATAAACCAGGGTTCGCCGCTTTCCTTACGGATCATTTTAGCCTCGCAGTGAAACCAGATCACCCGCCCGTCACGCGCCACCACGCGGTAGGCCGAGCGCAAGGGGCTGCCGTTCAGGAACATCTCCGCCGCTTCGGTGCTCCAGCGCTGCTTGTCATCGGGATGAATGTGGCTGTACCAGCGAACCGGGTCCTCCAGCCACTCCTCCTGGGAAAAACCCAGCGCGGCTTCAATCTGCGGGCTGACGTAAGCCTCGCCGATTCCTCGATCGAGGTACGCCATGAAGACGACCGCGGGAATCTGTTCCACCAGGGCGCGATATCGGGCTTCGAGATTGGGGAGTTGCGGATCTTCCGGCCATTGCTGGTCCGGCCGCTCCGGTGGATATACGACGCGCCGGGCGCGGGCTGGGTTGGGATGACTGAACACTCCCGCCAGGTTCTGGAGAATTTCTTCGGCCTGCGCAGGGTTCAGCTCAGGGTCGGGGACCACAGCGGGATGGAATGTGGGGCGGACACTCTTGTCCGCCGCCTTTGACTTTGACTCTGTCATTGCAATTCTCATTCCCACGTTTGCGAATTCCGAAGCTACGGCTGAACCCAACAACAAAATCAAAAGCCGCGGGCGAGGGCGCCCGCGCCACACGTTCATCGGTTTCGCTTGCGCCAGCTGGGCTCTTTGTTCATGGACGACTGGGTGAAGCGGCGTAAGGCATGAATCGCACGCCCGTAAGTCTGGACTGCGGCCGACGACAGCAGCGAGCCCGGCGGCTGATTCATGAACGGCATGAATTTGTCGGGAAAGCCGGGCATGGTGCAGCCGATGCAAATCCCGCCTACGTTCGGACAGCCGCCGATGCCGCCCATCCAGCCCCGTTTGCCCACGTTGCATTGCACGACCGGGCCCCAGCATCCCAGCTTCACGATACAAAGCGGCGATCCATATTCTTCGGCAAACTGGGCCTGCTCATAGAAGCCGCCGCGGTCGCATCCTTCGTGCACCGTGTTGCCAAAGAGCCAGGTCGGACGCAACGCTTCATCCAATGGAATCATAGGCGCGCGACCGGCCGCCATGTAAAGCAGATAGAGCAGCGTCTCCATGAAATTATCCGGCTGCACCGGACATCCCGGCACGCACACGATGGGAATGTCAGCCTTCGAACGCCACTGCCAGCCCAGGTAGTCGGCCAGCCCCATGCAGCCTGTCGGATTTCCTTCCATGGCGTGGATGCCGCCGTAAGTGGCGCAGGTCCCTGCCGCGACGACCGCCCAGGCTTTCGGCGCCAGCCGATCGATCCATTCGCAGGTAGTGATGGGTTGGCCGGTTTTGGAGTCGGTGCCGAAGGAAGCCCAGTATCCTTCTTCTTTATTAGTTTCGTCCGGAATCGAACCTTCGATCACCAGGATAAACGGACCCAGCTGGCCTTCTGCTGCCAGATGAAACCGCTTCATGAACTCGTCGCCATTTTCAATGGCGAGGAAAGGATTGAGGAAGTTGACTTTGGGGATCCAGGGCAGGGCGCCGGTGACAATGTCTTCAAGGCTGGGCTGGGTGGCGGCCGTCATGGCAATCGTGTCCCCGTCGCAGCCCAGGCCGGCGGTGATCCAGAGGACATCGATTTCGGCGATCACGGGCTGAGTTCCACGGCGAGTTTCAGCATGCGCCATTTCGCCTTCTCCCTTCAACCTACACTCTCGCGACCTCAAAGCACCCGCCAGCGGCCACATCTTAGCGCAATTCGGCAAGCGATGGCTTGGAAGGCGGGCCCAGCGGCAAAAATCTGCAACGGACGAAACCCGGGGGCAAGCCCGGGGCGAGAGAAGAGACGGAGGCCTGTTCCTAGAAGATGTTGCGGAATCCCCAGAACAGGAAGCCCGCCACGACCATCGACGCCGGCAAGGTCAGCCCCCAGGCCATCAGCAGGTTGCGTATGGTCGCCCACTGCAGCCCGGTGTGATTTGCTGCCATCGTACTGGCGATACCCGATGAGAGCACGGGGATCGCGCTCACCGGAGGCCGAACCAGTCGGCGGCGCCGATGGCGACCAGGGCGGTAATTTCCACGGCCGCGCCTTGCCAGTAAGTCAGGGGGTCTTTGGCCGATTTTTCTTGGCCGGCAGTCACGACCATGCGCTTCCCGCCCACCATCGTTCCCAATCCCAGCGCCATCGCTGCCGCGGACTTCTAAGAATCCATCGCCGTTTTGGGCCTGTGTCCGAATTTGAAACCCGCACAGACCATCGCAGAGGTTTTTAATCCGATGGTTATTGTTTTCAAATGCATACTCTAAGAACCGCGCAAAGCGCAAAACGCATCCTCGATACCATGCCAGACCCGTCAGAGCTCCGCTTCAGAGTAAATCTCGCGATCCGAGTGTTTGGCATGGATGCAGACGGTCATCCCTTCTCCCAGGATGCGCACGCCCATGACATAAGCGATCACGGCGCTCGGCTTTCCGGGCTTGAAAGACTGCTAAGGCCGGGGGACGTCATCGGGGTGCAGGTCGGGGGCAAGAAGGCGCGCTGCAAAGTGGTGTGGGCGGTGGATTCCGGGCTGCCGCAGAAATTTGAGGCGGGAGTCAAAATGGCCGAGGGCCAGCCCTGTCCCTGGGAAAAGCAAAGGGCGACGCAGCGCTCGACAGCCACCGCGCCCATTGTCCGGATGACGCCCTCGGCTCGGGAAAAAAGAAAGTTTCGCCGGCTGCGAATTCCCTTCCCCATCGAGATCCGGGACGGGCACAGCGTGGGCACGCACCGGCCGGCCAAGACGCAAGATATCGGCGGAAAGGGCTGCTATATAGAGACCATGCAGCCGCTGCCGGTCAAGCAAATACTGGACGTCACCTTCTGGCTGAATTCCGAAAGGATTCAAACCACGGCCATTGTCCGGACCTGCGACGGCGGGGTCGGGATGGGCATCGAGTTCATCGGTCTGGACGAGGCCACCCAGAACCAGCTGCAGGAGCAAGTGGAGGCCCTGGCCGCGGAATCCGGGCTTCTCAAACGCGCCCAGGGCGCGTCCTGACTCGTCCCGCGACGCACACAATCTGGGTCGAGTCCCAATTTGAACTCTGCCTTCCGCCGGGTGAGAACTTACTAACACGAGACTCGATCGATCCGCGACATACTAAGCCGTCGCTCATACGGCAATTTCGTCGTGGCTTACCTCAAAAGCACCGGCGGGAAATGAAACCCAGCCCGCTTGAATCGCAAGGTGCAACTCGCGCTTGGATGTGCCATTTTGGCCTTGCTGGTCGTGGGCACAATCTCCCATCGCGCCCTGGCCCGGTCCAGTGAAAGCGACCGCTGGGTCGAGCGTACTCACCAGGTTCTAGAAAACCTTCAGGATCTGCGGTTCGCCATGGCGAGTGTCGAATCGAGCTGGCGCGGCTTTGTCCTGACCGGTCGCGAATCCGATGTCGAAACCTACCGGACCAGCCGATTACGAGTTGCGCAGGACCAGACGGCGCTGCACCGCTTGACCATGGATAACCCCGAACAACAGCGCCGTCTGACTGCGCTTGAAACCCTGGCGGGACGGCAGCTCGAGCGCGCCGAGATGGTCATGAGCCTGCGCCGGACCCAGGGACTCGAAGCGGCAGCGGAGGCGCTGCGCAATCCGCCCGGGCCGGCGCTGGGGGATGAGTTTCAAGCCGGCCTGCGCTTGATGCAGGATGGAGAAATGCAGTTGTTGGCGGCGCACGGCGCGGATGCCGAACGCCGCCTGGGTCAGAGCCAGGGGATTCTGCTGTTCGGGACCGTCCTGGGCCTGCTGATCACCGCCGGCGCGGGCTGGGCGCTGCGCAGCGACGCGGCCGCTGGCGCTCTGGCCGAAGCCGCCCGGCGCGGAGAGGAAAGCACGGACCATGAGGTGGAAGAGCACCTGGCGCAGATGGAAAACCGCTATCGCGGGCTGCTCGAAGCCGCCCCCGATGCCATGGTGGTGGTGAACCAGGAGGGCGAGATCGTTCTGCTGAATGTGCAGGCCGAGAAACAGTTCGGCTACCGCCGCGATGAGCTGGTGGGACAAAAAGTCAAGAACATCATTCCCCAGGGCTTCGCCGAACGGCTGATCGCCGACGGCACCCGCTCCGCAGCCGAAGCGCTGGCCCAGCAGATCGGCACCGGGATCGAACTCTCCGGGCGGCGCAAGGATGGCAGCGAGTTCCCCATCGAAATCATGCTCAGCCCGCTCGAAAGCGCGGAAGGCATCCTGGTGACGGCGGCCATCCGCGACATCAGCGTGCGCAAGAACGCGGAAACTCACCTGGCGCAGATGGAGGGCCGCTACCGCGGGCTGCTCGAAGCCGCCCCCGACGCCATGGTGGTGGTGAAGCCGGGCGGAGAGATCGTGCTGTTGAACGTGCAGGCGGAGAAGCAGTTTGGCTACCGCCGCGATGAGCTGGTGGGGAAGAAAGTGAAAAGCATCATTCCCGAGGGGTTTGCCGAACGGCTGATCGCCGACGGCACCCGCACCGCCGCCGAAGCGCTGGCCCAGCAGATTGGCACCGGGCTCGAGCTTTCCGGGCGGCGCAAGGATGGCAGCGAGTTTCCCATCGAAATCATGCTCAGCCCGCTCGAAAGCGCGGAAGGCATCCTGGTGACGGCGGCCATCCGCGACATCAGCGTGCGCAAGGATGCGGAAAGACATCTGGCGCAGATGGAAGGCCGCTACCGCGGCCTGCTCGAAGCCGCCCCCGACGCCATGGTGGTGGTCAACCAGGGCGGGGAGATCGTGCTTCTCAATGCCCAGGCGGAGAAACAGTTCGGCTACAGCCGCGATGAGCTGTTGGGCCAGAAAGTGAAGAACGTCATCCCCGAAGGCTTCGCGGAACGGCTGATCTCGGACGCGCTTCGTTCCGCGGAAGATGCGCTGGCGCAGCAGATCGGCACCGGGATCGAACTCATTGCGCGGCACAAGAATGGCAGCGACTTCCCCATCGAAATCATGCTGAGCCCGCTCGAAAGCGCGGAGGGCATCCTGGTGACGGCGGCGATTCGCGATATCAGCACGCGCAAAAAGGCCGAGCTGCATCTGCTGCGGAAGGTAGAGGAACTGAACCGCTCCAATGAAGAACTGGGACAGTTTGCCTACATCGCCTCGCACGATTTGCAGGAGCCGTTGCGCATGGTGGCCAGCTACACCCAGCTGCTTTCACGGCGCTACAAAGGCAAACTGGACGCCGACGCGGATGAGTTTATCGCCTTCGCGGTGGACGGGGCCAGCCGCATGCAGCGCCTGATCCAGGACTTGCTGGCTTACTCACGCGTCGGGACCAAGGGCAAGGACCTGCTCGATACCTCGAGCGAAGAAGCCTTGCAGCGCGCGCTCATCAATCTGCGCGGCACTATCGAAGAAAGCGGCGCGCAGGCGACTCACGATCCCCTGCCCGAGGTGCTGGCCGACGAAACCCAGCTGATCCAGTTATTTCAGAACCTGGTGGGCAATGCCATCAAGTACCAGGGCCCCGGAATCCCCCGGGTGCACATTTCCGCCACCCCCCAGGGCGGAAAAGATTGGGTTTTTTCGGTGCGGGACAACGGTCTGGGTATTGATTCGCAGTACTTCGAAAAGATTTTTGGCATGTTCCAGAGGCTGCACAAACGGGAAGAGTTTGCCGGCACCGGCATCGGATTGGCCATCTGCAAGAAGATCGTCGAACGGCACGGCGGCAGCATCTCGGTCGAATCCCAGCCCGGCCACGGTTCCACTTTCCGCTTCGCCCTGGGGGGAAGCGCTATGAAGGCCATGACAGCTACTGGAGGATCCAATGCAAGATAAAGCCGCGTCCCTGCAAGTCCTGCTGGTTGAAGACAGCCCGGGCGATGTCCGGCTGACGCTCGAAGCCTTCCGCGATACCAATCCATCCATCCGTTTGCATGTGGCCAATGATGGTGTCGAGGCCATGGCCTTTTTGAGGCAAGAAGGGGTCCACCTCCATGCCCCTCGCCCTGACCTGATCTTGCTGGACCTGAACATGCCGAAAATGGATGGACGCCAGGCTCTGGCCCACATCAAGCAGGATGAAAGCCTGAGAACCATTCCTACGGTGATTCTAACCACCTCGGAGGCGGAAGCAGACATTGTCGGGAGCTATCAACTCAAGGCGAACTGTTATCTCAACAAGCCGGTGCAATTGGACGCGTTCGAGAAACTGGTGAAGAGCATCAATGACTTCTGGCTGACGATGGCGACGTTGCCGCCGCAACCGAATTGACGCCCGCGAATCCGCCACTGTGTGGCGGGAGAGCTCTTCGGAAATGCATGAGAGAAGAACATGATGTCGAGCGGAGGAACCAAGCATGCCTCTACAAGTTCTCCTGGTCGAAGACAGTCCCGGAGACCTGCGACTTACGCAGGAAGCTTTTCGCGATGTCAATCCCTTCATCGAACTCCATATCGCGAACGACGGGGTGGAAGCCATGGCCTTTCTCAGGCAGGAGGGGCGGTACTTCGAGGCCCCTCGTCCGGACCTGGTCTTGCTGGACCTGAACCTGCCCAAGATGGACGGCCGCGAGGTGCTGGCTTGTATCAAGGAGGACCAGAAACTGAAAACCATTCCCACCGTGATCCTCACTTCTTCCGAGGCGGAATCGGATGTGGTCAAGAGCTATCAGTTGCAGGCCAACTGCTACCTCAGCAAACCCATGCATTTCGAGGCGTTCCACAACCTGGTGAAGAGCATCAACGATTTCTGGCTCACCAGGGTCAAGTTACCGCAGCAGCGCAAAACGGGAAGCGCCAGCTGATTGAGAGGCAAACATGAAAGCCATCGGAGGAGACGGTATGCCCATACAGGTGCTTTTGGTCGAAGACAGTCCCGGGGATGTGCGGCTGACGCAGGAGGCCTTCCGCGATGCCAACCGGTCCATCCAGTTGCATGTGGCTTCTGACGGCGTCGAGGCCATGGCCTTTCTGCGGCATGAAGGAGTCCACCACAACGCCCCTCGTCCGGATCTCATTCTCCTGGATCTGAATCTCCCTAAGATGGACGGCCGCGAAGTTCTGGCCCACATCAAGGAGGATAACCGGCTGAAAACCATCCCCACAGTGATCCTGACTACTTCCGATGCGGAGGCGGACATTGTGAGGAGCTACCAGCTTCAGGCCAATTGCTATCTCACCAAGCCGGTGCAGTTGGACTCGTTCGAGAGCCTAGTGAAAAGCATCAATGACTTCTGGTTGACCAAGGTCAAGCTCCCCCAGCAGGAGCAGGGCGGATGACGACAAAATCGATGAAGATACTCCTCCTGGTTGAAGATAACCCGGGAGACGCTCGCCTGCTGCGCGAGATGTTGAACGAACAAGGCCCCCAGAAAACCCGGTTGACGCACGTGCAGCGCTTGAGCGACGCCGAGAAGCATCTGGCGGAGAATGCGGTCGACATTATCCTGCTCGACCTGGGGCTGCCCGATGCCCACGGGCTGGGAGCGGTGCGGCGGGCGCATGCCTGCGCGCCCCGCGTGCCGCTGGTGGTGTTGACCGGCATGGACGACGAGGTGCTGGCTGCCCAGGCCTTGCAGGAAGGCGCGCAGGACTATCTCATCAAGGGCCAGATCGAGGCCCGCGGCCTGCTGCGCGCGCTCCGCTACGCCATCGAACGCAAGAGCATGGAAGAGGCACTGTTCGTGGAGAAAGAACGCGCTCAAATCACGCTCAACTGTATTGGCGACGCCGTGGCTTGCACCGACAGTTCGGGAAACATCACCTTCCTCAATCTGGTCGCGGAGAAAATGACCGGCTGGTCGCTGCCCGACGCAGCCAGCCGGCCCATGGCCGAAGTTTTGCGGATCATGGACGCCGACAGCCGCGAAACCACCCCGAACCCGATGGAGATGGCGGTGGGGCAAAACCGGACCGTGCACCTGCCGTCCAACTCGATTCTGGTCCGGCGCGATGGATTTGAAATTCCCATCGAAGACTCGGTCGCCCCTCTCCACGATCGTGAAGGGCTGGCGGCGGGAGCGGTCATCGTTTTTCGCGACGTGAGCGCAGCCCGGGCGATGGCGCTGCAGATCGCGCATTCGGCCGAACACGACTTCCTCACCGGGTTGCCCAATCGGATGCTGCTGAACGACCGGGTCAATCAGGCCATCACCATGGCGCCGCGTCACTCGAAGAAAGTCGCAGTGCTGTTCCTCGATCTGGATGGCTTCAAACACATCAACGACTCGCTGGGACATCCGACCGGCGACAAGCTGCTGCAATCCATCGCAAAACGCCTGGTGAATTGCGTGCGCAGCGCGGACACGGTAAGCCGGCAGGGAGGCGACGAGTTCGTCGTCCTGCTCTCCGAAGTGGAACGATCGGAGGACACGGCCATTACGGCGAGACGGATGCTGCAGACCGTGGCCGAGGCCCATTCCATCGACCAGCACGATCTTCACGTCACCACCAGCATCGGCGTGAGCGTCTATCCCGACGATGGCCTGGATGCGGAGACGCTCATCAAGAACGCGGACACGGCGATGTACCAGGCCAAGGAAAACGGACGTCAGAGCTACCAGTTTTTCAAGCCTGCCATGAACGTCCGGGCGGTGGAGCGCCAGGCCATCGAGGAAAGCCTGCGCCGGGCCCTGGACCGCAAGGAATTTGCGGTGCACTACCAGCCCATTATTGATCTGAAAACGGGAGCGGTCACCGGCGC
Source organism: Terriglobia bacterium (assembly GCA_963742495.1). Classification (GTDB taxonomy): domain Bacteria; phylum Acidobacteriota; class Terriglobia; order Terriglobales; family Acidobacteriaceae; genus JAIQFF01. Next base: position 607,772 of record CAVULZ010000002.1, read on the forward strand.
GGAAGCCCTGTTGCGATGGACGCATCCCGTGCGCGGGCCGGTCGCGCCGGCACAATTCATTCCAGTGGCGGAAGACTGCGGTCTCATCTTGCCCATCGGCAAATGGGTCCTGCAAGAGGCCTGTCAGCAAGCCCGGGCCTGGCTGGATGTGGGGCTGCCGCAGGTCACGATGGCGGTGAACATCTCCGCCATGGAGTTCCGGGGCGAGAACTTTCTGGAAGGGGTATTCGCCATCCTCAAGGACACGCGCCTGGATCCGAAATTTCTCGAGCTCGAACTGACCGAGAGCGTTCTCATGAAGCATGCCGGATCCACCGAAGCCATCCTCAAGACTCTACGAGCACGAGGGGTGCAGCTGGCGGTCGATGACTTCGGCACCGGCTACTCCAGCCTGAGCTACTTAAGAAAGTTTCCCATCGACGCGCTCAAGATCGACCAATCTTTCGTCCGCCAGATCGCGACGACCCCCGACGAGACCAGCATCGTGACCGCGGTCATCAGCATGGGCCGAAGCCTGAAGCTGCGGGTCATTGCCGAAGGCGTGGAGACGCAGGAAGAGCTGGCGTTTCTGCAAGCCCACCAATGTGACGCTGCGCAGGGGTATTATTTCAGCCGTCCCGTCCTCCCCCAGCAGTTCGCCAAGATGCTCCAACTTCAATGTCAGGCGCCTTCAGCCCCACTCTTCGCCACGTTTGCTCGCGCGCGCGGGGCATCTGCGAGCGAAGGCTGACCGCCCGCCACGCTGCCTGGCATCATGAACTCCTGCCTTCTGCCTGTCCTTCATTTTCCAGCACGAGCCCGCCGCGCTCACTCAGCGTAAAACTTTGTAAAGCACGGATGGCAACGGGTTTGGGCGATGTAAATTACTAGTGATGGCGCGCGTACAAACATGAACGCGGCAAGGACAGGGATTGCGATATTTGCATTCTGCGCGGCCGCTACCGTGGGTCCGCGGTTGATTCCGCCCGCCCTGGCGATGCCCGCGAGCCCGCAAGCGTCAGAAGCAACTGGCGGGAATGCGACCGCAAGACATATTGGAGCCATCAAGGCGATCGCCGGTAATGTGATCACGCTTACGCCAGACTCCGGCCCCGAAATCGTGGTCACCGTGCAGGCTGCCACGCACATCGTTCGCATCGCGCCGGGAGAAAAGACGCTGAAGAACGCCACTCCGGTCCAGTTGCAGGACCTGCAGGTTGGAGACCGGATTCTGGTGGCGGGCAAATCCTCTGACGATGCCAAGGGGCTCGCCGCAGCGTCCATCGTCGTGATGAAAAGGTCCGACGTTGAGGCACGCCAGGAACAAGAGCGCCAGGACTGGCAGAAGCGCGGGCTCGGCGGGCTGGTAAAGGCGGTCGATCCGGCGGCGGGAACAGCCACGATTTCTGTCACCGGCTTCGGTGGCGCCAGAATCATTGTCATCCAGGCTTCCAAGGACACCGTGGTTCGCCGTTACGCCCCGGACTCGATGAAATTCGACGATGCCAGGCCCAGCACCCTGCAAGAAATCCGGCCGGGCGATCAGTTGCGGGCGCGCGGCAATCGCAGCCCCGATGGAACCGAGCTGGCGGCGGAAGAGATTGTCACCGGAAGCTTTCGCAATGTGGCGGGAATCGTCAGTTCGGTCGACGCCAGCTCCGGGACGGTGAGCGTTCAGGATCTGTTGAGCAAGAAGCTGGTGCAGGTAAGAGTCACTGCGGAATCGCAGCTTCACCAGCTGCCGCCTGAGATGGCGCAACGGATTGCTATGCGGCTAAAGGCGGCGATGGCGGGTGTGGTGGGTGGAGCTCCGAGCCCGGGAGCGAGCGCAAGTCCTTCCGCGAATGCGCCCGGCAATGGCGGCAGCGCGCCCGCCAGCCCGGGCGGACCACCTTACGGAGGAGCCAGGCCAGCCGGAGGTGGAGGAGGAATGACCGGGGGAATGCGTCCCGGCGGAACACCAGACTTCCAGCAAATGCTCAGCCGCATGCCCATCGTTGCTCTGGCCGATCTCCACAAAGGCGACGCCGTGATGATCGTCGCCACGGAAGGCACGCCAGCGGTTGGACCTACCGCGATTACCCTGCTGAGCGGCGTGGAGCCAATCCTGCAAGCGGCTCCCAGCGGAAGCCAGGCCATGATGATGTCGCCGTGGAGTTTGGGCGCACCCGCGGGCGGCGATGCCCTGGGTCAATAGAATTAGTTCAGAGTTAGGTCGATAAACTTAGGTCGATAAATTTGGATAGTAGATTCGGTCGATAGAAAGCCTCCCGCGGAATCGATCGTTTGTTGTATCGGCGGCGATCTTGGCCAGGGAGTTGGACTCGGGAATGAATCTGGATAAATACGCTGGCCTTTTGATCAGGCTCTTTTTATTACTGCTTTTCACGAATCTTTCGCCGGCACAATCTGCCCCGGGCGTTCTGCGGGGACAGGTCACCGACCCCTCCGGAGCCGCCATCACCGGCGCCACGGTGGTCATGACGCCGCCGGCCGGATCTCCGGTGACCACGCAGACGAACTCGCAGGGCATGTATGAGTTCAAAGGGCTGCCCCCGGGAAAATACACACTGAACGTCATCGCCCAGGGATTCACTGTCTACGAGAACGACAATGCAACTATCGCTGACCAGCCGCTGCGGTTGAATATTCAGCTGGTCATCGCGGTCGAGCAGGAGAAGATCCAGGTTTCCGACACCGCGCCCACGGTGGACGTGAATCCCGCCAACAACGCCGGCGCCATCGTGCTTTCGGGCAAGGAACTCGAGGCCCTGCCCGACGATCCGGATGAGTTGCAGTCCGATCTGGAAGCTCTCGCCGGGCCTTCAGCGGGGCCCAACGGCGGACAGATGTACATTGACGGCTTCACCGCCGGCCAGCTGCCGCCCAAGTCATCCATTCGCGAGATCCGGATCAATCAGAATCCATTTTCCTCGGAGTACGACAAACTGGGCTATGGCCGGATCGAAATCTTCACCAAGCCGGGCACCGACAAGTTTCATGGGCAGTTTTATGTTGATGGAAATGATTCTGCTTTCAATGCCGCGAATCCTTTCGCGGGTCCGGAACCAGGTTACGATTCGACGCAGTACAGCGGAAGCATCGGCGGCCCGCTGGGTAAGAAGGCTTCCTTTTTCTTTAATATCGATCGGCGGAATATCAACGATCTTGCTGCCATCAACGCTGTCATCCTCGATCCCAACGACAGCAGCAGCACCCTTCCCTTTACCGATGCCGTGCCCAATCCGCGGACGCGCACCAATCTCAGCCCGCGCCTCGACTACCAGATCAGCAAGAACAACACGCTTACGGCGCGCTACCAGTATTTCCGCGATGCTCAGAACAACGACGGAATCGGGCAGTTCAACCTCTCGCCCCAGGCCTACGACTCGGAATCCACGGAACACACTTTCCAGATCAGCGACACCCATGTCTTCGGCGCGAAAGTCGTCAACGAGACGCACTTCCAGTATCGTCGTGAGCGCGACAGCCAAGTGCCGGTGACCACAACGCCCGCGGTCAATGTCCTGGGAGCGTTCACCACCGGCGGGAACGACCAGGGCGCCATCATCGATCACGAGGACCACTACGAACTGCAGAACTACACGTCGGTGGTCCACGGCACTCACATTTTCAAGTTTGGAGGGCGGGTGCGAGCTGTGCGCGACGCCAGCTTTTCTCAATCCGGGTTCAACGGCACTTTTATTTTTTCTTCCCTGGATGCGGCGCAAGACACGCCCTCGAATCCCAATTGCGACATTGGCGCCGACCCCGCCACGCCGTGCCCGATCTCATATCAATTTGCCGTACAGCAGCTGGCGGTTCCGGGCGGAACGCCCTACGCCACGCAGCTTTCGTTTACCAGCGGCCTGCCCAGCGCCCACGTCACAACCTATGACGCGGGCTTGTACGCTCAGGATGACTGGCGGTTGCGGCCGAACATTACGCTCAGCGCAGGCCTGCGCTTTGAGACCCAGAACGACATTCACGATCACGGCGACTGGGCGCCGCGCCTGGGGATTGCGTGGGGAATCGGCGGGAAGAGCGCCCCGCCAAAAGTCGTCCTGCGCGGCGGCTTCGGAATTTTCTATGATCGATTCCAGTCCGAGCAGCTTCTGCAGGCAGAGCGGTTGAACGGCATTACCCAGCAGCAGTTTGTCATCAACAACCCAACCTGTTTTCCGGGGGCCGGCGTGCCGCTCGATCTTTCGACTTGCGGCGCCTCCAGCGTCACAACCCCGACGGTCTACCAGATTGATCCCGGATTGCACGCCCCCTACACGCTGCAGTCGGCGATCAGCGCGGAGCGGCAGCTTACCAAGTCCGCCACTCTGTCGGTCACCTATTTGAATTCCCGCGGTTTCGATCAGCTGCTTACCATCAATGCCAACGCCCCTTTTCCGGGAACACCGGGCAGCACTACTCGCCCCGATCCTGGCGCGGGAAATATCTACCGCTACGTTTCCGAAGGCAATTTCAAGCAGAACCAATTGATCGTCAACGGCAATGTGCGTGTGGGAACCCGGATGCAGGTGTTCGGCTTCTACACGCTGAACTATGCCAACAGCGATATTTCCGGAGTTTCCGGATTCCCTTCCAACTCCTACAACATCAGCCAGGATTACGGACGCGGATCGTTTGACACGCGCCACCGCCTCTTTTTTGGCGGCACCATCGCCCTGCCCTATGCGTTTCGACTGAGCCCATTCATGATTGCGAGCGCGGGGTCGCCTTTCAACATCACGTCGCCTAACGATTTGAACGGCGATTCTGTGTTCAATGATCGTCCCGGATTCGTCTCATCCGTTACGTGCGCAACCACGACCGTCAGTCCGACTGACCCAAACGTCTACTGCACCCGGCTGGGAACCTTTGACGCCCGGCCCGATCTGGCCGCAACTCCGCAACGGATTCTCCCCATCAACTTCGGGACGGGCCCCGCCCGTTTTGTGCTGAATCTGCGCTTGACCAAAACCTTTGGCTTCGGCCCAAAACTGAAAGGTGCGACCGCCGGCCCAGGAGCGGGTGGGCCTGGCGGCCCGGGCGGCCCTGGAGGCGGTCACCGGGGCGGAGGAGGACCTCGCGGCCCGCTGTTCGGAGGCGGTGGCGGGCCACCGGGAATGTCAGCCGGTTCGGACCGGCGTTTTGGTCTCACCCTCGGCGTTTCGGTCCGCAACGTGTTTAATAATGTGAATACGACGAACCCCAGCGGGATTCTGGGCTCGCCATTCTTTGACACCGCCAACGCCCTGCAGGGAGGGCCGTTCTCAACCGGCGCCGCGAACCGCCGTCTTGATTTGCAGGCGACTTTCAGTTTCTGACTTTCATGATGGATGCAGCTCCGTTCCGTTGGCTGAGCCCAGATAGATCGGCCTGCCCTCCCGCCATTTTTGGAATCGGCGCCGCATGCAGAGCTTCAGGACGCATCTCACGTATCTGGAGCTGATTCGCATGAAATGCAGGGTCTGGAATTTTGGCTGTGCTGTTTTTGTCTCCGCGCTCGCCCTTGGTCAGCCGCTCCCATCCGCGGCTGGCCGGAAGCTTTTCTTCAAGATCCCGCCGGCGACTGTCGCGGTCAACATCGAGAACCAGCCCATCGCGATTACGGCCTCGGGAGCAATTTCCCAGGTCGCGGCAGAGCACGGCGAGAATCTCTTCAGGCTCGAACTGGTCGCCGACCTCTCCGGCCTGCAGCAGAATATTACGCAGATCTTGCGCTCCCAGCTCGACCGGTCTGACCGTTGCGGCGAGCATATTGCAATTCAGAATGCAACCTTGACGCCGCTGGCTCCAGCCGGCCGGGTGGTTGCCCGGTTGCACTTTGAGCGCTGGACTTGCGTCAAGGTGTTTGGCAAAGAAAGGCCCAACAAGCTGGTCGGGGGAAACGGGGCCCTCGAAGTAAAGCTTACCCCGGTGGTTGACAATGACAGTACGCTCCGCCTGGTTCCGGAAATAGGCCGCATCGAGGCGGAGGGTGCTCTGGGTGAACTGCTTCGCTCGGGTCCCATCGGGGCCGCGCTACGCGAGAAAATTACCCGGGCGCTGCTCTCTGCCATGCAAAAAGGGACCAACTTCAAGGCAACTCTTCCGCCCGCCGCCCAGGACTATGTCACCATCCAAAACGCCCGGTTCCAGGATGGCGGCTCAGGAAACCTGGATGTCGTTCTCGACGGCGAGATTCGAATCTCGAATGAGCAGCTGAAGCTATTGGCTAACCAATTGAAGGAGCGCCTGTCGTCACAGGGAGCGCGGCCGCGATAGAGCAGCGCCGCTGCGGCCATCATCGCGCGATTTTTCGCTCTTCCCGAGGCATTAGCTCCAATCACGCTCACGTGTGAGCCGCATCACTTTTCAACCCGGGAAGGAACGATACGATCTCTCTGCGGGATGGAGGTTTCATTGCCGAACGACTGAATCGTGCGACCATCGGCATCTCCATCCGCGGAGGCCGCGGCCAACGCCGGAGAAGCCTTGGCATCGCTCACAGTGAACTTGAGTACTGCAACGTCGGTGTTTCGAGTTCTCGCCATCGCCTTGCTCTTCGAGAGCCCACTTCTTTGGTCGCAAAATACCACCGTTCTTCAGGAGCCGGCTCACGCCCAGGCAGGCCCGGTGGCAACTCCTGCTTGCGTCGAGCCTGCTCCTCTATTCTCCGCCGCCGACTACCAAGGGCCACTCCACAAACTGGTCGTGTATTTTTCGCGAAAGCCGGAGATCAGGACTGTGCACTCGTATCGTCATGGTCTAACCGTGTGTGCCCTGGACCCATCCGAGAAATTTCACCTCTTCACCCAAGACAGTATCGAGCCAACCACCTTCGTGGGAGCAGCGCTGGACTCTGGTTTCGCGCAGGCGGGAAACGACGATCCCAGCTTCGGCCAGGGAACAGCCGGTTATGCAAAGCGATACGGCGCCGCGCTCGCGGACTCGATGTCTAGCGGCTTTTTTCATACCTATCTGCTTCCGGTTGTGTTTCGGCAGGATCCGCGCTACTACAGAAGGCTGGAAGGAAGTCCGGGCCTTCGCCTTGGGCATGCGCTTTCCCATGTTTTTGTGGCGGAGAGCGACTCCGGCCGGAAAATGTTTAATTTCTCGGAATGGGTGGGCACAACCGCTTCAACGACTCTGAGCAACACGTATCACCCCGGGAACTCCCGCGGGATAGGGCCGGTGTCCCGGCGGGTAGGCATCAGTATTGCCGGGGACATGGGTTTTGATGTTCTCCGGGAGTTCTGGCCGGAAATCGTTCACAAGCTTAAACTCCCCTTCAAAGACCGCGACCACCTCACGGTTCATCCGGATCCACAAAAATGACGAAAGCCCAAAAGCCTGGATCCGGCCATCCGCAGCCAGCAGAAAAGTTTTCGACGGGACGCTCCGCCCACTCCGCACACCCGATCAGGGTGACGCCGCTCACGCGCGCAGGTGAGGTCAGTCACAGAAGCAAGACCTACGATCGCCGAAGATTCCAGCAGGTGAACGCCATGAAAACGAATGCCGTCGTGATTCCGATCGTTCCCGACATCGCCGTAAAGCGAATTCTCTTTGCGACTGATTTTTCCGAAGCCTCGCTTTCGGCCCTGCCGCTAGTTTCGGCCATTGCCCGCAAGTATGGGTCCCGCGTATTTGTGGTCAACGTTTGGACGCCCGTGGCGTACGCGATGATCAGCCCCGAAGCTGCGGGGACTCTGCAGCACAAGGACGAGCGTGAAATTCAAGCCAGGACTCGAAACCTCCTCAACACCAGCGAGCTGACCGGGCTGCCCGCGACCGCACTGGTCTTATCGGGAAATCCTGCGCAGGAACTCTGCCGGCTGGCGTGTGAAAAGAACATTGATCTCGCCATCTTGGCCACGCACGGCCGCACCGGATTGCGGCACCTGGTGATGGGATCGGTGGCGGAAGAGCTTTTCCGCAGTCTGCCCTGCCCGGTGCTCACCGTCGGACCCAAAAGTTCAAAGGGTTCGATGAAAGATACTGAGATCAAGCACATCCTGTTTCCCACCGATCTTTCCGACGAATCCCGGGCGGTATTTCCCTACCTGGCTTCGCTGGCGTCAGACTACAAAGCGTCCCTGATGCTGCTGCACGTCCTGCCGGTTGAGACCGCCACGAACCCAGATGCAAAGTCGCTGGCGGAACCGCTTCGCCAGGAGATGCAGAGCGTCTTTTCCCCTCACATCGATCCGCGATGCCGGGCCGAGTTCGTAGTTGATTTTGGGGACACCGTGGAGCGGATTCTGGCGCATGCTCAAACGGGAAACGCGGACTTGATCGGGCTGGGAGTGCGCCAAGTGGGCGAACTGACCACGCATTTCCGCAATACCGTCGCTTATCGCGTCGTCCTGCAGGCGCACTGCCCAGTGCTGACCTCTCGCCAGCCGGGATAGCGGAGGCACGGTGGTTCCGCTCTCCCCAGCCTGACACGCCTCAGGACAATTTGACTCTAGATTTTCGGCGCGCTGGTCAGGGGTCAAGCCAGAACCATCGCTTCGAGTGCCGATTTGTCCCTGATCAGCACGCTCGGGCCTTTGGTGGAAATCAGCATCTTGGTTCTCAACTCCGTCAGCGCCCGGGTCACGGTCTCGCGGGTCACGCCGACGACCTGGGCGATCTCCTCATGCGTCAAGCTCAGGTTGAAGCGGATGCCTTTGGGCGTTTCCTGTCCGTGGACCGCTGATTCGAGCAGGAAAGACGCCATTTTCTCAGTCGCCGAAGGGGTCAAGCCAAGATACCGAATCTGGTGGCAGGCTCCGCGGTAATAATTGCTGAATTGCTGCATCGCATTAATCGAAGCGTCGCCATGTTCATGCAATAGTTTTTTGAAGTCATCGCGGCGGATGAAATCCACCTGGCACGGCTGCAGAGTCTCAGCCGTGACTTCGTGAGCCGCCCCGGAGATGGCGGCGTGCAGGCCCAGCAGCTCGCCAGCTTCAACTACTCTCACAATCACGGTCTTCCCCGATGGCGAAGCCATGGTCAGTTTTACGCGCCCCTTGCAGAGCATGTACACTCCGCGCGGCACTTGGCCTTCCACAAACAGGACGGCCGCGGTGGGATACTGGCTGGTGAATTTCATTTTCTGGAAATCCGCCATGGTTTCTGGCGTCATCTGGCAAAAGAACCCCTCTTTTCGGATTGCACAATTTGCGCAGTCATCTGCAATATCGAGCCCGTAGGGCACATGCGTTTTCATTTTGTTCTCCCTTCCTTGTGAAGACGTTCGGGGTTGCGGTTCGAATCCAAGAGCTGCCGGAGGAAACTCGACCCTCCGCTTAGAGCGACGCCTTCTTTCCGCATTCGTAGAAGCAGGTCCCGCCCCGCTGCGTCAGCGAAAGTCACCCCGGCCAGATCTACACCGACGGGCTGTCCCGCCGTTATATTCACCGAGGTAAGCCAAGCTTTTCGCAATTCGGCCACCCAGGGCCCCTTGAGGCTACCTTCCAGTTTTAGGATCACTGTACTGGATGAGTTCTGAATGGTGATCTTAAGCACACGAAGAGAAGAGCACGGTCACTGCCATAATGATTATTGCTATGTGGAGAGAGGTCCAAGTGGTTACAGGACAGCAATATAGATAGGCTTTACGGGTTGGGTGGCAAGACCGGAACGGCGCGCGGTGACGAGACGATATCTCGTCAAACGGCGGAACTGCGTCAGTCCTGCCCAATCCAGCTGGGTGGGTCAATCAGTATTGTCGGACGGGCGAAACCGGGATGCCGGGACCCGCCCGCCGATATGTAGATTTGCCGCCTAGGCTGCCTTTTTGGTTTCAATCGATCTCGCCTTGGCTGCCTTCGGCATCGTTAAGTGCAAGACACCGTTCTTCAAAGTTGCCGTGGTTTTGTCGGCGTCGACGTTTGCGGGCAGATCCACGATTCGCAGGATCTGGTCCGAACAAGATTCCGAATAAACCGTCTCGCCCTTTCTCTCTTCCTTTTGTTCAGTTTCCCGCTTGCCGGTGATGGTCAGGCGGCGCGGCTCGACGCTGACCTCGATCTCCTTCTCATTGAAGCCAGGTACTTCAACCTTAACCTCAAAGTTTTCTCCCGACTCAGTAATGTTCACGTGGACGGGATGAAGCAGATCCATCTCAGCCTTGAACCAGTCCTCGAGGTCGTGACCGAGTCCATGTCCGCTTCCCTCGAAGATCTGATATGCCCTTTGCCTGATCGCCTCGGAAAGCTTATTGACCCGATCCATCAGACGCTCGATCGGAGTAATTGTGACCGGCTTTTCCTCAGCCCGCTGTACTGTAACCGAAGTCTCCGCCATGTTAATGTCCTCTCGTTTCCCGGGGGTGTCGGCGCTGGTTTCGGCGGTTCGGCACTTTAGTCCGTCCTGCGTCTGGCAATAGGCAGGGAAACTATGGAAACCAGCGCCGCAATTACAGATTCGCAGAAAGCAACCAAGTACGCGGTGATCGAAATCACGGCTGGGGGTGATTCGAGATACTCACGGCGGCCAGGGATCAGAATTGTTGGCGGGAGATTTTCAGTTTCTGCAGGCGCGAGTTTAAGGTTGTGCGATTCATGCCCAGGCGTTCGGCCGCGCCACCGGGTCCGCCGATCTTGCCTTTGGCTTCGCGCAGCACACGAATGATGTGTGCCCGCTCGATGTCTTCCAGGGCCGAAGAAGTGGAAGTCGCATTCTCCGCCGGAACGGGCTCGAACGCCGGGACCTTGAGTTCGGGGCCGGGCGACAGAATGACCGCGCGCTCGATGACGTGCTCCAGTTCACGAATGTTGCCCGGCCAGGAATAATTGCACAACGCCTTCATTCCCTCCGGCGGCACGCTTGCGATATTTTTCTTCATCCGCTGGGAAAACTTCGACAGGAAATACTGGACCAGGAGAGGGATATCCTCACGCCGCTCGCGCAGCGGCGGCACCGTGACCGGAAAAACATTCAGCCGATAAAACAGGTCGCTGCGGAATTGTCCCGAGGCCACCAGTTTGCCTAAGTCACGGTTGGTGGCGGCAACGATGCGAACATCGCTGGTAATAGTGCGCGTGCTGCCCAGCCGCTCGAATTCCTTTTCCTGCAACGCCCGCAACAGTTTGGGCTGTATCTCGAGCGGAATGTCCCCTACCTCATCGAGAAAAATCGTTCCCTGGTGGGCCAGTTCCAGCCGTCCCACGCGCGCCGCAATGGCGCCTGTGAAGGCTCCTTTTTCATGGCCGAACAGCTCACTTTCGAGCAGGCCGGCCGGGATGGACGCGCAGTTCACGCGAACGAAGCTATGGTCGCGGCGCAGGCTCAGATTGTGGACCGCCCGCGCGAGCAATTCTTTTCCCGTACCGGTCTCTCCCAAAATCAGAACCGTGGAGTCGGTGGGTGCCACGGTTTCGATTTGTTTCAGGACCCGCCGGATCGGCTTGCTGTGGCCGACGATTTCCTCAAAATTGAACTCGGTTTTCAGTTCGTCTTCCAGATATTGCTTCTGCTCGGCCAATTGGTCCCTGAGTTCCGAAATATGCCGGAACGCCAGCGCATTGCCCAGGGCTATCGCCACCTGGCCGGCGATTTGCGCGAGCATGTTCACATCGTCATCGGCGAAGTTTCCCGCGCGCCGGCTGAACACATTGAGCGTTCCGATCACGCCTTCCCGGCCGATCAACGGAATCCAGCAGCCCGACCTTAGCGATTGATCGGCGAATTGCGGAGGCATTTCAAAGGGCCACTTTTCACCGGCTTGGCCTTTGAGCAACAGAGGCTTCCGCGTGGTGTATGCCCAGCCGGCTGGGGAGTTGCCCATAGAAACCAGGGGCTCTTCGCCGGTGGCGTCGTTAAGTTCGCGGGCCGAGGGTGCGAGCACATGCATGCGCAGCTGCTTTGTCGGCGCGTCATAGAGCGCGAGAGTTGCATAGTCGAAGGGTTTTACCTGGCGGACACAGGAGGCAATGGCGGACAGCAACTGGCGGATGTCGAGGTTTGAAACCAGGGCATTGGTCACCTCCAGAAGGAAGGCCTCGCGCGCGCGCTTTCCTTCCGTGATGTCGCGTGTCACTTTGGTGAAGCCCAGCAGCGTGCCGTCTTTATCGTGCGATGCGGTGATCACCACATCGGCCCAGAAGCGCGAACCATCCTTGCGAAGCCGCCAGCCTTCCTCTTCCCATCGGCCTTCCGCGGCGGCAAGCTTCAGTTCCTCGTCCGGCTTGCCCCGTTCTATGTCTTCGGAAGGGTAAAACCGTGAAAAGTGCTGCCCAATGATCTCCTCGGCAGCATAGCCCTTGATCTTTTGCGCGCCTTCATTCCAGCTCAAAATCCTTCCTGCAGGATCGAGCATGAAAATCGCGTAGTCTTTAACTTCTTCCACCACCGACTGAAAGCGCTCCCGGCTTTGCCGCAGGGCCTCTTCGGCTCGCTTGCGCTCAGTCACGTCGCGGATCGCAGCCGTGACCAGAACCTCTCCTTCTTCTTCCAGAGGACTCAGGCTGATCTCTACCGGAAATGTGCTGCCCTCTCTGCGTCGCGCGAGCAGTTCGAGACCGGTACCCATGGGGCGGGGGTGAGGCGATTCGTGGTACGCCTCGCGATGTTGCGCATGTCTGCCGCGGAATTTATCAGGAATCAGGATTTCAACCGGCTGCTGCAACAGCTCTTCCCGGGTGTAACCAAACATTCTCTCGGCCTGCGAATTGACCAGCACCATCCGCCCCGTTTGGTCCACGATGACCATGGCATCGGGCGCTGCGTCCAGCAGGCGGCGGAACCTTTCATCCCCGGGGCTCAAATTGTCGCTGAAGCTGGTTGTGGGCCGGCGCATTACGGAGGAACTTAGCACCGCGCCCGCCTCTAGAGCAAGGCGCTCCTGACTGGAATCACTCTGAGAGGCACGGACTGAGCTTGGACTTCGCACAGTTGCAGACACGGCGAAACGGCGGCGGACCCGACGGGCCTTCACATCGCGAACGGATCACCACACCCAGAGTTCCTCAAAGACGTCGGCCACCGGAGAGCATCCTTAGGGCGCCGCAATTCATCTTCGAGGATTCCCCGACGTGCTTGAACTTCGGGAACTTAGAGCAAAGACCGTGCTCCGCGTGCGTGCTGATGCAGCTGCTACCCATGGAAATGCGTGAGGCGGCCGTTCCTTGCCGACACATACCGCTGAACGAGAAAGACGAAACCATCCACTCCCTTTACCGCTGTGGCACGCCGGAGGAACTCGAAGCGGTCCTGAGCGAGTGGCTCATGAACATGATTCAGAAGCTGGAACTCGAGCGAGTTCAGGGCCGGTTTTGACGGGAACGACGTGACGCCGAAGCAGAGCGCATAGATGGATTCTGGAGAACGCGGATGTTTCGAATCCTAAGGAACGATTACAGCGGCGCCGTCGATTGCATCGCTCTTCACCGCCGCTAGCGCCTCGTTGGCCTGATCGAGCGAAAAAACCGTCACCTTGGGCCGGAGCTTTATGTCAGCCGCGATCTGGAGAAAATCCCGGGCATCGGATCGCGTCATGTTGGCGACGCTGCGAAGTTGCCGTTCGCCCCAAAGCAGGCGGTCGTAGTCAAACTCCGGAATCCGGTCCAGATGAATCGCGTTGATCGCGACCACTCCGCCTTTCCGCAGGCTGCTGAGCGCTGCCACCACTACATCGCCGCTGGGCGCGAAAGTCACGGCACGATCTAGAGGGACAGGCGGTTTGTCGGTCTCCTTTCCGACCCAGGTTGCACCCAGTGATTCCGCCAGCTGGCGATGAGAGGCGCCCCGCGTCGAGACGTACACTTCGCACTGCCAGGCGCGCAACACGGCGATGGCGAGATGCGCCGAAGCCCCGAACCCGAACAGCCCCACACGTTCTCCGCGTTCCACTCCCGCAACCCGGAGGCTGCGAAAACCGATGATGCCGGCGCACAGAAGCGGGGCGGCATGCAGGTCATCAAGATTTTGAGGCAAGGGAAAGACAAAATCAGCACGGGCCAGAGCGTATTCGGCATATCCGCCGTTGACGGTGTAGCCGGTAAAGGCTGCCGAATCGCAGAGATTTTCCAGGCCATGCCGGCAATACCAGCATGTCCCGTCGATGCCTCCGATCCAGGAGACTCCGACACGCACGCCCAAGGCAACCTCCGGCGTCGCGCCGCCGACGACCTCGCCCACGATCTGATGGCCGGGAATCAGTTCCCTGCCAAGGGGCGGTAGTTCGCCTTCGACGATATGCAGATCGGTTCGGCAAACTCCGCAGGCTCGCACTCGCAAAAGCACCTGACCAGCTGAGACCGAGGGGTTGGGAATTTGCTCGATCCGAAGGTGCCTCTCGGAAATACCTGCGGGCGATGTCAGGATGGCGGCTTTCACACAGGAGCTCCGAGACTTCAACCTGCCATTCTAGAACGACGATCGTCGCGTCGCCCGTTCGAGTCTACTGGTATTTTTCTTCCCCGATCATGCTCTTCATTTCCAAGAGGGTCGCCGCGTGCGGACGCCCCTCAGTCATGACGATCGAACAGGGTTGCGCCGGCAAGTGACTTAAACGGTCAAAGAAATCTCCCACGTAAAGATCGGGGAGGTAACTGCTGACTAGAACTATGTCGTACTCCCCGGACCGCAAAAGCTCAAGGGCCTCGAGCCCACTCCAGGTCATACTCGAAGCGTACCCTGCGCCGTCTAACACGACACCCAGCGCTCGTGCTTCTTTCTCATCGTTGTCAACGATGAGCACCCTTTTGTTACGCGATTCTGTCATAGGGAAATTCCCTCCTGCACAACCAGAATAAGGACACGGTGTTTGCGAAGACAGTGAGGCCAGTCACCAACCGCTGTGATCAGCGGACGCCTGGAGTATATGAAGGATTTTCGCAGACACCTTGTGACCGTGATTACCACCAGCGGTGAGATATGTCACATCCGAGCTGGCAATTTAGACTAAGAGAGAGGGCCGGAGCACCAAAGCGGCCTCGAAGGAGAGAGCAATGGCAGACACGGGAGAAGGTCGTGAAATAAAGGGCCGAACGGATGCGAAGGAAGCCGAGATCGTATCGGAGTCAAAGACGCTGCGGCAGAAGTCAAAGACAGCCAGAGACCAGGTTTTGAACAAACGCCGCCGCGAAGCCAAGCAACCAGGAGCGCCAAGGCCCCGCTAGCGGGAGCGCCATTCCTGAAAAGGCCTAACCCGCGGCGCGCGACTAATGCGCTTTTTGTCCCACGTAGGAGCTGAGGACGCGCATATAGTTGCCGCGCTCGAAAGCGGCCGGGTCAGATACCGAACGCTGGCTCATGCTGCCGCGCATCTGACGGACGGATTCATATTCGTGCTCCTCCATCCAGCCCACCAGGTCTTTCAGAACCGAAGCCACGTGGTCAATCCCATTCTGTAGCAGCGCAGACGTCATCATCGCGACATGCGCTCCAGCCATCATGGACTTCAGGACGTCCGCCGCGCTGTGCACTCCGCCCGTGATCGCGAGATCGGCGCGGACCCATCCGTATAGAATCGCCACCCAGTGCAGCCGCAGTAGCAGCTCCTGGGGACGGCTCAGCGTCAGGCTGGGCACAACTTCGAGCGATTCAATATCGAAATCCGGCTGGTAAAAGCGATTAAAGAGCACCAGCCCGTTGGCGCCGGCCGCGTCCAGCTGTTTGCCAAAGTTTGCGACGGCGCTGAAAAAGTGCGAAAACTTCACCGCCACGGGAATACTGACATTGGCTTTGACCTGCCGTACCAGATCGCAATAGTTCTGCTCGACGTCGGCGCCAATGATATTGGGATCGGTAATAATCGCGTAGATGTTCAATTCGATTGCGTCCGCTCCGGCTTGCTCCATCAGGCCGGCGTACCGCGCCCAGCCGCCCGGCGAGACCCCATTCAAGCTGGCGATCACTGGAATGGAGACCCGTTGCCGCGCCTTCCGAATGAGCTCGAGATAGCCATCGGCGCCCAGGTTGTATGTGCTCAGGTCGGGCAAGTAGTTGAGCGACTCCGCAAAACTTTCGCTGCCCCGTGAAAGATCCGAATCAACCGACTGGCTTTCCAGCACGAGCTGTTCTTCAAAGAGTGAAGGCAGCACGACCGCGCCGGCACCAACGTCTTCCAGGTGCCGTATGTTCTCCAGCGACTCGCAAAGTGGAGACGCCGAGGCCACAATCGGAGATTTCATCGGCAAACCGAGATAGGTGGTTGTGATGTCGATCATTTCTGTTCTCCTGCGGTCGCGGGTTGCGGTGTGGATGAGGCCGGCTGCGGATGAGCGCTGCTGGGCGGTTCCCCGTCTCCCGGCATGGCGGCGCGATTGGCATAGACCCGCCATTGCCGGTGAACGTCCTCCTGGGCAAGCTGCAGCAGTTCACGAGCCACCTCGGGATTGCTTCGCGCCAGCATGGTGTAGCGGGCCTCCTGATATGCGTATTGCTTGAATGGAATACTGGGCGCCCGGGAATCAAGCTGAAATGGATTCTTCCCTTCGAGACGGAGTTCCGGGTTGTAGCGGATCAAGGGCCAATAACCGGAAAGGACGGCAGCTTTTTGCTGTGCGATGCCATGGCTCATGTCATAGCCATGGGCAATGCAGTGGCTGTAGGCGATGATCAGTGAGGGCCCGTTGTAGGCCTCGGCTTCGCGGAAGGCATTCACGGTGTGGGTATCGCTGCCTCCCATGGCCACCCGGGCCACATAGACCGATCCGTAACTGATGGCTTCCATGGCAAGGTCTTTCTTGCCGGCACGTTTGCCGCCGCTGGCAAATTTTGCCACCGCGCCGCGCGGCGTGGCCTTGGACATCTGGCCGCCGGTATTCGAGTAGACCTCCGTATCGAGCACCAGCACGTTGACGTTCATCCCCGAGCCCAGCACGTGGTCGAGTCCGCCGGCGCCGATATCGTAGGCCCAGCCGTCGCCGCCCAGCAGCCATACGCTCTTGCGTACCAGCGCGTCCGCCAGCACCAGCAAATCGCGCGCTGCCGGCTCATCCAGCGACACTATTTTCTTCTTTAACTCGGCTACGCGTTCCCTCTGAGCCGCGATTCCAGCCTCGTTCGATTGGTCCGCGTTGAGAACCCCGTTCACCAGGGAATCACCGAGGTGTGGCGCAAGCCGCGTCACCAGCTCGCGGGCGTAGTCTGCCTGCTTGTCGACTGCCAACCGCATCCCCAGACCGAACTCGGCATTGTCTTCAAAAAGCGAATTGGACCAGGTCGGACCCCGCCCTTGAGCATTGACAGTGTAGGGAGTCGTGGGCAGGTTGGCGCCATAGATCGACGAGCAACCGGTGGCATTTGCAATCATCAGGCGGTCGCCAAAGAGCTGGGTGAGCAACTTAATGTAGGGCGTTTCCCCGCATCCCGCGCACGCCCCGGAAAACTCGAAGAGCGGCTCCAGAAGCTGGACATCCTTTACCTGATTGTGGGAAAGCTGGTCTCGGTTCGCGTCCGGAAGTTTGCTGAAGAAATCCCAATTGGCGCTCTCGGACTCGCGAAGCGGCGCCTGCGGCTGCATATTGATGGCCTTGTGTTTCGCTTCACTCTTGCTCTTGGCCGGGCAAACCTCGACGCAAAGCTCGCACCCGGTGCAGTCTTCCGGCGAAACCTGCAGCGTATAACGCAGACTCTCGAATTCACGCCAGCGCGGCTTTTCTGCCTTGAATCCTGACGGCGCATTTCCCAGCAGCGAAGCATCGTAGACCTTGGCCCGGATGACCGCGTGCGGACAAACCAGAACGCACTTCCCGCACTGAATGCAAAGCTGTTCATCCCAGACCGGAATCTGTTGTGCGATATTTCGCTTTTCCCACATGGCAGTGCCGGTCGGGAAGGTGCCGTCGACGGGCATTGCGCTCACCGGAAGATCATCTCCGCGACCTGCAATCATGGGACCAATCACCTGGCGCACGAACTCCGGCGCCCGCTCGGGGACGGGAGGCAGGACTCTTAACCGGCTGCTCACCCCGGCAGGAACGGTGACCTGGAACAGATGACTCAGGGTATGGTCCACCGCGGCACAGTTCTGGTCTACGACCGTTTGGCCGCGTTTCCCATAAGTGTCGCGAATGGAATTCTTGATGGCTTCGATTGCCTGCTCGCGCGGCAGCACTCCGCTGATGGCGAAAAAACAGGTCTGCATGATGGTGTTGATGCGGTTGCCCATTTCAGTCTCACGCGCGACCTTGTAGGCATCGATCAGGTAAAACTTGAGATTTTTCCGGATAATAACTTCCTGTACCGACTGCGGCAGGTGGTTCCAGATTTCGTCCGCTCCAAACGGCGCGTTCAGTAGAAACGTGGCGCCGGGTTCGGCGCAGTCCAGACACGTCCATGCGCTCGAGAAATTGGAACTGGTGGCAGGCAACAAAGCTGGCCCGGGTGATCAGGTAAGACGACCGGATGGGATGCGGACCAAAACGCAGATGTGAGACCGTGACTGACCCCGCCTTTTTCGAGTCATAGACGAAGTACCCCTGGGCATAGTTGTCCGTATTTTTCCCGATAATCTTGATCGAGTTCTTGTTGGCGCCGACGGTTCCGTCGGAACCAAGTCCGTAGAACAGCGCGCGGACCGTTTCCGGCTCTTCAGTGGAAAACTCGGCATCGTACTCCAGGCTGGTGTGGGTAACATCGTCGTGAATCCCGACTGTAAAGTGATTCTTCGGAGTTGAGTTCTTCAGTTCATCGAAGGTGGCTTTCGCCATCGCTGGCGTGAACTCCTTCGAAGCCAGACCATAGCGGCCGCCGATCACCCGCGGAAGAATCTGCGAAGCCCCACCATCCCCGAAGCTCGACTCGCTCAACGCGGTCACCACATCCTGGTAGAGCGGTTCGCCCAGGCTGCCCGGCTCTTTGGTGCGGTCCAGGACGGCGATGCGGCGCACTGTTTTCGGAAGCGCAGAAATAAAAGCTTCTGCTGCAAAAGGCCGGTAGAGCCGGACCTTCAGGAGCCCAACCTTTTCGCCCCGCTGCAACAACTGTTCTACGGTCTCTTCTACTGCCCCTGCCCCCGAGCCCATCATCACTATCACCCGTTCGGCGTCGGGAGCACCGACGTAGTCATACAGGTGATAGCTCCTGCCGGTGCGCTGGGCGAAGCGGTCCATTACATCCTGCACGATGGTTGGACACGCCCGGTAAAAAGGATTGATGGCCTCGCGCGCCTGAAAGAATACGTCAGGATTCTGCGCCGTCCCGCGCAACAGCGGGTGATCGGGTGACAATGCGCGCTGCCGATGCTGGCGGACCAGAGTGTCATCGATCAGCGTCACGCAGATCGTCATCGCTCAGGAGCACGATTTTGCTAACTTCATGGGAAGTGCGAAAGCCGTCGAAGAAGTGCAGGAAGGGGATGCGCGATTCGAGCGCGGCCGCCTGCGCAATCAAGGCAAAATCGCCCGCTTCCTGCACGGAATTCGAGCACAACATCGCAAAGCCGGTGGCACGCGCGGCCATCACGTCGCTGTGGTCGCCGAAAATCGAGAGCGCATGGGTGGCTATGGCACGGGCCGCTACATGGATCACCGTCGGCGTCAACTCGCCGGCGATCTTGTACATATTGGGGATCATCAGAAGCAAGCCTTGAGACGCGGTGAAGGTTGTGCCGAGCGCCCCGGCCTGTAGCGCACCGTGCAGGGCCCCGGCAGCGCCTCCCTCGCTTTGCATTTCGATGACGCTGGGGACCGTCCCCCAGATGTTCTTGCATCCCTCCTCTTTCCACTGGTCTGCCCACTCCCCCATCGGCGACGCGGGAGTGATGGGGTAGATGGCAATCACCTCATTGAGCCGGTACGCCACTGAGGCGGCAGCTTCGTTCCCGTCCATAACGGCTTTGTCTTGCGTCATACCTCTTTCCCCCGATCGCGTTGAATATCCTTTTTACCGGTACAGCCCAGGGATGGCCGTGGTTGGCGTCACCGAAGGGAGTGATCGAGGTCACCGCAGGATTTTCCGTAGTCACCTATAAGTTGACCTGGAAACCGTCTTTCGAGGAGGCACTCTTATGGAAGCCCTTGGCACCAACACCCGAATCTCGTTGAGCAAAATCCTGGTTACGACCGACTTCTCGCAGGTTTCAAAGACTGCGCTGGCGTATGCCGCCGCTCTCGCCAACCAGTACGAGGCAAAGATCGTTGTCGCGCATGCTCTTAGCCCTGAACCCATGCTCAGTGTCCCTCTGGATCCGGTTCCCATTGACGCCGATCCCGCTCACCTGAAAGCCGAGGCGAAGCTCGTGGAGTTTGTTCTCGGCGACAACTCGTTGCAGACTAGACCCGCCAAAATGCGGTTAGAGCGCGGAGAAGTCTGGAAGGTGATTGCAGACATTATTCAAGAAGACAAGATCGATCTCGTGGTCACGGGAACGCATGGGAGACAAGGACTGAAAAAGCTGGTGCTGGGATCGGAGGCGGAGAAAATTTACCGGAGAGCGACTTGTCCCGTGCTAACCGTCGGCCCTCAAGTGCCTCGACTGGACGCCACCGAATGGAGACTCAAGACTATTCTCTTCCCTACCGATGGGTCGGAGTCTTCCATGAAAGCTTTGCCCTATGCCCTTTCTCTAGCCGAGGAGAACCAGGCAAATTTGATTTTCCTGCAACTGATCTCTCTCAGTCCTTACCAGTACCGGGAGTCGGAAGAGGCGAGCGCGCATGAGATGCTGCGCGCCCTGGTGCCGGCGGACGCGGAAAATTGGTGCAAACCTGAGTTCGTGGTGCGCTTTGAGTTCCCGGAAGAAGGCATTCTGCGCCTCGCCGAGGAACGAAAAGCGGACCTGATCGTGATGGGAGTGCGGCAGCCGGCCAAGGGTGCGATATCAGAGTACACGCCGTGGCCCATTGCCGCGCAAGTGGTCGCGAAAGCGCGATGCCCAGTGCTGACGGTACGCGGCTAAATAAGATGAGTCGCGAATCTGTCACTTACCGCGGCGGATCCTCTTCTCGAAAGGAAAAGTCATGAACTCGGCAACCAGACATAGCCGGCCGGCCCTCCGGTGCCTGGCGGCCGGCGCCGGATTCGCCGCCGCTTTGTACACCACACATGCCGCATTCACCTGGTTGCGGTATGGTCATCCGCCACGTCCATCCCGCGAGGAGATTGACCCATTACTCGATCAGTTTATTCCCGCGTACGAAGTCGTGGAGCGGCATTCCGTGCGCGTCGCCGCGCCGTCCGAGACCACACTAGCTGCGGCATGCGAAATGGATCTGCTGCAATCGCCGATCGTTCGCTGCATCTTCAAAGGCCGCGAGCTGATTCTGGGCGGCCATCCCGACAATCTGCGCCATCCCCGAACGTTGTTGGCGCAAGCGAAAGAGTTGGGATGGGTTGTGCTGGGCGAGGTGCCGGGCCATGAGATCGCCCTCGGCGCGGTGACCCGTCCGTGGGTTGCCAATCCTGTCTTCTGTCCGCTGCCGCCCGCGGAGTTTGCCTCGTTTCACGAGCCCGGCTACACCAAGATTGCATGGACATTGCGCGCCGATCCGATCAGCGCCAGCGCGTCGGTGGCCCGCACCGAGACCCGGGTCGCCACCACCGACCAGACTGCCCGGGCTGCCTTCCGGCGTTACTGGTCGCTGGTCTCCCCTGGCGTCGAGCTGATTCGCCGGGTCTCGCTCCATCTAGTCAAAGCAGAGGCGGAACGCCGCACGCGCCTGGCGATGCGGGAACATGACGGCGCTGAATTCCCGGGATTGAACCAACTATTAACGGCAAACCGAGGGGTGTGATCGAAATCACCATGGCGAGTGAGGAGAGCTACGGCGTCCTCAGGCTGTCTCTGCGATCCTGATGTCGTCAGGCGAGGTGGCATATGGCACACGACCAGAACGAACTGTTGGATCTCCTCAAATTCGAGCTGAAGTTTCTCGAGGATGGAGGCTACGGCCGCTCTCCTCACACTCCATGGCGTCGCCAGTTGGCTTTCGAGGACTCGCTTACGTGTCCTAATTTTGGCGATCCCGCGCGGCCGCATCCTTGCAGCGAGTGCCTGCTGATGCAGTTTGTTCCCAGCGAGCTCAAGGACCAGGCTTCGCCATGCCGGCTCATTCCGCTCACCGATAAAGGTGAAACCATCGATTACTTTTATCGCTGTGGAACCCAGCTCGAGCTGGAAGAAGCCCTCTCTGCCTGGTTGCGCAAACAAATCAGCCAGATCGAGGAACAGGCCGAGGAACAACCCGAAGTTGAGCGTTCCACCAGGCCATCGGACGGCATCGATCTGCTGGGCCAGCAACAGTGGTTGGCCTTTGCGCGAGATCTGAATGTCCTCGCCAACCTCCATCGCGACTACGAGCACTTCGATGTGGCGCGGGCGCTCTTCGACCATGCGCTTGCCGCCGCGGAGAAGGTTGCTGAGCGCTGTGGTGCGGGCCGCGCTCTGGTCGAACGAATCCGGATAGATCAGCGGGCCATGCAGGAAGCGCTGCAGACGGGGAAGTCAGATGTGGAAAGCACCTCGCCGGAGCAGCTGGAAATCCCGAACCAATAGTTGGCCAACAGGCTGAGCAAGACATTGTAGGAGGAGCATCCTTGAAGACCTTACTGATTGTCTGCTTGTTCTCCATACTCGAGCTCGCTGCCGTCGGACAGCAAGATCAAAAGCCCAAAGCGGCGCCGGTCGCGCCCTACGTAATCCCTGTCGAAGCCGCGCATGAGGTCAACCCGGGTAAACCCACTCCCGAATCAATCGCTCAAGGCAAGAAGTGGTACGGATACGATTGCGCCATGTGTCATGGCACGGACGGCGATGGCAAGGGCGATGTCGCGGCGGATATGAAACTGAAGGTCAGCGACTTTACCAATCCAGCGACCCTGAAGGACAGAACTGACGGAGAGCTCTTCTACATCATCAAGCACGGCAAGGGCGATATGCCGCCCGAAGGTACTCGTCTGAAATCGGATGGCCTCTGGGACCTGGTCAACTATGTTCGGTCCCTCGCTAAAAAGACCTCGCCACCGGACAATAAAGTGCAGCCATGAGTGGTCGGCAGCAGGGTAGGCGTGATTCCGGTCTGCAAATTCTGAAAGCTGGAGCCCTCTATTTCGCGCTCGTATTCGGGGCCGGCTTCGTGCTGGGAACCATCCGCACCCTGTGGATTGTCCCGGGCTTCGGCACAAGGAAGGCCGAACTGATGGAGGCACCCATCATGTTCGTGGTGATTGTTCTCGCGGCGCGCTGGGTAGGCCTGCGCCCTGGCTTGCAACTTTCAGGGTTTGAGCGCCTTGCGGTCGGACTTTTCGCCCTCGGACTTTTGCTCCTCACCGAATTCACCCTCGTGCTTTGGATCAGGGGGCTAACGGTTGCTGACTACCTGGCGGGCCGGGATCCGGTTGCCGGGACGGTGTATGTGGTGATGCTTGCAGTTCTTGCCTTCATGCCAATGCTTGTAGCAGGACAGATTAGTGAGCATAGTCACAACTCGCCGTGAGCGGCGGCACCGGCCCCGGGGAAGAAGGCTGAGAAATTTAAAAAGTAGATGAGTTCCAGGAGGTGCCTTATGAAGCTATTGGAGGTATCAAGTCTTAGCGGTATCTCTCTGAAGAACATCCTTTTGGCCACTGATTTCTCCGAGGCTTCCGCAGCGGCTTTGCCCTACGCCGCAGCCGTCAGCCGACGTTATGGCAGCCAATTGCATGTGGTCCATATGCTGTCGCCTGCTTACATAATTCCTTCCCTACCTGAAAGCCCGGTGACCCCTGACTCCATTCACGAAGCCGCCCGCGCTGATGCCCAGCAGCAGATGGAGGCTCTGGCCGCGTCCCTGAAGACTCTCGCCCACCATACTTACGTGCGTGAAGGGGAAGTTTGGGACGGTCTCTCCGAAATTATCCGGACCCATGAAATCGACTTGCTGATCGTCGGAACCCACGGGCGCACCGGCGTGGGAAAACTGCTGCTCGGGTCCAAGGCAGAAGAGATTTTGCGCCAGGCGCCTTGTCCAGTTCTCACGGTCGGCCCGAAAGTCTCCGGACGGGCCAAGTTGCCGGCGCTCGAAGGTGAAGCAAAGGAAATCGCACCGGTCGAGATTTCAGTGCGTCAGATCGTTTACGCCACCGATTTCAGCCCCGAATCCCTCGCCGCCGCGCCCTTCGCGGTCTCCCTGGCACAGGAATTCCGGGCCAAACTGACTCTGCTTTACGTGATCGAGAAGTTCGCGGACAAATATCGCCGGCCGAAACCGCTCGAGCTCATGCTGCAAAGACTGGAGAAGCTGGTGCCGGAGGACGCTCGGCTGTGGTGCTCACCCCAGCCCTCCGTCCAATTCGGCCCGCCCGCAGACTGCATACTCCGGGAAGCTTTGGACTCCGGGGCCGATCTCATCGTGCTCGGAGTGCGGGCTGCCGCCGGCCACCTCGGCGCCGCCACGCATCTGCCATGGGCAACGGCTCACAAGGTAATTGCCAACGCCCCTTGCCCGGTGCTGACCGCTCCATTCACGGCGGCCCTCCATCCGAAAGAGGCGCGAGATGGATTCTACGAGTTTGGAGAAGTGGTTCCATGAAACAAGTTAATGTTTCAAATCAAAACCAGGCCAGGAATGAAGGATACACACAGGCCGAGCTGGCGGCTGAAATCAGGCGTCGCGCTTTTGAACTCTACGAGCAGCAAGGACGAGTCCCTGGCCATGCCCTGGAACACTGGGCGCAAGCTGAAGGCGAGCTAGTGCAGCAGAAACGGACACCATCAGCTGCTTAAGAAGGTCGGTTCGGATCGGCGAGTGCGTCTCTGCCGGACCTTGGGTCTGCGTCAGCGGCCAAGGCCGGCTTCAGAGACCTGCAGGTCCAGGGCAACGCGTTCGCCGTTGATGAGCACCACCCCGGTGTCGAGGAGTTGCTGGCCAGTGCAATCGTATTTCTGGTAGCAGCGCAGGGCCGCGAAAGGAAAGAAGAACTCAACGGCTTCCGTTTTGCCGGCCGCGGGCGACCGGCCTGCCAGGTGCACCGTGGTGCTGAAACTGATCCCATCAAACTTTGACTCTTCCTTGAAATACGCAAGCGTCGGACGAATCAAATGCGCCACGTGGTCGTCAAATGCCATTGCGGCAAGTTTGTATCGCGATCCCATAGCTGACTCCGGCAAAGTCGTATTCAAGGAAAGCTCAAGATAAATGCCCTGGCGAAAGGCCACAAAGCTCTGCGCCGCGTAAGCGACAAAGTGCGCCTGAGGGTCCAACTCCTTCACAAGTTTGGTCAGCGCTTCCTGATTGGAAGCTTGCAACGTCGCCAGCGCCTGCGGTGACGCGTCCCGCAGGGGCGCTGCTGCGACGTCGCTCGGTTTTGTGACTGGAGGGGCAGCGATGCTCAGCGCCGCTTGTCCGCTGTTCCCGGCGCCGGTCTGGGTGATTTGAGTTCCGGCGGTCGGCTCCGCACGTTCGTTCGAATTCAGACTCGAGTCAGCACCCGCAGCCGGCTGGGGCCCTTCTCCGTTCAGCCAGATATTGACAGGCTGGGCATTGAGAAAAATCTGACCCTGCATCAAACCCGCCTGCTGGACATTCTCGTCCCGAGAACCTAGTAGTTGGAGAGCGCCGCTTTGCGGCAGATACACCATGAGATTTTCCGGCCTTTCCACCGTTACCCCCATAACGTTCCCGAGGACGTGATGAGAAATCTCGAGGGCATAGCCTTGCACATGTTGATTGGTCTGAAAGCGCGGAACTTCCGTCTTCAAAATCGGCATGACCACATTCAGAAAAGTGGCGCGAGCCCGTTGCTCCGCCGCGATCTTTTCCGGGTAGGCTGCGTAATAGTTGCCGGTGATTGCCAGCACGGTCTGGCCGTTGTAGCGATCAAATCGAATCGAGCGCTGATCAGCATGCTCTTGTTCGGATTGGTCGAGATCCAATTTGCGGCTCAGATAGAAACGGTACTTGAGCGGGAGTGCTTGAATGTCCTGGCCCACAACCTTCAAATCGTTGATGTACTGTTGTTGCAGCGACCGCAGATCTGGATCTTTGATCTCAGCCGGAGTGAGGACCTGCGCCAGAGCGCCGCTGCTGGCGACCATAATCGTGATCAGTACGAAAAGCCGGACCTTGCGCGCGGACCGTAGCTCACGAGGGCCGCAATCGGACATATTCTCCATGCAGCTCTCCTATTCCTGCGGAGGACAAAGCGTAAGGTACAAATACGCATTCGCCACTTCGTCGTCACTCAAATAGTCGAATACCGGCATCCTTCCACGGAATGGCATCGCTGAGACTCCCATGCTGATGGGGGAGCCGGCAGTAACCTTTCGAACAAAATCAGGCAGGCTCGTCCGCGTAGTGAGAGTACTGAGCGGTGGTATGGCCCCTTCCAGAATTTGCTGGGGATTGGGGTTCGATCCCACCGCGTTGTGGCAGATGTGGCAGGTAGATTTCACGATTTGCTCGCCTACATGGGAGGGTGACTCGTTGATCGCGAGTTGTTCTTTCTCTGCCCCGGGGACGCCAGCAAGCTGTCTCAGGTAAGCAATCAAGGCCCGGATCTCCGGTTCTCTTAGTTGAGGGAAGGGTGGCATGTCCGTGCCGCCTTTGTGAAAGCGATCCAGCAGCGCCGCATTGGACTGCTTCGCCAGCAGCGCCGCGTTCGCCCGACTCATATTCATGCCGGCCTTCTTCATTCTTTCCATGATGACCTTGACAGACGTTGCCCGCACCGGATCGATGACGGAATTGATCTCCGGAGGCATACCGTGGCCGGACGCTTTGTGGCACCCCCGGCAATTCAGGCGATACACATCGGAACCGTGGTAAGCCATGGTTCGTGCCGCAAAATCGAGCGATAGTTTCTCTGGCCCGCCAGCGGACTTCTCGCCTGGCATGGGTGCAACCGGCCCGGAATGGTACGTCTTCCCCATACTGGTGTCGCTGAAGTTTTTATGGAGATGGCTGATCCAGCTTTCGCCTCTTACCGCTGTGACCGGAATTTCCTTACTCCCACTGGTTTGACCGAATAACGGTGAGAGGATTACGAACATCACCGCCAGGTTTTTCATCAACAAGAACGACCAGGACATGATTGACGAGCTTTTCATTCTGTCTCTTGCGGGACGGGAGGCCCAGTGGGCCTCCGTTTCCCGCCCCCTTTTTCTATTACTTGCTCAGGGTGAAATCTGCCTTCGCGTCGCCCGACACCGCTACCGGCTTGGACTGGCTCTTTGCCCCTTCGTGCCAGGCGGTCACGGTGTAGCTGCCGTCCGGAACATTCTCAATCTTGTAGTTTCCGGTCTGATCCGAAGTCGCAAAGTAAGGAGTGGGAACGACCACCAGGTAAGCCGACATCTCAGGGTGAACATTGCAGAGGATGGGCACGGCGCCTGGCGTGTCGAACTTGAACGACTTCCGGTCACCCTTCGGCCAGGTGCCGAGATTGTGGCCCAGCTTCTTGTTGCCGCCGACGGAAGTCCAGAAGACGTTGTGAGCCACGCTGTCGCTGTTGAGAAAGTCGACGGTAGTGCCCGCCAGTACCGCTGTGACATGAGGCTGGAAGACCAGACCTCTCTGATCGATCACCGGATGTTCGGCAGGTGGGGGGAACGTCTTCCCCGAAATCGCGTCAACGTAAACCACAGACTGTCCTGCGACTCCTGAGACTTGCCCGCTGATGGTGCCGGCGCTGGCCGCCAGAGAAATTCCCATTACGACTGCGACAATAATCAGAACATTTCCCTTCATGACTTCTCCTCTTTCAATTCAAGTAAGGGAGGCGCAGCCTCCCCGATTTAGTAAACGAATTCCAGGCCCGCAATCGCCGAGTTGGTTCGGAACGGACTGCTGATGACCTTGCCGGTCGTCGGGTCGTAGACGATCTGCTGCGGCCGTATCTGGTACTCAAAGGACGCCTTTATGTTGGCGTGAACCAGGAACTGCACGCCGGGGGTAAAGCGATTTCGGGTGGCGCGGAAAGGCGACACGAACGATCCGATATCGGTATCTGGCGTGGCTCCGATGCCGTTAATCAGGTCGGCAGTGGAGTGAACCGCATCCCAGCGCATGATGGTCATCAACCAGGGCAGGGCCAGGTAGTCTGCTTCAAGGAAGCCGCCGCTGAAGCTGGCCGGACTTCCCCTGAGAAGGCCGGTCGGCAACGGGAGGCCGGCGGGCAGCAGGGGCAGCAAGTTCTGGTCGCGGCCGTACATGTATTGTCCAAACAGGTTTAAGGCGTGGTAGTTGAAGCTGAAGTCTGCTCCCACGCGGTAGAACGGCTCGCGCGCCGTCAACACGGTTGCAACTCCCGTGCTGTCCTGGCCTTGAAACCGCTGCACGGAACGTCCATAGAAGTAGAGCGTCCCCAGATTGAGATACGTATGGTCGCGAGGCCCGGAGGCTCCCGCCGCCTGAATTTCGTTCCGGCTGGCGGGGTCGCGTTCCAGGTTAAAACGATAGGAGAGACGGCCGTAAATGTCTTTGAAGTTGGAGTCTGACGTATAAGCCACTTCCGGGGGAACGTTGTTTCCAGCAGCCGTCCCGCCGGTCGTATTCTGGTTCACGATAGCCAATGAATAGTGATAGCCGCGGTAGTTGTGTCCTCCGCTGAACTCCACACCCTGAGCCGCGTTGGACATGGCGAAAGAATTGGCGACCGTGGGCAGACCCAGGATCGAATTCACCGTGCCGATATTCGCCTGATCGTAGATGTCCCAACCGCTCAGGTTCCAGCTGCGCGCCGGACTGAAGGGAAGATCGAGCTCGAACTGTCCGATCCGCACGCTGAAAGAATCGGTGGGCAGTTTCAGGTGCCGGCCAATGTTCACGAACTTCAGATAGCCATCCCCAAGACCGCCATCGGCGCCGGAGCCGCCAACGCTGAGGTCGTCATCCACCCAGAAAGCGATGTCATCCCCAAAATTTCCCGCCATAAAGATGCTGAATAGTCCCGACTGAAAATCGGTGCGAGGAATGAAGGGAGCGGTTGGATCCCCGGGAGCCTGCAGATTGAAGTTGTTCCGGTTTCTGCCGACGACCTGGAAGAACGTATTGAAGCGCAACCCGATCGGCGGCAGTCCTGGAATGGTTCCCGGCCAAATGGTATGAGGCCACAATTCTTTTTGCGCCGGAGATCCCAACATTACTGGCGGGACCTTGATGAAGGTTTCGTCATCTTTAGGAAACTTAAATCCGGCATCCTTGAATGCCTTGCCGAAATCGTTGAGCTTGGGGAAGTCCACGTGGCAGGTGCTGCAGGATGTGCCGTACTGGCGTGAAAACGCCGGAATGGCATAGATTGGATGCCCCAGGTTTACGCCTCCCGCGACTGGAGCTGGCATGCCGGCGAATAGTGCCAATATCACAATTGAGAAGATAAGTACCGTGATCCGTTCGCGGTTGAGCATCTGAGCGCCTCCTCCTTGGAAGGTTTTAAGACACGGCGGATGGAAATTGTCACATTCGGATGGCAGCGAGATCTGATCAAAACCGACCGGTTTCGGAGAATTGCAGGCGTTATCGAGAGTCAACTGTGTCATCGATGTACTCATCCCTTGTTATGTGGTAGCGATTCTGACTAAGGCAGAACTTGGCTGCAGCGGCGTCGGTCACTCAGCTCTGTGATCAGAATCACCAGACCGCAAGAGTGGAATCGCATATATATCGGTTTTCACTGTGATGGCTGTTAGTCTGAGAGCGGCGCCGCTGGTGCAGGAGAGGAAAATCTGGTGACTGTCGCAAGTGAAGCTGTCAGAGTCGGCCTTGATGCATTATTTCTGCCCGATTCCGTGGCCGTGATCGGGGCCACCGAGCGTCCGGGCACGGTTGGACGGAGCGTTCTCGAGAACCTGCGCCATCCTTCCTTCCAGGGCAAGGTGTATGCGGTTAATTCGCGGCACTCCGAAATTTGCGGGCTCAAGGCCTACGCGAGGATTGGCGAAGTTCCGGAAAAAGTGGATTTGGCGGTAATTGCCACGCCGGCCGCCACGGTCCCGGGCATCATCGGCGAATGTGTGGACGCCGGGGTGAGGGCGTCAGTAGTCATCTCGGCGGGATTTCGTGAAAGAGGAGCGGAAGGCGTCGAGTTGGAACGCCAGATTCAGGAACAACTGCGCCGCGGCAGCATGCGCCTGATTGGTCCCAATTGCCTGGGGATCATGAATCCCACCATCGGCCTGAACGCTACCTTCGCCAAGGACGCGGCGCGCCCCGGCAACGTGGCCTTTCTAAGCCAGAGCGGAGCGCTGCTGACTGCGATTCTGGATTGGGGGCACCTGGAGCAAGTTGGATTCAGCGCCATCGTCTCGACCGGTTCCATGCTGGACGTCGGTTGGGGCGACCTGATTTACCACTTTGGCGATGATCCGAACACGCAAAGCATTCTCCTTTATATGGAGTCGGTCGGCGACGCCAGGTCTTTCCTCTCCGCCGCGCGCGAAGTGGCGATGCGAAAGCCTGTCATCGTAATCAAGGCGGGCCGCTCGGAAGCCGCGTCCCGCGCCGCAGCTTCGCATACGGGCGCTTTGACCGGAAGCGATGAAGTTCTTGATGCGGCGTTCCGCCGTTCCGGCGTGCTGCGGGTCAGCGCCATCGCAGATTTGTTTTATATGGCGGAAGTTCTGGGCAAGCAACCGCGCCCCAAAGGGCCGCGGCTTACTATTCTTACCAATGCCGGCGGACCCGCCGTTCTGGCCACGGACGCACTGGTGGCGAGCGGCGGACAACTGTCGCTTCTTTCGGAAACAACGCTGCAGGCGCTGGATGCATTTCTGCCGCGGCACTGGAGCCACAATAATCCGATCGATATTCTCGGGGACGCCGACTCGGAGCGGTATGCCAAAGCTCTGGAAATCGCCTCCCACGATCCCAATAGTGACGGCTTGCTGGTCATCCTCGCTCCGCAAGGCATGACCGATCCGGCCGCGGTGGCAGAACGTTTGAAGCCATATGCCAAGTCGTCCGGGAAACCCCTGCTCACCAGCTGGATGGGTGGCGCCAGCATAGCCTCAGGCGAAGCAATCCTTAACGCCGCCGGTATTCCCACGTTCCCTTACCCCGACACGGCAGCGCGGGCATTCACCTACATGTGGCGCTATAGCTATGACCTGCGCGGGCTCTACGAGACTCCGACGCTGGCGGAAGGCGGCGAGCTCGATTCCGCCTCCCGGCGTCAGGCCGAAAATATCATCGCGACCGCCCGCAGTCAGGGTCGCATTTTGCTCGACGAATTCGAATCCAAGCAAGTCCTGTCGCACTACGGTATTCCCACGGTTGAGACGCGGATCGCCCGCAGCGAAGACGAAGCGGTCTCATGCGCCCACGCTCTCGGATACCCCGTCGTGCTGAAGATCTTCTCCCGGACGATTACGCACAAGACTGACGTGGGCGGGGTTAAACTTAACCTGGAAGATGAGCCCTCCGTCCGTTCCGCGTTTCAGGCGATCAAAACCTCGGTCGAGAAGATAGTCGGGCCTGATCACTTCTCCGGCGTGACGGTACAGCCTATGGTGCGCCTGGAAGGCTACGAGTTGATTCTCGGCAGCAGCATTGATCCCCAGTTTGGCCCGGTCCTCCTGTTTGGTTCCGGCGGCCCGCTGGTCGAGGTATATCGTGATCGTGCCTTGGCCCTGCCACCTCTGAACAGCACGCTTGCCCAGCGCATGATGGAGCAAACCCGCATTTTCATAGCCCTCAAGGGCGTGCGTGGCCGCAAACCGATTGACTTGCCGGCCTTGGAAGGCCTGCTCGTCCGCTTCAGTCAACTAGTGGTCGAACAGCCGTGGATCTCGGAAATCGATATCAATCCCCTGTTGGCTTCGCCGGAACGACTGTTGGCGCTTGACGCCCGCGTGGTCCTGCATG
Organism: Terriglobia bacterium; assembly: GCA_963742495.1. GTDB lineage: Bacteria > Acidobacteriota > Terriglobia > Terriglobales > Acidobacteriaceae > JAIQFF01. The sequence continues at coordinate 639,448 of CAVULZ010000002.1, forward strand.
CGCCGGGAACCGATCCTGATCATCTTCCCCGACCGGCCATCCGACCCTACCCTTCGCAGTACGTTTCTTCATGGGTAATGAAGAACGGTGCCACAGTCACTCTGCGGCCGATTCGGCCGGAGGATGAGCCCTTGATGGTCGAATTTCACACTACCCTTTCCGACCGCAGCGTGTACCTGCGTTATTTCTACTCTCTCAGCCTTAGTTCGCGGATCGCCCATGATCGTCTGGTGCGTATTTGCTTTGTGGATTACGACCGTGAGATGGCGATCGTCGCGGAACGCCGGGACGCAACCGGGACCCATCGGATTCTCGGAGTAGGCAGACTGGTCAAGTCGCATGCTAAGAACGAAGGAGAAGTTGCCGTGCTGGTATCGGACCAGTGCCAGCACCAGGGCCTCGGTACAGAACTATTCCGGCGCGTCACACAGATCGCGCGAGATGAAAAATTGGCCCGCGTGGATGCGGAAATCCTGCCCGATAACCTGCCCATGAAGAAGATCGCCGGGAAACTCGGCTTCCGCATGCGAACGCCGAACGATCCAACCTCAATTCGAGCGGTCCTCGACTTCTGAAACCTCTGGGGCGGCTGTGACGCCGATCACATCCTTGAGGCAACCGTCCTTATAGGCTTTGGCTCGCATCGAACGTATAAACTAAGGACTAAGGAGAGAAAGTCGGTGGCGCGAAGCTCGATGCCCACTCTCCACGGAAAGGCAACTCATGCCGTCAGCCCGATGGTCTGCTCTCAGTCTTGCGCTCTGCTGCATCACACTCCTGTGGCTTTTATATAACTCAGGAACCGCGATATCCCAAAATACACCTCCGGCGCAACCCCAGAGCGCAATGATTCCCCTGGATGGAGCTAAGATTTTCAGACGCTATTGTGCAGCGTGCCACGGCGTTAACGGCAAGGGAGATGGTCCGGCTGCGCCCGCACTGAAGAGGAGACTTCCGCAACTTGCCACCATCGCAAAAAGAAACGGCGGCACCTTTCCCACTGCCCGGGTGCGCAGCATCATCGCCGGAGACGACGTTCCTGCCGCTCATGGTTCGCGGGAGATGCCGGTCTGGGGGCCGATCTTCCACCAAATCGATTATGATCAGGACTTGGGCAACGTCCGGCTCCAGAATGTGACGGAATATTTGAGCACGATCCAGCAAAAGTAGCGTCTGAGGCTAGAGCTCGATGAGTTCCATACCCTCAGCGACCGGCCAGGACGCTTATGGCCCTGTGGCCACCTGGGTTGGCCTGACCTCGCAAGAGGCAGAAGCTCGCCTCTCCCAATACGGCCCCAACGATCCCGCCTCCCAGCGCCGCGGCGCGCTCACATTTGAATTGTTGCACCTGTTCGTGAATCCTCTGGTCATCATTCTTCTCGTGGCCAGCGTGATTTCCGCGAGTCTCGGCCAGAAGACTGAGGCAGAGCTCATCTTTGTCATTGTCGTATTCAGCGTCGCCATCGATTTCATTCAAACTTATCGATCGCAGCAGGCAATTCACCGGCTGCAGGAACACGTAAGCCTGACCGCAACCGCATTGCGTGACGGCGCCTGGCAGGAGATCAAGCGGCGGGAGATTGTGCCGGGTGACATCGTGCGGTTGTCGGCCGGCGACCTGGTTCCCGCCGACGGCCAACTCATCGAGGCGCGAGATCTTTATGTCCAGCAGGCCGCCCTGACCGGCGAATCCATGCCTGCGGAAAAAGAAGTGGGGACCGTCGGGAAAGCGGTAGAGAGAACCCCGCAGGCGCCTGACCTGGTCTTTCTGGGAACTTCTGTCGTGAGCGGAACCGGTGTGGCTCGCATGCTCGCCACCGGCACTCACACCGCATTTGGCGCCATCGCGGAGAGGCTCGCCGACCGGCCAGAGGAAACTGAATTCCAGCGCGGCCTGCGGCGTTTTGGTTTACTGATTACCCGCACCGTTCTTTTCCTTGTGCTGTTCATCCTCGTGGTCCGCATCGCCATGCACAAGGATGCATTCGAGTCCTTCGTTTTCGCCGTGGCCCTGGCTGTGGGCCTAACGCCGGAATTTCTTCCCATGATCACTTCCGTGACCCTTGGCCGCGGCGCCATTCGGATGGCACGGAACCATGTCATCGTTAAGCATCTGCCCGCCATCCAGAATTTCGGCACCATCGATGTGTTCTGCAGCGACAAGACCGGCACTCTGACCACCGGCGAAATGGTCCTGGAGTCCTCGGTGGACTATCTGGGCCACCCCTCTGACCGCGCCCTGGCCCTGGCCTACGTCAACAGCAGGTTCGAGACTGGCATCCGCAGTCCCCTCGAACTCGCGATTTTGAAAAACGACCGGCGGGACGCAGACGCTTACTTGAAATGCGATGAGGTTCCATTCGATTTCGAACGCCGCCGGCTCTCGATCGTGGTTAAGTCTAAGAACGGATCCGAAGAAACTCCGGGACTACTGATCGTGAAGGGCGCTCCGGAGGGAATTCTCGAACTCTCCAGCTCTTACGAGAGTGAGGGCCGGGTCGCTGCCCTCGACCCGAATCTCAGAAGTCGCTGCCGCCAGACCTTTGATGACCTGAGTGGTAACGGCTTCCGGCTGTTGGCCGTCGCCTATCGGGACGTGGACCCTCGCGGCAGATTTTCAGCCGCGGATGAACACACTCTCGTCCTGGCCGGCTACCTCGCATTTGCGGATCCGCCAAACCCGGATGCAGGGGCCTCGGTCGCCGCCATGAAGCGCGATGGCGTGGACGTCAAAATCCTGACCGGAGACAACGAACTGGTGGCGCGCCACGTTTGCCAGGAGGTCGGCATCGAAAATCCCGCGGTCATGCTGGGCGATGACCTTGACTCCACCAGCGACACGGCGCTCGAGCACCGGGCAGAAGAAACGACCATATTCGCCCGTGTAACTCCCATGCAGAAACACCGCATCATTCATGCTCTCAAACGCCGCGGGCACGTGGTGGGCTACATGGGCGACGGAATCAATGACGCTCCGTCCCTTCACGCTGCCGATGTCGGCATTTCCGTCGCCTCGGCGGTCGATGTGGCGCGTGACGCCGCCGACATCATTCTCCTGAAGCCGGACCTGGACGTTTTGCATAGCGGCATCATCGAGGGCCGCCGGGCGTCCGCCAACGTGCTTAAGTATCTCTTCATGGGAACCAGTTCTAATTTTGGCAACATGTTCAGCATGGCCGCGGCCTCAGTCTTTCTGCCGTTTCTTCCCATGCTCCCCACGCAAATCCTGCTGAACAATTTCCTCTACGATGCGTCGCAGCTTACGATCCCTTCCGACAATGTTGATAGCGAATACATGCGCCGGCCCCGGCCCTGGGACATGAAGATGGTGCGTAATTTCATGCTCGTCATCGGGCCGATCAGCTCGCTCTATGACTTTCTGACGTTTTATGTGCTTTTGCATTTTTTCCATGCCGGCCAGCCTGAATTTCATACCGGCTGGTTCGTCGAGTCCCTGGCGACGCAAACGCTGGTAATCTTTGTGATCCGCACCATGGGGAACCCGCTGAAGAGCCGGCCCAGCCTGCCTTTAGCGATCACCACCATACTGATCGTGGCTGCCGGGATCTTCCTTCCCTATTCTCCCTTTGCCCGATTGCTCGGCTTCGTCCCCCTGCCCGCGCCATTTTTTGTATTTCTTGCCGTCTCGACCATTACTTATCTCGCGCTCGTCGAACTTGGCAAACGCATGTTGCGCCTGGCGTGAGGACCGGCAAGCTGCGGGCTTTGGGATGGGAGTTGCAGAGTCCGTAGGTTCAGCCCCGGACGGTCAGGACCGGGCAGGACGCCTTCACCACTACTTCGTGTGCGATTGTCCCCTCAACATGGGTCGCGATGCCGAGACCATCGTGAATGCCGAGCACGATCAAATCCGCGCCGCACTGGCCGGCCGTCTCGAGGATATTTTCCGCGGGCTCGCCGTATTTCACGATGAATTCCGGGGGGCTCCCGAGCTTCGCGTCCTTCGGTAACAGCTGGCTCATCTGGCGGATCACATCGGCGGCCGATGCTTCGCCCAGTGCTTCTTCCTTCTTGAATTGACGGATCACATGCAGCAGGCCGAGGTGCGCCCGATATTCTCGCGCCATGGAGACCGCATAGGACAGCCCCGCCAGCGACTGGGTTGTGAAATCCGTGGCGAAGAGCACGAAATTGAATCGTTCAATGGGCCGGATGCGGCCGACGTTCGGGCCAATGGTGAGCACGGGTACAGGCGAGCGTCTCCAAACCTCTTCGGCCACCGAGCCCAGCAGAAACTTTTGCATACCGGTCCGGCCGCGTGTGCCCAGTACCACGAGGTCGATGTTATTGTTCTGCACCACCCGCTGGAGAACGCCCCAGACATTCGATCCCCACTCGATGCCGGTCTCATGCGGCACGCCGGTCAGCCGGGATTCGAGTCTCTGCATTTTTGCCCCGGCTGCCTCCTCCAGTCCGGAGGCCACCACATCGCCGAATTCCGGCGCCATACACGTATAAACGTCGGGGAGGATGATGTGAAAAGCATAAATCCTGGCCCCATACTCGCGGGCGATGGCCGTCGCAAACGGAAGAGCGGCATCGGCTGGTTCGGAGAAATCAGTGAGATAGAGGATATTCTTCAGCCCGATTTCCTTGGCGGTCTCGATGCACTCCATGATTCCCACCTCTCGATTCTTACAGTGAATCAGGGGGCCCCAAACCGCAGTGATCCATATCACAAGTAAGCATGAGCGTCGTCACCTTGGCTAAGCCGAGTTGATGCCAGAGTAGTAGAAGGAGTTCAATAACTGCGAATGGCCGATCAGTATCGGGAAGCACCGGAACTATATGCGAGTTCTCCTGGCAATTGACCCGTCAACCGGATCACAGCACGTCGTGAACGAGGCAGCAGCCCGCCCCTGGCCGGCAGGCACAACCATCTGCGTCTTCAGCATTGTGGACATGGGTGAATGGGACCGACTGCCGACGCTCATCGCAGATGTGAAGCGCGCTGCGCACATCCTGGTGCAGACCGCCACAAAGAAACTCGACGGCCCCGGGCATGAAGTTGTTTCCTCCGTTCAGCTGGGTTATCCCAAGCAGGCGATTTCGGATTTTGCCCGGGAATGGAAGGCCGACCTGGTGATGGTCGGCTCGCGCGGGCGAGGCGCCATTTCCCGATTCTTCCTGGGCAGCGTGGCGCAGGCGGTGCTGCGCTCCGCAGCCTGCTCGGTGGAGATTGTGCGCCCCACCTCGCTCGATTCGCCGGCTTCCGCCCATGCCATGAAGCTCCTGCTCGCGACCGATGGGTCCGAGTGTTCCGAAATCGCCGCACGTTCCGTGGCCAACCGCCCCTGGCCGGCCGGAAGTGAAGTCAGAATTATTTGCGTCCGTGAACTGCTGGTGCTGGAGAATGCCAATACTGTGGCTTCCCCTTGCCCGGTTTATCCTCCAAGCCTTCTTGCTGAGATTCTGGAAGATGCTCGCCAGCGAGCGGAGAAAGCCGTTGCCCAGGCGCGACACGTTTTAAGTTCCGGCGGACTGAAGGTCACTCACGGGCCAAGTGCACCGGTGGGCGACCCGCGCTCGATCTTATTGGATGAAGCCAGCACCTGGGGTGCGCATTTGATCATTCTCGGATCGCATGGCAGGCATGGATTCGATCGCGTCGTCCTGGGAAGCGTGTCCGAGTCGGTCGCGCTTCATGCTGGCTGCTCAGTCGAGATCATCCGGGGGTAGGCAAAGTCCTGCCTGCGATGTATGCCCAGGCATCTCTTCCCTCTCAGCACCTAAATGCAGTGCCATCCCTGGCATGTCGCCCCTATGACGAGGTGGACCTCTCCTGCGTGCGCCGCGCCATCGGATTCGTCGCGCAGAATCCTGTGTTCTTCAACGGAACCATTCGGGAGAACATCGCCTACGGCGCGCCTGACGCCAGTCTCGAACAGATACGGTGCGCCGCCGATCTCGCCCTGGCCGACGAATTCATCGCCAGGCTTCCCGATGGCTACGAAACCCGGATGGGCGATGACGGAGTCCGCTTATCGGGCGGACAGCGGCAGCGCATCGCGATTGCGCGCGCTCTTCTGCGGGAACCCAAGCTCCTGGTGCTTGACGAGCCCACCAACCATTTGGACATTCAGGCCGTGAGCCGCCTGATGGAAAACCTGCGAAAGCTGGAGAGTCAACTGGCGTTGCTGCTGGTCAGTCACGATCGCGAAGTGGTCCGGCATGCCGACGAGGTATACGAAATCGAGAGCGGCCTGGCGGTGCGGCAGGCCGGAGCCCTGGCCCGGTAAGGCGTTGTGTCCGGAGCCTGTTTCGAAATTCCCGGTGCGATGGGCGCGTCGCTAGCGCGTGTTCAGATCAACGTAATGACCGAAGCTGGAGAGCGCGACCTGGTCATTGCCGGGAATGTAGAAACCAAATCGGCCGAGACTTAAATTGCTTCCCGGCTGAGTCCAGCGATCCAGAAGCACCCAATTCTCTCCTTGCCGGATCTGGTGCGTGATTTCATTCGCTCCCACGTGGATCTGGAGAGTCCGGAAACTCTTCTTGTCGCCCTTGTGGGGAATTTTGATCTCGTCCCCCTTCACCCCGTTTCGGACTACCGTGCGGTAAAAGTTATTTTCGTCCATCTGGAACAGGATGTAGTTGTTGGCGTCGACGCAGTCCAGCATCCACTGCAGGCGGCGACCCTTGCTGAGCATGGCGGAAAAAACAAACGTGCCGGACGAGGGAGACAGGTTGTACATCACGAAGTCGCCGCCCTTATGAACGAACGATCCGTTCTCCGGCTTCCAGCCCGCGGGATCGTTCCACCTGGACATGCCGCTGGGCCCGAGCGGCAAATCCAGACTCCGGGATTGACCGGCCGTGACCTCCACGGTTGACGATCGGGTGAAGTCGGCAACTTTGGCGGTCAGAGTGTAGGAACCGGCTGACAGGCCCAGAGTGCTCCCACTGCTTACCTTGATCGGAGTCTCGCCGGTTTTGCCCACGGTCACCTGAGCATCCGCCGGCGTGAACGTAATTTTTAATTCGGCCGGCGCGGCGTCCAAAGTCACGTCCGCGTTGGCAAGGAAAACCGCAGCTCCGGCCACGAAGGACCTCTTGCTCTGCTTGGGCTTGAACCCGTCCTTGTGCAGCTCGATCACGTGGTCTCCCGGGTTGACGGTCGCGACGGTGAGCGTGCCGTCGAGCTGAACCGTTCCTACCGCGGCCTGGTCGATCAGAACCGTGGCCCCTGGAACTCCACCCTGGATCGTCAGCGAAGCGAAGTGCGGGATGGCCTGCAGATTGAAAATCAGTTTGCCTTGCTCGCCTTTGCGAATCCGGATTCGTTGATCTGGAGCTTCCTGGAATCCGCTTTTGGATACTCGCACCACGTAATCTTTGAGTTCGAGATTCGGAATCCGCAGTTGGCCGCCCTGGGTGAGCCGCGGTTGGAGAACCCCGTTGAGGAAAACTCTGGCCTTGTCCTGACCGGTCACTACCACCAGCGTGCCCAGGTTCTGTCCCGATTCGAGGAAGGCGCTCAGCGTGGGTTCGGGTCCGGCGTTGATGTCGAGTTTGTACTGGGAATGATCGCTGCCGCGGGTCACGGCCAACTCGTGCGGACCGGCGGAGATGGAGGAAAGGTCAACCCCGTCGGGAGGCACATCGAGTGGGGCCTGCCCGTCGAGGCTGACCTTGATGGAAGCATCGCTCGAATACACCTTCAGCTTGTCGGCCATGCCGCTGACGACCACGGCCAGCAAGCCCTGGGATCCGATGGGCCCCTTGAGGGCCGGAGCCGCTCCGTCCTGGTTAGAGAAGGCGAAGGATGCTTCTCCCTGTGGTCCAACAACTCTCAGCTTGTGTTCTCCAGCAGTCAGTTTCTCCAGGGTCCACTGCCCATCCTCAAATTGCACCGACGGCTGATCGTCAAACGTCACTTTGCCGGTGCCGGTGTCGGAAAACAGCTTCAGCGCGGGCGGCGGCGGCTCGGGCGGCAAAGCCGGCGGGGCAGGGGCCGGGGCCGACGCGCTGGGAGCAGTTACCGGGGGCGGGACCACGGCCGGCGCTGGATGCTTTCGTCCGAACAGAAAGAATGTTGCCACCAGGAAAATCGCGGCGGCCGAGGCGAGGATGGCCGTCATGTAATGCTTCTGCAGTAGCGCCGGTACTTGGAGATGGGAAGGTGGAGGTGTGCGTTTAGGCGCGGGCGCTGGACGCCTGGCCGCGGGAGGAGCAACTTGTGTCCGCGCTGGAGGCGGCGGTGTCGGCGGAACCGCTGCCGCCGGAGCAGGCGGGGCCGCAACCACGTCCGCCGCGGGCGGAGGAAGCGAAACCGTGTTCCGCAATGTTGGCGCAGGTTCGGTCGAGCTTGCCGGCCGAGGGTGGTAGGTCAAGGTCGCAGTTTCACTCGCGAGCGATCCCAGCGAAGTTTTCGTGCTCAATTCGTCCAGCCCCAGGCGGCGCAGAAGCCCATTCGCAATGGTTTGGACTTCACTGTCATTTGCATATTTGTCCGCCAGGGTTCGCACCCGTTGCCCCAGGGTTTGCTTCGCAGCGCCGTCCGCGGCGGCATCGATTTCACTCTCCATGCTGCGCAACTCTTCCAGGTCGCGGCGACGCGATTGGCGGCGCTGGATCTGCAGATCGCCCTGCACCACGTCCTGAAGCTGGACCAGCCGGGGCTCGCGCGGGTAAACCGACAAGCCCTCTTCGATCCGGGACAAGGCGCCAGCCAGATCGGCGGCCGCCTGCAACTTGCGCGCCTGGGAAACACATTCGTCGATGAAGGCTTCCCGCTTCTGATGGAGAATCTGGGTCCGAATGGTTTTGGCCATGGGGTGCCCGGGATTCAAGTCGAGTGCGTCCCCTGCCAGCTTTTCGGCTTCCCGCCAATCATTTTCCACGGTGGAGCGGGCCTGCTCGACCAGGGCATTGGCCAGCACCGCGCGCGACAGCGGATTGTTTTCGTCCAGTTCATAAGCCTGCCGCAGCAACTTGATCCCTTCCACAGGCTTCTGCTGGGCGCACAACTCCTGGCCCTCGGTCATCAGGCGGTGGGCTTCGGCCTTTCGCTTTACGCCGTCCTGGGCAAGCTTCTCAAGCTCGGTCAATTCCGCGTCGTTGGGAAATTCCGCGGCCGCTTTTTGCAACAGATCGAGAGCGCGCGCGTAATCGCTGGAGTGCAAGCTGGTGTCGATCTGTTCGACCAGGCGAGTCTTGGATTCGATACGGACCTGCTGGTCGCGTCTCTTTTGCAGGCGCTCCACTTCGAAGGTCAATCCCGGATATTGGCTGTAAATCGTGCGCAGGATTTCCCAATCGTTCAGGGCGTCGCTGAACGATGCCTGTTCTTCGTGAAGGTGCGCCCGGGCGACGATCGAGTTGACTAGGTCGCGCTTGTCCTGCACCAGGCGCAATGCGCCTTCAAAATGCGGTTCTCCAGGATGCAGATCCAGCGCCTCCCGCAGAATGTTCACGCGCTTGTCCAGGTCAGGTTCCGCCTCAACCTGGCGATCCACCGACGCAATGAAGGCCGAGAGCTCCTGGCGCTGGTGTTCCTCGATGTCGTATTTCAGGGCCTGGAAGATGGCATTGTTCGGGTACTTGACCAGGTATGCCTGGCAGGCGGCCATGGCCCTGCCGAAGTTGTGTTCAGTGAGATTTCTCCGCGCCTCCGCGTAGGCGGCGTTCATGGCGTCATGCTCGGAGCGCACCTCGTTGTAAAAGCTCTGATAATTGGCGCCGCTTTCGCGATTGATGGAATCCGGCGCGCGCCGGTCCAGCTCCAGCACCACCCCCAGCTTGGCGAGAGCGCTGCTGACGTCGCCCTTCTGCCAGGCAAACATGGCGGCGCTGTGCAACTGCTCTTTCTCCTGGCGAAGTTTCTTGTATTCCTGCTCCTGGCGGTCGACCTCGGCCAGCAACTGCAGCGCGCGGGCCTCATTAGGCCGCAGCTGGAGAACATTCTGCAAAGCTTCGCGGGCGTACGGGTAGGCGAGATTGTCAATGTGCTGCCGGGCCAGGCGGTACCAGTTGTCGATCTGGCGTTCGCTGCGCCGGTTTTCGATCCTGCTCTTCAGGGCCAACGCCGCGGCGTTGTCAGGCTCGATTTGCAGCGCCTCCTGCAGCTTCTGGAGAGCCAGCGGATCTTCCTCTTCGTCAAACCGCGCTCGCGCCGCTTCGAGCAGCTGAGAAAGCGTTTTTCGCCGGACGGCGCCATCCAGCTGCCGGCGGAGTGAGCCGATGGCATTGTCCATGTGGCCCTCGGCTTCAAGTTCGCCGAGAATCTCTCCGGCAAACTGGAAGTCGCCCTCTTCCAGCGCTTTGGTGGCGCGCTGCAGCCGCGGCCGGGTGCGCTCGGGATCGAAAAACTCGATGGGCTCATTGCGCAGCGCTTTGTTAAGAGTGTCGCCAAAATCGCGGGCGCTGGCGAACCGGTGCCAGGATTGCTTGGCCATCGCTTTGTGCAGAACGCGGCTGACCGGCTGGCTTACGCTGGAATTCAGTTCTGCCGCCAGCGGTGGAATTTGATGGAGAATGGCGTCGACCACCTCATCGGCGCGGGCGCGCTGGAACGGGTTCCGGCCGGTCAAGGCTTCATAGCAGACCACGCTGAGAGAAAAAATATCGGACGCGGGAGACAGCGCCTTCAACTCGATCTGCTCGGGAGACATGTACAGCAATGTCCCTTTTTGCGCCCGGGTGGTGTGAGCGTCGCTCATGTGAGCGACGCCAAAGTCGATGATCTTTACCGAGTCGTCTTCCATCACGAAGATATTGCTCGGCTTCAAGTCGCGATGCACCAGGCCGCGTTCGTGGGCCGCCTGCAGGCCGCGGCAGGCCTGGCCCATGATGTCGATGGTGCGCTCCACCGTCAGACGATGACTGGCATTGCGGATGAAATGCTCCAGTGTAGTGCCAGGCAGCAGCGGCATGACGAAGTAGGGCTTCTTCTTCCCGTCTTCCTCAAATTCCCCGATGTCGAAGATCTCAACGATGTTGGGATGGCTCATGGAGGCGAGCACGTCGCACTCCTTGTAGAACAGCTGCAGCGAGGCCGGGTCGGGAATGTCGAGGATCGTCTTGACCGCTACTTCCCGGCGCACCACGGTATCGTAGGCGCGGTAAACCAGGCCCATCCCGCCCTGCCCGAGGACCTGCCTGACCTCGTAGCGGCCTGCCAGTTTTTTCGGTGAAACGGGGTTCTCCATGGCGTACCAGGGCCTCGGAACTTTAGCATCTTAACCCACATTTCCCGGATGATCCTAGTCCTGCCGCGCCCGCTGCGGGACGTGGAGCCAGGCACGACTGTGTGGGGAGGGCGGCCCGCGGCTGTCCCGCGGAGCCGCGCTCCGCAAGGTTTTTCTCCTGGGAAGAACGGGATTTGCCCAAACTGAGTCACTAGACCAAGGGGAAATGCTTTGCCCGTCAGTCCGAATGGCAGTAAAATAGCGCCGTCGGAGTGGAGTGTACACATGTTGCTTGTCCGGCGTCTCCGGAAAAGCACCGGCGGGTTGGTTTCTTACCGCGTCGCATTCATATGTGTTACCGCTCTGGGCATCTTATTGGCGCGCAGCGCCCGGCTAAGTTTCCCGCACATCTCTCCGCCGGGCTTCCGGCATACGTCCCTGAGCCTGGCGTTCCACTCGCACTCGGGCTCGGATCGTAGACAGTGTTTTGATCGGGAGGATTCTCCGGGGATAACTTCGCTCCCCGCGACATTGCTTGTTCCGCCGCCGGTCTTCTCTCCTCGCCCCACGCCCACGTCGGGGCCTTTGTCCGAAATCGTGACGGATGGCTTGCACTACAACCGTCCCCCTCCGGTCAGCTAGCCTTCCTGGTTCTTCCTTTAACGCCTCATCCGCTTTGCAGCTCCGGTTTCCGCAGTACGAGTTGTTGCAATCACGGCTGAACGCGGCACCCGGGATTTTCCATTGAGCCTGATCGGAGGAAGTACACCATGGCTGAAGGAGACCGCAAGAACTGGAGAGAGTTATGCAGCGCCGCACTGGAAGCAAAAGATCCCGATGAGTTGTTGAAGATCGTTCAGCAGCTCAACCGGGTCTTGAAGTGCGAAGAGCAAGTGCGTCGTGATTTCAGGGAGGCGAGCAAGGCCAACCGATCTCCCGGGGAGATCCGATGTTGACGACTGAGTCTGGTTTAGAAACAATCGCGCCTCGGTCCCCGGGTCGCTCCTGGATTTCGGCAGGTCATCGCGGTTCGTGGGTCGGGCCCGCCTCAAGGTGGTTCGCCCTCGGGACCGGGCTCGGCGTCGGAATCGCGTCCTTTCTGACAGAGGAACTCATGCACTACCTGCTGGTTCCGGATCTCGGACGCTACCAGGAGAGACTAGTGGCGGAAGGCTTGTCGGCCTTCATCGTGAGTTGCCTCATCGCCAAGCTTGCCCACATCGCCCGGCAGCAGCATCAACGAACCCTGGCCCGGATGCAGGTGATCGCCGAGATGAATCATCACATCCGGAACGCTTTGACCCCCATTTCTCTCTCCTCACAGGTCACCGATAACCAACAGCGCATTCGTGTGATCTCCGAAGGGGTGGACCGCATTGACTGGGCCCTGCGGGAAATACTGCCCCGCGAAGTGCCGCTAGGCGAAGAGCAACGGAAAAGGCTCGGATATTTTGAGACACGGAGGAGCGGATAGCCATGAGCTCTATAAGAGTTCTTTGCGTTGAGCATTATCCCGACTACATGGACGCACTGAGATACATGCTGGAAACGGCCGGCTACGAAGTCATGCCGGCGACCCGAGGGGACGAGGCTCTATACCTCCTGACGACTCTGGAAATAGACGGCGTTCTCCTGGAATACGACCTGCCCGACGCCCCTGGCAGCACCGTACGGACTGAAATGAAGCGGATCAAGCCCGACGTTCCGGTCTTATTGTTTGCCGGCGTGGGCAGCCAGACACCGTTTCTGCTTCGCTTTTTTGATTCATATCTTCGGAACTCAAAACGTCCCGAACTGGTTTTCGAGGACCTGGACGCGTAAAGTTGGGACTGTCGGCGCTGCCCAGGGTTGAAGGCGGACCTCGGGCGATTCGAAGGTCCCGGAGTAGAGGTAATAAAAGATGAAATACACATTGTTGCTCGCTGTAATGCTGGCCTCATCGATCAGTCTCATTGCGCAGGAGTCGATTCCGCCGGGCACGATCCTTCCGCTCCGGCTGAACTCCTCGCTGAATTCGAAAAAGGCCAAACCGGGCCAGGCGATCAGCGCCAGTGTCATGCAGGACGTACCGCTGCCAACCTCCCGGATTCGCGCTGGCGCGAAAGTGACCGGCCATGTCGTCGATGTTAGAGCGGCAAGTGCCACCAGCGGCGCGGCAATCTCGCTACGCTTCGACACGCTCGTAGCATCGAAGCTGCGCACGCCGCTGGTCACAAACCTTAGGGCGATGGCTTCGATGATGGCAGTGCACGACGCGCAGCTGCCGGAGAATGGCCCGGATCGCGGGACGTCTGAGAGTTCGTGGACTACAGATCAGATTGGTGGTGACGTGGTCTATCGCGGCGGTGGACCGGTTGCGAATGGACTCCGCGTGGTCGGAACGCCTGCGCCGAATGGAGTGCTGGTTCATGTAAGTTCCCGGGCCAACGGCAGGTGTCGGGGCGAGGTCGAGGGCAATGATCAACTGCAGGCGCTGTGGGTGTTCTCCTCCGATGCCTGCGGAACTTACGACTTGCCGGAGGTGAGCATAATTCACGCGAGAAGAACCGATCCAGTGGGACAGATTACGATTGCTTCAGACAAGAGAGATTTTGAGATACGCGCGGGCAGCGGGCTCCTTCTGCGTGTGAAGTGACCCCTCGCCCCGCGAGCTTTACCACCTGGCAAAGATACGTTTGGCGCAACCGAGCCCGGTTATCTTCCGGGCGGCTCTCACGATCAGAGCCAAAATAAGGGAACCAGGCCACTCAGGGCCAGGGCCGTCAAGAGCCAGAGCGCTTGCAAGCCCGTCTTCCGGTCAGCCACGCCGTAGGCATAGATCCCCTTGATCAGGTTATTGCTGGCGGCGGCGATCAGAACCGCAGCCGCCGCAACTTTCAGCGGGGTGAGTGTGCCTGCCGCCTGCGTCATCCCCAGGATGAATGGATCGACATCGGTAACGCCCATGACGGCGGCCAGGCTGTTGACTCCCAATGTCCCCAGATACGTGACCGCTAACTGGGTGGCGATGAGCATGGCCAGAAACAACGCAGCGAAGAGAAACGCCGCCAGCAGTTCAAGCGGATTATTGGGCTCGAACTCCCTTGCGATGGGCTGAGCCCCAGTGTCGGCCCGGCGCGTCCAGAGCCACCCGATGCCTGCCGCCAGAACAGCCAATGCCAAGAATGGGAGCGCCAGCAACGACATCAGCGGCCGGTTGAAGAGGGCGAGAAGCGCGATCAACCGCAAATACATCACGCCCGAAGCCATCAGGATGCTTCCGGCGAAAAGGTGGGGATGTCCTTCGCGAGCGGCGCGGCGGGCCAGGACGAGCGTGATCACCGTGGAGGAATACGCTCCGCCCAGCAATGCCGCCAGCTGCACTCCACCCCCTTTCTTGGTCAATTTCTGCAAGACGTAACTGCCGTACGAAATGGTGCTGACCGCGACCACGACCAGCCAGGTCTTGAAAGGATTGATGTGGAATCGGCTGAATTCCTGATTCGGCAGTACGGGAAGTATGACGCCGGTCAGAAGCAAAAACTTGGCGAACGTTAGAATCTCTTGCGGAGCAATGCGGACTGCAAGTCTTTCCAGCGCGGCTTTGAGGTCAAGCAACAACAGACTGGCAACGCTCAAGGCGGTGGCAATCCAGAGATGCCCGTTGTAGACCAACGCGCCCACAAGAAACGTTGTGAGCGCGGACATTTCTGAGGTAATACCGGCCGCCTCCACCGTGGAAAGCTTGTGCCAGTACGACAGAAGCAGGAATCCCGCGATGACCAGAAAGCCGACCGTGAGCGGCAGTTGCTGCGCGCCCGAAAGAAGGGCGAGCGAATAGCCGATCAGTCCAATGAGCGGGAAGGTGCGCACTCCTCCGAAGGAGTACGAACCCATCGCCACCTTGTGCTCTTCGCGCTCCAGCCCGATCAGAAAAGACAAGAATAAGACCAGGACGATCTTCAGGACCTCTGGAGGCAGCTGTTGGTAAAGTTCCATGTCCTCTCGGATCCAAAATTGGAATGGCTGCCGTACACGTTGTTCACTACCATGAATCCAAAGGTGATCTTAACCTCTCGAGTGTGGTACGTTCCAGCCCGGTCGCTGCAGGGAATGGGAGGACGGATCAGGGCGTCAGGGAGATGACGCACCGCGGCGGCATGAGCGAGACTAGCAATCGAGTCTCGGGCCGCGCGCTCCCGGCGGCGCATGGAGCGCCGCCGGATGTGAACATATGAGAGAGTTGGCCCGGGTTAGAAACTATTGTCCCAGGTCAATTCGGTGCGTTGCCAGGTGTATCCGAACTTGCCGACGGTCAAGGTGAAGGGCTTGAAATAGTGAGAATTGTAAACTCCGAAAGCCTTGTCGATGGTGAGGGGCTCGCGAGTGAAAAAGCCGGCGGAGGTCGCGCCGGGACGAGAGAATGCCGTCAAACACTGGCCAACAAAGCGATCCGACGTCCCCAAAAAAATCGATCTGACATCCTGGACCCAGACCCGAGTGAGCAACCGGGTGGGCGTCTGCCCGATTCTATAATCGAATCAGTCACTTCCGAGAAGCGGCTCCCAGAGCCGGAATTGGCGGATGGCGTCCCGGGATCACTCCGAAAAAGAGTCCGGCAGTGCTTGCAACTTCCGACTCCTCGCATCTCGGCAACCCCGGGCGGATCTCCAGGAGACAAGTGGCTTACCTCGTGGAAGTCGAATGAGTAGTTTATTCTCTGTTCATAAAAGAGTTTATGTCATACATTACTTAATCGCTGAAATGCCGCGCTGGGCAAGGGAAAAGCGGGATTGCAACATTCAACAAATTGATTTGACTTCGATCCGGATGATGTACAGAATGTGCCAACCACTCTAGCAGAGGGCCAGCCGCCCTTCCCCCCCGGGCTGGAATATATTTGTGTGCCGCGCGGTGCAGGTCGCGATACAGAAGGTCCGCGAGCTTTTCGAAAGCCTGCTCGTTTCCCGCGTTCCACTCCCGCAGCAGGATCGTGATTTCGGCGGCGGGCGGCGCCTCGATAATGTCGGCCTCAGCCCGGACATCACGCGATCTGTCCTTCTTCTGCATGGCAGTCTAGTTCGAGTTCTGCCTCGCTTATCCCAAAACCGCGGCTCAATTCCCTGGGACGGGCTGCGCTAACTGTGCGCAAAGGGCGATGAACTGCGCACGATTCTGCCAGCTGATTCTCGGGACGTCAACCGGCCGCAGAAAGCTTCGACGAGCAGAGTTGTTGCCTGCTGGACGTACCGTCATCGCTCTCTGACCGCGTACCGGCAGATGGTCCAGTGTAATTTCGCGTCTGGTCCTCTCCATCTTCCGCACCCCAGTCCGGTGTTGTACGGGTGGCCTCAGCCACCAAGCTCGCATCCCATAACCACCTCATATCGTTGCACTTGCCCGCCTCCAGCCGAGCCTCGCGCACCGGCCTGGGCGCCTTCCATCAGCCGGCTCACCCGAGAATCTTCAGTCCACTTGCAGCTTTTCAGCACAGTTCACGCCTTATAGGGAGGACGGCCGCGGGACCACAAATCGAAGTAAACGCAACCAGACCCGGCCGGGAGTGACGCCATGCGACAAATGCTTCTGTGGGGTGGAATGCTGGCAGCTTTGATGACGCTGCCTCCCTGTTCAAGTGCTCAGTTACCCAGCCAACTTCTCGACGGGGGACCGGTCCTGACGATTGCAAGGTACGATTACGCCCACGTTCCAGAAAAACTATTGATCTCCGGGGAGCGGGAGGTGTCTCGCATCTTTCGTCGAGCTGGGGTGAACGTGGTGTGGGTGAATTGCTTGCCTGAACCAGAAATCCAATCGTATCCACGCTGCCAGGAAGGGTTGCCTCAAATTCACGTGGAGATGAAGATTCTTCCGCGCAACCTCGGGGCAGATTTGCGGCTTCACACCGATACCTTTGGCGTGGCCGAAGCGTTCGAGGGCGGCATCGGGTCCGTGAGCTATGTGTTCTATGACCGCGTCGAAGAACGAGCCCAGAGTCCGGATTTCCAAGTCCTTCCGGGCCCAGTTACGCCAAGCCACTCGATGAGAACACGAAGACCGTGATTCGGACGCCAGCCGCCGCTCCGGTTTCGCAAACTGCGAAATCGGTTCCGATTCAATAGATTGCGCCCAAAGCACTGGCGGAGAGGGAGGGATTCGATTACCGCCGTTATCTGCAAGTCTTAGTGAATCCTACACTTCCGCGATAATACCCTGTGTTTGAGCGGGTTACAAGGAGGTTCGATCTCTGGCCGGAGTTTCTATGGTTTCTCTCATTCCCTGGATTTCCGCGTAAAACGGTATCACTGGTATCAGTGAGAGAACCGAAAAAACTGCTCGGAGCCGTGCCCCTCGTCTGTTCAGGACCTTGAGTGGGCCCGCAGGACAGCCGCTGCTACCGTTCCGCTGTTCGGATTTCAGAACAACATGCAATTTTCAACGACCACAATCTGTAAGCAGGCGTATATTACGCGCCTCGTAGCACCCCTGTGGACAACAAGCTTTGCACTCGGCCTGAGCATCCGCGTGCCTTCCCTCACCGGAAGATAACTCTCCGCGCTCAAAGGAAGAGGATTCTTGGACGGCGATCGGACTCCCCAAGTTAATCTCTCGGACCCGCCCCGCTCTGGGGTCACCGGGAACAAGTCCCGTCACGTCGCGACGCTCAGCAATGTGCCGCTGATCGGCCGGACGGCTTTCGCTTCGCGGCTTCAGCAAGTCGCCACCGCGGCGGCGCCTCCCGGCGCGAATTACCCAAACCTGATCGCCTTCCTGAAGTTCTGGAAGTGGGTCATCCCGTATCTTCGCGATTGTTTTCGCAGAAAGGCACGCTACCGCATCTATCCGGCCGGCAAGAATGGGATTTTTCCTATCGCCGTTCGTGCGGAGGAGGGGCCGTTACGAATCGCGGTCGCTGCTGACTGGGGTACGGGCACGCTGGAATCGGAAAAAGTAGCAGAAAACATCACGGCCAGCTCTCCGCATTGCACCCTGCATCTGGGAGACGTGTATTACATGGGTGAAGCCTGTGAAATCGAGGAAAACTGTCTCGGAAAGCCGACGCCCAGGTATGCCGGCGTGGACTGGCCCACCGGCTCGCTCGGAAGTTTCGCCTTGATGGGGAACCACGAAATGTATTCGGGAGGGCAGGGCTACTATCAGACCTTTCTGAAGACGCTCGGTCTCCTGAATTCCCGATCGGTGAAAGACCCACAGAATGCCAGCTACTTCTGCCTCGATACTGGGCATTGGTTAGTGCTCGGGCTCGATACCGGGTACCATTCCGGCGGAATGCCCGCCTTCACAGCCATCCCGCTGGTGAATCGCATCCCGTTCCTCGACGTGGATGCGCGATTCGATGACAAGATGATGGGCTGGCTGCAAGAGACGATGAATAAGACGCGGCCCAACGGATTGAAAAGGCCGGTGCTGCTGCTCACTCATCATCAGCCGATAAGTTGTTTTGAACACGCTTTTGCTAAGCCGGCCAAACAACTGGCCCAATCTGGGCTGTTCGACGGCCAGGAGATTGTGTGGTTATACGGGCACGAGCACCGACTGACCATTTACAAGAAGCGTGATGTCGCAAATACGCTGCGTGTGTATCCGCGCTGCATCGGCCACGGCGGCATGCCGGTCTCAGTCACCGTAATGCGCCGGCCCAAATCCGAAATTCTTTACTACGATCCGAGGCAACACGCGATAGACGATGAGAATCCTGATACCAAGGTCGGGTATAACGGCCATGTCGTAATGCTCTTTAACGGGGACAGATTGACGATTGAGTACCACGACATCTTGAAAAACAACATCCTCCTCACAGAGACATTCATTCCGGACCCCGCAGGGCCCGGCATGCTGCAACATTCCCCGTCAAAGCCGGCAGACAGCCCGTTGCAGGCATGACCCTGCAGACTCACTCAACAGGAGTCTTTACGCTTGATGTTTACGGCGGTCGGCCTGATTGGGGGGTCAACGTGGAAGCGGCCCGCGAGGCAGGTTCGGAAATCGAAAAAGCGGTAGAGAAAAGTCTTAGCTATTGCTTAACAGCTATTTCTGGATCGGTGTTGCTGTCGGCGGGAACTGCAAGTGCTTGAAACGTAAAAGGAAGTTTGGTTGCGGGGGTGGATTTGAACCGCCGACCTTTGGGTCATGAGAATGGAAGGTATCCTCTAAGTGCTGTCGAATCAATCACCCCAAAGGCACAATTCATCTGTCAAAACAGGTTCTGGAGGCTTAAGTGCAGGCGATTCTTGGGCGTAGGAACAGCGAAGGTTTGTCGGCTTATCCGCAGGCGGGACACGAGCGACAGAAGATGTCACGACAGTTACGACTCGCATTGAAGCTCTACTACCAAGCGAAAGATCCTCAGAAGGGGTTCGGGGAGTCGCCAACCAGCCACGTCTTGATACGCCTTCGACCGTTTCCCCTTCATTCCCATCCGAACAGCCCATTTTCGAAGTCGAAAGATACCTTGCGGAATCCCATCTTGGCGAATCCTAAGAGACCATCGAAGTCATTTGGGCGATCAGCGCCTCCATCGGCGATGGCCACGTTACGCGCCCCGAGATTATCGCCGCCGATTGTCACCCCAGCGCGAAGCCATCGCAGGTGAGTCATTCCGCCGGGGCTGGTTATGGAAGTATTCGGATCGAGACGAAGCTGCTCCTTCGTTGTCTGGAGCCGGTTGCGATAGACAAGCAGTCCCCCAGTCCCTGAATCGACCAACAAGCGAACTTCCTGTCCATTGATCTCCGCCTTCACGGTGAGAAACGGCACTCGTGTTTCAAAATGGACTGTCTTTTTGCTCGGCACGATGGGTCCAAAAGCGATCTTCCTCCTCGGGTAATCAATCGTAAAGCTGTTGGTGCTCAGGATGTCCAGGCCAGCAATTCCCCCCAAGGAAATGCCCAGGCCCCGCTCCATAAAGCTAAGGTCCTGTACGACGACTCTGAGGGAGCGAGCCTGCAGCGGGCCAATCTGGATACGCGGCAAGACGAGGCTTTGTGTCTGAATCGTCCCGTTCAGTGTCTGCAGCGATTCTGTCTCTCCCCGCAGCTTTAGTCGGTCGGCGATTTCCTTGGTGATGGCAGTCGGGCTCGTGCCCGTGTCGAGGATCATGTTCACATTCTTGATCGGTCCGATAGTTGCTTTCACGATGATCAGATTGTCATTGTAGAGTTCGAACGGAATCTCGGTCTTGGCTAAGGCTTGCTTTTCAACGTCTTTATGACTTGGCAGAGGTGATGCGAGGCACAAAGAGCCGAGGCAACTTCCCAGAAACACAATGAGGCCCGTAACCCCGGGGCTTAAGCGGCTTCCAAACCAGTGTTTAGACCGATGGCTTCTACCGAGCCCTGAATGCTGCCCCTTCGTCCATGTTTTCATGTCGTCCTCCTCCGCGCGGGTTGCGCGGTGAGGGCGACCTTGGGCTTCAGGTACGACTACCTCAATGCATCGGAGCTCTATTGCGGATCAGCGAAAGGTCGAAAGAAAGTCAAAGCAGCTAACTCACTTAGACTCAAGAGACTGCAGGGTGAGACTGGCTAGCCGGAACACGCGGGCCGCGAGCACATCGATTGAAATTCGGTGCTAGACTGGGGCACTTGAGGCGGACGTCTGTGGAACAATCTGTCCATTCTCCTCGGCTAGTCCGGTTTGAGAGCTTTGAAGTTGACGTTCGGGCGGGAGAATTGCGCAAAGCTGGAGTGAGGCTGAGACTTCCTGGCCAGCCGTTTCAAGTTCTAGCTATCTTGCTGGAGCGCCCCGGCGACGTGGTAACGCGGGAGGAATTGCAGAAGCGGCTGTGGCCGGACACGTTTGTCGACGTCGATCACAACCTGAATACCGCTATTAACAAAATTCGCGAGGTGCTGGGCGACTCGGCGGAGAGCCCGCGTTTTGTTGAGACGTTGCCCCGGCGCGGTTATCGGTTTATCGCGCCTGTCGAGGGTACCCAGACTACCAACCTAGATGGCGGCTCAGGCGAGCGGCAGGGATCGCGGATTGCGTGGGTCGGCCGCAGCTCGATCCTGTTCGTCGTCCTCGTACTGCTCGCCGCAGTGGGCTTTTTCATTTACAGACGTTTGCAATCTCCTGCAGCACTGGCGCAACGAATGCTTACTCGCCTCACTTTTGACGATGGTCTGCAGATCGGCGCTACGTGGTCACCAGATGGCCGGTTCATCGCCTACAGTTCCGATCGTGGGGGCAAATTCGATGTCTGGGTGCAGCAGCTCAGCGGGGGCGATCCGGTGCAGATCACGACAGGGCCAGGTCAGAACTGGCAACCCGATTGGTCGCCCGACGGGAAGTACATTGCGTATCGGTCTGAAGGCGGGGAAGGAGGCTTGTTCGTCATACCCGCGCTGGGCGGTGCCGGATTGGAGAGAAGAATCTCGGCTTTCGGATATTACCCTCGCTGGTCCCCGGACAGCTCGCAGATTTTGTTCCGGACACATTTTGCAACGCTGGATTCTACTGACAGGTTCTACGTCGTGCAGTTAGACGGCAGCTCTCCCCGCGAAGTCCTGGCCGAATTTCTCGCACAGCACGAGTTGTGGCCAGGTTCGGCCGCATGGCATCCCGACGGTAAGAGATTGACTGTCTGGGTCGCAGACCTCACAAGCCCCAGTTTTTGGACAGTGCCGATTGCCGGCGGTGTCGCGATTAAGTCGGAGATTGCTCCTGCGATCACAAAGGAGTTCTTAGAAGTAGCTACTGACCCTACGAGACAGGACTATCAGACGGAATTTCCTTTCGCTTGGGCACCTTCGGGTAAAGCCATTTATTCTTCGAGTTCCTTCAGGGGAGCGAGAAACATTTATAAGGGGACCATCGATCCGGAGACCCTGCGAATCACCGCAATCGAGCGCTTGACCACAGGCCCAGGGCCAGACACTGAAATTGCTGTCTCTCCCGACGGCAGGCGGGTGGCCTTTACGGCAGAGTCAGAGCATATTCGCAGTTGGCTCTTTCCGTTCGATGCCACGAGTGGCCATACCGCTGGCAACGGCAAGCCGATCACATCGCCTGGGATGAAGTCGACTGGTGCTAGCCTGTCGCGAGACGGCAACAAGGTGGCCTTTTCTGGCGAGCGCGCCGGGAGAGCGGAGCTGTGGGGAAAGTCGATCGTGGACGGACGCGAGGCCCCCATCACGACCGACACGACCGACGATTGGTTCGGTCTCGCACAGTGGTCTCCCGACGGCACGCGTCTTGCATATTGGCGAGGAAAATCTGCGACTGGCAAGGGCCAGTTCGTGGAGTGGTCGGCCGAAAGTCGGATCGAAGAGCCACTCACAGGGTTAAGCAACAGAGGAGGGGCTGTATGGGATTGGTCATGGGACGGCAAAGGCCTTCTGGTATCGCAAGAAGACACTGAAACAGACCGGATAGAAGTGTGGCTGTTGCCCATACCCGCAGTGCCACACGCCGACGCTACACCACGAAAGATCATTTCCGATCCGCTTTACGATGTTTATCAGAGCAACTTCTCTCCCGACGGTCGATGGATTGTCTTTGAAGCAGCCAGAAACTCACCCAGGGCGGCTGAATCCAAACTATTTGTGATACGCGTAACGGGCGGGCCTTGGATCCCAATTACCGAAGGCAAGTATTGGGACGATAAACCTCGCTGGTCGCCCGATGGCAAGACGATTTACTTCATTTCTGGCCCTGGGGGTTTTTTCAATGTTTGGGGAATCCGTTTCGATTCTGCCCAGGGAAAGCCGGTTGGAGAACCGTTCCGGGTCACAGCATTTAAGAGCCCCAGGCTGATGGTTCCGCAGAAGATAGATGAGGTCGGGTTTGCGCTGAGCCAGAACAAGTTCGTGCTAACGATGGAAGATCTTTCCGGGAGCATCTGGGCGCTCGACAATGTGGGTCCGTAGAAGTACGACTAATAGAGTCGAAGTAGGGTTGCGAACAGGTTGGTCATCTCAAGTCTCTCCTCTCATTTCACGCACTGGTGGCGAACATCAATGGAATCACGACGAACGGAGCAGGATTCCGACTATTGTTGCGGAAACTGTTGTAACCAGACGATTGTCCTCATTGACCCTGTCCTTCCCCAGCTCGTGTCCCTGCCCGCGCCAGGCGCATTTCGCAGCCCAACCTCCCGATTTTACTAATTCGTTACTATGGAGGACGGACTTTTTTCTCCTACCTCCTATCCCGTCAAACGATGGGGGGTAGTACCTTTCGGGAAAAAGTCGGCCACCCCATCTGCCCGTAAGGCGAAGACATAGGGGCACACGGTTCGCTTACTTCGTCCTCTTGGAGGGGTCGCTCGCCTTGATAGACTTTTCCGTCGCTTTATCGGACAGGCTTCCAGCAGATCTCTTCGCGTCGATCCACGCTGGTTGAACGGGCTTATAATCGCGGCGCGAAAGTGTTGCCGCATACGCAACCAGACTGCCCTCGTGCTTAATCTCGATTGAGGTTTCGTCAAGAAGAACGAGGCCGCCATGTCTCTCGCTGATAACTTCGTATGCGGGCTGATTCAGCAGTGTTTTACCGGCAGGCGCCCCACCGAGCCTACAAGCATAGACTACGGGAGAACCAACAATAGTTAGGCTGCCTGCAACCTGAACGAGGTGACACTCTCCATAATCGACGCCAATGCCTAGGCCTATATCTTTAAGAACGGACTGAAATGAATTGCGTTGAGCACGGTAGTGCCTCTCAAATGTGTTATGACACCCATCGGCGGCGGCCAGCGCATAATATCCAGCGTCTTTGCCGCAAAAGAATTCCGGAAAGAAGCATAGGATACCGTCACCGGTGAACTTATCCACAACGCCGTGATGGCTGCGAACAACGTCCATCAGATCTTTGCAAAGATTAGTGATGAAGGTGGCAAATGCCTGAGGCGTTCGTGCCTTGAGCATCAAGTCGGTGGATCGTCGAATGTCCACGGACATCGCAAAAAGTGGGCGTGGGGCAGGGCTTAGAAACTCGGAACGCAAAGACTCGGAATCAAGAAGGGCATCGGCTGCTTCAGGGCTAACATTCCGGATGAGGAACGCCAACTGTTCCTTCTTTTGCAGTTCACCGAGGGTTGCCGCGAGTTCGGCCACACGTTGCTGGTGCCCTGCGCTGGTAATTTTTTCTCTCTGAAGTGTGCCTGTTATCTGGCTGAGGCTGTCCCGCAGACCCCGGATCTGGTCCCAAGAGAACGCACCTTCGCCTGGTCGTAGAGCAAAGAACTTCCAGCGCCCGACAGTTCCACAAAACTGCTGCTGGCGAAGATGGGGCTTGAAAAGGTTGATCCTGGGTAAGTTTTGGGTATATCGGACATGTCGAACGCATCGGAGGAGTACAAAATATTTTGGCTGGGGACGACCTTCGGGTTTTTCGGATCATCGGGCATCTGGTACCTCCTCCTTCGATCATTCCGTATGGAATGGCCTGTTACGATAATATGCTGATACCCATAGATTCGGCACATTACCTCGGAGTCCCGTCGCGTACAGGTGGGTTATCTTCCGATATAACGCTTCGCCTGGCTACGACGGTTTCGCACGCCAGTGCGAGACTATCAGCACCCGGCTTAGAGGATACGGCTAAGACGAGTTCCAGACAGCATCTTCGATGAATTTCGCCATAGCTGGCGTAAAGCGGTGCGGGTAAACCAAAATAAACCACAATGCAAACGCAGGGTGTTTCAGAAGTATTGCTGGCAGCTGCGCAAGGGATATTGTTTCGGCGCGAGTCCTCAGTGTTTCCCAACTCTGCGGTTCGCCCGGCAAGCTGCCATCTAGAATCCCGTCCGAGCACTTCCACCGGAACCAGTCGGGAGGGGTGGCAGGCAAGAATGCCTCGAAGTTCATGCGCGTCAGGCCAAACCAAAGGACGGCGAGGGCCTGGCGCCGCCACCGTCTGGCGAGGAAATCGATCAACGCGCGATGGAGTAGCTGAGTCCGACGAATTGTTCCGGGTTCAGAGGGTCCAGACCATAGTTTAGGCGTAGCGCCGCTTCGGGAGAATAGTAGGGATTAGGGAGTCCCCGACCAGCACTGGATGCACCGTTTGCACCTTGATTTCGCGCACGATCTGGATTACGATTCCTTCTGCCTCCTGTGGATTGCAGTTCGTTCGGCTTCAAGTCGGCCAAGAATAGGTAAGGGACCGCAGATTCACCCCACGTCGTCGGCCTCTTCGAGGTGTATTTCAGGAATGAGTGGACGAAATCAGCCTTGTTTGGGTTCCCTGCGTCGTATTCGGCGGGACAGATTCAACCCGCGAGAGGAGACCGACCAAAATAGTGACCCGTGTACGGTAAGCATGGCCATCTATTAAAGGAATTCCCTGCGATCAGATGGCTGACGTGTCGCACACTCTTCAACGAGTGCGTAGAGCGCACTCTCGGCAGCGATGTCGCAGAGTCGAATGAGATTTCGCCACTCCGTCTCCGCTTTGTTGGATTTTTGGGCCAGAGGTGGAGAACGTAAGCCCCCGCAACACCCAGTACTCAAAAATACACCAATGATTCGAAGCCAACAGCGCCGAACCTGTGATGTATGCAGCTAATAGCACGATACTTGATGCGGCACGGGCAATATTCAACGAGCTTTGCTGTCGCGGGTCACGAGGAAGAACATGTTCAATTAAGAGCGCCGCCTTTTCTTTGTCGGCAGGGGCCGACCCATGCGTCAGAATCAGCTCCAAGAACGTTTTGAAATCCGCGACCTCATGCGGCAGATATGCCCGTGTGACGCTCTGAATCTCTCGAATAGCTCTCCCTTCTGGACAACGTTTAGCCTCTTGTCGATTCGGCGTTGCCAGGCCACATTAGCTGCCCGTACCTGCTCCAAAACGGGGTCGGTCAGCTCTCCGTTTGTAACCAGGTATGGAACGAATTGACGGTGATTGGCGCCGCGCCGGGAATTCGATTGGGAGCTCAACCAAATTGACTATCTCGCCGTAGATGCTACGCCATTCGCCCAGGCCGATATTCCCGGCCTTCAATTGATACGCCCGGACTCTCCCCAGAGCAGTGCGTGTAATTACGTCTTTGCCCTTTTCGAACGGCCCATGCGGCGAGACGTAGAGGATCGTTTCGCCTTCCGCCGCGATTACTTGGCAAAAAGGAATCTGATATTGTCGCTCATTGACGCTAGTCAGCCAGTTTTCGATTACTCTCCCGAGCAGCCCATGCCTCTCGCTGTCGTTCGAGAATTTCGGCGTGCTTTCGCTTGAGTTCGGGGTCATTTTCTATTTGCTCGGCAACTTTCTTGACTGCGGGAAGCATATCCGGATGAATCACAAAGCTGTGGGTCGGCTTTCCGTCTGGCCCGAATTCCATCTGGACAGTACTAATCATATCCAAGAACATCTCTGCAGAAACTGGCCTTCCATGCGCATTAATCGAGGTACCCGCCATTTCGCAACTTTCGCCCATTTTCTTGAAGAAAGCCGTAGCCAAATGAGAGACAAGCTCTCGCGCTATGTTCTCCATTTTCGCGTCAAACTTCTGGCCAACCAAGGTCGGGACTTCGGTTAGCGAGACTTCGAATTGTGCGCCAATTCTTTCGAACCCTTCCTGAACTGTCCCGCCGCCATGTTGTTGATATCGCATTTGGCCGCCTTCGCGTTGCCTAAGCTTTTTAATCTGGGACAACACCGGGTCGCCTGCATCAACGCGCGCGCGGAGCCTCGCGGTGGCTATCTTCTCAACCTCGGCCTTGAGAGCAGGAAAATCGGGAAGCATGGTTTGATTGGTGGCACTCCGTCGTCACACTTCGAAGTGTATGCGATTTCGAGGTGAGTGTCAGGAGGGCGTGGCTTTAGTCCCTACTGTGAGGAAGGTGTTGAGGTTTCACTCGACGGATGCACCCATCAACTCGGGCGGGAACTTGCTGGACGAGAGCCCTCCTCATGATCTTTTCGGCTCTCCCTTTAGCGATGGGCACTATTTGGGGATAAGCGTGAAAGGCTTGTTTTCCACGCCCTTTGCTTTGCAGTCTTTGCACTCGAACTTCTGCCAGCCCACCGAAATCCCCTCGATGCGTTTGTCCGATAGGAGGTCGATTTCCATGTCATCCTCTCGACTGCACCAGTTGGTCACATTCCGCGCGTACACGCCCAAACCTCTTGGTGTACGTGCAGGGTAAACGTGCGTGGCTCTTTCCCCGCCACTTTCCGTCAGGAGTCTTCTTGAGTTCGCTACGACGGAACGCGCCCGCTGTCTTGAAGTCAGGCGGAATATTTACCCAGTCCATGTACAGGTAGTCACCGTCCTGCCTTAGGGTGTAGTCACGTCCAGATGTAAGCGAGGTCCAGAGCAGCGCCATCGTCAGGCTATCCTTGCTTGCAACGGAGTCTAGCGGCTTAGCCTGCTGGCGAGCCGTGACGAGGAAGTTCCGTGACCTCGCTGCTCGGAGCCGCAAAGTTGAGGTTCTGTCCCAACTCCAGGTTTACGCCCCACGTGATCACTCCGACGACGTGGTCACTCATGTCCAGCAACGGCCCGCCGCTATTTCCGTGTGAGACGGGCGCTGTTGTCTGAATCCACTTCTTGCTCGCCTACATCTCGAAGAGCACTGACAATGCCATCAGAAACCGTCCCCTCAAGACCTAGCGGGCTACCTATAGCAACGACATGGTCTCCTACGTGTACTGTCTGTCGATGTCCCCGAGGTTAAGAAATGGGAGATTCTTCCCGTTGACCTTGATGATTGCCAAGTCCTTCTCGGGCGAGGAGGCTAGAACTCCCGCTACAGGAAAGAACGCCCCGTTCGATAGCTTCACGATAGCGGAATGGGCTTCCTTAATGACGTGGTAGTTGGTGACTATCTCACCGTCAGAAGAGACGAGGAAGCCGCTGCCCAATGCGGTCTCCTGACCCGCTGAATCGGAGATGACGATCAGCACGACGGCATCGCTGCTTCGTCTGACGACATCGGCGACTCCCGCTTGTGTCTGATGAGTACGACACTGAGCGGAAGGCGGGAACCAAGAATCGCACGCTTCTGAAATGGTCGCATGATGTTCCTCTAGCACATGCCTCGAAGTCTAATCAATCAACCTCCTAAGTCAAGGGCTGGCAGCTTCTAGTCCAGAAATTGGTTTCCTCGGTCGGGCGGATGGGACCCATCCGTAAGAATGCCACCCCCCTGGCGATAAGCTTAAACTCGGGAGGGATTCAAATAATTCCACCGGGTCTGTAAGATTCTTCCCGATTGACGGGTCTAATATTGGGGAGGCCCACTTTGGGCTGAGAACCCAACGGGCACCTCCAACCCTCTCATTCCTCAAGCTGCTTGGACCCGCTGAGCACAGTCTGAGCACGACTCCCTGCTCTGCTCATCCGCTTCCATCCTCCGCAATCCTTCAAGGAGTCCCCCTTTGAATCACCTCTTAAAGCCCCAGGAGCTTGCTCTCCTGCTGGGCGTCCCGTTTCGTTTGTTTACGACCGCACCCGGCAAACTCACCCGACCCGATCCCCCACTTCAAACTCGGGAAGTACGTCCGCTTTGACTTGGCCACAGGTCCAGCAATGGCTGGAGGAACGTACCAGATGAACACGGAACCGTTGACAGATGCCAACCGCTTGGCATATACAATCCCTCATGAAGCGCAAGGACCCAGCGGCAGTGGCTCTTGGGCGCAAGGGAGGACGTGCTCGGATGAAGAAGATGACCGCCGAGGAACGGACCAAGCTGGCACGCCAAGCAGCCATGCTCGTTGGGACCAAGAAGGAGGGAAAGAGCGAGTCACCGCTAAGGAGGCGGTATATGACTCGCAACACGTTTCCAGAAGGGCTACGTGTTTTCCCGAACGACGGAACATGGGACGGTCCACGTTATCCGTTATCGGGTTCGTTCAACAGATGGAAAGTGGCGGCACAAAGCTGAGACGGTAAACTCTCCGAGACGCAAGGACGCAGAGCGAATCCTCGCCGAACGTCTTCGAGAGGTAAATCGGGGCCACAAGCTTCCGGTTGAAATCAGCTTTGAGGACTTTGCCGCAAGCATCACTGGGAGACATACGTTACGCAGAACCTCAAACCCTCAACCCAAGCGTCTCACCGCTCGAACGTGAGAACGCATCTTCTGCCAGCGTTCGGCAGACTTCGGCTGTCTGAAATCAGTGCTCTCCAGATCATGGAGCTTCTCAAGGAGAAATCTGCTGATGGACTCAAGCCGAAGTCGCTGCTGAACCTGTATGTGCTATTGCAGAAGATGCTCAATCTTGCGGTTGCCCTGGAACTTTTGAACGCGAATCCAATTCGACGTGTTCCGAAACCCAAGGTAGAGCGAGCTGAGAAGCCTTCCCTTTCCCCGGCTCAAGTCAAGGCCATTGCGGACAACATGCCCGAGAATCTGAAGGCGCTGGTTGTCCTTCTGTACCTGACTGGGCTGAGGATCGGAGAGGCTTTGGCTCTGAAATGGTCGGACGTGGACTTCGATCACTCGAAGCTCCATGTCCGCCGTTCGGTCTGGCGTCGGAGAGAACAAACTCCCAAGAGCCGAGAAGAGTCTTCGTGCAAAGCACCTGCTCGGTGGACTGACACAAGTGCTCCAGCGGCATCGGGAGTTGTGCGTCTCATCGCAACCGGAAAACTACCTGTTTGCCAATGGTGCTGGCCATTACTCGACCCAGACGACTTGCGGAAACGAGTGCTCTACCCGGCGATGGATAAGGCAGGAATCGAACGCAAAGTTGCCAGGGCGTACGGCTTCCATTTGTTCCGGCATTCAGCCGGATCACAGATGCAGGAAGTCACGGGCGACCTGAAGCAAACTCAGAGCTTCCTTGGGCACAGCGGAATTGGGATCACGAGTGACGTTTACGTTCACTTGCAGCCCGACTCCGAAGTTGAGTCAATGGAAAAGCTGGAAGAGGCTCTTTTCGGTGAGTTGTGCTCAACTGTGCTCAAAACAGGGGTCGAAGGTCAATCTGAGAGAGTCGAATTAGGAGAGAAGTCTGTGATTAGCTTTGCTCACAACCCATAAAAGACTGAAGGGATTAGCGACCTTTTTGGTCACCAATCCCAATT
>CAVULZ010000003.1:0-776124 GCA_963742495.1 Terriglobia bacterium
CCTATGCCTACGACCTTGCGTTGTCGCGGAATCCACAAGTTCTGAAACCAACGTGGCATTTGGTCCGCCGAGTTGGACTGCCAAAACTTCCTCTCCCGGAAGGGCGAAAAATAGTGGTGTCCTCAGGTTCTTTGCCAACAGAATTGCTGTTCGAAGCACCGCCTTAACATCCTGCCAATCTCCCGTTAGAGTGGCGCCCGCGACGACCGATGAATTTGGCGAAATGTCATCTACGGAATAAGGAGGCGATTCCATTCTGTGAACGGCCGGTTGAGTTAGAGCCCCCGTCTTCATGGCAGATCTGACTTCTTTCCTCTCTTTAGGCCAACAAAAACAACTTGATGGCCTTTGGATCGAAGGGCTTTCACCTTCCGACGCTCTGGTGTGGGCCACCAGCGTTTGCGCCCGCAAATAACAACAAAGGAGTTTGGCCTCAGTACCCGCAAAAGAGTGTCGACCTGATCTCGACAGAGATACAAATGAGCGCTGGGCTCGAAGGTGCTCAACTCCGGGCGGCAAACCAAGTCGGAAAGAAGGCGCTCGGTAAAAGGAACCGACACTAGCGGCGCATCGGGAAGCAACACATATGGCACAGCGATCAGGGCTCGTAGTCGGATGAATGCTCCGAGATCCCGTGCTAGTGATCCGGCTGTCTTCAAGGCGACCACCGTCGCCTGGGGATCAGTAAAGATGACGTTTACTTCCAGCTGTCCTGGCCCAAGCCCTTCAGCCGTGTCCCAACCAACCGGTGGCTGCGCCGGCTTTGCTCTTGCGCTGATGCACTGACTTTCCATTCCGCTCATCCGCTACGGATTGTGCAGCGCAGGGGATAAACAGCGCATAAACGCGTCCTTACAACGGCATAAACTAGTTTCAGTTAAACCGGCTGTTGATGGAGCTCTTCAGTGCGGGAGGTGAAAGCGGTAGCCAGCCCAAGCATCGGTAACGAGGAAGCGGGGCTTGGACGGATTGGGCTCGATCTTCTTGCGCAGGCGGTTAACAAAAACGCGCAAATACTCCAATTCGTCTCCGTAGTCTGGACCCCAGACTGCTTGCAGCAGCTCGCGATGAGCAATTGTCTTGTTAGGCCGCGCGAGGAAGTACGAGAGCAAGTCGAACTCCTTTGCCGTGAGGCGGGAAGTGCGGCCGCTCACGGTCGCCTGCCGTGAGGGAAGATCAATTTCAACGCCTTCCAGCGTGAGTTGTCGTAGTCCTGCATTATCGGGAGCCTGCGGTAGTCGCCGCAAAGTCGCCCGTATCCGAGCAAGCAGCTCTGGCGTGCTGTAAGGTTTAGTTACATAATCATCTGCGCCAGCATCGAGTGCTTCTACTTTGTCTTGTTCTGTGTTGTTGACGGTTAGCATGACGATTGCAATATCAGAATTAGAGCGAATGACTCGACAGGTTTCCAGTCCACCGCTTCCGGGCATGTTCATATCGAGCAGCACTAGGTCGTACGCTTCCAACCGCAGCTTGTCCAGGGCCTCTTCCCCGGTACGTGCATCGCTGACCTCATAGCCACGGGCGGTCAGGGTAGCTTTCATCGCACGCCGAATCTGCGGATCATCATCCGCGACGAGGATGCGACCTGCGCTCATCCGGCACTCTCCTCTGGCGCGATCGGCAACGAAAAGAAGAATTCTGAACCTCTCCCGGGACTGCTCTTGACCCAGATTTCCTCACCATGCGCACGGACGATTTCGCGGGCAATCGCAAGCCCCATGCCTGTGCCCTTGAGGTGTTGTCCTCTGCTACCGCGATAAAACTTCTCGAAGATTCGTGATTGTTCGTCATGGGTGATGCCTGGGCCTTGATCGGTCACGTGGATAATCACACCTCTTTCGCTAGCATGTGCGCCCATCACGATAGGGCTACCTTGTGGGGTGTACTTCACTGCGTTATCGATCAAATGGGCGATCACCATCTGTATCAGTTCGGCGTCCACCAATACCAAAGGCAGGCCCTCTGCGACCTCCACCTTGAGCTCTCTCCCGTCCGTTAGGGACTTCGTCTGCCGCAGCGCTGCGGAAAGCAAAGAACTTGGAAAATGAATCCCCCGATTCAATTGAAACTTGCCACCCTCGATTCGGGCTAGCTGAATCGCTTCGGTGACTAGTCTGGCTAGACGGTCCGCCCCTTCATCTGCAATTGTGAGCAATCCGCGCTGCTGCTGTGAAAGCGATTCGTCGGGATTGGAAAGCAAATCAGTTGTAACGGCTTTAATGGACGTAAGAGGAGTCTTGAATTCGTGAGCAATCGCATCCAGAAGTGTGGATTTCAGCTCCTCGCTCTGGCGGGCAACTTGGGCTCGGTTGACCTCCTCCTGGGCCCGTGCCTTTTCCAGTCCCACTGCCACCAGGCTCAGAAGGGACTGGAGTGCGGCGTCAGACATAAAGGCGTGTTTGACTGCCAAACTGCCGATCGGTTCTCCGCCGAGTCGGATTGGCGTTATAAGAATTTCGTCCCTTTCCTCGTATAGCACACTGGATCGAATTGCGGACTCGCGCAGTTTAGCGTCAAGATTAGGAAGGACTTCTGGGCCAGCCACATAGACTTCATGGCTGTTGCGATCATACAGCGCCAGTGTAGGACACTCAAACGCTTGCGCGATTTGATGCGCAATCTGCTTCGCTATGGGCTGCGTCGTATCGGTCAGGAGTATGGCGCGGCTCAGGGCGTACAAGCGTTCCATCTCGCGCTGCCGGTCCAGCGCTGATTTTCTTTGTCGTTTCAGCCGAGCTGAAAGCTGACTGGCAGTAAGGGCCGTGGCCAAAAAGGCAAACAGGGCCACCCAGTTTTGCGGATCGGCGACGGTGAATGTTTCAATGGGCGGAAAGAAAAAGAAATTGAAGCACAACATCGCAGCCACGGAGGACACGCTTGCTTCCAGAAGTCCCCCCAACGTAGCAATCACTAGGATGGCGACTAGATAGAAAAAACCCACCGTTGTGACGTTTACGTGGATCAGACGAAAAAACACAAACGTGATCGCGGCGACAAGGCTCAACGCAACCAGAAGGTGCAAAGTCAGGCGTCCGGATTTGCGCCAAAGGTTTTCGGAAACGGAGTTAATGTTCGATCCGGTCGAAGCGACCATGGTATGAGGATACAGCTTTCTTATGTCCCACTGGTGACAGGGTGGAAAGTCCCTTGACCGGTGGATTCATACTCGATCCACTGCTGAGGGCGCCAGAACGGTTCAATTGAGCCTTGCGGTAACCAAGAGCATGAGAAAAATGACAATAGGAATCATCGCGAACATCACGTACATCAAAATCGTTCTTGACCGTGAGGAACGACGTAGTTCCCAGTTTCGCAATTCAGTGCGCTCGGCTACGCCGACATAGTCAAGGTGCTGCAGGTCCCAAATCATCTCATACGCGTTGGGGTAGCGCTTTGCGGGATCGCGTTCCAGCGCGCGATAGATGACCTCCTGTAGCTGCGGGGAGATGCTGGGATCGATTTCCCGCCGGGGGCACGGGATTGTTCAGCAGACGGTCGTTCATGATGAGCAAGGGATTATCCCCGGTAAAGGGGAGCTGGCCACCCACTCCATGACCAAATAGACGCGGCTGCGTTCTTCGTTCTCGAATATCTTTATCACTTCCGGGTGATTGAGCCTTCTGCCGATTTCCTCTTCCCGCTTGAAGCGATCGTAGAAGAGTGGATCGCTTTCCATTTCGAGGTGCGGCACTTTGATCGCCACATCCCTGCCGTCTTGCAGGTCCTTAGCACGATAGATCGATGCACGATAGATCGACGCCATCCCGCTTTGCGCCGCGAGGCTTTCAATGCGGTAATGGTCCAGTTGGTCGCCAGACTGGAGATGTGGCATGGGGCACGCCGGGCGCGCGATTGCGGCTACTGACATTTGACTTGACCTCAAAACATAAAGCCCACTTCAAGGATGCCACGTGGCTGATTTGGGTTCGTGCCAGCAGGACCAAAGACGTCGCCCGGCGTGAAGCTCGTCGCCCGAACAAACGAAAGGTCTCCCCTAGCGAAGAAACGCTGGTATTGAAAGGTTGGTGTCAGCGTGATCGACCAGCTCGCGCTGCCCGGACCGTACATCAGATTGACGGAGTTTGCCGCAGCACTCCCCGTGCTCGCGATGTATTCCCCCCGACCTGCAAGCGAGAACCCGTGTTTGAAGGTATGACTCAGCAGGAGTGCACCGCCTTGGGTCGACGCGCCTTGCACCACGCCGATGTTCGGATTCGTCGGCACGTTGCTGTATTGATAGTAGGGCTGCACAATCCAGTTCCCCTTCGTATACGTATAGATGGCGGCGTACATGACGCTATTGTTTTGCACGGGTGTCGCGAGCGTTTGAAAGGCCGTTTGCCCGAGATTCCCCATGCCTATGAACGAAAAGCTATGGGGCCCATTGACATAAGTTAGGGAGCCGCTCAGCCACGAGTAGCGGTTGGAATAGTAGCCGTCATTCCAACTAAGCGAGGCGGTGAATTTGCCCAACGTTTGATTCACCTGGATTCCGCGATTAATGGCATTTTCTTGGTTCCACAACAGGCCACGCTCGATGTTCATGTTCTCGAAATCGAAGGTGTACTCAGCGCCCATTAATGTCGGCAGCGCTCCCACCAGAATGGAGGTGTTCTTCGCCGGCGCGAGCTTCAGGTAGGCAACGGGCACTGCGCCGTAGAGGTTGCTGATCGCCTTGTCGGTGGCGAGAAACGGCGTCCCAAGAGCCAAAATATTGTAGGCACCCGCCTGGACGTAGAACTGCCACCAGCCAGTGGCCTTCTGAATAAACACCTGACCGTTACTCAGAGCCGCTTGTGTAGGGTTATCACCTGCAACGTGATTCCCCTGCCAAAGGCCGATTCCGCTGACGATGCCGTCTAAGTCGAGCTTGCCCAAAGGTCCGGCATCCAAAGTAATTGGCGGGGCTGCCTGCAGTGGGCCCGTTATCGCAGGGGTAGAGAGTGGGCTTGGGGCAGCAGGGGTGGCAGGCTGACCCGCGTTTTGCGCCGACAGACGAACGGTCGCCGATAGCACAAGAACCATAATCAGCCAGCGCATTTTTCTCGCGTTCCGGCCTGTGTTCTTGTCGGCAAGCCTAAGAACCTGTAAGGACGATACAGGTGTTTGCGGAGATTTGCTTCGAGTGTCACACATGGGGCCACTCGCCGACCTCCGAGCATCCTGATTGATCCGCAGGTACGTCCCGCCCGTAGTGCGCAGTCGCGCTCGGCGTGACTGCGCTTGAACCCGCGTCAAAAATGTGCATAGACATGTGTATCCAAGCAAGCTTGCATCTCCCTTCGATTCGACCCCAACGGGACCGGTAAAGCGTTGCGGGTCACCCTTCCGGATCCGAAACCATGCCCACTACCAAATCACTCGGAGTACATCAGGAAGGTTGGTTCCGATCAGGGCATGGGCGCAACATTAAAACCATCGCCCTAAACGCTGCATAAACGAGGGCTTAGAATTTCGTAAACAGCAATGGAGTGTGGCCGTCCGATCCGACTCTAAATGCTCTGAAATGGCCGAAAACCCTTCCGAGATCGTTGACATTCCGTTGACTAGCAGCGTGTCAGGTAAATTCCCAGCCGAACCCGAAGTCGGTCCACAAGTGCCGGTTACCGTCGCGCACAGGGCGACTGCCCTGCGGCAGATGAGCTATTTCAGAAGATGTTGCAAGAGGCAGGGCTTGCCGAAGTCCCCGCCACGCCGGACCTTGACAAGTTGTTGGATGAACGTGAAACCGAACACAACGACCGACGAAGTCATCCTGAAATTTTGGAAGAACGAACGACGCAAAGCAGCACTGAGAAAGATTTTCGGAGCGGGAGCGTCACAATGAAACAGCAAGTCAAACAGCAAGTCAGGTCGGCCTGTCTGCCGACAGGCAAGCCGAGAACGTATTCGAGTGAGCGACTGGATGATTTCACTTCTTCCAGCAGCGCGGCAGAAGGGAGGCAGCATGACAGAGCAGGAAGAAATATTGCACGAAAAATTTGAACTGATTCAGGCTTTTGCCCAAGACAGGCGACTGAAGATTTGGATGACTGATGAAGGCGAAAAGGTTATCGCTGGCCGTCTGGGCGAGTCACATATCTATCAGTACAGCTTGACCGAGTTGGCGGTCGCGTTCGTCCCTAATAAATGGACACCGAAGACTTGGGGAAATCACAAGCGGGCAGCTATTGCTCTCGGGATGACGCTTCGGCAGAACGGCGACAACGAAGGCACGCTGAGTTTCGACCCGGCGAACGGGCCTCAGAGCACGCTGGCTCTTCGGATCGCTAAGGCTCGGGCGAAACGGGTTCTCAGCCCAGAAAGAGCGGCGGCAGGGGCAGCGAGGCTTGCAAAGGCCCGTCTGGCACGATTGGCCGGTCAGAACGTTGCTCAGAATGCTCAGAATCCACACCAAAACGGGCGTCTGGGCGTCTAATTTCGACGATCTAGACCCGGACACCCTACTGGGGCTGCCCGATATGCCGACTGATAAAACGGCTCGCAGAAGGGGCTTCCCAGCGGCACTAGAAATCTGTTGTATGCCCGGGATGGGACGGAGATAGCCGCCGGCAGGTCGGCTTTGTAGGCCTGAACGAACTGACTGGAGGAAAAGATGATTCAAGACTCAACAAACAAGTTTTACGCCATAGAGTTTAGCGAAAATCACAACCCCGACAGGGTGCTGTGTTTCAGCAGTACCTGCACCCCAGCGCGACGGGCGGAACTCAGAGCGGAACGCGCTCGTCATCCCTTACGCGGCTGGGCAATATTCAAGATCAGGAACGGAGACAAAGTGGCCACAGGCTATGTTGCCGAGACGGAAGAAAGGCCAAAACCGTTGTGAGCAACTGGCTCAAATTTGACCATGCACGGGCTGTTGCCGCCGCAAGCAGGGCAATAGACAAAGCCAACAGACTTGCGGAAGTGACGGAGGGCGACCAGATGGGCTACGTTGTCTGCTTTGACGACCCTGTCCCTTCTACAGACAATATCCCCGCAGCCGAGATGACGATAGAAGAAGAGTACGCCCGATTCGTACGAGAAGCACGGGCAGACTTTCGACGAAAAGAACAAGCAGGCCGAGGATAAATTCGATGCTCATGGACTGGCTTATCTCGATTCACTACGCAGTCAAATGGGTCAAGGAAATTTCTCGGGAGAAGTTCGCCCGCAAAAATCGACGCGGCCTGATCCAAACAAATCCTTGTCCGTCTTCTGGACAGGGTGCTTAACGGGGTCTGAGCGATATGCTCTTGACTGGCGTTAGGTTCAGCCTTCGTGGCTGACTGGAGGGTCATCATGTGGCTCTTACACAATCGCAAGTCCAGTCGTTTGAAGGCGTAGCTCCTGCTGCGTCTGTACATACGCGTAAATCGCCCCAAAACAGGTGCATTTCTGATAAAGTCTTCCCGATTGATTCGACGGCACGGAATGGAGATTGGCAATGTCGAAGCCGCACGCAAAGCAGGTCTAGCAATCGAGCAGTCCGTAGCAAAGGTTCAAGAAACCGAGCCATTTGTCGGCTTAACTGCAGTCAAAGAAAAAAGACTCCCGATCACAAAATCGGAAGCCCTTATGAATCAATAAGTTCTTTGGTTGCGGGGGGTGGATTTGAACCACCGACCTTTGGGTTATGAGCCCAACGAGCTACCAGACTGCTCCACCCCGCAGAGTCATCATAACAACCTCGTTCGGAGCGGTCAAACCTACCCTTGGTTTGCTTAATGCTTGGGCGAAACAGTACATTCGTAGGATGAGGTCTATTTCCTCTTTTCGCGAATGAGCCTGCGCACACTTAACGACGTTTTCTTTGCTGTGGTGGAACGCCAGCATCCCAAGGCCATGTTGCAACGGCTGGGGGAGGAATGGATTCCGATTACTTCGGAGACGCTGCGCCAGCGGGTTTTGGCCGCCTCCGCGGCCCTGCGGAAATGGGGGGTTGGCAAGGGCGACCGGGTTGCCATTCTGAGCGAAAACCGGCCGGAATGGACGATCGCGGACTTCGCTGCGCTGCTGATCGGCGGCGTTTCGGTCCCGATCTATGCCACGCTCACGGCGGAGCAGACGGCTTACATCCTGCGCGACTCGGGCGCGCGCGTCGTGTTCCTGTCGAGCGCCGCGCAGCTGCAGAAAGTTCTTTCGATCCGCGACCAGACAGCGCTCGAGAAGCTGGTGGTCATGGATGCGGTCGACGATGCCGGCGCGGTGCGCATGGCGGAGATGGAATCGGCCGGCCAGGCAGGGGGCAACGCTGGGCTTGAAGACGCCGCGCTAGAAGCTGCGGCCCGGGCGGTTTCACCGGATGATCTCGCCACCATTATCTATACCTCGGGCACCACAGGCACGCCCAAGGGAGTGATGCTTACGCATGGCAACATGGCGTCGAATCTGAGCTGCTCTCTGGCGGAGTTTCAAGTGCGACCGGGTGATGTGAGCATTTCATTCCTGCCACTCTCCCATGTCACCGCCCGGCATGTGGAATTTGCCTTGCTCTATCGCGGAGTCACGCTGGCGCATCTGGCACAGGTGACGCAGCTTCCCCGGGCCCTGCTGGAAGTAAAGCCCACATTCTTTGTTGCCGTGCCGCGGGTGTACGAAAAAATACATTTTCAGACGGAGCAGAAAGCCCAGGGCTTTCCCAACTCGACTTTCTACAGCTGGGCGCTTTCGGTGGGGAAGGAAAATCAGGCGGAAGTCCAGGCCGGGCGGAAGCCGGCGTCTCGATCCTGGAAGTTGGCGGATCGCATGTTGTATTCGAAGGTGCGCGCCGGCATGGGTGGGCGCATTGAGACCTTCATTTCCGGGGGAGCGCCCCTGGGACGCGAACTCGCGGAATGGTATGCCGCCATCGGGATCCGCATTCATGAGGGTTACGGGCTGACGGAGACGTCTCCGGTGATCGCCCTCAATACGCCTGGGGCGCACAAGATTGGCACGGTGGGAAAGCCTCTGCCAAACCTTGAGGTCAGGATCGCGGAAGATGGCGAGGTCCTAGTGCGGGGCCCGTCGGTGTTCAAGCAGTACTGGAACAAGCCGAAAGAAACCCATGAAGCCTTCGTGGACGGCTGGTTCAAAACCGGCGATATCGGCAACCTGGATGCCGATGGATTTCTCTCCATCACCGACCGCAAGAAGGACCTGATCAAGACGTCGGGCGGGAAATTTATTGCGCCCCAGCCTATTGAAAATTCGCTTAAGCACAATGTTCTGATCGCCGAGGCAGTCGTGTTGGGGGAGAAGCGCAAGTTCCCTTCCGTGCTGATTGCCCCGAATTTTCCCCATCTGGAAGACTGGGCCCGCGCGCATGAACTGGCTTTCGCTTCACGGCAGGATATGGTGGCCCACAGTGAGGTACGTGGCCTGTACGAGGGTATCGTGGAGGAAGTGAACCGGAACCTGGCCCGGTTTGAGAAGCTGAAGAGAGTGCTGCTAGTGGCGGATGAATTTTCCTCCGAGAATGGGACGCTGACCGCCAGCATGAAACTGCGGCGGCACATGGTTGAAGAGCGCTACCGGCAGCAGATTGAAGAGATGTATGCGCAGGCGGAAACCGCCGGGCCGGTGAGCAAGAGTGAGTGACGGAATGTAAAGACTTCGGTTTTCAGCGGACGGGACGGTCCCACGTCTCGCAAAAACCGCGAGACGTGGGGCACCCGGCGGGTCTCTTAACTGATCAATGTGAGTCTACGGCCACTCCTGAGCACCGTGCAGTAGACGAAGAATCTCCACGGTATCCTCGTTCAAGCGATAGACGGCAATGTAGGGGAGGCCGACGAGGACAAGTTCGCGCGAGTTCGGACTACGACCTGTCCGTCCTTGCGTGGGAAACCGTCAGCTTCTGCTGTGAAATATTCCTCGTCTGCTGCGTCCCTACGGTGCTAGCCTTCTTCATTGCCGGTCTCCTTTTATCTGTGCCTTGAGCACGTCGATAACTTGGGAAGCGTACAGCATCCCGTCCGGAGACCGGCCTTCTCCCTCGAAAACAACTGCGGGAATCGGTGGGTTAAGCAGCTTCCATCGGCTCTAGAGTTACCTTATGCCCGAGTTGTTGGAGCCGCTTCACCAAGTACCGCTTGAGACCGTCGGAGTGGATGCGATCGAAGTAGTTTCCGCCAAGATCCTCGTAGTTGCTCTGGTTCTTCTGCAAGTGATAGCCAATGACGATGATGGTATGCGCCACCGCGATGATGGCTCTTTTCTTGCCGCGTCTTGCCGCTAAGCGTCTGAACTGCGAGGACAAGTAAGTGTTCTTGGTGCGCGCGGCAGCCCAGGCGCACTGACAAGCCATGCGGCACAACCATGGGCTCCCTTGACGAGTTGTACCGCGCAAACGCTTGCCGGCGCTCTCGTGATTGCCGGGGCATAGCGCGGCCCAACTGGCCAGATGCTCAGCGGTTGGAAACTGCGCCATGTTGTCACCTATTTCGGCTAGAAGAGCCCACGCTGCCACTCGATCGATCCCCGGTATCGTGTCCCAGCGAGCAACCGCTTGCGCCAGCTCCGGTCTTTGTCGGCCGATGTCCTCCAGGCGTTCGTCGAGCAACGCAATTTCGTGTTCCACAAACTGTATCTGATCGACCAAACGCCGGAGCAAAAAGCGATGATGGGAACGGATCTTTCCTTCCAGAGCAAGTCTTAACTGCGGAATCTTTACGCGCAGATGACCCAGGGCGAGAGAGGCAAGGTGCTCGGGATCATCTTCACCGGAGATGATGTTCTCCAGCATTGCCCGTCCACTCTTGCCGAGAACGTTGGTCGCCACGCTCGCCAGCTTTACGTTTGCGTCTTCTAGGACTTTCTGAATTCGACTACTGATGCGCGAGGCTTCCTGGGACAGACTCGCCCGCATTCTTGTCAGGTCGCGTAGATCGCGAATGATTTCGCAGGGTACATAGCTGGGCCGTAG
This sequence comes from Terriglobia bacterium, assembly GCA_963742495.1. Lineage (GTDB taxonomy): Bacteria > Acidobacteriota > Terriglobia > Terriglobales > Acidobacteriaceae > JAIQFF01. The sequence goes on from CAVULZ010000003.1 coordinate 10,892, forward strand.
AAGACCATACTGCAGCAACTGCGCAATCCATTCCGCGTCCTTCTGGTCGGTCTTGCGACCAGGCACATTCTTGATGTGCTGCGCATTCGCCAAGACTACCGTGAACTGTCCTTCCAGAATGTTCCAGACTGGCTTCCAGTAAACGCCGCTGGATTCCATCGCTACCTGACTCACACCGAACTGCCGTAGCCATTCGGCAAGCTCCTGCAGTTCTTGGGTCATCGCGCCAAAGCGACGCTGGTGTTTCTGCACGCGTCCCGCTTCACGCAGCAAAATGCAAGCAGAAATCGAGCTCTTATGTACATCCAAACCGCAACATCTCGAATGCAACACGTCCATGACTACACCTCCATCGACGTGTGATCCAGGACGCGCTGATAGGGTGAATCTCCCTCACGTGCTCTCCTCTCACGAAGAGGCTACAGTCCGTTGTGCCAAAGCGCGTCCCGGGCCAAACTCATCCTCGGGCTCTCAAGCACCAGTAAGGTCGAAGACCTCTGGACCACACGCCTCGGCACAGCCTACTGCCAATGCTTCCCGTTTTCATCAATCGTTGTGGCGCTGGGCGCCATGTAGAACTCATCCCATCTGTTTACAACAGTTGAGCTTCCCATTACTTCCGCCGGTCCGAATCTGGACGTAGAACCTGCGTAACGTTGTGAGTGTGCGGCAGCACGCCTATCGTATTTGTGCGAAATCCTTCCGAGGCATATTTATGCGAGTGTGGCGCATGCTGGTGCTTTTCCTGTTGTTTTCAATTCCTTCTCTTCTTTACGCTCAGCAAGGCCAATCCCTGGGCGAAGCCGCACGACGACTACGCGCCGAAAAAGCTGAAGAGGCAGGCAAGACGGCGCCGCCGGAGTGGTTCACGGGGCGACCTCGGGCCAACCGCGAACCGATCTCCGAAGCACAACTCATAGGTTGGGTGGCGGGCGGAGTTCCATCTGAAGACCTGGTCGCGGAATTGCACGACCGCGGTACTGCCTTTCTTCCAAGCCATCGGCTGGATGAGCTGCTGCAACAGGCAGGGGCGGACATTAGCGTTCGTGAAGAAGTATCGAAGACGGAGCGGCGTGCGTCGACCGGATCAAGTGCGGACGAAATAGCCGCGCTGGCCAACATCATAGCGGATACCGAGCAGCAGGACGACCGCCGGGCGCTCCGTGAGACGGTTGCACTCCTGAAGACGGATTCGAATAACCCGGGCCTCTACATCTTGCTCGGTCACATGCTCGAAAGGCAGGAAGAGTGGAGCGACATGATTACGGCCTTTTTCGCCGCCACTCAACTCGATCGCGACTTCGCCTATTCCCACGGTCAGCTCGCGATGGCGTGTTACCAGGCGCAGCAGGGTTGTGCCAGGCCTGAAGCAGAAGCGATGTTGGCGCTTCAACCCAAAAATGCCGACGGTCATAAACTGCTCGGGTTGGCGTACATGGCAATGCGCAATGCGCCGCTGGCCTTGGTGGAGTATCAAAAGGCGCTGTCGCTGGGATCGAAGCGGCCGGATCTTGTCTATTACGATATTGGCCTGGCAAAGGAAATGGTACATGATACGGACGGAGCGATTGCGGCTTATCGTCACGCCATCATGGTCAACCCGAAGGACTGGCGAGCCTTCAACGCGCTGGGCGAGACCTACGTGAAGCAAGGGAACATCGACGAAGGAGTCGCGAACTTGCGGAAGGCGAAAGCCGCAGCGCCAGATCGCCTGGATATCCGACAAAATCTCGGTGCCGCGTTTTGCAATTCCGGGCGCCATGCCGATGCCATTGCCGAGTTCGAGGAACTTCTCCAATTGGACCCCGACTGGAACATGGCGCGTCGCTGCCTGGCGAAATCGCTAAAAGCGGTGGGGCGACTGGAAGAGGCGCAGAAAGTCCTGGACGAGTACAACAGACGAGAAACAGAACAGTAGCAGGTTCGTAAACGTCGCAAAAACCCCGGCTGCCTCGCGAAGCATACTCTTTCGACGCTGGCTGCGCGACCAGGCGCCCAATAGTTGCCGTAAAATTGCGCTAACACTCATCCTATGAGAGAGGATGTCAAGCGAAAACACTTCTCCACTCCTCTCCGTGAGACCTCGATCGGTGCTTGCATCCAGGTCCCTTCTTCTTCGTGGAGAGGATTTTGGTTTAACGCCTGGAGCGCCACACAGTACGACAGGGATACGGATCGCAGTTGCTGGTCTCCCGTGAGTGGTTTCATGTAGCGGTCCCGACACCATCGTTGCGAAGCTGTGCAAGCCAACCGTTGGCTTTAAGTGCCAACCATCATCCTATGTGAGGCTCGCGGCCTATGGCTTTTTTGGGTTATCCGAGGGGGCATAGGATTGACCCGGAGACTCGGTGCTGCCTGCAGCAGCACACGAAGCGCCTAATGAGTGTATGGATACTCTCCCTCGAACCCGAGCGTCGCAGAACCAATGGGTCACCACCGAGGCATGAGACCTGGGAGACCACCTGAGTTCAGTGCCACGCTCAAGCTGCTTGCGGCTTCAGTTGTTCGGCGTCGAAACGTTCCTCCTTCTTCCAGAGTGTTAAAGCAATGGCCGCAATCTTTCGGGCTAAGGTCAGACGCGCCATCTCGGGCTTCATTCCCCTGGCCAGCAATGCCACATAGAAGTCGCGTAACGGGCCCACACCACAGCTGGCTCGGGTGGCGGCTGCCTTGAAGATCTGTTTCATCTCATGGTTGTGATTCCGATTGAGACCGCGAATCTGTTGCGGTTTTTTCGTACGTTGCAGTTGTCCGTGCACGTAGCGATATTGCGCACTGTCGCGGGTCTCAATACCCAGCCCGCTATAGGTCCAGAGTTGCCGTTTACTGCGGAAGCGATGCGGCGTTTGCATCAGTGCGAGCAAGCGAGCGGCCCGGATCGGACCGATGCAGGGAATCTGGCGCAGCAGTTTCGAGGCTTTGTGTTTCCGGCTCTCCGCCAATAACTCAGGGCGCAGGGTTCGTCTTAACGCCTGCAACCCATCCAACTGTTGATAGAGTAGCTCGGCCCGCCGGCGCACCCCCGCATGCTCGATCTTGTGTAACCATTCCTCGCGATAACGCGGAGCATAGACCCGGGTACCTGCACAAGGGATGCTCCAGCCGCGATACAGAGCCTTGATCCGGTTCATCACTCGATTCAGATCCTGGCTGATGGTCTGATAACTGCGCCCCAGCTCGCGCAGCGTCCGCAGTCCGTGTTCCCCGTGATACACCGGCCGCAGCATTCCCGTGCGTAACAAGTCGGCCAGCTTGCGTGCATCTATCTGGTCGCTCTTGTTGCCTTCCTTTAATAAGGCGTTGCGCCGCGGATCGCAGACCAGCACTCGCTCCACCTGGGGTTGCAGCAGATCGTACAGCCAGGCTGCCCAGGTCCCTTCTTCCCAGGTTACCTGCAACTCGCCCCGCAGACCGTGGATGAACTGCAGAATGCTGCTGGCTTCGGTTTCCACGATCGACTCCATCACCAGCTTGCCGCTGCCGTTCAGCACGGCGATTACGGTCGCTTCCTTGTGCACGTCCATACCGATATACTTAATGTCGCGACTCATTCAGTTGCCTCCCTGGGGGAAAGATCATTCGCGTCCAACGGAGTCTTTCCCTCAAGGTACAGTGCCATTCTTGAGTGGCTTTTTCCAGCTTCCTTCTGCCACCCAACCGTCCTCGACTAGATATTTACGAGGCCGTTCTCTCATAATGCATTGACCCCGTTCACTTAAGGTTTCTTCTCCCGGAGCAAAAAGTCTCGCAATCCTCCGCCGTTCTTGTAGTCGCGGCGGGATCGTCCTAGAGTCTCCTGAGCACCTTTCAGCCCTCCACTTTGCTCAGCGTTGGCGGGTGGCCCACTCAAGCCCGGTTTTGGCTTGAGTGGGGATGTTCAGAGCTAGACGGAGTCTTTCTGCGCGTTTCGTGTTTTCGTGTAGTTTATTTCGACTTGATCGCCACTCCTCTACCGCCGCCTGGTTGACGCTATAACAGCAGGTCCCTCCACTCCACCGATCATCGCGTTGCGATGATCGGTTCCGGTCGGGATGACAGAATTGAGAAGATCGAAACATTCCCACTCAAGCCAAAACCGGGCTTGAGTGGGCCACCCGTGGATGAACATCTCCCACCCTTCCAAAAGGCGCAAGGGTGGGGCAGCCTCAGAATGTGCCAGATTTAGGGAAAGGGTGGGCCAGCCCCCCGCGACGCCCACGCGGAGCTAGCGGAAGTTGCTGATCAGGATTACGTCGCTGGTTTGGTTGAACCTGGTCAGGAGCAATTGCTTACCGTCGCGCGACCAGGCGAAGTTGGCAATCAGGCCGGAAGTGAATTTGGTGAGCTGTTGGGCAGGTCCGCCGGTCAGGGGCTGTTCCCAGATGTTGGAAGCGCCGTTTCTGGTCAGGACGTACTGGAGCGCTTTTCCGGAAGGTGACCAGCACAGGCCGCGCGAGCCGAGAGGGACCTGGGCGACGAACTGCAGCGCTCCGCCCATGGCCGCAACCATCCCGAGTTTCGGGGTCGGGACCGGAGTGCCCTCCTGGTACGCAAACGCAACCCGGGTGCCGTCGGGTGAGACTCGTAGGCCATAAGCGCCTTGCGGTACGGTCACGAGCGCAGCCGGGTCACCACCTTCGGTGGCGACGCGATAGACCTTGTCATTATTGCCGTAGTAGACCCACTTGCCGTCGAGCGAACAATCCGAATCTCCCGCCTGATCCACGAGCTTCCGGGCATTGGAACCATCGGCGTCAGTTCGCCAGAGTTCGAGCTTGCCGTCGCGATACGAGTCGTACACCACGTAGCGGTCACCACAGGATGAGACAGCGCGCAGGTTGCTGGCTTGCGGGACCAGCACGGCCGGCGCGGCGCCATCCGAATTCATGAGCCACACATCGCCGTTTCTGCTGACGGCCAGCAACTTACCGGTGGGGCCGATCGCGAGCCGATCGTAGGCCGGCTCACCTGAAGAGATCTGGCGGGCTTGCGACGAATCGGCGCTGGGCGCGGTCCAGATATCCGAGGTGCGGGTGCGCTGAATGGCGGCCAGGGTCTTGCCATCGCGGGTCACATCCAGATCGGGGTCATAATCCGAAAGATCATTGGTAAAGCGATGCAGCTCGCCCTTGGGATAATCGATGCTTTGCAGCTGGCTGCGGCCGAACGTAGTTTCGCCGACCGGCGCGATGAGGGAGTTGCCGTCCGGCATCCAGACGGCGCGGCCAACGAGTTTCCCGCCGGAGGAAACGAGTGAGCGTACCCGGCCATCCGCGACCGAGATGAGATTCAATTGCCAGTTGCTTTGGCTTCCGACGCCCAGCGTGGGTACGGCGATGGTGTTGCCATCCGGGGACCAGGTGGGTCCGAACTGAAAGTTGGGGTTGGCCGGCAGAGTAGCCAGCAGGCGTTCGCCAGCGCCGTCGGCCGGCGCGATGCGGATTTCAATCACATTTTGTGACGGGACTCCGCGCTGGAACACGAAGTGGGTGCCGTCCGGGGAGAAGTCGACGGCGGAGTCGATGTCACGGACCAGTTGCCGCGGTGAACCTCCGAGCACGGGCATCTGGTACAGGTAGCGGTAGTTTTCCGTGGTCTTATCGGAGCGCACGAAATAGATGTAGTTGCCGTCAGGGGAAAAGTTCAGTCCCACGAACTCCACGACATCGGGGCCCAGCACCTGCACGTCGCTCTTGGTGGCGACGTTGCGCACCCACAGGCTTTGTTTTTCACCGTCCCGCATGGCGTAGACGATGTAGCGGCCGTCGGGCGAGATCGCGACCAGGTCGGCTTTTCCGCTCTCCGTCAGCTTGGTGATCTGCATGTTTTGCAGATTGAAGCCGCGGGGGCGGGTGAGAAGCTTGTAGCCGCCGAACCCGGCGGCCGCCAGCACGACCGCGACGGCGGCCGCGATTGCCAGTTTAGGCAAACCTCTCTTCGCGGGCGCCACAGGACTGGGCAGAGGCACCGACTTCGACGAGCCGCTGGCGGCGTCTGTGGCCACTGTCACCGGGGCTGATTCATGGGCGGCGGGGGCACGTCCGGAAGTGGTGTCGCGCTTGAGGCGCTTGAGGTCGGCTCCGATCTCGGCCGCGCTCTGGTAGCGCAGCTCACGATCTTTCTCCAGAGCTTTGTTGATGATCTCTTCCAGCTTGGCGGGCAGATCGGCGTTGACGCGCATGGCGGGAGTCGGCTCGCGGTTGAGAATGGCGTCGAAGATGACGGCGGAGGTATCGCCGCGAAAGGGGACGATGCCTGTGCCCATCTCGTAGAGGACGGCGCCGAAAGAAAACAAGTCACTGCGGGCGTCGAGTTCCTTGCCCTTGGCCTGTTCCGGAGACATGTACGCGACGGTGCCGATGGCGGTGCCTGGACTGGTCAGGAATTCGACGCTGACCGCGGCAGTGGCCTGGGTGTGGGAGCTTGCGGGCGCGGCGGCATCTGGGTGCGGGGTAACCTTGGCCAGGCCGAAGTCGAGAATCTTGGCGTGCCCGCGCTTGGTGACGAAGATGTTGGCGGGCTTGATATCGCGATGGACGATGTTCTCGCTGTGCGCGGCGTCGAGCGCGTCGGCGATTTCGATGGCCAGGCCGAGCAGCACGTCCATTTCGAGCGGGCGACCGGCGATGCGGTGCTTGAGGGTCAGGCCATCGAGGTACTCCATGGCGATGAAGGCCTGGCCATTCTCTTCGCCAATGTCGTAAATGGTGCAGATGTTGGGATGGTTCAGGGCCGAAGCGGCCTTGGCCTCGCGGCGGAAACGTTCCAGCGCCTGGCGGTCCTGCGCGACGTCTTCAGGGAGGAATTTGAGGGCGACGAAGCGGTCGAGGCGGGTGTCTTCGGCCTTGTAAACGACACCCATGCCACCACCGCCAAGCTTCTCGACGATGCGGTAATGCGAAATGGTCTGGCCGATCATTATTGGGAGGCCGTCTTCAAGTCTGTTCCCGACGTAGAGGGAGACGGCGTCCCATGGTAGGCGGACGACCAGACCAAGTCAACGCGGGAGCCAATGTAAACCGGCTTTCACTCAATCACCTCCCGGAGGGGTGGCTGTGGAGCGTAGTTGGCGAAATCGCAATTTTTCGGTTATATTGCTGCGCAAAGTTGCCTGGTTCATGTCTTGATCGACTTACCTGAATACTAGTCGGATGATTGGCCAGGCCAAAGCGGCACACACTTCGAAAGCGCATGACGCTCGGTCAGCGCCGGTGGGGATCGTCTCGAAGAATAAAAAACCAAAATAAAAGCGAGGAGGAGGCCATCCATGGCACAGTCTATCGAACAACTCAAAGCAGCCATTCGGGGACAGCTGATCCAACCGGAAGACGCCGCGTACGATGCAGCCCGCAAGGTCTACAACGGAATGATTGACAAGCGGCCGAAACTTATCGTGCGCGCCGTTGATGTGGCTGACGTGATGGCGGCGGTGCGATATGGACGAGAGAACGGACTACTCACCGCGATTCGGGGCGGCGGCCACAACGGGGCCGGTCTCGGAACTTGCGAAGGAGGACTGGTGATTGATCTTTCACCGATGAAAGGAGTTCGGGTGGATGCGGCAGCGCGAACGGTGCGCGCCGCGGCGGGATGCGTCTGGGGCGATGTGGACCATGCGACTCATGCCTTCGGGATGGCTACGCCTTCCGGTTTTATCTCAACCACGGGAGTTGCCGGCCTCACTCTGGGAGGAGGCATCGGCTACCTGACGCGCCGCTACGGTCTGACCATTGACAATCTGCTCTCCGTTGACATGGTCCTTGCGGATGGACGCTTTGTCACCGCCAGCGCCAAGGAGAACGACGATCTGTTCTGGGCGGTACGAGGAGGCGGCGGAAACTTCGGGGTCGTGACTTCCTTCGAGTTCCGGCTGCATCCGGTGAGCACCGTGCAGTTCGGGCCCACGTTCTGGCCCCTGGAGCAGGCGGCGGACGTGCTCAAGGCCTACCGCGAATTCATCCTTACCACTCCCGAAGAAGTGAATGGATTCTTTGCCTTTCTCACGGTCCCTCCCGCACCCATGTTTCCCGAAAAGCTTCACATGAAAAAGGTCTGCGCCATTGTCTGGTGCAGCACCGGAACCGCTGCGGAAACCGAGAAGGCGACCCGATCCATGCGCAGCGTGGGAACGCCCTTGCTCGATGCGGTTGGCCCGGCGCCATTTCCAGTGGCGCAAAGCGCCTTTGATGGTCTGTTTGTTCCGGGGTTGCAATGGTACTGGCGGGCCGACAATTTCACGGGGCTGAGCGATGCGGCTATTGCCAGGCACGTCGAACACGGTTCGAAGCTGCCGACCATGCTTTCGACGATGCATCTCTACGCGGTCAACGGCGCAGCGCAACGCGTGGGCAAGAACGATACCGCCTACAGCTTTCGGGAGGCCTTGTTCGCCGAGGTCATCGTTGGGGTAGACCCCGACCCGGCAAACGCAGGGAAAATTACAGAGTGGTGCAAGAACTATTATGACGCGCTGCATCCCTACTCGGCGGGCGGCGCCTACATCAACTTCATGATGGACGAAGGACAGGAACGGGTTCAGGCTTCGTTCCGCGATAACTACGCGCGCCTGGCTGCCATCAAGAAAAAGTACGATCCGACAAACTTCTTCCGCGTGAACCAGAACATCAAGCCGGCGTAGGGCGGGAGCGCCTCAGAAAATCCCCGCCCAAGCGGAGCTTGGACGGGGCACCTGCGCTAGTTCTGGCGATCGGGGAGATGCCGGCATTCGCGGGCGAGTCGCCCGCGGCCACATTCAGTCACAACCACGCGGGTTTACAATAAGGCCATGGCCGATCCACTGATAATTGCGGGGCGCGAGTTTCGTTCCCGGCTGATTGTGGGCACGGGGAAATACAAGTCGTTTCAGGAAACGGCGCGGGCGCTCGAAGCCAGCGGCGCGGACATGGTCACCGTGGCGGTGCGGCGGGTGAATCTGGATCGCAGCAAGGAATCTCTGCTCGATTATCTCGATCCGAAGAAATACTTTCTGCTGCCGAACACAGCCGGCTGCTACACCGCGGATGAAGCCATCCGGGCGGCGCGGCTGGGGCGCGAAGTCGGACTTTCCGATTGGGTGAAGCTGGAGGTGATCGGCGACCAGGCGACGCTCTATCCCGATGTGCAGGCCACGCTGGAGGCGACGCGGGTGCTGGTAAAGGAAGGTTTCACAGTTCTTCCGTATACCTCTGATGACATTGTGTTTGCCAAACGGCTGCTCGATGCGGGTGCGGCCACCGTGATGCCGCTGGGGGCGCCGATCGGCAGCGGGCTCGGCATTCAGAATGCGGCCAATATTCGCATCCTGCGGGAGATGATTACGGGCGTGCCTTTGATTCTGGACGCTGGTGTGGGCACGGCATCCGATGCTGCCCTGGCGATGGAATTGGGAGCCGATGCGGTGCTGATGAATACGGGAATCGCGAACGCTCAAGATCCGGTTTTGATGGCTGAGGCGATGAAACACGCTGTGCTCGCAGGGCGCGAGGCTTATCTCGCGGGACGGATGCCGCGGAAGCTTTACGCGACGGCTAGTTCGCCGCTCGAAGGCGTGGTGCGCTGAGTATGAGTTTCGATCTCCGAAGCTGCAAGTTTGTTCATGGCTTTGAGCCGACGACGGTCAAGTTTCTTCCTTGACAAGCCCTCGGAGTCTCCTGACAATGCGCCTCACACCCTGTGGCAAATTATCAGGAGGTTCCAATGTTTAAAATTCAACTGGTCATCCCTCTATTTGTTGCGACAGCCCTTCTGCCGGGAAAGCTACAAGCGCAATTCTCTTCCAATGACTCCGGCCAGTACGTGATCCTGAGTGCGCAATACGGGACCCCGCGCCGGCATGTGGACGTCACCGACCGCTTAAAGCAACTTGCCCGCCAGGACCGTACCTTCCGGATGGGCAACAGCTCGTTTGGAGTCGACCCTGATCCAGGGCAGGAAAAGACGCTTCGCATCTATGCCCGGGGGCCAAATGGACAGGAACGGATGTTTGAGTATCGCGAAGGCAGCATGGTCGACGGCGCACAGTTCCGCAGCTGGGGTCGTGGCGACTGGGGCAACGGCGGCTGGAGTGGCAACTGGGAAGGCGGCGGCTATGGCGGCGACGATAGAGACTCCGGCCAGTATGTGATCCTGAGTGCTCAATACGGAACTTCGCGGCGGCACGTGGATGTCACCGACCGGTTGAAGGAACTGGCCCGCCAGGACCGCACTTTCCGCATGGGCAACAGCACATTTGGCATAGACCCGGACAAAGGACAGGAAAAGACGCTTCGCATCTATGCCCGGGGGCCGAACGGGCAGGAGCGCATGTTTGAGTATCGCGAAGGAAGCGTGGTCGATGGCTCACAGTTCCGCAGCTGGGGTGGCGGCGACTGGGGCAATGGCGGCTGGAGCGGCAACTGGGAAGGCGGCCGCGGCAACTACGAACCGCAACCGGAAATGACCGCAGCGATTCAACACTTGCGCGAAGCCGAGAGATCACTCCAGCTGGCCTCGCACGATAAGGGCGGTCACAGGGAGAACGCAATCAGGCTGATCGATCAGGCTATCGGTGAAGTTGAGGCCGGCATTCAATACGACAACACGCATTGATTGAAGCAGGGCCTCAGGGCCGGCAAGGTTTGCAGAACCCACACATCGCAAGAGCGGCGATGTGCGGGGCGCCCGGCACCCGAACGTAATCTTGATTACGCCGTCAGCTGTCTTTGCGGTAGAGGAGGTCGCGCATGGCCAGCCTGCGAGCCTCGTTCGCTTCCTTCAGAGTCTTGCGTTGGTCGCGATCCATGCCCGGCTTGGTCACGGGGTCGGCAGATTCGGGTTGGCTGCAGGCTGGGCAGCGATTCGCAAAGCCGGGTTTATCCGGCTTCAACTCGAACTCTTCCGAGCAGACGGCGCAAACTCGGATAGGGAATGTCATCCAGCCTTAATCATACAACCGACAAATGAATGTGTGCGCGGCGAGTGGCTGGCTAGGCCAAGCCGCCTTCCCTGGCAAGCTTTAAGGCTTCGATAGCGGCCCCTCTCGCTCCGGCGGTATCGCCATTTGGCATCACGTGGATGGGAATGCCGGCTTGCTCTTCGCGCTGGGCTGGCATGGCGGCGCGGATCTCGGCGATGAACCAGTCCTGAAATGGCTTGGCGGTTTCAAGGGCGCCGCCGCCGACGATAAAGGCGTCGGGGTCGAAGGTGTTTACCATTTCGTCGAAGAAGAGGCCGAGGGCGTGGGCCTGCACGCGGAAGACTTCCTTGCACAAGGGATCGCCCTTCTCCGCGAGGCCGCGCACCAGCTTGGCAGCCTGGTGGATATCGACTTTCGCCAGGTTGTGATCGGGATAGCGCGGCAGCAGATAGGGCAGGATATTTCTCTCAATTGCGGTTAAGGAACAGAGGGACTCGAGGTCGCCGGTGCGTCCGCAATTGCATTGCGGATTGATGCCGGCAGTTCCGGCGATGCTCTGATACGGGATCAGGACGTGGCCGAGTTCTCCGCCGAAACCGTTTTTACCTTTCACCACGTTGCCGTCGAGGATGACGCCGCCGCCGTTGCCGGTGCCGATGACGCTCGAGATCGAAGTCTCGCGGCTGTTGGAGCCGAAGATGGCGTAGTGTCCCCAGAGCGCGGCGGCGTTGGCATCGTTCAGATAAGAGACTGGCTTGCCGAGTTTGTGGGCCAGGCCTTCGCGAATATCGAAACCGGCCCAGTTGGCGTGGACGAAGTTGGTGGAGCCCCGGGCGCTCAGCTGGCCCGCGGCGCTAGCTGGACCGGGAGTGTCAAGACCGACGGCAACCACGTCGTCGAGGCGAACGCCGGATTTTTGAGTGGCGATCTTGAGGCCGTCCGCGATTTGCTGCAGACAAATATCCGGCCCCTGCTTGGCCAAAGCAGGATGCTCGAGCAGGCCCTCAATCAGGAATTTCTCCTGCTGGTCGAGCAGGGTGTAGTTGATGGCGGTTCCGCCCAGATCGATTCCGGCAACGACTTGCACAATTCTCTCCTTGGTGCTGACACTGGTTCGGCCACAGGGTAGCAGAAGTTTGCAAAGCCGGTTGCGCCTGCGCTTGCCCTGGCCTTACCAGCCGCGGCTTTCCCGAACCCGCGCTTCGTCGTCCTGTCGTTCGTCAATTAGAATAGCCCAGAATTCTTTTGAAAGGACGCGACACATGAGCTCTCCGCAACTCACGCCCGATCAGGCGAAATTCATTCTGGGCATGGCTTTGCCCACGCTCAAGAAGGAACACGAGACTACCAGGTGGGTAATTGAAGCGATCCCTCTGGACAAGGGCGACTATCGCCCCGACCCTGTGGGCAAGACCGCGCTGGAGCTAGCGTGGCACATTGCGGCCAGCGAGCAGCGCTTTTTCAGCGCAATCTCCGCGGGCGCGTTTGATTTCACCCCGATGCCCCGGCCGGACACCATCACGAACTCGGCCGGCATTGTTGCCTGGTTTGATGAGAGTTTTGCCGCGAACCTGCGAAAGCTCGAAGGGCTCAGCGGTGATGCCCTGGTCAAGGTGCTGGATTTCCGCGGCATGTTCCAGCTTCCTGCGGTTAGTTTTGTACAGCTGGCGACGAGCCACTCCATTCATCATCGGGGACAGCTTTCCATGTATTTGCGGCCCATGGGAGCCAAGGTGCCGTCGATTTATGGCGAGAGCTACGATGCCACGCAGGCGCGGCTCTCCAAAGAGAGCAAAGCGAGCTAGGGCGTTGGGGCTGGACGAGACGACGAAGAGCTTGATCAGGCAGGACGTCTTTGGATTGCGCCTTCCTTCGTGTCCTGCGGCAATCTCGAAGCGTTAACCGCAAAAGCATTAACCAGAAAGGACACGCAGGTACACGAAGGGGGTTGGGGATGTCGCCGAAATGATGGTGTAGCGCCGCTGTCTCTTCTGTCCGGACGGCGGCGCTACTTTGCTTCAGAGCATCTTGACGCTTTCGACGTGAATGGAGTCGCCCTTGATGTGTCCGGTGACGGCCACGTGATGGCCTTCATGACCCTTGAGCGCGTCCTGGTTGTCGACGGTCAGGACCTTGTTATCGCCGTCGGTGACGACCACGGCGGAGGCGCCGCCCGCGATGCATTTCTTGGTGCACGCCTCGGCGCCGGCATTGGCGCCCTTGACTCCGCACTTGGAGTCGCTGACCCAGCCGTTCACGGTCTGGGACTTGCCCATATCGTCGGCGGAGACTACGGCTACCATCAGAAATAACAGGGAGAGAGCGAAACAGATGACTAGCAGTTTCTTCATGGCTGAATTCCTCGATTTTTTGGCGGCATGGGCCGCGGATTGTAGCAACGCCCCGCTGCGAGCGTTTCTGTGCTACTTGGATTGACGTAGCGAGGTAGCAGTTGGTTACTCATCATTCATTCCCAACTGGAATTTGGGTCACTATACCACAGGATGGGAAGGACGGGCTTGGCGGGACGATCCCGTCCATGAGTGTATGGCGTAGTGACCACAACTCCGCGGCTTTCATTGACTTGCCCGCGCATACTGCTTAACATTCCTCGACTTCCTGAGGGACTGAGCGAGGGTTGGATGCTTCGCGACACAAGGAATTCCAGTCAGGAAATTTGCTACAAGGAGGGACAGTCATGACTCGCCGGCCTGCCTTGCGTCTTCTCAACACGTTCCTGGCTCTTGGTCTCGCGTCAGTGGCCGCGGCGGCGCAGGACTCTGCTCCGCCTCCGGGAGCGCGCCTGCCTAATGTTCTTTATGGGGCTGCGTATTACAACGAGTACATGCCGGCCGATCTCCAGCCCGGTCGTTTGGAGAAGGATGTCGCCCTTATGAAGGGGGCCGGCATTTCGGTAGTCCGCATGGGAGAGTCAACCTGGAGCCTTTGGGAGCCCGCGGATGGAGTCTTCGAGTACGCCTGGATGGACCGCGTGGTGGACGCCATGGGCAAGGCCGGGATCAAGGTCATCATGGGCACGCCCACTTACTCGATGCCGACCTGGATGGCCAAGGCCCATCCCGAGTTCTACGCCCGCCCGCTGGGCGGGGCTTCGGTCGGCTACGGCATGCGCCAGAACATGGACACCGACAATCCGAAATTCCGCTTCTATGCCGAGCGCATCATTACCAACCTGGTGGCGCATTACAAAGACAATCCGGCGGTTATCGGCTGGCAGATCGATAACGAGACTGGCGCCTACGGGGCTTCCAATGACGATGTCTTCGACGGCTTCGTCAACCACCTGAAGAAAAAGTTCGGCACCACGGACGCGCTCAACAAGGCCTGGTTCCTTAACTACTGGGGCCAGGACGTCAACGACTGGGCCGACATGCCCACCCGCGACAATGCCACCAGCACCAGTTACAAACTCGAGTGGTCGCGCTGGCAGCAGATGCGGGTTGCCGACTATCTCGCCTTTCAGGCTGCGCTGGTCCGCAAATCCCGGCGTCCGGACCAATTCGTGACCCAGGACTACGGCTCGATGATGAAGCTCGATGTCAACGAGGTCGAGGTTGCCAAGTCGCTCGATGTGGTCGCCAACAATCCTTACCACGGTACGCAGGACCATTTCGACGGGGCCTGGCAAGCGCTGCAGGGGGACTTCTCCCGCTCCCTCAAACACCAGAACTTCCTGGTGACGGAAACCAATGCGCAGACGCTGGGCTGGGACTCGGCCGGCCAGTTCCCGCCCTACGACGGCCAGCTCCGGCTCGACGTTTACACCGATCTCTCTTCCGGCGCCAACATGGTCGAGTATTGGCACTGGCACTCGATTCACGCCGGACAAGAGACTTACTGGAAGGGCGTGCTGAGCCACGACCTCGAACCCAACCGCGCCTACGCCGAGGTTTCACGTATCGCGCATGAACTGCAGAAAGTCGGCCCCGAGATCGTCAACCTGCAGATCAAGAATCAGGTGGCGATCCTCTACAGTGTCGATTCGTCCAATGCGATCAGCTTCATGCCGTTCGAACGTCAGCAGGAACTGGGATGGGTGCCGGGTAAGGCCGCGGGCGCCTACAACGCCATCCTCTCGCAGTTGCACCGCTCTCTCTATCAGGCGAACGTGGGCGCCGATTTTGTCTTTCCGGAGACGGCCGATTTCTCGCCCTACAAACTTCTCATCGTTCCTGCACTCTACGTTGCCGATGACGCCCTGCTGAAGAAGATCGCCGATTACGTTCACGGCGGAGGCCACGTCCTCATGACGTTCAAGAGCGGCTTCACCAATGAGAACTCCGCGGTCCGCTGGGAGCGCGCACCCGGCCCGCTCCGCGAAGCGGCCGGCTTCACCTATCAGGAGTTCTCCAACCTGGAGCATCCGCTCGCGCTCAAAGATAACCCGTGGCATGTCTCTGCCGCCGATAACAAGGTCAGCACGTGGGCGGAGTTCCTGATGCCCACCTCGGCCAAAGCAATGGCTTTTTACGATCATCCCTTCTTCGGGCGCTGGCCGGCCATCACCCGCAACCAGTTCGGTTCGGGCACGCTTACATACGAAGGCACCGCACTCTCCGACGGACTGCAGCAGGCGGTTGTTCTTGATGTTCTTCGCGAAGCAGGCCTGACCAGTTCCGACCAGCGGCTTCCGGGAGCTGTGCGGGTCAAGCACGGTATCAATCAGGCCGGCAAGCGGATCCACTACTATCTGAATTACTCTGGCACCCCGGCCAACTTCACCTACGCCTACGCTGCGAGCCGCGATCTGCTCACCGGCCGCGCGGTTGCTCCGGGCGGCAGTGTCAGCCTGGGCCCATGGGACCTGGCCATACTGGAAGAGGGCAAATAGAAATCAGGATCCTGGGCATTGCTCCTGTTGTTGCGGTCGATAAAGCCCATGGAGGACGGGCGTCCCCGCCCGTCGAGCACAGGCCATTGCCTGACGGGCGAGGACGCCCGTCCTCCATCGGCTGGGGTTGCGATATGACGCCAGCAGCCAGTGCCGGGGGTCACTGCCCGGCAGGAGGCGGCGCGACGAGCCGGCGAACGCGTAAGGTCAGGGGCAAGACGCCCGCAATCAGCAGCGCGACCACCAGGACTGCAAAGCCGGACCTGAATGAGTGGGTCCGCGCGGCCTGATAGCCAACCATGGCCGGGCCGAGGAAGCCTCCGAGGCCGGCGGCGACACAGTTGATGGTGCCGGTAGCCATGGCTGCCGCGGAATCGCAAAGGAAGGCCGACGGCATGGCCCAGAAGCTGGGCAAGAAGGCGAGCAGGCCGGCGGCGGCAATGGAGAAGAGAAATAGCGAAGGCACGGTTCCCCAATCCGCCTGGCTCAGGACGAGTAACGCAGCCGCCGACACCCACAGCGGAATCGCGGTGTGCCAGCGCCGCTCGCCGGTGCGGTCGGAATGCCAGCCGTTCACCTGCATGGCAGCGAAACCCAGCAGATTGGGCAAGGCCACCAGCAGGGTTACCTTGATGTCGCTCAGTCCCGAGAGACGCTTGATCATGGTGGGCAGCCAAAAGGCCAACGCGTAAGCCGAGCCATTCTGCACGAAGTGCAGCGAAGTCAGGATCAGGACGTCGCGATGCCGCAGCGCCTGCCACACGGTATAGGCGCCAACCGATTTTTTGGCCTGCTTCTCGCTCTCCAGTTGATTGATGACCCATTCCCGCTCGTCCGGCGGCAACCACTTCGCCTGATGGGGCCAGTCGGTCAGATAAAACCAGGTCAGGACCCCGAAGAACAGCGCGGGCAGACCTTCCAGTATGAACAACCACTGCCAGCCGCGCAGAGTGCCCCAGTGGACGCCGAGGAGCAATCCCGAGACCGGGGAACCGACCACGTAGGCCAAGGGAATGGCCGCCATGAAGCCGGCCACTGCCTTGGCGCGATCTTCGTAGACGAACCAGTGGGTGAGATAGACGATGATCCCGGGGAAGAATCCTGCTTCTGCCAATCCCAGCAAAAAACGCATGGTGTAGAACTGGTGCGGGGTGCGGATAAAGGCCATCCCGATGGTGACGATCCCCCAGGAGACCATGATGCGGGCAATCCAACGCCGCGCACTCCAGCGCTCGATGATCATGGTGCCGGGGATTTCCAGGATGATGTAGCCGAGGGCGAAGATGCCCGCGCCGAACCCGATTACGCGATCGTCGAAGCCAAGATCGCGCGGCATTTGCAGGGCCGCGGTGGCCAGATTGTTGCGATCAAGGTAGGCAATGACGTAAAGCAGCAGGACATAGGGCAGAAGGCGCAGGGCGATCCGGCGGCGGGCGCGGCGGGCGACGTCATCGGCAACACGAACTGGGGCTGGCAATTTTCTCTCGGCGAAGATCAGGTTGGTCCGGCAGGCGCCCGAAAAGTCACGCGATTATATACCGGGCTCGGCGCGGGGGAGGGAGACCGTGGCCATAGAGGCCATACAGAGGTAGGGGCTCAGTTTGAAACCATCCCCTTTTACCAGTGCGTCATCCTGAGGGACTTCAGTCCCGAAGGATCTGGCGCGCAGTGGCACCAAAGCAGGGTCGAAGCGGTGTATCCGCTTCACGCCAGATCCTTCACGGCCTGAAGGCCGTTCGGGATGACGCCTCCGTAAGAGGAGAGATTTCAAACTGAGCCACTACCCACACAGGCCATGCAGACCACACCGGCCATGGCTCATTGTAAAATGGCTGGTTACGCAGAGTGCGTCCTTTTAACCTATGCCGCAGGAAGAAAAGAGCACCGCCATCCGCGACGGCCAAAGCGACGACCGATACGATGCCCAGCGCATCGAGAGCAAATGGTTTGAGCGCTGGCAGGAGGACTCGTCTCTCTATGCGGCCGAGCCGCACTCCACCCGGCAGAAATATTACGTGCTCGAAATGTTGCCCTACCCTTCGGGCGCGTTGCACATGGGACACGTGCGCAACTACGCCATCGGCGACGCCCTGGCGCGCTACATGTGGATGAACGGTTATAACGTGCTTCATCCCATGGGCTGGGATTCGTTCGGACTTCCAGCGGAGAACGCCGCCATCCAGAACAACACGCCGCCGCGGGAATGGACCCTGCGCAACATCGCGGCCATGAAGGCGCAGATGAAGCGGCTGGGCTTCGCCTACGACTGGTCGCGCGAAGTCACCACCTGCCTGCCGGACTATTACAAATGGAACCAGTGGTTCTTCATCAAGCTCTTTGAGAAAGGCCTGGCCTATCGCAAGAAGAGCCTGGTCAACTGGTGTCCGAAATGCTGCACGGTGCTGGCCAACGAGCAGGTGGTGAACGGCCGCTGCTGGCGGCATGAAGACACGCTGGTCGAGCAGCGCGAACTCGAACAGTGGTTCCTGCGGATCACCAATTACTCGGAAGAGTTGTTGCGCGATCTTGACCGGCTGCCGGGCTGGCCGGAAAAAGTCCGCACCATGCAGCGCAACTGGATTGGCCGCAGCGAAGGCACGCTGGTCGATTTCAAACTGGAGGGCGCGAGCGATCCGGCAAATTCCACGATCACCGTTTTTACCACGCGCGTAGACACGATTTACGGCGCGACCTCGCTGCAGTTGGCGCCGCAGCACCCGCTGGTGGGATGGCTGACCAAACATAACGACCTGCTGCGCGCGGAGGTCGACAAGCTCATTGCTGAGCAGCGTAAAGCCCGCGAAGTGGGCGACATTGGCGAGATCGAAAAGCATGGCGTGAACACCGGCCGCTACGGCATCAATCCTTACAATGGCGAAAAGGTGCCGATCTGGGTGGCGAACTACATCCTGATGGACTACGGCACCGGGGCCATCATGAGCGTGCCTGCTCACGACGAGCGCGACTACGAGTTTGCCAGGAAATACAAGCTCGAGATCCGGCTGGTCATCCTGCCGCAAAACACCGATCCGGAAGAAACCGCGGTCGAACCCCCGCTTCCGTTCACCACCATGGAAGGCAGGCTGGTGAACTCCCGGCAGTTCAGCGGCATGGAATGCGAGGCCGCGATCAAGGCGATGTCTGAGCATGCGGAGAAGAACGGTTTTGGCAAAGCAACGGTCACCTATCGCCTGAAAGATTGGGGGATCTCGCGGCAGCGTTACTGGGGCACGCCGATCCCCATGCTGTACTGCGAAAAAGATGGCATTGTCGCCGTGCCGGAGAAGGACCTGCCGGTCATCCTGCCGGAAAACGTGGATATCACGCTGACGGGCGGATCTCCGCTCGGTCGAGTGCCGGGGTTTGTCAACGCCACCTGTCCGAAATGTGGAGGCTCGGCGCGGCGCGAAACCGACACCATGGACACCTTTGTGGATTCGTCCTGGTATTTCTACCGCTACACCGATGCGAGCAACGATCAAGCGCCTTTCGACCGTGAGAAAGCGGGCTACTGGTTTGGCGAGCGCGGCATCGACCAGTACATCGGCGGGGTCGAGCACGCCATCCTGCACCTGATTTATTCGCGCTTCTGGACCAAATTCATGCGCGACATGGGATTGATCCGGAACAGCGAACCCGCCGAGCGCCTGTTCACCCAGGGCATGATCATCAAGGGCGGGGCGAAAATGTCCAAAAGCCTGGGCAACGTGGTTTCGCCGGACGAGATGGTTGAGCACTACGGCGCCGACGCCACGCGTATGTACACGCTGTTTGCCACCTCTCCGGACCGCGAACTGGACTGGCAGGATGAGGGGGTAGAAGGCATTGAGCGTTTTTTGTCACGGGTCTACAGGTTCGCGGTTCGCAACACGCGACCGGAGGATCCGGCGTGGAGCGCCCCGGTGCCGGAGGCTTTGAGCCCGGTCGCCCGGGCGGTGCAGCGCAAACTGCACCAGACCATCAAGCGAGTGAGCGATGACTTCCAGGGGCGATGGCACTTCAACACCTGCGTCGCGGCCATCATGGAACTAGTGAATGCGCTGTATGCGGTGGAAGGCCGCAGTGGGAGTGCAAGTGTGGGCCCGGGCGGCTCGCCCGCGGCAGCCGCCGTCCCCGTCCCCCTGTTGCGCGAAGTCCAGCGCTCCCTGGCTCTGCTGCTGGCTCCCTTCGCCCCCTACCTGGCTCACGAACTCTGGGAAATGTTAGGGGAAAAGGGAGTTCTGCTGCGGGCTCCGTGGCCGAAATACGACCCCGCCCTGGCCAAAGAAGATGAAATTGAGATTCCGGTGCAGGTCAACGGCAAGCTGCGCGGCCGCATCGTAGTCCCTGCCGACGCTCCCGAAGACGCGGTTGGCGCGCGCGCCCAGGCGGATGAGAAAATCAGCGCCAGCATCGCCGGTAAGCAGGTGGTGAAAGTGATCGTGGTACAGGGCAAGCTGGTGAATATCGTGGTACGCTGAAAGTGCAGTCGCTATGACCCGGCGGCGTGCGCGGCGGAAACCGGCTGATCCTTTCGGCGGCCTTTGGATTCGTGAATCAGGCGCTCGATCAGCCCCACCAGTTCGGCTTCGCCGTCGCCTTTTTCCGTCAATCGTGATTTCTGGAAGTAACCGGCAGCTCCTTCCTTTTTCAGCTTCTCCTCGTTGGATTGATGCAGCCCGCTGAACACGAGCACCGAGATCTGCGCGGTGGATGAAGATTGCCTCAGCGCCTGCATGACTTCCCGGCCCCCCAGCTTGGGCAGCAGCATGTCCAGGAGAATAATGTCGGGAAGCGACTGGCGAGCCAGGCGCAGGGCTTCCTCGCCGTCCGCCGCGTACAGCACGTTGTAGCCTGCTTTGTGCAGAATTCTTTCATTCACCAGTCTCTGGATCCGGTTGTCTTCGACGAGAAGGATGGTAGTGGTCACGATAGAATCTCAACCCTTTCGGGACGTTCCAGCCACAAAGTTTGAATTACCTGCTCAATAGATTGATCGGCTGGCGGCGCGATCTTCTTGACTCAAGGTTTTATGGCAGCCTTCCTTGCCCCTCCCAAAACGGGGCAGGCAGTATTTCGGCGCGCGTGGCGCCGGGCAAGCAGGTCAATATGGTGGGGCGCTGAGAACGCACAAAGGCGGGCTCTCGCCCGCCTGCTGGGAAACGACGGTCGCTATTTTTGTCCGGACGGGATCAGCTGCAGACCTTCCTTCTGCTTCCCGAAATCGATTTCCTGGATGGCGGTTTTCTGGGGATCGCCGGCCGCCGGCCCGGTCACCACCGCGTCGTAGCCCTCGGTATAGGCGACCAGTTTCGCAGCAGCGGTGGCGACCGTCTTGTCGTCCTGCAAAATGTCGGCGTTGACGGCCGGTCCCGAGCCCTGCCACTCCACTTTGTAACTACCCGGCTGCAGCTGAGTCGATCCGACCTGCACCGGGGCCGAGAGCATCAGATTGCCCTCATTCTTGTCCTTGGCAAAAGCGGTGACGGGCAACGCCAGCAATCCCGCCAGCACCGCTCCGCCCAGATACTTTATGTGTCTCATGAATTGGCCTCCTAAAGATTAGGTAACGAAAGGTAAAGGCAAGGAGGTGACTTCGCGCGCGAGGCAGGGGCCTCCTGGCCTGGGTTAGCAAGATAAAAAGTGGCCTCACTAAAAGAAGATGCGCTGGTCCCGGCATGAGGTTGCTGTAGTTTCCTGCGATATTTAGCGGCACAAATCTCCGCCGCCAGAGGGCTTGAGTTATCCTGAACAACGAATGCAGCGGCGCTCGCCTACGCTCGAGGGTTTTCAGACCATTTTTCGCCTGCCCGCGCTTGGCCTGGCGGAAATCTCCTGGCGCTGGAGTTTCGGCCTGGCGGCAACCGCGGGGTTCCTGTTTTTCATCCGCGAATTCCTGACCACGCTACCGGTGACGGCGGGGGAGATGTTTTTGTTGCGCACCCGGCAGCCCGCGCTGATGATGCAAGCTCTGGTCCGCATCTTCGAGGGCAGCGCGCCGCGCGCCGCCGCCGGGTTCGTGGTGCTGACGCTGGCCCTGACCGTGGCCTGGATCGTGCTCGCCGCCCTGGGCCGTGCCGTCATACTCAAAGCCCTGCTCGAATACTTCCGCGCCTCTGGCCGGGGGCGATCGGCGCACCCACCGGAGCTGCCGCCGGTGTCAGCCACCAGGGGCCTGGCCTCGCTGCTGTTGCTGAACGGGCTTCGCGCCGCCACCATGCTGGCGGCTACCGTGGGGATTGTGGGCGCCATGCTCATTGCCGGCGCGGCCTGGTCGCCCGACGATCCGTCTCCGGGAACAGCACTGCTGATCTTCTGGCTGCTGGCTATGCTGATCGGCGTGGCGTGCCCGCTCTTGAACTGGTATCTCTCGCTGGCGGCGATCTTCGTGGTAAGCGATGGAGAGTCCGCCTTCGGTGCCCTGGTGAAGGCCACCGACCTCTGCCGCATGCGGCCGGGACCCCTGTTCGCCGCCGGCACCTGGTTCGGCATTGGGCATACTGTAGTGTTCGTGGTCGCCACCTCCGCGGTGGCGGTCCCGCTGGGCTTTGCGGATGTGCTTCCCGGGGGCATGGTGCTGGGCGGCGTTCTGCTGGTTACGCTGATCTACTTCGCTGTGGTGGATTTCCTTTACGTGGGCCGTCTGGCGACGTATGTCTTCCTGCTCGAACCGCCAGAGCCTGAAACCGAACCTCAGGCGGCGCTGCGGCCTGAGTCGGATGATGACATCCTCAGCGACATCCCCGGCCTGGTTCCTCCGCTCGAGGCCACCGGCAGTTGAGGCGGGAATGAGGCCTGGTGGTCTGCCAGGGCGATTTTGGGTGGAGCAAGCGCTCTAGCGCTGCAATCAGGACGGCGCAGAGTATTGCGGCGTCAGCACTGAGGTACCTCAGGGGCTGAAGCCCGCTGCAAAATGCGGTCGCGGTACGCAGGCCTCAAGGCCTGCTCCACCCCTTGCCGATGACGGTCATAGCGGGCGTTTCAAACTGCACGACGACCCGGATGGTCGCCCCTTTACACGCATCCCGCAATCTGAGAAACTCGTCCGTGGAAACCGAGTCCATCGTCGTCCTTGATTTCGGGGCGCAATATTCTCAACTCATCGCGCGCCGCATCCGTGAACAAAATGTTTTTTCGGTAGTGCTTCCCTGCACCGCCACGCTGGAAGAAATTCGCGGCTACTCGCCGGTGGGCATCATTCTTTCGGGCGGGCCATCGTCGGTGTATGACGCCGACGCGCCGCCGGCTGATCCGCGCGTGCTTCAGTTGGGCTTGCCGGTGCTCGGCATCTGCTACGGACTGCAGTTCATGGTGCACGCGCTCGGCGGCAAGGTACGCGCCGCCGACAAGCGTGAGTACGGACATGCGGATGTGGCAATCCAGAACGGCTCCCGGCTTTTCGAAGGCCTGCCCGCAAAACTTTCGGTCTGGATGTCGCACGGCGACGAAGCGGTGGAACTGCCCGCCGGCTTCCACCTGGTTGCGAGCTCGCCCAGCGCGGTCGCGGCCATTGAGGCCCCGGAGCGAAAGATGTGGGCAGTGCAGTTCCATCCCGAAGTGAGGCACACGCAAGCGGGCACGGATATCCTGCGGAACTTCGCGCTCAACATCTGCGGCGCCAAGCCCACCTGGACGGCACAGCACTTCATCGACGCGACCATCGCCAGCGTGCGCCAGGCCGTGGGCCAGGGACGCGCCATCTGCGCGCTCTCGGGTGGCGTGGATTCGGCGGTTGCGGCCACCCTGGTGGATCGCGCCATGCGCGACGGCAAAGGCCCCTCGCGACTCACTTGCGTATTCGTTAACAACGGCGTCCTGCGCAAGAACGAGTTCGAAAAAGTGCAACAAGGCTTGCGCGACAACCTGGGCCTGCGCCTGGTCGCGGTCGACGCCACCCATCGTTTCCTGAGCAAGCTGGCCGGCGTGACCGACCCGGAAACCAAGCGCAAGATCATCGGCAAGGAATTCATCGCGGTCTTCGACGAGGAAGCGCGGCGCATCGAGCAGACGGAAGGCGATGTCGAGTGGCTGGTGCAGGGCACGCTCTATCCTGACGTGATCGAGTCGCGCTCGGTGCGCGGGCCCTCGCAGACCATCAAGACCCACCACAACGTGGGCGGCCTGCCCGACAAGATGAAGCTCAAACTGATCGAGCCGCTGAAGGATTTATTCAAGGATGAAGTCCGGAAGATTGGGCGCGATCTGGGCATGCCGGAAGAGGTCCTGCAGCGCCAGCCCTTCCCGGGGCCGGGCCTGGCGGTGCGGATTCTCGGGGAAGTCACGCCGGAGCGCCTGAAGATCTTGCGCGAATGCGATGACATTGTGGTGACTGAAATCAAGAAGGCTGGTCTTTATACAAAGATCTGGCAATCGTTTGCCGTACTGCTTCCGGTGATGTCGGTCGGGGTGATGGGCGACCAGCGCACTTACGCCTACACCTGCGCGGTGCGCGCCGTGCACTCCGAAGACGGCATGACCGCCGACTGGGTTCCGCTGCCGCATGAAGTGCTGAAAACTATCTCCCGCCGGATCGTGAACGAGGTCAAAGGGGTGAACCGCGTGGTGTATGACATTACGTCGAAGCCCCCGGGGACGATCGAGTGGGAGTGAAACAAGGTCATCCTGAGCGGAAGCCTTTCATTCGCTGGCCAATGGAAAGATGGAGTCGCGAGCGACCTCGCTCGTGCGGAATCGTTCGTGACACTGCCGCACGAGCGGGGCGCTCGCGCCTACACTTAGCGATTGGCGTCTGCATCGCCATGGCGGCATCGGTCGCCGGATGGGGTCAGGGTTCAGCCGCGCACAGCGTACGAAA
Organism: Terriglobia bacterium; assembly: GCA_963742495.1. Lineage (GTDB taxonomy): Bacteria > Acidobacteriota > Terriglobia > Terriglobales > Acidobacteriaceae > JAIQFF01. Next base: position 35,411 of record CAVULZ010000003.1, read on the forward strand.
GTCGGAACGTCATGATTGGCCGGTCTACGGCGGAACCCCGGAAAACAGCCGCTACTCTCCCCTGACGCAGATCAATCGCGAGAACGTGAAGCAGTTGCAAGTTGCCTGGGCCTTCGATACTGGTGAATCGGGCGGACTGCAAACCAGCCCCATCATCGTTAGCGGCGTGCTCTACGCTTATACGCCATCCCAAAAAATCATTGCCCTCGACGCAGCCACGGGCAGGCTCTTGTGGAAGTTTGACCCGGGGGCACAGGAGTGGCAGCCAGCTCGCGGCCTGGCTTACTGGACCGATGGAAAGCAAAAACGCATCCTGGCGGGCGTAACAAATTTAGTTTACGCGCTCGATGCGGACACGGGAAAACCAATCCCATCCTTTGGCGAGAACGGCCATATCGATCTGCGCAAAGACCTCGGTCGAGATCCAGAGACTCAATCCATCGCGCTGACCAGTCCGGGAGTGGTGTACAAGGACTTGTTGATCGTGGGCGGCCGCGATCCGGAGACCTTGCCCGCGCCTCCCGGCGATATTCGCGCCTACAACGTGCGCAGCGGCAAACTGGCATGGTCGTTCCACACCATCCCGCATCCCGGCGAATTTGGATACGACACCTGGCCGCAGGATGCCTGGAAATATATCGGCGCGGCCAACAACTGGACGGGTATGACGGTCGATCAGAAGCGCGGGATCCTGTATGTGCCGACCGGCTCCGCGGCGGCTGATTTTTACGGTGGCAACCGGCTGGGCGACGATCTGTTTGCCGACTGCCTGATCGCACTGAAGGCAGATACCGGCGAGAGAATCTGGCATTTCCAGGGCGTGCGGCACGACATCTGGGACCGCGACTTCCCTTCCCCACCAACCCTGGTCACCGTACGGCGCGACGGAAAAGAAGTTGACGCCGTGGCCCAGGCCACCAAGCAGGGCTTCGTCTATCTTTTCGATCGAAGCAACGGGCAGACCCTGTTTCCCATTGAGTACCGTAAATATCCAGCGAGCGATGTGCCCGGAGAAGTTGCGGCCGCAGAACAGCCGCTGCCCACCAAGCCCGCGCCCTATGCGCGCCAGCGGCTGACCGAAGATATGTTGACTAATCGGACCCCGGAAGCGCACCGCTGGGCGGTTGAGCGATTCCGCAGGTTCAGGAGCGACGGACAGTTCCTTCCCTTCACCGTGGGCCAGGACACGGTTGTGTTTCCCGGCTTCGACGGCGGGGCCGAGTGGGGCGGGTCCGCCCTGGATCCCGCGACCGGAATCCTTTATGTGAACGCGAACGAAATGGCGTGGACGGGAGCGCTGGCGGAAAACACCGGCGAATCGAGCGGCCGTGGAATCTACCAGAGCCAATGCAGTGCCTGTCATGGCGACACTATGGCAGGATCACCGCCACAGTTCCCCTCGCTGATTGGCATCGCAAACCGGATGCGCCCGGAGGAAATAGTCAGCCGGGTAACCAAGGGCCAGGGCAGAATGCCGGCCTTTACCAGTTTGACTCCGGATCAGCTCTCAGCGGTCGTCGAATATGTGATGAGCGGCCAGAGTAAGGAACTACAGAGTTCCGCGGCAACGCCGGCGGACATAAAGTATCGCTTCACCGGATACAACCGGTTTGTGGATCCTGAAGGATATCCGGCCATCGCTCCGCCCTGGGGCACGCTGAATGCGATCAACCTGAACACGGGCGAGTACGCCTGGAAGATTCCGCTGGGGGAGTATCCCGAACTGGCCGCGCAGGGGCTGAAGGATACGGGAAGCATGAATTACGGCGGGCCGATTGTGACTGCGGGCGGGCTGGTGTTTATCGGGGCCAGCAATTTCGACCGGAAATTTCGCGCTTTCGATAAGTCAACCGGGAAGCTGTTGTGGGAAACCACGCTGCCGTTTTCCGGCAACGCGACTCCAGCCACTTATGAAGTCGGTGGACGCCAGTACGTGGTCATCGCCGCCGGCGGCGGCAAAGATCCCCGGCAGGGCTCGGGAGGAATCTACGTCGCGTTTGCCCTGCCGCGCTCCTCTGCGCCCATCGTCAGGACCCGCCAGAAACGCTGACGCTCTACTCGACTCTTTCCGAGACCCAGCGCGAAACTGCCGTCACCATTTTACGGGGCGAGAAACGGACTGATTCCGCCACCAGCCAGTTGCGCAGTCCGGGAATCACCAGGGTCTTGCCTTTAAGTAAACCGCGGTAGCCGGCGCGAGCCACGGTCTTTGCATCCATGGGGCGCAGGCTTTTGAAGAGCCGAGTCTGGTCGTTTCCCGCGCGGCCGGCAAAACCGGTTTCGGTCGCCCCCGGACAGAGGCAAGTCACGGTAATGCCCTGGCCGGCCAGTTCATTCGCGAGCGCCTCGGAAAACGAAATCACGTAAGCCTTGGTGGCGTAATAAACCGCCATCAGCGGACCCGGCTGAAAGCCCGCGGTCGAAGCCACATTCATGATCCTGCCTGAGCCGCGTTCCAGCATGGGCGCGAGAAAAAGGCGGGTGAGATGGGTGAGCGCGGTGATATTGAGCTGGATTTGCCCCAGACTTTCTTCCGCCGCGACATCGGCAAATTCTCCAAACTGGCCGTAGCCGGCGTTATTCACCAGAATGTCTACGGCAATGCCCTGGGTCTGCAATTGCGCAAATAGAGATCGCGGAGCGTCCGGCTCGGTCAAATCGAGCGCAAAGGTGCTGACCGTAATTCCGAACTGGCGCTGAAGTTCATCGGCCACCTGCGCCAACCGGGGCCCGTTGCGCGCGACCAACACGAGGTTGTGATGATCCTTGGCGAAAAGCTTGGCCAGTTCGTACCCGATGCCGCCGGAAGCGCCGGTGATCAACGCGGCAGGAGCGACCTTATCCACACACATCCCCCAAAAGCATGTAATCCCGAACGCCCTTAAACCATGAAGGACCTTCGTCCTCTGTTGTAGGTGCGAAAAAAAGAAGTGGGGATTCAAAAAAAGGCGGGCCGCGAAGCCCGCCTTGCCGTCTAAATTTGCAGGGAGTCTACGCGCCCACCATCGCCGGCTCAACCCCGTAGATGGAATACCACGAAGTGGCAGCCTTCAGACGCTCGTTCACGTTATTGATGTTCGCCACACCTTCCGATTCCAGCCATTCGCGGAAAGCATTGGCGCCCTGCTTGGCATAGATCGGGATGCCATCTTTCCAAGTCGCCCGGCCGCACAGCACGCCGTTGAACTTCACTCCGGACTCGGCAGCCAGCTCCAGGGCTTCGGTAAACTCGGCGTTGCTCACGCCGGCTGAAAGATAGATAAACGGTTTCGTGGTGGCCGTCGCCGCCTCCAGAAACAGCCCCTTGGCCTCAATTTTGCTGTAGGCCTTCTGGCCGCCAAAGGCCCTGGTGCCGTCCACATATTTCATATTGATCGGCACTTCGACTTTCAGGACATCCACGCCATAGCGGTCCTTACTGAACTCTTTCATGCTGGCGGCAACAATCTTGGGCTTCTTTTTGGCGTAGTCCAGGCCCTTTTCATCGGCGCCTTCTTCGTAGCCCACGAATTCAAGGAAGAAGGGGATGTCGTTACCGCGGCATTCGTCCCCGATGCGTTCTACCCAGGCATGCTTTTTGTCGTTGATGTCTTTGGGGTCGAAAGGAGAGTAGTAAAGGAGGATCTTCAAGCAATCGGCGCCCGCTTCTTTCAGCCGGCGCACCGACCACAGATCGAGCAGGTCACCCAGGCGTCCGGGGCCGGTCTTGTCGTACCCGGTCTTTTCGTAAGCCAGAAGGAGTCCGGCATTCTTAGCCCGCCGCTTGGAAGCCGGCAGCCCCCACTCGGGATCGAGCAGGATGGCGCTGGCATGCGGGGTGAGCACCTCGGTCACCAGCGACTTGAATTCTTCCATCATGGCATCGCTGACTTCGCCGCCTTTTTCCTTGGCCAGCGATTTCTGCAAGGAGCCACGCTGGTCCATGGCCGCCGCAGCGATGACCCCGCGCTCGTTCGAAACATTCTTGAGGCCAGCCAGTTTTCCTGGGGTGAGTTTCATAAATTCCTCCGACGGGTGCATGAATTCGGACTAATTGTAACTCATGGAGAAGGCAACTGGCCCCGGGAGGCAAAAATTGGGGAGCGGTGAGCCGTGAAGAGGGTGCCGGGTTGCTCCGGGTGGTTTCGCCAAGGTTTAATGGCTCATGCGCTTGCACAGCGATTGGGTCCTCCTGCCGCTTCTTCTGGCGACGATGGCAGCCTTGGTCTTTGTTCTTCGCCGCACTCGCATTGGTCCTCTGCTGCGCGAGCGCATCGCCGAGCGTCCGCGACGCCGGCTGTTTATCGCTTCCGTGAGTTTCTTTCTGACTTTTGCCATTGTGCGCGGGATGGTGTTCTGCATCGTCCACCAGATTCCGCCGTTCCACTACGTGATCATTGAAGGCCGGCATATTCACCACCTGGTGTTCGGGATCCTGATCCTGCTGCTGGTGGGCTATGGCTGGCTTTGCGAGTTTGGCAATGGCAGCGATTCCTCATCGGTCCTGGCCAGCACCCTGATGGCGCTCCTGTATGGGCTGGGCGCGGCGTTGACCCTCGATGAATTCGCTTTGTGGCTGAATCTAAGAGATGTTTATTTCGTTCGTGAAGGACGTTCGAGTTTCGATGCGATCATCCTGTTCGGATCCCTGCTGGCGATCAGCGCCTGGGGCGCGCCGCTGTTCTCGGCCAAGGGCAAGACTCGGGCGAATGGCTAGAGCACCTTCGGATTTAGAAGAGCATCAACCGCAAAGGACACTAAGGCGCACAGGCGAAAACCTTTCTGAACCTTCGTGTCCTTTGTGGTTCAAGGTTTACTGGCGCAGCATCAGCGTCCCCAGCACCGCCTGCTGCTTGGCGATCAGCGCCTGCACTCCCTGGCTCGCCAGGTTGATCATCTTGCCCAGCTGCTCCTCGTCGAACACCTGTTGTTCTGCCGTGGCCTGCACTTCGACCAGCTTGCGGCCCGCGGTCATGACAAAGTTCATGTCCACATCGGCGCGGGAATCTTCCTCGTAGCAGAGATCGAGCAGGATCTCGCCGTCGACAATCCCGACGCTCACCGCCGCCACATAGTCGCGGAAGGGGACGGAAGTCAGGGTGCCGGCTTCGACCAGTTTCTCGAGCGCCAGCCCGAGCGCTACGAAGGCGCCCGTGATCGCCGCGGTGCGGGTGCCGCCGTCCGCCTGGATCACGTCGCAGTCGATCCACAGCGTGCGTTCGCCCATTCGCTCCAGGTCGGTGACCGCGCGCAGCGAACGCCCGATCAGGCGCTGGATTTCATGGGTGCGTCCGCTGGGACGACCTTTGCTGACTTCGCGCGGCGTGCGGGTCAGGGTGGCGCGAGGCAGCATGCTGTACTCGCAGGAAATCCAGCCTTTGCCGCGGTTGCGCATGAACTGCGGCACCGTCTCTTCGACCGAGGCGGTGCAGATCACGCGAGTGTTGCCGAGTTCGATGAGGACGGACCCTTCGGCTGTGTTGATGAAATTGGGAATGATATTGACCGGCCGCATCTGGTCGGGCGAGCGATTGTCGGAGCGATAGAACATGGGAGGATTCTAGCAGCTAAGGGAAAGCGGCAATTGGCACTTGGCAATTGGCTTTCGCAATGGCGATTGTGAAATTATCAGTTGTCAGTTCGGAGTTCTTAGTTCTCAGTTGTAATGGGCGGTTTGGCTACGTGCCCCCCATTGCCGAGTGCTGTCTACTGCAACTCTGCCACCATCTGGCTCACGGCGGACACATCATAGACGACGGACAAGTCGGCGTGACCTGCCAGGGTCTCGCGTTCTTTGCCACCCACCAGAATCTTTACCCGATTGATGCCAGGAACGCCTGTCGCCAGGGTTTGCACCAGCGAGGCCACCGTGAGTTCTTCCACCAGGACTCCGGAACGATGAGCGTCAGCGAAGGCGTCGTTGATGTCGATTACCGCCAGCCCGGGATCGACCAGGTAGACGTCGCGCACTTCGGCGCCCGGCGGCAAAGGATGGGAAGAAGACTTATCCAGATATAGCGCCAGCAGCGCCCGCAGCAGCTCCTGCGCCCGTTCCTGACGTCCTGCCGGCAGGGGAATGCCGGCCGATTGCGCCCGCAGCACTCCGGGAACATCATAGGCGACGTAAAGCGTTACCTGTTCCGTTGGTCCCTGCACCGGGGCTGCCACGGGATGGCTGTACTCGGCGGGTATCTCGGTCTGGGTCACTCGACTTCGCATGCGCCAGCCGTAGACGCTCATTCCCAGCGCCACCGCCAGCATGACCGCAATGCCGATGATGAGATGGCGTGGGATCATCGCGCTGCTCCCAGCTGGTCACGCACGGCTTCAATTCCCGACGTGATCGACTCGGCCACGACCTGCTGATAGGCGGGGGAATTCAAGTCGGACAGGTTGCCGGCCAGGGGAGCGACCTCGACCGCCACTGCCGCGGCAGTGATGTTGTTTAAAGGACGCAGCGGCGCGAGCAGCGACCTGACCGCAATCTGCCTTTTCCCCAGTTCGGCGGCCAGGCTGGTCTCCGCCGCCTGGCTGGGGGCGCGGAATCCTGACTGCGCCGTGTTCCAGTCGAGAAACGGGCCCCGGCCTTCGGCCCCAGCTGGAAGCAAAGCGGTGTAGAGCCGCACTCCAGTTCCCTGCGAGGCCGCATGCAGGCAAATGTAGATGGCGGGATGCGCCGCGTTGGTCATATTGGCGCGCTGGTCGAGGCTCATCGTGGTGTCCGCTTCACGCAACAGGAGGGTCGCCAAGCCGCGTGCCTGGAGCTGCTGCCGCAAGCGCAATGCGAACGCCAGGGTCACGTCCTTTTCCGCCAGCTGGTCGCTGAGCGCAGCGCCGCGTTCGTCGCCTCCGTGGCTGGCGTCGACCACCACGAAATACTGAACCGCGCCTGGGCCGGCCGCCGGCGGCGCCGCTCCCGGCGGGACCGGCGGCGCCGGACTGACGGCAGGTGCCCGGGCTGCCGGCTGGGTGGCGGGAGCCTGCGCGTGCGGCGCGGCCTGCGGCGCCGGCGTTATCGTGATGGTGCGGCCCTCGTTGCTGAAACTCGCGAATAACGGGACGGGCCCATTCACCGCAATTTCCGCCGCCCCGTTGTTCTCCTGAAACGTAGCCGAAGGGATGGCCGGGCTGTTAAAGGTCAAGGTCTGCGATCCCGGAGGAACCAGCGGTTCGCGCGTAAACACCATGCGCAGTTTTCCCGGTTCGGTCGCGATCATCGGATTCACCGGGGAGGTAAAGTTCATTACCAGGGTGGGGGGATTTGTCTGGTTCACCTGCGCGGTAAAGTGGACCGCGGCGTTGCCGATGAACAATCGCCGAGCCGCTTCGTGGAAATTTACCGGGACCCGGACGAGACGCTGCAGGAGTGACGGCAATGAACTCAGTGGGACGAGGCCGCGTCCGTTTTCGAGCAGGAAGCTGGCCTGAAGATCGACGGTTTGTCCGCGCACCCGCGCCCGAGTTTCCCCGGGAGTGAATTCGCTGTCCGCGCCATTGAAATTCAGTCTCCAGACTCGGCCATCGGTTCGGGCGCCAACCTGCCCCAGGGGCTGAAGGACGTCCAGCAGGCCGACGTAGTCGAGGCCATTCTTCTCGCGAACGGTAAGGGAGTAACTCGCAGCGCCGGAGTAAACCGACAAACGCTTCTCGTCAGCGAAACCGGAAAGCGCCAGGACCAGAGCGAGCAGGACCGCAAGCCACGAAATGACGGCGGGAGCCGCGCGCGCGGCTGGTCGGCTGCTCCAGCGACGGTGACTCGAGGGCCGGCTACTCCAGGGCATAAATGGTCAGGCCGGTGAGCAGCTTGGGATAGAAATCGGTGGACTTTTGCGGCATGACCTCGCCGGCGAAAGCAATGTCGCGCACCTGCGCCATGCGGGCGGGATTCATCAGAAACGCCAGGTTGGCCGCGCCACTCCGCACCTGGGCCATGGCCTCGCCGAGGTCGCGAATGTAGCGGACGTTCTTTTGCTCGCGGACGGCTTCTTCTGAAATCCCCAGCACTTGTTCGAGCAGGCACTTATGCAATTGCACCACGTCGAGGGCCTGCTGGCGCAGGGACCATCCCGCGAAGATCTCGGGCGCAACCAGCTTGGCGCGGTCGAGAAGAAAAACCCGGTCGGCGGTGACCGCTAACAACGCAGTGCCCATGCGTCCAGCTTCGCGCAGAATGACTTTGGCGCGAGCGGCGTCCACGGACGGATCCACCTCGTCCACGCTGAAGTAGGGGCAGGCTGATTCCCGGAAAGCGTCCGCGGAAAACGACGGCAGGCCATGCACGACGCGATGGGTGGGTAGAATGACCAGGCCGGGACTGTCCATATTGACCAGGGTCATCATGACCAATTCGTAAGGGGCCGGCGGCGCATCGGGGGACGGGTTCGGATTTCCGGCGGCAGCCCGGCGCTCATTACGATAATTCAGCGCAGTTTCGTAGCGATGATGGCCGTCGGCGATCACCAGTTTCTTGTCCTGCATCTTGCTGCACACCAGATTGACCAGGGCCGGATCAGAGATCTTCCACACCTTGTGGGACACTCCATATTCGTCTTTTGTATCGAGATCGGGGTTGCCGGCAGGCGCCAGCAGCCGGTCGATCTCGCTGGCCGGATCGCTGTACAGCATGAAAAGCTGCCCAAAGTGGGCCCGCGTGGCCCGTAATAGTTCGAGGCGATCGGCTTTGGGCTTGGCCAGGGTCTGTTCGTGGCGGAAGATGACGCCGGATGAGTAGTCTTCGATGCGGCCCAGGGCGATGATGCCGCGACGCTCCAGTTCAGCGGTCCCGCCGGGCATGGTAAAGCGCTGCACATAAAGGTAGAGCGAGGGTTGGGCATCCTGAAGAAATATGCCTTGTCGGCGCCAGTCCTGGAAAGACCGAGCGGCACGGGAGTAGCGGTTTTCCCCGGCGTGGTCACTGGCGTGCTCTTTGCCCAGGATGACGCGCACCAGGTTGTGCGGGCTGGCGGCATAGTAGCCATCCTGCATTTCCGGGGTGATTTTGTCGTAAGGCTGAGTGACGACCTGGGGAATCGAGACCCGGGCGGGGTCGTAACGAAGGGCGCGAAAGGGTTCAATGTGGGCCATGATTGTTAAGGAGTTGGAGTCTGAAATTGTACAAGAGCTTTCTTTTCCACGCGCGCCTGGGCCCTTGGAATGGATGAATGAGCCGGAAAAAAAGGCATGGCTTGCATTCCCGACTAGGCAAACCTTTGCGGTGTTGTGCCATCGCAATAGAGGATGACAAAACGTTACAGAACCGTGACAAACCGAATTAAAGCTATGGTACTATCAGCCTCAATGAGGTAATTATGGCCCGCCTTCATGGGCACGGGTCATCCCGCCCATCGACCCAAGCTCGCTGCTCCCGCTTGGCCCAACTCCGGACCCTGAGAACCCTTATGGTGCCCAAAACGCAGGCTGATGGCGTTTCTATATATCTGTTTTTGATGCTGGTTGTGATCTTGATCGCCCCGGCTGCGGTGGCGCAAAGCCCGGTGGACGATGTGCATGTCAGCCCCCGGGTGCAGCCGCCTCCGCCGGCCGAAAAACAGATCGTCGATCCCGCTCTCAGGACGCACACCAAGCCCCTGAAGGTGGACGTGGACCTGGTGCTGGTGCCGGTGACGATTACCGACCCCATGAATCGCCTGGTCACGGGACTGGACAAGGAAAATTTCGCCCTCTACGAGGGCAAGGATGTGCAGGATATCCGGCACTTTTCGAGCGAGGATGCTCCCGTTTCCTTAGGCGTGATCTTCGACATGAGCGGCAGCATGAGCACCAAGATCGAACGCGCCCGGGAGGCGGTGATCGAGTTCTTCAAAGCGGCCAATCCGCAGGACGAATTTTTCATGATCACTTTCGCCGACAAACCGGAGGAGATTTCGGATTTCACCCAGTCGATCGAGGACATCCAGGGGAAACTGGTGTACACGGTTCCCAAGGGCCGCACCGCACTGCTGGACGCGATCTATCTGGGCGTCAGCAAAATGCGGCAGGCCAAATATCCCAAGAAAGCCCTGCTCATTATCTCCGATGGCGGCGACAACCACAGCCGCTACACCGAAGGCGAGATCAAGTCAGTGGTGAAAGAAGCCGACCTTTTGATCTATGCCATCGGCCTTTATGATCGCTACATGTCCACCCCCGAGGAACAACTGGGCCCATCCCTGCTGGGCGATCTCACGGAACTCACGGGTGGACGGGCCTTTACCATCGACAACCCGAATGACCTGGCGGACGTATCTACAAAAATAGGCATCGAGCTGCGCAACCAATACGTGCTCGGATACCGTCCAAAGAATGCAGCCCATGACGGCAAATGGCGTAAGATAAAGGTGAAGCTGATTCCACCTAAAGGTTTGCCGCCGCTGCGTGTGTATGCCAGGACGGGTTACTATGCGCCTACGGAATAGCCTCCGGCTGCTCCTCTTATTGTCCCTGTTGAGTGTGGTGGTTGAGGCCCAGAATCCTGCGCCGCCCCAGGCGCCGCCGCGCAGTTCGCAGCCCGCCGCAACTCAATCGCAGAGCAAGACTCCGCCTTCCGATCAGAAACCGTCATCTGACCAGGAACCCAGCACTGAGCCTGGCGGCTTCGTCTTCCATGCCGACGTGGAGGAGGTCCTGCTCCACGCTACGGTCATCGACGACAAGCAGCGCATGGTGACCAACCTCGACAAGAACGCCTTCACCGTATTTGAGGATGGCAAGCCGCAAGTGATCAAGTCGTTCCGCCACGAAGATATTCCGATTTCGCTCGGCATCGTGATCGATAACTCAGGGTCCATGCGGGAGAAACGTGCCAAGGTGAACAAGGCGGCACTGAATCTGGTGCGCGCCAGCAACCCGCAGGATGAAGTGTTTGTGGTCAACTTCAGCGACGAGTTTTATCTCGACCAGCCCTTCACCAATAAGGTCAGCCTTCTGCAGAGCGCGCTGGAAAAATACGAGACGCGGGGCGGTACCGCGCTCTATGATGCAGTGGTGGCCTCGGCCGACGAGTTGAAACGGCATGGCAAGCTGCAGAAGAAAATCCTGTTCGTGGTGACCGACGGCGAAGACGATGCCAGCCGGGAATCGCTGGAACAGGCAGTGCGACGATTGCAGGAAGAGAATGGCCCCACGGTGTACGCCATCGGCCTGTTGGGCGATGAGCGGCAGCGGCGCGCCAAGCGCGCCCTGCAAACCATTTCTGAGCGCACCGGAGGCATTGCATTTTTTCCGCGCACGTTGGACGAAGTGGATGCAATCAGCAGTGCGGTGGCACGTGACATTCGCAATCAGTACACCATCGGCTACAAGCCGACCACACCCAAGACCGTGGGCGGATACCGCACCATCCGGGTGGAAGCTCGCGCCTCCGGGCACGGCAAGCTCACGGTAAGAACCCGCAGCGGCTACTATGCCGGCCAGGAAGAAGCCGCCGGCGGAGGAAATTAGTCAGCAATTGGCAATTGGCGCTTAGCACTCTGCCCTCCCCTGCTCCTGCCACATTCGGCTTAGTTCAACGGCTGCTGAGTGCCAATTGCTAATTGCTGCTTCTCCAATTGACGCTCCGCTCCGGCTTCCGTAACCTGTAGGGTGCAGACAAAAACAGTCGAAGGCAAGCGCCTGCGCGTCACCGATGACATTTCCCAACTGGTCGGCGACACTCCTATCCTGCAATTGAAAAGGCTGGTTCCGGAACGTGCCGCAAGCGTCTACGCCAAGCTGGAATACCTGAACCCCGGGGGCAGCGTAAAAGACCGCGCTGCCAGCGGCATTATTCTGCGCGCCGAAGCTGATGGTCAACTCCGGCCGGGGGGCACGATCGTCGAGGCCACGGCCGGGAACACCGGCATCGGCCTGGCGCTGATCGGGGTGCAGCGCGGATACAAAGTCGCGTTGTTCGTTCCGGAACGTTTTTCCGAGGAAAAAGTAACCATCATGCGCGCGCTGGGGGCGGCGGTGACGCGGACTCCGGACGTGGAGGGCATGCAGGGCGCGATTCGCCGGGCCAACCAGTTCGTGGCGGCCACGCCCGGCGCCTTCATGGCCGGCCAGTTCGATAATCCCGCCAACCCCGACTATCACTACGAAACCACAGCCCCGGAAATCTTTGAACAGATGGAAGGTCATATTGACGCCCTGGTCATTGGCGCCGGCACGGCCGGCACGTTTACCGGTATCGCGCGTTTCATGAAGGAACGCCTGCCCCATGTGCTGGCTTATGCGGTGGAGACACAGGGCTCGATTCTGGGCGGCGGCAAGCCTGGGCCGCACAAGGTGGAAGGCATCGGGGCCAGCTTCATCCCGGGAAATTTTGACCGTTCGGTATGCGACGCGGTTCTGATGGTCACTGACGCGGACGCCTTCGCGATGGTGAAAGAACTCGCGGCCCGCGAGGGCGTGCTGTCAGGTTCGAGCGGCGGAGCGAACGTTGCGGCCGCGCTGCGAGTGGCCGGCTGGCTGGGACAAGGTAAGCGGGTGGTCACGATGATTCCGGATTCTGCTGAACGTTACTTGTCGAAGAAGATTTTTGACGGGGGAATTTGATGAGCTCCGCGGCGTCGGTTATCGGAAAGTCAGTTTTTAGTTTTTAGTTCTCTGTTCTCAGACTTGCCTTATGTCCAGGAACCAACCCGGTTTTGCCACGCGCGCCATTCACGCCGGACAGGAACCCGATCCTGAAACCGGCGCAGTCGCTGTTCCCATCTACCCCACTTCCACTTATGTTCAACAGGAACTGGGCAAGAACAAGGGTTACGAATACGCGCGGGTTTCAAACCCCACGCGCACCCGGCTGGAAGAAAACCTGGCAGCCCTCGAGGGAGGCATCGCCTCGCGCGTCTTCGGTAGTGGGATGGCCGCCATCAACGCCATTTGCACCATGTATAAGTCCGGCGATCACGTCGTCTGCGGCAACGATCTGTATGGCGGCGTGCCCCGGCTGTTCAACCAGGTGCTGGCTAATTTCGGCATGGAATTCACCTACGTCGATACGACGGACGCGAGGAATGTCGAGCGAGCCATTCGCAAGAATACGCGCATGGTGTATATCGAGACCCCGACCAACCCGCTCATGTCGCTCAGCGATATTGCGGCCATCAGCCGTGTCTGCCGCCGCAAGAAAGTGGAACTGGTGGTGGACAACACTTTCATGTCGCCCTACTTCCAGCAGCCGATTGCGCTGGGAGCTGGTATGGTGGTCCACTCCACTACGAAATTTCTGAATGGGCACAGCGACGGCCTGGGTGGAGTCGTAGTCTGCACGACGAAAGAACAGGCCGACAAACTGGCTTTCGTGCAGAAAGCCGCGGGAGCGATTCTATCTCCGTTCGAGTGCTGGCTGGTCCTGCGCGGGGTGAAGACCCTGGCCGTTCGCATGGAACAGCACGATCGCAGTGGCAGAGTTGTGGCCGGGTTCCTGGACCGCCATAAGAAGGTGAAGAATGTCTTCTACCCGGGCCTTCCGAAACACCCGCAGCACCGGCTGGCGAAAAAGCAAATGACCGGATTTGGGGCGATGATCACTTTCGAAACGGGATCGCTCTCGAACGCAAAGAGAATGTTGAAGAAAGTGCGCGTATGTTCGCTGGCGGAATCGCTGGGCGGAGTCGAAACCCTCATCTCGCATCCCGCGACCATGACGCACGCAGCCCTGGGCGAAAAGGGACGGCGCGAAATCGGGATAACCGATGGACTGGTCCGCATCTCCGTGGGCATCGAAAATGTGGAAGACATCGTGAATGATCTCGAGCAGGCCCTGGCGGCAATCTAAAAAGCTCAGGCCGGCGGGGAAAAATATCCGCATGCAGGGACCGCCGCATTTTGAGGTCTTATAATAGCGGGCCATGGCCGAGCTACCGCTCGATCGCGACCATCCCTACCTCGGCGTTTACGCGGTCAACGTTTTCGTTCGCGATCAGGACCGCAGCCTGCAGTTCTACGTGGATCAACTCGGCTTCAACCTCGCCTTTGATGTGCGCCTTCAGTCCGGACAGCGCTGGGTAGGAGTTGCGCCGCCGCACGGCACCGCCGTGCTTACGCTGATCGCGCCTGAACCGGACTCGGATGAGTACAAGCTGATCGGTCAACCCAGCCCGGTCGCCTTTGTGTCCGAAGATGTGGTGGCGACCTACAGCCAGTGGAGAAAGCGCGGAGTTCGCTTTCGCCATGTTCCGCGGCTGCGGCGGGTCAAGTATCAGCGCCATGCAGGTGACTTGCCCGACGGCTCTCCCTCGTTGCTGCTGGGCAAGCAGAATCCGGTTTGGGGCGGTGTGTTTACCCGCTTCGAGGATATCGACAAGAATTCTTTCCTGCTGGTGAGCTTCGACGAGATGACGCAGGCGGTCGAGGTCCAAAGGCGGGCTGCGGCGGCCAAGCTCGAATCCGAGCGCCGCGCCGCTCACGAACTGGAGTTCGCCAAGCAGGTGCAGGCGAGACTCTTTCCCCAAACCTTTCCTCTCCTGAAAACTCTCGACTATGCCGGGGTCTGCATTCAGGCCCGCCAGGTGGGTGGCGATTACTATGACTTCCTGCATCTGGGGGAGGAGCGGATCGCGCTGGTGCTGGGCGACATTTCCGGAAAGGGTATGGCGGGAGCGCTGCTGATGGCGAACCTGCAGGCGAACCTGCGCAGCCAGCGGATCGCTGCCCGGGATGATCCGCAGAGCCTGCTACGATCGGTCAACCAGTTGTTTTATGACAATACCGGCGACAGTTCCTATGCCACACTCTTCTTCGCCGAATATGACGACCGGGCGCAACGCCTGCGCTACGTCAACTGCGGCCATCTCGCAGGCCTGTTGCTGCGCGGCAATGACTCTCTCGAAAGGCTGGAATCCACTTCCACCGTTCTAGGGCTTTTCAGGGATTGGGATTGCGCCATCGGGGAATGCCGGCTTCGGCCCGGGGATGCGATCGCCCTCTACACTGACGGCGTAACCGAATCCTTCAATTCGACGGGCGAAGAATTTGGGGAACAGCGCCTGGCCGAAGCCTTGCGGCGGCATCGCGCATTGTCCGCGCAAGATTCGCTGGCGGCCATCGTGGATGAGATCGGCCAGTTCAGTCCCGGCGAACAGTACGACGACATCACTCTCATTCTCGCCCGATGCTGCAGTCCCCGATAAAGGCCGACTGACCTGAGAACCGCAGGCCAGGCATGGTTACTGGACCGACGGACGATTCCAACCGGCCAGAAAACACAGCCCAAGGCAGGTTGAGGACAGCAACGTCAGTAACCTGATTCCGAGTCCCGAAAAGGGCACAATCTGTATTGAGCTTGCCGCCACCTTGTCCAGAAAGCAGGCGTCAATGACCAGCATCCTCTGCATCGGAGTTGTGATCGCGCTGGCAGGGTTCGTAATCGTGCTGAAGACATGCGCGCGTCAGCCCAAGAAGCTTCAAAAGTGGGAGAAAGCGGACATCATGAAACAACTGCTGGCCCTGTCGGAAAGCGAGAGCGCGGTTCCGGCAAGCGCGCCGTCCCGTAAAAGGACGACGCGTGCTCTTGCAGGGACGCGGCCGGTGGCGTTTCCCCGCACGCCCACGCGGGGCGTCTCCCGGCCCGCTCCTTCCCAACCGGGACGATGCTGACGTCCGGCCAGGTGCACATTGACCATAAAGCCATTTCCCCATTCCATCCCGACCGAGCTGCCGCCGGCCAAGCTCTATCTCGATGACATCACCGAGATTTGGCAGATTCTGACCGACTCCAGCCCGGATGACTGTCAAGCCAGCTTTGTAGCGGGCAAGTCGAAATGCGACACCCTGGACGACTTGAAAGACCTGGGCGGACGCACCATCCACTTCGTGATGGATATCTCGTCATCCGGGAAACATCAGACCCTCGAACTCACCCCCGCCGCGACCCGGATACACATTCACGAGATCGGGGACCAGTTGCCGGCCTGGTCGAAATATGTGAACGTTGCGGCGATTTTTGAGCGGCGAAGGCTCAGGCTGAAATCCCTGGTCCGGGCCCTGGGATGGCGAATTTTTGCAGGCTTGTGGCTGCTGACGGTGGCGCTCTGGATGTTCGCTCCGCACGCGCTCAAGCCTGTCCCGGTTTATGAAATCCCGCGTCTTGCTACCGGCATCGTGATCGCAGGCGCGGTGGTGTATTACTTTGCCAGCTCGGAAAGCATTGTGTACTTGCGTCATCCCAAAAGAGTCGGCGTAGGAGGATGGCTGGCGGAGCACAAGCCGGAAATTATCGTGGGCGTCATATGCGTGCTGATGGGGGTGCTGGCCAGCCAGTATTTAGGGAGGATCTGGAAATAAGACTCACTCGCCATTTTTCCGATCAGCGCCTCGTCTGCGACTGATCCCGGACCGCTTACTTCACCGATTGCCCGATCCAGCTGAGATACTCCACGCTGCCTTCCTCTATCGAAAGGCAAATGCACTCCGGGACATCGTAGGAATGAAGCTCTTTGATGGCATCCCGGACCCGCTCAAAGGCAGCCCGGGTAGTCTTGATGATGAGCAGCCATTCTTCACCTTCCTCCACTTCACCCTCCCAGCGGTAAATTGAATCCACCTGGGGGACGATATTCACGCAGGCCGCCAGCAGGCGTTCCACCAGGGCGCGCGCAATTTTGCGCGCTTCGTCTTTTGAGCTTGCGGTGGTGAGGACGAGTATCTTGTCTGTCATATAGAATCAGCCTTCAGTTTACTGGCCGACAGGGTAGCACCCGGTCGCGATCGGGAGATTAACATGGCCACAGAGATTCATTTTGGGACTTCGGGATGGCGCGCCGTTATGGCGGACGAGTTTACCTTCGCCAACGTTCGCCGCGCCGTGACCGGAATCGCGGGTTACGTGGTCTCGCAGAAACCCACAGGCGCGCGCGTCATTGTAGGACGCGACCCGCGATTCCTGGGCGAGACTTTCTGCGCGATGGCGGACGAAATTCTCATCGCCCACGGCATCACGCCGCTGCTGATCGCGGATCCCGCGCCCACTCCGGCAATCTCTCATGCCGTGATTCGGGAAAAGGCCGACGGCGCCATCAATTTCACCGCTTCGCATAATCCTCCGGAATATAACGGCATCAAGTTCTCCACTCCGGACGGTGCGCCGGCGCTGCCCGAGGTGACGAAACGGATTGAAGCTGAAATCCTGGCCAGCGACGCAGAGCAGGAGAAGACAACCCCTGCCCCAAAGACCGTGACCGTTCAGGCCCTCGAACCGCGAGGCGCGTACCTGGCGCGACTGCGGGAGATCATCGATTTCAAGGCCATTCACAAAGCGAATCTGCGGGTGGTCTTCGATCCCTTCTGGGGGGCAGCCCGAGGGTATTCCGACTCGCTGTTGCGCGAGGCCGGTGTGGACGTCACCACGGTCCACGATTGCCGCGACGTGCTCTTCGGCGGCCACGCCCCCGAGCCTGACGACCACCTGCTCGAAGGCTGCCGCGAACAAATGCGAGTGACCAAGGCGCACATCGGCATCGCCACCGACGGGGACGCTGACCGTTTTGGCATTGTCGATGCCGACGGCACTTACTTCACTCCGAACTATATCGTCGCGCTGCTGTTCGATTACCTGGTGGACAGCCGAGGCTGGAAAAATGGGGTAGCCAAGTCAGTGGCCACCACCAACCTGATCAACGCAGTGGCCAAACATCACGGCATCGAACTGCACGAGACTCCGGTGGGATTCAAATATATCGGTGAACTGATCAAGCAGGACAAGATCGCCATTGGCGGAGAAGAGAGCGCGGGACTCTCGATTCGGCACCACGTCCCCGAAAAAGATGGAGTGCTGGCGGGCCTGTTGTGTTGCGAGATGGTGGCGCGGAGGGGCAAGTCTCTGGGCCAGCAGTTGAGGGAGCTATTTGCCGAAGTTGGTTCCTTTTACAGTTTGCGAGAGAACTTTCACTTGACCCAGGAGGCAAAAGACAAGTTCACTGGAAAGTTACACGGTGAGCCTCGCGATCTGATGGGCCGTAAGGTCACCGAGGTGGTGCGCACGGACGGCTTGAAATTGCTGTTCGCCGACGGCTCCTGGGTTTGTTACCGGTTGTCGGGGACCGAGCCGGTGGTGCGGGTGTATACGGAAGCCGGGAGCACTGAAGTTCTGGAGAAACTGAGCGCGGCCGCCAAACAATGGATATTCGAATAGAGCAACTGCCGAAAATACGGGTCATGCCGCGGGCCCAACGCGGGCTCAGCGCGCTGGTTGACCGCGCCCCGCAGGCCGAGGCCCTGGGCGAGCGCATGAAGGAGAAGCTCCGGCCGGCTTCAACCTGGCTTTACCACTCCCGGCGCCGCCTGGCCACCGCCGGAGTGGCCGTGCTCACAGTTTGGCTGTTTCTCCACGTGATGTTTGGGGCCAACGGCATGGTCGTCTACCGGCAAAAACGCGCCGAGTATGAAAGCCTGCGCCGCGAGATCGACGGGCTGCAGATGGAAAACGACCACTACACCGGTCAGATCAATGCCCTCGAGACCGATCCCAAGACTATCGAAAAAGAAGCTCGAGAACAGTTGCACTATGCTCGCCCCGGTGAAGTCGTGTACGTGGCACCGGCACCTCCGCCCATCCAGATACCCGGCACGAACGCTGCCCAGAGGTAATTGCATCTCTAAACTTCCAAAGCTGAGGCGCAGTTCTCACGACCTGCCTGTTGCGTCGCGAAACCGCCGAGCCGGACTGCTTTAGCGGTCCGATGACTAGAGGGATGCTTTCTGGGCGGTGGCCTTGGGCTGTGGGCTGCGCTGCTTGCGCAGTTCGGACTGAAAGGCTTCGGGCGCAAGGTCGCCCCTTTTTCTGAAGAGGTCCAGCAAAGGATCTTCCACGCCGGTAGCGGATTTGGGAGCGCTCACCAGGTCGCCGATGTCCAAGCCTTCCGGTTCGACCAGAAGTTCCGGAAGAACGCCGCTGGTGTTGGTCAGGGCCTGGATGAATTTTTCGAGGTCATTGCGCTGAGCATCGCTGGTCTGGGCGAATTCAATCCCCATCCCCAGGTCGGAATGCATAATCAGGACCACGCCCTCTGCTCTGAAGCCTATGCCGGCAACCTTCATGGAAAGGATGATGCGAGTGCGCACCGGAAAAGGTGAAGCCGTGGCGAGATAGCAGCCGCCCAGGCTGAGGTCGGTCAGCTTGCACGGAGCCGGCGGATCGTCCTGTTCAAACTCGGGGCCGTGGCTTTCCAGCCAGGCATTCAGCTGATCGCGCATCGCGGGAGCCAGATTCAGGAAGCGCAGTCCAACCTGGCGGCCAGGATTCTCCCAGGCCACCTCCCCAGCACACTCGATGTTGTCCTGGGTCCCGGGCAAGGAAAACTGCAGACTGAGAGACCCCAGCTTTTTCGGACGGTGGGCGAGTTGGATGGCCATGCCGCCTTCGCCGACATCGCTGCTCACGGCGCGCAGCTGACCGGCGCCGTCATTGATTTGGATGGTGACCGGAGTTTCGACGGGGATGCGGGCATTGCGACGGCGTTCGCGTTTCATTAAAGCCCGGACGGCGCGAAAACTGGTTTTGGCGCGTTCCGGAGAAAGCGGCTGATGCAGGACGAAATGGGCTCCCAGGTCCCTGGCCCCTCCCAGCGAAGTCAGGGCGCCGACGATGGCTACAGAGACAGCGCGCTTGTTGCAGGGGGCGGAGCGGGCGCTGCGGAGCACGCGCGAGGCGGTAGCCGGGTCTGCGCAGTCCACTATGACTGCTTCAAACCTCCGGCGGGTCAGTTTGTGAATGGCGGATTCGGCATCAGCGCAAAGCTCCATGCCGATTTCCAACTCACTCAGCACCCTCCGCAGGACGCGAACCACCTTCTCATCGGCACAAAAGACCAGCGCGTGTAAACTCATAAATCGTCATGAACTGTACCTGTGGCAATGCCCGGCTTAGCCCCGGCCAGCGGCTGCATCGGCTTCGTCACGCTCGTCGTCGAGCAGGTGAGCCACGCCGCGGAGTTGCTCGGCAGCGGTCTGCAGAGCTTCGATCTGTTTGCCCAGTTGGGCCTGCTCTGCCTGTTTCTTACGCAACACCTCGTAGATATCCCTCACAGTTTTGGCCTCCTTATCGCACTCTAGGTAGGTCCGCGGCACCCGTCAATGACCGCTGATGGACAACGCGTTACCGGGGTAACGCGGGTTTCGGCGCAACACGCCGTCGGCATGGGCGGCGATGCGTAAGAACTTGATTCTCAACAGTTAGCATGTGGACGCTGGCGGACCAAACCGGCCGTCGGCAGGCGCAGTCGGGTTGAAGCTTCCCGATCTGGAATCTGACTGCAGACTAAGCCATTAATTTTCTTTGATATAGCTTGCAAAGTGCCGGTAAAGAGAAGATATTTCCATTGACTTATCGAGTCAAATGTCCTAGAATCATCATCTTCCAGTCATCGTATGGGTTTACCCAGGCGGAACGGCTTGGGGATGCAATCAGCGATTTGGTCTGAATCTTCAGCATCGCCGGTCGAATCTAAGTTTGTAAGTTTATTGTTTGCAGTTTTATTCCCCGGTACGAGGCATATTCTTCATGGCTAAGCGACGTGGAAATCCCAACTGGGGCAAGCCCGAGCCGATCGGGCCGATTACCCCGACCATCACGGAATTCGAGCAGGTCGTGCGCGAGTACAAGCTTTCGCCTGACCAATACCTGCGCTCCACTCGGTTGCGCGAATGGGCGCGGCGCAACAAGAATTCGAAGTACATCCCCGAACCGTTGCTGGAGGCCTGGGGATTTGAAATCGAGTCCACGCTGTAGACCAGCTTACAAAGAGCTGAAGGGCCGCCTGACTGGCGGCCTTTTTATTTGCCGGCAGGTCGGGTTGGCGGACAAACCGCAGGGCCGAGAATTTGGCTGCAACTGCGGGACCGGCGGACTATCCTACTGGGGTGATGAGGTTATCTCCCGATGAACTCGTGGCCACCGTGGTGGCCACGAGTTTTGCCGCCGGGCTTAATGTTTACGCCACGGTGGCGACGCTGGGGCTGTTGGCCCATGCCGGAGTACTGGCGTTGCCGCCGGCGCTGGGGATTCTAGCCAGCTGGTGGGTCATAGGAGCCAGCGGGGTGCTGTTCGCGATTGAGTTCTTCGCCGACAAGATTCCCGCCTTCGACCTAGTCTGGAACACTTTGCACACTTTCATCCGAGTGCCGGTAGCGGCGCTGCTGGCATATCGCGCGACCGCGGCCCTGTCGCCCTGGGAGCAACTTGCGGCCACCGCGGCGGGGGGACTGATCGCGTTTGCGGCGCATGGGGGCAAGACCGCGGCACGGGCAGCTGTCACTGCGTCTCCGGAGCCTTTCTCCAATGCCGCGTTGAGCCTGGGGGAGGACGGTCTGGCCATCTTCCTGACCTGGTTTGCCACCCGGCACCCGTATTCTGCGGCAGCCATCGTGGCGGTGCTGTTGCTGATTATCGCGTTGCTCGCGCGCTGGGTACTGCGAGCGCTGCGGTCGCTCTTCCGAGAGACGGAAGAGGTGTTGGCCGGGCACCAGTAACGAAAAGTGGAAGAGGGGCGGGACGCCCGTTCTCCATCTGGTTTGGTAAAATCAGGCAATCATGATGGCGCATTCGGCGTTTACCGACGTCCCTACCGCAATCGAGGAAATCCGCGCCGGGCGGATGGTTGTGGTGGTGGACGACGAGGACCGGGAAAACGAAGGCGACCTCACCCTGGCGGCGGAGAAGGTGACGCCGGAAGCCATTAATTTCATGGCCAAATACGGGCGTGGCCTGGTCTGCCTGGCTATGACCGAGGAGCGTCTGGACCATCTCCGCATCGGGCAGATGACCGCCGAAAACACCTCGAGTTACGGGACTGCGTTCTGCGAGGCCATTGACGCCCGCGACGGCGTGACCACCGGGATCTCTGCCTACGACCGGGCCCGCACCATCAAGGTAGCCGTCGATCCCGCGACTCGACCCGCCGACCTGGCCCGCCCGGGCCACGTGTTTCCGCTGCGGGCGCGCAAGGGCGGAGTGCTGGTGCGGGCGGGGCAGACGGAGGCCTCGGTGGACCTGGCCCGGATGGCGGGACTGGTTCCGGCCGGCATCATCTGCGAAATCATGCGGGACGATGGGACCATGGCGCGAGTGCCCGATCTCATTGAATTCTGCGAAAGCCATGGCCTGAAGCTGCTGACTGTGGCGGAACTGATCCGCTACCGGATGCAGCACGAGCGTCACGTGCACCGCGTGGGCGAGGCTTTGATCGACACCGAGCACGGAGAATTCCGCCTGATTGCTTATGAGAGCGAAGTGGACGGCGGCGAGTCTCACATGGCTTTGGTGCGCGGCGACATTGAAAGCGGCGATGAACCGGTGCTGGTGCGCATGCACTCACATTGCCTGATGGGCGACGTTTTCGGATCCACGGGCTGCGACTGCCGTGCCACCATCGAGGGCTCGATGCAAAGGATTGCGCGGGAAGGACGGGGCGCGCTCATCTATCTGCATCAGACGTCGAAGGGCTTTTCGGTGGAGAAGTTGGCGGAGCGAACGGCGCTTACCTTTCATCGGGACAAGCGCTTGCCGTCGTTGCCCGAGAGCGAACGCAAGACCCAGCGCGAAATTGGCATCGGCGCGCAGATTTTGTCGGACTTGAATCTGCGGCGCATTCGGCTGCTTACCAATCATCCGCGTAAGGTGGCCGGCCTGGAAGGGTTCGGCATCGAGATCGTGGAACAGATTCCGGTGGCGCTCGACCGGACGCGAATCAAGCAGACGACTTAGCTGAAGCGCCGGCGGCTCTACTTTATTGGTCCTGAGAAAAGTGAAAATCCCCTCCCGCACTCCATCCGCTTATATCGCCTTGCTTCGCGGCATTAATGTTGGCGGGCACAAGATCGTCAAGATGGAAGCGCTGCGAGAAGCGTTTGTTGGGATGGGCTTTACCGACGTGGCTACCTATGTTCAGAGTGGAAATGTGGTTTTCCAGGCTGCGAAGATTTCCGGAGACTTGGCAAAGAAGATCGAAGAGATGTTACATCGGCGGTTCGGCATGGCCGTGCCGGTGATTGTGCGAACCGCGGAAGAGATGGGAGTGGTGCTGAAGAACAATCCATTTCTCAAAGAAAACGGGATCGACACCGGCAGACTCCACGTCACGTTTCTTTCGCAGCCTCCGCAGAAAATGGCGGCAAAGGGGCTCGATGCGATTGCGGCGGGGCCGGACCGGTTTCACTACTGTGGCCAGGAGATATATCTGCACTGTCCGAATGGCTTTGGCGGAACCAAACTGTCGATCACTACGTTTGAGAAGTTGCTCGCGGTGGGAGCAACGACGCGCAATTGGAATACGGTCAATAAGCTGTGGGAGATGTCACAGGGTTAGCTGCGGCATTGCGAAGACTCACTATCCGACATGGTTAGTGTAAACGCCTGGTTACGGCAGTCGGAAGGCTAGAACAAACTTTGAGACGGCCGCAGTCGGGGTAAGCGTTCTCTGAGTGCATGATGCACACGCCGGTTCTGTTCTCGCAAGGCGATCCGGTCGCGTCGAGGCACGTTGTAGAGATGCATCGAGAACTCCACCACCCTCCGATCGAAGGCCAAGAGGAT
The DNA here is from genome assembly GCA_963742495.1 of Terriglobia bacterium. Classification (GTDB taxonomy): domain Bacteria; phylum Acidobacteriota; class Terriglobia; order Terriglobales; family Acidobacteriaceae; genus JAIQFF01. The sequence continues at coordinate 58,899 of CAVULZ010000003.1, forward strand.
GTCCAACATCGTGCTGAGGTCATCCCTTCGCAGGATGTGATTGTACGGTTTGCGCCGTCTCGACCGGTTCTGCTTGGTCATCTGATTCACCCGGATATTGTTCGCTGGGAGCTAACCTCAACTGCAACTAACCCTACTGATACCGATTCGAGCGCAGAAATGGAAATTGAAAGAATTGATCGGTTCTATCGGCGCCGCCCGGTTTCCGTAAGTGCATGAGGATGACTGGGATGAGTCACATTAGGACTACCATGAGTAGCGTCTGTTCGATGTGAGCGATCAATTCTTTGAATCCGTGGCAATCGTTATCGAGCGTCGAAGGTAAAGGTTTTGCGGAGGGCCATGATCAGGGCGAAGAGCAGAAAGAAGGCAACCGGGAAGAGGCCTTCCGGTTCGTGGCTGGTGACCACGAAGTAGAGGGTGAAGAGTGGGGCGGCTGCGCAGATTGCGGAGACCCAAGGAGTACCGGCCACGACGACAAGTTCCTGCGCTGTCTGTCGTGCCATGTGCACGGGCTGCCCTTGTAAGAATGAAGCCGCGCCCATTCAAGGTCAGGAAGGCCCGGGGTCAGGAAGGCCCGGGGTCAGCAGGGCTTGCGGATTACGATGTCGCTGTCATTGATAAAGAACTGCACCGAGCACTGGTCGGAGCCGCAGATGACCGGGAGCAGGCCAGCCAGTTGTTTGCGGGTGATGAGGCCCAGGGTGCCGCAGTCGGGACAGGCGAGCACGGCCCAGTAGGGATCTTCCTTCTCCCCCACGTGGCCGGCATTCTCCAGCACGAAGATCGTACCGGGGTGCATCTGCTCGGGAATCCACTCATTCAGGACGTTCAGTTCTCCAACCATCTCGCCTCCCCCGGGAGCCAAACTTTCCTGCCTACGACACTTTCCTGCGGGCTAGCCGCGGCGCGCTCGCGCTAGCTTTTTTTTCCGCGTTGCGGATCACGGCGCGAACCTGGCGCACTGTATCGCTGAGGCAAATCGCCAGCATGGGCTGACGCGAATTCTTGAGAATGTCCACAATCTGGCGCGCGGACGTTTCCAGATAAAGCGTGCGGCCGTCGGTGAGCAGATGGTAGTCCGACGAGCCGGTGACGGTTTCGGCCAGGCGCTTGCTGAACTCGCGCTGCAGGAAGCGCATCACCTTACGCACCCGCTGCAGGGAGAAGCCGCGGCGGCGCAGCTCGCAGATGACCGCCACCTCGGCCAGGTCCTCGGTCGAATAAAGGCGGCGGTGGCCTTCGCGCGCAGGAACGACAATGCGGCGCTCGTCCCACCACTGTAGCTGCCGCAGCGTGATGCCGGTCATGGCCCTTACTTCGCGGGATGTGAAGCGCGTCTGCATTCGCGAGACGTAAAATGTTTCAAACATTCGAGATATAAAATGTTTGACACATTTTAGGCACGAAGTTGTGGCTGTCAATGGGAGATTTGAGAGCGAGGTGTACTACTGGAGTTCCCCGGTGGGGGCGAGGTCGGAACTTCTGAGGGTGGGACGCCCTCAGGACAGCCGGCGGGACGCCGGCGCTACGAAAGTCCTCCGCCTACGAAGTGGACGATTTCCAGGTGGTCGCCTTCGGCCAAGTTAGTTGCCGGCCAATCGGATCGCGGGACGATGTTGCGGTTCAGTTCCACCGCGACCCGGTCCTGCTTCATGCCCAGTTGTTCGATGAGTTGCGCCAGGGTAATCGGGTCGGAAGTTTGTTCCTGGCCGTTGATGGTGATTTTCATCGCCTCGATTTTCGCAAGTATGAGGCGCAGCCGCAAGCGCGCGCAGCGACTGTAACTTGTGGAGGCCGGGCGTCTCGCCCGGCTGGACGGGCGGGACGCCCGTCCTCCACATAAAGTTCAGGCTTCTACTTTTCTTAGCTGGAATTTGCGGGTGGCAGTGCGACCGGAATAGCTGGCCTGCACCAGGACCGAGGAATCGGGCAAAGAGGACTCGTCGACCTCGATCATCATCTCGGTGTCGCCGGAGGGGTCGGTGAGGACCTGGGCATAGAAAGGCGCCGCATCGGGACGGGCGAATCGGATGGTCAGCCGGGCTCCGGGAACACCAGAGCCGCTCTCGGTGACCCGGAGCCGCATGGTCAGATTGCGGTCGGAGTGGACGGAGTCGGCGTTGAGCCATTGCACGTCGAGCTCTTTGACCGCCGCCAGGGTCTCTGGCGTGTCGCGCTTGTCGAGGATGTCGTCCAGGCGGCCATCGCGGATCGCGTCCAGAACCAGGCGATGCTGATCGCGCAGGCCGTGTTCTTTTTGCTGGTCGGTGAAACCGGTGGCCAGCTTGTCTCCGTACGGAGTCGCCCGCTTGCCGATGCAGCGGCCCCGGACGAAGACCTGGGTTTGCAGCAGAAGCTCGCCTTCGCGGGCCTCGCTCTGCACGTGGTAGACGGTGTCGCCTTGCTTGATGTCGGTGTTAAAGCCAAAGATCATGCGCGCTTCTTCACTATCACAATTTCACTCTCACGAAAGCGATGGTGCCTATCAATTAAAAAGTTCAAACAAACTTCAACGAGGGCGGCGGTTGGCTTGACACCGCCATTGTCGAAATCTAATCTAGAATGTTTAGGTAACGCTTGGCGCGAATTATATATAGCTCTCCCATGCCCGACAATTACTTCGTCCGCTACCTGCCGCTGCTGATTCACTTCCTGGTTGCGGGAGCCCTTGCGGGCGCGATTGTCCTGCTTTCCTACCTGATCGGGTATCGCCGCCCCACCCGGGCCAAGATGTCGCCCTACGAGTGTGGCATGACACCGGTTGGGGACGCCAGAGAACGTTTTTCGGTCAAATTCTATATGGTGGGGATGCTGTTCATCCTGTTCGACATTGAAGCGATATTCCTCTATCCCTGGGCGGTAATTCTGCGCGATCTTAAGATGTTTGGTTTCTGGGAGATGCTGGTTTACATCGGGATCATGCTGGTAGGCTTCTTTTATGTGTGGAAAAAAGGGGCGCTGGACTGGGGCAAACCCTCGGCCCGCCGGGGCGAAGTGTGATGCCTGTGGCGCCCGCCATCACCGATCTGGAGCAACTGAAGAACCACCCGGCCGTGGCCAAACTGGTGGCCTGGAATCGGGCTGCGGTGGAGGGCGCGAAGTTCGATCGCGACGAAATGAGTATCTATGTGGAGCGGTCATGCATCCGGGATGCGTGCGCTCTGCTGCGCGATGACGCGGATTGTCCCTTTAACTTTCTCGCCGACGTCACCTGTGTGGATTGGTTTCCTTCGGAACCGCGCTTCGAAGTGGTTTACCACCTGCTCTCCCACACGAAAAAGGAGCGGGTGCGATTGAAAGTGCGGCTGGACGGCGGCAGCCCGGCGCTGGATTCGGTGACTCAGGTCTGGCCGGCCGCCAATTATTTCGAGCGCGAGGTATTTGACTTGTTTGGAGTGCGTTTCGCGGGACATCCCTACCTGCGGCGCTTGCTGATGCCGGAAGACTGGGAAGGCCATCCCTTGCGTAAGGACTATCCAGTGGAGGGCTACCGCTAGGTCTCGCCATGGCTCATCTTTCCTCCGCGCCCGCGCTCGAACCCGGTCAGGACCGCACCATGATCCTGAACATGGGCCCGCATCACCCGTCGACCCACGGCGTGTTGCGACTGATTCTCGAGATTGACGGCGAAAATATTGTGCGCATCATGCCCGACATCGGGTATCTGCACACCGGGATCGAGAAAACCTGCGAGGCCAAGTTTTACCAGCAAGTGGTGCCGCTCACCGACCGCATCGACTACCTTTGCCCTCTGACCAACAATCTCTGTTACGTGCTGGCGGTGGAAAAACTGCTGGGCCTGGAGATTCCGCCCAAGGCGCAGTGGATGCGGGTGATGCTGAATGAGCTGACGCGCATCAATTCGCACCTGGTGTGGCTGGGGACGCATGCGCTCGATATCGGCGCGATGACTGTGTTTCTGTATTGCTTCCGCGAGCGCGAAGACATCCTGCGATTGTTCGAGATGGTCAGCGGACAGCGCATGATGACTTCATACTTCCGCATCGGCGGGCTGGCGCTGGAACCTCCGCTGGGATTTCTTGAGCGAGTGCGGGAATTCGCCCAACGCTTTCCCTCCAAGGTCGATGAATACGAAAACCTGCTGACCGGGAACCCTATCTGGGGAATGCGCACCAAGGGCGTGGCGCGAATCACGGCGGAAGACGCCATCGCGCTGGGCGCCAGCGGTCCGACGCTGCGCGGGAGCGGCGTCGATTTCGACTTGCGCCGCGACATGCCTTATTCCGGTTACGAGAACTTCAAGTTCAAGGTTCCGGTGGCCCAGGAAGGCGACGTGTTTGCCCGCTACCTGTGCCGGGTGCGGGAGATGCGGGAATCGATTTCAATCGTGGCGCAGGCGGCGGAGGGGATGCCGGAAGGCCCGATCAAAGCGGTTGCCCCCAAGATTGTGCTGCCGGACCGCGAGATGATGAAGACGCAGATGGAAGCGCTCATCTATCACTTTAAGATTATTACCGAAGGCTTTGCGGTGCCGGAGGGCGAAGTCTACCAGGCGGTGGAGTCGCCGCGCGGCGAAATGGGGTACTACGTGGTCAGCGACGGGACGGCAAAACCATATCGGGTTCACATGCGCGCGGCATGCCTGGCTAATTTGCAGGCGCTGCCCAGCATGTGTGAGGGGCGGTTGCTGGCGGACGTAGTGGCGGCGATCGGATCGATTGATATCGTGCTGGGGGAAATTGACCGATAGAGATTGAGTAATTGAGAAATTTAGTAATTTAGCAATTGAAATACCTGATGGGATCGCGATGAAAACGCAGCCGGAGCAGCTGAGGGATCGGACGAAGGCGTTTGCGCTGCGTGTGATCCGACTCTTTCGCTCGCTTCCCTATAAACCAGATTCGCAGGTCCTGGGAAAGCAACTCTTACGTTGTGGGACGTCTGTGGCCGCAAACTATCGAGCGGTTTGTCGCGCAAGATCGAAGGCGGAATGTGTAGCCAGAATGGGAGTAGTGGTCGAAGAGGCGGACGAAGCTGTCTTGTGGTTGGAACTATTGACAGAATCGGGCATAGTTTCCCAAGAAAAGACGCAGGAATTGTTGGCCGAGGCACGAGAATTGACGGCGATATTTACGGCATCGCGACAAACGGCTCGGAGTGCCGCTTAGTTTCAATTACACAATTTCCCGATTGCTCAATTACTCAATTAGAAGATGAAATTTTCTGACCAATTCGAGCAACGCTTCGCGGATATGTTAACCCACTATCCAACCAAGCGGTCAGTATTGGTCCCGACGCTGCTGTACGCGCAGGACGAGACCGGTTACCTGTCGGACGAAGTCATCGAGGAACTGGCACAGAGGCTGGAGTTGACCGCGCTCGAAGTCCGCAACGTGATCAGCTATTACTCCATGCTGACCACCAAGCCGCGAGGCAAATACAACGTGCAGGTGTGCACCAACATCGCCTGCATGCTGCGCGGCGGCGAGGAACTGCTGGAGCACTGCGAGAAAAAACTTGGCATCGGACACAAGGGAACCACTCCAGACGGCCTCTTTTCCCTCGAAGAAGTGGAGTGCATCGGCGGGTGCAGCTGGGCGCCGGCGGTACAGGTGAATTACGATTTTCATGAGAACCTGACGGCGGAGAAGATGGACAAGGTGCTGGATGGGTACGCGAAGAAAAATTGAGTAATTGGGGAATTGAGTAATTTTGTAATTGGAAAACCGGGCGTCAGCGTGGAGATTATCAATTACTCAATTACTAAATTGCTAAATTGCTCAATTACCAATTGAATCATGGCTGACCTGGTTTCCCATCCCGACGAGGTAAAGGTCGTCTCCCGGCGCTTTGGCCTGGGCGCGACCAATATTGATCGCTATCTCGAGCTTGATGGCTACAAGGCGGTGCAAAAGGCCCTGGGCATGGGGGCGGATGCGATCGTCAACGAGGTCAAAAATTCGGGCTTGCGGGGGCGCGGGGGCGCGGGGTTCAGCACCGGGTTGAAGTGGTCGTTCGTTCCCAAGCAGGCGAGCAAGCCGAAATATGTTTTGTGTAACGGCGACGAGAGCGAGCCCGGCACCTGCAAGGACCGGCTGATTTTTGAGCATGATCCGCATGCCGTGATCGAAGGCGTGATGATTGCCGGCCTGGCGGTCGGCTCGAAGACCGGGTACATCTATGTGCGCGGCGAGTACCGTTATCTTCTGGAAATTGTGCAGAAGGCGATCGCCGATGCTTACGCGCGCGGGTTTCTGGGCAAGAACATTTTCGGCAGCGGGCAGGACTTCGACATTTACTGGCACGGCGGGGCGGGCGCTTACGAAGTGGGGGAAGAATCGGCGCTGATGGAATCGCTCGAGGGCAAGCGAGGCATTCCGCGCATCCGGCCTCCCTTCCCTGCCGTGGTTGGGCTTTGGGGCGGACCGACCGTAATTAACAATGCTGAAACCCTGGCCAGCGTGCCCCACATTATTCTGGGCGGAGCGGACTGGTATGCCAAGCTGGGGCCTCCAAAAAATGGCGGCACGCGGCTGTTCTGTCTCAGCGGTCACGTCAAGCGTCCCGGGGTGTACGAACTGCCGATGGGATTCAATCTGCGCAAGATGATTTACGAGGTTGCCGGCGGCATTCCCAACGGACGCGCGCTCAAGGCCGTGGTTCCGGGCGGATCGAGCACGCCGGTGTTGAAGTCCGATGAAATCGATATCGCGATGGATTTTGACAGCGTGGCCAAGGCCGGTTCCATGCTGGGATCGGGCGGCGTGGTCGTTCTCGATGACACCACCTGCATGGTGAAATTCGCTTTGCGGACCATGAAGTTTTATCAGCACGAAAGTTGCGGCTGGTGCATTCCCTGCCGCGAGGGCACGGACTGGCTGAAGAAGACGCTGATTCGCTTTCACTCCGGCGGCGGAGTGGCGAAAGATATCGATAACATGTACTACCTTTCGGAGAACATGCTGGGCCGGACGTTCTGCCCACTCGGCGATGCCGCGGCCATGCCGACCATGGCGTTCATCAAGAAGTTCCGAAAAGAGTTTGAAGATCATTTGGACGGCAAGGCGTGCCCGTTTGAGAGAGCAGCGGAGCCGGCCATGGCGGACTAGAAATTGACGGATTTGTGGATTTACGAACTGATGAATTTTAGACCTGCGACTGACGGGTTTCAAAAATTCGACAATCCGTAAATTCGACAATTCATAACTCGAGAATTATGGCTGACGTGAACATCACTGTCGACGGCAGGAAGGTTACGGCTCCGGCTGGGACCCTGCTGATTGAAGCCTGCAAGAGTGCGGGCATCGAAGTACCTTCTTTTTGCTATTACCCGAATCTTTCGCTGCAGGGCGCCTGCCGCATGTGCCTGGTGAAAGTCGAGAAAATGCCCAAGCTGCAGACTGCGTGCACCACCGTCATCAGCGAAGGCATGGTCGCGATCACTGACAGCGACGAAGTGCATCAGGCGCGCAAGGGCATGGTGGAACTGCTGCTGGGCAATCATCCGCTGGATTGTCCGGTATGCGATGCCGGGGGCGAGTGCGAACTGCAGGACATGACATTTTCTTATGGCGCCGCGGAATCGAAGTACATGGAGCCCAAGAACCACAAGGAAGAGCAGCAGTGGTCTCCGGTGGTGTATTTTGACCGGCCACGCTGCATTCTCTGCTACCGCTGTGTGCGGGTGTGCGGAGAGGGCATGGACGTTTGGGCGCTCGGCGTGCAGAACCGCGGCGTCGGCTCGATCATTGCACCCAATAAAGAAGATCATTTGGAGTGCGAAGAGTGCGGCATGTGCATCGACATTTGTCCGGTGGGCGCGCTGACTTCGGGGGCGTACCGTTACAAGACGCGTCCCTGGGAAATGACGCACGTGGGCACGACCTGCACTCATTGCGCGGACGGATGCAAGACCACCCTGGGCGTGCGCCGCTCCGAAACCGGCATGGAGATTGTGCGTGGCGACAATCGCGACAAGAGCGGGATTAACGGCGATTTCCTCTGCATCAAGGGCCGCTACGCTTTCGACTTCGCCAATCGCGAAGATCGCCTGACCCAGCCGCTGATCCGCAAGGATGGGCAACTGGCTCCGGCTACCTGGGAAGAGGCCTTTGAACTGATCGGAAGACGCTTCCGCGAGGCGCGCGATCAACACGGCGGACAGAGCATTGGAGTCGTGGGCTCCAACCGCATCACCAACGAAGAGAATTACCTGCTGCAGAAGTTCGCACGCGTGGTCCTCGAGACCAACAACATCGACCATCACCGGACAGCCGATTTTCCCGCCTTTGCCGCAGCCCTGGGGGGGAAACCGGACGCCACCGCCAGCATGCGTGATGTATTCAACGCGCCGGCGATCCTGCTGATCGGAAATGATCCTACCGAGCAGCATCCTCTGCTGGCCTGGCAGATTCGGAATAATGTTCGGCTGCATGGGGCGAAGTTGTACGTGGTGAATTCTGGGGATATCAAGCTCGCGCGCCAGGCGGCTGGTTTCTTGCGGATTCCCGCGGGAGCCGAGGGACGGTTCGCCGCGTTTTTGGCGGGCGACGATTCGGCAGCGGAAAAGCTGGGGCCGGTTGTGGGCGGCGGCAGCGCGGGCGAGTCGCCCGCGGCCACACAAGACCCACAAACCACACAGAACCAGCAGGCCACGCCGGCTGGATTTCGCGACCGGCTTCGCGGCGAGCAGAATCTGATTATCATTTTTGGGGCCGAGATTCGGGGCGGTGATGTAGCCTCCCTGGTGAAGTTCGGCTCCGGCATCCCGGGCGCCAAGTTCCTTTGCCTGGCTGACTACGCCAATTCGCGGGGAGCGGCCGATATGGGTCTTTATCCCGACCTGCTCCCGGGCTATCATCCCATCGCCGATTCCGGAAAGTTTCACCAGGAGTGGGGCGGAGTTCCGCAAGCCGCCGGAATGACGCTACCGGAGATGGTCGAGAGTGCCCGCGCCGGGAAATTGAAAGCGTTTTATGTGGTGGGCTCGAATCCGGTAGGGCGGTTTGGGATCGATCCGTTTGTTTTTTCGAAAAGTTTCGTCGTGGCGCAGGAAATGTTCCTGACCGAGACCTCTGCTCTCGCCGATGTCGTGCTGCCGGCGGCCAACGCCTATGAAAAATCCGGGACCTTTACCAATACCTGCGGCGATCTGCAGCTGGTGAAGAAAGCGGGGGAAGTCAGCGGCAGCAAATCTGATTTTGAGATGATCGTGCGCATCGCGGACGCGATGGGCGCAGAGGTGCGCAAGCTGGTTCCCTTCGGACGGGGCGAGGCGGCGGACATGGGGCAATCGCGCGGGGCGCAATCCGGCGAAGCCGATCGCCACGCGGTGTGGCTGGAAGCGCACGGGCTGGAACCGAAGATGAGCCCCTTCGATCCCATGGCGATCCTGGACGAAATTCAGCGACTGGTGCCGGGATACGAAGTTTCGCGGATGAACCTGCTGGCGGGCAACGATCAGCACACTAGCCTGGTGGGCAGCGCGGCCGGCACGGTTCAGAACCCGGAGCTCATTGCTCCCGCGCATGACAATCTGTTCAGTTCAGGCACGCTGGGGCGGTATTCGCGGACCCTGAACTCGATAATGGAGAATCGTAACCCGCAGCCGGTGGAATCTGAAGTGGCCGCGGACTGAATATAGTCTTTCCAACTGATTACAGATGCGAGGGCGAGACGCGCTCGCGACAGCCGGCGGGACGCCGGCGCTACTTGGGCTACTTGAGAATCACGCGTTGAATATCAGCACCTTCATTATCGTTTCTTTCATCAAGACTGTGCTGGCACTCTTTGTGCTGCTCACGGCAGTGGCGTACACCGTCTGGCTGGAGCGCAAAGTTGTGGGTCACATGCAAAACCGGTGGGGACCCACGCGGGTCGGCCCATTCGGGCTGCTGCAGCCGTTGGCGGACGGAGTGAAATTTCTGTTCAAAGAAGACCTGACGCCGCCGCACGTGTACAAGCCGTTGTATATCGCGGCGCCGATGATCGCCGTGGTCTTTGCCCTGACCTCGATTGCCGTAATTCCGATCGGAAATTCGATCACGATCGGGAGCCTGCACATCCCGCTGCAGATAACCGATGTGAACATCGGGTTGCTGATCATCCTGGGCGTCACTTCGCTCGGGGTGTACGGCGTGGCGCTGGCGGGCTGGTCGTCGAACAGCAAGTATTCATTGCTGGGAGGATTGCGGGCCAGCGCGCAGATGATCAGCTATGAAATTTCCCTGGGACTCTCGCTGATAGGCGTGCTGATGCTGACGGGCAGCTTCAGCCTGCGCGACATCGTGGACGCGCAGGGCGGCACTTTCTGGGGATTTATTCCGCGCTGGAACATTTTTTACGGAGGGCAGTTCATCGCGTTCTTTATTTACCTGATGTCGGCTTATGCGGAGACCAATCGTATCCCGTTCGATCTGCCGGAGGCGGAAACCGAACTGGTGGCCGGGTATCACACGGAATACAGCGCCATGAAGTTTGCCATGTTTTTCATGGCCGAGTACGCCAACATGATTACGGTTGCGGCCGTGGCGTCTCTGTTGTTCCTGGGCGGTTGGCATGGGCCAATTTTCGGGCCGCCCCTGCTACAGTCGCTGCTTCCGATTTTCTGGTTTGTGCTGCGGATATTTGGATTCCTGTTTGTGTACATTTGGGTGCGCGGTACGTTGCCGCGGTTTCGTTATGACCAGCTGATGGCATTTGGATGGAAGTTTCTTTTGCCACTGGCGATTGCGAATCTCGTGGTTACGGCTTTGGTGGTGGCTTTGCGGGCTTAATTTCCAGTTCTCGGATTTCAGTTCTTGGTTCTCAGTTTCATGACTCATCTGATTGTATTTCTGGTTTTCGGGGTGTTGTGCGTGGCGGGAGCTGTGAACCTGCTGGTGCAGCGGCATCCCATCAACAGCGCGCTTTCGCTGGTAGTGGTGATGGGATCGCTGGCGGTGGAATATCTGTTGCTGGGAGCGGAGTTCGTGGCCGCGGTGCAGGTGATTGTGTATGCCGGCGCCATCATGGTGCTGTTCGTCTTTGTCATCATGTTGTTGAACGCGGGGGAAGAGGAACGGACCAAAGGCAGCCGCGTGGCGCTGCTGTTTGGAATTCCCGGGATGCTGGTGGGCAGCGTACTGGTGGGATGGATCCTGATCGAGCGCACCGGCAGTCAGACCGTGGCCGCCGGAGCGTTGCCGGGAGCGCCTCGGACGATCGGCTGGCTGTTGTTTCACAATTTTCTGCTGCCGTTTGAAGTGACCTCGATTCTGGTTTTGATCGCCATCATGGGCGCTGTCGTCCTGGCCAGCCATCCCGACGCGGACCAGGGAAAGAAGGAGGGCTGATGGTGCCGATCTCGTACTACCTCGTGCTCAGCGGGATTCTGTTTGCCTGCGGCGTGACCGGGTTTCTGATCAAGCGCAACATCATCAGCATCTTCATGTCGATCGAGCTGATGCTGAACGGCGTGAACCTGTCGTTTGTCGCATTTGCGGCGCAGTGGCATGCGCTGAGCGGGCAGATATTCGTGTTCTTCGTAATGGTGGTGGCGGCAGCCGAAGCGGCGGTGGGGCTGGCAATCATCATCGCGGTCTACCGCACGCGTGAAACCTTGAACGTCGACCGGGTGGACCTGCTTAAACTATGACGCCCGACTTGCATCTGTGGATCATTCCGGTGCTGCCGATCGTGGGCGCCGCCATCAACGGCTTTCTGGGCAAGAAGTTTTCCCGGCAGGCCGTGGCCGCGGTGGCGCTGCTGTTCAGCGGCGCCGCCTTTGCCATGGTGCTGCTGGTCGCGGCCCGGTTCTCTTCGCTGACCGTGCCCCACATCGAGTCGCTTGCCCCCTGGATCCGCGCAGGATCGTTCCAGGTGGACTTCTCCTTTTACCTGGATCAGCTTTCTCTGGTGATGCTGCTGGTGGTCACCGGCGTCGGCTTCCTGATTCATATCTATTCCATCGGCTACATGTGGGAGGAAGGCGGTTTCTATCGCTTCTTCGCCTACCTGAACCTGTTCCTGTTTTTCATGCTGACCCTGGTTCTGGCCAGCAATTACCTGCTGATGTTTATCGGCTGGGAAGGCGTGGGCCTGGCTTCGTATCTTCTGATTGGATTCTGGTTCACCAAGGATTCGGCGGCGTCGGCCGGCAAGAAAGCGTTCATCGTCAATCGGGTCGGAGATTTCGGATTTCTGATCGCGCTTTTTCTTCTCATCAAGCATTTCGGCTCGCTGAACTTCGACCAGGTTTTTGCGAGCGTGATTCCCTTGCGTCCCGAGATTGGCGGGGCTGGGTTGCTGACCACAATCGGGCTGTTGCTGATGGTGGGAGCGGCCGGCAAGTCCGCCCAGATTCCACTCTACGTCTGGCTACCCGACGCGATGGAAGGCCCCACCCCGGTCTCGGCGCTGATTCACGCCGCCACCATGGTGACCGCGGGTGTGTACATGGTTTCGCGGTCGCACGTCATCTTCGAGCGGGCTCCGATGGCCTTGACGTTCGTGGCCATTATCGGCACGCTGACGGCTTTGTTCGCCGCCACCATCGGCATCACTCAGACGGATATCAAGAAGGTCCTGGCGTACTCCACCGTCTCCCAGCTTGGATACATGTTCATTGCTTGCGGCGTCGGGGCTTTTTCCGCCGCCATTTTCCATCTGATGACGCATGCATTCTTTAAAGGGCTTCTGTTCCTGGCGGCAGGGTCGGTCATTCACGCAGTGAGCGGCGAGCAGGACATGCGCCTGATGGGCGGGCTGCGGACGAAAATTCCGTGGACCTTCTGGACCATGACCATCGCCACCTTTGCCATCGCCGGGATTCCGCCGTTTGCCGGCTTCTTCAGCAAGGACGAAATTTTGTGGCGGGCTTATCAGGCCAGCTGGGTTTACTGGTTTATAGGACTGTTCACGGCGTTTCTCACTTCCTTTTACATGTTCCGGCTTTGGTTCATGACTTTTTTTGGGGAGTATCGCGGGACGGCGGAAGAGTCGCAGGAGCCGCATCAGGATTCAGGGCAGGCCTCGGCGCACGATTTGGCGCATGCTGACACGCGGGCGGGGGCGCCCGCGCCACATGGGCATGGAGATGGGCCTGGGCATGGCGGGATTCATGAGAGTCCACCCCTGATGGTGGTTCCGCTGGTAGTGCTGGCAGTCCTTTCTACGGTCGGCGGTTGGATCGGCATCGGCGGGCGCTTTGAAAACTTTTTGAACCCCGTGTTTGCCGGAAACCTGGAGGGCTTTAGTGCGCAAGAGGTGTCTCACGGCAACGATCGAGAACTGCTGTTGATGTTGATCTCGGTTGCCGTGGCCTTACTCGGGTTTGGCCTGGCCTGGCTGCTTTACTATCGCAACCCGCAGTTGCCGCAGCAGATCGCGGCGAGTCTGGGAGGCCTCTACCAGGCAGTGGTCAACAAGTATTACATCGATGAACTTTACGCCACCTTGTTCGTAAAGCCGCTGATCGCGGGCTCGGCGCTGATTCTGTGGCACGGGATTGATCAGGACGTGATCGACGCCTCGGTGGACAACAGCGCTCACGGGGCGCGCGAGGTTTCCGATGCGGTGCGGCACATGCAATCCGGCAACCTGCGATCTTACGCCGGGTGGGTGGCGGCCGGAGCCGCAATGGTGATCGCCTACATGGTCTGGATGGGAACCCGATGAATGCCGACAAGTGGAGTCCGGTCATTCTCACGCTGGTGACCTTCATCCCGCTCGGGGGCGCTCTCCTGCTGCTGCTGTTGCCGCGCCGGGACCGCGACATCCGGATATTTTCCCTGGTGGTAACGCTGTTTACTTTTGTGCTGTCGCTGCACCTGCCGGTGCACTTTCACCGGGCCCAGAGCGGATTTCAGTATGAAATCGACCACGCCTGGATTCCCACCCCCAACATTCACTATCACCTGGGCGTCGACGGAATATCGATGTGGCTGGTAGTGCTGACCACTTTTCTGACGCCGTTGTGCGTGCTGATTTCCTGGAAATCCATTCATGAGCGGGTAAAGGAATTCTTCATCATCCTGCTGGTGCTCGAAACCGCCCTGATCGGGGTGTTCGTCGCGCTTGACCTGTTTGTGTTTTATTTCTTCTGGGAAGCGACCCTGATTCCGATGGCGTTGCTGATCGGAATGTACGGCCACGGGCGCAAGGTCTATGCCGCGGTCAAATTCTTCATGTACACCATGATCGCGTCGGTGTTCATGCTGGCGGCCATTCTTTGGCTCTATGCCAAAGTGGGGACGTTCGACTTCGTCACCATTCAGAATGCGATACGAAGCGGACAAGTGGGGAACTTCAGCAGCGCGGCGCAGTGGCTTTTCCTGGGATTCTTCATCGCGTTCGCGGTCAAAGTCCCGCTCTTCCCATTCCACACCTGGTTGCCGGACGCCCACGTGGAAGCGCCCACCGCCGGTTCCGTACTGCTGGCCGGCGTGCTGCTGAAAATGGGCACCTACGGCATGCTGCGTTTCAACCTGGGGTTATTTCCGGACCAGGCCCGCGCCAACGGCTGGTGGGTCATGATTCTGGCGCTGATCGGCATTATTTACGGCGCGCTGGTGGCGCTGGTCCAACCCAACATGAAGAAGCTGATCGCCTATTCTTCGATCAGCCATCTTGGGTTCGTGGTGCTGGGAATATTCAGCTTCACCCAGGCCGGGCTGGATGGGGCAACGTTCGTGATGCTGGCGCATGGAGTATCGACCGGCGCGCTGTTCATGCTGGCGGGCATTCTTTACGAGCGCCGTCATACCTATGAGATTTCGGAATTCGGCGGGCTGGCGAGCTCGATGCCGGTGTACGCGAGCTTCTTTCTGTTCGTGGTGCTGGCCTCGGTGGGATTGCCGCTGCTGAACGGCTTTATCGGGGAATTCCTGGTGCTCAGCGGGGCGTTTCAGGACCGCGCGGTTTATGGAATTCTGGGCGCGACGGGCATCATCTGGAGCGCCGGTTACCTGCTGTGGATGTATCAGCGAGTGTTTTATGGAAAGATCACGCACCCGGTGAACGAGACTCTTCCCGACCTGGATGTTCGCGAGCGCGTCGCCCTTCTGCCCGCGGCCGCGGCCGCGCTGGTGATGGGGGTGGCGCCGCTGCTGTGGCTGAACGCGATCGATCCGGCAGTGCAGACGGCGTTGGCTCCGTTCGCGCAATTGGCCAGCAAGGTGGTTGGCCAGTGATGAGCGCCGGAATGACGCAGGCCATCCCGCAAGGCGTCGAATACATTCGCATTCTGCCGGAGATCGTACTTTCAGTGTTCGGCATGGGCATCATGGTGCTGGAGCCGCTGGTGGACGAGCGCAGCAACCAGAAGCTGCTCGGCCTCATCGCGCTGACCGGCTCGGTGGCGGCGATTGCGGCGTCGCTCTATCAGTCGCAGTTCCCCGGCATGGGATTCTGGGGCATGGTCAAGATAGACGCGTTCAGCACCTTTTTCCACGTCCTGGTTACGGCGATCGCTGGGGTGGTAATCCTCAGCTCGTTCGAGTACATGCAGACGCAGCAGATCAGGGCGGGAGAATATTACGCGCTGATTCTTTTTGGCGCGGTCGGCATGTGCCTGATGTCTTCTGCGGTGGAGCTGGTGCTTATCTTTATTGCGCTGGAAATTTCGTCGATTTCCACCTATGTGCTGGCGGGCTTCCGGCGGCGGGCGGCGATCAGCAGCGAAGCATCGCTAAAATATTTCCTGCTGGGTTCCTTCGCCACCGCTTTTTTCCTTTACGGGGTGGCGCTGATGTTCGGCGCGACCGGGTCGACCAGCATTTCGGTCATTGCCGAGGCCCTGCGATCGAGTGCGATTCCCATGCTGGCCTATGCCGGAATCGCGTTCATGTTCGTGGGCCTGGGTTTCAAAGTAGCGGCAGCCCCGTTCCATGTCTGGACGCCCGACGTGTATGAAGGAGCTCCCGCGCCGGTGGTGGGCTTTATGTCGACCGCGCCCAAGGCGGCCGCGTTCGCGGTGCTGCTGCGAATCATGTTCGAAGTCAATGCGCCGGGGCGGGTCTGGCTGATCTGGGTGGCGGCCGCGCTGTCCATGACCCTGGGCAACGTGGGCGCGCTGGTGCAGCAGAACGTCAAACGGCTGCTGGCCTATTCATCCATCGCGCATGCCGGATATGTTCTGGTGGCATTTGCCGCGTTGCCGAACAACGGCGTCCCGGCGGCCATGTTTTACACCGCGTCGTACGCCGCCATGAATGTGGGCGCGTTTGCCGTGGTCGGCCATCTGGCGGGCGCCGGCGAACGTTACGTTTCTCTCGATGACTATGCCGGGCTGGGACGCCGATCCCCGGTGCTGGCCGCTTCGTTAACGATCTTTTTGCTGTCGCTGATCGGGATTCCCATGACCGGCGGCTTCTTCGCCAAGTTCTACGTGTTCAGCGCCGCCCTGCAAGCCAACCTGGTGGGGCTCACCATCATCGGCGTGCTTAACAGCGCCGTGGGCGCATACTACTACCTGCGAATCATCGTGCTGATGTATATGCGTGAGGCGCGTGAAGAGTTGCCTGAAGTTCCGGTTTCACCGGCTCTCGGTGTCGCGCTGACCATCAGCGTGGCGGCCACGCTTTACCTGGGCCTGCTTCCCGGACGGGTTTTGGAATACGCGTCGCGCTCGGCGGCGGAGCTTTTACATTAGATTGTCGCGGCTGCCTTATGTACGGTAACGGGTTACCGCGGTTACGCTGATGGGGTCGGTTTACCGTCGCAAAATCCTCCAAACCTCAAGCCCAGCGCGTGTTTCGCTATATCCAAGAAATCCATTTTATTCATCCATGAGCGATTGACAATCGAGGACGATACGTTCATTATGGGTTTCTCAAACAGGAAGATTCGGAGCCTTTGGAGGTCAGTCATGCGGAATCTAGTTCAAAGAATTTGGTCCGAAGACCAGGGACAGGACATCGCCGAGTACGCGGTTATGCTCGCGGTGATTCTCGTACTGGTAGTGGGGACGATACGACTGGTCGGCACGAACGCCAACAACGTTTTCTCGAACGTCGCCAGTTCGGTTCAGTAGCCGCCGGAATTATCGGTCCGGACTCCATCTTTCAGCCGGTAGAGGGTTTCACCGGCGTGGGGAACCAGCTTGACGCCTTCCCCTTCGCGTCCCTGCCAGTCTTCGAACCTGATGCTTCGGGGATCGAGATAATTCAGGTTCACGCGTCGGCAGCGTTCTTCCGGGATGCCGGTGGCGAGAGTGACTTTTATCCTCAGGGTCTCGACGCCGGTCGCGGCCTTGTAACTTCCCTGCCCGATCAGATGCGTAGAATGCGCAATCACGCCCCGCGGCACGTCCGCAAAGCGTTCCCACTGCTTAAGAAAATAATCCCGGCAGTGATAACCGATGCGATCGAGAAAAGCTTTGTGGGTGTAACTGAATTCGGTGATGTGCGGGGCGTAGAGAACGACCTCACCGCCGTCCGCCATCGCGGGCTCGAGTTTGTACATGCCCTTGGCGCCGGTCCACATGTCGTCATACATCTCGGGCAACACTGAGAGCACGCGGCGAAAGGGGCGGTCCTGCCAGCAAATGTGCTCTTGCGCGGACTGCTTGGCGGCGGCTTTCCAGGCTTCCAACGCGGGACCGAAATAGATGCCGGCAATGTCCTGCTTTCTCAGGACCAGCGCGAAGCAGGCCACGGGCACGGTAATCTTCTCCGCGGCCCGGTCGATAAGAGCGCGAACCGGAGTACAGGGCGTGCCGATAAGGTTGTAGCTGCCCAGCAGAGCTCCCAGCCAGTGCGTCTGGTGGATCATTTCTCCGCTGCTGACTCCGGGAAACAGATATTTATTGCCTCCGGAGAATCCCACCACTTCATGGGGAAAGACCGGGCCGCAGATCAAAACCTGGTCGTAATCGAAGATCAGGCGATTGATCTTGACCACGATCGGCTCAGATAAGAGACCGCCGGAGGCCTCGGCAACCTGTTCAGCGGGGATCGAGCCCAGATCCACAAACGTGTCGGGAAGGTCCCAGCGATGGTTGAGCACGCGGGCCGCGCCGCACCTTCCATTGACGACGGGGCGTCCCATGAGGCGGGTGAGTTGGGCCTGGCTCATGAGCGAATGCGTACCCAGGGCGATGAGATAGTCGCAGGCCGCGGACCGGACGCCGATTTCCTCTTGCAGAAGCTGGAACATCATGGGCATCGGCATGGTGCGAGTGCCGTCCGGGATGATGATGAGCACACGCTTGCCCGCGATGTTCAGACCGGCGGCGGCCTGAGCAACGACCTGGCGGACTTCGTCGTGAGAGAGGATTGTGTCAGCCGAGCTTTTGCTGAGGGTCGCCATTGTTGTGCATCCGCGCTTGCTTTGGATGGCATTATGCCACTGTTGGTGTTTGAACGTGTGGCCCACTCAAGCCCGGTTTTGGCTTGAGTGGGGCAGTTCAGAGCTGGACAGAGGTCAGCCCCCAACATCCCCACCCTAAATTTCGCAAAGAACGCGAAATTTAGAATGGGCCACCCGTCTTGACGACGCGGAGACAGTCGACGTCAGGCTGCCCCTAGAACTCTGGAGGAGTTGCTCTCGCCTCCTCGAACGTCATGCGGCGCCGGAGACGGTAGGACAGGTTGGCCATGTGAGCCACGACCGCGGAACGGTATCCCAGTTCGACCGGGGCATTTGGAGTTTTCCGGCTGCGCATGCAATCGAGCCAGTTGGCGATGTGGTTCTGGGACGGGCTTTCGCCTTTCATGGCGGCGCCGTGCGGGCGATTCACATCTTCCGGATAGTAGTGAATCTGCTCTTCGGATCTGCCGGTGACCATGTCGTTCGATCCGGCCTGGTATTCGATGGTACCGTCGCTGCCGAGGATGCGCTGTCCCAGTCCGTAATGGCGGTTGCTGAAGGTGGATTGGAAGGTCACGACCAGATCCTCGGGGAAATCCACGGTAACGGCCATCGTGTCGGGGACCTGGCGCCCGTCTTTTTCCGAGAATACGCCGCCGGACATGTAGGCCGCGGTGGGGAGGGGCAACTCGAGCGCGCTCATGATCCAGGCCATCTGGTGGATCATGTTCTCGGTGATGTTTCCTCCGGAGAACATCCAATAGAGCCGCCAGTTGATAAACTTGAAGGGATCGAAAGGTGTGTCGGGGCGGCCGTTGAGAAAGGCTTTCCAGTCCACGTTCTGGGCGGTGCAGTCGGCGGGAACAGGGCGGACCCATTGGCCCCGGCCGTGAGGCGTGTTGCGGCTCATCCATGATTCCACCAGCGTGACCTTGCCCACCAGGCCGTCCCGAATCCACTTTCTGGCGTCGGCCCAGGGGCCTTCACTCTCGTGCTGCAATCCGATTTGCACCACGCGGTCGGATTTTTTGGAGGCTTGGCGGCATTGCTCCGCTTCCGCGATCGACCAGGTCATGGTCTTTTCGGAATACAGGTCCTTTCCCGCGGCGAGGGTATCGAGAAAATGGCGGGCGTGAATGTGCAGCGGGCTGGCGACCAGGACGCCATCGATGTCCTTCATGTCGAGGATGCGGCGGTAGTCGTTCACGGTCTGAAGGCCGGACGAGATTTTTCTGGCTTCGTCAAAGCGCCGGGGGTAGACATCCGCGACCGCGACCACCTGGGCGTTGGGGAGTTGCAGGGTCTGCTTCAGGAGGTCCTGGCCGCGATCGCCTACACCGATCATTCCCAGCCGCACGCGATCGTTGGCGCCCAGCACCCGGGCTGGCGGAAAGGCCAGGAAGGCGGCGCTTCCGACCGCGGCCTGCTTGATGAAATCGCGCCTGGTATTTTTAGACATGACAAATCCTCCGCTCTGAGTTGCTGATGGCTTTGCCGCCATCACGGAAGAAAAATCCGTGGGGGCGCGCCAGCGGCTCCATTCCAACAATTTGGTGACGCATCCTACTGGTTGACGCCGCTGGCCAGAAAGCCGCCATCCACGGCCAGCACGTGGCCGGTAACAAAACTGGCGGATTCGGATGCCAGGAATACCGCCGCCCCGCCCAGTTCGTCGAGTTTGCCGAAGCGCTTCATCGGAGTTCGCAGCAGAAACTCGCGGCCGCGGTCGGTCCCGTCGAGCAGGGCGGAGTTCAGGTCGGTGCGAAACACGCCGGGAGCGATCGCATTCACGCAAACGCCGGACTTCGCCCATTCGATGGCGAGAGATCTGGTCAGCGATGCGACCGCTGCTTTGCTGGCGCAATATGCTGCCACCTCATAGAGCGCCACGAACGAGGATAGCGAGGCAATATTGATGATGCGGCCATAGCCGCGCTCGATCATGTGCCGGCCAAACACGCGACAGGCGCGAAGAGTTCCGTTCAGGTTGGTTTCGAGGATCGCATTCCACTCCGATTCCGGGACTTCAAGAGTCGGCGTGCGCTTAGTGCGGCCGGCGCAGTTGACCAGGATGTGCACGCTGCCGAATTCTCCCTTCATCGCCTGCAGAAGCTGCTCTAGACTGGCTGCGTCGGTGACATCGCAGGTTTGGGCAAGAGACCGTCGCCCGAACGCCTTGACTTCTGCGACCGCGGCCGCCACCTGGTCGGCGCGGCGGCCGGTGGGCACAACGTTCGCGCCGGCCTGGGCCAGCGCCCGGGTAAGGGCAAGTCCGATGCCGCTGGTTCCGCCGATCACAACCGCCGTCTGGTTTGTCAGGTCAAGAAGAGGGTGTCCCATCTATATAATTTCCTTGGCCGCTGAATTTTGGTGGTGTGAATTATAGAGTCAGACGGGTTTCCGTGCAGGGACATCAGAATTCATGTGGCCGGCTACTTAACGATTGAGGATAATTGAAGCCCGGAAGCAGTAATAACCCTTTTTCGCAGATCGCGTTGTCTTTAACGGAGGAACAGTTTGAAAGCCATTATCAGCACGTTTCAAGGTTCGCTTGCCACCCTCGCGGTCACCACGATACTTCTGGCCTCCTGGGTGCCAGCCCAGAACACGAATTTCCATGGCGCGCCGGCGTCGGCCAGGGAACTGAAGAACCCTTACGAAGGTCAGCAAGCGCCGAACGCCAGGGCTTTGTTCCATCTGCGCTGCGCCCGCTGCCACGGAGAGAATGGGGAAGGTTCAGGGAACATTCCTCCGCTGAAGGCGGAAAGAATCAAGGCGGCGACCCCCGGCGAGATTTTCTGGTTCATCACTAAGGGGGACGAGCCGAATGGCATGCCGTCCTGGGCAAGTCTGCCCAAGCAGCAACGCTGGCAGATCGTCAGGTATGTGCAAACGCTGGGGCAACTGGAGAGTGCACAGTCGAGCAGCCCGGCGGCAGCGCCGCTGGCGGCGGTGAAGTTAAACGCGCCGCCGCCCAAGCCCCCGTTTACCGACTTTCGATATGAGAAACCGGGAACGACTCGCAAGATCACGTTGCAGGACCTGCCGGAGCCGTTTGCGACTTCGTCGGCGGGGAATGGTCCCCGGGTGGTGGCCCGTCCGGAAGGCGCATGGCCGCAGGTTCCCGAAGGCTTCAAAGTGGAGCAGTACGCAACCGGACTCGATAATCCGCGGATCATTCAAACCGCTCCCAATGGCGACGTTTTCGTGGCCGAAACCAGGGCCGGCGACATCAGAGTCTTTCGCGGGATCACCCCCCAAGGCAAACCGGAGCAGGTGGCGGTTTTTGCCCGCGGATTGAACCAGCCATTCGGCATCGCATTTTATCCGCCGGGTCCGAATCCGCAGTGGGTTTATATCGGAAACACGGACGCGATTGTGCGCTATCCCTACCAGGACGGCGATCTGCTGGCCCGCGGGCCGGTCCAGCACATCGTGGATGTGCCGGATGGCGGAGGCCATACAACGCGCAATGTTCAGTTTTCGCTGGATGGCAAGAAGATGTTTGTTGCTGTTGGTTCCGGTTCCAATGTCGACGATCCGGATACCACGCCGGCGGAGAAGAACCGCGCCGACGTCCTGGAGTTCAACCCCGACGGTTCGGACATGCACGTTTTCGCCTACGGCATTCGCAACTGCGTGGGGCTGGCGGTCAATTCGAAGACCGGCGAGTTATGGTGCTCGGTGAATGAACGCGACGGACTGGGCGACAACCTAGTGCCGGATTACATCACCCATGTTCGGGAAGGCGGCTTTTACGGCTGGCCCTGGTGGTACATGGGCGGGCATCAGGACCCACGGCACAACGGCAAACACCCCGAGCTTAAAGACAAAGTCATCACTCCCGACGTCATATTAAACCCGCACAATGCCTCGCTCGGGATCACGTTTTATGACGGCAAACAATTTCCGGCGGAATATCAAGGAGACATTTTCGCGTCTGAGCATGGCTCCTGGAACCGGTCGGTTCGCGTGGGCTACGAACTGATTCGCGTGCCTCTGCATCAGACCGGACATGCCAGCGGCGAATATGAGGATTTCATGACCGGATTCGTGGTTGACAATGAGAGGGTTTGGGGACGCCCGGTTGCGGTCACCGTCGCCCCCGACGGCTCGCTGCTGGTTACCGACGACGGGTCGAATTCCATCTGGAGGATCCGTTACACGGGAAAATAGACTTCGCTCATGAACGGAGCGAGGCACGATGATAGGTTCTTTCTTTTCTCGTCGAAGATTCCTGAGGGCGGCGGGCGCCGTGGCGGGGAGTTCCCTGCTCCCGGCGGTTGCCAGCTTTGGGCGGTCGGCTGCCTCGCATCCCCAGCAAGCCGATGCACAGACGGGCGGTACTCCCGATTACACACTCACCATCGCGGTCAAGCCCGTCGAACTTGCTCCGAACCGGATTCTCTCGACAACCACTTACAACGGACAATTCCCGGGACCGCTGCTGCGGTTCAAGGAAGGGCAGCGCGTGACCATCGAGATTCGCAACCAGACTGACCGCCCTGAACAACTGCACTGGCACGGGCAATTCGTTTCGACGGATGTGGATGGGGCGGCGGAGGAAGGCACGCCGTTTATTGCTCCCCAAGGCAGCCGCCGTATTTCGTTTGTTCCCAAGCCTTCGGGATATCGCTTCTATCACACTCACGTGCGCGCCAAAGCAGATTTGAGCGCAGGGCAGTACAGCGGACTGGCGGGTCCGGTATACATCGAACCGAAAGATCATGCGGGCGCCTATGACCGCGAAGTCTTCCTGACCTTGAAGGAATTCGAGCCCACATTCAGCCGCGGCGGTGACATGGCAATGGACTTCCTGTCTCCGGCGACCGTGGTGCGAGGTCTGAAGGACTCTGGCGAGAGCGCCATGAAGGCCTCTCTGGCGAAGGGCGCGCCTCATGGATTCGAGGTCGGGTACGGTTCATTCACCATCAACGGGCGCATGCTGGGCCATGGCGAACCGATACGGGTGAGGCGAGGCGAGCGCGTGCTGTTTCACATCCTGAACGGAAGCGCGACCGAGATTCGCAGCCTGGCGCTGCCCGGGCACACCTTCACGGTGGTCGCGCTGGACGGAAATGCAATTCCGAAAGCAACGCCGGTTCCGGGGCTGTGGCTGGGCACGGCCGAAAGAGTCTCTGCCATCGTGGAGATGAACCATCCCGGAATCTGGATCATGGGCGATCTCGCGGATGACGATCGCCATCATGGCATGGGTATCGTGGTCGAATATGCCGGAGAGAAAGGCAAGCCGCAGTGGATTGCTCCGAAACCGTTCCGCTGGAACTACGCCCATTTTGGCGGTGCCGGTACGAGCCAGGCTCCTGACCAGGTTTTCGACATGCGTTTTGCCAAGCAAAATGCGGCGCAGGATGGCTTCAACCTGTGGACGATCAACGACGTCGCATTTTCGGAAGAGCGCATGCAACCCATGTTTCGGCTGGAAAAAGGGAAGCGTTACCGTCTGCGAATGCAGAACGCGAGCGACGATATTCATCCCATTCACCTTCACCGTCACAGTTTCGAATTGACTCGAATAGCTGGCCAGGCGACTTCCGGCGTGATGAAAGATGTTGTCATGGTCGGCGGCTATCAGGCGGTGGACGTGGATTTCACGGCGGACAATCCTGGGCTTACGCTGTTTCATTGTCATCAGCAACTGCACATGGATTTTGGCTTCATGGCGCTGTTCGAGTACATCTAGTGGGCAAGGTTGCGAGCCAGCTTTAATCCCGGCCTCTTTGGGCCATAGTCTTTGTTGAGCCAACCTTTGAGCCATAATCTTCTCATCCATAAATATGACGCTCTGATTCTGGGCGGCGGCGCGGCCGGATTGATGTGTGCCATCGAAGCCGGCAAGCGTGGCCGGCGGGTGGCTGTTCTTGAACGGGCCGAGCGGCTGGGCAAGAAAATCCTGATTTCCGGCGGCGGACGCTGCAATTTCACCAATATCCGTTGCACGGCTGAGAATTTTATTTCGGGCAATCCGCACTTCGCCAAATCCGCGTTGGCCCGCTACACGCCAGCCGATTTCGTGGCCCTGGTCGAGAAACACGGCATCCCCTATCACGAGAAGATCCTGGGCCAGCTGTTTTGCGATCGCTCGGCGCAGGACATTCTGAACCTGCTGGAGAAAGAGTGCCATGAGTCGGGAGTTCAGCTGCATGCGAAGATTGCAATCCAGGAAGTGATCCGGACTGACGAGTTCGTGGTGCGGGCGGGAGAAAGGGAGTTTCGCGCTCCGACCCTGGTGGTGGCCACTGGAGGCCTGTCCATTTCCAAGATGGGGGCTACCGGATTCGGATATGAACTGGCGCGGCAATTCGGCCTTGCTATCCGCGAAACCCGGCCCGGGCTGGTGCCACTGCTATTCAGCGCGGAGGATGCCCGACGCTACAGCGATCTGGCCGGCGTGTCGGCCGAGGTGGTTGCGGCCTGTCAAGGCCAACACTTTCGCGAAAAGATGCTGGTGACTCATCGCGGGCTCAGCGGGCCAGCGATCCTGCAGATTTCTTCCTACTGGAAGAAGAAAGAGTCCATCCTCATCGACCTGGCGCCGGAGCAGGAGGTTACGGCAGGGCTGCTCGAGGCCGCCGCGCCGCGGAACTTCGCTGCACTGCGAGGGGCGTTGCGCAGACTCATCCCGAACCGGTTGGCCGATCGATGGTTGGAAATCCACCAGCCCGAGAGCTTGACCAACCGCTCTCTAAAAGATCTGGAGCGCCAGATACACCAGTGGGCTGTGGCTCCAGCGGGGACCGAGGGCTACGGAAAGGCCGAAGTGACCGCCGGAGGCGTGGACACCGACGAGCTGTCCGCAAAGACGATGGAAAGCCGGAGAGTGCCCGGACTCTTCTTTATCGGAGAAGTGGTGGATGTGACCGGGCACCTAGGCGGGTTTAACTTTCAATGGGCGTGGGCATCGGGGGCCAGCGCGGGACGGGCTTTGTAGCATGAGCCTCGGGAGCCGCTTCTTGACGCGAACGAGAACTGGGTTGATCATCTCTGTCGGATTTAATCATCGTGAACATTAACTCGGGAGCGTGGAACCGATGAGCTGCACTCTTTCCCTATCCTGCCGGCGCGTCAAGTGGAACACTTCCCTGCTGAGAGTCGTGTGCGGCGCAATTTTAGGCCTTGGGCTGGGGATGGCCTGCTGGGCGGCGCCCGCTCCGCAAGCGGATAAATCCCTGCACATTTATTTCGTGGATGTCGAAGGCGGCCAGGCGACTTTGTTCGTTACGCCCGCAGGGCAAGCGCTGCTGATCGACACGGGCTGGCCGGGAAATGATGGCCGCGATGCCGACCGCATCGTGGCCGCAGCCAAAAAGGCCGGTATCAGCAAAATCGATTACGTCCTGATTACCCATTTCCACGATGACCACGTGGGCGGTGTTCCGCAACTGGCGGCGCGCATTCCGATAGGAACATTCATCGACCACGGCGAGAACCGCGAGACCAGCGACGCCGTGACTGTAAAAGGCTGGCAAGCCTACCAGGCAGTGTTGGCGACGGGAAAGTACCAGCACATCATCGCCAAGCCGGGAGACATGCTGCCGGTCAAGGGAATGCAGGTGACGGTAGTCAGTGCGGACGGGGCGTTGATTGATAAACCGCTGGCAGGCGCCGGCCAGGACAATCCGTACTGTAAGGATGCCGAACAATTTTCCGCGGACACCACGGAAAACCTGCGGTCCCTGGGGACATTCATCAATTTTGGCAAACTGAGAATCCTGGACCTGGGCGACCTTACGCACGACAAGGAAATGCAACTGATGTGTCCGATTAACAAGATTGGGAAGATCGACATTTACATCGTCTCGCATCATGGCTGGTCGCAAAGCAGCAGCCCGGCGTTGGTGTACGGGATCGCTCCGCAGGTGGCGATCATGGACAACGGCGCGAAGAAAGGCGGCACACCGTCGGTGCTGGATATCATCAGGAAATCGCCCGGCCTCGAAGATCTGTGGCAGCTGCATTTTTCCGAAGAGGGTGGCGCGGCGCACAATGTGGCTGCGGAATTCATTGCGAATCCCGAGGGTCCCGACGCCGCCCATGATCTGGAGCTGACGGCCCATCCTGATGGAAGCTTTGAGGTTTTCAACTCGCGCACGCAGAAGAGCAAGCACTATCCTGCGCACTGAGGCCGGAAGGCAGTCCCAAGGGACTGCGGGAGAAATCGCATGGCCAAAGCAAAAGAGATTTCGCGCAGACAGTTTGTGGCCTCGGCGGTCACCACTGCCGCGCTTGCGTCACTTCCGGTGAGCCAACTCTTTGGCGGCGCCAATGCGGGGTCGGGAATGGCTTCGACAACGGACGAACCAGCCCGGCCCACTTCGAGCAGCGGCCCTGCATGGAAGGACCAGGGGATCGAGAATCTTGCCAAGTCACCACACGCCAAGTTGCGAGATATTCCGGTGCACGCGGTCACCATCCAGAGCGGCTTCTGGGCGCAACGGCGCGAGACGAACGTCGACAAAAGCATTCCCAGCATGCACGATCTGCTGGAGGCGAACGGCCGCATGAACAATTTTCGCCGCCTGGCCGGGAAGAGTTCGGCCGCCCAGAGTGGACCCGTATATTCCGACTCCGATGTGTACAAGTGGATTGAGGCCGCGGGCTTCGTGCTGCAGTCGGGCGATCGTCCGCAGCTTCGCGCCACCGTGGAACAAATGGTGGACGAGATTGTCGCCGCGCAGGAACCCAGCGGCTATCTCAACACCTATTACGTGGACGCTCACAAGCCGGAGCGAATGCTTACGAGAACGCAGACGACGGGGCACGAACTTTACTGCATCGGGCACATGCTGCAGGGCTCGATTGCGTACTACCGGGCGACCGGCGACCGCAAGCTGCTCGATGCCGGCATCCGTTTCGTCGACGACTTCCTGATGCCGAATTACGGGCCCGCCCCAAAGCAGCCGATCGTTTCCGGACATCCTGAGATCGAGCTGGCGCTGATCGAGCTGTATCGAATCACCGGGGACAAGCGGCAGCTTGATCTGGCCGGGTACATCCTTCACGGCGACGCACGGATAAAGCTGGCGGAGGAGCGCACCATCTACATGTTCTGCGGAACTCCGTTTACCGCCAGAACCAAGCTGGAAGGCCACGCGGTGCGCGCCATGTACGCCTGTTGCGGCGCCACCGACTACTACATGGAGACGGGCGACCCCGCGTATTGGAGAACGTTGAGCACGCTGTGGAATGACCTGACGGCCACTAAAATGTATGTCACGGGTGGAGTCGGCTCGCGCTCGGATGGCGAAGCTTTCGGCAACGCTTACGAACTGCCCAACGACCGCGCCTACGGGGAAAGCTGCGCGGCCATCGGAAACATGATGTGGAACTGGCGCATGCTGGCAGCCAGCGGCGAGGCCAGGTTCACCGATGTCATCGAACGCGCGCTTTACAACGGCATCAACTCCGGAATGTCGCTCGATGGGACGCTCTACTGCTATCGCAACCCGCTGGCGTTTGATCCGGCCACGGGAGAAAAGATTCGTAACCCCTGGTACGACACGACCTGCTGTCCTCCGAACCTCGAGCGCACCTTCGCTTCCCTGCCGGGATATTTTTACAGCACCAGCAGCGATGGAGTTTACGTGCATCTCTACGACAACTCGGAGCTGGACTGGCATCTGGAGAATGGCGTCGGCCTGAAAGTGACTCAGAAGACGAATTATCCCTGGGACGGCAAAGTTGAAATTACAGTGACGCCTGCGCAGTCGTCGGAGTTTACTTTCTATCTGCGAATTCCCGGGTGGGCAGACAGCGCGCAGGTCACGGTGAACGGCAAAGCCGTGTCCGGCGCGACGCCGGGAGAATATA
Organism: Terriglobia bacterium; assembly: GCA_963742495.1. Lineage (GTDB taxonomy): Bacteria > Acidobacteriota > Terriglobia > Terriglobales > Acidobacteriaceae > JAIQFF01. The sequence goes on from CAVULZ010000003.1 coordinate 86,982, forward strand.
TGGCGCTGCGGCGGTCATGGGCGCCGGGAGACATCGTCGGCCTGGGCATCGAGATGCCAGTGCAGATGCTCGAAGCCAACCCGCAGGTGGCGGACGACACAGGGCGGGTCGCGATCCAGCGCGGTCCGCTGGTTTATTGCATGGAAGAGATCGACCAGCCGGACGGAGTGTCCATCACCGACCTGGCGGTGAGTCCGGGAGCCACGCCTGCAATGCAATTCCAGAGCGAATTCAAAAATGACTTGCTGGGAGGGGTGGTCGTGCTGCGCCACGCCGGCGTGGCCTACGACCAGTCCGCCTCGCGCCATGCGCTGTATTCGCGATACAACAGCCGTCAACTGCAAAGCCGCAGGGTCCCGCTGACGTTTATCCCGTACTACGCCTGGTCCAACCGGCAGCAGACGGCGATGCAGGTGTGGACCCCGGTGGTCAAAGCGTAATACGGGTGTGGACTTGAATCGGTAGACAGTTCATCCATCAGGAAAAAGGAATCGAGGACGACGGCATTGCTGCGCTGGCGAATCGCCATACTGGTTAGCGTTGCGATCGCCATCAGCTATCTGGATCGCCAGACGCTTCCCGTGGCCGTCAGCGCGATCGCAAGAGACATCCCACTCAGCAATCAACGGTTCTCCGCATTGCAGTCGGCGTTTTTGCTTTCCTATGCGTTGATGTATCTGGGCGGAGGGAAGCTGGTCGACGCCTTGGGGACCCGCATCGGGTTCGCCGTCATCATGACGTTCTGGTCGGTGGCCAACGCGAGCCACGCTCTGGCCACCGGTTTCGGCATGCTGATGGCCAACAGATTTCTGCTCGGGATGGGCGAAGGCGGCGGTTTTCCCGCGGCCACGCGAGCCGTGGCTGAGTGGTTCACGCCGAAGGAACGGGCCACCGCGATGGGCATCATCAACGCCGGCACGGCGGTGGGAGCGGTGATTGCGCCTCCGCTGATCGCCCTGATCCTGGGTTATGCAGGATGGCGGTGGATTTTTGTCGTCACCGGCAGCATGGGATTGCTCTGGACGCTGTGGTGGATCTCATCTTATTTTTCGCCGCAGAATCCTCCCGATCCGGAAGGTCACGATTTGAATTTGGCATCTGCGAACTCGAACGCGAGGCTTCGTTGGATCGATCTGCTGGGGATTCGCGAGTCCTGGGGCCTGATCAGCGCCAAGTTTCTCAGCGATGCGGCCTGGTACTTCTATCTTTTCTGGCTGCCGAAATATCTTTACGATGCGCGAGGATTTGACGTGAAGGCGGTCGGCACCTTTGCCTGGATCCCGTATGCGGCCGCCGGGGTGGGGTGCCTTCTGGGCGGCTGGTTTTCAAGTTACCTGGTGAGGCGCAGGTTCTCGCTGGGCGTAGCCAGAAAGCTGGCGCTGGGGCTGAGCGCGGCGGTGATGCCGTCCATCGTACTGGTCCCGCGGCTTCCCGTGGCATGGGCGCTGGTGATATTCAGTATTGCCTATTTCGGACAGCAGTCGTGGTCGACGCTGGTGATGGTGCTTCCGACCGACCTGTTTCCGGCGAAGGTAGTCGGCTCGGTGGCCGGGCTGGTGGGCTTCGGAGGCGCCATGGGCGGAATCGCATTCGGGCAACTGGTGGGATACCTGCTCGATCACGGATTCGGATACAGCGTCGTATTCTGGTTGGCGGGGACTTTTCACGTGGCTGCATTCGTTATCATTCTTGCCGCGGTTCCTGTGGTCGAGCCTCTGAATCTGGAACCGAAACTGAGCGATCGGGGAGCTTGATGAGAATCAAAGAGATTCGCACTCGCGTAATGCGCTGGCGCGGAAAGACGGTACCGTTGCCGCCTCATTTCTGCACCAATCCCATGGACCTGCTGAGCCTGCCGGAAGCTTCGATGCAGACCTTCACTTTTCACGGCTGGCTGGTGGTTGAAATCTTTACCGACGACGGACTGGTAGGGATCGGCAACGCCGCGCTCGCGCCCCAGGTCACGAAACAGGTGATCGACCTCCATCTCAAGCCGCTCTTGATCGGCAAAGATCCGTGGGACATCGAGTTTCTGTGGCAACTCATGTACCGGAAGACGATGGCGTTCGGACGCCGCGGCATCGGCATGGTTGCCATCAGCGCGGTGGATATTGCGTTATGGGACATTCTGGGCAAGTCGGCGAAACAGCCTGTCTATCGGCTGCTTGGGGGCAGGACGAAGCCGCGCATTCCGGTGTACGCCAGCCGGCTTTACAGCGTCGAGTTGAGCGAGCTTGCCGCCGAGGCGAAGCGCTACAAAGCGGAAGGCTACAAGGCGATGAAACTTCGCTTTGGCTGGGGGCCGACGGACGGCGCCGCCGGCATGCAACGCAATCTGAATCTGGTTCAGACGGTACGCGAGACCGTGGGCGATGGCATCGACGTCATGGCCGACGCCTACATGGGATGGACGCTCGACTACGCCAAGCGCATGCTGCCGCTGCTGGAACCCTTTAACCTGAGATGGCTGGAAGAGCCAGTCATCCCCGATGATGTGCACGGTTACGCCGAATTGAAATCCTACGGGCGAATTCCAATCGCCGGCGGCGAGCACGAGTTTACGGCATATGGTTTCCGCGACCTGCTGGAGGCCCGGGCGCTCGACTACATCCAGTTCGATACCAATCGTGTAGGAGGCCTCACCCAGGCCCGCAAGATTGCCGCACTGGCTGAGACCTATTCTGTGCCGGTCATTCCTCATGCCGGGCAGATGCACAATTATCATGTGGTCATGGCCAGCCTGAACGCGCCGATGGCCGAATACTTTCCGGTTGTCGACGTCGAAGTCGGCAACGAATTATTCTGGTACATCTTCAACGGCGAGCCCAAAGCCAAAGATGGCTTCATCGATCTCGATGAAAATGTTCCAGGCCTGGGTTTGACCATCAACGAAGCAGGGCTGGAGAAGTTTGACGTCATCGAGTGACATGACCCGACTGGTTCAACTGAAGCGAGGAGACGTGAGGCGGGTGGCGCTCGTCGAAGAGCCGCACCTGCGGCTGCTTGAGGGGTGCAGCTCGGTCTACGAACTGGCGAACACTGCTATCAGGAACGGGGTGAAACTCAGCGAACTGGCACGCCAGAGGGCCACGGGCGAGCGCTTGGAATATGAGTCGATCTACCTCGCGCGTTCCGACTGGCGCATTCTGCCGCCCATCGACCATCCCACGGAGCCGGCACGCTGTCTGGTTTCGGGAACCGGGTTGACCCATCTGGGCAGCGCGCGCAATCGCCAGAGCATGCACGCCTCGACCGAAGCGGAGCTGACCGACAGCATGAGAATGTTTCGCTGGGGAATCGAAGGTGGGCGGCCCGCGTCCGGAGCGATCGGCACTGCTCCTGAGTGGTTCTACAAGGGTACAGGCGCAATCCTGCGTGGACACGGCGACGCGCTCGATGTTCCACCCTATGCCGGCGATGGCGGCGAGGAAGCGGAACTGGCCGGCATTTACCTGATTGCTCCCGATGGCCAGCCGTGGCGCATCGGAATGGCGGGTGGCAACGAATTTTCTGATCACGTATTTGAGAAGACGAACTATCTGAATCTGGCGGCATCCAAGCTTCGCACTTGTGCGCTTGGTCCCGAACTCGTGGTGGACCCTGAGTTTGAGTCGGTGCCGGTTGAAGTGACGATTGAGCGCGCAGGCGAGCGGCTGTGGTCCAAAACATTTCGCACGGGCGACGCCGAGATGTGCCACAGCCTGGCCAATATCGAGCATCATCATTTCAAGTACGAGGCCCATCGCCTTCCGGGGGACGTCCACATTCATTTTTTCGGCACGGACGGCTTGAGTTTCAGCGATGGCATAAAATTACAGGATGGCGACCTGATGCAGGTCTCCGTTGAAGGTTATGGACGGCCCTTGCGCAATCCGGTGCGGGTAGCCCGATCCAGGCCGCAGCTCATCAGTGTGAAAGGTTTGGGGTGATCATGTCGAAACCGCGTGTGGCAATTATTGGACTGGGCATTATGGGCGGGGGTATGGCGGGACGCCTGCTCTCGGCGGGTTTTCCTCTCGCGGTTTACAACCGGAACAAGGAGCGGTCCGCGCCTTTCGCCGGCGCAGGCGCAACCGTGGCGGGATCGCCGCGCGAGGCCGCGTCCGGGGCGGACATCGTCATCACCATGGTCTCGGATGATATTGCCTCGCGGGGAGTGTGGCTGGGCGAAAACGGCGCACTGGCGGGGATAGCTCGGGGATCGGTGCTGATCGAATGCAGCACGCTCACCGTCGGCTGGATCAAGGAACTCGCGGCCATTGCCGCTCAACGAGGATGCGAATTGCTGGACGCGCCCGTTACAGGAACAAAACCGCACGCCGCCTCCGGCGAATTGTCATTCCTGATCGGCGGATCGGATGCGGCGCTCGCCACCGCCCAGCCCGTCCTCGCGGTGATGGGGCGCGAATTCATTCATCTGGGCCCGACCGGAAGCGGCGCGCTTATGAAGCTCATCAACAATTTCATGTGCGGCGTGCAGGCTGCCTCTCTTGCCGAAGCGGAATATATGATCGGCGCCGGCGGCCTGAACCTCGAGAAGGCGCTACCGATCCTAACTCACGGTGCGCCGGGCAGCGGCCTGGTGCAGCGCGCAGCTGCTCGCGCCTTTGCCAATGACTTTACCCCGAATTTCCCGCTGCATTTGATGGCCAAGGACCTGGGATATGCAATTGGCGAAGCCTCCAACCTGGGACACAATCTTCTGACCGCGAGTTCAGCCCTCACCATCTTCAAGGAAGCGATTGCCAAGGGCTATGGCGATCAGGACTTTTCCGCAGTGATCAAATCACAGCAGCGCGGATAAAGCACACTATCCATACTTAGGCATTCAGCTCGGGCGGAGGCTCTATGAGGCTGGTCGAGCATGACAAATACAAAAAGTGGCCTGCTCGCAGTGCGGAAGTTTTCGCGGTACTGGTGACATTGCTTTTGTATTCAGTACTCGCATCCGGTCAAAAGCCGGAGTACGACTTCTACCCCGAATTTAGAAACAGCTTCACTCCAAAACTCCGTGCTGAGAACCCTTCGCTGTCGCTCACGAATGAACAGATAGCGGAACGGTACGCGGCAGAACTCAAGAGCGACGGAATCACCGAAACCGAAATAGCCCGTCGGACCAGATTGATTCTGACATCCCGCAACCTCCTGGAGGCCGACTACTGGAATCGGTACTACCTCGACAGCCATTCCAATTTCAACAGGGCTCCGAACGGTTTCCTCAAGCAAATGGTGGAAGGGGAGCGGCCCGGAATTGCTTTGGACTATGGAATGGGAGAGGGCCGAAACGCTATCTACCTGGCGAGTCTGGGATGGCAGGTGTGGGGATTTGATCCTGCTGATGCGGGCGTCGCACTAGCCCAAAAACGGGCGAAGGAATTGGGGCTGACACTGCACACCGCAACCGTTCGTGACAGCGAATACGATTTCGGCAAAGAACGATTCGACCTCGTGCTATTTAGTTGGACCATGCCGCTCGTGCCCGTCCAGAAGGTTGTTGATTCACGGAAACCCGGCGGAATCGTAGTGATGGAGTGTGGGGCCGATTTCGTCAGCGGTCGCAATGAGATTCTTCACATGTTTGATCCTCTCCAAATCGTCCGTTATGAGATCGTCCGGGCGAAGTCAGACTTCTATGATCGCCGTGAGACGGATGTGCTCCGGCTGGTGGCAAGAAAACCATAGACATACCGCAGAATTACTCCCAGCTAATTCGGACCAGTGAAAGCCCCTGCCTCGGCAAGGCAAATTGCAGGCGGGCTTCGCCTTGGGCGATCGGTATCCACGAGGGAGAAGCCAGCAACTGCAGTTGGCCGGCGCTTTGCAGCTGCTCGTATTGGCCCTGGGTTGGCGATTGCGGCGAGCCCATCTCTTTCCACGCCGTGAACGAGTTGCTGTGGCTGGAATCGATGCGGAAGTGCTCAAGCAATACTCGGCTGACTTTAGTGGGCAGGCCGCTTACGAGCAAGTCAATCGGCGTCGCGGCAACGGGAAGGTCGTCGTCGTGATAATTCCAGATCAGGACTTCGACTTCGTGTTCGCTGCGCGCGGCAAGCACGCCGATGTCCGGCTGTGCGCGCACGCCGTCGCGGACAACGTCTTCGGAACGCAAAGCACCAGAGCTGGTGGCCTTTACGCGTTCATCGCTCAGCAAGCCCCACATGCGAAAAGCGTTCAGCACCGGTTTGTCCACTCCCTTGGTGGCCAGCGTGCGGAAGCCTTCGAAGTAGGGTTGACCTTCGAATTCAAATGCCCAGGTCACAGCGCCAAGAAAGTTGATGTGCTCGCGGCTGGCTAGAAACAGAATGTTGTTCAGCGTTTCGGCCGTGTAGGCGGCGTACAACGGGCCATTGCGATAGGAATTCTGGGGATTGGTTCGGGCCGAGCAGGCTGCGCATCCTTCCGGGTCCGACTCTCCCAGAATGATCGGAGTGTGGCGCCATTCCGGAAACGATGCCACGATCTGGAAGCCTTGCTCGATTGCGGCCAACTGGCGCGCTATGCCCATCTGCACGTGATCGCCTTGCCACCTGGGCGCTCCCTTGGGATGAAAGCTGATGAAGTCCAGGCGGGAACCGACTCTCCCGCTCACGAAGTTGGGCTGGTGAGCGCAGTGGTCGAGGAAGGAGCGCAAGAAGTCGACGGCTTTGGGGTTGGCGGGGCCGGTGCTGTCCGGACCGCCGATGCGGGCTTCGGGAAGCGCGCGCAGGACCGCGTCTACGGTGAAATCGTACAGCTTGAAATATTCCTGCGGCGTTCCCTTCCAGTAGTCGATGTCGGGCTCGTTCCAGACTTCCCACAGCCAGGTTTTTACTTCGGCGTCGCCATAGCGCTGACGCAGGTGATGAACAAATTGGAAGACGACTTCCGACCACTTCTTATAGTCCCTGGGTGGGTAAGCCCAGCCGGTGAAGATAGGACCGTCAGGAAAATTATGACGATAGGGTTCCGGATGAGTGGACAGCGCTTCCGGCATGAAACCGATTTCAACCAGCGGCTTGATCCCCGCCGACCGAAAGCTGTCGAAAATCCGGTCCAGTATGGTCCAGTTGTAGACTGCCTCGCCTTGCGCGTCTTCGGTGTAGACATTGGTGGATCCCCACTTCAAAGAGGAGGAGCCGTCGCCCGTGGTCAGCAGGTTGTGGACCCGCACATAGGCCGGCTGCGGGCTGAGCGCCGCCAGTTCGCCCAGGAGCTTTCTGCCGTTCGGCGCGTAGCTGTAGTTGGGTTCGTCATAGCCGAAGTAATTCCAGATAGGAGAGATTGTGCCCTGAGGTTGATCGAATTGCACACCGACATTGACACTGTGCGAGCTCTCCTGCGAATGGATCCAGGAAGAAATCAGCAGAAAAGCCAGGACGCAGCCAACAACGAGAATCGACTTGCACCTCAGAGCAGTCATCCGCGACCCGTGGCCATGCACTCTCTTGACCGATAGTGACTGAATTTGTACCCTTTTTCCTTCAGCGAGGCCGTCATGCTGAGCTGGCGAAGCATCTGGGTGGAGCTGATAGGAAGAAGAGCCGGCAATTGAGCCGCTGCGCGCCAGATCCTTCGGGACTAAAGTTCCTCCGGATGACGCCTCTTCGAGATTGCATTTCAAATTCAGCCATGCACTCTCTCGACCCCATCTTCACCCCTCGCTTAACAAACAGCGGTATCATATTAGACTTCCACCGGCACTTTCTGGAAGAATAGCGCGAGAACGAAGGAAGAGGGGGCAAACACGATGCAAATTAAAGTCAATGGTGTGGAACATTCCTTCGACGGCGATCCCGACCTGCCGCTGCTGTGGTATCTGCACGATGTCCTGGGATTGACCGGAACCAAGTACGGCTGCGGTATGGCGCTGTGCGGGACCTGCACCGTGCACCAGGATGGAAAGGCGATCCGGTCTTGCGTAACCAACGTTGGGGCGACCGCCGGAAAAGAAATTACCACCATCGAAGGCATCTCCGGGAACGGATTGCACGTGGTACAGCAGAAGTGGATCGAATACAACGTCCCGCAGTGCGGCTACTGCCAGCCGGGACAGATCATGCAAGCCATTTCCCTGTTGAAAGAGAAGCCCAAACCCAGCGATGAAGACATTGAGGCCGGCATGTCGGGAAATATCTGCCGCTGCGGCACCTACCAGCGAATTCGCGCGGCGATCAAGGCGGCCGCCGGGGAGAACGTATGAGCCATAACATCCTGAACGTCAGCCGGCGCGGTTTTCTGCAGGGTCTGGTCTCGACCGGCGCCCTGGTCCTGAGTGTGCGACTGGTTCCGGAGGCGCTGTGGGCCGTGGAGACGTACGCGGGTTCGCATGCCGACCGCGCCACGCTGCACCCCAGCGTCTTTGTAGGAATCGACACCGACGGAACTGTGTATCTGGTGGCGCACCGCTCGGAAATGGGCACTAGCAGCCGCACTACCGTCCCACTGATTCTGGCGGATGAGCTGGATGCGGACTGGAAGCGGGTGAAGATCGAACAGGCCATCGGCGACCCGCGGTACGGAGACCAGGACACGGATGGATCGCATTCCGTGCGCGATGGCTTTGCAACCATGCGCGAGGCCGGAGCCACGGCGCGCCTGATGCTGACGCAGGCCGCGGCCCAGAAATGGGGCGTGCCGGTTTCGGAATGCGAGTCTGATCTTCACGTGATCGTGCATCGGCCGAGCAAACGCAAAGCCGGCTACGGCGAACTGGCCTCGGCGGCCGCTAGATTGCCCGTGCCCAAGAAGGAGGATCTGCAATTCAAACCTAAGAGCGCCTGGCGATATATCGGCAAAGGCGCCAAGAGCTATGACATTGCCGACCTGTGCACCGGCAAAGCCGGGTTTGGCATGGATGCCCGTCTCGATGGCATGGTCTATGCTTCGATCGAGCATCCTCCGGTGCTCGGCGGCAAGGTCAAGTCCTACGACGAGAAAGCTCCGCTGCAGGTAAGGGGCGTCAAACAGACCATTCCCATCAGGCCGTTCACGCCGCCGCACCATTTTCAACCGCTGGGCGGGGTCGCGGTGATCGCCGACAACACCTGGGCGGCGTTTCAGGGACGCAAGAAGCTGAATGTCTCCTGGGACAACGGAGCCAACGCCAGCTACAACTCGGATCCCTACAAGAAAGAACTGCAGGAAACGGCACGCAAGCCCGGCAAGGTGGCGCGCAATATTGGCGACGTGGATGCGGTGTTTGCGAAAGGTGGAAAAATCGTGGAGGCAGACTACTACGTTCCCCACCTTGCCCATGCGCCCATGGAACCGCCGGCCGCGCTGGCCGACTATCGCGATGGCAAGGTGACGGTGTGGACCTGCACCCAGAGTCCGCAAGCTGTACAGGAGACCGTCGGAGAAGTACTGGGCATCCCCAAGGAAAATGTGATCTGCCACGTAACTCTTCTGGGCGGCGCGTTCGGGCGGAAGTCGAAACCGGACTATGCCGCTGAGGCTGCGGTCCTGTCGAAAGCCGTGGGCAAGCCGGTGAAGGTGGTATGGAGCCGGGAAGACGACATCCAGTTCGGCTACTATCACGCCGTCGCGGCCATGTATATGAAGGCGGCGCTCGACGAAAAAGGCATGCCGACCGCCTGGTTGCAGCGTTCAGTATTTCCTCCTATCGGTTCCACCTTCGCCTTGAACACGACGTACGGTGACGGTGGCGACCTGGGACAGGGCTGGACGGATCTGCCTTTCGACTTGCCCAATCATCGGGTCGAGAACGGACCGGCGGAAAACCATGTCCGCATCGGCTGGTTCCGGTCAGTGGCGAATATTTATCACGGGTTCGCTGCCCAGTCGTTCGCAAATGAACTGGCGCACGCTGCGGGGCGGGATTCGGTGGAATATCTTTTGCAGCTGATCGGGCCGGGGCGGATCGTCGACGTGAAGGCCACTGCCCCCGACTACGATAATTACGGCGGATCTACAACGGAGTATCCGCTGGATACGGCGCGCATGAGTCGAGTGGTTCAGCTGGCCGCGGAAAAATCGGGCTGGGGGAAACGAAAGCTGGGCAAGGGCTCAGGCATGGGCATCGCTGTGCACCGGAGTTTCCTCACCTACGTGGCCACGGTGGTCGAAGTGGAAGTGGATGACAAAGGGGAGGTAAAGATTCCTTCCGTGCACACCGCCGTGGACGCGGGCGTGGTGGTCAACCCGGAAGCCACGCGGGCCCAGTTCGAGGGCGCTGCGGTGTTCGGGACCAGCATCGTGCGCAGCGGGGCGATTACAGCCAAGGACGGGGTGATCGAGCAGTCAAATTTCAATGACTATCCGGTCGCCCGAATGAACGAAGCTCCCTATAAGACCACAGTCCACATTGTAGATAGCGGCGCGCCGCCGGCCGGTGTGGGTGAACCGGGCGTGCCGCCGTTTGCGCCCGCGGTGTGCAATGCGATCTTCGCCGCCACCGGAAAGCGGATTCGCGAATTGCCGCTTTCGAACAACTCTGCAACCGCCTGAGCGGGCGCCCGAGCCTGGGTAGTCAATCGCCGATCCGTGCGGCTCGACCGCGGGCGGAAACGGCGGAGTCGCCCCATCCCGCGCGCCGGCTTTTCACTTCGCGCAGCGCATAAATCGGCTTGTTCTGCGATTCGTAGTAGGTGCGCGACATGATTTCGCCGAGCAATCCCATGGAGATGAATTGAGCTCCGCTCACCAGAAGGGTCACCGCCAGCAGCAACAGCGGTCCATGTTCCATCATGACCGGAATGGCGCGATAGAATTTTTCGTAGGCCAGAAATCCGGCCAGGGCTAACCCCAGGCCGACGCCGCTCATGCCGAGCAAGCCAAAGAACTGAAGCGGGCGCGTGGCATAGTCCAGCAAAAACTTGACGATGATGAGATCGAGAAACACGCGGATCGTGCGCCCGATGCCGTAGTTGGATTTCCCGTTTTTGCGTTCGAGATTGACGATGGGCACTTCCGCGATCCTGGCCCCGGCCGAGCTGGCCAGGGCGGGGATGAAGCGGTGCAGTTCGCCGTAGAGTTGAATTTCCTGAATGGTCTCGCGGCGATAGGCCTTGAACGTGGTCCCGAAATCGTGCAGTTGGATGCCCGAGAGTTTGGCCATCATCCAGTTCGCGACCCGGCTGGGGATGCGGCGCATGAGCCAGTGGTCGCGGCGCTCATGCCGCCATCCGCTCACCAGATCGTAGCCTTCCTCAATTTTTTCCAGGAAGCGGGGGATCTCTTGCGGGTCGTGCTGTAAATCTCCGTCCATGGAGATGATGATGTCGCCCTGCGCGAAATCGAATCCCGCCTTAAGCCCGGCGGTCTGCCCGAAATTTCTGCGCAGCCGCACCAGATTTACGCGGCGGTCGTGTTCGTAGATGTTCGTGAGGACCTTGAACGTGTTATCGCGGCTGCCATCGTCGACGAAAACAAGCTCGTAGGGCTCGCCCAGCCCCTCCATCACTTCCGTCAGTTTCACGTACAGCGGGGAAACGTTCTCCTGTTCGTTATAGAACGGAACCACAATCGAATAGCGAATGGATAAGGCACTTTCCATAATAATGCTCAAGGCTGGGCGCGGTTGTAATCAGCCCAGCAAGGTTGCTCCCGCGGGTAAATTAGACTCCAGTAGTTCTCCGGCCCACTTAGCGCGCGCCGGGTTGACGCCAGCTCTAACGTTCGACGACGGAAGCCTTTCGTCTTCCAGCACGGCGCACGATGTCGGGCAAGACGGAAGCGCGACCCAGGAACTGGCGGTCATCGTCCACAATCCGGCAGACTCGCAACTCGCCGTTACGGTAAGGGCAGACCAGGCCGTCTGAAACAGTGGCGTTCTCCAACAACACCCAACTCACGCCGTATTGGGCGCGAAGATTCTGCAACCGGTCGGCGGAAACGTGCGCCCAATCGGATTGGGCCCCACTCTGCTCTTTCCAGGGCTCAGCCAACTCAGGAAATACCGAAGCCGCTCCGCTGTCTTTTTCCTGATCTGCCAGCATGCTGCGTTCGGCCAGGGCGCGGAACCCATGAAGGTCCACTCCGGTTTTGAGCAGATATTCGGGATCAAGAGCAAAGATCGCATCTTTCGGAGTGTGCTCACGGATCCACAGGAAACTGGACAGCCATTCACCCTGGTAGCGCATCCCTGGCCGCTCGATATGCGGACTGGCGGGATAGCCGGCTACATCGAGGGCAAACATACCGGTCGAGAGCGCGCCGAAGCAAATAATCCACCACCAGATGCGCGTTCGCAGCAGGTACTCTCCCAACAGCCCGCCTAAGAGAATGAAGAACGCCACGTAGATCAGGTGAAAACTTCTCATCGGCTGCAGTCGCAGCAGGTACATGAAATCTGGGTTGCTGGCCAGCAGCAGAGCCGCAACTGTAGAGATCAAGCCCAGGCCGACCAGGATCTTTGCCAGGCGCGAAAAGGCCGGAAGGGTCGATTTCAGCGACAGCCGGGCACATGCGGCCAAGATGACGAGCGGGGCAAGGGCTCCCAACCATTCCCACCAGCGCCAACTGGTCACCAGGAAGTACGCCCGGGACGCCAGCACCTCCCGGTAAGCCCCCTGGGCAGGCTGCAAAGGGACGATCATCAGAAAAGGCAATAGGAGCAAGGGAACTGCCGGGGCGACTTCCACAATTCTGAGCCGCTCCGCCGATCGAGACTCGAACAGGATCAGCGCCCCGGCCCCGACTCCGTAGATTGCCATCTGGGGATGAATCAAAAACGCGCCGATCAGCCACAAGCCGGCGGCGCGAGCTCTCTTGTCCAGGAAACAGGCAGTGGACATCAGGACCAGCGGCGTGGAGAGCGATCTCGCGGTCAGGTAAGGGTCGGCGATGATGAGAGCGGTCCCGGCTACGGGGAGGCTGAGCAGGGTGGCCAGCAGCGCCACACCCGCCCAGCGAGCGCGTTCGCTGCGGAAGCATTGCCGCGCCAGTTCGTAAGCCGCCCAGAGCAGCAGAAATTGTGCGAGGGCGAACCAGAGCAGCATGCTCCATTCAATCGACAGCCGGGTGAGCCAGGTGGTCGCGGCTACTAAATGGGGGAAAAGAGAAAGCCCGGCGTGGTGCATGAAGAACTCGGACCCGAAGGGAAACAGAGAGGGATCCGCAGCCTTTTCAATTCCGGGCGCATAGATGGCTGCATCGTCGGTGCCCATGTGATAGCCATGAACAAGAATCGACAAGAGTGCCACCGTAAAAAGAATCAAAATCCGACCAGGTTTTGGGCAGGCAGGACTTTCCCGAGGAACCACCTCTGATTCCTCATTGATTACAAGCGATTTGTCAATCATTCAGAGTAAGATCCGCAGCGGCCTCAGTCCGCCCTTCCCGATTGCCTCTCACGGCATGTAATGAAGGCAATTACGGTTTCTGACACATCATCGTGGATTAGATGCGTGCTCGACAGCCTTTGTCATGAAAATGAACAAGTTTTCATCTGGCAGGCGGACTGGGTCATCCCGCGCCGATTAGTAGCGAAGGCACCGGCGAGACTTATTGGGTGCGGATTCGGCGGGCCTCGTAGGCCTTCAGGTGGGTGTAGGCGATACCGAGATGTACAGGCTTCGCCTGAGAGGAAGCAGCACGCCGGAGCAGGTCGCCGATAATGTGGTCGGCTTCAATCGGCGCGTTGCGCTCGATGTCGCGGAGCATCGAGGCAGTCAGGGCTGAACCTGCCGCGGTCAGCACCTTGCGCGCGCGTTTCGACTGGGCTTCCCGCATGGGATAGCCCTCCGCCGCCGCAATTGAACCGCAGTCTTCGAGCAATCGAAGAACGAAGTCGGGGCCTCCCGGCGCGACGCAGATGTCTCCGATGGCGGCACGCATCAGGCAGGTGCTGCCGGCCAGCGAAGCCAGGAAGACCCACTTCTCCCACATTTCCTGCAGGATCTCGGCGCTGGCGTGGGCCTTGAAGCGCGCGCCTTGCATGAGTCGGGCGATGGCCTGCACGCGATCCGACAGCTCCCCATTCCGCTCGCCGAACGACAGGTCGTGAGTTTCAACCAGGTGGACAATTTCGCCATCTTTAAGCGCGACCGCGATGAAGCACCGGCCCCCCAGCACCCGGTCGCGACCGAAGCGCGCGTCCAGGACGTCCAGGTGACGCATGCCGTTCAGCAGGGGCAGGATGACGGTGTGCGGCCCGACGGCCGGCGCGAAGGAGGTAATTGCGTCGTCGAGATCATAGGCTTTGCAACTGAGTATCACGAGGTCGTAGTTCTCGTGGAGATTCTCGGCCAGCACGGTTGCCGGTTGGGAGAAGGTCGCATCGCCCATGGGACTGCGAATGATCAGGCCCTGGCTGGCCAACTCCGCGGCGCGCTTTGCCCGGACCAGAAAGGTCACGTCCCGATTTATCTGGAGCAGCCTGCCGCCAAAATAGCCGCCAATCGCGCCGGCGCCCACCACCAGGGTACGCATGTATTGGATCCTCGAACCTCAAGAATACAACGAGGCGCCCCCGGCTCCCTTCCGGGAGCTATCCGCCGGCGATGGCTCCCAGGATGATTAACGGTTCTGCACCCGAGGCCACGGCGTCGGGCAGAGGAGCATCCGGCGGCTGGTGGGAGAGATCTTCCTCGCAGGCGAAGAAGCGCAGGAACGGCCGGCGCTGCTGTGTGAGGTAATCGCGGATGGTGCCGCGCAGCATGGGATAGCGGCCCTCCAGGGCATCGAGGACCGAGCGCTGCGTCACCGGCTTGCCGACTTCGAGCTCTATGTCTCCCCGAACTTGCGCCAGCGTCCGAAGGTGGGGGGGAAGTATGACTCGGATCATGTTCATTCGACCATGCTCAGCTTATTTATGCCAGGGTCTGCACTTCGACCGACAGCACCGCCGGAAGGTCGCGCACAATGGGCGCCCAGCTGTCTCCGGAGTCGGCGGACGCGTACACCTGGCCGCCGGTGGTGCCGAAATACACGCCGCACTCGTCCAGCGAGTCGACGGCCATGGCGTCGCGCAGCACGTTGACGTAGCAGTCCTGTTGCGGCAGACCTTTGGTGAGCGCCTCCCACTCGTTTCCGCCGGTGCGGCTGCGATACACGCGCAACTTTCCCTCGGGCGGAAAGTGCTCGCCGTCGCTCTTGATGGGGACGACATAAATCGTCTCCGGCTCGTAGGCGTGGACATCGATGGCGAACCCGAAGTCGGTCGGCAGGTTTCCGCTGACCTCGGTCCAGGAGTCGCCCGCGTTGTCGCTGCGCATGACGTCCCAATGCTTCTGCATGAACAGGACCCCCGGCCGCGACGGGTGCATGGCGATGTGGTGAACGCAGTGGCCCACTTCTGCCGTCGGGTCAGGGATTTGCGCGGAACGTAGTCCCTGGTTGATCGGTTTCCAGGTCTTGCCGGCGTCGTCGGTGCGGAACGCGCCGGCGGCGGAGATGGCGATGAAAATCCGCCGCGGATCGCTGGGATCGAGGATGATGGTGTGCAGGCACATGCCGCCAGCGCCGGGCTGCCACTTGGGACCGGAACCATGGCCGCGCAGTCCGGAGAGTTCCTGCCAGTTCTTGCCGCCGTCGTTCGAACGGAAGAGAGCAGCGTCTTCGACTCCGGCATAGATGGTTTCGGGATCGGTCAGCGACGGTTCCAGATGCCAGACCCGCTTGAACTCCCAGGGATGAGGCGTGCCGTCGTACCACTGGTGAGTGCCGGGGACGCCATCGTAGGCAAATTTGTTTCCCACCGGCTCCCAGGTCTGGCCACCGTCGTTCGAGCGCTGGAGCACCTGCCCGAACCAGCCGCTGGACTGAGACGCATACAACCGGTTGGGATCAGCCGGCGATCCTTTGACGTGGAAGATCTCCCACCCGGCGAAGTGGGGACCGCTGACATTCCACTTCTCGCGCTTGCCGTCCGACGTAAGGACGAACGCCCCCTTGCGCGTACCCACAAGAACCCGTACTTTGCTCATTTACTTCTCCTCCTGATGGTTAGTCGAACGAAGGGCTCCTGAATCGACAGGTCTGAGATCTTTTTTTGCGGTGGGGGCTCTCACGTTCATGCGGCGGGATGCCCACCCTCCGTTGTTTGAAGGGTGGGATTCCGCGGGCGCCTCAATCTTTGGGTTTCTCAGCCGGCTTTCTTCGCCGGAACTTTGGCGCCTTTTTCGCGGGCTTCGGAAAGACCGATGGCGATTGCCTGCTTCCGGCTGGTGACCTTGCCACCTTTGCCTCCCTTGCCCGACAGAAGGGTCCCGCGTTTTTCACGATGCAGGGCGCTCTCCACACTCTTGCTCGCCGCCTCGCCGTACCGGCTGTGACCGGACTTCTTGCGTGCACTGGAACGTTTACCTGTTGCCATGAGAATCCTCCTGTCTTTTAGAGGTAGCCCTCTCCCGGCAGGTTGCCGCACTCACCCACACCGGGTCGATACAACGATTGCTCGAGCGAGAGGCCTACGGAATCAGCAGCAGCTTGCCGGTGGTTTTGCGCCCCTCCAGATCGCGGTGGGCCTGCTGCGCTTCCGCCAGGGGATAAACATGTTCAATGCGCAGCTTGAGTTTTTTTGCCGCGATCATCTCAAAAATCGCGCCGGCCCGCGCCTCGAGATCGCCGCGCGTAACAATGTAATGGTTCAGCGAGGGCCGGGTTAGAAACAACGAACCTTTTTGGCTGAGTACAATGGGATCAAATGGCGGTACGGCCCCGCTCGAGCCTCCAAACAAGACCATCATTCCACGCGGGCGAAGGAGGTTGAGTCCCTTTTCAAAAGTGGTCTTGCCCACCGAGTCATAGACGACGTCCACGCCTTTGCCCTGGGTCAGGCGTTTGGTCTCGCTTTCAAAATCCACTTGGGTATAGAGGATGACTTCGTCCGCGCCGGCTTCGCGCGCCAGCTTTGCCTTTTCTTCGGTCGAAGCAGTGCCGATTACACGCGCTCCGAGATGGTGCGCCATCTGCACCAGCAGCAATCCCACTCCGCCCGCCACTGCCTGGATCAAGGCTGTGTCTCCGCGTTTTAGAGGAAACGTAGTAAAAGCCAGATAGTGGGCGGTCATCCCTTGCAGCATGACCGCCGCGGCTTCCCGATCGCTCACGCCTGGCGGAACTTTGACCAGGCGGTCGGCGGGGACAGCGACGAACTCCGCATATGAGCCCATGATGCTGGTCCACGCCACACGGTCGCCGGGTTTGACCGCCTTGACCTCCGCACCCACCGCCGAGACCACGCCCGCGCCTTCCTGGCCGATCACAAACGGGAGGGCGACCGGATATCTGCCCTCGCGATGGTAAACGTCAATGAAATTCACCCCCGAAGCAGCAACTTTCACCACGGCCTCGTTGGGTTTCGGCTGCGGAACTGGAATCTCGACCAGTTGGAGGGCTTCCGGGCCGCCGGGCTTTTTTACCTGGATGGCTTTCATATGCGCTTGGATTAACCTTGGCGAACGCAGGATTCAGGATTCCGCGAAACGAAGCTTACTTTAACCGGCTCGATACCGGCAAGCTCAGCTTGCTTACGGGCGGTTTTGTACCGGCGGTTCATTCCTTGCCAGTTCTTTAACTTTCGTGCAATCATTAATCAGCCGAAGATTGCTGGTTCATGCCTTCCGCCGCCCGCCGTTTCGGTGATTCCGGTTCAACCGGGGGACGTAGTTCAGTTGGTTAGAACGCTGCCCTGTCACGGCAGAGGTCGCGGGTTCGAGTCCCGTCGTCCCCGCCATTCCTTTGAATGGTTTACGAAGAACCCTCAAAAACAATCTGGGTCCGTTTGGGTCCAATAGGCGTTCCGGTCCCCGCCGATTATGCCCCGCATCCAGACAATCGAAAGGAACGAGCTCCTCAGGACCTACTGGATTAGGTTTGACTTGCTTGCTGACAACACACCCCCGGGCAGGATGGCATCCACCAGCTTTCCCTGCGCCAAGCGCTTGCTCTTCGTCGTTGCCTGAAGATACTTGTTGGTTACGTGCAGATTGCTGTGACGCAAGTAGTCGCGGATCATGAGTTGGTGTTCGCCCATGTCCGCCAGCATGGACCCGACGGTGTGCCGAAAAGTATGCCAGCCCACGCCGATGATGCCGACCTTCCTGAAGGCCGGTTGGATCTTCTTCTTCAACACGCAAGCCAGGTCGAGCGGTTTGTTCCCCTTCAGTCTCTCCGAAGGGAAAACGAAATCGTTCGGCTGGTTGTAGAGACTTTGTGACCTCCACTCCAGCAAGGCCTGCCTCAGACTCGGATGCATCGGCAAAAGCTTTGCAGACGCTTCCGTTTTTGTGCTCTTCAGGTGCCCACCCCGACGCCAGTAGTATGAATGTTGCACACTGAAATTCATGTTGTCGAAGTCGCAGTCCAGCCAACGCAGTGCTCCGAGTTCCCCTTGACGTATTCCTAAGGCACCGTCCACAAACACGAGAAGCTGGTCTCGAAATTCCAGTTGCGCCAAGCCGAGTATGACCTCTCCTGCTGACAAGACCAAGGGGGCCTTCTGACGCTTCGCACTGATGCGTACGCCAGTGCTTGGCCCTCTCTTCCCCCCAGATCCAACTGGTATTCCCGATGAAATCGGATTGTGGCCACAGAACTCCCAACGAACGGCATGTGAAAAGAAAGCCGACATCACGCACTTGATCTTGGCTTTGGTTCCATCTGCCACTTCTGTTGCGCGTAGCCACCGTTCCACCTCGACGGTCTTGATTTCGTCGAGGAGGAAATTGCCCCACCGTGGGAGAATCCAGTTCTTTGCGTACAGAACATATGCGTCTTGTGTAGATATCTCCTTGGAAGGCAGTTCCTCGCGGAAGTAGTGCTCCCAAAGAGTGTTGACCGTGGTTCGCCGTAGGTTCTGCCGTTTCGATTGGTTGTTGATGGTTAACCGAAGAGCGTCCACTGCTGACTGCGCTGCCGACTCGCTTGGATATCTCTCCAAACCGCCAACCTGCAGTTTCCGACGTATTGGTTTTCCGTTGATGTCTCTTTCCCACCAGCGGTACACCCATACTGCGGGCCCTCTCTTTCGCTCTTCGAGTGTGAGACTTCCTTGTTGGTAGCGTATCCGTCTAAACAAAGTTCCTCCCTCGTTTAAACGGCACTGACAGCCCCATCAAGAATAGCCCAGTGGTTCGGTACGGTCGAGAAGCATTTGCAGGCAGCACAACGGTTCCTCAGCTCGCGATCTCTTCTAGCCATTCGTTGAGCGCGGAGGCCCGGAATCGCCACAGTCTGCCAACTTGGGTTGCGGGAATGATTCCGCGGCGCGCCTTTGTGCGCAATGTCTTGGGGTGGATTCTCAAAAGCTTGGCGGCTTCAGCAACAACCAGCAATGGCTCAAAACCGGTTGCGGACTCGACTCGTTGCGCTTGTTTCTTGTCCTCGGAGTTTATTTTGGATTGTGGATTGGTATTGGCTAGCATTGAATTAGCACCTCATTGCGGTAGTTGCCTGGGCTGACCCTCTGCATCAACGACACTACTTACATGGCCATTGTCAAACCCAGCGATGGCAGTGGACATATGCCGCACGCGCATTTTTCTAAAGAGTCGGCATCGCGAGCAGCAAAACTAAAACCGCGTGGTTGGTTTCTCGCGTTATTCACTGTCCCGCCGCGCGCATCACCTCAACAGATGCCGCGGGAGCCGGGATGAGCGTATGGTGGAATCGAGTTCGGTTTCTTTCGAATTCTTACCAGAAATGCCGGATTCTACCGAACTGCTTACTGCTCCTAACTGAGGCGACGGACCACCGAGGGCCTCGCAGAGATTTGCGCGTGCGAAATCCCAATGCGGAGTGCACCGCCTCGCGCACGAAAAAGCCGACTGCGGTCTTTTCAGCGCCGACCTGGCGGCGGGCATTCGCCCTGTTAAAGGTTCTAACAAGTTGGGGGCTTCTCGGGAACCGGTTAAGGGGCGATGAGCCCTAACGGCGAGGGCGACAACTATACCCGATCAAGATCAAACTCATGGGTTTCGTCTACGTCCTTGCTCATCGCGAGCACCAGTACCTGGCCACGGAAACCGAGAAACTGGACTACTTTTCAGGCACACTGGGAATCGATCGCAGCTACTTGCCTGGGCGCATCTATCGCTAGAAGGACGGTCGAATCAAGACCGCTCGGAACTTCGTGGACAAGTTCCCGCTCTTCCTCTCGGGCGCGCCTGGCGCGGCGCCTCCTGTGGTCTGTTCTTGCTACATCGACGGGGAGGTCAGAAGCCATCGGGCTTCGACACTTACTTGCTGCACAGTACAGAGATCTGTTCGCTCGGCTGGACTCGTTCCGGGTGGTATACGTCGCGGCAGACCAGTCTATGTTTCCGAAGGCGGAGAGCATTTTCTCGCGCTTGTGCGGGGGGGCGGCAGAGGACCGAACGGCATGCCCCTCGATCCGGAAGTCCGGCGACTGCTGGATCATGTTTCACGATCGCGATCTGTTAGAACGACGGCAGGCGGCCTCGTTCGACAAGCGCCAGCTGGACCAACTCAGCGATGAGTTAAGGGAGTCCGAGGGCCGAAGTACGAGGTTCTGTTCCGCCATGGCGGCAGCAGGGCGAGGGGCTGTTCTCAATGCAATGGGCCTCGGAGGACGACTGTCGGGCTCGTTCACAACCTAACTGCTGACTACTGACCACGCTCTTCGGAGACCTCTGGCGAATGACGCCAACATGAAAACGTGCGGGATCAGCGGACCATTCCCATAGTTGGTTTGGTCCGGGATGCGGTGCGGGGAACGGTCCGCCGATTGTCGTCGGTAACCAGGGGCGAAAAAACGACTTCCACAAGGAGCCGCGGTCTGCAAAGTACAGCCCGCGGGGTCATGAAAAGGGCGGGAGCGACCCCGGTTTGTGGGCGGTCGAGCCGCCACAAACCCGCTTCGCTCGTATCCTCGCTACGGGGGTCGCTCCCGCCCTTGAGGGAAGTGAGATCTGTACGTGTTCTACATGCCAAACACATCAATTTTTGAAGCGGCTGGACGAGGAGAAACGAACGATGGCTTCCCACATACCGCCACGCGTCAAACGAGCCCAGCGGCAAGATTGCCGTCAGGCTCTACGAGGACATGCGGAGGTCAAGATGAAACTGATGACCGTTACGATCACGGCGTTCTTTCTGATCAGCACAACATGGGCTCAGGGTCAGCAGAGACAAAACGGGAGGAAATCGGAACACATGCAGACAGTAGATGACATCACGATGGTGGTGCCGGCGCTTGAGAAGTATGCGAAGGGCCCCTTGCCGAGCTATGGAAACGCCCCGGCCTCAAGCCACGCGACCGCAGCATTGTTACCATCGCGGCCCTGATCGCGAGCAACCAAACGATTGAAATGCCCTATTATTTCAACCTTGCACTTGATAATGGCGGGAAGCCACGCGAGATTTCGGAGATCATCACGCATCTCGCTTTTTACTCCGGCATGGGGCTACGCCGACCACGCCGATGACGCATATTGCCGTTCAGGAAAGCCTCAAAGGAAAAGTCGTCGACTGGATGGAACAAGTCAGCGACGAACAATACCGAGTCGGGAAATAGTCGGAGTAGGAATCATGGTTGCCCATAACCCCCTCCACAGATCCGGACAAGCGGAATTACCGCATCCGGCTCTTACCTCAGGTAATAACGCCCATGCGGCACAAGGGAGTTATCTCGCCGCCTGCGCGGTTACCCCGTCATGAAGTCGCCTTTCGTTGACGTGCCGCTACCGCGTCCTTAAGATGAGGCGACCTGAAAGCCAGGCATCTCCCGAATGATCGGCCAGACGATCTCCCACTACCGAATCGTTGACAAACTCGGCGGCGGCGGCATGGGCGTCGTCTACAAGGCCGAGGACGCCCGCCTGGGCCGTTTTGTCGCCCTGAAGTTCCTGCCCGAAGACGTTGCCCGCGATCCGCAGGCGCTGGAGCGCTTCCGCCGCGAAGCCCGCGCAGCCTCGGCGCTGAACCATCCCAACATCTGCACCGTTTACGACATCGGCGAAGAGGATGGCCGCGCCTTCATGGTCATGGAGTTCCTCGATGGAGTGACGCTGAAGCACCTGATCGCAGGACGTCCGCTAGAATCTGAGCGCCTTCTTCCCATCGCCATCGATATCGCCGACGCGCTCGACACCGCTCATGCTGCTGGCATCGTCCATCGGGATATCAAACCCGCGAACATCTTCATCACCAAGCGTGGCCACGCCAAGATTCTCGACTTCGGACTAGCGAAGTTACCCACACGGGCGAAAGAGGGCGGCAGCAGCGGCAGTCTAGAAACGATGTCAATCGACTCCGGGGCGGCATACCTGACAACTCCGGGAGCGATGATGGGTACGGTGGCCTACATGTCGCCAGAGCAGGTGCGAGCAAAGGAGTTAGATGCGCGCACCGACCTCTTCTCTTTCGGAGCGGTGCTGTATGAAATGGCGACGGGAAGGATACCGTTCGAAGGCTCAAGTTCCGGAGAGATCTGCGGTGCGATCCTGCACCAGAACCCGACGCCGACATCGCAACTCAATCCCCAGGTTCCGGGGGAAGTCGAAGCGCTGATTAACAAGGCGCTGGAGAAAGACCGCAACCTGCGCTACCAACATGCCGCAGACATTCGCACCGACTTGCAGCGGATGAAACGCGACACGGAAATCGGCGGTAGCCTCACAGCAAGTTCGGGCAAGGTGGTGGTCGGGCAAACGACGTCTGCCGCTCCAAAGGCAAAACTCTGGAAGATTGCAGCGCCAGCGGCAGTTCTGCTGGTGGTGACGCTTATAGCGGCGGGGCTTTACTATCGCTCGCATCAAACCAGGCCCCTGACCGAAAAAGACACCATTGTCCTCTCCGATTTCACCAACACTACAGGCGAAAGCGTATTTGACGGAACCCTGAAAGAAGCGATCGCCATTCAGTTGGAGCAGTCAGCGTTTTTGAACGTCCTGCCCGATTCCCGCGTGAACGCGACCTTAAAGTTGATGAATCGCCAGCCTGGCGAGCGACTGACGAAAGAGCTTGCCCGGGAAGTGTGCTTACGCAGCAACAGCAAGGCGCTGCTGGAAGGCTCGATCGGCAGTGTGGGAAGCCACTACCTGATTGGTCTGAAAGCGGTGAACTGTGAGACTGGAGACACTTTGGCCAGCACGGAGGCGGAAGCCCCAAACCGCGACAGCGTGCTCAAGCAATTGGGCGAGGCCGGCAACGGTCTGCGCGAGAAGTTGGGCGAATCGCTGATCTCGGTCAGACGTTTCAATAAACCGCTGGATGAGGTGACGACGTCGTCGCTGGAGGCGTTGAAGGCCTATTCTATCGGCCGATCCATGCAGGCGGTGAAGGGAGATGCAGAGTCGCTGCCCTACCATCGGCAAGCGATTGCGCTCGACCCTAACTTCGCCCGCGCCTATGCCTCGCTGGGCATGGCGCAGTACAACCTGCGGGAGACCACGGCGGCCAGCGAAAACTTCCGTAAGGCATTCGAACTGCGCGACCGGGCGAGCGAGCGCGAGCGGTTCTACATCGAGGCGGCGTATTACAGTTTCGCAACCGGAGAACTGGAAAAGGCCAACCAGGTGTATAAGCAGTGGGCACAGGAATACCCGGCCGACGTGGCCCCGCACGTCAACCTGTCGTTGAACTACACGGCGATAGGGGAGTTCGAAAAGGCAGCCGAGGAATCGCGCGCCGCCATGGAAGTTGCGCCCACCAGGGTCTCGGGCTACGCCGACCTGATCAGCGCGTACCTGGCACTGGACCGGGTGGACGAAGCCAAGGCAATCTACGACCAGGCGATGCAGCACAAGTTCGACAACGAATACCTGCACGAGATGCGCTACGGCATCGCCTTCCTGCAGAACGACGAAACGGAGATGCGACGGCAGATCAAGTTGGCGGCGGGCAACCTCAGTGCCGAGGCCCCGTTACTGGCGCAGCAGGCCGACACCAACGCGTATTACGGACAGCTGAAACAGGCACGGGAGGCGACGCGGCGCGCGGTGGCTGCGGCCAAGCGCGACGGAGCAATCGAAAGCGCCGCCCTGTGGCTGGCCAGCGGAGCCTACCGGGAGGCATTGTTCGGCAATGCGGCCGAGGCGCGCCAGCTGGCGAACGAAGCGCTGGCCCTTTCGCCCGGTCGGGACATTCGCATTGCGGCGGCGCTGACTCTGGCGGAGCTGGGTGAGTCCGCGCAAGCGCAGA
Organism: Terriglobia bacterium; assembly: GCA_963742495.1. Taxonomy (GTDB): domain Bacteria; phylum Acidobacteriota; class Terriglobia; order Terriglobales; family Acidobacteriaceae; genus JAIQFF01. The sequence goes on from CAVULZ010000003.1 coordinate 111,027, forward strand.
AGATCGCCGACCAATTGAACGCGGAGTTACCGTTGGACACCATCATTCAGAGCTATTGGCTGCCGTCGATTCGGGCGACGCTGGCCCTGCACCGAGGCGATGCCAAGGAGGCTATCGCGTTTCTGGACGCCGCCACTTCCTACGAGCTGGGCATCGAAAACGTCAGTGCGATGGTGCCGGTCTATGTCCGCGGTATGGCCTATTTGAAGGCCGGGCATGGGGGAGACGCTGCCGCGCAGTTCCAGAAGATGCTGGGGCATCGCGGGCTGGGACAGAATGCTCCCATCGAGGCGCTGGCGCAATTGCAGTTGGCCCGCGCGCAGGCCATGACTGGAGACAAGCCAGCGGCACGGCGGTCATACCAGGACTTCCTGTCACTGTGGAAGCAGGCAGACCCCGACCTGTCGTTGCTCAAGCTGGCGCAAACAGAGAACCAGAAACTGAAGGACTGACGCGGACACGCAAGATACATTTGAACGGTCGTGGATAGTGGTCGGATGACGTTAGTGTTTTATCGGAAGCGCACATTTGAGAACGAGTGCGCGTGGACGATGCTCTGGCGCGCTTTCGATAAAACCGTTAGAAGGAAGCCGCTCGCGGGTGCGGCGGACGCGGGGTGCTATGGGAATTCAATCGATTTCTGCCTGAAAAGCCTTGCCAGACGGTGAGTTTAGCCAAAAGGTTGTTATTGATGCTCATCGATGTATAACTTCTCGCAGCCATCCACGTCATCCTACCCCCGGCGCCATCCGTTTTTCTAGAGAGTTCCGACGCTGGTGTCTATACACGCGGTAGCGTCCGCCGCGCGAGCGGCTTCGTTCTGACGGGCAACCCGGAAGTTATCGGCCGTCGGACCGGTACCGACAAAACGCGCTTCTGTTGACCGATTGGGTTTTCATAATCTGCCGCTCCGGCTCTGCGTGCGACAAGATCACTAGAATGCGGCAATTCTCTCCAAATCTGGGTCCGATCTGGGTCCGGTGAGCCGGGTCAAAGAACTCCTTAGAGGATCAAGAACGGGCTGTCAGTACCGTTGAAATCCAATAAGTTGTACGTCATTGTTGCGCTGTCACGGCAGAGGTCGCGGGTTCGAGTCCCGTCGTCCCCGCCATTCTTTTTAAAGGAGTTGTCGGACGTGACACCGGAAACTCCTACCCACAATCCTACCCACATCTTCTACTGAACGCTCCCCGCGTCGAATCCCACGGCGTCCAGAAACTTTTCCTGAGCCGCGATCATCTCGTCGAGGTCTTCGTCTGTGTAGAGGTCGAGCGTGGTCTGAATCCAACTTAGGTTATGGGGTAGCTTGCCGTTGAGAAGATTCTGGTACAGCGATTCGAGGTGCTTGCTCATAGTGTGTTCTCCCTCACAAAGAGAGTTTTCTAAGCTCGATCGACGTGCATCTCGAACGATTTGGCTGATGCGCCGCAACCGCCCTTCGTTGTGCTCCCGTCATCTCTGCTGTTGTCTCATTTGGCATATAACGTTCCTCGTAATTTAGGGGTGGCGCACATTCCCGATTAGACAGAGGAGAACGTTGGGACTGCAGGCTCGATGGTGTCACTCGGCGGCGCCGCGCCGGGCACCTGATTTCGGAGCACGCAGCGGTTCAACGCTTCTGGTACGGGTGAAAGATGTAGTCCTTCGCCTTGACTGGCGTATGGCAGGCATATCCGCAGTCCGACGGACTTTTGGCATCGGGGGTGAACTGGTCCGATGCGGCATCGTAGTTGAACACTGCGTAGCCCCACCCGCCGCTCTTAGGAAATCTCTTGCTGTCCTTTTCCATGACGAAAGCCTGGCTAAAGACGTCTGGCACCTCGACGACGAAAGGGGCTTCAGTGCTCTTCTTGTGCTTCCACTGGAGCTTCACGATCATGGAGCCATCCGGGAAAGACTGGCCGTTGCCCGGAACGCCGGCCTTGAACGCCTTGATCATCGTGGGATTGGCGACGATTACCTTGAGGATTTCGCCGGTCCGGGCGGAAGAGACGTCAGCCCAGTCCTCGTATCCCTTGAAGTCGGAGAATGCGATTCCGCTCGGAGATTTCAACGAGTACTTGTCCTGCGCGTAAACGGCCGTGGCGACGAGGATGGCGAGGACTGCCATGGCTTTCGCGCCGATGGCAAAAGCGGCGATACCTTTTATGGAGGTGCGTGTTTCTATCTTCTGTTCTTGCTGTTCTTGCGCCACAGATTCCTCCATCGGTTCAGGCATGGTGTGCTCTCCTTTACAAAAAGTCTTCTCGTCCCGATCAACGTTCATCCCGGCTGACCCACCGCGATGATCCGAAATTATCGCTGATACCATTGTCCAATTGCAGTATCATTTTGCGATGAATCCCACGTTTTATCGCACGATACAGGTTGACGGCCTGTCGATCTTCTATCGGGAGGCTGGGCCGGCAGATGCGGAAACGCTTCTCCTGCTCCACGGCCTTCCATCGTCCTCGCGGATGTTCGAACCGCTTTTCGCAAGGCTTTCCGATCGCTACCACCTGATAGCGCCTGATTATCCTGGTTTCGGACACAGTGACTGGCCCGACCCGAGGAAATTCGCATACACCTTCGACCATTTGGCTGAGACCATGAACCATTTCACCGAGGCGCTTGGGCTCTCGCGCTATACCCTTTCCATGCAGGATTACGGCGGCCCCGTCGGCTTTCGCATGGCGCTGCAACACCCGGAGCGCATCGAAGCACTGATCGTGCAGGATGCGGTCGCCCACAACCAAGGCCTGGGAGCCAATTGGAAAACGCGCCGCGAGTTCTGGGCAGATCGTGCCGCGAATGAGAGCGCATTGCGCACCAACCTCTTGTCGCTCGAGGCCACGCGCGCGCGACACGTTGGAAATGATCCTGACCTGGAGCGCCATGATCCCGACCTTTGGACCGACGAGTTTTATTTTCTGAATCGGCCCGGCCAGGCTGAGATACAGAGCGATCTTTTCTACGACTACCGCACGAACGTCGATTCCTATCCGAAATGGCAGGCCTGGATGCGCGAGAAGCAACCACGGCTGCTCGTGATCTGGGGAAAGTACGAGAATTCGTTCGACGCCAGCGAGCCGGAAAGCTATCGCAAGGACGTGCCGAATGCCGAGGTCCACATTGTTGACGGCGGCCATTTCGCCCTGGACACGGCCGCCGATGTGATCGCCGGCCTGGTCCGAGCCTTCATGGTGTCTTCACACTCGGAGTCAAAAGCTCGGCGCGTCGGGTGACGTCGCAGTTTTTAAAAAGAGCCAGTTTTGAGGATCTCAGGAAACAGACTCAATTTCAAAAAGGAGAACAAAATGACAACTAAAGGAAAAGTCTTAGTACTGGTCTCGAGCGGTCATGGCTTGCCCTTGAAAGATGGCAAGGTTTATAGCGGCGCTGGCTATTATCTCAACGAGCTGACGGTTCCGGTTCGCGCCCTGATGAAGGAGGGCTACGAAATCACTTTCGCTAACCCCAAAGGCAACACGCCGCAAATGGACGTCAATTCAGCGATAGCCCAGTTCTTCGGTGGGGACGAGGCTAAGCTTCAGGACTATCTAAAATTCCGCGACACCCTGACTGGGCTCAAAAATCCGACTCGTATCTCGGATGTCATCGCATCGGGCCTGGATCAATATGACGCTGTGTTCGTCCCCGGCGGCCATGGCCCGATGATGGATCTTCTCGATGACCCCGACGCGGGCACCGTGATGAGACACTTTCATAAAACATCCAAGCCTACGGCAGTGCTCTGCCATGGCCCCATTTCACTTCTCTCGGCTCTCCCGAATTCGAAAGAGGTGGTCGCCGCGCTGAGCGCGGGCGATGCCGCTGGAGCGCGGGCAAAGGCGCAGGGCTGGATCTATTCCGGATATAAGATGACCATCTTTTCGACAGCGGAAGAGCAGCAGCGGGAGCCGCTTGAGATTGGTGGTAAGGTTCTCTTCTACCCGGACTTCGCCCTGCGTACGGCAGGCGGTGACGTAAGCGTGGTCGAGCCTTGGAAGAGCTATGTCCTTCAGGATCGCGAGCTGATCTCAGGCCAGAACCCGTTCTCTGATGAGGCGCTTCTGAAACTTCTTCTACCGGCACTCAACAAGAAGAAGATGGATTCAGCGGCATAAGAATAAGAATCGGAGGGAAACCGGGGCAGACGGGACGTTTTCCATTGTTCGGCAATGGAAATTAGTCAACGTCCCGTCTGTCGCCAGATTTCAACGGCGTCGATGACCAATTCCAGTCTTCGCTCATCTAAATTCTGTTAGTGACTGTGTTCTGTCAGTGACTGTTTGCGCGCGGTACAAGGAGATTGAGTATGAAAGCAATTGTTGTCCACCAATATGGCGGTCCTGAAGTACTCAAGTTCGAGGAATACCCTGATCCGGTGGCGGATCCGGGCGAAGTACTGGTGCGGGTCGCGGCCGCGAGCGTGAATCCGATCGACTACAAACGGCGTGCCGGGTTGACGAAAGACTTCTATCCCATGACTTTTCCGGGATTGATAGGAGTCGACATTGCAGGGACTGTGGTGAAGATTGGGCCGGGAGTGGAAGGCTTTTCCGTCGGCGACCAGGTGTTCGCCATGGCGGACAATACTTATGCAGAACTTTGTGTCGTGAAAGCCGCGGTTCTGGCGAAAGTTCCCCGGGGGCTCGATTTGATCCAGGCGGCGGCGCTGCCACTGGTGACGACGACCGGCAATCAGCTCCTTTCAGCGATCGGAATCAAAGCGGGCCAGACGGTTATGGTCGTAGGTGCTGCTGGAAATGTCGGGCGTTCGGCGGTATTCACTGCGAAAGAACGCGGGGCGACTGTGATTGCGGGGGTCTTGAAGAGGCAGATGGATGAGGCGAAGACTATCGGTGCCGATCAGGTCGTCGCAACCGACGACGATACCGCGATTGCGAATCTTTCTCCGCTTGATGCGGTGGCGGATACGGTCGGCGGAAGAACCGCCGAGAAGCTGATCGCCAAGGTCAAGCCGGGAGGAGCGTATGCATCGGTTGTCGGGCCGCCACCGAACGCCGCGAAGTACCCATCTGTAAGGGTGGTCCAGGTATTCTCGAAATTCGACAGGAAAACGCTTGAGTTCATGGCGGAAGCGGTGCGAGATGGCAAGCTGGTAATCCCGATCAGCCAGAAACTGCCACTCAGCGAAGCGGCCGAGGCCCAGGCAACTGCGGAGAAGGGTGGGGCCGGGAAAATCTTGCTGGTGGCTTGATATTATTTGCGAACATTATTCTGCAAACCAGGACACGGAAGGAAAATCGGAAATGAAAAAGGGTCCGCGCGGAATAAACCCCGCTTCGAAACCGAGTGGCGATGGATGTGTGGAATGTCTGGCGTCCCCGAAAGGTTGGTGGCTTCATCTCCGCCGGTGTGCGGAGTGTGGGCACATCGGTTGCTGTGACAGTTCTCCGAGCCAGCATGCCTCCAAGCATGCGGCGACAACAGGGCATCCGATCATTGCCAGCTTCGAGCCGGATGAGGATTGGTTCTACGATTACGAGAAGCCGGGGATGATCAAGGGTGTGGAGTTGCTTCCGCCGCATTCGCATCCAAAAACTCAGCCCGCTCCTGGACCCGCAGGGAGAGTTCCAGCCAATTGGGAATCGCTGCTGCACTAGCTAGCGTCGATCGATTTTTTTGTGAATGGGAGCGGGGCTCGGGTCACCATACTTGTAATGGGCAGCGTATCGAAAGGAGCCATCAATGAACGCGGTACAAATTGAACAGAAGAGCTACGAGATGCCCCCGCGCGAGGGGATCAGCATCGCGCATTTTCTCACCGTCGCCGACGTCGAGCGATCGGCTCGCTACTACGAAAAGGTCTTCGGCGCTCGCATTCTGACCATGGGTGACGGCAACGCGCCTCCGTACCTTCAGCTGGCGAATATCTGGATGATTCTGAACGTTGGGGGCGGGCCGACCCCGGATAAGCCGACGGTAACGCTCAGCGTCCCTGATCCGAATCACATCAACAGCTTTATGAATTTCCGCGTCGCGGATATTCAAGCATGCTATGAATTATGGAAAAGTCGAGGAGCCGAATTCATCACGGAGCCGATACCCAAGTACGGCGAGATCCGCTGCTACATTCGCGATCCTGACGGTTACATTATCGAGGTCGGACAGAGCACGGACTTGGTCTACGGTTAACACTCGGCCCAGATGGGATTCGGATTTGAACGGTTGCGGAGGTTCTCTTGAGGTCTTCCGGGCTCATTCTGCTCGACCGTTTCCCCGGCGCTCGGGCGTTAGAACCCTGAGCCGCTGGAGCGACCCGCTCCCGGGAACGTGTTTGTATGCTGTTCCCAGCCGAACGCGGGGGTCATTCTGGATCTTTGAGAGAAACAGGAGGGGTCATGCGTTCTGATATTGTGCCCGGAGGCGTTTTCCCCGACTACGAACTGCCCGATCACACGGGCACACTGCGCAAGCTCAGCGAGTTACAGGGCGACGATCCGCTGATCCTCACGCTGGCGCGCGGCCACTATTGCCCCAAGGAGCACCAGCAGCATCTGGAACTCGCCGCGTTCTACCCGAAGATCGCGGTGGCGTACACGCAGATCGCCACCATCGCCACCGACGATCACCATACGCTGCAGGAATTCCGTGCGTCGGTCGGAGCCCAGTGGCCCTTCCTTTCGGACCCCGACCGAAAGGTTCAGAAGGATCTAGACATCCAGGAGTATACCGACCCGGAGCATAATCCGATGATCCCGCATACGCTCGTGCTCAAGCCGGGCCGGGTGATCTACAGCATCTATAACGGCTACTGGTTCTGGGGCCGTCCGTCGGTCGTCGATCTTTGGCACGACCTGCGCGCCGCGAGCAGCGAAATCCGCCCAGACTGGGACCTGAGTACGCCGGGACTCCGCGAGGCGTGGAAAGCGGGTGACTTCTCGCGTTTCCATGGGTGGAACAAGCGGGGCAATGTGGAAGCGGGCGCGATTGCAGGGAAGAAATAGCGGCGCTTCTTAACGGAGAGCGAGAGCGATCGATGCGAGAACAAATCACATCGATACCTACGCAACCGGAACGTGATGGGAGAGAAATCGTCTCAGGTTGCCGCCGAGGGCTTGCATTTGGGCCACCCGTCATCATGATGGCCGGATAAGAATGGTGGGCAGTGCAGGGTTCGAACCTGCGACCTCCTGCTTGTAAGGCGGACTTTCACAGGACTGGACAAAGTGTCGTCCGCCTAAATGAATCAATCGCTTACCCCCAACATCAGCTCGCACGGAAGGTCCCGAGGTGGCCTCAAAAACCTCGAAAACCTCATTGCTTTAGACCACTCGCGGCACATTTACGGCACAGTAATTTGGGCGAGTAAGGACGTGGTGGAATCTGTCCGAAGAGCTTTCTGTCGGCACGCAGGGTTAAGTGATCGCAGACTGATTGCAGATCTCGACGAGCAGCTCCGCACTCAGATGCTCATGGATGCTTCGCTGAAATGGTTCGAGGATTAATGGCTTCGATATCTGTGTAACGAGCGAAGTCTTTTTCGTTGAACGTCAGAATCTTGCCGACGCCGTGTACTCGCATTGCGGCCACCAATCGCGCATCGTGAACCTGAACCCCGGAGACGTTACTCGCAACAAGCAGTTTGCGCCATTCGTGGTGTACGGCCAAACTGTCCGGCAGCAGCCGCAACTTGTCTTCAAAACACCGCGCTCGACGATCAGCTTCCTGGGGAGAAAGCCCGTACCCATTGCGGTCGAGTGGACGAGTACAAGTGTTCCAGAATTCAGCAACGTTCTGTGACGTGTAGCAGAACACAGCGCCGCCCTTGAGAATCGCATCAATCGCCGAAACCACGAGGGGATAGTCACGATCATCTGGCTTTACCCAGCGAAGAAGGACGTTGCTGTCAACTAGGTATGCCGTGCCCAACATTTAGGCGCGGTCCTCATAGAAACTCTCGCGGGTGAAGCTCGCAGTCGGCAGCTTGGGCAATCCCTCGGAACCTACTGACAGCGCATTGAGCATCGCATGGAACTCTTCCACAGTCAGAATCCCTTGAGGCACAGAGCGAGAAGCCAGAGCTTCCTGCAAGAGACGTTCCGCTACTTTTTCCAGAGGTATACCCTGGACGCGGGCTTCGGCCATCAGTTGCGCTTCTATTTCCGCGTTGAGTTCGACCTGGATCGTCATTGTGTTTTGCCCCTATGCAATAGATTAACTGTGTTCTGAATCGAATACCAGTTGTCCCTGCTTCGGGACGGTTCCGAGCGATCACGATCACCGCAGTTCCGACACCCAACCCACGCACCTACGCGCTCCAGGACGATACCACCAAGAGCCGCACTAGATGCCAAGACTTCTTTGCCCTCTGGAATGGCGATCCTGCCATTGTGGATTCTCCTTGCCCAGCCGCTTCAAGAATTGATGGTGTTTGGCATGAAGAACACATATAGATTTCATTTCCATCGAGGGCGGGAGCGACCCCCGAAGCGAGGATACGAGCGAAGCGGGTTTGTGGCGGCTCGACCGCCCACAAACCGGGGTCGCTCCCGCCCCTTTTCCGCCCTTTTCATGACCCGCGGGCCGTACTTTGGAGACCGCGGCTCCTTGTGGAAGTCGTTTTCTCGCCTCTGGTTCCCGACGACAATCGGCGGACCATTCCCCGGACCGCATCCCGGACCAAACCAACGATGGGAATGGTCCGCTGATCCGGCACGTTTTCATTTCATGCTGACGTCATTCGCCAGAGGTCTCCGCAGAGCCTGTGGTCAAGAGTCAGCAGTTAGGTTGTGACGAGCCCGACAGTCGTCCTCCGAGGCCCATTGCGTTGAGAACAGCCCCTCGCCCTGCTGCTAATGGCGGAACAGAACCTCGTACTTCGGCCCTCGGAACTCCCTTAACTCATCGCCGAGTTGTTCCAGTTGGCGCTTGTCGAACGAAGCTGTCTGCCGTCTTTCTAACAGATCGCGATCATAAAACATGATCCAGCAGTCACCGGACTTCCGGATCGAGGGGCATGCCGTTCGGTCCTTTACCGGCCCGCCCCGCACAAGCGCGAGAAGATGCTCTCCGCCTTCAGAAACATAGACTGGTCCGCTGTGACGTATACCACCCGGAACGAGTCCAGCCGAGCGAACAGATCTCTGCACTGCAGCAAGTAAGTGTCGAAGCCCGAGGGCTTTCTGACCTCCCCGTCGATGTAGCAAGAACCGACCACAGGAGCGCCGCGCCAGGCGCGCGCGAGAGGAAAACCGGGCGGTCTTGGTCCGACCATCTTTCGACCGGTAGATGCGCCCAGGCAAGGATTGCGATCGATTCCCAGGGTGCCTGAAAAGTAGTCCAGTTTCTCGGTTTAAGGGCTGAGCTGGAGAACCTCCAAGCTCTCCAACAGACCGTTCAGTTCGGCACGATTTCTTCAGGCGTTCGGTCGCCCGTGGCCCTCACGCGGCAGCTGTGGGATTTCGGCACAATCCGACACTTCTGATAGGAATTTGAAAGAAACCGAACTCTATTGCACGTACGCTCAGCCTAGCCAGCATCACCGGCAGGCGGTGCGGATGGCGGGCGGATGAAACAAGATAAATCGATGAGCAGCGAGTGGTCTTTCTGCCCGCGATGCTAAAGCTTGGAAAAATGTGCGTGCGGCGTACGTTGTGGCAACGGAATTTGGCGAGTTTGATGGGCGCCCCCGTGGAGAAGGGATTCTGTGAGGTATCTGACAAGGATCCAATGTCAACCCAGCAGGGGCCGGCAGTTCGACCCCTACCACCAACACACTGGATTTCGAACCTTACGTTGATGCAGCCGTTGCTGCTTAATTCCTTCAGCTAGCCAGGCGCCGAGCCTAGAGCCGAATGACTCGGCAAAGTAGCAACGCCGGACTGCCGGATTTCAATCTCGGAGTTCATGCATGTCCAGCCAGTCTTCGACCCCGCCCGTCATCAGAGATCAACCAAAACAATCGATCGCGGCAACAGAGCCGCCACAACCAGCAAGAATGCAGGTCACCAAGATGTTAACCACCAAGGAAGCCGCTGCACTCCTAGGTCGACCATCATCGACACTCGAGCGCTGGCGCTGTGAAGGCCGAGGGCCCGATTACGTGAAAGAAGAGGGAGGAGTGCGATACCATCAGGAGCATCTGCGGGAATACATCCGCAGAAACACGCGGACATCTTCCGTGCGAGCGCTCGTGGAGACCAAGCGTGTACCTTTTTAAAAGAGCTGGCCACCCTTACTGGTGGTATGACTTCACGATCCGCGGGGATCGTTTTCGCGGATCAACTAAAGAAACCCGCAAAACTGCCGCTTCTGAGAGGGCAGCAAGGCTTTTGGCAGCAATTGCTGAAGGCAAAACACAAACTAGCAAAAGAGCCCCGGTGCTGTCGGTGTTCGTTGTGCGATTCATGTCGTATGTTGACAATGCGAAGCTTGCGGCGAAGTCCAAGAGCTATCTCCGGAACGGATGGCGTCTCCTGGAGCAGACAGGCATTGCGAGCATGAAGATAGATCGCATCACTGCAGAAGACGTGGACGCGCTGGCCTTTCCTGGCGGCCCGTATAACGTCAACTGTGCCCTGAAGACCCTACGCCGGATGCTTCACAAGGCAGAAGAATGGGGGTTGATTGCGAAGGCCCCCAAACTGAAGTTGATGAAAGAACTCGGCCGCACTCTCAGGCTGGATCAAGAGGCGGAACGCAAGCTGTTGGCTGCTGCCGACCGTTTGCTAGAGAGCGGCAAGTGGACTCTGAATATGCACGCCACTTTCCGCGACGTGGTTGTTCTCGTCCGGGATACCGGGATGCGCAACAAGAAAGAGCTCTTTTGTGCGCGCATCGAGGACGTGGATTGGAACAACCGTGTGTTTTTCATTCCCGATAGCAAAACCGCAAACGGCCGGAGGTTCGTTCCACTCAGTGATCGCGTTCTGGATTTGCTGAAGGGTCGCTGCGGGGAACGGCGCGAGGGCTGGATCTTCCCGGCCTTCTCAGCTTCCGGACATTTGATAACCGTGGACAGGAAATTCCGGGACGCCAGGCGTGAGGCCGAACTTCCGGAAAAGCTGGTCCTGTACTGTGGACGCCACGACTATGGAACCAGGGTGCTGCAGGGCACCGGCAATCTTGCGGTCGTCATGCGCGCCATGGGGCACGGCAGTCCGACAACAGCAATGAAGTATCAACACCCCGAACTAGAGCAGGTGAGACGCGTCTTGAACGGGACAAACAGCAACCACGATCCAGAACGTGGAAGCTATGGCACATTTTACGGCACAGTTACCAAATAGTAAACTTGGTAAGTAATTGATTTATATGGTGGGCAGTGCAGGGTTCGAACCTGCGACCTCCTGCTTGTAAGGCAGGCGCTCTAACCAGCTGAGCTAACCGCCCGCTCTTCGAAAACTGCCTGAAGGCTGTGGCTTGAGGGGCCAGATAATCTTACCAAGAAATCCCCTCCCGGGACGGCACCTCCGTTGCTCGCGGACAATGCAGGTGTCACGTTCTCGCACTGGGCGACTGATGACGTCCAGCAGGCCTGCGCAACTTGTACCGCACTCACTCGCGTCGTATAGTTCATCGGCAAAGCATTGAGGACATAAATGATGCGATGGCTTAACCATTCACTGACAAGACATGGCTTGCAGTTCAGTCTCGTATTCGTTCTGTGTGCGACCGGCCTGGGCGCAGCGGCGGAGGCGCCTCCGGCTGCCGCGAGTCCTCAAAGCCAAGCGGCCACTTCGGCCGCGACCCCGCCCATGGGGTGGAATTCCTGGGACGGCTACGGCACCACGGTCAAAGAAGCTGACGTCAAGGCCAACGCGCAATGGCTGGCCGAACACTTGAAGCCGTTTGGCTGGCAATACGTTGTGGTGGACATGGAATGGTTCGTGACCAATCCCCTGCCGGAGGGAAACTCCAAGACTTCGGTCTACAGCATGGACAGTTTCGGCCGCTACACGCCGGCGGTGAACCGCTTTCCATCGGCGGCGAATGATGCCGGCTTCAAGCCTCTGGCGGACTACGTCCACTCGCTCGGCTTGAAATTCGGCATTCATATTCTTCGCGGCATTCCGCGGCAGGCGGTGGAGAAGAACCTGCCGATCGCGGGGTCGTCTTTCCATGCCACGGACGCCGGCGACTCGTCGGACACATGTCCGTGGAACTTCGACAACTATGGAGTGGAAGGAACGAAGGCGGGCGCGCAAGCCTACTACGATTCGATTGCCAAACTTTATGCCAGCTGGGAAGTCGATTTGATCAAGGTGGACTGCATCAGCAGCCGTCCTTACAAAGCCGATGAGATACAGATGCTGAGTACGGCGCTGGCGAAAACCGGGCGGCTGATTGTTCTGAGCCTTTCGCCGGGACCGGCTCCACTGGAGAAGGCGGACGAGATGCGGAAGTATGCCCAGATGTGGCGGATTTCGAACGATATCTGGGACGTATGGCACAGCCCGGTCGAGTATCCGCAGGGATTGGGAGATCAGTTTGCGAACGTCGCAAAATGGGCGGGAAAGGCGCAGCCCGGACATTGGCCGGACGCCGACATGCTGCCGTTGGGATACCTGGGGCCGGCGCCGGGATGGGGGCAGCCACGCTTCACCCGGCTCACGCATGACGAGCAGAGAACGTTTGTTACGTTGTGGTGCATCTTCCCTTCACCGCTTATGGTCGGGGGCGACTTGCCCCGGGCCGATGAATGGACCACCTCATTGCTGACCAATCCCGAGGTCATCGCGGTCGACCAGCATTCAAGCGGGAACCATCCCGTGGTCTCAACGGAAAAGGCGGTAGTGTGGGTGGCTCAATCCGCCGCGGGCGAGGGCAGCTACCTGGCGCTGTTTAACCTTACCGAGTCCAGCCAGACGCTACAGTATGCCTGGCGGGACATGGGTCTGGCGAAGCCGAAATATAAACTGCGGGACTTGTGGGAGCGGAAAGATCTGGGTCCGGCGGATTCCATCACAGTGACCCTGCCAGCACATGGCAGCGTGCTGTATGAAGCGTCGCCGATGAAGTAGGGTTCGAGTTGTGGAGGCCGGGCGTCCTCGCCCGGCTGGACGGGCGGGACGCCCGTCCTCCATCCCCGTCGTCCATCGAAGGAACTTCCCTTCACGCTGTTACAATCGGCGGGAGGGGGAATCTAAAGAATGGAGAACCTGTCCAGTATTGTCGGCCAGTTGAAGAAAGAACGAGACCGAGTACAGCAGCAGCTATCGGGATTGAATGCGGCGCTGGCCGCGTTTGCCGGAGTCTACACCAACGATGGCAGCAAGGCCGGGGCCGCACAGAAGAGGAAACGCCGCCCTATTAGCGCCAAAGGCCGGGCTGCAATCCGCCGCGCCCAGAAAGCCCGCTGGGCAAGGTTCAGGGCCGCCAAAAAATAGTTGTCGAGAGACGCTGTGCATCCATCGTGAAGACCGGGCGTGGCTGGACGGGCGGGACGCCCGTCCTCCATCCATCGACGAAGTTGCGGGAGGCTTGAATCCCGGCCCCCTGCTAGACTGGCGCGGTGCGCCGCCTGATCATCAATGCCGACGATTTCGGTCTGACTCCGGGGGTGAATCGCGCCATCGTAGAAGCCCACGAGCACGGGGTCGTGACCTCGACGACCCTGATGGCCAACGGCCAGGCCTTTGCGGACGCGGTCGGTCTGGCGCGCTTCCGACCTCGATTGGGCGTGGGCTGTCACATCGTCCTGGTCGACGGCGCTCCAGTGCTCGATCCGACAGACGTCCGCAGTTTATTGGATCGAGACAGCAAACTTTCCGGCAGCCCGCGCTTCCGCGAGGGAATCGCCAGCTTTGGCGCGCGCGCCTTGCTGGCCCGCCTGTCCGAAAACGAAATCGAGGCTGAGGCTGCGGCCCAGATCCGCAAGCTGCAGGCGGCCGGCATCGCGGTTACGCACGTCGACTCGCACAAGCACACCCACCTTTTTCCGCGGGTGCTTCGTCCCCTACTACGGGCTGCGGCCAGCTGCGGGGTGAAAGCGATAAGGAATCCATTTGAGCGGATCCAGGGCTCGCAACTGGCTGCGTCCCCCAGTCTATGGCGGCGATGGACAGAGGCTGGCATTTTGCGCAGCCTGGCGCGGCAATTTCGCGAAGCCGTACGGGAAGCGGGAATTTCAACGACGGATGGGACCCTGGCCATTGTCGCCACCGGCTCTCTGGATGAACGTTTGCTTCGCCTGATGGTCGAACATCTTCCTGAGGGAACGTGGGAACTGGTGTGTCATCCGGGCTACAACGATGGCGATCTGCAGGGAGTTCGCACCCGGTTGCGCGAATCGCGCGAGCGGGAGTTGCGCCTCCTGACCGCGGCGTCGACCCGCAAATTGCTGGCGGCGAACGGGATTGAGATCGTCTCCTTCCGCGAATTGGCGGTCGCGGGATGATTTCCTGGCCGTTGACCAACCAGGGACGGCATGCGCACGTCCGTCACCTAAGCGCTCAAACCCCTTCCAATTTATGTTTAAATGCTATGCGGTTTGCTGGAGCGCGTGCATCCCTTAATGTCCGAAAAAATAGAGCCTCGACTGGATGTAGAGTTGCCCATTCGCGTATTCGGCATGGGCGCTGACGGGCGCCCCTTCTCGCACAAGGCCCAGGCCCGGAACATCAGCCATCACGGCGCCAAGGTCTCCGGCCTTGAGGCCCGGTTGAAGCCGGGAGACGTAATCGGGGTCCAGGTCGGCGATATCAAGGCCCGCTGCACAGTGATCTGGGTGGTCGATGCCGGACAAACCCAGAAGATTTCGGTGGGAGTTAACCTGGTCGAGGGGCAGCCCTGCCCCTGGGAAAAAGAGATGGAGCGCGCCGCGCAGCCCCCCGCGCCCGCTGAGAAAGTGGCGCCGTCCGACGAAGACAAGAGAAAGTTTCCCCGGCGCCGGGTTCCCTTTCCCATCGAAATACGCGACCAGGATGGCGTGGGCTCGCACATGAACACCAAAGCGGCAGACATAAGCGCCCGGGGCTGTTATGTGGAGACCATGCTGCCCCTGCCCGCGGGCAAACTCCTGACCATCGCATTCTGGCTGGATGCCGAACGAATCAGCACCCCCGCTGTGATCCGATCGTGTGACGGCGGAGTGGGCATGGGCATTGAGTTTACCGGGTTGGACGAAAAGACCAAGGAACGGCTGCAGCAGCGGATCGACGCCATGGCGGCAGAGGCGGAGACCCCCGAGGACCCTTCCGGCGCGGGCTGACGTGCTTCTTGGTGCTTCCCTGAGGCTCAGACTTAGGACCTTGCGTCCTTTGCGCTCTTTGTGATTGGAAAGCTCTTACCGCAAAGGGGACAAAGAAAAGCCGCAAGGGACGCTAAGAACACGGGGCAAAATCTGAATCCCGGCTTCCCCCATACCATCGAATGTGAAGAGCCCGAGCGCTGATCCGGAAGGGACAGGCATGAAAATCGGCATCACCTGCTATCCGACTTATGGAGGCAGCGGCGTGGTCGCGACCGAACTGGGGCTGGAACTGGCGGAGCGCGACCACGAAGTTCACTTCATTTCCTATGCTCAGCCCATCCGGTTGAGCGGTCCCCATCCCAACATTCACTATCACGAAGTGGAAGTCTCCCGGTACCCCCTGTTCGAGTATCCCCCGTATGATCTGGCGCTGGCCTCGCGCATGGCGGAAGTGGCCGAGCTTTACGACCTTGACCTGCTGCATGTGCACTACGCGATTCCGCATTCGGTGAGTGCCCTGCTGGCGCGCCAGATGATGGCCGCCAAACCGCGCGGGCGCAAGCTTCCCTTTGTGACCACGCTGCACGGTACCGATATCACGCTGGTCGGGCTTGACCGGTCTTATCTCCCGATCACCCGCTTCTCCATTGAGCAGAGCGACGGAGTGACCGCGATCTCGCACTATCTGAAAGAGCGCACCCTGCGCGAATTCGATATCCGGAACAACATTCAGGTGATTTACAACTTCGTCAATTGCGACGTGTATTGCCGGGGCGAAGCGGTTTCGGAACTCAAGCAGGAATACGCTCCGAACGGAGAGCGCCTGCTGGTGCACTTGTCGAATTTTCGGCCAGTGAAGCGGGTGACCGATTGCATCGAGATCTTCGACCGGGTGCGCAAGACTATTCCTTCCAAGCTGCTGATGATCGGCGACGGCCCGGACCGCTCCCGCGCGGAATGGCTGGCGGTGCAGAAAGGCATTCACAACGACGTCATCTTTCTGGGCAAGCAGGAACAGGTGCAGGAAAAGCTGGCGCTTTCCGACATCCTGCTGTTGCCCAGCGAACTGGAATCGTTCGGGCTGGCGGCGCTCGAAGGCATGGCTTGTGAAGTGGTGCCCATCGCGACCCGGGTGGGCGGCATTCCAGAACTGATCGAGCACGGCAAGAGCGGTTACCTGGCGGATGTCGGCGACGTGGATACCATGGCGCGCTACGCCACCGAATTGCTGAGCGATGAAAAGGAGTTGCGGGAAATGGCCAAGGCCAGCCGGGGCGTGGCGCAGTCGCGCTTCTGCGCCAGCCGGATCATTCCGCAGTATGAGGAGTTTTACCGGCGCGTGCTGGAGCGCGCTTCGTAGAAAGCTTCAGGAATCGCGCCGGTTCCCTGCAGCACCGGCAGGCGCAGCCTTACCAGAGTTCCCTTGCCTTCGCGGCTGTCGATGGTCATGCGGGCGGTGTCGCCATAGAGCACCTTCAAGCGCTCGGCCACATTGGCCATCCCAATACCGGTTCCACCCAGACCCGTGGGCCGCTCGAGCAGAATGGCGGAGCCCATGCCCACGCCATCGTCCTCGACTTCAATGATGAGGTGCGAATCGGTCAGGCGGCTGCGCAGGTAGATGCTGCCGCCGTCGATTTTCGATGACAAGCCGTGCTTGATCGAGTTCTCCACCAGGGGCTGCAGCAGCATGCTCGGCACCATGGTGTCGAGCGACGAAGTTTCGAGTTCCTTGACCACCCGCAATTTGTCGCGACCGAAGCGGACGACTTCGATGTCGAGATAGTTGTCGATGAATTCCAACTCTTCCCGCAGCGGCACAAAAGCGTCGCTGCTGTTCAGCAGACGGCGCAGGATATTAGCCAGCTTGATGATGAGCTCGCGAGCGGTATCGGGATCAAAGCGCACCAGCGACGACACCGAGTTGAGGGTATTAAAGAGGAAGTGCGGATTGATCTGGTTCTGCAGCGCTTCCATGCGGGAATGGAGCAGCAGGCGTTCCTGTTCCTCCAGCTTGATCTGAATGCGAACGCTGTTCCAGATTTTCATTTCCGTCCCGATGACGGTGACCGACGTGGCATAAATCAAGGCTTCCACCCACCAGGTCGGGCTCTCCAGGCTGAAAGTACGGCCGGGAGCAAACCGCGAAAGCTCAGTCTGCACAAAGCGCAGGGCCACAATCGTGACAAAAAACATGGTCTGCCATTCGAAGGGATGTGGCGTGGGCAGGTTGCGCCGGATCCAGCGATAGATGCTGAGGTCCACAAATGGGGAAAACGACCAGATGTCCTCGCGATTAGGAGCGAAGATGCGCAATTGTCCGGCGACGAATCCGCACAGCACGTTAAAGGGCAAGGTGGCCCATTCGCCATGCCAGACTGCGGGAAGCGCCAACAGTACGCCGCCCATAACGCCGGTAAGCCGTCCGCCGACCACGCCCAGCAGCACCGTGGTCTCGAAGGACAAATCGCCCGCGGCAAAACTTCTGGCGCCGAACCGGATCCACACCCCCAGGGCCAGGGGAATGCCGATCCATAAAACAAGATAGATTTTCTGCTTCCAGTTTCGTTCATCCTGGAACAGCAGCGACTTGAATTCGACCGACCGCCCCAGAATGCTGGCCGCGGAGGCCGCCACGCCCAGCTTGATCAGCAGATTGATGAGGATGAGTCGCTGTTCCATGGTTTCGTAAGTCGTGGACTTCGATCGCGCGTGAGATCCGCTCTGGGAAATGTAGCACGGCGGTGGGCGCGGAGCGTCCGTCTCACCCGCCGCGCCGAGGGCGAGACGCCCCCGGGACAGCCGGCAGGATGCCGGCGATACGGGGGCGGGGAATGCCGATCGACAAGGCGAGAGCACGGCGGCTGTCATCCTGAGCGGAGGGTAACGTTTCGCTCGCGAAACGTCACCCGCAGTCGAAGGACCCCTATGAGCTTAGCGATCTGACAGAGCTGTCACGCATTTTGAGCGTTGAGAGGCAAAACCCTGCGAATCCTGCACCGATCTAGCTTATAGAGGTCCTTCGACTCCGCATCAGCTTCGCTTCGCGAAGCCGATGCTGCGCTCAGGATGACAGTCAGTAGGAGATTGACAGTCAGTAAGGTCCGATGATGCCGCCGATTTGTCGTGAGGCGGGCGGCTTCCGGGTCGGCTTCTGGCTTTCGATTACATCGAGATATTTCAGGCCTGAGCCGGTATTGAATAGAACTACCTTGTCGTCGGCGGAGAAGAAGCTGCATTCGCGCAGCTTGCGATACGCCGCTAATGATGCCGCGCCTTCCGGCGCCGCGAATATTCCTTCCACCCTGGCCCAGTGGCGGAACGCGTCCATTATTTCTGCGTCGGTTGCGGCGAGAGCCGTGCCCACGCTCTGCTTCAGGATTTCTAGAATGAGGTAGTCGCCATAGGCCTTGGGCACGCGAAGTCCGGAAGCCAGGGTGGAGGCATCGGGCCAGAAATCCGCGGTGGGCTTACCCTCATCCCACGCTTTAACGATGGGGGCGCAACCGGCGGATTGCACAACCACCATTTTCGGCCGCTCGGATCCAATCCAGCCCAGCGTTTCCATTTCGTCGAAGGCCTTCCACATGCCGAGCAGGCCGACCCCACCGCCCGTTGGATAGACGATGCCCTGCGGCAGCTTCCAATTCAGCTGCTCCGCCACTTCGTATCCCATGGTCTTTTTGCCTTCGACGCGGAACGGTTCCTTCAAGGTGGAGACATCGAACCATCCCTCTTTCTCTTTTCGCTCGGCTACCATGCGGGCGCAGTCACTGATCAGGCCGTCTACCAGGGTGACGTGGGCTCCGTAGCTCCCACATTCCACTCGGTTGGCCAGGGGTGCGTCCCGGGGCATGAAAATGTGGGCTTCCAGACCGGCGGCCGTGGCGTAGGCGGCGAGGGCGCTGGCGGCATTTCCGGCGGAAGGCGCCGCCAGTTTCTTCAGCCCATACGATTTGGCCATGGTGACAGCAGCCGACATCCCCCGCGCCTTGAAAGAGCCGGTCGGGTTCAGGCCCTCATCCTTTATGAATACGTTGGGAAATTCCCGGCTGGGCAGCAGGGGCGTGAAACCTTCTCCCAGGGAAACCGGAGGAGCGTCCGGTAGCACTTCGGCATAGCGCCACATGGTCGCCGGGCGAGTTGCCAGCGTGCCAGGCTTAAAGTGATGCTTTAGGCTCTCCAGGTCATAGCGAACGTAGAGGACGCCGCCATCGTTTGGGCAAACCGTACGCGGCCGATCGGCGCTTAGGTGTGCACCACATTTGGTGCACTCCAGGTATGCGATTCGGGACACGTCGGAAGTTTAGCATTCCGACTCCACATGGGTGGGGTGGGACTTTCTTAGTTCTTAACGTTCTTAGTTCTTAACGTTCTTAGTTCTTAACCCAGTTCTTCAACCAGTTTTCAGTTTCTAGTTCTCGGTTCTCAGCCTAGCCGGTTTAGCAGCGAATTGGCTTTGCGGAACCAGGGGCGCTCGCGGCGGCGCAAGTATCCGGGCATGGTGGGCTTTTTTGCCAGAATTTGCTGCGCCCACTCCCGGGCTTCGGCATGGCGTTGCTGAGAGGCCAGAAAGGATGCGTAGTTGTAGTAGGTTTCGGATGAGGTCGAAATCCTGGTCACCTGCTGGAACAGCGCTTCGGCTTTTTCGGGCTGGCCGGTGTTGGCATAGGCGTGGGCGAGCAGGCCGGCGGCGCGATGGAAGTCATAGGTTGGATCGCTGGCCGCCACCCGTTCCAGGTCTGGCAGCGCGGCGGTAAAGTCCCCCATCTGGATGGCCGCCACGCCACGACGGTAGAAGGGGTCGGGCGAGTCGGTGCGGGACGAAATCGCCTTGTCGTAAGCCTGCCGCGACCTGGCAAACTGCCCTTCCTCGAGGTAGAGGTCGCCGAGCTCTTCATAATTTCCGGCGGAGGGGTTGTCCAGAATGGCCGCCTCGAGCTCGCGGATACGCTTGCGCCTGGGGAAGACTTTGAACGATTGGCGCAACAGGCCGGCATCGGGAACGGCTTCGACCGCGATGTACACCAGGGCGCCGAGCCAGCCGCCGATGAGGATGATCCAAAGCCAGAATGTGTCCGGGCGCCGCCGGATGAAATGAATGATCGCGAATGCCTGGAGCAGGATGCCCCACCACGAAAACGCGAAAAAGAATAATGATCCCATGCGGAAGCAGCAGTATAGATGAACCACGTGGTATGTCCCCACCAGGCCGGTGGCTGCTAGAATCTTCCCAGTGAAGCCTCCCATCCGCCTTCTGGGTGTCGATATCGACGGCACCCTGCTGAACCCCGAATTTCAGATCTCTTCCGTGGATCTGGCCGCGTTGCGCCGGGTCCATGCAGAAGGGGTCGAGGTGGTCGTGGTTACGGGGCGACGCCATACCTTTGCCCTGCCGATCGTGCAGCAACTGGGATTCGACCTTTGGGTCATCAGCTC
This sequence comes from Terriglobia bacterium, assembly GCA_963742495.1. Taxonomy (GTDB): domain Bacteria; phylum Acidobacteriota; class Terriglobia; order Terriglobales; family Acidobacteriaceae; genus JAIQFF01. The sequence goes on from CAVULZ010000003.1 coordinate 131,608, forward strand.
GAACGGCGCGGTCACCCGCTCACTGGCCGGCGAGACCTTTCATCGCGACCTTCTCCCCGCCGAGACCTGCCGCCGGTTATGCGCCAAGATGCAGGAATTTCGCGGCAACACGGTCCTGACCTTCGACACGGAAAGCAAAGGCGCGATCGTGATCGAGCACATGAATGAATTGAACACGAGCATTCAGCGTTGGCTGGAAAAGAACCTGCAATACATTAATTTTGTCATTCCCATTGAAGACGCTTTGACGCATGATCCGGTGCAGGCCATGTTCTGCGGCTCGATTCCGCGAATGCAGGCAGCGTTGGCGACCCTGGCAGGCAGCGGGCTGGACCGGGACATTACCGTGCTGCGCACCGAGTATGCCGCCCGCGATCTTTCCATGGTGGACGTGCTTAACCACGGATGTTCGAAGGGTCATGCGCTGGAGCGATGGGCCAGTTACCGCGGCATCCCTCGTAAAGAGGTCATGGCCATTGGTGACAATTATAACGACATAGAAATGCTTGCCTTCGCGGGAGTGCCGTTTATCATGGGGAATGCAGCCGCGGAATTGCGCCGCGACGGCTGGACGGTGACCTTGCCGAATGACCAGAACGGCGTTGCCGCGGCCATTGAACAGGTGATGGGAAGCTCTTTGTAGCGGCGGCGCCGCGTGTTCACAGAAGACCCTATGGGCCGAAGGAAAAAACTCGGGTTTGCCTTGGGATTGCTGGTTCTCGCCCTTCCGGCAATGGGCGCCGACCTGGCTGTCCTGCAGAACGGGTTTTCGATCCGCCACGAGCGCCGGGAAACTATGGGCTCGGTCACCCGTCTCTACCTGGGCGGCGACAAGGGCTATATTGATGTCGCCACCAGCCAGATTGAACGCTTTGAGAAGGACCTCACGCCGGCCGTGGCGCCGGCCAGCGCGGCGACAACCGCTGCGACCGCTGCGTCGGCCGTTACCCCGGCCGTTGCGCCAGCCGGACGCGCGAAGCCGCAGGCCTTGCAGCCGCAAGAGCTGAATCAGGTCATCCACACCGTCAGCGACCAGCATCATCTCGATCCGGATTTCATCAGCAGCGTCATTCACGCCGAGAGCGGGTTCAACCAGCACGCTGTCTCCCCCAAAGGAGCGCAAGGGCTCATGCAGCTGATGCCCGGCACCGCCTCGAAGCTGGGAGTCTCCAATGCCTTCGACCCGCGGGCCAATGTGGAGGGAGGCACGCGTTATCTGAGCGAGTTGCTGGAGCGTTATAACTTCGATGTCATCAAGGCGCTGGCCGCGTACAATGCGGGACCGCAGCGGGTGCAGCAGTTTGGCGGCGTGCCACCCTACTATGAGACCCGCACCTACGTGGCGCGGATCGTACGCGACTACAATCGCAAGAAACTCGCCGAGCGCAAGGCAGCCGCGGCCACCGCCAAGGCCGGCAGGAACAAGCAGGGGATCGCGAGGCCCGCGGCGGCGACACCGCCATCGATCTCGGGTCTTTCGTCCCAGGCCTCGCGCTGAACTGCTTCGTCTTCGCTAATTCCCGACCCCGCCCCAGGGGACACGCCGTTGACCCCCGCCTCAGGGTCATTTACCTTGGTGGCAGTTGCTTTGGGTGGTTAGTCATTAGTCTGGGTCAGTGCCGTACTCGGCGCCGTGCCAGCAGTTCGGGTCCTCCCCTTCGACATGGACAAGAAACGTATCCTCTTGTACGCGCTGGCGTTCGCCGTGTTCGTTGTGCTGGTTTATATCCAATTCCGGACCTGGCGTAACTTCGATTGGGCCACCTTCTGGCGGGAGGGCCGGAACCTGGGGCGCCCCCCGCACATCTTTCACCTCTTTCATGCCGTGGCCCTGATCTACGTGGCGTATGCCATGCGTGCGCTGCGCTGGAAGATATTTTTGCGTCCCGTCCGCCCCAAGGCTTCGACCTGGAAACTCATAAGTCCGACGCTGATTGGTTTCACCGGCCTGGCTCTGCTGGGACGCCCCGGGGAAATCATCCGTCCCTATCTGATTGCGCGCCGGGAGAAGCTGACGTTTTCCTCCCAGCTGGCAGTCTGGGCGGTGGAACGCATCTTCGATATCGGGGCCTTCACCGTCCTGCTGGTGCTGGCGGCATTCTTCGCCACCGCGCCGAAGCGACTGGCTTATCACCGCACCTTTCAGGAGGCAGGCCTCATATTCCTGGCCTTGTCGGCAGGCTTGACCATCGGGGCGCTGGCGGTCAGCCGAAGCGGAGAAGCGCTGGCGAGCTGGGTCGAACGCCGGTTTGCCCACCTGGCTTCCAATCTGGGTCACCGGATAGCGTTGCGCATCCGGGAATTTCACGGCGGCCTGGACACCATCCACAATGCCTGGTCGTTTGTGATGCTGGCGGTGGTTTCGATCGCCATGTGGGCAGTCATCGCAGTCTCCTACAAGGAAGTGACGCACGCCTACCACGCCGAGGAACTGGAAATTCCTCAGAGCCAGGTCCTTTTGCTGATGGGATCGAGCATGGTGGGCTCGGTCATTCAATTGCCGGGCGTGGGTGGAGGTTCGCAGCTGGCCACCATCGCCGCGCTGGAGCATATCTTCGATGTGCCCAAGGAATTGGCCGCCAGTTGCGGCATCATGCTGTGGCTGGTGACGTTCGTCGCGGTCATACCGCTGGGTCTGCTGCTGGCCCATCACGAGCGCTTGTCTTTGCGCAAGCTCTCCCGCGAGAGTCACCAGGAAGAAGATGAGGCGCCGGTTCCGGTCACGCCTCCTGCGGGATGACGGAGGTCGGACCTCGGACCTCAGCCTGGGTCCAAGGTCTGAGGTTCGGGGTCTGAAGTCCCGGGTCTGAAGTCAGAGGTCCGCATTCCCCCTGTTACAATGCAAGCGAAGAATCCTCCGTCTGACATGAAGTGTCCTTTCTGTGGCTTTGAAAATGACAAAGTGGTGGACTCGCGCGAGAGCAAGGAAGCCGATTCCATCCGCCGCCGCCGCGAGTGCCTGAAATGCGGCAAACGCTTTACCACCTACGAGCGGATCGACGAGATTCCGTACATGGTGGTCAAGAAGGACGGCCGCCGGGAAAAATTCGACCGCCAGAAAGTGCTGAACGGACTGCTGCGGGCGTGTGAGAAGCGTCCGGTGCCCATCAGCCGGCTGGAACAGATTGTGAACGAGGCGGAAGCTTTCGTCATCGAATCGGCCGAGCGGGAGCGCAAGACCAGCGAAGTGGGCGAGCTGATCATGAACCGGCTGCGCCGCTATGACAAAGTGGCATACGTGCGGTTCGCTTCGGTGTATCTGGACTTCAAGGACGTGCAGGAGTTCATGGCCGAGTTGAAGGATTTGTTGAAGACGAAGGAAGCACCCGAGGTTCGCAGCAAGGGCGCGGTAAAGAGTTAAAGGGTTCAGTAGCGCCGGCGCTACTTAAACCGATATGGCTTACAAGGTCACACTTATTCCGGGCGACGGTATCGGGCCTGAGGTGACCCAGGCGACGGTGCGCATACTGGAAGCGACCGGGGTGAAGTTCGATTGGGAGATTTTTCAGGCGGGCGCCGAGGCCTTTGCCAAGTACAACGAATACATTCCCAAGGAACTGATCGAATCGATTGAACGCACGCGGGTGGGGTTGAAGGGTCCGGTGACTACGCCCGTGGGCGGCGGATTTGCCAGCATCAACGTGGCCTTGAGGAAAAAGTTCGAGCTCTACGCCAATTTCCGACCCATCCGCAACCTGCCCCACATTCCCACCCGCTATCCGGGGGTGGACCTGATCATTGTGCGGGAGAATACCGAGAGCCTTTATTCCGGGATCGAACATGAGGTGGTGCCCGGGGTGGTCGAGAGCCTGAAGATCATCACGGAAAAGGCGTCCACCCGCATCGCGCGCTTTGCGTTTGAATATTCCCGCAAAAACCATCGCAAGAAGATTCATGCCATTCACAAAGCCAACATCATGAAGCTTTCGGATGGCCTGTTCCTGCGCTGCTGCCGCGACGTGGCCAAGGAATATCCCGAGATCACCTACGGCGAGCACATCGTGGACAACACCTGCATGCAGCTGGTGATGAATCCTTATCAGTATGACGTGCTGGTCATGGAAAATCTTTACGGAGATATTATTTCCGACCTGTGCGCGGCCTTCGTCGGAGGGTTGGGCTTCGTGCCCAGCGCCAACCTGGGCGACCACTGCGCCATCTTCGAGGCGGTGCACGGATCGGCTCCTGACATCGCCGGCAAGAACCTGGCTAACCCGACGGCGGTCATCCGCTCGGCTCAGTTGATGCTGCGCCATCTGGGCGAACACCATGCGGCGGACAAGATTCATGACGGCCTGGAAAAGGTCTATCGCACGAAAGACAAACTGACTCGCGATGTAGGCGGAAAAGCTGGAACGTCGGAGTTTGCCGACGCCATTATTCAATTCATGGAAACCAGCACGGACGTCCCCGCTCAAGCCGAATCCTCTCACGCATAGATTCTTCCTCTTGGTTCGAGCTGTGATCCTGAGCGCATAAACTGGTTCGCGCAGCAAACCAGTAGCGGAGTCGAGGGAGCCCTATGAGTGGATCACTGCCGGCGCTCTCGATACACATTGAACCCCATCCGTGGAGACTCCCTGGAACGGGCCGTGGACGAGGCAGGGTCCTTCGACTCCGTGATTGCTTCGCGAAGCGAAGCCATCACGCCGCTCAGGATGACAGAGCACAGAGTCCCTGCGTCCCTGCAACTCTTCGTTGACGCGGCCTACGGCTTTTGAGTAACATCCTCCTTCTGCAAGGACACTCGGGGGATGGCTAACCCAACACGGCGGGTAGGCGTAGTGCTCTTTCAGCTCGGCGGCCCCGACACGCCGCAAGCGATCGAGCCGTTTCTTTTTAATCTCTTTTGCGATCCCGATATCATTGATTTCCCCTTTGCCCGGATTGGACGCAGACCACTGGCCAAGCTGATTTCTACGACCCGGGCCAAGAAAGTGCAGCATCACTACCTGACAATCGGAGGGGCTTCGCCCATACGGCGCTTCACCGAGCAGCAGGCGAATGCACTCCAGCAGCGGCTCCGGGCCGACGGCATTGACGCCCATTGTTTCGTCGCCATGCGTTACTGGCACCCGTTCACGGCTGAGGCTGTCGAACGGTTGCGGGCGGCGAACTGCGACGAAGTCGTCCTTCTACCGCTTTATCCCCAGTATTCCAGCACGACCACCGGGAGCAGCCTGAACGAATGGCGGCGCCTGTTTCGTGATGACGTTCCGGTGCAGGCAATCGAGGGTTTTTATTCCCACCCGCTGTATTTGGACGCGCTGGTCGAGAAGATCGAGGAAGCCCTGTCGAGGTTTCCGGAATCCAGTTCCCCTGAAATTGTATTCAGTGCGCACAGCGTGCCGGTTTCGGTCGTCGCCAAAGGCGACCCCTATCAGCGGCAGATTGAAGAGACGGTGGAGATGCTGATGCAACGCGGCGGCTGGCCCTATCGGCACCGGCTCTGCTACCAGAGCAAGGTGGGCGCCAGCAAATGGCTGCAACCGTCGCTGCACCGCACCATCCGCGATCTGGCTGCGGAGCGAGTGCGTGAAGTTTGCGTGGTGCCCATCGCGTTTGTCTCCGATCACGTGGAAACGCTGGGCGAAATTGACCACGAGGCACGGGAGGAAGCTGTATCGCTTGGAATTCAACAATTTGAGATGACGTCAGGCCTGAACGATTCGCCGGCGTTCATTGCGGCCCTGGCGGATTTGGTGGTCACTGCGATTAGCGCCGACGTCGAGCGCCTGGTCGCAGCGGACTGAATATGACCGCGTAGGGGCGGGTGCCCACATCCGCCCGGCGGAGCGAAGCTCCGCCGGGTCTGGAGAGTGTTTGATGGTGTGGTTTTACAGGCAGTAGTTAGGCGAGCTTTGCTCGCCTGCCCGGACGAGGGCGTCCGGGCCTACGTGGGTCGGTGATGGCCACGTGGGTCGTGATGATTGACCCGTCGCGTCACCAGGTTTGTGATCACCAGGTTGTGATCATCAAGGAGTGAAGGAACGGATGGCAGACGAGTCCAAGACGGGCATTCTCGGGCATCTACCGCCCTTGCCTCGGCCGGCACTCAACAACTCCGTGATCGGCATGGAGCAGGCCTATCGTCAGCGCAAGGGGTTGCCGCTGCTGACGGACGCCGACATTGAAGCGCTCAAAGCCGGTCAACCCATGCCGTGGGAAGTTGGCGGCGTTGCACCCCCGTCGGCCAGCGCGCCCGCGGCGCCGGCAGCAGCGTCGGCGGGTCCAGTTCCGGCCGCGGCCGCCCCACCGCAAGCCGCCGCGGCGGAAACCATCAGCGAGGAAGTCGCCAAGTGGGTGGCCGAAGGAAGAAAGTGGAGCAAGTCCACCATCGCGGCCGAGCAGGCGCGACGCGGCCGCAAGGGATTGCCTGCGCTGAATAATGCCGAGATGTCTGCCCTGCTGGGCGAATCGGTGGAGGTAAGCGCGCCTGCGGCGGCAGCAGCCCCGTCGCCCGCTGCCGCAGCGCCGGTGGCAAAGGCTGCGAGCGGTCCTATCAGCGCGGAAGTTGCCAAGTGGGTGGCCGAAGGAAAAAAGTGGAGCAAGTCCACCATCGCGGCCGAGCAGGCGCGACGCGGCCGCAAGGGCTTGCCTGCGTTAACCGATTCGGAAGTGTTCGCTCTGCTGGGAGAGCCTGCGGCCGCTGAAGCGCCCGCGGCGGCTCCGGTTGCGGCCGCGGTAACCAAGCCGACGGCAGCGGCGGCACGTCCCGCCACCGGTCCGCCCACGGCGGCCACGTCAGTATCTCGCAGCGGAGCGTCCGTGAGTTACGTGGGCATGCCTGCGGTGGGAACATCCAGAGCCGCGGCCTCGGCGGGCGTGGCTTCGGTCGGACCTGAAGACAACGAGATCAACCAGGCGCGACGGCGCTTTGCCTGGGCGGCGTTCGCGGCGTTCATGACCGCGTGGTTCATCGCCTTCTTCCGCTTCTTCCTGCCGCGGACGCTTTTCGAACCCGCCACTTCGTTCAAGATCGGCTATCCCGCCGATTTCGGTTTGGGGGTCGATACCAAGTTCCAGCAAAAATATCGCATCTGGGTGGATCGCACACCCGACCGGCTGTTCGTCATTTATGCGCGGTGCACTCATCTTGGCTGTACTCCCGACTGGAAGCCCGCCGAGAACAAGTTCAAGTGTCCCTGCCACGGCAGTGGGTACGACAGCGAAGGCATCAACTTTGAAGGACCGGCGCCGCGTCCCATGGATCGGGCACACATAGAGCGAGCTCCCGACGGTCAGATTCTGGTGGACGTTTCGAAGCTTTATCAGTGGCCCAAGGGGCAGCCCAGCGCGTTCAACGATCCGGGAGCGTATCTGCCTACCTAGAAAACTGCCGAGCTGCGCTCGGCCTGGCCAGGTCGAAGACCCGGCCCCACACGAGATCAGAAGAGGTTCATATGCCTGAGGAAAACGGGAACGGGAACGGGAACAACGGGAAGCGGGTCGGCCTGCTGGAACGGGTGAAGGCGGGCGTTAAGGAAGACGTCCAGTCGATCAAGACCGACATGCCGGCGAAGGCCAAGGAGCAGATCGAGGGTCTGAAAGATCCGACCAAGACCCAGGTCTACACTTCGATCTTCCGCCACAAGCATGACGACACGCCGCGCAACCGGGCGCTGGGCGTGTTGTCCAACGTGTTTCTGCACCTGCATCCGGCCAAGATTAATCGCGACGCGGTGCGTTACAGCTACACCTGGGGCATGGGCGGAATTACGTTCTACCTCTTCATCGTGCTCACCCTCACCGGCGTCATGCTGATGTTTTATTACCACCCCAGCAAGGTGCAGGCCTTCCGCGACGTGCTGTATCTCGAGCACGACGTTCCCTTCGGCAAACTGCTGCGCAACATGCATCGCTGGGCGGCGCACTTAATGGTGATCGCGGTCTGGCTGCATATGTTCCGCGTCTTTCTTACCGGCTCGTATAAAAAGCCGCGCGAGTTCAACTGGAATATCGGCGTGCTGCTGCTGGTATTCACCTTGCTGCTCTCCTTCACCGGCTACCTGCTGCCTGACGATCAGCTGGGATTCTGGGCGGTCACGGTGGGAACGAACATGGCGCGAGCCACGCCGGGCCTGGGAAATGAAGGTCCGTTCGGCCACATGCTGGGGATGACGCCATATAACGATGTGCGCTTCGGTCTGCTGGGCGGGTCGATCGTGGACGCAAACGCGCTGCTGCGGTCCTACATCTGGCATTGCATCGGGATTCCGATTGTGGCCTCGGTGCTGATGATTGTGCACTTCTGGCGGGTGCGTAAAGATGGCGGCATTTCGGGGCCGGCGCCGGTCATGCTGGCGTCGGAAGTGAAAGAACCGAGGAAGTAAGGGATTGTGGAGGGACGCGTCTTCGACCCGTCCGGGCCGAGCGAAGCTCGGCTGGCTTTGTGGGCAGCCAATAACCTTGTCGAGCTTCGCTCGACTTGGACGGGTTGAAGACCCGTCCCCACATGGGCATTTTTGGGAGCAATTATGGATTGGCGGCAACTTTGGGAGATATGTTCGGCGCCTGACAATGTGCCCATCGTAGGGCTGATTCCTCTGCTCATTTTCTACATTTATCTGGCGTGGAAGCAGGCCAAGGCCAACGATGAACTGATCGGCGAGCTGGAAACCAATCCCGCGATGGCCAAGACCCACCATCGCAAGACGTGGCCCTTCCGTCCGGGCTGGCAGAAAGAGATCCATGTCTGGCCCTTTCTGCTGCGCATAGAGTTTCTCGCCGCCATGATCGTCACCATCATTCTGATGGTGTGGTCGATCACGCTGAACGCGCCGCTCGAAGAGCCGGCAAATCCCAACCTGACCATGAATCCGGCGAAGGCGCCCTGGTACTTTCTGGGGCTGCAGGAAATGCTGGTGTACTTCGATCCCTGGATCGCCGGCGTGGTTATGCCCACGCTCATTATCGTCGGCTTGATGGTGATTCCCTACATTGACACCAACCCGCTGGGCAGCGGCTACTACACCTGGAAGCAGCGCAAATTTTCCATCAGCACGTTTCTGTTCGGCTTCATCATTCTCTGGGTTTCGATGATCATTATTGGCACGTTCATCCGCGGCCCCGGATGGCAATGGTTCTGGCCGGGGCAAACCTGGGACCACAATCGCCTTATTTATGAAGTGAACCGCGATTTGCCGGACTTGTTTGGCATTACGTCGAACCTGGGCAAGGCGATTTTCGGCGCCGTGGTGGTGGGAGGGTTTTACGCCATCGGCGGCTTCATCATGCACGCCCTGTTCCGGCGCTACAACCCGAAAGATTACAAGCGCATGAGCCTGCTGCAGTATTCCATCATGATGTTTTTTGTGCTCACCATGGTGGCCCTGCCGGCAAAAATGCTGCTGCGGCTGGCGTGGCATATCAAGTATGTGTGGATAACGCCGTGGTTTAACGTGTGATTCAGTCGTCAGTCGTCGGTCGTCAGCACATCCAAACTCTCGACGGCTGTGTTGGGCGACTGGCTGACGACTGATGACCGACGACTGACGACTGCTGGAGGATCTGAGTGCCACCTGTACCCGAGAAGGACCCGATTGTTACCAAGTCTTACGCGGCGTACTACGTCATCTGCATGATGATCCTCATGGTGACGCTGTTTTGGGCGCTGTGGGACGAATCCTTCGGACAGCGTCCCTGGAAGGCATTTCAGCATGTGTGGAAGGAGCGCTACAGCGTATTCCTGAACAGCGCGCGCTCGAAGTCGTCGCAGTCGGTGAAAGAAGTCGAGCAGAATACGCAGTACCAGCAGCTGGAACAGGCCTACAAGGACGCCTACGAGACCGCCAAGCCGCGCCGGGACGAACTGCAAAAACAGATCACGGATTTAAGCGCGAAAATTCTGGCCGTCCAGAACGTCTTTACCGATCGCCGGGCTTACGTCAACGCGCTGAGGTATGAGCTTGAGACCGAAAGCAGCGCGTCCGGCAAGAAGAGCAAGCAGCAGGACATCGACGACTATAAAAAGAGGAAAGCCACGGTCGAGTTCCCTGACGGCCACAAGCAGCAATTCAACTTCGCGGAACTGGAAGAGACCTACAACTCGCTCAAAGACCAGCGAACCAAGTTGAGCGCCGAACTGGGCGAAGTGATAAAGCCGGTCACCGAGGCCAGCAACCAGTCGTCCGCCTATATCACGGACCACATGGTGGACCTCACGCCCACCCAGATTGACGGTCTCAAGAAGAAGGCGGCGGATTGGGACCCGCAGATCGTGCAGATCAACGTGGCGGACGCCAACATCGTGGACCGCTGCGAGTCCTGCCACATGAATACGCGCGAGCCGATCCGGGTCACGGCCGCGGTCATGACCCCCAAGGGCGAGAAGCGTCCGGACGAGTACGCCCAGGCCTTCACCAGCCATCCCGAGCCGAACTTGCTGAAGACGCATGATCCCGACAGATTCGGGTGCTCTCCCTGTCACCAGGGCAACGGGCGGGCAACCACCAGCGTCGAAAAAGCGCATGGCAACTACGAGCACTGGTTGTGGCCGCTGTTTCCCAAGCAGAATGCCGAAGCCGGCTGCCAGACCTGCCACGCCGCCGATATGCACCTGGCGGTGGGCGATGTGGGCGCGCATATCTCGAACGGCAAATTTCTTTTCCGCCAGCGCGGTTGCATGGGCTGCCATCGCTACGAGGGCTACGACCGGGAACCGGAAGAGCTGACTTCGATCGCGCAGCAGATGAAGCTTCTGGACCAGCAGAAGATCGACAATTCGAAGACCTCGGCGGACCTGATGAAACAGGCCGACGCCGCCTCGAGCAATGACGAGGCCAACCGGCTGAACCAGCAGGCGGTGGCGCTGCGCGTGTCCAACAGCAAGATCGATGGGCGCATCCAGCAGCTTGATTTCCAAAACCACAGCCTGATGCAGGACATGAAGAAGATCGGGCCCAACCTGAAAGATGTCCGGCTCAAGCTGAACCCGAACTGGATTCCAGTGTGGCTGAAGAAACCGACCGACTTCCGCCCCACCACCAAGATGCCGAATTTCCGCCTGACCGAGCATCAGATTCAAACCATCTCGGCGTATCTGTGGCAATCGGGATTGACCGACGCTCTGCCCAAGCAGAAACCGGGGAACGTCGAGCACGGCAAGCAGCTGTTCGAGACCCGCGGCTGCCTGGCCTGCCACTCCATCGGCGAAGGCGACCAGATGCAGGGGGGCACGTTCGCCGCCAATCTCACGCGCGTGGGGGAAAAGGACAACTACGACTACCTGGTGCGCTGGATTCACAACGCGCGCGAGCGCACCCGTCCTTATTGTCCTTACGAGAAAAAGGATATCGGCCCCGAGGACTACGCCAAAAAAGGGCTGCCTTACCAGTTCGACCTGGAGCACAGCACATGCCCCAACGACGGGCACGAACTGCAAGTGCAGAATATGACGGTGATGCCCAGCCTTCGGCTGAGCGAAGAGGACGCGCAGGACATCGCCTCCTACCTGATGACGCAGAAAAAGGAGGAGCCTTCAGCCTATGCCCAGGCTTCGTACATGAACGATCCTGAGCTGAAAGAAGAGGGCAAGAAGTGGATTCGGCAATACGGCTGCGCCGGCTGTCATGAAATCTCGGGCTTCGAAGACGAGGGCCGCATCGGCACCGAGTTGACCTATGAAGGCAGCAAGCCCATCGAGCGCCTGGATTTTGCTCTCTTCACCAATGTGGCGGAGCGCGGTGGCAAGCATGCCGAACCGATCACCGATCCGGAAGACCTGGCGCGGCTGCCCGAAGGTCCCGCCAAGGGGCCGTGGTATGACCACAAAGGTTTCTTCGAGCATAAACTCGCCGAACCGAATGTTTACGACAAGGGCAAGGTCAAGTCAGAGATGGAAGCGCTGCGCATGCCCAATCTCCATCTCTCCAAACTGGAGATTCAAGACCTGACCACGTTCCTGATGGGAAGCGAGGAGAGTTCCCTGCCCGAGAGCTATCAGTACAAGCCGGGCGATGCCCGCCGCGATATTCAGGAGGGCTGGTGGATTGTCACCAAGTACAACTGCATGGGCTGCCATCAGCTGACGCCGGATCAGAGCACGATCCTGATGGGGATGAAACGCTACCAGGATGCGCAGGAGCAGTTGCCTCCGAAGCTGCTGACGGAAGGGGCGCGCGTCGATCCCGAGTGGCTGCGGAAATTCCTTTCGAATCCGGCGCTGAGCACAACCGACACCAATCGGAATGGCGTGCGGCCGTACTTGCAGGTGCGCATGCCGACGTTCTCGTTCTCCGACAATGAGCTGCGCAAGCTGGTGCGCTTCTTCCAGGCGCTGTCGCAGCAGCCCATGCCTTACATTCCGGAGCAGGTGCCGGTCCTGTCCACCAAAGAGACCGACATGGCGCGCAGTTTGTTCTCGAGCACGGCCGCGCCATGCCTGAAGTGCCATGCCACCGGCGATCCGCAACATGACAAGATCGCCACGGCGCCCAACTTCCTGCTGGCAAAAGATCGTCTCAAGCCGGATTGGGCCGAGCGCTGGATTTTGGATCCGCAGGCCATCAGTCCAGGCACCTCCATGCCTTCGGGGTTGTTCCGACGGGAAAATAATCACTGGGTCTTCGCCGGTCCGACGCCACCTTCTTTCCAGGGGTATGGCAAGGACCAAAGCAGGCTGCTGGTGGATTACATATTCCAGCTCACGCCGGAGGAACAGCGGCGGGTGGCGGCGTCGATGGGAAGGGGCCAGGCTTCCCTGCAGCCGCGGAGCAAGCAGAAACGGGCTGCCAGCCAGGCTGGAGCGGCAAGCGTGGGTGGTTCGCGGTAGAATGTTCTGTTTTGGAAATGAGATTTACAGCTGAGGAAAGGGCGACATAATGAATAAGAAACTATGGGCGGCAATCTGCGTGCTTTGTCTGCTGGGCTTGCTGGCAGGCTGCAGCAAGAAGGAAAACACCAACGAAGAACAAGGCACTTCGCCGAGCTCGGAAATGAAGCCGGCGGCGACTTCAACGCCGATCGATCCGGCGACCGCAGCCAGCGTGAGCGGCACAGTGACCTTCGGCGGTCCGGCTCCCAAGGCGCAGAAAATCGACATGAGCCAGGACGCGGCCTGCAAAGGCACCAACACGGCTGAAACGCTCGTAGTCAACGACGGCAAGCTGGCCAACGTTTTCGTGTACGTGAAGGACGGCCTGGGCGATCGCACCTTCGACGTGCCCAAGGATTCGGTCACGATTGACCAGAAGGGTTGCCAGTACCATCCTCACGTGCTAGCGGTGATGGCGGGCCAGAACATCGAGATCCGCAACGACGACGAAACCACGCACAACATCCATCCCACACCCAAAGACAATCGCGAGTGGAACGAGTCGCAGCCTCCCAAGGCGGCGCCCATCGAAAAGAATTTCGCGCGCGAAGAAATCATGCTGCCGGTGAAGTGCAACCAGCATCCCTGGATGAAGATGTACGTCAACGTGGTGAAGACCCCGTTCTATGCGGTCACGGGCGCGGACGGCAAGTACGAAATCAAGGGCCTGCCGCCGGGCGATTACACGCTGGCGTTCGTCCAGGAAAAGCTGGGCGAGCAGACGCAGAAAGTTACACTGGCGGCGAAAGACAGCAAGACCGTCGACCAGGGCTTCAAGCCGGAATAAGTGTTGGAGTGTTGCGCCGGCCTCCGGCCGGCTGTCCCGGGGGCATCCTTGCCCCCGGCTGCGGGCGGAACAGCCGCCGGGACGGCGGCGCTACACAAACCTATCGCTACCCAACTTCCCAGGAGCCGCTTCTGAAGGCCGTTACCATACCGTACAACCAGGGCCATCACCGGTTCGCGGTCTTTGCGGCGTCGGTGACCTTTCTGCTTATCATCGCCGGAGCACTGGTGACCAGCAACGATGCCGGCCTCTCCGTCCCCGATTGGCCCACTTCGTTTGGTTCGCTTTACAAGATTCCGCACCTGGTGGGGGGCGTAAAGTTCGAACACACGCACCGCATGATTGCCCAGTTTGTAGGGTTTCTGAGCATTATCCTGGCCGTCTGGACCTGGCGCGCCGATCCCCGGCGCTGGATGAAATACCTGGGCCTGACTGCGCTCGGCCTGGTCATCGCGCAGGGGATTTTAGGCGGGCTCACGGTGCTGTTCTACCTGCCTCCGGCGATCTCCTCCGCGCACGCCGCGCTGGCGCAGACATTTTTCTGCGTGGTGGTCCTGATCGCGCTCTTCACCGGTCGGAACTGGGTGGAAGAAGTTCCGCGAATCGAAACCGATGAAGGGCGGCCCGGGCTTTTTACGTTGGTCCTGCTCTCAATTGGTGTGCTCTACGTGCAGTTAATCCTGGGCGCCATGTTTCGCCATCACGGCTTGAGCTGGTGGCCGCACGTTTTGAATGCGGCAACCGTGGCCATTGTGCTGTGCTGGACATCGATCCGCGCCTTGTCGCGATATTCCGGGATTGACTCCATAAGGCGGCCTGCTATAACTATGCTCGCGCTGATGGTTGCTCAACTGTGCCTGGGTTTCGTCGCGTTTCTCACCCGAGTGGCTTGGGGGCGGGATGCGGTCCAGCCTGAACTTCCCATGGTGATTTCCACCGTGGCACACGTTGCCGTGGGGGCATTGCTGCTGGCCGCAACCGCGGTCTTGGCAGTGCAGGTATGGCGGCATAGCCCGGTAGCCGTCAGAGAACACGATCCCGGTCGAGACCGGAAGCCGGTGGCGGCATGAGCACGGCAATACAACCTCTCGTGGTCCCGCGCAGCGGCGCTTTGGCCCTGGCTCGGGATTACGCCGAACTAGCCAAACTTCGCGTGACCACGTTGATTATCATGACGGCGTGGTGCGGCTACTACTTCGGAGCGTTGAAGTCGGGCATCTCTTCGGTCTCCTGGTCCCTGTTTCATACGCTGCTGGGGATCGGCCTGGTTTCGGGTGGAGCGGCTGCCCTTAATGAAGTGATGGAGTGGGACACGGACAGCCGCATGCGGCGCACCGCGCAGCGCCCTATCCCGGCCGGGCGTTTCGGTTTCCTGCATGCCACGCTGGTCGGCGTCGTGATGACGCTCGGCGGAGCTGTCTACCTGGGGCTGGCCCTGAATCCTCTGACCGCGTGGCTGGCGCTGGCGACGTCCGCGGTCTATCTCGGGGCCTATACCCCGTTGAAGAAAGTTCATCCGATTTGCACCTTCGTCGGCGCCTTCCCGGGGGCGATGCCCGGGGTTCTGGGCTGGACCGCGGCCCGGGGCCGCCTGGAGTGGGGCGCTCTGGTGATGTTTGCCATCGTCTTCTTCTGGCAGTTCCCTCACTTCTATTCCATCGCATGGCTCTATCGTCAGGATTATGAGGACGGCGGAATCCGCATGCTGCCGGTGGTGGAACCGGACGGCAAGTCCACGGGCGCTCAGATCCTGCTGTATTCGCTGGCGCTGATTCCGATAAGCCTGCTGCCGACTCTGCTGGGGATGTCGGGCAAGCTGTATTTTGCCGGGGCGGCGGTGCTGGGAACGGCCCTGCTCTATTTTGGCTGGCGGCTGGCGTCCCTGAAGGCGGCGCCCCATACGGCGCGATCCAAGCAGCGGGCGCGGCAGTTGCTGCAGGCCACAGTATTGTATTTGCCGCTGCTGTTCGCCCTGATGATGCTCAACACCAAGGCATGACTTCGGCGGCCCTCCATGGCCCTGAGGCGCATCCAAGCCAAGCACAGATCGACGGTTCCAGATAAAATATCCTGTGGTCTCCAAAGCCTCCGATTACGTCGCGCTCGACCCGCCCAACAGCGCCGCGCCCGCACCTCCTGCCGTAATCTCGGTGCAGGATCTTGTCCACCGCTATGATGGCCGCACCGCCTTGAGCGGAGTCTCGTTCGACGTCCGCCACGCCGAGCTGTTCGGACTGCTGGGCCCCAACGGCAGCGGCAAGACCACCATGTTCCGCATTCTTTCGACGCTCATGGTGGCCGGAGGCGGCCGCGCCGTCATTATGGGATTTGACGCAGCCCGGGAACCCAACAAATTGCGCCGCCAGATCGGGGTGGTGTTCCAGGCCCAGAGCATCGATTTGAAATTGACGGCGGCCGAAAATCTGTGGCACCAGGGTCATCTCTACGGCTTGCGCGGCACGGCGCTGAAGTCGCGCATTGCCGAAATGCTGGCCCGGGTCGGGCTGTCGGATCGCGCCAAGGAAAAAGCCGAGACTTTTTCGGGGGGGATGCAGCGCCGCCTGGAACTGGCCAAGGGCCTGCTCCACCATCCCGCGGTGCTGCTGCTCGATGAACCCACCACCGGCCTGGATCCGGGCGCGCGCCGCGACTTGTGGCAATACCTCCAGATTTTGCGGGACGAAGAAAAAGTCACCGTGATGGTGACCACGCACCTGATGGAGGAGGCGGAGCGCTGCGATCGTCTTGCCATCCTCAATGAGGGAAAGCTGGTGGCGCTGGGAACTCCGACCGAGCTGAAACGCGAGATCGGCGGCGACGTGATTCTGCTCGACGTCCGCGATGCGGAATCGATGGCGGAGCGCATTCGCGCCCGTTTCAACGTGGATGCGAAAGTGCTCGCCGGCCAGGTCCGGCTGGAGCGGGAAAATGGCCATCGCTTCATTACCGACGTGGTCGAAGCCTTTCCCGGCGAGATTGAATCGATTTCTGTGAGCAAGCCGTCGCTGGAGGATGTTTTCATCCACCGCACGGGTCATAAATTCTGGACCGAAGATGAGGAACCGGCGGCGTAGCGCCGCCTCAGTGCGAGAGAACGAACTTCGAGGTCGCTCGCGAGACATTGCCGCGGTTCAGGCGGCGGGCGGGACGCCCGCCGGACAGCCGGCGAGACGCCGGCGCTACCAGGAGCTGACCAATGATGCTGTTGCTTTCGGTTGTCTTCGGACTGGTTCCACTGGCCGGAATTGGCTGGACGGTCGAGAACGGAATGATCACTACCGTCGATGGTCTGTTCATGAGCATCATTATGCTGGCGCTATCCGGCATCCTTTTCTTGAACGCATTTATGGAAGTACGCAAGAAATTCACCATGAAGAAGGCGCCGCAGGCGCGGAAAACGAGCTGACGTGGCGACCCAGGCTGCAACCCTTCCAGCGCGTACCGCTCCGACCACGGGAATCATCCTTCCGGCATTCACGCTGTGGTGGCGGGAACTGGTCCGCTTCTATCGCCAGCGCGCTCGCGTAGTGGGGGTAATCGCGTCGCCTCTGCTGTTCTGGGTGGTGATCGGCTCCGGCTTCGGCAGTTCGTTTCGTTCGGGTGACGCGGCCGGGCAGCAGCACTATCTGGATTACTTTTACCCCGGCGCACTGATCATGATTGTGCTGTTCACTTCGATTTTCACCATGATGTCGGTGATCGAGGATCGCAAGGAAGGTTTCCTGCTGTCGGTACTGGTGGCCCCGGTGCCGCGGGCTGCGATTGTGCTGGGCAAGGTGCTGGGGGGAACCACGCTATCGGCCATTCAGGGCCTGATCTTTCTTGCTTTCGCCCCGCTGGTCGGGATCCATCTTAGCCTGACTGGTTTCCTGCTGGTGGTGCTGACGGTTTTCCTGGTGTCTTTCGCTTTGACCGCGCTGGGATTCACGATTGCGTGGTCCATGGATTCGAACCAGGCCTTCCACGCCATCATCAATCTATTTCTGATCCCGCTGTGGCTGCTCTCCGGAGCCCTTTTCCCGCTGGCCGGCGCGTCCGGGTGGATCCGGTTCCTGATACGAATCAACCCCCTGACGTACGGAGTTGAGGCCTTGCGCGACGTGCTCTATCCCGGGAACGTAGCGGAGTTTCCCCTGGCTTCGTCATTGGCGACGCTGGTGCTGTTCTCCGCTTTCATGTTCGGCCTCTCGTTCGTGATGGTGAGCCGCCGCACCACGAAACCCGCCGCATGATGCAAGTGCCCGCACAGTACGCCGTCTATCCGGTGATTGACGCCGTGCTCAATGGCACCAGCGCCGTCCTGCTCCTGGTGGGGCGCGGTTACATCAAACGCGGCCGCATGGCGGCGCACCGCGCCGTGATGATTACCGCGCTGATTTCATCTGCGCTGTTTCTGACTTCTTATTTGTATTATCACTGGCACGTGGGCTCGGTTCACTTTCAGGGACAAGGCTGGTCGCGTCCGGTCTATTTCACGATTCTGATTTCCCACACCATATTGGCGATCGCCATCGTTCCCCTGGTGATTGTCACGTTGAGCCGCGCCCTGCAGGAGCGTTTCGATCAGCATCGCAGAATCGCGCGCTGGACGTTCCCGCTGTGGCTGTATGTTTCGGTCACCGGTGTGGTGATTTACGTGATGCTCTATCACCTGTTTGCGGCATGACTTAGTTGGCTTACCACGGAGGCACAGAGACACGGAGAAAAGCAAAGAAGTTTTCTCCGTGTCTCCGTGTCTGTGTGGTAAATGACATCATGGCGATCGTGAAACTTAAGATCGATGTCTCCGGCACGAGTGGGGACGAGGCCTGGCGCAACCTGCGCCAGTTCGACGAAATTCAGAGCGCCGCCTTCGGCCCGAAATTCGGGTCGAGCGGAACCTGCAAGCATCCCGCCGACCAGCCGCACTCCCAAGGCGAGTGGATCGGCGCGGAGATCCGGCTGGAAACGCCGCTGCTGGCCCAATATGCAGTCTCCCACTATCTGGAGCAGGAACGGGTGCTGGATGCGGACGTAGTGGACTAGCCTTCGAAATAGCGGCCCTGTCATGAAACACAATCAGGGTTTGCGCGCCGGCGAAAGTTGGCGGTAGCATAGGGAAAAACCTTCCGTTTAAGGAGACCCTGTGATGGCAACTAGCGCGACTCCCCCGTTGAATGAAGCCAAACTCCATGACTTTGTGATGAAAGCCGTAGGCGAGATGGGCGCAGCCATGAACGCTGCCCTCATCGTTATTGGGGATCGATTGGGACTGTACAAAGGACTGGCTGGATCAGGACCGATGACTTCGGCGGACCTGGCGAAAAAGACCGGGACGCATGAGCGCTACGTCCGCGAGTGGCTGGCGGCGCAAGCGGCCGGCGGATTCATCACTTATGATGCGGCCAGCCAGACTTACTCGCTGCCACCAGAACAAGCGATGGCCCTGGCCGATGAGAATAGCCCGGTCTTTCTACCCGGCTTTTTCGAGATCGTGGAAGCTTCGGTGAGAGACGTGCCCAAGATCACCGATGCTTTTCGCACCGGCAAGGGCGTGGGCTGGCACGAGCATGACTCTTGCCTGTTCACCGGAACCGAGCGGTTCTTCCGTCCCAACTACCGCGCTCATCTGATCAAAGACTGGATTCCTGCGCTGGGGAACGTTGAAGGCAAGCTCAAGGCCGGAGCCAGCGTCGCCGACGTGGGTTGCGGGCTGGGGACCTCGACCATCCTGATGGCGCAGGCCTATCCCAAATCCAAGTTTGTGGGCTTTGACTATCATCCGCGCTCCATCGAACTGGCCCGTGAAGCCGCCGCCAAGGCCGGACTGTCGGACCGGGTGAAGTTTGAAGTGGCCAAGGCAAAAGATTTTCCGGGCAAGGGATTTCAGCTGGTGGCCTTCTTCGATTGCCTGCACGACATGGGCGATCCCGAAGGCGCTGCGCGGCATGTGTTCCAGTCGCTCGCTCCCGACGGCGCATGGATGATTGTTGAGCCGTTTGCCGGGGACAAGCTGGAAGACAACCTGAATCCCATCGGGCGTGTGTTCTATGCGGCTTCGACCATGCTGTGCACACCGGCTTCGCTTTCGCAGGAAGTCGGACTGGCCCTGGGCGCGCAGGCGGGCGAAGGACGCCTGGCGAAGATCCTGAAGTCAGCTGGGTTCAGCCGGGTGCGCCGCGCCGCCGAAACCCCCTTCAACATCGTGCTGGAGGCGAGAGCGTAAAGTCGAGACGTAAGGCGGCATCCTGCCGGCTGTCCCGCGGGCGTCCCGCCCTCGGCGCGGAGGGCGGGATGCCCGGCGGGAACGCCGTCGCGCGGGACAAGCTCCAGCGGGCGACGCGTCGGAATCTGCAATCCGTCTTCTGTTATAGTTTTCGTGGATTCAGGCATGTCCGCACTTCCAGATCCTGCTCAGGAAATTTCGTTGCCGGCGACCGAAACCGTTACTCCACCCGCCAAACCACGGATGTCCACCCGAAACCGGCTGTTGTTTTTCGCCACCGGCTGGCTGATCGTGCTCATGCCGTTTCTGTTCTGGTGGAACACCTGGTTCGGACGGCAACTCTCGGACAAGCAGTTGAGCGAGTACCTGCAGGACGATAAGAAACCGCGCCACATCCAGCACGCCCTGGTGCAGATCGGCGAGCGGGTGACGCGCCATGACCCTGGGGTCACGCAGTGGTATCCGGATGTGGTACGGCTGGCGTCTTATCCGATGGAAGAAGTGCGCAACACCGATGCCTGGGTCATGGGACAGGATGTAACCAGCAAAGACGCGGCCAGCGCCGGGTTCCACCAGGCGCTTCTGAAAATGCTGGGTGATTCTTCTCTCCTGGTGCGGGGCAATGCTGCGCTTTCGCTGATCCGCTTCGGCGACGCCACGGGAAGGCCGGATATCGTTGCCCTGCTGCAGCCGACTAAGGTTGCCGCCGCCGCAGCCGGAAAGATCACGGATTCCAGCGCGGTGGGAACGCCGATCCATCAGGGCGGGATCATCGCCAAGATCGAGTCCGGGGGACAAACCGTGGAGGTGCGCTCGCCTATCAACGGACGGCTACGCCAATTGTCGGTGCAGCCCGGGCAAACCGTCGCCGCCGGAGATCAGATCGCAACCCTTGATCCGGGAACGGACCAGGTTTGGGAAGCCCTGCGCGCGCTATACCTGATTGGTCAGCTCGAGGATATTCCTGCCATCCAACCCTACGAACGGGAGTTGCCCGAGATTCCCGACCATGTGCGCCAACAGGCGGTGGCAACCGAGCGGGCGATACGGGAACGGGCGAAGTAGTCGGGGCGCTCGCGTTGGCGAATTCCTGCGAGCTACGGATGGGCTGTTCTTGGAAATTCAGTTGTCGGTTTTTAGTTCTCGGTTCTCAGTTAGAACGGCATGACGCCGACTTCTTTTTCTATCTCGGCGGTGTCCACCATTACGATTGCATCCCAGGGGCAACCATCGAGGAAGGAGCCGTCCGGGCCCTTGCTGGTGCACTTATTGCAGCCGATACAGAGAATGGGATCAACCTGGATGCGGCCAAAGGGAGAATTGTCTTCATCCGGGACCCAGAACATGCAATCTTCGACGGGGCAGTATTCCACGCAGGCCGGCGACCCGGCGCAACCAGTACAGCATTCGGTGATTACCGCCAGCTCTTTGGGTTTCTTCTTGCGCGGGGTCAGCAGGCCCTTGGACCTGGGTTCGTGTTTGAACTCGTCGGGCACCATCCCGACGATCCCCCTGAGCGGTTCTTCAGGCATCGGGAGGATTATAGCTCAAAGGCGGCGTCAGGCGTCAGACTTTGGACCTCCGCTTAGAACCTGCCGAGAGCCGAGGTCCGACGTCCGACGCCCGCTTTGTTCATCCGTCACATCGCTCTGCCGGGTTTCTGGTATAGTGGCCTTCCAGCCCCTAGAAACCTGTTTTATTTTCCCCGGCTCCCTGGTTTAATACCCAAACGAAAAGGGGCGGAAGGAGCAGCATTCATGGCAGGAAAAAGTCTGAACCGCGTTACCCTAATCGGCAACCTGGGCAAGGACCCGGAGGTGAAATTCACCCCCAGCGGCACGCCCGTGGCCAAGATCGCTCTGGCCACCAACGAGCGCTTCAAGGACAAGAACGGCGAATGGCAGGACCGCACGGAGTGGCACAACGTCGTGCTCTGGCAGCGCCTGGCTGAAATTGCCGGCGAGTACCTGAAGAAGGGCGGAAAGGTGTACATCGAAGGCCGCCTGCAAACCCGCTCCTGGGACGACAAGCAGACCAACCAGAAAAAGTACATGACCGAAGTCGTGGCCAGCGACCTGATTCTGCTGGGCGGGCGCGGCGAAGGCGGCGGAGATTTCGCGGGCAGCTCACGCGGCGCGGCCGCAGGTGGAAACAATTTCGATCAGCGCCCGCCGGAAGCGGAACCAGCGGCCGCTTCATCGCCGATCAGCGACGAAGATATTCCGTTCTAGAGGGCAGCTTTTACCGTTTAGCGGGTGCCCATCTTTGCGCGTTGTTTGCGCAAAGGTGGGAGCGGTTTCTGACGGATCTATGAAACGTCGCATCACATCGGCTTTGCTTTGCTCACTTCTGTTCCTGACTCCATCCGCCTTTGCCAAGCACCACCATCATCACAATGACACCGAGGCTGGCACGGGTAATTTCGACTACTACCTGCTGGCGCTTTCCTGGGCGCCGAACTACTGCGCCGGTCATCCCAGCGACCATTCCAGCGAATGCAGGATCGGCGGACACACGGCGTTCGTGCTGCACGGACTGTGGCCACAAGCCAACAGCGGAGCGCCGCCCATGTCTTGCTCAAATGCTCCTCCAGTGGCCGCGGATACGGTCGACCATATGCTCAACTACATGCCCAGCCGCGGACTGATCCAGCATGAGTGGCAGGAACATGGCACCTGCAGCGGCCTTTCGGCCCAGGATTATTTTGCCCGAGCCGAGCAGGCGTTCAGGAATGTGCATGTGCCGGAGCAATATCAGAAGGTGGACCACGAGCAACAGCTCAACGTATCGGATTTGGAAAAGAGTTTTGCGGATGCGAACCACGCTCCGCCGGAGGCCTTCCGCGTTTCCTGCCATGCCGGCGCGCTGGTCAGCCTGGAGGTGTGCGTGGACAAGGACCTCCAGTATCAGAGCTGCACCCGCAGCGTGCGCGAATGTCCGGTCAACCAGGTGGACATGCGGCCACCGCAATAGAAGAGGACGCGACCATGCCCGAAGATCTTGCCAGCCAAACCTGCGTTCCCTGCCGCGGAGGTGTGCCTCCGATGAAGGGAGTGGAACTGCGACGCATTCAGCAAGAGGTGCCGCAGTGGAAGGTGGTCAATGAACATCACATCACACGTACATTTGCCTTCCCCGATTTCAAGCAGGCGCTCGACTTTGTAAACCGGGTGGGGGAGATTGCGGAACATGAGGGACATCATCCCGACATCCTGCTGACCTGGGGCAAAGCGGAAATTACCATGTGGACGCACAAGGTCGACGGGCTGACGCAGAGCGACTTCATCATGGCAGCCAAGATAGATCGGCTTTCGCCGGCATAACAGACCACGTGGGACAGCCGCCCCGACTGTCCGGCTGAGCGAAGCTCAGCGAGGCCTGCTCACAATTCCGCAGTCCCGGCAGAGCTAACTTCGGACGAGACTGCGGCCGGTTTTCCCCATCGCATGGCCCACACCCACAGCAACGCCGGCAGAATCATGATCAGCCCGGTGGTGGACGCCACCACGCGGGCCGACACTCCACGATCAAGAAAAAATCCGCAAATGTACGCGCCCACGGCGATGGTCAGCATGGAGAAGCCGAGATCAGCGGAAAAGACGCGGCCGCGGAAGCGGTCTTCGGTGTTGAACTGCAACAGCGTGGTGGAGAAGACCCAGACGGTGGATCCCCCGCAATGGGCCAGCATGATGAACAGGCATGCCACCCACACATTCGGGGCCAGGCCAAGCCCTAGATAACCGGCTCCGATGGTGAGATAGCCGAAGAGGATGCCCAGCCGCAGTCGCGCATCCGAGTGGCCGGCCCAGCGTGCGGAAAACAGCGGACCCATGACGGCGCCAATGCCACGGGCCCCGAGCAGCAGGCTCATGCCCAGCATGGCGCCACGCTGCGGATCGATTCCGCGCAGATGCACGTGGAAATACTGAAGGCCCATGACGGTAAAGAGCACCCAACTGGGGCCGATCATGAGTTCGCCGGCTTTGGCAAATACCGCAGCCAATAATCGGCGGTCTCGACCAACGTAGCGGATACCCTCCACCACGGGTGAAAGATCGATTGCGTCCCGCAGGCGCAACGGAGCCGCCGCCTGGGCATGCGGTTCCGTAAAGCTCATGCCGCGAATGAGGAGCGCCGACATCAGAAATGACAGCGCATTGACCACGAACACTGCATCCCGTCCGAACAGCGCGGCTACTACTCCTCCGACGGAAGCGCCGATCAGCAGATTCACCGACCAGGTCGCCGAGGAGAGCGTGTTGGCCACCAGCACGTCTTCCCGGGGAGTGATATTCGGCACCACTGCGGTGCGGGCCGGCTCGAAGAACGCGGCCATCAGCGTCTCCAGCAGTAACAGGGGATAGACCAGCCACACCGTGGAACGGGAACGCACCAGCAACATGGCGAAGACGATGACCATCCGCACCAGGTCGGCGGTGATCATGACGCGCTTGCGGCGCACGCGATCGTTGACCACGCCGGCAGCGGGACCAATAAAAGTCTGGGGAAGGACCTGCAGCACCAGGGCCAGCGCCACCGAACTGGCGCGCCCGGTCAGTTGCAGCAGCAGGCTGTAAATCGCCAGGGTGTAAAACCAGTCGCCGATTTCGCTGACGATCTGGGCCAGCCAAAGCCGGCGAAAGTTGCGGTTGTGGCGCACCAGCCGCAGATACGCGGACAGCGAGATTGAGGTGGCGGCGCGCTCGGGTTGCGGATCCATAGTTCGGCGTCGGACGTCAGACCTCGGACCCCGGATCTCGGCTATACACCAGAGCCATGCAGCAGGTTGGGGCAGAGGTCTGACGTCCGAGGTCCGAAGTCCGAAGTCCGAAGTCCGACTATAATCTACGCATGCTTGATGAAAACGATTTTCGCAAGCGGGCTGATGCCGCGCTCGAATCCTTGAAGAAAGCCCTCATGCAGGCCGAGGAGTCGTCGGACATCGAAGTGGAAGATCAGTCCGGCGCGCTGCATATTTCGTTCGAGGACCGCAGCAAGTTCATCATTTCGCCCAATGCCCCGGTGCGGCAAATATGGATTTCCGCGCTGGCGACCAGCTTCAAGCTGGACTGGTCAGACCCGGATCAGGATTTTGTCTTGTCCAAGACTGGAGAGAAACTCAAAGCGCTGGTGGCGCGATTGATCAATCAGCAATTGGGAGAAGAGCTGGTGACCCTGGCGTAAGCCCGCTAGCTGCGGCCCGAAAGCGTCAGCTTCAAATGGGCGGCGATCTGCCGCCCGTGAAACCTTCCGTTTTCAATGAAGATTTCGTTGGTCCTTGACCCGGCCACGATCACGCCGGCCACGTAGATTCCCGGCACGTTGCTCTCCAGGGTCAGGGGATCGCAGACCGGGCGGCACTGTTCGGCGGAGAGTTCGATGCCCATCGAACGCAGGAAATCGTAGTCGGGATGGTAGCCGGTCATGGCGAAGACAAAATCGTTCTTCAACTGCACCGGGCCCTCCGGAGTTCGGAGATTAACGTAGTCGGCTCCGATCTCGACCACCGAGCTGCCGAAATAGGCGGCGATCTCGCGGTTTTTGATGCGGTTCTCAATGTCCGGCAAGATCCAATACTTCACATGGTTGTGCAATTGTGGCCCACGATGCACCAGGGTCACGCGCGCCCCATGGCGCCAGAGATCGAGAGCGGAGATGGCGGCCGAGTTCTTGCCCCCGATGACCACGACATCCATGTCGAAAAACGGATGCGGTTCACGATAGTAGTGGAAAACCTTGGGGAGATCCTCGCCGGGAATATTCAGCGGATTGGACAAGTCATAATAACCGGTCGAAACGATCAGCTTGCGGGTGCGATAGTCATAAATGCGCCCGAGAGTGTCCGTCGCGGTGATTTGAAAATCGTTATCACTCCCCGTCACCGTTTTGACCCACTGATACTGGCGGACATCGAGATGATAGTGCTCGGTGACTTTGCGGTAGTATTCGAGCGCCTCCTCCCGGGTAGGCTTCTGCCGCGCGGTGCTGAAGGGAATGTCGCCGATTTCCAGCAGCTCGGGCGTGGTAAAGAACGACATGTTGGCGGGATAGTGGTAGATGGAATTGACCACGCACCCCTTGTCGATGGCCATGGTCTTGAAGCCGGCGCGCTGGGCTTCGATGGCACAGGCCAGTCCGGTGGGTCCGGCGCCGATCACGACCACATCGGCTGAGGTGTCTGGTTCCCCTTTGGTCTGCGGACGGGGCAGAGTGTCGGGAATCTGCTGGGCCGGGCCGGAAATCGGTTTGGTCACCAAATCGTCGTCTCGATGAATTAAAACGTGATGCACCGCGCGTGGTAAAAGCCCACACCTTCGCCCCGAAAAGTAACGATTCTAGCATGCTGCGAAATGGGGGATCCGGCTTTGGGGTGTGGGCGAATTTGCGAAACCCTCGAACGGGTTCTGCGCACAGAATTCAATGCCTCCGACCGCAGTCCCTTCGCACGCGTATAATTCTCGGTTACTGTAATCCCTACAACACATTGGGAACCCACATGGCAGCGCCTTCGAAATCGAAGACTCGCACCGAATCCGACAGCATGGGACAGATCGAAGTCCCGGCCCACGTCTACTGGGGGGCGCAGACGCAGCGTTCGCTCCTGCATTTCAATATTGGCCGCGACACCATGCCGCCCGAACTGATCCGCGCTTTTGGCATCCTCAAGAAGGCGTGCGCGTTGGTAAATCAGGACTTGGGCAAACTCCCCGCCGAGAAAGCCCGGCTCATCGTGCAGGCGGCGGATGAAGTCATCGCCGGCAAGCTCGACGACCAGTTTCCCCTGCGCATCTGGCAGACCGGCAGCGGCACTCAGACCAACATGAACGTTAATGAAGTCATCGCCAACCGCGCCATCGAACTGGCGGGCGGCGAACTGGGATCGAAGAAGTTGATTCATCCCAATGATGACGTCAACCTGTCACAGTCGTCGAACGACACGTTTCCCACGGCAATGCATATTGCCGCCGCGGAGCGGGTAAAGAACGCGCTGATTCCGGCCATCCAGACGGTGCACGATGCGATTGCGGAAAAGGCAAAGAAATTCAGCGATGTGGTCAAGATCGGGCGCACCCACCTGCAGGACGCCGTTCCCCTGACCTTTGGACAGGAATTCGGCGGTTGGGCCAGCCTGCTGGAGCGCGATATCAAGCGCCTGGAGCAGGCGCTGGACGGGCTTTACGACCTTGCCATCGGCGGGACCGCGGTGGGCACGGGTTTGAACGCGCACCCGGAATTTGCGGAGCGCGCGGCCAAGAAGATCGCCGAACTTACCGGGCTTCCCTTCCGCTCTCATCCCAATAAATTCGCGGCGCTTTCAGCGCACGACGAAATCGTCTTTGCCCAGGGTGCGATGGAAACCCTCGCCGCCTCGCTGATGAAGATTTCGAACGATATACGCTGGCTGGCTTCCGGCCCGCGATCCGGCCTGGGTGAACTCATCATCCCGGAAAACGAGCCTGGGTCTTCGATCATGCCCGGCAAGGTGAATCCCACGCAGTGTGAGGCCATGACCATGGTGTGCGTGCAGGTCCATGGCGCCACGGCGGCGGTCGGGTTCGCCGGCTCGCAAGGAAATTTCCAGCTGAATGTTTACAAGCCGGTAATCATCTATAACTTCCTGCACTCGGTCACGTTGATCACGGACGCCTGCCACGGCTATGTCGAATACATGATCAAAGGCATCGAGGTGGATCGTGCCAAAGTGGATGCGAATCTGAAGAATTCCCTGATGCTGGTAACCGCGCTGACTCCGAAAATCGGATACGACAAGGCGGCGAAGATCGCCCACACCGCCCACGTCGAACATAGCAGCCTGCGCGAGGCGGCCCTGAAGCTTGGGTATCTCACCGGCGAGGAGTTCGATCAGCTGATGAAACCCGAGAGGATGACGCGGCCTTAAACGACTAGGCCTGAGCAAGACCCAGGAGTGCGATCAGGCGCTCTTGGACCGCCTTCATAACGTCGACCGGAGCAGTATCGGTGTATTTGGCGTTGCGCGCGCGCCAGCCAACGTTCTTAATCGCATCGGCCAGAACAACTCCCGTGGTTTTGAGGTGAACCGGAAGTTGAACTTCGAAGGGGTAGCCTTTCGCAAGATTGGTAATAGGAACTACCACCGCCAGTCCAGTTTTTGCATTGTAAGTCTTGGGGGACAGCACAAGTGCCGGACGCCAACCACCTTGCTCGTGACCGGTTCGTGGGTCCAAATCTATTTTGATGATGTCCCCTGCATCGGGAACGTAGGCAGGCATTACCAGACTTCCTTGCCGACCTTTTTAGACCAATCCAGCTCCGGGTGGCGATTTTTTCGAGTAATGCCCGCAACCAGGGACTGCAGCGTTATTTTCGGGCTCAGCGGTTCAATCGTGATGCGGCCGTCCAACACCTGGATCTGGAGCTCGTCACCCTCTCGCAGGCGCGCCTGCTCGACCACGGTTTTAGGAATGCGAACCGCCTGACTGTTGCCCCACTTGACGAGTTGTGCGCGAAGAGCTGGCATCTGGATTCGCCTTAATTTTGGTCTTTGTTAAGTATATACTTATGTATATACATTTCAAACAGATGGTTCGCCTGCGTTTTCAACCAGTTGCCCGCTAGTCGAGGTCTGGACCCTTCCCTCGCCAGGTTTCTTCGTCGTGGTGATCGTGATTACGCTCGCCAGGACCAGTAATGTCCCCAGCAGCGTGCGCGCGCCCATCGCTTCGCCGCCGAAGAAATATCCCAGGCACACCGCGACTACCGGGTTCACGTAGGCATAAGTGCCTACCTTGGTCGGTGACTCGTAGTGCAGCAACCAGACATAAGCCGTGAAGCCGACGATCGAACCCGCGATGATCAGATAAATCAGCGCGAACCAGGCGTTGCGGGAGACGGCCTGTACGCGAAATCCGGCGAACTCGTGGGAGACTGCCGCCAGCACGAAAAGCATCGTTCCTCCGGTGAGCATCTGGGCGGCCGCGCTCATCGCCTTCGACGCCGGAAGCGGAACGCGACGAGTCAGGATGGTTGCAATCGACCAGGTCGCCGAGGCCACCAGCAAGGCCAGCGCGCCCGCGCGGTCTATGGGAGCCTCGCCCAAAGAAAAAGATCGGTTCATCAAAACCGCCACGCCGAGGATTCCGATGGCAAGCGCCAGTCCGAGCCTGACGGTAAGCTTCTGTGTGTGCAGAAAGACAATTTCGAGAAGCGCGATGAACACCGGGATGGTCGCGAGCACCACCGCCGTCACCCCGGAAGGCACGCGCTGTTCAGCCCAGAACAGGCAGCCGTAGTCGAGCAAGAAAATCAGCGCTCCAAGCGCCGAAGCCGAGACCCACTCCCGCCGACTGGGAGCCGGCGTGCCCTTCAGCCGCAACCAGGCGTAGAGGACTAGGCCGGCGGTAAAAAAACGAACAGCCGCCAACAGGAATGGCGGCACCTCATGAACGCCGATGCGGATCGCCAGAAACGTCGATCCCCAGACGAAGTAAATGACGGCGAAGGCCAGCAGGATTTTCCACGAAGCAGGTCGGGCCTCGCCTTTCATTTCTCCCTTCTCCAATCGGTCCATGATTCCGCCAAGTGTTTCATAGATGTTCAGACCCGCCTTCCCGACCCACATTTGAGGTATGAAAGATTCTGGTTCGGGGGAGAAGTCCTGCTCATGCCATTAGAGCCTGCTCTTGGTGAACGACAAGCCGCTCAACCCTTCAACCCGCGCCGGCGCCAGGCCCTTCGACGCTATCAGAACGTGGAAACTCTCGCCCATGCCGGCGGGGGTTACCAGGTGTTTGAGCTGCAGGGCGACTTTGGCGCGCTCCTGGGGCAGGCCGCAATCCTCGAAGGCGTCGGCGAATTGAGTGGCCTCTCCGATTCCCATCAGGAATTGTGACTGGGTAAGAAGAGGTTGCGCCTGCATGCCGTTCTCTTCGGCCGCTGCCGAGAGGGCAGTAAAGTTTACGTGCGCGGTGAGGTCCTGTTGCCCCGGAGCTTCGTAAGGATTGAGCAGGGCGGAGTGTTGACGATAGGCCATGAGGGTTCCGCGATGGCGGCCGGCAAGCTGCTCCTGGCGAGTGTAGCCATAATCCACCGCGAGGATAACGCCGGTGCGCAGCGATGCGGCAAGGCGCGCCATGTAGCGCTGCGCGAGCAGGGGAACTTCGATGCGTTCTCCCGGCTCGGGATGGACGCCGTAGCGGTCCAGAAATTCCAATTCTTCCGGGGAGGGTGGAACCCAGGTTTCAACGAAGCGGGCGTTTTCAGCAGAGACGCGCAGCGCTCCCTGTGGGCTGAGGACCTCTACCGGAAGCGCGTCAAAGAATTCGTTGGCGAAAACAATGAGGGGGACCTCGGCGGCCAGCGCTCGCTGCTCGATCGGATTGTCCGGCGCGGTTGCCGCCGGGCGCGACCCCGCCTGGACGGCTTCAGTGTAGAAACTATCGGCAGCGTTGCGCGAGACAGCGGC
The DNA here is from genome assembly GCA_963742495.1 of Terriglobia bacterium. Classification (GTDB taxonomy): domain Bacteria; phylum Acidobacteriota; class Terriglobia; order Terriglobales; family Acidobacteriaceae; genus JAIQFF01. The sequence continues at coordinate 161,858 of CAVULZ010000003.1, forward strand.
CTCGGCCGCGCCGCCGGATGCATCCGAGAACCAGGGCTTCAGCCTCCGATGGTCGCGCCTCTCGGCAGCATTCTCGGAAACCGAAGATGCCTTGCCACTTTCGAGAAACCCGGCGAGCACCCCTCTTAGCCGGTCCCGCAATTTAGGGGACTGTTCCGCCAGGGAATAATGCAGGGCGTGGAAGAATTCCGGAAACTTCTTCTCCGACCAGGCGAGAACGTCCTGGGCAAAGAGCCCGCGGCCGGGGCCGAGTTCCAGAATTTCAATCTCGGCGGGCGAGCCCAGGGCCTTCCATATTTCTTCGAACTGGCGCGCCAGCAGGCGGCCAAAGACGGCGTGCACGTCACTCGAGGTGTAAAAATCTCCGGCCTTGCCAAACTGCTCGGCGTAGCGCGAGTAGTAGCCCAGTTCGGGATGGTACAGACACAGCTCCATGTACCGCGAAAACGGGATGGGTCCGTGCTCGCGTATTTCCTGTTCGATGATGGGGCGCAGGCTCACAGGCCTTTCCGTTGACGCTCCGCCCGGTCCTGCGGCGTGCGGATAAACATTTCGACCATGTAGTCGTGCAGGCAGTCGTAGAGCTGGCGCTGGAATCCCCACTCGAATTGGGGATGATCGAGGTCCCGGGGATGAAGCTCGAAATAATAGGTATGCACCGGGACCGGAGGATCCTTGAAGGCGATGATGATCTCCACGGCTTCGCCCTTGGCGCGGGCGGAAAAATTCAGCAACGGGTGCTCGTAGAGTTTCAGCTGCGCCAGAACGCGCTCCAGCCGAGGGTTGGCTTCGTCGGTCACAACCTGATTCTATCTGAGGTCTGAGGTCCGAGGTCTGACGTCTGAGGTCTGGTTTCAGATCTCAGTTCTTGGATCTCAGTTCTTAGTTTTATTCGTAGCGTAGGGCTTCGATGGGGTCCAGCTTGGCGGCTTTGATGGCGGGCAGCATGCCGCTGATGATTCCCACGAAACTGAGAATGCCGGTGGACCAGATGAGAGTAGCGGCGTCAATGGTCAGGTGAATGTCGCCTTCGTCGGCGCCTTCCTGAAAGGCGCTCCACAAGGTCAGCGAGGGGACGGACCAGGAAACCAGGTAAGCGAAGGCCACGCCCAGCAATCCACCCAGCGCGGTGATCACCATGGCTTCGGCCAGGAATTGAAAAAGGATGTGCCAGCGGTGCGCGCCCAGGGCCTTTTCCACGCCGATCTCCCGGGTTCTCTGGGTTACAGAGACCAGCATGATATTCATTAGCCCGACGCCGCCGATACCCAGCGTGAGCAGGCCGATGAAACCGAGCATGATCTTGATTCCGGTGGTGATCACGCGCAGGTCGAGCAGGTCAGAGTACACGTCGAAAAGAAAGACGGCCCGCTCATCCTTGGGATCAAAGTTGTGATGGAAAGCCATCGATTGCCGCAGCGCCTTGACCACTTTGGCGTTGTCACCCTCGTATTCCATGACAATCGAGGTCAGGTAGTAGGTGTCTTTGAGATCACTCATGGCGCTGAAGGGCACATAGATGTGCTCATTCAGGTTGTCGTCGCCATTGTTGATGACGTGTTTCAGAATGCCCACGATCTGGTAAGAGATGCCATCGACACGGATGCTCTCGCCGATCGCATTCTGGCCGGAAAAAAGCTTCTTCTTGGCGTCAGCTCCGATAAAGGCGACGCGGGCGTGGGTGAAGTCCTCGGCTTCGCCGAAGGGACCTCCTTCCGCGAATTCCATCCGCCGCATGCGGGGATAGACGGCGTAGACGCCGCTCACGCCATAGCTGGCGCTGCGCGTGCCCCAGGCCACGGTGCATTGTTTGAACACCTCGGGTGAGAGCCGCTTGAGCAAAGGCACTTCGTCGCGGATGTAGTCCAGGTCTTTGACCGTGAGGCGGACCTCGCTTCCCGCCTTGGTGCCGCCCGCCTGATGCGATGTGCGGCCAGGAAAAACGAAGACCAGGTTGGTGCCAAAGGACCGGAAGGCCGACCACAAACCGCGCTCGAAGCCCGCGCCATACGCCAGAAGCAGGACGACGGTGGCGATGCCCCAGGCCATCCCCAGCATGGTGAGGATGCTGCGTCGCTTGTTATGGCGCAGGGCGCTATAGGCCTGGGTTCCAAGCTCGTGGATCACGGTTACTCCTGCCTCATGGCTTCGACCGGAGCCAGCAGCGCCGCCTTGCGCGCCGGATAAATTCCGGCCACGATGCCGGCAATGGCCAGCGACAAGATTGCAGCCAGGGCGGACAGCGGCACGATGCGCGGCGTGTCAAATCCCTCCGGAGCAGGCAGTTGAGCCAGCGCGGTCACGAACGCGGTGGCGATCAGCAGCCCAATCCCGCCCGAGAAGATGGTAAGGAACGCGCCTTCGATGAAGAACTGGGTCAGAATATTTTGATAGGTGGCGCCCAGCGCCTTGCGCAGGCCGATCTCGCGGGTGCGCTCGGCCACGGAAACCAGCATGATGTTGACGATGCCGATCGCGCCCAGGGCCAGGGTCACGAATCCCACGACCCCGAGAAAATAGTCCATGGCATCGAATATTTTGTCCACGCGCTGCGAGTTCTCAATCGTGTCCCAGTCTTCGAAGGCATCCTCCAGTTTGGGATCGAAGCCGTGGCGGCGAGCGATAATCTGATGAATTTCCTCTTTGGAACGGGCGTGCTCGGCCTTGACCAGCGGCCGGTAGTTGATGAAGGAGAGCGCGCTCTCGGAGTTTTCCTGCTTCAAGGGGAAAAGGTTGCGCATGGTTTCGACCGGGACGAAGATGCGGGCATTGGTGCCGTTGTTGCCGTCTTTTCCCACCTTGGCCAGCACCCCGATCACGTCAAAGCGGATGCCGTTCAGCAGCATAGTGGCGCCAACGGCGGGACGTCCGGGGAAAACATTCTTCAGTAGTTCCCATCCGACCACTGCCACCCGCCGGTGTTCGGCGTTGTCTTCGTCATTGAGCCAGCGGCCCGTTCCCAGAGGCACGGTGCGAATCTGGTTATATTCCGGGGTCACTCCGAATACCTGGCCGTTGGTCGAACCGTAGTCGCTGACGGCGCGGATGTCCTCACGGTTGATCACGGGAGAAATAAAGCGCAGGGTATGAGCCTCATTCCGGATGGCGAGGTAATCTTCGTAAGTAAAGTGGTAGGTCTGGCCGGATTGCAGGTTTCCCGCCACCGCCGGAATTCTTCCCGGAAAGACGAACATGATGTCCTGACCGAGAGTCGCCAGGTTGCGCACCTGGCCGCTGCGGAAGCCCTCCCCCAAACCCACCAGCAGAAGCAGCGATCCCACGCCCCAGGCGATGCCGAACATGGTCAGAAAGGAACGCAGTTTGTGCGCCCACAACGTGGCCAGAGACTGCCGGACGATCTCGAAAAGCACGTTCATAAGCTTATCGCTCTTACCTGAAATCCGGGAAGGGGCCGCAGCGCGAACGGGCGCAAGCTCGCCTCACGCTCTATCGTCTATTACGCGTGAGAGTGGCGGCAAGTTCCCGCAATCTTGCGCCAGCAATCTTTAGACCGTGTTGCAGGGCAAAAGGATAGTGTCATTTTTGCCGGCATGCCAGCCCGGCCCGAACTGCTAACCAGGCCAGAGCCGTGGCGTCTAACCGTCCGTTCCGATTCGCCCGGGCCCGCTCCAGTACCAAAAAATACCGTTTGGAGGCTTGCACCGTGTTGAAACAGCTTGCACGCGTACTGTTTGTAATCGAGGCGTTGTTGCTGCTCGGGTCGCCGGGTCAGGCGCAGTCTTTTCTTCTGGATCTGCCGCGGGCCAGCCAGCATGCCGTGGTGACACAACGAATTGGAATCACCGATGTCACCATCAACTATCACCGTCCCCTGGTCAACAAGCGCAAAGTATGGGGCGGCGTTGTGCCGTATGGCCAGGTCTGGCGTGCCGGAGCCAATGAGAATACGACCATCAAGTTCACCGATCCCGTAATCATTGAGGGCAAGCCCTTGCCGCCCGGAACCTACGGCCTGCACATGATTCCCGGAGAAAACGAGTGGACGGTTATCTTTTCCAGGAATTCAACCTCCTGGGGCAGCTTCACCTATGACCAGGCCGAGGACGCGCTGCGGGTCGCAGTGCAACCGCAGGCCACAGATTTTCACGAAGCGCTCGCCTATGACTTCGACGATGTGAATCCGGATTCCACGGTGGTTACGCTGCGCTGGGAGAAGGTTGCTGTTCCCTTCAAGGTCGGGGTGAATACCCACGAAATTGTGGAGCAGAGCCTGCACAACCAGCTTCGCGGGTTGGCCCAGTACGCGTGGGACGGATGGGACGACGCGGCCAACTATCTGCTCCAGGAGAGGATCGATCTCGAGGAAGCGCTGAAGTATGCCGACAAATCGATCCAGAACGAGGCACGCTACGACAATTTCATGACCAAGTCGAAGGTGCTGGACGCCCTGGGCCGGAAAGACGAGGCCACCACGGCGCGAAACAAGGCGCTCGGCATGGCGAATGCCATCCAACTGCATGGCTATGCCCGCCAGTTGCAAATTGACGGCAAGCAGACGGAAGCGTTTGCCATCTTCCGCGACAACGCGAAGAAAAATCCTGATCAGTGGATCGTGCACGTGGGTCTGTCGCGCATGTATTCTGCGCAGGGCGACTTTGCCAACGCGGTCAAAGAGATGAACATTGCGGTGGCCGGCGCGCCCGCTGGACAGAAGCAGCCGTTACAGGCTTTTGCCAAGCGGCTGGAAGCGAAGGAGGATATCAACAAATAAGGTTCTCGTAGCGCCGCCGTCCCGGCGAGACGCCGGCGCTACGCATTTAGAGTCGGGATATTTCTGCGTCATCGATCACCCCAACTTCTTTCCCCATGCGGCGTGCGACTTCCACCGCGGCGGCGACTGTAGCATCATCAGTCTCCAGGCCGCGGATAATCTCCATCCTTTTTTCGCTCTCGACCGGTTGGGCAAAGCGCAGGCCCACACAATTCGGGGCGCGATAGGTGACCCGGGAAATCTCGGTGATGCTGAGCCCCGAAAGATGCGAAGCCAGGATGGTGCCGGGACGGCAGATTTTGTCCAACAGGGTGAAGATTTCGATCTTCGATTCCAGTTCTTCCGGGACGGCCTCGATCACCAGATCGGCCTGCCGGGCCGCGTCTTCGACGCTGCCGGCAAATTCCAGCAGGGAAAATGCGGCGCTTGCGGCATCGGCGGTAATGCCGCCTGACTCCACCGCCCGGTCAAGCTGGATGCGAATTTCGCTCTCCGCCCGGCGCAGGGCGTTGGGCAGCAAATCTTCAAGGATGGTGCGATAGCCACCCCGGGCCGCCAATTGCGCGATGCTTTGGCCCACGGGGCCAGCGCCGATGACGGCGATGGTCCGCGAGTCACCCGGTACTGCGGCCACTACTACTGCCCCTTTTCCAGTTGTCCCAGGACAGAGTTGAGGTTGGTGCTGGCAGAGCGAATGTTTTCAGCGAGACGCTTGCGCTCGTCGGCTTCCATCATCGGGATGGACGCGCTGATGCGGCGGAGCGTGGTGTTGATGTCGTCGACGTAGTTGATGAGACGGATAAGTTCCCCGGTAGCTGCCATAGTTGAACCTGCTCCTGTTGCTCTTTTGCGATCTATCTATTCTCAATGGTGGGAAGGGATTAGTAAAGGCACGACGGGGTACGTGCGCTACCCTTCCGGCAACAACCCCCGCACGGTTCCTTCGCCCTTGTTTCGCCGCTCGTGGGAGACCGGGCGGGAATGTTCGTCTGGACCCGTTGCGCCCCTGCGCAAGCGAGGGCGCTCGCGCCCACATGGCTATCACTTTGGTAATGCTTGCGATCGATGTTATTTATGGGCCGTTTGGGGGCCTGGGGGAATCTAATCGGCATATGGCTGAGAAACCTTTGAAGCATTACCTTTTTGCCAGTGATTTTGACCAGACCCTTACTTTCGATGATTCCGGGTATGTATTGAGCGAACTGGTCGGCATACCGACTGCGGAATTTGAGCGTAAGGCCCAGGGCATGGCCAAGCTGAACCTGGTGCAGCAGGGGGCGGAGTTGTCCTACCTGTTGCTGCATGATCCCGAGTTCCGCAAGAAAGTGCGCAAGCAGCATTTGTACGAAGTGGGCAAGACCATCCGCCTGAAGGAGAATATCGAGCTGCTTTATCAGGTGCTCAAAAATGGCGTGGATGGCTATCACTTCGACTTTTACGTGCTCTCCGCATCGCCGGTGGAGGTCATTCAGTCGGCGCTCGAGGGGATTGTTCCGCAGGATCATATTTACGGAACTGAATTCATTTACAACGCGGCGGGCGAGATCGAAAGCCTGGTGCGGGCGACCGCTGGCTACGGCAAGGTGGCGGCGCTCGACCAGTTGCAGGCGGAGTTGCAGATCGGGCCCGACCACATCATCTACACTGGCGACGGCAGCTCTGACATTAACGTGATGCTGCATGTCAAAATGCGCGACGGCTTCACCATCGCGGTATCGGAAGCGAAGCACATCTCACAGGTCGCCCGCAGGACGGTCCTCAGCACCAGTGCTCTCGCCGTCCTGGGACCGATCCTCGAAGAAACGGTCGGCTGGGAGCGCGCCCGCATCCGCCAGTTCTTCGAGTCCTACGGAATTTTGATCCAGGAATGGGACAGCGTGCGAACCGACTGGCTGACCCTGCGGCCGGCGGGGAAAGATGCGCCTCTGGCCATCATCGCGAGTGCCTGAATCCACCTTCGAGATCCCCTCATCTTAGATGACTGACGTCACCAGTCGTGGCGCGGCCTTAGTTGCGCTATGGCGGCACGGCGCGGACAATAGATAAAACATGCTTCGAGACAAGAACCTGATTCCTCTCTCTCACCAGCACCAGCACTGCCTGGCGCTGTGTGTGCGCCTGGATCGCGCCATTCAGGCCGGCGAGGTCGATCTGGAAGCATGGCAGGCCGAGATCCAGCAGATATTTGAACAAGAGATTGCCTTTCATTTTGCCGCCGAAGAGAAAGAGCTGTTCCCCGCGGCTGCCCGCTTTCCCGAGTTGCAACCTCTGGTCCAGGAGCTACTCACCGGGCACATTCTGCTACGTGATTTTTTCTCCCGCGCCGCCGCTCGAAAATTGCATGCGGCCGGATTGCAGGCCCTAGTGGAGAAACTGGCATCCCACATTCGCAAGGAAGAACGGGAGCTGTTTGAAGGTATGCAGAAGCTGATGGGGCCGGCCGAGCTTTCCGCAGTGGGCGCGGCCCTGCAGCACTCGCTGGCCGATGCCTCGAATGCCTGCATTCTGCCGACAGCGGCCACCCGGCTGCGCCCCAAACAGTGACGTGTCATCCTTCCCCGAACCTCCAGTGATGCTCTGCAATCGCCCCACACAGTAGACGGTCTTGTCATCCCGAGCGAAGTCAAGGGACCTTGCGTTTACTGTGGTCGCGGGCCGCTCCATGGATGGATCGCATTCGTGGCCGCAGGCTAAGCGCAAGGTTTCTCGACTGCGCAGGGGATGACAGTAGCTGAATCCCAAACTTCGTTTCTTTCATCTAGCAGGTATGAACCAAGAAGTAACTCCCCTGGCTGTGCCGAATTATTCCGAACCTGCCGTCCAGACGCCGAGCGCCGACTCGCCGCATGATTCCGCCTTGCTCGATGCCTACTCGCAGGCGGTTGTAAGTGCCGCCGAAAGGCTCAGCCCGTCGGTGGTCAAGATTGATGTGGCCCAGGCCGGCAAAAGCCGGTCGGGCGAGCCCCGCGAGCGGCAAGGCGGCGGCTCGGGTTTCGTGTTCACGCCCGACGGCCTGATTCTCACCAACAGCCACGTGGTACACGAGGCCACGCGGATTCAAGTCTCTTTCGCCGATGGGCGGCGCTTCCCGGCTCACACCATCGGTGACGATCCCGCAACCGACCTCGCGGTTGTGCGCGTGGACGTGCCCAACAACGACGCGCCTCACCTGGTGGCGGCGCCGCTGGGAGATTCGCAGAAGCTGCGAGTGGGACAACTGGCGATTGCGATTGGCAACCCCTACGGATTCCAGTACACGGTCACGGCGGGCGTGGTAAGCGCGCTGGGGCGATCGCTGCGTTCCTATTCAGGTCGAATGATCGACGACGTAATCCAGACCGACGCGTCGCTCAATCCGGGCAATTCCGGGGGGCCGCTGGTGACGTCCGATGGCCAGGTGATCGGCGTGAACACCGCGACCATCATGGGTGCGCAGGGCCTGTGCTTCGCCATCGGGATCAACACCGCAAAGTTTGTGGCCGGACGGCTGCTGCAGGAAGGCAGAATTCGCCGCAGCTACATCGGGGTCGAGGCCCAGACCACGCCGCTGCACCGGCGACTGGTGCGTTTCTACAATCTGCCGCAGGAAACGGGCGTGGTCGTGATTTCCGTCACTGCCGGCAGTCCAGGCCAGAAGGCAGGATTACGGGAAGGCGACGTGATCGTCGGGCTCGACGGCAAGCCGGTCGCCGGTGTGGACGATTTGCATCGCCTGCTGACGGACGCAAAGGTCGGCATCAGCAGCGTGCTCACCGTGCTGCGCTGGACGGAGAAGCTGGAGTTGCCAGTAGTGCCGGAAGAATCGCGTTAGTTGGCGGATGAGTGGTCGGTGTGGTTTGTGCGGTCACGGGCGACTCGCCCGCGTGCATGCATCGCCACAGGCCAAGTAGGGACGGACGCCTCGTCCGCCCCCACGTGGTTCGGGAAGATTAAATGGTCGCCAGCTTGTACAGATATTGCACGTGTGAAAACACGGCGCCGTCGATTCCCTGCACATTTGGGTTTTTCGATTCGATCACAAAATACTCATCGGGCGCGTGAGCGCCGCTGCCGTGGCCCATTCCGAAATGGCCGGCAGGCACGCGCAGCGGATCACCGGTAAAAACATATCCGGGCCACGATCCGGCGCTGCGCGGCAGGACTATGGGATCGATCGCCTGGCTGCGGTAAACCGCCACCTGGGCGCGAATCAGCGCCGCGTCCGCCGCTGTGCTGGTGGGATCGTACCCGCCGGTCATATTGACCTCTATATCGCCGAAGCCGCGCTTCGCCAGGTGGGCCTGGAGCGCCGCCAGGGCTTCGTCGGCCTTCATGTCCGGGACCAGGCGCAGGTCGAGCTTGGCCACCGCGCGATGCGGAAGAATGGTTTTGCCGCCCGGCCCGGTGTAACCGCCCACCAGCCCTTCGATATTCACTGTAGGCCGCGATTGCAGCAGCTCCAGCGCCTCCACATAGCTGACGTCGCGGATCCAGTGCTCGACGCTGTACTGTTTCTTGGCGACATTTTCATCCAGGCGGCGGGCGGCTTCGGCGATCATCTTCTTTTCCGCGGCGGAGAGGGGACGGGCTTTGTCGGCGAACCCTTCGATTGCGGGAGTGTTTCCATCGGATGAGACCAGCGTCGAGAGGGCCTCCACCAGGTGCCACGCCGGGCTATCAATCATGGCTTTCAGGCTGGAGTGGACATCTTTCCGCGGACCGCGTCCCCACTTTTCGCCGCTCGAAACCAGCTCGAGTTCAATGACCCCCTTGGCGCCCAGCGTCATCGTGACTTTTCCGTCGAGGTCCTGCTCCGCCGAGGGTATAAAAACGCCTGTGCATTTGCGCAGCGCGGCCAACACCTCCGGACGACGCACGATCTGCGGGAAGTGCGGCGAGCCGATTTCTTCTTCGCCTTCGGCTACGAACACCAGATTCACTGGAACTTTCCGGCCGGAACCGCGAATCGCGTGCAACGCCGCGAGGAAGGAAGACTCCGGGCCTTTCTGGTTCACCGCGCCCCGGCCGACCACGCACTTACCCAGGCCCGGCTTGTCGATAAGGGCGGCCTCGAAGGGCGGCGACGACCACTCCGCGGGATCGACCTGCTTGACGTCATACATGAAATAGATACCGACGGTTCGGGGAGCGCCGGCGTCGAGCGTGGCGAAGATGCCGGGCTGTCCGTCGGTGGGAATTTTTGTGACACCGTCGAATCCGGCGTCGCGCAGCATGCGCATGGCGAGGTCGCAGCCCTCGTCCATGCCGCGGTGCTCGGCGGCAATCGAAGGCTGGCGAATCCACTGCTGCAGGCGCGCGACCGATTCGTCGTGGCGTTTCTCGATTTCCTTCTGGATGGCGGCGAGGTCAGGGTTGGCGTCGGCAGCAAAAGAGCTTCGAGAAAAGGCTAGAGTGGCGGCGCTGGCGGCAGTGGCTTGAAGGAATCTGCGTCGGTTCATGGCGGCGAGGATAATTGGACGGGCCGGGGGCTGTAAAGCGCGGGCGGTGGTGGCGGACACAGCAGATTCCTCACCGGCTGAAGCCGGTTTGGAATGACAAGGGTTTACTAAATGCGTTTGCTGACATCGTTCACTTTGCCAGGCCGGGCATGGGCACCGTATCTGTATTGTGCAGGGCGGCGATGCGCCAGGCATCGCCGTCAACGACCAGGACGGCAGTCAGCACGCCTTTCCGCACGGCGGGCAGATTCCAATCCTTTATGTGGCTGGTCTCATGGCCGGTCATTTCCCAGTCGACATGGGCGACCGCGACCTGGGGCGTGAGGAAGCGCACGGATTTCCCCAGAGTGCGAAGCTGGCTGTTACGGAACACCGTCTTGTGTATCGCGATGTGTTGGGCCTCGATGGCGGGGCGTCCGCGCTGGCGCATGCCGAGCACGTTGACGAAATCGGCGTCCGCGGTGAACTGGGCGGCGTAGGCGGGCATGTCGTGCCGGTTCCAGCTGTCCTCGAGGGCGGCGAGAACGGCCTCGATTTTGGATTCGGCGGCGGCTTGTCGGATGGGGGTGACGGTCTGGTTCATGGTGATCTCCTTCGTAATAATAAATTATGGGCCGAGGAAACTGCCGAGCTGCGCTCGGCCTGGACGGGTCTGAGACCCGTCCCCACACGGGCATGCCCAGCTAACAGTGTCCCTCTGGTGTCATTGCAAGCTCCGGCACCCTGTGTTAGCTTCTTGAAACAGCAGAGGTTAGCTTGCAATCGACGATTCCTGCCGGGCTGGATCGCAAGGAAGCGGAAATTTACCAGCGGCTTGATCCGGAACGGCTCCCGAAACACATCGCCATCATCATGGACGGCAACGGCCGCTGGGCGAAACGCCGCCACTTGCCGCGCATGGCCGGACATCGGGCCGGAGTTACGGCGGTGCGTTCGACGGTCGAGACCGCCGCACGCATTGGAATTCCCTGGCTGACCCTGTACGCGTTTTCGGAAGAGAACTGGAAGAAGCGTCCCCGCGGCGAAGTGGATTTCCTGATGGGCCTGCTCTGCCGCTATCTCAAGGCGGAGGTTCCGACCCTCAACAAGAACAACATTCGGCTGGAATACATCGGACGCCAGCATGAGCTGCCGCCTGCGGTGCAGGAAAAGATGGCATGGGCCCGGAACGCGACCGCGGGCAACACCGGCATGGTGCTGACCCTGGCGTTGAACTACAGCGCGCGCACGGAACTGGTGGATGCATTCCGGTCCATCGTTGATGCCGCTGCCCGCAACGGCGGTCTGGATCATCTTGCCATTGATGAAGACGCGGTGTCGCAGAACCTGTACACCCGCCACCTTCCGGATCCCGACCTCGTGGTTCGCACCAGCGGAGAAATGCGGCTGAGCAACTTCCTGCTGTGGCAGCTCGCCTACGCGGAAATTTATGTCACTCCAACCTTGTGGCCTGAGTTTCGCGGCGTACATCTGTTGGAAGGCATCGCGGAATATCAGAAACGGGAGCGGCGCTACGGCGGATTGACCGGAAGCGCGCACGACTCTCACCCCCATCCCTCGAAGACGGGCCGGAGTTAGAACGGCTTGCAACTACTCAAGCGAATCCTGACCGCGGTGCTGTTGATTCCCATCGTCCTGCTGCTGGTGCTGCGAGCGCCGGTGCCGGTGGTGGCTTTAGTCAGCGCGCTGGTTGCCTTGCTGGCGGTGCAGGAGCTGTTGAAGATTTCGGAAGCCTACAAGATTCGGCCCTTGCACTGGCCGACTTACGTCTTTGTGGGTTTGTTCTTCCTGTTCCTGGCGCTGAATCTCGGACATGCCACTCCGTTGCTGTCTACTTCTCTGTTTGCCGGCAGCGCACTGTTTGTGGCTGCCATCGCGCCCGTTGTGTTTCTCGTGATCGGCATGAGGCGGGCCGATCTCAGCACTGGATTTCCCGCGGCCATGACTTCGGCATTTGCGTTCGCCTACATTGCGCTGCCGCTGGGGTGCCTGGTGCAGATTCGGGAACAGGCGTCAGGGGCATTCCTGGTGCTGTACCTGCTCTTGCTGGTGTGGGCGGGCGACATTTTTGCTTACTTTGTGGGCCGTTCGCTGGGCCGTCACTTGATGTCGCCGCGGGTCAGTCCTAAAAAGACGTGGGAGGGAGCGCTGGCCTCGATGATCGCCAGCGTCGGCGTGGGCATGCTGCTGTACAACTACGCCCTGCCCATCAGCACGGCGCTGCTGAACGCGCGTCTTATTGAAAAGAAGGATGGCCTGTTCGCGCTGGAGAAAGCGCCGCTGTGGCCGATAATCCTGTTATCGGCGGCGATTAATGTCGCCGCGCAACTGGGCGATCTGGTGGAGTCGCTGATCAAACGGGGCGCCGGGGTAAAGGACTCGGGGACGCTTCTTCCCGGGCATGGCGGCATGCTTGACAGAATTGATGCCCTGCTCTTTGCCGCTCCCCTGCTGTGGTACTATGCGGCTTGGCGCGTGATGCAGTAGGAAGAAATGCCTGGTCGGGACGGTCGCAATGCCAAACCCGTACCCAGCGCTCAAAGCGCTCCACCCGGAGACGTCTCTTAGCCCCGCCAAGCTCACTCAGTTACAACGGCTTTCGACTGATGCGTTAATGAATTCACTGGTTCCGGGAGAAAGGGATTGTCTGAAGACAAGGCGGGACGGAACTATAATTGACGGGCACCATCGGATTCACGTTCTTCGCGCACGAGGAGTGGATGTCGATCGGCTGCCGCGCGAGATCATCGCGAAAAGAGATTTGTAACCATGGCGACGGAGCTTCATTGGATCAGTGGGCCGTGGCCGGGAAAACTGGCCTTAGCCGCACGTCCGCGTGGTGGGGACTGGCTTGAAGACGAAATCGCGCACTGGCACCATAGTGGCGTTGACACCGTGCTCTCGTTGCTGTCTCCTGACGAGGAACAAACTCTGGGTCTGGACGGCGAGGCCGAGACGGTGAAAGCGAAAGATATGGATTTCATCTCGCTACCTATCCCCGACCGCCAGGTACCGGGCTCGGAAACCGAACTGGCGGCGGTTTTGGAGAGAGTGAACGCGAAGCTGTCCGCAGGTAAGAATGTGTTGGTTCACTGCCGGCAGGGGGTTGGCCGTACCGGTCTGGTTGCGGCGTGCTTGCTGGTCAGTAGAGGATTGGATCCCAGCGCGGCGGTGAAGACCGTAAGTGCGGCGCGTGGTGTTCCCGTTCCGGAAACAAACGAACAACGGCAGTGGATCGATCACTACGCGTCAATCTCAACAAGCACAAAGTAAAATTCACTCTCAAAGGTCAGATAGCGCCAGCCTCCACATGAAACGTATTGCCATCCTGGGATCCACGGGCTCGATTGGACGCAGCACGCTGAGCGTGGTGGAGACCTATCCTGAGCTTTTCCAGGTGGTGGCTCTGGCCGCGGGACAGAATGTGGACACCGCGTTCGAGCAAGCCCGGCGCTGGAAACCCAAACTCATTTCGATGGCCACCGCGGTCGATGCGGAAATTCTGCGCTCGCGGTTGCAGACTTCGGGGATGAAAGGCGTGGAAGTGGTGCATGGCCAGGGCGGCACGGTCCGGGTCGCCACTCATCCTGAAGTCGATTTCGTGGTCAGCGCGATCGTGGGCGTAGCCGGCCTCAAAGCCACGTACGAAGCGGTCAGGGCGGGAAAGACTGTCGGGCTGGCCAACAAGGAATGCCTGGTAGCGGCGGGAGAATTGATCACGGCCGAAGCGCGCCGCCAGCGCAAACCGCTTCTGCCCATCGACAGCGAGCACAATGCTGTCCACCAGTGCCTGCGGGGTGGCCGGATGGAGGAGGTCGAGCGCATCTGGCTGACCGCCTCCGGCGGACCATTTCTTTACACACCAAAGTCGCAATTTTCTTCGATCACGGTGGCCCAGGCCCTGAACCATCCCACGTGGAAAATGGGGCAGCGCATCACCATCGATTCGGCGACCCTGATGAACAAGGGATTCGAGGTGATTGAGGCTTGTCGTTTGTTCAACTTGCCGCCCAGCCGGGTGCAGGTGATGGTGCATCCGCAATCTACCATCCACTCCATGGTGGAGTTTGTGGATGGCAGCATACTTGCTCAGTTTTCAGTAACCGACATGCGCCTGCCCATCCTCTATGCGTTGACCTATCCCGATCGCATTCCGTCGGCTATGCATTTCCCGGTCATGGACTTACGACATCTCGAATTCCTGCCCCCGGATATGGAAAAATTCCCTTGTCTGGGTTTGGCCTATGAGGCGGCGGAGGCCGGGGGTGCGAAAACGGTTGCCCTCAATGCCGCCGACGAAGTAGCGGTAGCAGCGTTTCTGCAGGGCCGCATCGGTTTCAACCATATTCCTGAAATAATCCGGGAAGTCCTTTCTGCAACGGAAGCGGGTAAGTTGGAATCTATAGAACAGGTGTTGCAAGCCGACTCGGTGGCGCGTGCACTGGCCCGCGAAAGAGTCGAGCGTGCAAGCGGAAGATTCGAGGGCTCACAGCCGGTCCCAACCGCAATGCGGGCGGAGTAGGAAAAACTCTATTATGTCTGGATTTCTGATTGCCGTACTCTCGGTTGGCGTGATTCTGGGATTCATGATCCTGATTCACGAGTTCGGCCACTACGCCGTGGCCAAGCTGTTGGGCGTTCGGGTGGAGCAATTTGCCATTGGCTTCGGCAAACGCCTTTTCGGTTTTCGGAAGGGTGACACGGACTACCGCATCAACATATTGCCGCTGGGCGGCTACGTCAAGATGAGCGGCGAGAACCCAATGGATGCCCGCACCAACGATCCGGGCGAGTTCATGTCACACCCGCGATGGCATCGCTTTCTGATCGCCATTGCCGGCCCCTCCATGAACATCCTGTTCGCGGTCGGCCTGCTGACCTGCGTTTACATGGTGCACTACGAGTATCCCGCGGTATTCGACGAGCCGGCGGTCATTGGCTGGGTGGTGCAAGACACTCCTGCAGCCAAAGCTGGAATCCAGATTGGCGACCGCATCGTTCGGATTGACGGCATCCAAAACCCCACCTGGGAGCAGGAGTTTTTGCGGGAAGCTTTGAACCCCAACCAGCCGCTTGAAGTCGAAATCGAGCGAGGAGGCCAGCTTCTCACCAAAACCATCGTGCCCGAGGCCTACGGTCCGAATCAGATGGGTTCGGCGGGCTGGGAGCCCAAGGAACCGAGTTTCCCGATTACCGACCTGGAACCTGGCATGCCGGCCGAAAAAGCCGGAATGAAGCTGGGGGATGAAATTATCACCGTGGACGGGCAGCCTATCGCCGGCCTGGCGGCCATGATCGAAAGCCTGAAGCGCACCCAGAGCAAACCGATTGAGATCACGGTCAAGCGTAACGGCCAGCTGCTCAACTTCACGGTGCAGCCGGTTTTGTCAGACATTCGAGGCGATTCACGCTACCGCGTAGGCATCGGCAGCGCGCCCATGAAGGTTTCGTCGTTGCCGTTTGCGGCCGCGTTTCGCCGCTCGGTGGAACAGAACAAGCAGGGCTCGCTCCTGATCCTTGAGCTGGTGCAGAAAATGATTCAGCGCAAGATCTCGATTCGCTCCATCGAAGGGCCGATCGGCATCGGCCGCGCCGCCGGCCAAGCCGCCAGCAAGAAGGGCTGGACCCCGCTGCTCGAATTGACCGCCGGAATCAGCCTGAATCTGGGCATCTTCAACCTGCTGCCCATCCCCATCATGGACGGCGGAGTCATTCTGCTCCTGTTCGTCGAGAGCCTCATCCGCCGGGACATCAGCCTGCGGATCAAAGAACGCATCTACCAGGCAGCTTTTGTTTTCCTGGTGCTATTCGCTGTCATGGTGATCTACAACGACGTTCTGAAAATGCTGCCCAGCATTATGCAGAGGACGCCTTAAAGCAGCTTTCAGCTCTCAGCTCTCAGCTCTCAGCTTTCAGCCGTCAGCTTAAACGCCTTGTCATCCCGACCGGAGCGACGCGCAGCGAGCGCAGTGGAGGGACCCTGCGTTTCCCCGCGAGCTGCACTCTCCCCCGGCATCAAGAGCGATACTCACGCTAACCCATTCAACCAGCGTCGCTTAGGCACTGAAAGCTGAGTGCTGACCGCCGGGAGCCGCCTTTCCCCGTGTTAAAATAGTGCTTCCCCATGGCAGACATTCAGCGCAGGAAATCCGTAACTGGCTCGATTGGCGGGGTGAAGATCGGCAGCGATGCACCGGTAGTGGTGCAATCGATGACCAACACCGACACCGCTGACATTCCCTCGACGGTCAAGCAGGTTGCAGCGCTGGCCAAGGCCGGGTCCGAGCTGGTGCGAGTCACGGTCAATAATGAAGAAGCCGCGGCTGCGGTCGCGCCCATTGTTGAGCAGCTCGATCAACAGGGCGTGCGCGTACCGGTCATTGGTGACTTCCACTACAACGGCCACATCCTGCTCAAGAAATATCCCGAGTGCGCCCGCGCTCTGGCCAAGTACCGCATCAACCCCGGCAACGTCGGCATCGGACGCAAAGACGACAACAATTTCCGCACCATGATCGAGGTTGCGGTCGAGAACCAGAAGCCGGTACGCATCGGCGTGAACTGGGGGTCGCTCGACCAGGCGCTGCTCACGAAGATGATGGACGAGAATTCGCTCCTGCCCGAACCCAAAGACGCGCGGGAAGTCACCATGGAAGCCATGGTGGTGAGCGCGCTGAATTCCGCCAGCCTGGCCGAGAAGTACGGACTGCGGCCCGATCAGATCATTCTCAGCGCGAAAGTCAGCGGAGTCCAGGACCTGATTGACGTCTACCGCTCGCTGGCGGCACGCTGCAGCTATCCCCTGCACCTCGGCCTTACTGAAGCCGGCATGGGAGCGAAAGGCATCGTGGCTTCAAGCGCCGCGCTGGGCGTGCTGCTGCAGGAGGGCATTGGCGACACCATCCGGGTCTCGCTTACGCCCGCTCCCGGCGGCGATCGCACCGAAGAAGTTCGCGTAGGACAGCAGATTCTGCAATCGCTGGGGATCCGCAGCTTTACGCCCCAGGTGACCGCCTGCCCGGGATGCGGCCGCACTACGAGCACTTTCTTCCAGGAAATGGCGCAGCAGATTCAATCCTATCTTCGCGACCAGATGCCGGTATGGAAGGGACGCTACAACGGCGTCGAAGAAATGAAAGTCGCAGTCATGGGCTGCGTGGTAAACGGCCCCGGCGAATCGAAACACGCCAGCCTCGGCATCTCGCTGCCCGGAACGTTCGAGGAACCGAAAGCCCCGGTTTACGTGGACGGCCGCCTGTTCACCACGCTGAAGGGCGACAAGATCGTCGCCGAGTTCATCCAGATACTCGATGACTACGTAGAGTCGCACTACGCCGCCAAAGAAGAACTCGCCGCAAAGTAAATGTAGGCGCGAGCGCCCTCGCTCGTGCGGCAGCGCCCGGGACGCCTGCCTCTGGTAGTTCCCGTTTCGACACAAAACATCCATTTAGAGCGGAGCGTTCTTCTTCGTGCGCACTGTTTGTGTTATTCGTGTCGGATGCCCGCCCGACACAGGATTCATGGTCTATCTCGCTGCCGCACGAGCGAGGGCGCTCGCGCCTACATTGAGCCAGCTCGCGCCTGCACTACGCCAACAGCGGCAGATCCGGGTTTGCGCTTTCGTCGTAGATGGGGTCGGCGATCTTGCTGAGCTCAGGATAGTGCTTCAGCAACGGCTCCGGCGCTTTTACGCGGCGGCCGGTCAGCATGTTTTTAAGTTGCAGCGCGTTGACTCCGGCCTTGCCTTCGAAGTGATTGTTGGTCACGACGTAGGTGACCTCGGCTTTGCCCGCTATGCGCACGATCTTTTCTTTCCATCCGGCCAGTTCGGCTTCACTGTAGAGATAGTTATAACGATCGGCGCCGCTATCGGCGTCGAACCACTGGTCGTAATTCCGTCCGTGGAGGCGCACGTAGCCGACCGGGGAAGTCACATACTCGGTGGGCTCGAGCGAGTGACCAATCAGCGGTTGGTCGATGTTACAGAAGGCGACGTTTTTTTCGGTGAAGTAGCGGATGGTTTCAGGGTTTTCCCAGCTGTCGTGGCGCACTTCGATCACGCGGGGATATTCGATGAACTGGCGGATCAGGCGTTCGACATATTCGCGATTCAGCGAGGTGTTTTTGAACGAAACCGGAAATTGAATGAGCAGCGCGCCCAGCTTGCCTTCTCCCGCCAGGGCTTCCAGCCCTTCCCGCGCCAGGGCCTCGTCTTCATCGTTGGGCTTGATGGACGCGGCCGAAGTGGGCTCCATGACGGCCATGGGATTGTGCGTGAAAGAGCGATGCAGTTTGGCGGTGAACATGAAATCCGGATTCACCGACCCGGCTTTCCGCACCCAGAGCTTGGCCAGATGCGGTTTGATATGTCCGTAGAAAGAAGTGTTGATCTCTACCATGTCAAAACAGCGTGCCAGGATTTCCAGGGGATGCTGTTTGCGATGCTGCATGCCCGGCGGGTAGAAAATCCCTTCCCAGTCCTTGTAGGACCAGCCGGCGGTGCCGACACGAATTTGCGGGGACGGGTTCACGAATCGCTGCAACAATTAGATGCTGCAGACTAGCACAGGGGACGCGGTGGTATTCGTTTGGCTTCGGAGTTCGAGCGGCCGGGAAGGGCACGACTTCAGTCGTGCCGCAAAGAAGTGAGTCATGAGCGGCTTCCAGCCCGAGGTGCGCTTATGAACTGCATCGGAAAATCGGCGTCGTACATCATGGCGGACGTGGAAGCCACCCTCAGGCGCTAAAGCGCGAACGATTCCAAGGGCTTGGTGGCACGACTGAAGTCGTGCCCTTCCCACGATTGCAGAGATCTCAAGAATGCGGCCTAGTAGAACAGCAGCGTGACCCAGTACACCCCGGTGGGGTAGGTTCGCGAACGGGCAAAACACGCACCGGCGGCGAAAGAACCGACAGACCGGTCCTTGATGACCTGGGCCGCGTTTGCGGGAAGTATTTGCGGCTGGGCAGCCGTATAGCGAAGAACCACGCGAGCTGTGGGCGCCGGCGCGCGCAACGAATCGGCTTCGGCCATGGCACAGGCCGAGGCCGCAGCCTTGGCGCCATCCATGCGCTGCAACACGGGCAGACGGCCCTGGGCCCGGATGCGATCGACCCCGCGGCCAACGAGGACCTCCGCTTCTTCGTCGGAATGGCGGGGCAAGCTGTGTCCGAAATCCTGGGTCACGTAGAGCAGCGAGCCGCTGCGAACCACGCTGAATCCGGCCACGTTGTAGCCTGCGTTAAGCAGGTTGGCGCGATGCGGCGGAGAATGCATCAGGCTGTCCTGCGCCTGGTCAAGGCTGCCGGCGAACGCCACGTTTTCTCCTTCCTGATCGAGCTGGGTTTTGGTGTTGGCCGCCAGGCGGCGGGCGAGACTAGGTTCTCCGGAAAGCTGGTGCGACAGTTTTCGCTGTGCCGCCATGGCAGCGCCATGCTGGCGCGCCGCCTGGGCGAGTCTGTCGTCCAATTGCAGGGGAAGGAGGCCGGCTTTGGCTCGCTCGCGGTTCGCCATCTCCAGGAGCTGGTGTTCCGCCTCGGTGTCAGAGTGAGGGGAGGACTGCGAATCTGATGCGGCCCGGGCCGGTTGCTGCGCCGCGCTCACCGCGGGGACGTCGAGCGTCGCCACGCCAGTCGCGAGAACAATTGCCAAGGCAGCTATGAGGGCACGGGCCATGGGATTGGCGATTTCGCTGCCACATGGATGCGAAATCAAACTTCCTCTTTGCTTCCCTCACGCTAGCCCCTAGAATCATTATGAGCACCTTACGATGGGGATATTCCTGCTGGGCATAATTGTCGTGTTCGACGTAGTACTTCTGGTGCTGCTGGCGGCCATCTTTCGCCGTACTTCAGGTTCTTCGCAAACCGCTGAAATTACGGACCTTGCAGAACAGACGGCGCTGCTGCACCAGTCCCTGAGCCAGAAGTTCGCCGACGCCAATCTCGATATGGCGACACGCCTCGAGAGCACCAAGGCCGACCTGGGCGAGGGGGTAACCAATCGCCTGACTCAGGGATTCAACGAAATCCGCAGCTCGGTGGAAGCTCAACTGAGCGGCGGCCGGCGCGAGCAGACCCGCGATTTGCGCGAGGCGCGCACCGAACTGACCACCTCGTTGGCGTTGACGACTTCGCAGCTCAAAGTCGAATTTGAAAACCTGAATCAGAAGACGGCGCAGAGCCTGGATTCCATTCGCGACCGGGTGGACGAAAAGCTGCTCGCCATCACCGACCAGGTGCAGCAGAAACTCGACCAGAACATCAAAGAAGGCTTTGCCCAGTTCGAAAAAGTGCAGCAGCACCTGAAGGCGGCGGAAGAGCAGCTGCGCGAAGTTGGCGCCCTGGGGCACTCCATCAACGACCTCAATAACATGCTCAAGCTGCCGCATCTTCGCGGCCAGTTTGGCGAGGCCAGCCTGGAACGTTTGCTGGCGGATTTTCTGCCGGCCCACATGTTCGAGATACAGTCCTCGGCAGGCGACGGCAACGGACGCGCCGACGCTGTCATCCAGTTTCCCGACCGCCGCCTTCCGATCGACGCGAAATTTCCCCGCGAACAGGTGTTGGCCCTCTTTGAGAGCAACGTCGAGTCAGAAATCGAGGAAGCGCGACACGAGTTCGTGCGCGTGATGAAGGTCGAAGCCAGGCGGATCAAGGCTTACATCCAGCCGGAGCACGGCACTACTGACATTGCCCTGATGTACCTGCCCAGCGAAACACTCTACATGGAAGCGATCCGCAACCGCGAGCTGGCCGACTGGCTCAACGCGCAGCACGTGTTTCCGGTCTCGCCCAACACTCTGCTGATGACCTTGCAGACCATCGCGCTGGTGCACAAGTGGTACGAAGTGGCCAGCCGCTTCGAGAAAAGCCGCCAGGAGCTGGCCAAGGCGCAGAAGTCGTTCGACCATTTCCAGAACCAGTTCGAGAATGTCGGCAAGAACCTGAACAAAGCACAGGAAGCCTTTGATACCGCGCAACGGCATTTGAAGACTTATCGCGGCCGGGTTACCGCGCTCAGCGGGCAGGAACAGCTGGAGCTGGATGCGGCGGCGGCAACAGCAAAGAATGACGAAGAACCCACACTGCCTCTGATCGACAAGGCCAGCGCCTGAATCCCATCGTGTCATCTTGAGCGGAGCATTCGATTTGGGTAGGGGTCGCGGGGCGAAGCAAATGATATATATCTTGATATAGTCCACTCTGTTCGCTATCATGGTATATACCAAGGAGGGTGGCTATGCCTCGCACCGCAAAGCTATTCCACAATGGCCGCAGCCAGGCCGTCCGCCTGCCCGCGGAATACCGATTCCCGGGCTCGGAAGTATTTATCCGCCGCGATCCAGCCAGCGGGGATGTCGTCCTGTCGCGCCGGCCGGAGTCCTGGGAAGATTTTTTCGAGCTCGCAGACAAGATCGCGGTGCCTGAAGACTTCATGGCTGACCGGGGCGACCGGCCTCCTCAGAAACGAAAGCTGTTCTGATCGTGCGTTACCTGCTCGACACCAACACCGCCAGCTATGCCATCAAGGGCAACATAGCCCGGGTACGCGAGAAGCTCTTGACCATCCCTATGGCTGAAATAGGGATTTCCGTCATCACAGAAGCCGAATTGCTCTTCGGAGTGGCCCGACTGCCGGCAGCGATCCGTCTGAAAACCCTGGTCGAAGAATTCCTGCTGCGGGTTGAAGTGTTGCCCTGGACTTCCGAAGCTGCCCATCATTATGCAGAGATCCGCGCCGCTCTCGAAGTCTCCGGAAAGCCGATGGGCAACATGGACATGCTGATTGCAGCCCAGGCTCTCGCTGTCGAGGCCGTGTGGGTCACGCATGACCGCGTGTTCCGGCGAGTGAAGGGTTTGAAAATCGAGGACTGGACAAAGGGATAGCCCAAGAGAGCTGTCATCCTGAGCGGAGCGCTTCGCGTCGCGAAGGCCCAGTGGAGTCGAAGGACCCCTACCCAGGTTAACCGTGACAGCTTTCACCTTCCAAGAAGAATGCGCCGGTGGAATCCCACGCTTCGCAACGTGCGCGAAGCATGGGGCACCCATCGCTGGTGGCGCGCAAATTCTACGCTCCGCGCTTCGTCTTCAACTCCGCCAGCAACTGCTCGATGCGGTCTTCTTTTTCGAGCGCCGCCAGGCGCTCTTCCACGTCGTCGGCGGCGATTTCGGATTTGGCCTGGCTGTGGGCTGCGGCGTGGGCCACTTTGCGCTGCATGCGATCGAAGGCATTGGCGGTGGAACCGTTGCCGGCGGCCATTTTGGCGTCGCTGGCTTTGCCTACCGCTCGCGCCCGGCGATGCTGGGCGATCAGCAGATCGGCTTTGGCCTGAGCTTCGGTGAGTTTCTGTTCCAGTTGGCGTAAGGCAGTTTTCAGATTTTCCACCTGGGCTTTCTGGTCAATCACTTGCTCTGCGAAGCCTTGGCTTAAGTCGCGATAGCTTTCTACGCGCTGCAGGGCGGCACGCGCCAGGTCATCCTGTTTTTTGTCGACGGACAATTCTGCTTTGTGCATCCACTCCGCCACTTGGTCTTCATTTTCCTTTTGTCGTTTTTCCAGCAGGTGCTGGTCGGCGATGGCAATCGCCACCTGGGTCTTGACCTGCAGAAGCTGGTTCTGCATGTCGAGAATTACCTGCTTGATCATCTTTTCCGGGTGTTCGGCTTTGTCGACCAGGTCATTGAGATTGGCCCGGAGCAGCGTTGCGACTCGCTCTAGTAGTGCCATGGTGAGACTCCTTTTTGAATCAGCTTCTAGCTTCTGGCTGCCGGCTTCTGGCTTGGTGTTTTTCGTGGATTTCCGCACACTCGGCGCAGTTCGTTCCGCCAAAGTTGCTTCCGATTACCACTCCGATAGCAATACCCACGCCCAACCATGCCGCAATGTGGCCAGCTGCGACGCCTAGTGCAGTGCCAACACCGGCGCCGAGAACAATACCCAGGACAATTTGCATTGATGGTTTCTTCATATTGCTTACCTCGGAGTCACGCGAGCAATGGACGGGACGGGCGCGACGCCCGTCCTCCATTGCAGTCGTTCCTACTTCCCTGCTCCGCCGTTTGGCGGCAGCGCCTCCGGCCTGGGCGACTTGTCGCCGATCTGGCGGACTTTTCCCAGCAACTCTGCCATGGGCATGCCCGACAGGGTTTCGAATAATGCCGGCACTTGCGCCGCCATCTTGGCGATGTCTCCGGTGATCTTGTTCATTCCTGATGCGTCGCCGTTGCCGGTGGACACGATGGTGATCTTGTCCACGTTGGCCAGCGGACTGGCCAGCGCCCGCACGATTTCCGGCATGCCGGTGAACAGCTTGTCGATCACCGCCGCCTGGTTGTACTCCTGGTAGGCCTCGGCTTTCACGTTCATGGCCTTGGCCTCGGCTTCTCCCTTTTTGAAAATAATCTCGGCTTCGGCTTCGCCCTGGGCGCGAATCGCTGACGCGTGACCATCGGCTTCCGACATGAGCCGCTGCTTTTCGGCCAGGGCCAGAGTTTCAATGCGCTGACGCTCGATTTCCGCCTGCTTCAACACGGTCGCGATCAACTCTTTCTCGCGGCGGTTGATCTCGGCTTCCTGCACTTTTACCTGCTGCTCTTTCTCGATCTGCTGCACCTTCACCTGCTCGGCGATGACCTGCTGCTGCATGATGTTGGTCTGGATGTCGTAGGCTTTGTCGGCCTGCGCCTGCTGGCGCTTGGTGACTTCGACGTACTGCGCCTTCTTGACTTCAAGGTCACGCTGCGCTTCCGCCTGTTTCGCCAGGGAAAGGGTTTCCGCCAGAACCCGCTCCTGGTCGGCCTGGGCTCTGGCCACGGCGGATTCACGTTGTGCCAAGGCGCGCTTGATGGCGGTA
Organism: Terriglobia bacterium; assembly: GCA_963742495.1. Taxonomy (GTDB): domain Bacteria; phylum Acidobacteriota; class Terriglobia; order Terriglobales; family Acidobacteriaceae; genus JAIQFF01. Next base: position 185,884 of record CAVULZ010000003.1, read on the forward strand.
TCGCGATCGGCTTCCGCCGTGGCTACGTCGGCGTCGCGCTTGATGCGGGCGACATCAGGCTTGCCCATGTTGGTGATGTACTCGTTCTTGTCGCGGACTTCCTTGATGGTGAAAGAAATGACCTCGAGGCCCATCTTGTTCATGTCTTCCGCGCAGGTGGAACGCATGCGGTCGGAAACCATCTCCGGCTGCTTGACGATTTCTTCCACCGTGAGTTGTCCGATGATGCCGCGCAGATGGCCTTCCATGACCAGGCGGATCAGGCCTTCGCGCTCTTGATCGGTCTTGGTGAGGAATTGTTCGGACGCGGTCAAGATGGATTCCATGTCCGACTTGACCTTGATCTGGGCCACCGCCTCGACCGTCACGGCCACGCCCTGCTTGGTATAGAGGTCCTGCTGCGGGGCGACGTCGAACGACATCAGTTCGAGCGAGAGCTCGCGACAGATCTGGACCATGGGAAACACCAGCGTGCCATGTCCCTTCACCACCCGTGTGCCGCCCAGTCCGTACACGATCAGGGCCTCATGGGGGCCGGCTTTCCGATAGAGCCTGGCCATCCCGCTCATCAGGAACAGGATGACCATGACTCCCAGGCCAACAAAAACCCAAATTTCGAAAATGTGTGAAATTCCGAACATATTGCCTCCTCTTTCCACGGCCCCCGCAAGAGCTTCAACCACAAAGGGCACGAAGTTACACGAAGTAAATTGACTTCATGTATTTTCGCGGGCTTTCTGGTTCTGCCTGATCAAGTTCAAGTCCTGCATGATGCTTTCCGGCTCACGATGACCGAGGAACACTTCTCCGTCGGACAGCATGAGGCGAACCCCGGTGTTTCCCCATACGTAAGCGCGACGCTCGCCGATGCCACGGATGCCGTAGCCGCCCATCGGATTCCAGGGCGCAACCGCATAGGCCCTGATGGTTTCGATCGGGATGGAGCGCAGGCGGAAGCCCAGAGTGCTGATCTCTACGCCGTGAGCGGTAAATCGATAATGGAACCCGCTCCACGCCAGGGCAGCCGCCCCCAACAGCAGCAAGGCAGGCAAGGCCATGACCCAGCGCAGGCCGCCCAGGGGGATGACCGCGATCACGCCCAGTTCAACCGCGGTAAGAACGGTAAAGACCGACGCCCACAGCCGTGAGCCGTGAACTTCTTCGGCCTTGACCACATCAGCCTGGCGCGGCAGTTCGACGCCGCGCTTACTGACCAGGGCGATCGCCGATACCGCAATCGCCCCGATGAACACCACGGCAAGAGCGGGAACAATGTTCAGCGGGCGGCCGTGGAGGTTGTAATTCAACACCGCCACGTTGATGCTGAACAGGGCGCCCATCACGACGTACAACATGGCCAGCAGCGACCAGGCGAGGACATCCGGCTTGCGCACCCGGGTAAGCGCCCAGGTCAGTGACGCCAGGACAAGCGTCGTCACAACCATGGCAAAGGCAAGCGAAGTGTCGCGGGCCATCCAGCCATTGGGCTGGCCGGAGGCTCCGAAATGGGTTGCCATTCTGGCCGGCAACTGGTCCCAGACGGACCAATACTGCCAGGCCATCAAGGGCAGGGCCAGCCACAGCATCGCTGTCAGTGCGCGATAGAGTTTGCTGTCCATTCGGCCTCTCCTAGCGTTACCTCACCGTAAACAACCCCGGCAGCGTCTTTGCCGATCGAGCACGAGCGCGGGCGCTCGCGCCTACATTGGGTCTTGCTCGCCTGACATTTCTGTCCACAGGCGCACATAGGCGATTCCCTTTTCGTAGCGTGTAACCATTACCTCCGCTCCCTTGGCGATACCATTCCCGTCTTCGCCGCGGGCGCCACAGGTACGCCGGGTCCCGGCTTGCGAATAGATGATTTCTCCCGTCCCGCCCTCACGAATTGAGACCGAGACCCGGCCCAGCACGCCAGCCATTTCGTAGTCGGCCGGATCCATGCTTTCTTCCTGCGAGATCAACACCCGACTGAGAAACACAAACACAATGCCTCCGCCGACTACCCCGATGCATGTGGCCAGGGCCAACCCAGTCATGAACCAGAGGCCGGAAAAGTGCGTCAGCAGATAACCAGCGCCGCCGAACCAGGCCAGGAAGGCCGTTACGGTGATGAAATTGAACGGCGAAATGTGCGCGGTCGGGCCAGGTATCAGGGCTTTTCCGGCGGTTGCTGGACCTGCCGGCGAATGCCCGGTGGGCAGGCCGTGTCCCGCGCCGGTTGGAGGCGCTGCCACAGGCACGTGAGAGAAGTGCGGCAGGTGCAAGTGCCAGCGCAGGCCCCCGGCGAGGAACGAAAGCAGGCTGAAGAAAAACCCCACCGCGAAACAGATCAGATAAAAATCTGCCCAAGTCATGGCCGTCGCCTCCGCGGTTTGCCGTGGGTCCCATTTCCGCCGTGCTCGGGTTGCAAGGCCTCCAGCAGCCGGTCGGCCAGCCCCGGAGTTTCAAGAATCGCTCCCAGCAGCAGGAAACAGCGCCGCGTGTCTTTTTCGCGCGCCGCCTTGATCAGGACCTCGCTCACCTGGGGATCGCTGGCAAAGCGTTCCGAACCCTGCAGCAGCCAGACATCAAGCTTGCCTTCGGTGGTGCGCAAGTCGGACACCAGCTCGGTGTGGTAGCCCTCGGGATCGTCCACCAGAAATCCGGGGTGCACCTTGAAGAACCTGGCCAGCAGGGTGCGCGTGGATTGCGTCATGTGCCGGCGCGCGCCGCCCTCGATCTGCGAAACGTACGACTGGCTGATGCTCCTGCCCTGCTCCTTGCGGATGGCGCGCACCAGTTCCTGCTGGGTCATGGGGCGAGGCAGGCCGCGCAGCGAGCCTTCCACTTCCCGCAGGTAACGTATTTTTTCCGCCAGCGTCATAATGTCAAATCGCAATATTTATATTGCAATTTGCGATATCTGTCAAGAACCGGATTTGCCCTGCGCTCAATCAGTTGCCGCCTAGCCGAGGTTCATCTGCGCGGAGAGCTTAAGACTTCGTAGTGCTTGACTCCGGGGTCCAGCAGCCGCAGGAAGCGCTGGTCCCCAGTTGAGGGCGGCGGATGGGATGGTGGTCTCCGCGCCTGCACGAGCGGGGCGCTCGCGCCCACATAAGAAAACGCCTCCGTTTCCGGAGGCGTCTCATGGCCTGGGATCACACTTACTGCACGCGGGCGTTGTGCTTCTTGCGATAGATGGCGCGCGAGGTCCGGTTTTGCTGGCGGTTGACCTGGCGGCGTTCGGCCGCGGTCAGCTTGCCGCCATTGGCGACGCGGTCATTGTGGACTTCCTTGTTAATGGCGGCTTCGCGGCCTTCGAGGTGCGCAGTTTCGCCGGCAGTCAACTGCCCGCTTTTGACCCCCTGGGCGATGCGGTCCTGCTGGTTCTCCTTGCGCTGGTGGATGGTACCCGGCGGAGGAGCCGGGGCGTTCTGCGCCGCTACCGGCAGCATCAGACCCGCAACTACTAAGGTGAACATAAAAGCTTTGGCATGCATTTTCATAGCGTCTCCCCTGGCTCCCTTGGTCTACGGTTTGCCCTTCATTCGGGCCACTTCTTTGAACCCAGGACACGGAAGAATGTTGCGGAAAAAAGGCGGCACTGGCAAGCCTGCGCGGGGCTGCGGATGGTTACCAAAGTCGGAGCACCAAGGCTGAATTCCTGACAGGATCGAGCCCGCACTGGCAAGCGCCTTGCGCACGGTGCGGACTATAGAGGCGGAATGCAGCCTTGGACGCGGGCAAAGAGAAAAGTCGCGGGTGCGGGTCCACAAAAAGCCGCGAAGCGGCGCAGCATAAAGCCCACGGCGCAAGCCGTGGGTAAATGCGGATCGCGAGCCAGCCCCGAAGGGGCGAAAGAATCGTGACGCAGTCGCTAGAGTCCAGCCTCGATGCGCGAGCGCGGATCGAGGAAATCGCGCAGCGCGTCGCCGATGAAATTGAATGAAAGCACGGCCAGCATCACGGCCAGCGCCGGAAACAGCACCAGGTGCGGCGCGTCGAACAGGTGGGCGCGGCCATCGTTGAGCATGGCCCCCCAGCTGGCGGTCGGCGGAGCCACTCCCAGACCGAGGAAGCTCATGGTGGCTTCGGCGAGAATGGCGCCTGCCATGCCGATCGCGCCCTGCACGATCACGGGCTGGATGATATTGGGAAGAATGTGGCGGACAATCACGCGCAGATCGCTCGCGCCCAGCGCCCGCGCGGCCTCGACAAACTCGCGTTCGCGCGCCGCCAACACCTGTCCGCGAACCAGGCGCGCGTAGCCCACCCATCCGCCCAGAGAAAGGGCCAGCACGAGGTTGAAGATACCCGGTCCACGAAACGCCACAAACGCGATGGCCAGCAGGATTCCAGGGAAGGAGAGAAACGCGTTCATCACGACCACGTTGAAGAAACGATCGATGTTTCCGCCGTAGTAGCCGGCGATCGATCCCACGATCAGGCCCAGGGCCAGCGACACGGCGACCACGGAGCTCCCCACCAGCATGGAAATGCGCGCGCCGTAGATGAGGCGGGAAAAGATGTCACGGCCGAGTTCATCGGTGCCGCACCAGTGGGCGGAAGACGGGGGCGACAGGCGGGTCGGCAGATCGATGTAAGCGGGATCCTGGGGCGCGATCCAGGGAGCGAACAAAGCGAAGATCACGAAGACGATGACCAACACGGCGCCCGTGGCCGCCAGCGGGTTGTGGCGGGCGGCGCGGGGCAGCGATATGGAGAGGGTAGACAAAGTCAGAAGCCTTCGGGCTGAATAGCAGCCAGATGGGGAATTCGTCGGACACGGATTTGTCCCTCGCGCAAACGAGTTCGAGCGATGTCGTAGGAAGACTGCATTCGCATAAGCGTGTCCATTTTTACTCCAAAAGCTTTTTCAATACGGAGCGCCATGTCACCGGAGAGGTCAGCTTTACCATTCAGCAGGCTGGACAGGGCGGGCCGGGAGACCTTGAGAGCCGTCGCCGCCGCGGTAACCGACAGCCCGGCAGGCTGAATAATCTCCGTCCGAATAAAATCTCCCGGATGAGGCGGGTTCTTCATGGGCATGGCGTTTTGCTCCTTCTGTCCTAATGGTAGTCTTCCAGATTAACGTCGTAGATTTCAGGCTCCGCAGGGTTGATACAGAACGTCAAACGGCGGTTGCGGGTGACGCTCAGACTCCACGTGCCTTTGCGGTCGCCGGTTAGCATATGGGCCTTCCACGACGGAAGGGAGTTTAGTTCCGCCGGATCTTCCATGGCGTCGAGAAAGGCCAACATCTTACGGAGCTTGTCCGCCGTGTCCGGCGGAACGCCTTTCGCGTTGTCTTCCGCGTAGAGCCGTTTAAGGCCCTTATGGGTGAAGGTCCGTATCTTCACTCCGCGAAGTGTAGCCTGTTACGTAACACTTGTCAATCTAATGACGTGGCGGGTGAGGATTGGGTCGTTGCGCAGTTTGCGAAAAACAACCCCACCCCTTGTCATTCCGAAGCCAGGTTTATCGGCGAGGAATCTGCTTGCTGCCAGTTGGAGAGCAGCAGATTCCTCGCGCGACAATACCGCGCTTCGGAATGACAAACCTTCATGGGAGTTTTCATACCGCACCACTACCGAGGATTGGACCAGCTTGACGAAACTCGCTCCATCGAACTGCCCTTTGCGACAGCCGACGAGGACGCAAACGCTACATTTGCGTTTCATTGGCGTATCCGCGGGTTGGCCACGGAGTACAGCAGATCCGTTAAAAAGTTCACCGCCACGTAGGTTAATCCAATCGCCAGAATGCAGCCCTGCACCAGGTAGTAATCGCGATTGGAAATGGCCTGGATGGTGAGCCGCCCAATTCCAGGCCAGGAAAAAATTGTTTCGGTCACGATGGCGCCGGCGAGGAGCGCGCCAAACTGCAGGCCCAGCACGGTAATCACGGGAATCATGGCGTTGCGCAGGGCGTGACCATACACCACTCTGGGTTCGGACAATCCTTTGGCGCGGGCGGTGCGGATGTAGTCCTGGCCCAACTCTTCCAGCATGGAGGTGCGCACCATGCGGGTGAGGATCGCGGCCAGGGCGCCGCCCATGGTGATCGCGGGCAGGACCAGATGCGCCAGGCTGCCGGAGCCCGAAACCGGCAGCCACCCCAGCTTGATGGCAAAGAGCAGGATGAGAATCGGGCCCAGGGCGAAGTTGGGGAACGACAGGCCGAACAGGCTGACCACGCTGAGCAGGCGATCGTCCCAGCGATTGCGCCGTTGCGCCGAACGCACGCCCGCCGGAACCGAGAGCAGCACCGCCACCAGGAGCGCGGCCAGAGTCAGCTGCAGAGTGTAAGGATAACGTTGCGCGATCAAGCCCGTGACGCTCTGGTTGAAACGCAACGATGGTCCCAGATCGCCGTGCAGCACACCTTTCCAGTAATTCAGATATTGCCGCCCCAGGGGAAGATCAAGGCCGTAGGCATGGCGCGCAGCCTGCACATCGGTTACCGGAGCCCCTTCTCCCAGCATCTGAAGAATTGGGTCGCCGGGCACCAGGTGGATCAGAAGGAAAACCAGCGAGACCACCAGCCAGACGACAGGCAGGGTGTACAGCACGCGGAGAGCAAAGTATCGAGGCATTGGGACAGTTGTCGTTCGTGGTCAGTGGTTGGTCATTTGTAGTTAGTCACTCGTTATTTGCCGGTCTCAAGATCATTCATCTGAATTCCTCGTTTCCTGCGGATCTTATCGCGAACTGGCATGGCTTAGCTTTGAGACGTCGTGAATTCAGATTTTTTTACCCCAGTTTTCAGTTTTTAGTTCCCGGTTCTCAGTCTCCTGCCTGGGGGACGGGTCGGGCCTCCAATTTTTCGATTTTGACCTTGGCGATGCGGTGGCCTTCAATCTCCTGGACGGTATACCGGTGGCCTTCATATTCGAAGCTCTCCCCTTGACGCGGGATCCTTTGCAGGCGGGCGAGGATGAAGCCGGCCAGGGTCTCAAAACCGGAATCGCGCGGCAATGAAAGCTGGTACTGCGATTCCAGATCGCGAATGCTGACCGAGCCTTCGAGCACAACCGCGATTTCTCCTTCGACCAGGGCTTGCTGGGGCGGAGCGACATCGAATTCATCTTCGATTTCGCCCACGATCTGCTCCAGAACATCTTCGACAGTGACCACGCCGGCGGTCGAGCCGAACTCGTCCACGACGACGGCCAGGTGCCGTTTGCGTTGCTTGAATTCTTCCAGCAGCTCGGTGAGGACCTTGGTTTCAGGCACAACCAGAACGTCATGCATGATCTGGCTGATTTTCATGGACGAGACTCGCGCCGCGACCGGCTGGTCGGGAGCAGCAGTCAGCCGGAGGCGCGTCCAGCGCATCAGGTCTTTAGCGTAGAGAACGCCGACGATGTGCTCGGGGCCGCGCTGCGGGTCGTACACCGGGACCCGCGAGTGTTGTTCCTCCACCACCCGGGACAATGCATCGGAAATCGTAAGATCGCCGGGAAGCGAGAAAATGGCCGGGCGTGGCACCATGACCTCCCGCACCGTGATGTTGTCCAGCTCGAGGGCGTGGTGGATCATCTCTTCCTGGAAGGGCGGGATCTCCCCGAATTGCCGGCTGGCGGTCACGATCAGTTTCAGCTCATCGGGCGAGTGCACGGGTCCCTCACGGATCCGCCGCGAGCCCAGGGCCCGCAGCACCCATCCGGCGGCCCGGCTCATGAGGAACAGCAAAGGACGGGTCAGCGTGAGGAAGACGTCCATGGGCCCTGCGACCGCTAAGGCCACCTGCTCCGAGCGTTGCAGCGCCAGCGATTTGGGAACCAGTTCGCCCAGAATGACGTGCAGGCAAGTGATCAGGACGAAGGCGATGAAAATTGCAATCCCGTGAGCGTAAACTGAGGCGTGGGGGAGGTCCCGAACCGGACCCAGCATCATTTGGGCCAGCAGCGGCTCACCTACCCAGCCCAGGGTCAGGCTGACGATGGTGACCCCCAGCTGGACGCCATTGACGACTTCGTCCAGGTTGCGGTGCAGCTTCTGCACGATGCGGGCACCGATGCGCCGGGCGGCAATTAATTGCTGGATTCGGGTATCACGGACGCTGACCAGCGAGAATTCCGCGGCCGCGAAGAAAGCGTTGGCCGCTACCAGGAGCAGGATCAGGAACACCCGCAGCAGCACGTATGCAATCATGGAAGGCTAATTCTAACATTCCAAAGAGGTATGGCATCACTTCGAGCTCCAACCTCGGGTTGAATCCGGGCCCACTCGCCGCCACCGCCTGAATCCTGAGAGTTCTCTGCTTCCATTTCGAGGTTTTCGGGGTCTAATCTGTGCAACGGTGTTTTTTGTTGACCCGGAAGCCCATAAATGTTCCCCACGTGACAATCCTGGGAACAAACGGCATGGCCAGTTCGTAACCTATAGCGACGCGGGCATTATCGATCCAGGAGGCTGATTGTGAACGGGAACGGCAGCAGCAAGAAGCGACGGAAACGGCTCATCTACGGCGGTATCGGACTCCTGCTGGTCCTCCTGATCGCCGGGGGGCTGATCGCGGCCACCCGCGGTGGCACCAAGATTGACCCTTCGAAATTGCAGAAGGTGGAAAAGGGTGACCTGGCCAAGAGCGTGGTCGCCACCGGCAAAGTCACGCCCATCACCAAGGTCGAGGTCAAGTCCAAGGCCAGCGGAATCGTTAAAAAACTGCTGGTGGACGCCGGCGATAGAGTCAGGAAGGGTCAACTGCTGGCTCAACTGGATAAAGAAGAGATTGAAGCGCAAGTCGAGCAGTCGCGGGCCGCGGTACAGGCGGCCGAAGCCAGCCTGACCAGTTCCGAGGCCGACTACGACCGCGCCAAAGTCGATGCTGAAGGGCCGGAAGTGCCCTTGCTGAAGCGCGCCTATGATCGCGCCATCGGGATGGCCAAGGAAGGGGTGGTTTCCACCTCCGCCCTGGAAGATGCTGAGAAGAACTACGAACTGGCGCTGAACAAGCAGAACGTTTCCAAAGCCCAAGCCACGGTCCTGAAAGCGAAGATTGCGCAGTCGCAGGGACAGCTGGCGCAGGACCGCGCCAATCTAAAGCAGCTCGAAGAACAACTCAGCTATACCGACATTGAATCCCCGATTGACGGAGTTGTCCTCTCGCGGGACGTGGAAATGGGCGATGCGGTAAGTTCGATTCTGGTGCTGGGATCGTCCGCCACCCTGGTCATGACTCTCGGAGACACCAGCTCGGTTTACGTGAAAGGGAAAGTGGACGAGAGCGATATCGGCAAAGTCTATCTCGGCCAGCCGGCGCGAATTAAGGTTGAGTCGTTCAAAGACAAGACTTTCAACGGCGTGGTCACCAAGATTTCGCCCATGGGGGTGGAGAAGGACAACGTCACCACGTTTGAGGTGCGCGTGTCCATCAACAACCCGGGCGGCGAATTGAAGGCCGAAATGACCGCCAATGCTGAGATCATCTTGGAAGAACACAAGAATGTGCTCCAGATTCCCGAAGGCGCGATTATTTACGACAAGGACAAGAAGGCATCCGTCGAAATTCCCGATCCCCGCGCCAAAGACGGCAAGAAGAAGATCGCAGTCAATATCGGTATCTCGAACGGCGCCAAGACCGAGCTGCTCGGTGGACTCAAAGAAGGCGACCAGGTGGTCCTGCAGTAGAGGCCCAAGGAAGGTCTCGAGGCCCTCTTTGCGTACTTTGCGGAATTTCTCGGCGTCCCTTGCGGTCAAAGATTTTGACCGCGAAGCTCGCTAAGGACTGCCGCAAAGAACGCAAAGGTTACGCAAATTGAATATCCTTTCGGGAGAAGCCATGAAACGTCACAGCGCTGTTCCCGCCATGCTCTCTGCCTGGGCTGTCACCAGCATGACCATCGCAGCCTTGATCTGTTACTCGGCATTGCCCGCCGCAGCCGCCGAAGGCTCGTTCCAGCGCGCTTTGCCGGTGACCGGGCCGGTGCATCTGGATTTGACCACCGGCTCGGGTAGTGTCGAAGTGCGCACCGGCAATTCGAGCCAGGTACAGGTAACCGGACGCATCCGAGCTTCGGAATGGTTTGCCGGAAACGTCGAGGAGAAGATCAAAAGGCTGGAGTCGAACCCGCCCATCCAGCAAAGCGGCAACGATATCCGTATCGGCCACATCGACGATCCGGAATTGCGGCACAACATTTCCATCAGCTACGTGGTGGTCGTTCCCGCGGAGACCGACTTGCGTGTCCAAAGCGGATCCGGCGACCAGAGTGTGGAAGGGATTCGAGGTCCGCTCGATGTCAGCTCCGGCTCCGGAGGCCTTAAGATTGCCGCCATCGGTGACCGGGTGCACGCCGAGACCGGCTCCGGCGATATCAACATTGACCGGGTGAAAGGCAATGTACACGCCAAAACCGGCAGCGGATCGATTGACGCCAACGATGTCGCGGGCGCCTTTGAAGCCGACACCGGCAGCGGGCACATTACTTTGCAACAGACGGCGCCAGGCTCGGTGCGGGTGGACACCGGCTCCGGAGGTATGGAACTGCACGGGGTGCATGGCTCGCTAGAAGCCAAGGCCGGCAGCGGAACCATTGAGGCGGAGGGCAGCCCCACCGGCGCCTGGAGCGTCCATACCGGTTCGGGCGAAGTGCAACTCAAGCTGCCTTCGGACGCCGCTTTTGACCTGGACGCCCACACCAGCTCCGGCTCCATCTCGATCAATCAACCGCACACCGTCCAAGGTTCCATCGGCCGCAAGGAGGTACGCGGCCGAGTGGGCGGCGGCGGCGTGCCGGTCGAAGTCGAAACCGGATCGGGAGACATTCAGATCCGGTAACAGTCGCCAAGAGCAGACGTCGGGCGTCGGACGTCAGACATCGGCCAATCCATTGCGTCCGCTGCGACGACAAAGTTCACGGAAAGATTCTGCAAGCGGCAGAAGGGATTGGCTGACGTCTGAGGTCTGAGGTCCGACGTCTGACGTCCGACGCCTGCTCTTCGTTACCTCCGTTCCTTGACTCTACCCTCTTGACAGGTTACTTTCGGCATTCCCGGGATAACTCTGTCTGCAAGCGAGGGAAATTTGGCGAATCGTCCCATCATCACGCTGACTACCGACTTTGGGCTCAACGATCATTTCGTGGGGACGATCAAAGGCGTCATTCTCAACATTTCTCCGGAGATTGAGATTGTGGACATCAGCCATTCCGTCCAGGCCTTTGATGTATTGGATGGCGCGCTGACCATCGCTCAGTCGTATTCCTACTTTCCTTCCGGAACGGTGCACTTGGTCGTGGTCGATCCGGGAGTGGGAACGGCGCGACGGCCCATCCTGGTCAGCAGCGACCGGCATCATTTTGTGGCTCCGGACAATGGCGTGCTCTCCATGGTGTACGCCCGGGAAGAGCGGTTGCACATTCGCCATGTCACCGCCGAGCACTATTCCCTGCAGCCCATCAGCAACACTTTCCACGCGCGCGACATTTTCGCGCCGGTCGCAGCCTGGCTGGCCAAGGGGGTTGACTCGGAAAAATTCGGCGATGAGATTTCCGATTTCGTCCGCTTCAATCCGCCCAAGCCAAAATCGGTGAACGGCAACACGCTGCGGGGAGTGATCCTGAAAGTGGATCGCTTTGGCAACCTGGTCACCAACATCACGCCGCAGGATGCTCCCATGCTTTTTGGGACCGAACCGGCCCCGTTCAAGATGGTCGTGGGCAAACACGAGATTACGGCAATCCTGCCCAATTACTCTGATGGCTCTCCCGGCGAGGTCTTCGGGATCCTGGGCAGCATGGGCTACCTGGAAATCTCGTCCAATCGCGGCTCGGCGGCCAAGATCGTGGGCAGCGGCAAAGGCAGCGAAGTGACGATTTCGCTCGAAGGCGCGGCGGCAGCCGGCAACGGAAATTAGACCGTCGACAGAAACCCAGAGTCAAAAGCCGCGGGCGGGTCGCCCGCGAACACACTAAAGCCTAGGCGCGCTTCGCTTTGGGATGGACGTAGCGCTCTATTTCACCCGTCCATTTCAGGAAGCGCCACAGATTGCTGCGCTCCCGCCACATGAACTCCCAAAACTCCAGGAAGCCGATCTGCTGCATCTTGACCCCGCAGTAGGTTTCCACCCGCCAGAGAAGATAGGGGCTACGCCAGGGGGCAAGACGATGTCCGCGGGTTGCATTCCAGATAAATCGAACCATGTAGCGCATGGGCAGTTCCTGCAGTTGTCGGTCGTCAGTCTTCAGTCATTAGAGATACACAGTCTAATCCTTTGCAACCTTTGCGGAGTTGCCTTACGGCCTTTTGCGGTCAAACCTTTAACCGCGAAGGTCGCAAAGTAACGCTGACGGCCCGAAGACCGACGACTGACGACTGCATTCAGACCTGTTAAGATTTTCGCTTCATGACCACCGACCACCAGAAAGCTGAAGACCATTACTACGCCGCTCTCGACCTGGTGGCAGAGGGGGATCAGGAGCGTGCCCTGGCCGAATACCAGCAATCCTTGGCCGCCGACCCTGCCTTTACTGAAGCCATGCACGGCATGGCCCGTACGCTACAGGATCTCAATCGCCTGGATGAAGCTATCGTAGTGGCCAAGCGCATCGCCGAACTCGATCCCGACGACGTGCTGGCCTATACCAGCCTGTCTGTCCTATACCAGAAAAAAGGCATGATTCCCGAGGCCGAAGCCGAGGCCAACAAAGCCAGGATTCTGGGATGGAAGCAGCAGCTCAAAGGCAGTCGTTAGTCGTCTGTCGTCAGAAAGAGCCGAAGACTGACGACGGATGACTGATGACTAGAGTTCGTACTTCTTCGCCAGGTGGCGGAACGAACGATAAGAGATCTTCAGCACTTCGGCTGCCCGGGTCTGCACTCCGTTCGATTGCGCCAGCGCCGCCAGCAGCAGCGAGCGCTCAATGTCGGCGACATATTTCTCCATGTCTACGCCTTCCGGCAAGACCGATCCGGAGCCTGCCGCGATGGGCCCGCCACTCAACCCCACACCGGCCGCCGCGGCCCGCGCTTTCGAACGTTCCGCTGGGAGTTCCACGTTCAGTTCTTCCCCGGTCTCCAGAGCGACGGCGCGCTCGATGGTATTTTCCAGCTGACGCACGTTGCCCGGCCAGTCGTAGCCACAGAGCGCGCCCAGCGATTGCAGGTTCACTCTCACAATGTTCTTGCCGGCCGCGGGAGCATATTTTTTCAGGAAATGATTGACCAGAAGAGGGACGTCCTCACGGCGTTCCCGCAGGGGAGGCACTGACACGGGGATCACGCTCAGCCGGTAATACAAGTCTTCGCGAAAGGTATTTTCGGCCACCTGCTTGTCGAGATCGCGGTTGGTGGCAGCGATCACGCGCACGTCGATGGGAATCTCGGCCGTGCCTCCCACCGGACGCACGCTGCGCTCCTGCAGCACGCGCAGCAGCTTGACCTGCATGGTCAGCGTCATTTCGCTGATCTCATCCAGAAAGATGGTGCCCTGGTCAGCCACTTCAAACAAACCGCGTTTGTTCTGGTTGGCGCCGGTGAAGGCGCCTTTTACGTAGCCGAACAATTCACTTTCCAGCAGGGTTTCGGGAAAGGCCCCGCAGTTGATCGAAACGAAAGGCTCGCTGGCCCGGGGAGAGCATACGTGCACCGCCCGCGCCACCAGTTCTTTGCCGGTACCGCTCTCGCCGTAAATCAGAATCGTACTTTGGGTGGACGCCACGGTCCGAATGGTTTGTTTCAGCTTTTCCATGGCCGGGCTGGCGCCCACGATATTGTCCAGCGAGTTCCGCGTCGCGGCATCCCGTTTGAAGGCAAAATTCTGCCGGCTCAGCGCCATCTTCACCAGGGCGCGGTTGATGGCGAGCTTGATTTCGTCCACCAGGCCGGGGGACTTGCGAATGTAGTCGGTGGCCCCGCCCGCCTTCACCGCTTCCACCGCGGCCTCATAGTCGTCCACCGCGGTAATCAGAATGACGGCGGAGTCGGGTGAAACCTGATGGGCGTAGCGCAGCACTTCGATGCCATCGGTGTTCGGCATCTTGATATCGGTGACCACCACGTCGTAGATGGCGCTCTCGAGTTTCCTCTTGGCCTCTTCGCCGGACTTTACGGTCTCAACCTTGTGGCCCTCGCGGCGCAGGGCGATGTCGAGCATTTCGCAGATGGAGCGCTCGTCGTCGCACACCAGAATGTTACCCATGCGCTCTACCTCCCGTGCCCGCCGCAACTGCTGCCCCGGTTTCGGGAAGGAGCTGTGGTTTCGCGGCCGACCGCTTTGCCGGCACGCTTTCTACCGCCGCCAGGCGGCGCAGCCGGAGGACGAAGACACTGCCCTCTCCGACTTTGGAGCGCGCCCAAACCTTGCCTTCATGGGCCTGCACGATCTGGTACACGATGGCCAGGCCCAGCCCGGTGCCGCCTTCGAACTGCGACTGGAAGGGCTCGAAAATTTTCTCCACCAGCTGCCGGCTCATGCCGGGACCGGTATCGGCGAAGTTGACCTGCCAGTCCTCCCCCGCCTGCTCGAGCGAGACCCGGAGCACTCCCCCGGAACGCATGGCGCGCACCGCGTTCTCGCAAAAATTCCAGAACACCTGCTTGATCTTGTCGCCGTCCGCCATGGCGAGGGCTGCTTTGAAGTTGTAGTTCCGCTCGATCCGGATGCCCGTGTTCTCGGCCACCAGCCGGTGCTCCAGCAGAGTCAGGGTATCCTCGAGCAAAGCCAGCAGATCAACCGAGGCGAAGCGATACTGCTTGCCCCGGGAGTACGCCAGAAAATCGGTAATGATGCTGTTCAACCGTTCCGATTCCCGGGTCACGATCTGCAGCAGCTGCCGGTGTTCATCGCTCAGATCGGCAATCCCGGAGAGCATGCTCACCGAGCCGGCAATCGAAGTGAGTGGATTGCGGATCTCATGGGCGATCGCAGCCGCCAGCCGCCCCACGGCGGCCAGCCGGTCTTGAATGCGCAGGTCCCGCTCCAGACGCCGGATCTCAGTCAGGTCATCGAACGTGTAAACGTAGCCGATGGTTTTGCGGCCCGGGACCGAAAGCGTGGTCACCGTGACTCGAAAGGTTTTGCAGAAGCCGTTGGACGCCACAAAGCGCACTTCTCCGCGGGCGCGTTCTGAATCGACCGTGGGCAGCGGGTCAAGGAAGAGCTGGCTGACGGGCTGGCCCAGGAAATCGCGTTCCGAGCGCTCAAATAATTTCTGCGCCGCGGTGTTCGCCAGCGTGATGTAACCGTCGAGGGCGGTGGTGATCAGTCCGCCGCTGATGGACTGAATGATATTTTCGTGCAGCGCCTGCAGGTCTTCCAGCGCCCCGCGGGTGTAGGTCAGCTTTACGTCGACCTGGCGCAACTTCGCCGCCAGCAGGCCCGCGAGATAGGCCACCGCGAGATAGCCGAAAAGATTGACGAAAATGATGGCCTGGAGAGCGCCCAGCCCGGGATGCGTCGTCGAATAGGAGGGAATGACTCCGAAGTACGTGAGCTCGAGGACCGCGACATACAGGATGAAGGCCAGCGCGCCGGTCAAATAGGCCCAGATCCGCGGCAACAAGATGCAGGCAACAATAATCACCAGCGGATAGAAAAAGTTCAGCGAACTGTCCACCCCGCCGGTGGCGTAAACCACCAGCGTGACCATGAGCAGGTCGGTGATGACTTGCAACAGCGACTGGACGCGGCGTTCTTCCCAGAAGGAAAGCAGAAGCAGGTAAAAGATTGAAATGGCAAACCAGAGCGAGACTACGCTGACAAACAAACGCAAAGGAAAAGGATTCGGAGTGAGCCGGGCAATGGCCAGCTCGATGCCGAACAAGAGGGTCAGAATAATGATTCGAACCTTGACCAGCCAGGCCAGCCAAAGCCGTTCATCAAAGATGGATTGCATGCCAGACCCGAATTCCTAGGTGCTAGTGGTCAGTCGCCAGTCATCAGTCGTCGGAAAGAGCTGAGGACTGACGACCGACGACTGATGACTGCCTGCGATGCTTAGCCCGCCAGTTTGGCGATCATCGAGAACAGAGGCATGTATAGCGAAATGACAATGCCTCCGATCATGACGCCCAACAGGCCGATGATGACCGGTTCCAGCATGGCCAGCATGTCCTTGGTGGCGGAGTCGACTTCGTCTTCGTAGAAGTCGGCAATCTTCTGCAACATGGCGTCCATGGCGCCCGTGGCTTCGCCGACGCCGATCATCTGGGTCACCATGTTGGGAAACACTCCCGATTCCCGCAGCGGATCGACAATGGTGCGGCCTTCTTCGATGGCTTTGCGCACCTTCATCAGCGCCTCTTCGAGAACCGCGTTGCCTGAAGTCTTGGCGGTGATGCTCAAACCTTCCAGGATGGGCACGCCTGAAGTGATCAGAGTTCCCAGGGTGCGGGTAAAACGCGCCACCGCGATCTTGCGCAACAGCACGCCCAGAATAGGCAGCTTCAGCAAGGTGTAGTCGAAGTAGTACCGGCCTTTGGGATTCTTGCGAATCTGTTTCATCCCGAAAATAATGCCCACTACGCCGACGATGAAAAACCACCAGAACTGACCAACAAACGCGCTGAGTCCCATCACGATCCGGGTGGGCAGGGGCAGGGCCACTCCCAGGCCGATAAACAGGTTGGAGAAAATCGGGACCACCCACTTCAGCAGCGCGCCGACGATCAGGAAAGCCAGGCTGACTACCGACACCGGGTAGATCAAAGCCGACTTCACCGCCGCCCGCAACTTGACCGCTTTCTCGATGTAGATGGCCAGGCGCTGCAGAATGATGTCCAGAATACCGCCGGTTTCGCCGGCCTCGATCATGTTGGTGGTGAGGTCGTCGAAGATCTTGGGATATCCCTTCATGGCATTGGCCAGCGTGGCGCCGCCTTCCACCGTGGTGCGCACGCCGGTCAGCGTTTTCTGGAAAGCCGGGTTCTCCTGGTTGGCCGCCAGGATCTCCAGACACTGCACCAGAGGGAGGCCAGCATCGATCATGACCGAGAACTGGCGAAAGAAAATGGCAATGTCCTTAGTCTTGACCTTGTTCATGCCGAGGCTGGGCATGACAAATTCCTTGCCTTTTTCCCGGATGGGTCCCGGCGTGATGCGCTCGCGCCGCAACTGGCTGGTCAGGGCTTGCTTGTTGACCGCTGTCCGCTCGCCGCTGACTTTTTGACCGGACTCGTTCTTCCCTGAAAACGTAAAAACTGGCATGGTACGTCTCCTCGCTACAATTCGTTTTTTCCCGGGCCCGCGTGCTGCCGGCTTTCCGGAACCCGCTTGCCGCTTCGCCCCTGGCTACGCCCCGGGGACGTTCATCCTTGCTTCGCCGCCTTAGCGTTTGCCGGGCGCGGCGCCTTTCGCCATGGGGGCTGGCTGGTTTCGATTCAAGCCTGCGCCACGGTTAATCATTTCGGTCAGTTCGTCGGTGTTGCTGGAACGGGCCATGGCCACTTCCAGCGTGATCTTTTTCTGGAAATATGCCGTCGCCAGAGCCTGGTTGAAGGTCTGCATTCCGAACTTGTCCTGGCCGGACTGCATGGAAGAGTAGATCTGGTGGATCTTGTCTTCGCGGATCAGGTTGCGGATGGCCGCATTCGGGACCATGATCTCCATGCACATGGCGCGGCCCTTACCGTCGGCCGTAGGCAGGAGGCTTTGGCACATGATGCCTTCCAGCACCAGCGACAACTGCGCCCGAATCTGGGGCTGCTGGTGGGCCGGAAACACATCGATGATTCGGTTGATGGTCGACGATGCCGAGTTGGTATGCAGCGTGCCGAACGTAAGGTGGCCGGTTTCAGCGATACGCAACGCCGACTCGATGGTTTCGAGATCGCGCATTTCGCCGATCAGCACTACGTCCGGGTCTTCACGGAGGGCGGCGCGCAACGCGTCGGCAAAACTCTTGGTGTCAGCATGCAACTCGCGCTGGTTGACCACGCAGTTTTTGTTCATGTGCACGAATTCGATCGGATCCTCGATGGTGAGGATGTGGTCGTGCCGCTCGGAGTTGATCTTGTCGATCATGGCGGCAAGCGTCGTCGACTTGCCCGACCCGGTCGGACCGGTCACCAGCACCAGCCCGCGCGGCTTGTCGCACAGCTTGGTCACGATGGCGGGCAATCCCAGCTGGTTGAAGGACTTGATTTCGAACGGAATCAGGCGGAAGACAGCCGAGGTGGCGCCGCGCTGGTTGAAAGTGTTAGCGCGGAAGCGGGCCAGGCCCTTCAAACCGAAAGAGAAGTCGAGCTCGAGATTTTCCTCGAAGCGGTGCTTCTGTGAATCGGTCATGACGCTGTAGGCCAGTTGCTTGGTTTCGGCCGGCGTCATCTGCGGCAGGTCGAGCGGCACCAGATGCCCGTGCACCCGAATCTGCGGCGGCGAGTTGGTGGTGATGTGGAGATCGCTTCCCCCCATCTCCAGCAGCCTCTTCAACAGATCACTTAACGAAAGCGCCATAATTTCCCCTTTCCTTCCCGAACTCGTTTCTTGCCAAACTCAGTGAATGGTCTCGCGTGCCACTTCTTCCAGCGTGGTCATGCCGGCGGCCACCTTGATCAGTCCGCTGCGACGCAGCGTGATCATGCCGCGCTCAATCGCTTTTTTCTTTAATTCGAGCGCCGAAGCGCCCACCAGCACCAGTTCCTTGATCTCGTCGTCAACTTCCATCACTTCGTACAAACCGGTCCGGCCCTTGTATCCGGTGTTGTTGCAGGTGCCGCAGCCCTTGCCCTTTTTGATCTTCACCGTCTTGGCTTCCTCCGGGGTGTAGCCCTCTTCGATGAGCGCCTGCACCGGCATATCAATCACTTCGGCGCACTCGCTGCAAATGCGGCGCACCAGCCGCTGGGCGCAAATCAAGTGGACCGAGGTCGCGACCAGAAAAGGTTCAATACCCATGTTCATCAGGCGGGTAATGGTCTCCGGCGCGCCGTTGGTGTGCAGCGTGGACAGCACCAGGTGGCCGGTGAGGGCCGCCTTGATGGCGATTTCTGCGGTTTCAAAGTCGCGGATTTCGCCCACCAGGATGATGTTCGGGTCCTGCCGCAGGAAAGCGCGCAGCGCCGCCGCGAAGTTCAACCCGATCTGTTCCTTCATCTGCACCTGGTTGACTCCGGCCAGCTGAAATTCGACCGGATCTTCGGCGGTCATGATGTTGGTGTCGGGCGTGTTCAGGCGCGCGATGGATGAGTACAAAGTGTTGGTCTTGCCCGATCCCGTGGGGCCGGTAACCAGCACCATGCCGTAGGGCTTGAGAATCGCCTTCTCGAACTTGGTCAGCGACTCCTGCTCGAAGCCGAGCTTGGTCATGTCGAGCCGCAGGTTTTCCTTGTCCAGCAACCGCATGACGATCTTTTCGCCCCACAGGGTAGGCAGCGTGCTGACGCGGAAATCGAGCTGCTTCTTGCGCCCGCCCAGGCTCATCTTCAGCATGATGCGGCCGTCCTGCGGCAGGCGCTTTTCGCTGATGTCCAGCTTCGACATGATCTTCACGCGCGAAATGATGGCGTCTTTCAACTTGAGCGGCGGCGACATGATGCTCTGCAGCACGCCGTCGATGCGGAAGCGCACGCGAAACTCCTTTTCGTAGGGCTCCATGTGAATGTCGCTGGCGCCCCGCTTCACCGCATCCGTCAGCACCAGGTTGACCAGTTTCACGATAGGAGCTTCGTCGGCCGCCCGCTCCAGGTCGGCCAGTTCCATCTGCGCTTCTTCGGCCTGCAACTCAACGTCGGCGTCGCTGACTTCGGTCATGGACTGCATGACCGTTTCGAGATCTTCCTGCTGCGTGGTGCCGTAGGCCTTCTCGATGCCTTCGAGGATCGAACTCTCGGACGCCACCACCGGTTCGATGTTGAAGCCGGTCATGAACTTGATATCGTCCATGGCAAAGACGTTGGTCGGGTCCACCATGGCGATGGTCAGCGAAGCGCCGACCCGGCTCAGAGGCAGAATCTGGTAACGCTTGGCGGTCTCGAACGGAATCAGCTTTACGACCGCGGGATCAATTTCAAAATAGGAGAGATTGATGGCTGGAACGCCGTACTGCCGGGAGAGAAAGTTGGTGACGTCTTCATCCGTCAGAAAGCCCAGCTTGACCAAAGCCGAGCCCAGACGACAGTTGGTCTCCTTCTGGACCTTGGTCGCCTGCTCCAACTGCTCTGAGGTGATGACCTTCTCTTTGACGAGAAGATCACCCAGCCTTTGAGACATACCTCGATCTCCTATCTGCGCGTCAGATGATTTCGGTGCACGAATGCGGCGCGACGACAGCTGCTTTTTCGAGGGGAGAAGTTGCAGCCTATCGCGTTGACACAAATTGTCAACGTAACGGGGTTACGGCACCAGTAACTTTAGTGCGTGAGACTAGTGGGTAAACTGCCGTGCGGCGCAGATTGGCGTTCTGCAAAAACCGCTCCAATACAGGGGAGACGCAGCAGTGCGGAAGGAAAATACTACGAAAGATGGCGGCAGTGGTGGAATGACTTCGGTAACCATCCCACGTTTGCAAACTGCACACATAGCGCGCTGGGGTGCCCCATTTCTCGCGTCTTTTGCGAGAAGTGGGATCCCTCGCGCGCATCTGTTTTAACTGCCTGCAGGGGTCATCTCGGCCAGCAGGCGCGATTTGTTTCTCACGGTTTTCGGAACAAGTCCGACGGCGCTATGGGGATGTTCCATCGGCTCTTCCAGCCCCGCACTCCTCGCAAAAAGAGCGAGAACTGGGGGCACCCCCACTTTTTTGTCGCCGGCGCCGCAGGCGCGGAGAGCACGGTCCGTTACTCTCAAACCGATTGGCGGAGGCTTATAATGAATCATTTGTGTCCGGATATTCACCGTGTCGGCTCCCAACCCAATCCGCAATAAAGAAACCACCAGCCGCAAGAAAGTCATCATCTTGCTGGCCGTTGGGATCGCGGTGTCGTTCGGGATCCTTCTTTCTCAATCGTCCTTCGATCTGCCGTTTCTCAACCCGGACACCAACCAGCAGCGCTTTCCGTTGCTCTTCTTCGCCGCTCTCACCATCCTGATATTTCTGTTGTTCGTAGCGCTGACTTTCGTTCTGGCCCGGAATCTTCTGAAGCTCTTCGCCGAACGGCGGTTGGGTGTCCTGGGATCGAAGTTCCGCACTCGACTGGTGGTGGGGGGATTGCTGCTCTCATTCCTTCCCGTCATCATGATGTTCTGGTTCGCCTACGGGCTGATGAATCGCTCTCTCGACAAGTGGTTTTCGCGGCCAGTCGAAGAGGTGCGGGAAGACACGGCGGCGGTGGCTTCTCTGGTATCAAAGTACGCCGCCCAGAACGCTCGCGCCGAGGCCGAGTCCATCGCGGCTTCGCCGGAAACCCAACGCGCTTTCGCGGGCCACAGTTTTTCGAGCGTGATGAATGAATTCCGGCGCCACGAGACCACCTTGCAGGGCGGATTCGCCCTGGCGCTGGAACAGGGCAACGCCGAGGCCAGTCTTAATGCGCCCGCCTCCTGGCCGCTGATCAAGGCCAAGATCCCGCTGGAGCGCCTGATCTCTGATGCGGTGGTCCCCTTCAAGTGGGAAAATACCGACTACATTCTGAGCGGCGCCCCGGTGGCCGATCGAGGCCTGATCGTGGTCGGCATGCCTTTGCCGCAGAAGTTTTCCGAGATGGTAAAGGAACTTGACGCCAGCCAGCACCGCTATCTCGAACTAACCCGCCAACGTAAACTGCTTCGCCGCACTTACATGGAACTGCTGCTCCTGCTCACGGTATTGGTGCTATTTTCGACCACCTGGCTGGCTTTGTACCTCTCCAAGCTGGTGACCCGTCCGGTGGTGGCGTTGGCCGAAGCCACCCAGGAGATTTCGCGGGGCCGCCTGGACTACCGCGTGGAAGTTAGCGCCGCCGACGAAATAGGGGATCTGGTGCGGTCTTTTAATCGCATGGCGGAAGAGCTGGAAACCAGCCGCCGTCAGATCGAGGCTTCCAGCCATGATCTGGGCGCGGCCAACGTTGCGCTGGAACAGCGCCGCCAGCACATTGAGACCATTCTGGAGAGCATCCCCACCGGAGTCCTTTCGCTGGATGCCCATCGCCGGATCACTCACGTCAACCATGCCTTGATCCGCATGTTCAACCCTTCGGGTCCGGAATCGGCAAATGTGATCGTGATCGGCGCCGCCCTGCGCGAGGTATTTCCCCAGGAGATCCTGGAAGATCTGGAGCCTCTGTTGCGGCGTGCGGACCGCATGGGCACCACCACCACGCAACTTGAAGTAGCCCTGCATCGCTCCCGGTTCAATGCCGCGGTCACTGTGGCAACGCTTCAGCATGGAGGCAAGGGGCTCGGTTATGTGCTGGTCTTCGAAGACTTGTCCGACCTGCTGAAGGCGCAGAAGCAGACCGCATGGCGCGAGGTGGCGCGGCGGGTGGCGCACGAAATCAAGAATCCGTTGACCCCTATCGCTCTGTCGGCGGAGCGCATCCGCCGCCATCTCGAGCGCAGCACTCCTCCCGATGCGGCTTCGATGAAAGTCCTTCATGGCTGCGCTGAAACCATCGGCGGCGCAGTGGAAACCCTGCGCACCCTGGTGGACGAGTTTTCCACCCTGGCGCGTTTTCCCGCGGCGCAGCCCGCGCCCGCGAACATCAACTCGATTGTCGAGAACACCCTGGCCATGTTCAACGGGCGGCTGGACGGAATTCACGTACAAACTTTCCTGGCTCCCGATCTGCCCAAGGTAATGGCGGACACAGAGGCCATCAAGCGCGCCCTGGCGAATCTGGTGGACAACGCCGCCGAAGCGATGCAAGGCGCACTGGTGCGCGACATCCAGATCTCGACCTCGCTGGTGGCCAGCCGGGATGCAGTCGAAATTGCCGTCGCCGACACCGGCCATGGGGTTACCCAGGAATTGAAAGAGCGCCTCTTCCTGCCCTACTTCTCGACCAAGAAACGGGGGACAGGGCTCGGCCTGGCCATTGTCAGCCGCATCATCGAAGACCACCGCGGCTCGATTCGCATCGAGGAAAACCAGCCGGTCGGCACCCGCTTCGTGGTGGAGTTGCCGGTCGCCGCGGAATTCATCCCCGCGCCCCTCACCCGCCAGCATGCATAGCATTCTCATCGTGGACGACGAAGCCGGCATCCGGCAATCGCTCAAGGGCGTGCTCGAAGATGAAGGCTACAAGGCCTCGACGGCCGACAGCGGCGAAGCCAGCCTGGACATTTTGCGCAAACGATCCTTTGACGTGGTGCTGCTGGATGTCTGGCTGCCTGGAATGGACGGGCTCGAAACCCTGCAGAAGATTCATGACATCGAGAATGCCCCTGAAGTCATCATGATCTCCGGCCACGGCACCATTGAAACCGCGGTGCGCGCCACCAAGCTGGGCGCCTACGACTTCCTCGAAAAGCCGCTCTCCATCGACAAGACGCTCATGCTGATCCGGCATGCCATCGATGCCCGGCAGATGAAGCAGGAGAACCGCGAGCTCAAGAAACAGCTCACCCCGCGCAGCGTGATCGAAGGGGAAAGCGTTCCCATGAAGGCGCTGCGCCAACAGATCCTGCTCATGGCGCCCACCAATGGCCGGGTGCTGATCTACGGCGAGTCCGGCACGGGAAAGGAGCTGGTGGCCCACGCCATCCATGCTCAAAGTCTGCGGAAGAACGAGATGTTCGTGGAGCTAAACTGCGCCGCCATCCCGGAAGACCTGATCGAGAGCGAACTGTTCGGCCATCGCAAAGGCTCATTCCCGGCTGCGACCACCGACAAGGAGGGAAAGTTTCACCGCGCTCATGGGGGAACATTGTTTCTCGACGAAATCGGCGATATGAGCCTGAAGACCCAATCAAAGGTTCTGCGCACGCTCGACGAGCAGCGTTTTACGCCGGTGGGCAGCGACGAACCGGTCACGGTGGACGCCCGCCTGATTGCATCGACCAACAAAGACCTTGACGAGGAAATTTCCCGCGGCAACTTTCGCGAAGACTTGTTCTACCGCCTCAACGTCATTCCCTTCTCGGTCCCGCCGTTGCGCGAACGCCAGGAGGACATTCCGCTGCTGGCGCGCCACTTCCTCAAGGAGTTTTCCGCCACCTACGGCCGCCGGCCGCGCGAACTCACCGACGATGCGGTTGAAACCCTGATGCGATATTCCTGGCCGGGCAACGTGCGCGAATTGCGCAACGTCATCGAGCGCATTGTCATCATGAACCCCACCACCACCCGCTTCGACCGCAAGCACCTGCCGCCCCTGGTCCATCGCGATGGCACGCGCCGCTCCATCGGCGCGGAATTCTCCACCCTGCACCAGGCCCGCGCCGCCTACGAGCGCGACTACATCCTCAAAAAGCTGGACGACAACCACGGCAACATCAGCCGCACGGCCGAGGCCCTGGGCCTCGAACGAAGCCACCTCTATCGCAAAATGAAGACTCTGGGGATTGCCGTAAAGGAATGAAGCCCCGCAGGGCCGGCGGCGCTACTTTTTGATCATGTGGATTTCGGTGCCGTTCTTGAGGAACTTCACCTCATCCATGAGCTGATTGATCAGAAAAATTCCACGGCCGTGATCGGAATAGACGCTCTCCCCTTTCAGGGGGTTAGGAATTTCGCCCGGCTTAAACCCGGTGCCGGGATCGCGTACCACGATCAATATGCTCTGGTCCTGGTTGCAAACGACGTCACACTCGACGATCTTGGAGGGATCGGCCTTGGCCCCGTGAACCACCGCATTAGCGAGCGCCTCGGTCAGCGCCAATTCGATGGCGTCGTATTTCTCCGCGTCCCCATGCACCTGCCTCACCACATCCATGATGCTCTGGACTACGGGATCCACCGCATTCCGGTCCGCTGCCAGCGTGGCTTTCAGCTTTAGCTTGCCGTTGTCCAACCCTTGCGTCTCGTGGTTATCGGTCATGGGCCTGCTTTCGTTTCGAGTCAGGGATACGGTTGTTGGATGCGCCCGGGCGCTCGGGGATTCTACAGGGATCGCCCTATTCAAGCCAAGTGCCCTGCACTCATGGCTTTCCACTCGCGGCCAACCGGTCCACCTGGCGCCGCCAGTCGAGCTCCTCTACGAATTCATGCGACTCTCGCCAGTTCTCGCGCACTTTTACGAAAAGCTCAAGGAAGACGCGCTTCTCCAGCATTTTTTCGATCTGCAGCCGGGCGGCGGTGCCAATCTTCTTCAGCATCTGGCCGCCTTTTCCGACCAGGATTCCCTTCTGCCCGTCGCGCTCGCAATAAATCATGGCAGCAATGCGCGTCACTTTTGTTCCTTCTTCAAATTGCTCGATCACTACCGTGGTCGCGTACGGGACCTCTTCCTCCGTCGCCACCAGAACCTGTTCGCGGATGATTTCCGCCACCATGAAGCGGACCGGCTGGTCGGTGACCTGGTCGTTGGGAAAATAGCGCGGGCCTTCCGGCAGGAACCGGAGCACCTTTTCCAGCAGGACATCCAGGCCTTCGCGTTTGCGGGCGGAGAGAGGAATGATTTCCCGGAACTCATGGAGTTTCCGATAGTCGTCGATGATGGGCAGCAGCTTCTGCTTGCTGCCGCGCAGCAGGTCGATCTTGTTCAGCAGCAGGAACACCGGCGTTCCGGACTTCTTCGCCAGCTCGAGCACAAAATGGTCTTCGCGCGTGAATCGGCGAGTGACATCCACGATCAGCAGGACCAACTCGCAGCCCACCATCGCCTCCCGCACCTCTGCCATCATCTTCCGTCCGAGAGAAGTGTCCGGCCGGTGAACCCCCGGAGTGTCGATGAGCACAATCTGGCCGCCCAGCTTACTCTTTTGGCTGGGCACATGGATAATCCCCAGAATGCGGTTGCGCGTCGTCTGGGGCTTGGGACTGATGATGGCCAGCTTTTCGCCGACCAGCGTATTGAGGAGAGTGGATTTGCCGGCGTTGGGACGGCCCAGGATGCAGACGAATCCGGAGTGAAAGGCCATAAGGGGGGTGCTGCAGGGCCACATCTTAGCGGCTTGCCCGGCACCTGACTATATCAGCTTCATCTGCGTCGGTTTTGCGACCGAAATTCTTACCCGCTCCACTCGCCGCTCGGTTGAATCCAGCACTTCAAAGCGGAGCCCGTCTTCTTCGATCACTTCGCCGCGATGCGGTATGCGGCCCGCCAGCTCGCTCACCAGTCCGGCGACGGTGGCCGACTCTTTGCCTTCGGGCCGTATTCCGAACATCTCCACTAGCCGGTCCACGTCCATGCTGCCAGGCACAATGTAGGAATGTTCACTCTCGCGGACCACTTCCAGCTTCTCGTGCTCGTCCCGGATCTCGCCGACAATTTCTTCCACCAGGTCTTCGATGGTCACCAGGCCGGCCACTCCACCGTACTCGTCCACCACGATGGCCATACGAATATTGTTCTGCTGCATGTCGCGCAGCAGGTCGCTGACCAGCTTGCTTTCGGGCACGAAGTACACATCGCGGCGCATGATCGTATCCACGGTGCGATGGTGGGCCTCGGTGTCCGGCACCTGCAGCACGTCCTGGGCGAAGACGATGCCCACGATATTGTGGATGGTGCCTTCGAAAACCGGCACCCGGGAGAAGGGTTGGGTGCGCAGCAGCTCGATAAACCTCTCCACCGTGGTGTTGGTGGGGACCGCCACGATTTCCGGCCGCGGCTTCATGGCTTCGCGCACCGTCTTCTCGCTGAACTCCACCACCGACTGGATCAGGTCCCGATTGCTTTCATCCAGGATGCCTTCTTCCTGGCCGGCCTCGATCAGGGCGTCGACCGCTTCCGCCTGGGTCTCCGGCGTGTCGTCGGCGTGCTCCTTGGTCAGCGCCGTTACCGACTTCAAGAATCCCAGCACCAGGGTCACCGGCAGGACCATGTAGATCAGTATGCGCAATACGATGGCGCAGCGGGCCAGCCATTCGCCTCGCGTCCGCGAAAAGAAAACGAAGGGAAGAAAGCGGTTGAACAGGATGATGATCAGGACCAGGCTGAGCGTGGCCTGGAGAATCTCATAGATGCCCCAACCACGCTCCCGGAATACCGCGAATCCCACTATCAGGGCAATGGCAGCGGTAATGATTTGCGTCAGCACCGCCATGGACAGCGCCGCCCGCGCCCGGCCCACGCCCAGCCGGGGCTCGACTTTCTGCTCGAAGATCGAAATGTTCTCCTGAAACTCGCGGGAGAGAAATCTTCCAATCTCGGTGTAAACGCGGTCCGCGTAGGAGACCAGAGTCAGCAGGCAGAGCAACAGGAGCAACGCAGCTGCAATGGCATAATTCATCGGGTTCGTCTGGCACGTGTGGTCGCGGGCGACCCGCCCGCGGCTCTCGCCCGCACCCTCTTCGTACTCTTCCCCACATTCCTCTCAATCAAACCGTCAGGAAGACCCAGCGACCGCCGCAATTGTGCTTCCTTGCCAGCCATCGCGCCCGTATCGTGTTCATGATCGTAGCCCACAAGATGAAGCACCCCGTGAAGCGCCAGTATCTTGATCTCCTGGGCCGCGGAATGGCCCAGGCGGCGGGCATTCTTCTTCGCGATGTCCGCCGAGATCGCGATATCGCCGGCCAATCCGTTCGCAAAGCAGGGCCCGGAAGGAAACGACAGCACGTCCGTGGGCTGGTCCTTGGCGCGAAAGCGCCGGTTCAGAGAGCGCAGTTCGGCGCTGCCCGTCACCAGCACATTGACTGCGCCTTGGAGCTTGCTGGCCCGGCTCGCCCGCGAAACAAACTTCGCCAAGGCAGTGTTGCTCAATCCGGCCACGGGTTTGCGAAGAATCACCAAGTCTTTCTTTGCGCACTTCGGTTAAAAGCTTTCCCCGCCGTTGTACCAAAAGCGAACAGGAGGGCCACATTAAGGGACCCTCCTGTTCAATCTTACCCGCTCTACTCGTTGGTTTCTACTTCAGCGGAGGGCACGGCATTGTTCTCCCGGGGAGCCATCTCGGTCCCATTGGCTTTACCGTTCGTCCTCGAATCCAGCACGGGTAGTTGCTCCGCAACTTTGGCTTTGTGCTCGTCGTAGGCGCGAATGATGCGCTGCACCAGTTGGTGGCGGACGACATCAGTATCGTCGAAATACGCGAAGGTCAGGCCCTCGACATTCTTGAGGACATCTGCGGCTTCGAGCAAGCCGCTGCGCCGCGCATTGGGCAGATCGATCTGAGTAACGTCTCCGGTGATCACCGCCTTGGAGTTGAAGCCCAGGCGGGTGACGAACATCTTCATCTGTTCCGAAGTCGTGTTCTGCGCTTCGTCGAGGATCACGAACGAATCATTCAGCGTGCGCCCGCGCATGAAGGCGATGGGCGCGATCTCGATCACATTCTTCTCCAGGTAGCGATCAACTTTTTCCGGCTCCAGCAGATCGTAAAGCGCGTCGTACAAGGGACGCAAATAAGGATCGATCTTGTCCTGCAAAGTCCCGGGCAGAAATCCCAGGCGTTCGCCCGCTTCCACCGCCGGACGCGCCAGAATAATCCGGTTTACCCGTTTCGAGAGCAACGCGGAAATCGCCATCGCCACGGCCAGGTAAGTCTTGCCCGTCCCCGCCGGGCCAATGCCGAAGACCATGTCGTGGTTCTCGATGGCTTCGAGATAACGCCGCTGGTTCACGCTCTTAGGCTGCACGGTGCGGCGCCCAAAGGCGCGCTGGCGTCCGGCTTCGGCCAGGCCGCGCAGCGTGGCCTTGGGATCGGCCAGCAGAACCCGCAACATGCTGCCCAGATCGCCATTGTTAAACGTGTATCCGGAGTGCTGCAGATGGTCGTAATCGGCGAAGACCTGCTCGGCGCGGGCCACGTCGCGCGCCGACCCTTCCAGTTCGACGGAGTTCGATCGCAAATCGATGTTGATATTCAGGCCGTCTTCCAGCAGGCGCACATTCTCGTCGCGCGTGCCGAAAAGGGTCTCTATGTAGGGACTGATTTCAATGCTTTTTTTCATTCAGTATTTGGCGCTTCCTCCGGCGCATTGGATGCAGGTTCGCCTGCGCGCAAACGCCGCAAAACAGCAGAAAAATCCTGCCCAGGCGCGGACAAACGGTTCTCATGTCTGGAGGTGGAACCAGCCGAGGATGCTCGCCCCGAGGTGCAAGCAACTGCCATTGAGATAAAGGGTACCCTTGTCCGGCGACGGGAGTCAATGCTGGCAAAATGAATTTCTTTACTGTTACGGAAC
Organism: Terriglobia bacterium; assembly: GCA_963742495.1. Classification (GTDB taxonomy): domain Bacteria; phylum Acidobacteriota; class Terriglobia; order Terriglobales; family Acidobacteriaceae; genus JAIQFF01. The sequence goes on from CAVULZ010000003.1 coordinate 214,958, forward strand.
TCAGGAAAACGTGAGGGGCGGATACGCCCGTCCGCCGGTTTTGAAGTTGATCTTGACTCTTAATTCTAGCGCCAGAAAATCAAAAGTGGCGGACAAGAGTGTCCGCCCCACACAACCTGATATCATGCCGCACCATGAGACTGACATACGCCCTCCTGGTTGTGATGTTGACCTGCTGCGCCTGGGCCCAGACTTCGCCGCTGGGCGCGGAAGTGGAAACTGTCTATCCCGATGCCCACGCTTTCTATGTTGATCTTCATCAGAATCCGGAACTCTCTTCGCATGAGACGCAAACCGCGCAGAAGCTGGCGGGCCGGCTGCGGGACCTGGGCTACAGCGTTACCGAACACGTGGGCGGGACCGGGGTGGTCGCTGTCCTGAAAAACGGCGCCGGGCCAACCGTGATGCTGCGCACCGAGCTTGATGCCCTTCCAGTCGAAGAAAAGACCGGCCTCCCTTATGCCAGCAAGGTCCGCGCCATGGACGATTCGGGTCGGGACGTCCCCGTCATGCACGCCTGCGGGCATGATCTGCACATGGCGGCACTGGTCGCCACGGCCGCCATTATGGCGCACGGGAAGAGCAGCTGGCACGGAACTCTCATCCTGATTGGCCAACCCGCCGAGGAAACGATCTCGGGCGCGAGGCGCATGCTCGAAGATGGCCTCATGACCCGCTTTCCCAAGCCCGATGTCGCAGTTGCGATGCACGTCGGCAACCAGCTTCCAGCCGGGCAGGTCGGGGTTGGACCGGGTTACCGGTTTTCCAATGCCGATTCCCTGCGCATCACGATCTACGGCAAAGGCGGACATGGTTCAATGCCCAATAGCACCATCGATCCGGTTGTGATTGCCGCCCGCGTGGTGACGACTTTGCAGACTATCGTTGCCCGCGAAGTGAAGCCGGGAGAAGTCGCCGTGATCACCGTCGGATACATTCAAGCCGGCACGAAAAACAACATCATCCCTGACCACGCCGAGCTTGGAGTCACGGTTCGCAGCTACAAACCTGATGTTCGTAAGCAGATGCTGGCGTCCATCGAGCGCATCACCCGGGCGGAAGCCGCCGCAGCCGGGGCCACGCAGGAACCCAAGATCGAGCACTATGAAGCCACGGATGCGGTGTATAACGACCCAGCTCTGGCGCAAAGGCTGCAAGGCGTTCTTGAATCGGCCCTGGGAAAAGACAAGGTGGTGCTGGACGAACCAGGAATGGCTTCGGAAGATTTTTCCTACTTCACCGCCCAGGGCGTGCCGTCGTTCTACTTCAGCCTGGGTGGAGCGGATCCGGGAAAATATGCGGAGGCGAAGGCAGCGGGTACGACCCTGCCTTCCAATCATTCGTCCCTGTTTGCCCCTGATGTGGATCCCGCGCTGCACACGGGAATTGAAGCCGAGGTCGCGGTGTTGCGTAATCTGCTGAAGTGACCACTGGCCAGTTGTCATCCTACTCCGCTCAGGATGACAGGACTCAGGCGCTTTCGGCCTTTGACTCCCCTGCCGATGCCGGCACTGCCCGCTGCCTGGCCCAGGCTCTGAGTTCATCGATTTCTTCAGAGCGGGTGACCGACAGCGGCACGGTTGCCTTCAGCGCATCCAGCAAGCCTTGCGTGCTTACCGGCTGCTTGCTGGAGAAAGCCGCATACAGCGCCGTCTGCACCGCGGCCTCGATCTCTGCCCCGGAATATCCTTTGGCGGCAGCGGCGATCCGATCCAGATCGAACTCTGCCGGATTGCGTTTGCGCTTCGCCAGGTGGATGGCAAAGATCTGCCTGCGTTCGGCCGGGTTGGGCAGATCAACGAAGAACAATTCGTCGAAGCGCCCTTTGCGGATCAGTTCCGGCGGGAGAGCGGTCACGTTGTTGCACGTGGCGGCCACGAACACCGGCGCCTTGCGGTCTTGCATCCAGGAGAGGAAAGCCGCCAGGATGCGGGACGAAACTCCGGCGTCGACCGAGGCCGAATCCGGCCCGCTGCCGGCGAAGACTTTTTCCAGTTCGTCGATCCAGAACACGCAGGGTGCGAGCCCTTCGGCGACGCGAAAGACTTTCTGTATGCGCTTTTCGGTTTCGCCGATGTACTTGTCGTAGATGGCGGCGGTATCGAACTTGACCAGCGGCAGCTTCCATTCTCCCGCGATGGCGCGGGCACACATGCTCTTGCCGCAGCCTTGCACCCCCAGAATGATCGCCCCGCGCGGCGGTTCCAGGCCAAAGTCGCGGGCGGCATCTTCCCATGTGCCGCGACGTTGGGCCAGCCAGCGTTTCAGATTTTCGAGACCGCCCAGGCCGGCCAGGTTCTCGGGCACGCCGTTTTCCGCCGTGTCAATAAACTCGAGCATTCCGGACCGGCGCAGCATATCTTTCTTCGCCTGCAAGACGTCGGTGACAGTATCCGATGTGACCCCATAGCGGGTGACGATGGCCTGCGATGCGGCGCGTTCGGCTTCTTCTTCCGTGAGGCCGCGCAGGTTGTTGGCCATGGCATCGAGGCCGGGCGCATCCAGGGTGCGTTTCAGGGTACGGGTCTTCCCAACTCTTGCGCTGGTTTCGTCGATAATCTGACGCAGCCGCACTTTGTCCGGCAGTGGGAGTTCCAGAAACTCGACCAGGCTGGCCAGTTCCGCCGGGATGGTGATCGAAGGCGCGGTGATGATGACGGTGCGGCGGTTGACGGAAAATTTCTGGCCGACGTCGCGCAACCGGCGCACCACGACTGGATCGTCCATGTGGCGATGAAAGTCTTTCAGAACGAAAGCCGCTTCGACCGACACGGCCTCCAGATTGCTGAGCGCCTGGGCGGGTTCCTTGCTGTTGTAGAGGCCCTGGGCGCCGGACGGATCGTGGCCCGTGGCGTAGGGGCTGGTCTCAGGAACCAACTCGCCCACTTCGCTGCCACACCGCACCAATCCACTCGCTATGCTCCACTCGAAGGTCGCCAGACTCAGGGTCGAGCAAGCCGCTCGCACCAGACGCACTGCGCGCATCTCTTCCACCGTTTCCATCACCACAATGGGGGTGGAGGAGCTGAGCAGGATTTTCAGGCGCTCCAGGGCGTCGGTCATAAGGGTGTGACCAGCTATGGTTTGACCATCTGAGACCTACTCCAGTAAAATAGCCTATTCGAGAGTAATCCCAGTACCTCTCCATAGAAACGAAGGTAACGAACCAGACATGGCAAACCATTTTTCGGCGCTGAAGCGCGCCCGTCAAACCGAGACCCGCTCCGTTCGCAACCGCGCCAACACGTCCCGCCTGCGCGGCGCGCTGCGCGAGCTGCGTGAAGCTCTGACCAAAGGCGATAAAGCCGGCGCCGAGCTGGTGTTCAGACAGACCGTCTCCGCCCTGGATAAGGCCATCCAGAAGGGCGTGATTCACGAGAACACGGCCTCGCGCTACAAGTCCCGCCTGAGCGCACGGGTGAATGCGCTGAAATAAGCTTTCAGCTCTCAGCTGTCAGCTTTCAGTTTCTTTCTGCCGTACCTGCCGGAAGCGTGGAATCAGAAAGCCGGTGTGCTTCTGGTGCTCACGAAAGGCGTCGCCGAATTGCTGGGTGAGCATGGTTTCTTCCGTCTTCGCCTTGAAGCAATAACCGATCACCACCAGGCAAAACCCAAAAACGCAGCGCCACCGGTCGATCACCAGCGCCGCCCCGAGGGCCGCCAGGACGAGGCCGGAATAGATCGGGTGTCGCAGGCGCGAATAGGGGCCGGTGCGGATGAGTTGATGGCCCTCTTTGATGGTGACCCGCGCGCTCCAGTACTCCGCCAGGTGATATCGCGCCCAGATAGCCAGCCCGATACCCATCCAGGTCAAAACCGTGCCCACGATCGGGCCGAGCAGGTTGCGAGGCACGACTCGATCTCCCAGAAATCCAATGCCGGCTCGATGGCTGAAAATCAGCACGAAGCCGACAACCTCGATGAACAGAACAGCGTAGCGGGAAACGAAAGACTCTTTTTCGCGAGTGGCGCGGGTCTTGATCGCGCTGACCAGCCAGTACACTACGAATACGATCCAGGGAAATGTGAGCAGAAGGCGGAAGATATCTCTTAGCGTCATCGGTCGCTTGCTCAGACGGGAAGCTCTTCCTGCAACCATCCCGGGATTTCAGGCTTGGCTTCGGCGGTGAGATCGAGGATTAGTTTTTCCAGCACGAGGCGCTTGGTGGGCGGATTTGATCGCAGCGCCAGGTCGGTCTTGGCCACTAAACGGAGAGCGCGCGTGAGTTCGCGCTTCGATTTGTAACGGCGAGCCTGCCTGATGATGTCGTCGGCGGCAAAGGGCGGGACGCGGAAACCCTGCCACAGCGCGGCCCAGAGCATGCGCTGGTCGCGCACATTTCTTTCCAGGATCACCAGCATCTGGCGAAAGGTCTTGGCCAGCATGTAGAGATGGCCGATGGCGGCTTCGTCGCCGTCGCCGGTGCTCAGGATTGCATCCAGCACTTGCAGCGCCCGCACCCGGTCCTTGGAAGAAATAGCGTCGGTCAGTTCGTATAACGACCGCTGCTTCGCCGCCAGCACCATGGTTTCGACGTCGCCCAGGGTGATTCGTTTCTTCTCGCCTACGTAGAGAATCAGCTTCTCCAGTTCGTTGGAGACCATCATCATGTCGCCGCCGAGGGCGTCCACGAGTTCGCGCGCGGCGTCGGCGTCAATTTTCACGTCCCGGGTGCCACCGTATTCGCCAATCCAGCGGACCGCCTCGCTTTCTTCGACCCGCGCCAGTTCCACGATGGCGCAATATCCGCCCATGGTCTCGCGGATACGCTCGTAGCGTTCCTTGTCGGTCATGTCCATGCGACGGGCATCGGCTGGAATGTTGATGTGATCGGCCACAAAAATCAGCACCGCATCCGGGTTGGGATCTTTGCTGTAGGCCTCGATGGCGGCCAGCTTTTCGTCATTCGATCCGCGCCCGAACAGGGTCTTGACTCCGCGGACAAAGAACACCTGAAAGGGCGCCATTAACGACGGGGTGCGGGCGCGATCGAGCACGTCTGCCAGGTCGGTCTCGGACAGGTCAAAATCAAACAGGCTGAAATCGCGCAGCTCCGCCGGCACCAGGTGCTTCAGCAGGGCCTCGCGGCAACGCCTGCGGAAGAAGACTTCATCACCAACGAAAACGTATATCGGGCGCAGCTTCCGGGCTTCGACCTCGGAAACGAAGCGATCGGCTTGGGCGAAGGCCCGCATCAAGAACCCTCCATATTCAGAAACCCTCCAGAACATTGCTGACCAGGGTGCGCGCAAACTGGCGCGAGAGCCGTTCCAGGGCGGGCGAATCTTCTTCAAAGAAACTGGAGAGTTCCTGCGAGACCTGATACTCCTCGCGGAACAGGTACGAAGGATTCTCGTAGAGCACCTTGCCCTGGCGGTCAGTCAGCGTCACTTTGGCAGTTACGACCACCAGGGCGCTCGAGGCGCGCCCGGTCTGGGAGTCATAGGTCAAGGGCGAAGTTGAAGTGCTGATCACGGTGCCGCGCAGGGTGGCATCGGCGGAGTCGCTGGCCTGGTTAAGGATGTGGTAATGGGTGCGCGTGACCATCTCCTGCACCACTGCCGCGGTCAACCTCTGCTCGATTTTATAGGTCTGGGTCCTATTGACGAAGGCGGGGATGGCAATGGTCTGGACATTCGCCGGAAGCGTTACGGCGTGGCCGGCGGTGTGGTATCCGCAGGCTGTGGTGGAGAGGAGGATCAACATCAGTGCCGGAAAAACAGGTCGACTGAGCGAAAGCTCGTGATCCGAAAACCGCGTGTCGCACTTCCGGCTTTTAGCGGGCGAGGGCGCCCGCTCTACACGGGTCATTGGATCTTTCCTTTGGGGCGGGTGGCGGCCATGTTTTCTGCGCATTCGACGGCGGTGGCGGCAGCGATTCGCAGGTTGTCCGCGGACGCCCATAGCCACACCCCGGTGGCGAGATTGGCGTCGGGCTGGATCGAGACCAGGACATCGCCCTGGCCGGCCGCGTTCACGTTGCTGGGGGACTCCTCCGCTAAACCGGTGACGGTCACATGCTCGCCGGTCAGGGCCTTGGAGATGGCGTCGATCTCCACCGGCTTTTCCATCTCGATGTGCAAGGTAAACGCATAGCCATGAAAGATGGGCGCCTGCATCATCAGGAGAGACAGCAGGGGGGCGTCTTTCCCGGCAATCCGATGGTAGTGCTTGAGTACGCGGCGCTCGATCGCAGCCAGCGCCGGGACCGACTGCTCGCCGTAGCGCGCTACCATATTGAATGCCACCTGGGTGTCGAATACTTTTTTCGGCAGGGGCTGAAACGAAAGCAGGTTCACGGTTTGCTCGTGAAGCTCGTCCATGCCTTTTTGTCCGTGTTCAGAAGCCGGTTCAAAGACTGTGGCCACGACTCGTTTAACGGCGGCTGACTTTTGCATCGCGCAACAACAGAAGCGCCAGCACCACGGCCGCGGGATGGGCCACCACCGCCGGCCCGGGCTGGAGCTCCGGAGTGAGCATCTGGCCGAGCTGGCGCTGGATCCACGGGGATTTCACATCCGCGTCGGGTTCGTCCTCCAGAGCGTAAGACAGATCGACGATGGCGCTGCCTGCCTTTTGCGCCTTCTTCCAGTTCTGGCGGGTGCATTCCTGGTCGCAAGCAAAAAAGGTGAAGTCAACCTTCTCGAATTGTTCCGCCCGCACACTCTGAATGAACGATACCTCATCGCCTACCGCCTCCAGCTTGCCCAGGGACTCGTTGTCATCGAGCAGCTTGATATCGAGCGAGGGGAAATTGCGGTCGCCCAGGATTTCGGCAACCTCTTTCCCCTTGAGCGTGCCCGCGCCCACGACCGCCAGCCGGTAAAGGTTCGCCGCCCGCACCGGATCCGCATGGGCCGCGGGGACGGATTTGAAATTCGAACTCATGATGCTTGCGGCGCCTCGGTGTAGGCCGGAGGAGGCGGCGGACTTCCCTTCCGCCGGAAGATCCACTTCAAACGCCAGAACACGCCGGAAAATACGTAGAGCAGCGCGATCAGGAACAACACCCACTGCGAATAGAAACGGATTGCCGCAAACAGCAAGCCAAATAAAATCACCAGGCGAAAAGGCTGGCGGGAGCGAAAATCGAGGTCTTTGAAACTGTAAAAACGCCAGGTGCTCACCATCAGATAGCCCACGGCCACTACCATCAGCATCCAGGTCAACGCCGTCCACCAGGAGGAGATGGGATCGCCGCTGGAGAAATGGACCACGGCGGCGATGACGCCCGCGCCCGCCGGAATCGGCATCCCGACAAAATATTTCTTGCCCGGACGGCCCGGATTGGAAGGTTGCGGGTTGCTCGAAATGTTGAAGCGCGCCAGGCGGCTGGCGCCGGCCATCAGGAACAGGAAGCTGGCAATGGCGCCGAATTGCAGCAGCTTGTTGTACAACTCACCCAGGTCTGTGGGCAACTGCCGGAATCCCCAGGTCCAGGCCAGCAGCGCGGGAGCGACGCCGAAAGTGATGACATCGGCCAGGGAGTCCAGTTCCCGGCCAAAATCGCTGCTGGTTCCAGTCATCCGCGCAATGCGGCCATCCAAACCATCAAACATCACGGCAAAACCGATGGCTTTGGCGGCGTTGTCAAAATGCCAGGCGTCGGCAATGGTGGCGTGGGTAATCTGGAGAATGGCGTAGTAACCGAAGGCAATATTGGCGGTGGTAAAGAGCGAGGGCAGAATGTACATGCCCTTGCGCAACCGTCGCGGAGACTTCTCCCCAGTGCGGGAGCGCGGGATCTGCGGGACTTCCGGATCCATCACAGAACTCCTTGACGAGTCGGTTCCGCCCCCACCGCGGTCAGGGGCTGGGGCGCGCCGCCCAGGTACGCCAGTACGCTGGCGCCGCCTTTTACGCGGTCTCCCACTTTGATTCGCAGACTGGCGGATGCGTCCAGGTAGACATCGACTCGCGACCCGAATTTGATCAGGCCCACGCGCTCGCCCCGGGTAACGGCATCGCCCTCTTTTTTGGTGAACACAATCCGCCGTGCCAGGAGTCCCGCGATCTGCTTGAACACAACCGTCTGTCCGCCACCCTCAACCGTGACTACGTTCTGCTCGTTGTGCTCGGCCGACGCCGGGTTCATGGCATTGAGAAACTTTCCCTTCTGGTAACGAACTTCCCGGATGACGCCGGCGATCGGCGAGCGGTTGACATGCACATCGAACACGCTAAGAAAAATGCTGACCCGGGTGCGCGCCCGGCCGTTCACCAGAATGGACGACACATCGGTCACCTTGCCGTCACCGGGTGAGACCACGGCTCCGGCCGCGTCGGGGATCACCCTCTCCGGATCGCGGAAAAACCACAGAAAAAACAAGGCCAGCAGGCACGCCGGCAGCGCCCACACCGGGCCAGCCAGCCAGCCCAGCAGTACAGCCGCTGCCGCCAACGCGAGCGCGTAATAGTATCCGTCGGGGACCATCGGGAGATCGTACAGAATTATAGTGCAGGCGAGGCGGGCCAGTCGCTTCAGAAGCCAACCGTCAATAAAAAAGGCGCCTATAAGCGCCGTATTCAAAGCACATTAGGCCCGTTGGCGGCCACAGCCGCGGGCAGTTGGAGGAAATGTATCAGGCGACCTGGCCCTGCTGCACCACCACGCGGAATTGCCGCTCGATGGATTCCATCTGGTCCTTAAGCCGCAGTTTCAGCTTCTTAAGCCGGACTTCTTCCAGCTTCTCATCTTCGGTTAGATAGCGCTTTTGGGTGAGTGATTCGAGGCGTTCGGCGTACTGCGTGTGCTCCTGGGCCAGCTTGCGAAACTCATCGTTGCTGACCAGGAGCTGGTCCTTTGGAGTCATCCAGTAGACCCTCCTGAGCGTTTGTACGGCCCTAACCTACCACAGCCCCCAAGCCTCTTCAATCCTATTTCCATGGATGAACGACTTTTCATAGTGAACAAGCTTGCACCGTATCTGGTGCAGATCAAACAAAATCAAGGCGATACAGAATCGCCGCTTCTTGAGGATCCTGGTAGTAGACCGGGCGGCGCCCGCTTTCGAGGAACGCCCACTTCTCATAGAGAGCCCGCGCGGCCTGATTGGATTCGCGCACTTCCAGAAACATCGCGGCCGCGCCCCGTGCCCTCGCCATATCGAGAAGTTCGCCCAGCAGGCGCGTGCCCAGCCCACGCCGGCGGGCGGGCCCGGCGATGGCAATATTTTCGATCTCCCATTCGTTACCCAGCACTCGAGCCATCACGAATCCCTGAACCCTGGCCTCCTCGATCATGATCAAGGCCACCCTGCCGGGATTGGATCCGCCGAACAAGGCTTCATACTGTTCAGCCGACCAGTGCGCCGCCGTGGCGGCGCGCCTCTCGAGCGACATCATGGCGGGCAGGTCGGCCACCGTGGCGGCGCGGATCGAGAGCTTCATGCTAAATTCCTCAACCAAGAACTGCGAACCCCAAACTAAGAACTGATTTTGGAAAACATCTCGCTGGAACTCAGGAGCTGCTTCGGGAAAAGATCTCACTGGAGCTGCGGAGATAATTCGCCTCCAGCCCTTCGGGCAAGACGATTTTTCCGGCGCGGATTTTCTGCCATCCCAGTCGTGCAATCACGTCGGAGCCCGGAAGTTGAATCTCGTCCACCGGCAACCCGGCCTGTCGGGCCGCCTCGGCCAGGTTGGAGTCGGCGGTGACCATGGTCGATCCTTTTGCGGCCTCCAGCAAGCCTGCACGGGTCAGCAACCGCTCCTGTAGCAGACGGGCGTCATCGCCGTGGACATCGTACTCGCCGGCGTAGACCTCGTCCCGCCCAGCGTCGATCACGGCCATTGCTCTCCCGGTTGAGCGGCCTGAGACCGCCAGCGCTTCCAGAAGCGAGACAGCTGCAATCGGCTTCTGCAAGACCTCGGCCAGCGCTTTGATCGCCGCGAGTCCGACTCGCACTCCGGTAAACGATCCCGGACCAGCGACTACCGCGAAACCGCCAATATCGGTTTTGCTGAAGCCATGCTTGGCGAGCAGGGCGGCAATCTGCGGCACTAATTGGGCGGAGAAGGTTCCCCCCTCGAGCGGCACCGTCTCGATTACATCGCAGCCTGCTTCCGGCCCGCAGCGCGCCAGAGCGATGGTGCCGTGCTTGCCTGAAGTATCGGCAGCGAGAAGAAGCATCTTGGCCTGTTTGGCGCGGGCGCCCTCGCCCACGGATTTTTTACCCTGCTGCCGGCTTACGCGGGCGAGGGCGCCCGCGCCACACATTCGAAGTCAGCGGGTGGCTTCGACCAGTTCCAATAGCACTCCGCCCGCGCTCGAGGGATGCACAAATACGTAACGGTGCCCGCCCGCCCCGATCCTGATTCCGTCTGAAACCAGCCGCACGCCATCCTTCTTCAGCCGCTCCACGGCGGCTTCCAGGTCGGGCACGCGCAGCGAGACGTGGTGCAGGCCCTCGCCCCGCTTGGCAATAAATTTCGCGATGACGGAATTCTCCGAGGTAGGCTCGAGCAGCTCTATGCGGCTGTCGCCGAGCGGCACCATTGCCACCCGCACCTGTTCGGCTTCGACAACTTCTTCCGGAGAAACGCTCAGCCCCAGCTTCTCGTAGATGCTCTTGGCGGCGGCCAGCGACTTTACGGCCACGCCCAGGTGGTCAATGCTGAACATGCATTCCCCACGCGAGTTGGCTGCGATCCTGGTTGCGATCAACGAAACCAGCCGTCGACGGCATGCTTGAGCTCCTGAATTTCATGGTTTTCGTAAATCCTCACCGCCGCCCAGATCAGCAGGGCTGCGACGGCGACCGCGAAATCCTTTCCCACTCTCCTCCATCCGCCTTTTCGATACGCTGTCCGAAAATACAGGAAAAACGCGCCCCCGATTCCACCCGCGATCAGCAGCAGCAGTCCGACCGCCATCCAATCTAGACTGGTTTCCGGCATCTCTAAGCCTTTCCCAGAGAGCCACAATCTCCTCCACCAGGGTATACGGATCGCGTTTGTGCTCGGCCACCTCAGCGGCGTAACGGGCCACGGCGCCGTTCCCCAACTGCTGGCGCGCTCGATCTAACAAAGCGTCGCGCAGCATCTCGACCAGGCGATTCTGCCAGTTTTCAACCTGGTGTTTGAGGACCAGATTCTCCTTCTGCAGGTAAGCCTCGTAATCGCGAATTGCCGCGGCCAGTTCTGCGACGCCGGCGCCTTCGCTGGCCACGGTCTTCACAATGGGAGGAGTCCAGTTATCGCTGCGCACGTCCAGAGACTGCAGAGCGCGAATTTCACGCTCCACGCGTTCCGCGCCTTCATAGTCGCTCTTGTTGACGACGAAGATGTCGGCGATCTCCATGATGCCGGCCTTGATGGTCTGCACATCGTCGCCCATGCCCGGCACCAGAATGACGATCGTGATATCGGCCAGGCGCACGATGTCCACTTCATCCTGGCCAACGCCAACGGTCTCGATCATGACCAGGTCGCGACCCGAAGCATCGAGCACGGTAGCCACATCCGCCGTGGTGCGCGCCAGTCCGCCCAGCGAACCGCGCGTCGCCATGCTCCGAATGTAGATTCCGGGATCGGAAAAATGATCCTGCATGCGAATGCGGTCTCCCAGAATCGCCCCGCCCGTGTAGGGGCTGGTGGGATCAACCGCGATGATGCCGACGGTTTTGTTCTCCTTGCGATAGTGGCGGGCCAACTGGTCCACCAACGTGCTCTTGCCCGCTCCCGGCGGGCCGGTGAGTCCAAGAATTCGCGCCTGCCCGCTGTGCGGAAAGAGAGCCTTGAGCAGTTCGGACCAGCCGGGCGCGCGATTCTCGACCGTGCTGATGGCACGGGCCAGGGCGCGAGGATCGCCGGCGCGAACTTGATCGACCAGGGGTTGGAGGCTCTGATTCAAACTGCTTCAGTGTAAAGCAGAGGCGGGATAAACAGGAGCAGCTTCCGTGGCGGACTGGTTTCTCCAACCCAATGTCATCCTGAGCGCAGTCAGGTCATTCGCTAGCGAATGACCTGCGGAGGCGAAGGACTCCTATGAGCGAATGAGACCCGGCCGGTTATGGCGAATGCCACGATCGCGACGACTCTTTTTCGGGTGTGTCGAAAAAGGATTTTGAAACTGATCCACCGGCCCGGAAACCTATAGCGGAGCTCCCCCCGGTCCGAGCTTCAACATCTTCCGCGCGAGCCGCCCCAGAACAGGATATTCCGCCCATTCGCCACGTCCCGCCTTGACGCCGTACACGATGGCGATCACCACCATCGCGCCCCATATGCTCATCCAGTCCAGCCAGAGCATGGGCATGAAAATGAGAAATGCCGGTGGCGACGAGTCCCCGCCGGCGTGAGCGGCAATCATGCTCAGGAAAATCGCACCGAACCAGAAGATCACACCCAGGAACATCAAACCTATATACACGGCCTGGAGCAGGAGGGCTTGCAGCGCGTGGAAGGAAACAAACTTCGATTCCCGTTTAACCACGAAAATGATCAGAGGAGCGATCCACAAACCCACGATCTGCAACATGTGCGCCAGAATGGCCATGGTGCGCTCGTCCAGAGTGGGCACAATCTGAGTCAGCTGAGTTGGACCAGGTTCGACCGGGATTGGATTTGCGGCGCCGAACTGCATCGCTTCAGCCATGCTTTTGCACAGGCAACGCCAAATTCCACCAACCTGCAAGTCCAGAACCGAGGCTAGTCCTTCAGCAACTGCCGCGCAATCACCAGCCGCTGGATTTCGCTGGTGCCCTCGCCGATGGTGCACAGCTTCACATCGCGATAGAATTTTTCCGCCGGGTAGTCCTTGATGAAACCATAGCCGCCGTGAATCTGCACCCCTTCGTTGGCGCATCGGACCGCCACTTCGCTGGCATAGAGCTTGGCCATGGACGATTCCAGCGTGGTCTTCATGCCGGCGTCTTTCATGGCGGCGGCACGCAGGGTCAGCAGCTTGGCCGCCTCAATTTCGGTGGCCATGTCCGCCAGCTTCCACTGGATGGCCTGAAAGTCGCTGATGGCCTTGCCGAACTGCTTGCGCTGCTTGGAATACTTCAGCGCCGCCTCGTATGCCCCTTCAGCCATGCCCAGGGACAACGCGGCGATGGAGATGCGGCCGCCATCCAGCACGCGCATGGCGTCGATAAACCCGTCGCCTTCCTTGCCGCACAGGTTTTCGGCCGGAATGACGCAGTCTTCAAAGATCAGTTCGGCGGTGTCGCTGGCCCGCAAGCCCAGCTTGTTTTCTTTCTTTCCAGGACGAAACCCTTTCGTCCCTTTATCAACGATGAAAGCGGACAGCCCGTGGGTGTGCGCCGCGCGATCGGTGACCGCAATCACCACCAGGAAATCGGCGTAGTGGCCATTGGTGCAGAAAGTCTTGGTACCGTTCAGCACCCAGTTGTTTCCCTTGCGCACCGCGGTCATGCGGGCGCTGCCTGCGTCTGATCCAGATGACGGTTCGGTCAGGCCCCAGGCCCCAATGGCTTCGCCCGAGGCCAGCGGGCTGACGTATTTCTTCTTCTGGGCTTCGTTTCCAGCGAGAAAAATATGGTTCGAGCACAAAGAAGTGTGGGCCGCGACGATGATTCCTACCGATCCGTCCACGCGAGAGAGTTCTTCGATGGCAGTGACGTATTCGACGTAGCCCATCCCGGCGCCGCCGTACTCGGGCGGAAACACAATGCCCAGCAGCCCGAGCTTGCCGAGTTCCTTGACCGTGGCCAGGGGGAATTCACTGGCTTCGTCCCAATGCATGACGTGGGGCGCGATTTCGCGCTCGGCGAATTCACGAACGCTTTTCTTCAGTTGAAGTTGTTCGTCGTTGAGCTGGAAATCCACAGTGCTGTCTCCGTTCCCGGGTGGTGCGCCGGAACAATTGGATTAGAACACAGCCGTTTCAGCCGAGAAAGTTACTGCCGGCACGGGCCAGCCAGAGAATAAGGCTCCTAGCCGACGTTTTCCGGGGTGAGAATGAACCGTTCGAAAACCTCGTTCGATAACAATCTACCGCGAGGCGTCAAGCGGATGACATCGTCTGCGCGTTCGAGCAGGCCTGATCCTACGCACTCTGAAATCGCCTCCGAAAAAGGGTCAGGCATGGGTTCGCCAAAGTCGGTCTCGACCTGCTTTAGATTTACTCCCCGGTTCAGGCGCAGTCCGAGAAAGAATGTTTCCTCGAGCGCAGCCGGCGCCGGCACCAACGTCTTCTGCGGAGGCCTCGCAGCCATATATTCTTCGAGCGAGTCCGGAGCGGCGAACCGCACCGCCTCAAACTTCTTAGAGGCGCTGATCAGCATGGAGTGCGCGTCCACACCGAAACCCAGATAGGGCTGGCGCGTCCAGTACTTGAGGTTGTGGCGCGACTCGTGCCCGGGGCGGGCGAAGTTCGAGATTTCGTATTGGCGCACGCCCGCGGCCTCCAGCCGCTGGCAGGCGGTTTCGTAGAGGTCCGCCGTGAGCTCGTCGTCGGGAACGAAGTGTGCGTGATACCTGGTACCGCCTGCCATCAGTTCGCGGCCCAGGCGGGAGTCATCGTCCACCTCGAGCATGTAGACGCTGACGTGTGGCACTCCGGTGGCAATCGTCTCGGCGACGGAAAATTCCCAGCTCTCGGCGGTCTGGTGGGGCAATCCGGCAATCAGGTCAAGGTTGATGTTGGCGATGCCCGCGTCCCGCAAGCGCGCGATCTCTTCCAGCACCGTGGTCCGCTGGTGCAGCCGTCCGACCGACGCCGCCTCGATGTCGACGAACGACTGCACCCCCAGGCTGACACGGTTCGCGCCGCAGCGCCTCAACCCCTCGATCATCGCCGGGGACAGGGTGCCGGGGGCACATTCCACGGTGATTTCAGCGCCGCTTCGCACCGTGAACTTTTGCGAAATGGCGACAAATATCCTTTCCAGTTGCGCTATATCGAGTATCGTAGGAGTGCCGCCGCCGAGGAAAATGGAGTCCAGCGAACTTTCGAATGCGCCGCCCATCTGTTGGGCAGTTTCGGCAGCCTGGTGGATGTCCGCCGTCACCCGTTCCACGTAGCGCTCGAACACGGCGCGGGAGAAGACATCCGAGGCGAAGTTGCAGTAGCTGCATTTGGTGCGGCAGAACGGCACCGACAGGTAAAGGCCAAGGGACATCGTGACTAATTATCCCACTTCGCGTAACGTGGACACGGTGAATTGGAAATTGCAGTTCGTGGCACAAAATATGGACTGTCATCCTGAGCGCAGGGTTGGCTTTCGCTCGCGAACCCGAAGTCGAAGGACCCCTTTTGCTCTAAGATAGTGCGCGAGCGCTTGGGGTGCACAGACAGCTCCCCGGACCTCAAAATCGCATCCGCTTATCGGGGTCCTTCGACTGCGCGGCAGCTTCGCGAAGCGGGGCTGTGGCTCCGCTCAGGATGACACAGAAAGACTTATGCTTCCTCGGGTCGTGATCACTGGACTGGGCGTTGTGAGCCCCAACGGCATAGGCAAAGAAGCTTTTTGTCTCGCCCTCCTCGCTGGAAAATCGGGTGTGAAACGCATCTCGCGCTTTGATCCGTCTGGCCTGCCGGTACACATCGCCGGCGAAATTCCGGAGTTTGACGAACTGGCCTGGGTGGATGCGCGCGAGCGCAAGCACGTCTCCCGCGTCGTGCCCCTGTCCGTAGCCGCCTCCACCGAAGCCATCAAGGATGCCTGCCTCGATCCTTCCGCCATGTCGATGGAAGAAAAGCGCGAGATTGGCGTGATCGTGGGCACGGGCGGCGGGGCGCAGGAATTTTCCGAGGAGCAATACCGGCTCTGGCATAGCGGACACGTCAAGCAGGTCAGCCTGTTCTGCATTCCCAGCGGAACCATGGGAACCCTGCCCAGCGAGATCAGCATGCGCTTCGGGTTTCGCGGCTACAGCCACGTGGTCACGGCGGGCTGCACTTCTTCGACTGACGCCATCGGTTACGCCTATCAGCACATTCAGGCGGGTGTGCTTCCGATGTTTCTCGTGGGTGGCGTGGATTCGCCCATCACGCCGGGAATTATCAAGGGATATTCGCTGTTGCGGGCGCTCACCCAGTCCTGGAACCACGCTCCGGAAAGCGCGTCACGACCGTTCTCCGCTGACCGCGACGGATTCGTTATCGCTGAAGGCTCGTGGATGTTTATTCTCGAGGACTACGATCATGCCCGCGCCCGCGGCGCGAAAATTTATGCCGAGATCGCCGGTTACGGTTCGACCTGCGAAGCCTTCCACCGGGTACGCATGAGCGACTCGCCGGAAGAACCCGCGCGCGCCATCACCCTGGCGCTCGAAGAAGCCAGCCTCGCGCCGGACGATATCCAGTACGTCAACCTGCACGGCACCTCCACCGAAATGAACGACCGGGTAGAAACGCGGGCGCTGAAGTTGGCACTGGGGGAACACGCCAGAAAAATCCCCATGTCCGGGTTGAAGTCGCAGATTGGACACGCCCAGGGCGCCTGCGGCTCGGCCAGTCTGGCAGCCACGCTGATCGCGATGGAGCACGGCAAGATTCCGCCCACCATCAATCTGGACGCGCCTGATCCGGAATGCGATCTCGATTACGTTCCCGACATCGGCCGAAAGGCCCAGATCGAGCATGCCATCTGCAACTGCGTGGGCTTCGGATCGAAGAACTCGGCGCTGGTGCTGAAAAAGACCGCGTAAAGCGCCCCGAACGACGTAGGGGCGATGCCCCCATCCGCCCAGCGGAGCGAAGCTCCGCGAGACCCGGCCAGCTTGCCCTGGCCCGCCCGGACGAGAGCGTCCGGGCCTACCTGATTCGAGAAGGCTCAAACCTTTTCCATCCTCGCCGCTTCTTTCCTAATCTATTTAGGGTATCTTTAGTCGATACCCCAGCTATAGCCGATGGCCCAAGAAGAAGAGGTATTAGGTAAAGCATATGACAGCCGGCTGATGAAGCGGCTGCTCCGATACTTGCGTCCCTATAAGTGGCCGGTCGGCATTTCACTGGTTTCCATTCTCATCAAGTCCGGAGCTGACGTTCTCGGACCCTATCTGGTTTCCATCGAGATTGACCGTTATCTGGTGCCGGTGCCCAAGACCACGCCGTTTGATTTTTTTCTCAACACGAACCCTTATGTCGGGATTGCTCAGATCGCGGCCATGTACGTGGGCTTGATCGCACTGGGTTTCCTGCTCGACTATCTGCAGACTTATTTCATGCAGTGGGCCGGCCAGATGGTCATGTTCGATCTGCGCAAGCAGATCTTCCGCCACCTGCAGCGCATGCACATCGGCTTCTACGACAAGAACCCGGTCGGCCGCCTGGTCACTCGCGTGACCTCGGACGTGGATGCGCTGAACGAAATGTTCACCTCGGGCGTGGTCTCCATCTTTGAGGACGTGTTTGTGCTGGCCGGCATCACCGCCATCATGCTTTGCATGAACTGGAAGCTGGCGCTGATCACTCTGGCGGTCCTGCCCCTGATCGCGTACGCCACCAGTATCTTTCGCGACAGGGTGCGCGATTCCTACCGGCGCATCCGCACCGCCATCGCCCGGATCAACGCTTACATGCAGGAGCACGTCAGCGGCATGGTGGTGTTGCAGCTGTTCAACCGCGAGCAGCGCTCCTTCGACAAGTTCTCCGAAGTAAACGCCGTGCACATGGAAGCGTTCAAGGACGCGATCATGGCGCACGCGGTCTATTATCCCGTGGTCGAAATTCTGTCGTCGACGGCGATCGCGTGCGTCATCTGGTTTGGCGGGAATGACATCATTCGCAGCCTGACCGTGGGCAGTGTTGCCGTGGATTTCTCGCGCCAGCACCTGCTTTCATTCAGCGTGGTTCATACCGTCGTGAGCATCGGGGTTCTCACCGCCTTCATCCAGTATGCCCAGCGCTTCTTCCGGCCTATTCAGGATTTCAGCGAAAAGTACAACATCCTGCAATCGGCCATGGCGGCCAGCGAGCGGGTTTTCAGGTTGCTGGATACTCCGGCGGAAATTACTTCGCCGGCGGTGACCAAAACGCCGGTCGGACCCGGACGGATTGAGTTCGATCACGTCTGGTTCGCTTACCGCGATACGCCGGTTGAAGCTGGCAGGAACGCGGGCGAGTCGCCCGCGACCACACAATCCAACGCCGGCAATGGCCGTGTGGGGACGGGTCGGAGCCTGTCCAGAGCGGAGTCGAAGGAACGCGTCCCGGCCGAGCAGAGCTCGGCTATTGTTTCCACCGAGCCCGACTGGATTCTCCGCGACGTTTCCTTCACCATCGAGCCGGGTGAGACCGTCGCCATCGTCGGCCATACCGGCGCCGGAAAGACCACGATCATTTCCTTACTCATGCGCTTCTACGATGTGCAAAAAGGCGCCGTGAAAATCGACGGCGTCGACGTAAAGGAAATGGACCTTCCCGAACTCCGCCGGCGCTACGGCGTGGTGCTGCAGGATCCCTTTCTGTTCACCGGGACGGTCGAGGGCAATATCCGCCTGGGCACGAAGGAGATCACGGACGAGGATGTCGAGAAAGCCGCTGAAGACGTCAACCTGGCCGACTTCATCCGCGCTTTGCCGCAGGGATTTAAAGAGGAAGTCCGTGAGCGCGGTTCAACCCTCTCCACCGGCCAGAAGCAGCTTATATCGTTTGCCCGGGCGCTGGCGCATGACCCGAAGATCCTGATCCTGGACGAAGCCACGTCGAGCGTGGATACCGAGACCGAAATGCGGGTACGCGACGCACTCAATCGCATGGTCGAGGGCCGCACGTCAGTGGTCATCGCCCACCGGCTTTCGACTATCCAGCGCGCCGACAAGATTATTGTGATGCACAAAGGCCAGGTACGCGAGGTAGGAACGCACCAGCAACTCCTGGCCCAGCATGGCATTTATTACAAGCTCTACCAGTTGCAATATAAAGATCAGGAGATTCCGGTGGGCGCCGGCGGGCAGGTCACGGCCAATGATTCCATGTAGGCGCGAGCGCCCCGCTCGTGCTGCCTCTTCACAGCCTCGTTAGTCGTCGCCGGGTCCTTGGCGCTGCCGCACGAGCGGGGCGCTCGCGCCTACATCGAGTCTCTGTCCCTGCGTGGTTCGTTACAATGTTCTCCGTGCGAATTCTCATCTCCGCTGGGGAGGCTTCCGGCGAAATGTACGGCGCGCTGCTGATGGGAGCTTTGCAGCGTCTCGCGGGCGAGTCGCCCGCGACCACACCAGGTCAAAAGCTGGAGTTTTTCGGCGTGGGCGGGGACCGCATGCGGTCTGCGGGTTGCGACGCCGTGGTCGATGCCAGGGATCTGGCGGTCGTCGGCATCTCGGAAATTCTCAGCCATCTGCCTAAAATCTGGGGCCTGTTTCACAAGCTGATCGCGGAAGCCGATAAGCGCAAGCCTGATCTCGCCATTGTGATCGACTCTCCCGCGTTTAACTGGCGCGTGGCCCGCCAGATGCGCAAGCGCGGCATCCCGGTGGTTTATTACGTCTGTCCGCAATTCTGGGCCTGGCGCCAGGGACGGGTGCGACTACTGCGAAAATATGTCGACAAGGCGCTGGTGATTTTCCCCTTCGAAGAAAAGTTCTACCGCGACCGCGGTGTGGACGCCACTTTCGTCGGCCACCCGCTCGCCGATGTTCCCCGCCCTGAAGTCGATCGCAGGGCTTATGCCGCCCAGCACTCTCTGGATGCTTCGAAAGCGTGGATCACGCTCATGCCGGGCAGCCGAGTGAAGGAAGTGCGCATGAATCTGCCGGTGATTCTGGAATCGGCGGCGAAGCTTGGCGCGTCCTACGAATTTCTGCTGCCGGTGGCTCCCACGCTGGATCGCGGCTTCCTGCTGTCGTTGATTGGAAGCAATCCGTCCATCCGTTTGGTTCCAGACACTCTGCCCGCTCTGGCGCAGTCGCGCGCCGGAATCATTGCCAGTGGCACGGCTACCGTCGAGGCCGCGATGATGGGAACGCCTTTCGTGATGGTGTACCGGGTTTCGCCCTTGACCTACCGGGTGGGGCGTCCCCGAGTCAAAGTTCCGTACTTTGCCATGGTCAATCTGATTGCCGGAGAGGAGGTTGTGCCGGAGTTGGTGCAACAGGATTTCAGCGCCGAGACGGTTGTGACCAAGCTCAATGAAATCATCGCGGAAGGCCCTGCCCGGAATAAAATGATCGCCGGGCTGGCCGAAGTAAGAATCCGGTTGCGCGGGCCCCGTCGAGACGAACCGCACCCGGTGGATCGCGCGGCGGAGGCGGTGCTGCGCGTGCTGGGCGCGGGCCGGATGTCAAAAATTGGCTAAACCTTGTCCTGCCAGCATCTTTTGGGACACAATCTTCATCTTACGGTTTATCGTAGTTGTGTGAGGAGACTGCTTTTGATCCATTCTCAACCGCAGCGCCGGCGTCGGGCCCTGTTGCTCTGCCTTGTCTTCTCGTTTTTCCTGCTGTCATTGCCATCGTGGGCAGCCGAAAAGATGCGCCTGCGAGTGGACGATTACCAGATCGACGCCGAGCTGACGCCGCACACCCACAAAATCACCGCCCGGGCCAAGGTGAAATTCACCGCGCTGGAGGATCTGAATATCGCAACGTTCGAATTGCACAATGCGCTGCGCGTAACCAAGGTGATCGATGCCGCGGGCAAGCCCCTGACCGCGGAGCGGGTTACTCAGGACTCGAGCATCCGGGTTCCGCTCGACACGCCGCTGGCGAAAGACAGTTCAACCACGCTGACTTTCGATTACGAGGGCGTGCTCGATTCCGCCGATGACAGCCCGGTACAGGGCCTTAAGCTGGCCTATATCGGCGACGACACCAGCTACCTGTTGTACGCCGGCCGCTGGTTCCCGGTGAATGCCTACGGCATCAACCGCTTCACCGCCACCATGAACATCACCGTGCCGGCGCACATGACGGTCATCGGCAGCGGCAAAGAGAGCCCCGGCGCGGCCCCGGCTACGAAGCGCCCAGTGGGCGCTCTGCCTACCAAAACCTTCGCCTTCACCTGGGACAAGCCTAGTTTTCCCGGGACCATCGTGGCTGGCATTTTCCAGGAGTTCAAAAGCGACGAGGCCGGCCTGGATCTGCATGTGTTCTTCAAGCCGGCCCATCAGAACATGGGGGCCACTTACGCCACCACCGCGGTCAAAGAATTCACTTACTACGTGACCCTTTACGGTCCCGCGCCTTCGACCACGCTGAAAGTGGTTGAAATTCCGGACGACACCGTGCCCGCAGCCTGGGCGCCTGAAATCGCCGCCATCTCCAGCCGGGCGGTCACCGAAAAAGTTAATTACCGATTGCTGGCCAATACCATCGCACATCAGTGGTGGGGCGTCTCGGTGAGCCCGGCTTCGCGGGATGACTGGTGGCTGAGCGACGGCTTTGCCCGCTACTCCGAGGCGCGCTACGTCGAACAAGCCGCGGGCCAGGCCGGTTTGGAAGAGACAGTGAAGGATATGTCGGTGGGAGCCCTGGCCTACGACACGGTCCCGCTGTCAAGCGCCGGAAAGCTAGACATCTTTTCGCCCGAGTTCCAGTCCCTGGTGACGGATAAAGGCGCCATGATCCTGCACATGTTGCGCTGGGTGATCGGCGATCAGAAATACGACCAGACCATGCGCACTTTCGCCGCCAAGTATGCAGGGAAATCGGCCTCGATGGACGATTTCCGCGCTCTGGCCGAGCAGAACTACGGCCAGCAACTGGTCTGGTTCTTTTCCCAGTGGCTGGATTCGACCGGCGCTCCCGAATTCAAGACCAAGTACACCATCTACCGGTTGGGCAACGGCAAGGGCTTCCGGGTGGTAGGCCAGATCGCACAGGACCTCGATCTGTTTCGCATGCCGGTCGACCTCAAGATCGACACCGACGGCAAGACGGAGAACAAGCGGATCGAAGTCGTGGGCACGAACTCGGCCTTCAACATCGAAACCTTCGGCAAGCCGCGCCGGATTGTGGTCGATCCCGATGATCGGGTGCTGAAAAACTCTTCTGAGATCAGGCTCAGAGCTTCCATCCAGCGCGGTCAGGGCCTGACCCAGCAGGGCGACCTGGCGGGAGCACTGCTCGAGTTCAACAAGGCGCTCGACATCAACAAGAACAGCTCCCTGGCTCACTATCGCATCGCCGAGGTGTTCTTCCTGCAGCGTAACTTCCAGGCCGCCGCCAACGCCTACCGCGACTGCCTGAACGGCGATGGCGAGCCCCGCTGGACCGAAGTATGGAGCCACATCCAGCTGGGCAAGATCTTCGACGTCACCGGCCAGCGCGAGCGCGCCACCAATGAGTACCGCCAGGCGCTGCAAACCAACGACAACACCCAGGGCGCGCTCGACGAAGCCCGGAAATATCTACAAAAAGCCTTCGAACAGCAGAAAAACGGATAGTCCTCCGCGCGCTGTCAAAATAGAGAGAATTTCTAGAACGCCCAGCGCAGCAGGGTCGCGCCCACGGTGAAGCCGGCGCCCACGGATGCCAGCAACACCAGGTTGCCCTTCTTGAGCTTGCCTTCCTGACGGGCCGTGTCCATGGCCAGTGGAATCGTTCCGGCGGTGGTGTTGCCGTAGCGATCGATATTGACGATCACGCTGTCCGGCCTCATGCCCAGACGGTCCGCCGTCGCCTTGATGATCCGCAGGTTGGCCTGGTGGGGAATGAAGGTGTCAATGTCGCTGCCCTTCAGATGGTTTCGGGTGAGGATCTTTTCGCAGAGCTCGGCCTGCTTGCGGACGGCGAATTTGAACACCGCCTGCCCGTCCTGATGAACGTAATGCATTCGCTTCTCCACGGTTTCCTGGGTGGCGGGATGGAGGCTGCCGCCACCCGGCATGTAGAGCGAACAGCCACCTGAACCATCCACTTCGTGAATGAAGTCGATCAGGCCCTCCGCCTCGTCCTCGGCCGGTTCCAGGATCACCGCGCCGGCGCCGTCGCCAAAGATCACGCAGGTGGCGCGGTCGTTGTAGTCAATGATCGAGGACATCACGTCCGCCCCGATGACCATGACTCTTTTGTGGGCGCCGGTGGCAATAAATTGCGCCCCGGTCTGTAGCGCGTAGACGAACGCCGAACAGGCGGCGGAAAGATCGAATCCCCAGACCCCTTTTGCGCCCAGCTTGTGCTGCACCAGGCAGGCGGTCGAGGGGAAAAACATGTCCGGGGTGACCGTGGCTACCAGGATCGCGTCCAGGTCGGAGGGCTCCAGGCCGCGCTGGGCCAATGCCCGGCGGGCCGCCTCAGTGGCCAGGTCGCTGGTGGCCACGCCTTTGTCCACGATGTGGCGCTCGCGAATGCCGGTGCGTTCCACAATCCATTCATTCGATGTTTCCACCAGCTTTTCCAGATCGTCGTTGGTCAGCAGGCGAGGTGGGACATAAGCACCCAGGGCAGTAATCTTGGCGCGCACCAGTTGGCTCACTCGATCATTTCTCCAGAAGTCGAATCTCGGTTGCAGACGAACCGTGTATTCTGACGCACCCTCGCGGCAATGTCCAACCCAGGTCCCCGGTGCGAGCGGATTCTTGCCAATGTTACCCGGGTACATGTACCTGCACCCCGAAAGTACACGACAGTGCTGGGCCAGTGGTGCTTCCGAAAGCCCGGTCCCGGGCCGAATTGGCACTAGTCCCGTAATGGAACCATGGAGACCTACGCTTGCAGGCAGCGTTTCACTACTCTTCATCAGCCACTCGAAAGCTGGCGACGCGCTCGTGCGACGCGCCCATAAACATTTCTTCTGTACTCGGATCTTCAGGAAAGGGGATCAGAGATGATCGCAATCACAAAGTCTGCCGGCGCAAAATTCGCGGGCGCTATCGCTCTTTCGGTGGTCATGCTGGCCTGGTCGGGCTGCGGCGGCGGCCTGAGCGCGGGCGGCTCGGACTCAACTTCCAACGGCATGACGGTTACGCCTCCGAAAGCCACGCTACGCTCCGGAGACAGCACCCAGTTCTCGGCCTCGGTGACAGGAAATATGAACCAGTCGGTCACCTGGTCGGTGAATGGAGTGTCCGGTGGAAATGCGACGGTTGGCTTCATCGACGGAACCGGAAAATATAAGGCGCCCAGCCCTCTTCCCACGCCGGCGTCGGTCACGATCAAGGCCACCAGCGTGGCTGACAAATCCCTTTCCGCCACCAGTTCGGTGAGCCTTCAGAATCCCATTCCGGTGCTGCAAACGTTGAGCCCTACTTTCCTGCCAGTGGGCAATTTCTCGCTTTCCGTGGGGGGCGCGGGTTTCGTGAGCGGCTCCAAAGTGATGTTTGGTGGAACGGCCCTGACCACAACCTATGTGGGCCCCACCCAGCTAACGGCTACGGGAACCACCACCAGCACGCAAGTGGGCACGGTCAAGATCACGGTGCTGAATCCTGATCCCGGCAAAATCGTTTCTGCTGCCTCCATGAACGTGCAAGTCGGCGCCGCCGGCAAGGCTTCGGTGGTAGTGATACCCGCGACCGCGCAGACCACCGCCGGTTCAACGTTCCAGTACCGCACCGCGCTAAACAACGTGGGCAGCAATACTGCGGTGAAGTGGGCCATCAACGGAATACCCAATGGCAATGCGACCCTGGGCACTATTGACGCGGACGGCGTCTACCGGGCGCCGGCTACCGTCCCCAATCCCAACACCATCCAGGTGCAAGCCACCAGCCTGGCGGATACCACCGCCACCGCCAGCGGCACGATGACGATTACTAATCCCGCCCCGGTGGTGAACGCGGTGCTGCCTCCGACCATCCCCGTGGGTGACTTCACCCTGGTGGTCACTGGCCAGAAATTTGTGAGCGGCGCGGTGGTGGCTTTCGGAGGCGCATTCCTGCCCACCACGTTTGTTTCTTCCGCCGAACTTACCGCCACCGGTACGGCAACCAGCGCGCAAGCGGGCACGGTCCAAGTAACCGTGATCAATCCCGACCCCGGTTCGCTGACCTCCAACGCGTTCGCGCTCGAAGTGGGAACCTCGGCCAATACTCTGAGCGCCTCGGCAGCGGCGCGCCTGCTGGAACAGTCCACCTGGGGCGTCAACCCCCAATCGCTGTCGCACCTGCAGGCAGTGGGCGTGCAGGCTTTCCTCAATGAGCAGTTCGCCGCGCCGGTTTCGACTTATCCCGCGCCCGGATCGAGCGATGACATGACCTTTGTGCAGAAGCGCTTTTTCATCAACGCGCTTACCGGACAGGACCAGTTGCGGCAGCGCGTGGCCTGGGGGCTTTCGCAGATCATGGTGTCCTCGGCGGTGAAAGTGAACAACCCCAGCGCCTTTGTGCTTTGGCAGAACATGTTTCAGAACGACGCCTTCGGCAACTTCTCCACCTTGCTGACCGATGTCACCCTCAGCCCGGTGATGGGCAACTATCTGGACATGGTGAATAACGACAAGCCCCACAACGGCGTCGACCCCAACGAGAACTATGCCCGCGAAGTGATGCAGTTGTTCTCGATCGGAGTCGAGCAGTTGAACCCGGACGGCACCTTGCAACTGGATGGATCCGGGAATCCGATTCCCACCTACACCCAGGACACGATCGAGGGTTTCTCCCACACGTTTACGGGATGGACGTACCCCACCCAACCGGGTGCGAACGCCCGGTTCGGCAATCCCGAATACTACGGCGGGCCGATGATTCCCTTCGACAGCCATCACGATACCGGCTCGAAGCTCCTGCTGAACGGAGTGACCCTGCCGGCCGGCGGAACCACGCAAGCGGATACGACCGCGGCGGTACAAAACATTTTCAATCATCCGAATGTGGGCCCATTCATCTCCAAACAGCTCATCCAGCGCCTGGTGACGAGTAATCCGAGTCCCGAGTACGTGGGCCGCGTGGCCGCAGTGTTCGCGGATAACGGCAGCGGGGTGCGCGGCGATCTCAAGGCCGTGGTTACGGCCATCCTGCTGGATCCGGAGGCGCGGCGCGGCGACGACCCCACAAAGGCGCAGCCCGATGACGGAAAGCTCAAAGAGCCTGTCCTGTTCATCACCAATCTGCTGCAGGCCATGAATGGCGTCTCCGACGGCGCCGTGTTATCGGACCGGGCTTCGGACATGAAGCAGCCTCCGTTCTTCTCGCCCACGGTTTTCAATTTCTACCACCCGGATCACGTGATTCAGGGCAGTACGCTGCTCGGCCCCGAGTTCGAGATTTTCAACACCAGCACCGCCATCGCCAGAATTAATTTCGTGAACACCCTCGTATACGGGCAGGTGAGCGGCACTACCACCGTCGACCTCTCGGGATACGTGCCGCTGGCGGCCAACCCCGATCAACTGGTCACCGCGGTGGCGGAGGTGATGCTGCACGGCCAGGTCTCGGACAGCATGCGCAGCACGCTGGTCAGCACGATCTCTGCAATTTCCGACAACACCCGGCGCACCAAGGCGGCCTTCTATCTGATTGGGAGCTCGTCGCAGTTCCAGGTCCAACACTAAAGGGAGAACATCCATGGTATTTTCGAGACGGGACTTTCTGAAAAGGACTTGCTGCACGGCGGCTGCGGGATTCGCCGCCGCCAGCTTTAACCGGTTTGGACTGGTGAACGCGCTGGCGCAGAGCTCGCAGGACTACAAAGCCCTGGTTTGCGTCTTCCTGTTCGGCGGCAATGACAGCAACAACATGGTTGTGCCTTTCAGCAGCAGCGGCTACGCTTCGTATCAGCAAATCCGCTCGGTGCTGGCCCTGCCCCAGAACAGTCTGCTGCCGATCGCTCCGCCCAGCGCGGGTTCGTTTGGATTCCATCCCAAATTCCCCGAGATGCAGGCGCTGTTCAACCAGAAGCATCTGGCTGTGCTGGCCAACGTCGGCACGCTCGTCCGACCCACCACCCGGGCTCAATTCCAGCAGGGCCAGGCCAACCTTCCGCAGAACCTGTTCTCGCACGAAGACCAGCAGGCGCAAATGCAGACCGCCACGCTCAACAGCAACGGGCAGACCGGATGGGCAGGGCGGACGGCGGACAAGATTCAATCCATCTACGGCGGGAACTTCCCTGTCATTATTTCGCTCGCAGGAACCAACGTCTTTTGCGAAGGCCTGACGGCGCGTTCGATCGAGTCCAGCGGGGACCCCACCAAACTGCTTGTCGGGCTTCGGCAGTTCGGCCGAATCCCAGGGCCGGCTGTCGGCGCTCCAGAGCCTGCTGACCTTCGATACCGGCGTCTCTTTGATTCAGGCGGCGAGCAGCACGACCACCAATGCCCTGCAGGACAGCAATACCCTGGCCAGCGCCTTGGCCTCAGCCCCGACGCTGGCGACAGCCTTCCCCGCAAACAACGACCTGGCCCGGCAATTGAAACAGGTGGCGCAGATCATCTCCGTGCGCTCGGCGCTGGGACTGCAGCGCCAGATTTTCTTCGTTTCGATCGGCGGTTTCGATACCCACAGCGATCAACTGAACGCGCAGAACAGTTTGTACACCCAGCTAAGCCAGGCTATGAATGCCTTCTACCAGGCCACTGTCGAAATTGGGGCAGCCGCAAATGTCACGGCCTTCACTTTGTCGGATTTCAACCGTACCTACGCTCCGGATAGCACTTCGGGAACCGATCATGCCTGGGGCAGCCATCACTTGATTATGGGTGGCGCCGTCAAGGGAGGCGACTTCTACGGCACCTTCCCCGCCCTGGCACTGGGGGGGCCCGACGACGCCACCGACGAGGGCCGCTGGATTCCGACGACCTCGCTGGACCAGTATGCGGGGACGCTGGCCAACTGGTTCGGGGTCCCGACGGCGGATCTGCCGACGATCTTCACCAATCTGCCCAACTTCTCTAACCAGCTGCTGAACTTTGTCGGGTAGTACCAGCGGGATAGCACCAGCCGGGTAACAGCAGTTGGGCAGTACGGTGGGGTAGTACCAGTGGGTTGTAAAAATCCGGTGAGAGACCCGGCCTAATAAAGTCAGGCACCGGACACCCACTGCACACGCAAGAGCTCGTTACCGTTGCTTCCTTCCGGACCTGGCGGGGTTGGCGAGAATGCGTCGCGCGGGACCGATGCCTGACCGCTTTCGAT
This sequence comes from Terriglobia bacterium, assembly GCA_963742495.1. Taxonomy (GTDB): domain Bacteria; phylum Acidobacteriota; class Terriglobia; order Terriglobales; family Acidobacteriaceae; genus JAIQFF01. Next base: position 242,882 of record CAVULZ010000003.1, read on the forward strand.
TCTAACATCGGGTAGCAGTCGTCAGTCCTCAGCACCCAGCTCCCTGATTCAACGGACCAAGCGATTGGCTGAAGACCGACGACTGACCTACGTACTCTTCCCTTCCATGCCGGCTTAGCGAACAATGGAGCAGCCATGGCTACAGCCGGCAAGCTGCATCCCGCGACCCCTTTGCTGCCCCGAGCCCTCCAGCGCTACTTTGAGGTCGCGCTCTATCTCATGGTGTTTGCCGGGTTTGGCACCCTCGCCTCCACCGGCGGACCGGGTATGGCCACGGTGCTGCTGGTGGGCGCGGCCCTGGTGCTGCGCGGATACTTGTTGTTCAAGCGCCGCGTCTGGTTGATTCCCGAGCGCTGGACCACCATTCTTACGGTCGCGTACATAGCTTTCTACGCGGCAGACTATTTCCTGATTTCGCGCGGGTTTCTCAACGCGACCGTCCACCTGGTCCTGTTCGTGATGGTAGTGAGGCTGTTTTCCGCACAGCGCGATCGTGATTTCTACTTTCTGGCGGTGATTGCGTTTCTCATGGTGCTGGCGGCGGCGCTGCTCACCGTGGACAGCCTTTTCCTGCTGGCCTTCGCCATCTTCATGCTGGTGGCCGTGGTCTGTTTCATCCTGATGGAGATGCGGCATATCTCCGCCCAGTCCCCGGTTCATTCGTGCCAGCCACTCCCCGGAGTGACCTACCGCAATATGGCAACCGCGCTGGCTTTAGCGTCTCCCGTGCTGGTGCTGGGTACGCTGCTGGGTGCGGCCGCGATTTTCTTCCTCCTGCCGCGCGCCTCGGCCGGTTATCTCGGGGCGTACGCTCCCGGTGGCGAGATCAGCACCGGATTTGGCGACTCGGTTGAGTTGGGACGCATCGGCGAGATCCAGCAGTCGGGCTCGGTGGTCATGCATATTCAGATTGAAGGAGACGAGCAGGGCAGCTTCGACCTGAAATGGCGCGGGATTGCCCTGGGCAATTTCGACGGCCGCACCTGGTCAAACAACCGCGCCCAGCAACCCCTGTTTCCGCAAGGGGAAGGTCACTTCGTTTTGCCGCCTCCACACGCCGGCTTTCAGAGGAAGGCTTTTCACCCAATCTCCTATCGCGTGCTGATGGAGCCGGTGGGAATCAATGTCTTTTTCCTCGCCGGCATCCCGGACAGCCTGGACGGGCACTACAGACGCGTGGCCATCGACGATGCCGGGGCGGTCTTCGATCTCGACCCCGAACATCCAGTAAACGGCTACCAGGCATCGTCCGACATTGAGCAGCCCACCGCCGGCGACCTGCGCACGGCGGGTGGAACCTATCCGCCCGATGTGAACTCGAACTACCTCGAGTTGCCCGCGCTCGATAGTCGCATTCCGCGTCTCGCCCGGCAGATTACGGCCTCGGCGAACAACAACTACGACAAGGCTCAGGCCCTCGAAACCTACCTGCGCACTCACTTCGGCTACACCCTGCAGCTTTCGCGCACGGTGCCGCACGATCCCCTGGCCAATTTCCTTTTCGAGCGTAAACAGGGACACTGCGAATACTTCGCGTCCTCGATGGCTGTTATGCTGCGCACCCTGGGGATTCCATCGCGCGTGGTGAACGGATTTCGTTCCGGCGAGTTCAACGACCTGACGTCACAATATGTCGTGCGGGCCAGTAACGCCCACTCCTGGGTCGAGGCTTACTTCCCGCCCTACGGTTGGGTAGCGTTTGATCCCACACCGGACGCATCGATTCCAGTCCGGACCGGTTGGGGCCGGGTGTCGCTGTACGTCGACGCGCTGGCCTCGTTCTGGCGGGAGTGGATCGTCAACTACGACGTCGGTCATCAGCAATCTCTCGCGGTGAGCGCCGGCAGCCGCAGCCGCGAACTGCTCCGCGCCTTGCGGGGTTGGTGGCATCGCCACTACAAGCGCCTACTGGCGGCGGCCCGCCACGGCGGGAGCGCGATGGCGGGATCCCCGTTGCGCTGGGGCCTGGGAGGAGGGCTGATCGCGGCTTTGCTGCTGGGCCTGGTCAACGCGCCGTGGCTCCTGCAGTGGCTAAGTCGATCGCGTCTGGCTGCGCGGCCGGAACGGTCTCCCCGGCGGGCCGCCACTATCTGGTACGAGCGGATGACGAAGAGCGTTGCCCGGCGCGGCTGGCAGAAATCGCCCACCCAGACGCCCCATGAGTTTGTTGCCCGGATCGACCATGCCGGCATCCGCCGGAGGGTGGCGGAATTTACCCGCCACTACGAAAGCGCGCGCTTTGCGGATTCCATCGAGGATGCGCGGCGCTTGCCGGACCTGTATGAAGAGATTTCAGAGATGGGTCGCTGAAGGCACCCTGGCACCGCCCTCGTTGTTGTCCTGACTTTCTGATTTACATGCAGCCCGCCAGGGACTTCCCTAGAAGTGCCAGATCACTCCGGCGCCGACAAAGAAATTATGCTGGCGGCTCTTTCCCGTGTCCACGTTCAGCTGGGGTATGCCCGAAAAAAAGTCGCGCGCTTCGCCCCGGACGCTGACGCGGCTGAACAACTTGACGTCGAGCCCGACCCCCATTTGGAAAATTCCGGTGGAGGTCCCGGTTTGGCCGGGGTTGGCTCCGCCAAACTCCAGCTTCGAATTCTCTTTGAAATAGCCAAATCCCCCGCCCGCGCTTACCCAGGGTGAAATTCCGCTCCTCGGGAAAAGGTTGGCACGCAACGAGGGGGTAACGAAAAATGACTTGTAATCCTTGGGGACGAGGTTCAGATCGTAATGGGTTTTTTCGCTGAAATTGACCACGAAAGGGACCTCACCGGTCAGCCCCACGAGACCCAGGTCCCACAGTCGCCTTCCGTAGTTGGCTTCGAAGCTGAGGCCGGCCCCGGTGGTGAGAAGGGCGCCGGGGGTGCTGGTGCCGGTCACTCCCTGGTCGCTGACGAAAGTACGGCCGATCAGGCCGGTCAGCTCATTCTTTTCCTGGGCGCCGGCGCCGGAAATCAGGCCCACCAACGACCCCAGAACCGCAGCCAAAAACAGTGTGCGCTTCATTTCACCTCCCGCGAAGTTCCCCGGCCCAAGCCTGCCTCAAGGTTAGCACGCGCAAAGGGACCTGGTTTCGGGAAAAGGTTAGCAAGCGCGATGCGGGGCGGATTTGGGAAAACGCGGCTTCCGCTGCCCCTGGAGGAGCCCCGGTGACAGGTGGGCAAGAGTGTTAAAATCAATAGATTGCATGGCCACGAAAACCCTATCCGTAGCGCCCCAAGTTGCTGATGAAGCGGCGACACCCGTGTCCAAGGGACCTACCCGGGTGGGTTTCGTAAGCCTGGGCTGTCCCAAGAATCTGGTAGACAGCGAAGTGATGATGGGACTACTCCAGCGGGCCGGGGCTACGCTGGTCTCGGGCGCGGAAGAAGCCGATGTAATCGTGGTCAACACCTGCTCGTTCATCGCCAGCGCCCAGCAGGAGTCGGTCAACACCATCCTGGAAATGGCTAAGCACAAGAGCACCGGGCGCGCCCAAAAGCTGGTGGTCGCAGGCTGCCTGGTGGAACGTTTCCGCAACGAAATTCAGCAGAACATTCCGGAAGTGGACGCCGTGGTTGGAACGGGGGAGCTCGAAGCCATACTGGCGGCCACCGGAGTGGCCCGCGCTACGGCAGTCGATTCTCCCTTCAAGATTCTGCAATCGCGGGCCGAAGGCGATGCTCGCGCCATACAGGGCCGCTTTTCGCGCGAGAGCTGGAACGGCGCCATCGCCGACTTACCCAACTATCTGTACGACGAAGCCACGCCCCGGGTGCTGGCCACGCCGCGCCATACGGCTTACATCAAGATTGCGGAAGGCTGCGATCATCCGTGCACTTTCTGCATCATTCCCCAACTTCGCGGCCAGTTCCGGTCGCGGCGGTTTGAGTCCATAATCGCCGAGGCAGAACGCCTGGCGCTTTCCGGGGTGCGCGAAATCACCCTCATCGGCCAGGACACGACCTGCTACGGCGAAGACTTCGGCCTCAAAGACGGCCTGGCCCTCCTGCTGGAAAAGCTGGCGGGAATTGAACCGCTGCGCTGGGTGCGTTTTCTCTACGCCTATCCCAACAAGATTACCGGGCGCCTGCTCGAAACCATCGCGTCCCATGAAAAGATCTGTTCCTACATCGACGTGCCCTTGCAGCACGCGTCCCCCAGTGTTTTGAAACGCATGAAACGGGGCGCGGGAGGCGATATCTTCCTGCGCTCGATTGAGAAGATGCGGCGCACCATTCCCGGAGTCACGCTGCGCACGTCGTTCATCGTCGGCTTTCCGGGTGAGACTGAAAAGGAGTTTGAAGAACTCTGCCAGTTCGTGCGCGAATCGGAATTCGACTGGATGGGCGCATTCGGTTACTCCGATCAGGAAGGCGCAGGTGCGTTCTCCGAGGAAAAGAAGCTGCCCGAGCGCGAAATCGAACGCCGCCGCAAACACCTGATGGGCATTCAACGCAAAATCAGCAAGCGCAAGAAAAAGGCGCTGGTGGGACAGGAATTCGATCTGGTGCTCGAAGGCGTGTCCGACGAAACCGATCTTCTGCTCGAAGGCCGAACCCCCATGCACGCGCCTGAAATCGACGGCAAAGTGTTCGTCAACGACGTTCCTGAAGGATTGGAGCCGAAGACCGGTGAGTTCTATCGTTGCCAGATCACCGAGGCCCACGATTACGATCTGGTGGCCCGGATCGTCTGAAAATGAGATCGTGCAGGAAGCCCATGGCTCGCAAGCTCAAGCTGAAGTGCCCCATCTGCAAAAAGCTGGTAACCAGCCAGGACGCCGAGTTCCCTTTCTGCAGCGACCGCTGCCGCCTGATTGACCTGGGCAAATGGGCCAGCGGCGCGTATGTGATTTCGTCGCCGGTGCAGGACACGGGCGAAGGAATCGACGATCTCTCGCGAGAGCCTGATGAAGACTTCTGAGGGTGGGCGGGACGCCTACCCGACAACCGGCGAGACGCCGGCACTGTCAAAACCCGAGGCCTCACCCTTGACGCCGAAGACCGTTTCCGCTCCCGAGCATAGCGCCGGCGTCCCGCCGGCTGTCGCGGGGGCGTCTCGCGCGCGCGCCTCACTCTGGGCCACGCTCGTGGCCACGTTCTTCGGAATCGGAAATCTGCGTCCCGGGCCCGGCACCTGGGGTTCGGCGACAACAGTCGTTCTCTGGTGGCTTCTGGCACGCTGGATCGCACCCGCCTGGCAGCCGTGGGTCGCGACCTGCCTTGCTCTCGCTGCGGTTCTACTCGGAATTCCGGCCGCCACGCGAGTCGCCCGGGCCAGCGGCCGCAAAGATCCGCAGTTTGTGGTGATCGACGAAGTCGCCGGCCAACTTGTCACTCTGATTGCGGCGCCAATCGCATGGCAATCTCTGCTGCTGGGCTTTATACTTTTTAGAGCGTTCGATATCGTCAAGCCGCCGCCGGTGCGCCAACTCGAACGCCTCCCCGAGGGAGTGGGCATCGTGGTCGACGACGTGGGGGCCGGGCTTTACGCTCTGGCTGTGATGCAGGCTGTGCTGCATTTCGGCTTGCTCCCGCGATAGAGGACGCCCTGCGCAGCCTGAGGAAGCTGGAGTCCATGGGAATTTCCGATCGACTGCTGGGCAAGAAGAACGTCAATGGGCACCCGCACATTGAGGCGGTGCATCCCGGCGCCGCCTTGCCCGGCGGCGAAGTACGCATCGTGGGAAAAAGTCTTCGACCTCACGAGCTGCGCCGGCCGCAAGTTCGTTTTGGCGATGTCGAAGGCGCGGTGGTCATCAGCTCCGACGATTTTCTGGTGGCGCGCGTGCCGCCCGGCGCGTCTTCGGGACCCGTGGTGGTATCGACCAATGGCACCGCCAGCAATCCGCATCAGATCAAGGTCGCATCCCCAATCGCTGAGAATCTGCATCCGGTAACCAATCCTGCGCTCGATGCCGAGGGCAATATCTACGTTACCTTCTCTGGAGAACGCGGGCAGAAGGTTCCGGTGGCGATCTTCAAGATCGACACCAACTACAACGTCAAGCCGTTCCTCGCGGAAATGACCAACGCCACCGCCATCGCTTTTGACCGGGTCGGCCAGATGTACGTCTCCTCGCGCTTCGACGGAACGGTGTACCGCGTGGCGCCGAACGGCACCATGTCGACCTACGCCGAAGGCATGGGCGTGGCCACCGGAATCGCCTTCGATCACAACGAAAATCTTTATGTCGGCGACCGCAGCGGGACGGTTTTCAAGATCGGCAAAGACCGCCAGATTTTTGTTTTCGCCACCCTCGAACCCAGCGTCTCCGCCTACCACCTGGCATTCGGGCCGGGAGGAGACCTGTTTGTCACCGGGCCCACGACTTCCAGTTTCGATTCCGTGCACAAGATCGACTCGCACGGCAGCGTCTCAACTTTTTACCGTGGATTGGGACGCCCGCAGGGCCTGGCATTTGATATCGACGGCAATCTTTACGTGGCGGCGTCGCTTACCGGCAAGCGCGGCATCGTCAAGATCACGCCCGACGCCCGGGCTTCGCTCGAAGTTGCAGGTCCTGGGCTGGTGGGTCTGGCCTTCGCCCCGGGAAAGTCGGCGGTGCTGGCGACCACGGGTGCGGTCCATCATCTTTCGTGGGGCGTGCAGGGAGCCCCGCTGGTGGCGGAGTAGCTTCTGGCTTCAGTCTTTAGTCTTCAGTCGTCAGCATGTCGGTCTTATCTGACGACTGACGACCGACGACTGACGACTGATTTCATTTACACTCTTAGCCGTGAATGCCGAGATTATTGCCATCGGCTCGGAGCTGCTGACTCCCTTCCGCCAGGACACGAACTCTCTCTACCTCACGGAAAAGCTCAACCAGCTGGGCGTCGATGTCATCTTCAAGACCATCGTGGGCGACAACCGCGAACACCTGACGGGCGCGGCCAGCCTGGCGCTTTCCCGCGCCGAGATCGTGATCTTCATGGGCGGCCTGGGGCCTACCGAAGACGATCTGACTCGCGAAGCCGTGGCGGATGCGTTGGGACTGGGCCTGCGCCGCGATCCCGAAATTGTCACCGGCCTGGAACAACGCTTTGCGGCGCGAGGCTGGAAGAACATGTCTCCCAATAATCTCAAGCAGGCGGACGTGATTGCCGGCGCCGTGGTCCTGCCCAATGCCAACGGCAGCGCGCCCGGCCAGTGGATCAGCGGCAGGTATGAAGGCGAAGAAAAAATCATTATCTTGCTGCCCGGCCCTCCCCATGAACTCAAGGCCCTGTTCGACGAGCAGTGCATGGACCGGCTGCGGGCCAAATTGCCGCCGCAATTCATGGCAACCCGGGTTCTGAAGATTGCTCTCATGCCCGAATCGCAGTGCGATGCGCGGGTGGCGCCCATCTACAAGCGCTATACCGACGTGCAAACCACGATCCTGGCGGGCGCTGGGGAAATCCAGCTGCATCTGAAGACCCGCGCGGCGTCGCTCGAGGCCGCGCAGGAGCGCGTTGACAAGCTGGCCGAGGAAATCGAAGAGGAACTCGACGACAACGTCTTCTCCGACAACGGCGACTCGCTCGAACAGATCGTCGGTTATTACATGCAGATGCGTAACGCCACGTTGGCGGTGGCCGAGTCTTGCACCGGCGGGCTCCTCGCCGAGCGCATCACTTCGATCAGCGGGAGCTCGCGTTATTTTCTGGGCGGTGCGGTGGTTTACTCCAACCAGTTAAAGACCGCCTTCGCAGACGTGCCCGCGAAGGTGATCGAAAAGCACGGCGCGGTCAGCCGCGAAGTCGCTCTGGCGCTGGCCGAGGGCATTCGCAAGCGCTGCGGGTCGACTCTGGGAATTGGCATTACCGGGGTGGCCGGCCCGGCGGGTGGCACGCCGGAAAAACCGGTCGGCCTGGTCTTCCTGGCTTTGGCGAGTGAAAAAGGGACAGAGGTGGCGGAAAGAAATTTCCCCGGCGATCGCAAACGCATCCGCTTTTTCGCCAGCCAGCTGGCGCTCGACATGATCAGGAGAAAGCTGATGTAGGACAGTCGTCAGTTTTCAGTCGTCAGCAAGGCTGCCGGGGCGGCTGTCCCCACCTGGTTCGTGCTGACAACTGAAGACTGACGTCTGGCGACTCTTCATGCGGATCTTCATTGCTCTCGATATTGACGATGCCATTCGCGCCCGCCTCCAGCAGTTTCTTGAGGGCGTGACCGGGTTCGCGCCGGATGCGCGCTGGGTGCGTCCCGAGTCGATGCATGTGACGCTGAAGTTCGTCGGATGGAAATCGCCGGAAGCGGTGGAAGAGATCAAGCAGGCGCTGAACCCGATCCGGGCAGCCGCATTCGAGCTTTCATTCCGGGGATACGGATTTTTTCCTACGGCTAAATCGCCTCGCGTTTTCTGGATCGGGATTCAAGCGGGGCCAGAGCTGGCCGCGCTTGCGAAAGCGGTGGACGAGACCACGGCTGCCCTCGGCGTTCCGAAAGAAGAGCACGAGTTCAGTCCGCATCTCACTCTGGCTCGTCGAGGCGGCTCGGGAGCGCCGGGCTGGCGCAAGGGCGACGTCGCCAGTCCTGTATTTCAACGCTTGCAGAAAAGATTGACGGCGATGCCGGCGCTTGATTTTGGTACCATGACCGCCCGCGAGTTCTTCCTGTACCAGAGCCAACCCATGCGGGGCGGCGCACGCTACACGAAGATTGCGTGCTTTGGTTTAGGGTAGCGCCGGCCCTACAAGAATCGATGAGCATCTTTCTCACTGCCGGGTTCAGCTATCTCCTGGGATCCATCCCGTTCGGGCTCATCCTGGTGCGGGTTTTTCGGGGGCAGGATGTTCGGCTCAGCGGCAGCGGCAACATCGGCGCCACCAACGTTGCACGTTCATCGCCGGCCCTGGGTGTCGTCACGCTGGTTCTCGATGCGCTCAAGGGACTGGCCGCCGTGGCGCTCACTCGCGCCTTCTTTCCCGGCCGCAACATGCTGGCCGGCCTGGCCGCGCTGTTTGCCATCGTGGGACACATGTTTCCCCTCTGGCTGAAATTTCGCGGGGGCAAAGGCGTGGCCACGGCGTTGGGGTCTTTCGCCCTGCTGGCGCCTACGTCCTTGCAGGTGACGGTGGGCGTCTTTGTCGCGATGGTGCTGCTGTTTCGTCGCGTTTCCCTGGGCTCAATCGTCGCGGTCGCACTCTTTCCTCTGCTGGCGTGGCGACTGCATGAGTATGCCGGCTCACCGCGGGTGCTGGGCTTCATGGCGATCGCGTCCCTGCTGATCATCGCCCGGCATCATCAGAACATTCGCCGGCTTCTGGCCGGCACCGAACCCCGCTTTCAATGGAGGCGGGGATGAGCCGGATCGCGGTCATCGGGGCGGGGGCGTGGGGCACGGGCCTTTCCATCGTGCTGGGCCGCGGCGGCAACCATGAAGTGCGGCTGTGGGCGCACGAAAAGGAAGTCCGCGATTCAATATCAAATCGGCGGATCAACGAGCCGTTTCTCCCCGGGCAGTCGATACCAGCGTCGGTATGGCCGACCGGCAGCCTGCAGGAAGCTTTGCAGGGCGCTGAAATTGTGGTCAGTGTCATGCCTTCGCAGCATTGTCGCTCCCTGTTTCAGCAGATGCTGCCGCATCTCGAGCCCGCCATGAGGTTTGTCAGCGCGACCAAGGGGCTGGAGGAAACCACGCTTCTGCGGATGACCGAAGTGGTGGTGCAGGTCATCGCATCCGGCGGGAAGTTTACGCCGCGCATCGCCGCCCTCAGTGGACCTTCATTCGCCAAAGAGGTTGCTCGCGGGGATCCCACTGCCATCACCGTGGCCTCGCAGGATGCTGAACTGGCGGAAATGGTGCAGCGCGAATTCAGCGATCCCCGCTTCCGGGTCTATACCAACGACGATGTGGTCGGAGTTGAACTCGGAGGGGCGCTGAAGAACGTTATCGCGATCGCCGCCGGCGTGTGCGACGGGCTGGGACTCGGCCACAATTCGGTCGCCGCCCTCATCACCCGCGGTCTGGCCGAGATCACGCGTCTGGCGGTAGCCTGCGGCGGGCGGCAGGAGACCATGGCTGGACTCGCCGGCCTGGGCGATCTGGTGCTCACCTGTACGGGCGGCCTTTCGCGCAACCGCAGCGTGGGCGTCGAACTCGGCCGCGGACGCAAATTGCCGGACATCATCGCCGGCATGCACGGCGCGGTTGCGGAAGGGGTGTTCACCACCCAGGCCGCGGTCGGACTGGCTCGGGCTCGCGGGGTTGAGATGCCGATCACCGGGCAAATGGATGACATTCTGCACCGCGACAAATCTCCCGCAGAGGCGATCCACGAGCTGATGACGCGGAGCGTTAAGAGTGAGGGGGCTCTTAGCTCTTAGCTATCAGAGCAGAACCCTGAAAACTTAAGGCCTAGGTCTTTCGAAACGTTATCCCGCTACATTCTTCTGTGACAATGCAGCCATGATGCGTTTCCAAACCCTTTTCGTTGTTCTGTCCCTCTGTTTCATTGGTTTCTCCAGCGCGGCTGTGGCGCAGTCTTGCCCCAAGGTCGTCTACACCACGGCTGCCGCGACCACCAGAAAAATGGTTGCGAGCGTGAACTGTCTGGTCGCGAAAAATGCTGCCAGCCACGGCGAGGTGAACCAGGCCGGACTGCAGGTCGAGAGCTTTCCGGTGATCGGGCCGCAGCACACGCACAGCTATCGAAAGATTGTGCTGGCCATGATTTCCGTCCCCGCGGGCAATGAAACCAGGACCGCGCTCGCCACTACCGACAATCCCAATGCCACTGTAACCGCGACCGCCGGCGGGGAATGCAAGATCAAGATTAACCCGGACAACACCGTGGACGGCCAGTGCAACCAAACCGGGGGCAGTCTCTTCATTGTTTACAACAACTAAGCCTGGCCGCAATCGCCGGGCTGGCGGGAAGTTCCTGAACTTTGGTAACCGGACATTGGCCTTCGGTCTGGAGCGGGTAACCGGCTCTCCCCGGTAAAATTTCAACAGCAACGATTGCCTCCAGCCGTTTGAAAAAGGCGGGGCCTGGCCCACTTTGTCTTGAAATTGCCCCTTCCATCTCGCGTCCCGATTTTGTACGTCATCCTGGGTGCGCTTGCGCTCATCAGCGTGGTACCGATGTATTTCTATTCGGAGCAGGTGGAAGCGATCAACCGCGAGCGCCTGATCACCAACGAGCGACTGCTGCAAAATACGGTAACGCGCTCTCTGGCTGACGACATCGCGCAACACCAGGAATCGTTGCGCATGATGCTGGCCAACCTGTCTTCCGCCCTGCAGGTGGCCAGTGGCGGAGACATTACGGACGAGCATGTGGAGGCGCCCGAGTTGCGCGCCCTGCTGGAGCATTTTGTTTCTTCGTCACCCGATCTGGCTTATGCCACCTTGTTGAATTCGGAGTCCAAGGGAATTTCGGCCGGCCGCATTGCCCCCGACGCTTTTCTGCAACTCGACCTGGTGCGGGCCTATCAGGCGGCCCGCGAAGGCCGCGCCTACAGTGGCCAGGCCCTGGTGATCGGCAGCGGAACCTCCGCCCGCACCGTGATGCTGGTCAGCACGCCGGTCATGTACGGCGGGCGCTTCCTGGGGATGATCGGGGCGGTCGAGGACCTGGAGTTCCTGATCCGCCGTTTGCAGGAAGTCAACCGCGGCGGGCTCACGCCTTACGTAGTGGATAGCGAAGGCCGCCTGGTTGCCGGAGCTACGCCGGATTACGCTACCGGCCAGGACCTGACCAACTCAGAGATCGTGCGCAACTTCGTGGAGCAGGGCCGCCAGGCCCAACTGGTGGTGGCCACGCGGGAATTCAGCGTGACCCAGGGCAAGAAAAGCACCAAGATGCTCGGCACCTACAGCCCGGTGGGCAATCTGGACTGGGCGGTGATCGTGCAGAAGCCGCGGGACGAAGCTTACCGTGGGGTATTTGAGATGCAGCGCAGCGCCCGCCTGCTGGCCCTGATGGCGATTCTGCTGAGTGTGGGCATCAGTATTTTCGCTGCGCGCCGCATTACCAACCCGCTGGAAGTCCTGACCGCTTCAAGCCGCGCCATCGCTCGCGGCGACTTCTCGCACCGGGTCAAGCTGAGAAGCCGCACCGAAATCGGAGAACTGGCAGCGACTTTCAACACCATGTCCGAGGAACTCGAGCACTTCGTGCTCGATCTCAAGCGGGCGGCCACGGAAAATCGCGATCTGTTCATGAGCTCCATCCAGATGCTGGCGGGCGCGGTCGACGAAAAGGATCCCTACACCCGTGGACACTCCGACCGCGTGACCCGCTATTCGATGCTGATCGCCAAAGAGATGGGCCATCCCGAGGAATTTCTGGAGATAGTGCGGGTGTCCGCCCAGTTGCACGACGTGGGCAAGATCGGCATTGAAGACCGCATCCTCAAAAAACCGGGAGCGCTCACCCCGGAAGAATTCGAAATCATGAAGACCCACACCACCAAGGGCGCGAACATACTGCGCCCGGTGGCCCAGTTGAAGAACATGATTCCGGGGATCGAACTGCACCACGAATCGCTCGACGGGCGCGGTTATCCCCGGGGCCTGCACGATGCGGACATTCCATTGTTGCCGCGCATTATCGCGGTCGCCGACACCTTCGATGCGCTGACCACCAACCGCCCCTATCAGCAGGCGCACGATCCGGAAGCCGCCTTGCGCATCATTCACAATCTTTCCGGCAAGCGACTTGATCCCACCGCCGTGGCCGCGCTCACTGCCATCTACAAGCGAGGCGAAATTCGGATCCAGCAGCCTGAAGTCTCGATTGCTGGGCCCGCAGCGAAGCTGCCGGCTCAGACTTCAGTAACGCCCTCGTCTGCTCCCGAGGCTCGCGCCGCCATGGCTGCCGCGGAAGTCTCCGGTCGATAGTGAGGAGCAATTGGCACTCGGCTAAATGCCAATTGCTAATTGCCAACTGCTAGTTGCCAGCCCCCCGCCCGCTATAATTGATTCCAGCACCTCCAGGTCCCGGGAATTCATGATTCAGACTCTATTCGGCAGCCTTGACGAACAGCAAAAGCCCAGCTTCCTTGATCGCATGAAGGAAGCGGTCACTCGCACCCGCGAAAATCTCAGCGAGCGCATCGAAGACGTCGTCTCGTTCGGCAAGGAAATCGACCGGGCCACGCTGGACGATCTTGAAGGCACGCTCCTGGGGGCTGACCTGGGCACGACCACGACTCACGAAGTACTGGAGAAGCTCCGCGAAAAAGCCGACCGCAAGCAGATCGGGAACGTGAACGAACTCAAACGGCTGCTCAAGGAGGAAATTCTCGCCATTCTAGCCGCCACCGATGCTCAGCCCGTCACCCGAGTGGACGGGACCCCTGAAGTAATCCTGGTGGTCGGAGTAAACGGCACCGGCAAGACCACGACCATCGGCAAACTGGCCCAGGTGCTGCGTTCGGACGGCAAGACGGTCCTGCTGTGCGCGGCCGATACTTTCCGGGCGGCCGCCATCGAGCAGCTCGAGGTCTGGGGACAACGTACCGGGACGGAAGTCATCCGCACCAAGCCAGGCGGGGACCCGGCCGCCGTGCTCTACGATGCGCTGCAGGCCGCGACCGCGCGGCACACCGATTACGTGATTGTCGACACCGCGGGGCGCCTGCACACCAAGACCAATCTGATGGCGGAACTGGAGAAGATGCGCCGCACGGCGCAGCGCATCATTCCCGGGGCGCCCCATGAGACCTTGCTGGTCATGGACGCCACCACCGGCCAGAACGGTTTGCAACAGGCGAGGATGTTCACCCAATCCGCCGGCGTGACCGGCATCGTCCTGACCAAGCTCGATGGCACCGCCAAGGGCGGCGTGGTGGTCGCCATATCGCGCGAATTGGGCTTGCCGGTGCGCTATGTGGGAGTGGGCGAAAAGGCCGGAGATTTGCTGCCCTTTGATCCCCGGGATTTCGTGGATTCGCTTTTCGCTTAGCCCGGGTTGCGGCATCCAACCATACGTGAGTCCAAGAATCGGTGATGACATCCAAGAAAACGGTTAAACGCGAAGCCCGGAAAACGCCGCGAAAATCCTCGCCTCCCGCCCGTCCGACCTCATCGAGTCGCGAGAGCGATGAATACTTTCTCCGCCGCGCCCTTGAGCTGGCCCGTAAAGGTATTGGTTTAACTTCCCCCAACCCGTGTGTGGGCGCGGTCGTAGTGGATGGCGAAGGCCGGGTTGTTGGCGAAGGCTCGCACGCCTTTGAGGGAATCAAACATGCCGAAGTGCTCGCGCTGGAGCAGGCCGGCGACAGAGCCCGCGGCGCCACGGTCTACATCAATCTCGAACCTTGCTCGCACCAGGGCCGAACCGGGGCCTGCGCGGACGCGATCATCTCGGCCGGGGTCCGCCGCGTGGTGGCTTGCATGCAGGACCCCAATCCGCTGGTCGCCGGCAAGGGCTTTGAGCGTCTACGCAATGCTGGAGTCTCGGTGGCTTCCGGCATTTTGGAAGAGGAAGCCAAGGCGCTGAATGAAGCTTTCGCCAAATATATTCGCCAGCGCACGCCGCTGATCACGCTCAAGTCGGCGATGACGCTGGACGGAAAGATCGCTCCGCCTCCGGGCGAGTTGTTGCGGCATCCCACGGCGCTCGGCGGAGGAGGGGCGAGCGGAGGATGGATCACCAGCGATGTTGCCCGCAGCCACGTGCAGGAACTTCGTCACCGCCATGACGCGCTCATGGTCGGCGTGGGCACTATCATTGCCGACGATCCGTTGCTGACCGATCGCAGCGGCCTTCCGCGGCGCCGTCCGCTGTTGCGGGTAATCGTGGACTCGCGGCTCCGCCTGCCTCCCGAATCGCGCGTGGTCAAGACGGCCAAGGACGATGTGCTCGTGCTCTGCTCCTTCGCCGAGGAGAAACGGAAGCGCGAACTGCAGGACCAGGGAATCAGGGTCGAGCAGGTCCCGGTGGGCGTCGGAGACGGGCGTCCGGATATGCTGCAGATCGCGCGCCGCCTGGGGACCATGGAGATCACCAGCCTGATCGTCGAAGGCGGAGCCATGATCAACGGCGCGGCACTGGCCTCGGGAATCGTCGACAAGGTATTTCTCTACTACGCGCCTAAGATTCTGGCAGGCACGGGTTCGGTGCCGTTTGCCACCGGCCCCGGCTTCGCCCACATGAGCGAGGCAGCCTACGTGAAGGCGATCCGACTACACCGATTCGGCGAGGATTTCGCGGTCGAGGGATACTTGCGCGACCCGTACGGGGAGAGCTAGCAATTAGCAATTAGCAATTGGCATTTAGCCAAGTGCCAATTGCTAATTGCCAAGTGCTGTTTTCGGAGCTTCCATGTTCACCGGCATCATCGAAGAAGTCGGACGCGTCACCGGCATCGCGCACCAGAACGGCAACCGCCGGCTTACGGTAGCGGTGACCCGCCTGAATCACGAACTCAAGCGGGGTGACAGCATCGCGGTCAGCGGAGTCTGCCTGACCGCGGTTGAAATCACGCCCAGCTCTTTCGCTGCCGACTTGGCGGCGGAGACCTGGAAGCGCACCTCCTTCTCCCGGATCAAGAAAGACGCGCTGGTAAACCTGGAGCTGCCCATGCGCGCCGACGGGCGGTTCGGTGGCCACATCGTCCAGGGTCACGTCGACGGCACCGGCAAGTTCCTCGCCCTGGACCAGGTTCAACGGGCGGACGATTACTGGCTGCGCATTGCAATCCCGCCGGAGCTGGCGCGTTACGTGATCTTCAAGGGTTCACTCTGCATCGAGGGTATCAGCCTGACCGTGGCTCAAATTGAAGGAACCGAAGTGACCGCGGCGATCATTCCGCACACCGTGAAGATGACCAACCTGAAGTCGCTTCAGCCAGGTGATCCTGTGAATCTCGAAGTGGACATGGTGGCGAAGTACGTGGAGAAGATGATGAAGGGGGAATCTGAGAACTCATCGCTGACAGTGGAGCGATTGATGCGCCAGGGATTCTGATCGAGCACTTGGCACTTGGCGATTGGCACTCAGCAATTGCCACTTGGCATCTGCCTGAGATTTACACGCTACCAGACAAGCAGTTCGCCACGGTCGCCCGCTGTGCCGGGGAAGGGCACGGCTACCAGCCGTGCCGATCAGGGCGCTACCGACACCGGCTTTAGCCGCTGTGGCGCGTCATCCACCGTGAATCATCGCTCGCACATATCAACGTCAACGGCGGCGGGCGAGGGCGCCCGCCCCACACAGGCAGGGGCCAAGTGCTAATTGCCAAGTGCCAATTGCTGCCTCAACTATCCGTTCACTTCGATCGACGCCGTGATCCCCGGCTCGTCCAGTCTCAGAAACTCCTGCACGATAGGTTCGTCGCAACGTTCCATTTCGCTATAGGTTCCGAAGAAGATGGCTCTCGCTTCGTAGAGAAACACCACCCGGTCGGCTAGCTTCTTGGCCAGGCGCATATCGTGAGTCACGACCACGCTGGTAAGGTGCAGCTGAATTTTCAGCCGTTTGATGAGATCGCCGAGCAGTTGGGCCATCAGGGGATCCACCATGGTGGTGGGCTCGTCGTAAAGGACGCATTCCGGCTGGGCGGCCAGCGCTCGCGCGATCGCCACCGAGCGCTTCATTCCGGTGGACAAGTCGGAGGGCAACTGGTCGCGCATCTCTTTCACCCCGACCATATCCAGCAGGCCATCCACGATCTGATAAATCTGCTCTTCTGAAAGCTGGCGCCGTTCCCGCAGGGGAAAGGCCACGTTCTCGCCCACGGTCAGTGAATCGAACAGGGCTCCGTTCTGGAAGACGATGGTCACCTTCTTGCGGATACGCTCCAGGTCTTCTTCGCCGTAGTCGGTAATGTCCTCATGAGCCACAATCACCCGGCCTGAGTCCGGTTTGAGAAATCCCATGATGTTCATCAGCGACACCGATTTGCCCACGCCGCTGCGGCCCAGAATGCACACGGTTTCGCCGGGCATCACGGTGAAGCTGACATGGTCGAGAACGCGATTGTCGCCAAAGGCCTTGGACACATCCTGGAATTCGATGTAGGGAGCGAATTTGTCGTCGGTGGACATGAATCAGTCGTCAGTCCTCGGTCGTCCAGCTGTCAGCCGACAATCCTTCTTTGCGTCCTTCGCGATCTTTGCGCTTAAAAGCTCTGGACCGCAACGGGCGCCAGGAAATCCCCAAAGTGCGCAAAGGTATTCTTGCCATGAGATCAATCATAAATGGCTTCTGCTCACCGGACCGATAGCTTCTGTTTCGCTTCCTGCCAATCCTGCTCGGTATTCAGGTTGCGGAACATGTCTTCGCCGAAACCGTTTCGTTCCAACTCCGGCGCCTCGACTATCAGGGTCTGGACTTCATCGAACAGAAGGTCGATCTTGTTTTTCCCGGCTTGCAGCGATCGCCGGGCAACTTCCTCGAAGTCCTTCCGGTAGACGGCACAGAGCGGTTGCAAGCCCCCGCCCGCCATGGGTACGACCACCTGGGCCGGGCTTGCGCCTGCCCGGGCAATCAGGTAGTTCAGAAAATCGAGCTGAAGAAATGGCATGTCGACGGCCGTGATCAAATTCAGTTCGGTTCGGGTCGCGGCCAGCGCCGATTGAATCCCCGCCAGGGGTCCACACTCGGGATATAGGTCTTCCAGCACCGGACCGAAAGACGCGAATTTTTCCGCGTTGCCGACAATCCACGCGTTTCCGGTCGCGGCCCGCGCCAGCTCCAGCGCATGCTCCAAGAGGGTGCGCTGCCCTAACTGCAAGAGCGCCTTATCCTGTCCCATGCGAGAGCTTTTGCCGCCCGCTAGGACAAAACCCGCCACGGAATCCACGCCCTGATGATACACGCCCCGGTTTGCCCTCCTTACCGAATCAGCTTTTACGGATCACAGAATCGCCATTATTTCCAGCCAGTTGCGGCGCTCCGTTTTATTAGACGAAAGTAACCTAGCCCAACTGCCAACCCCTGTTGGATGATAGTTCCTCCCGGCGCTCCTCTCCGGAAGAAACGACCATGCCGCAGAAGTTAATGGATGTCCTCATGCTTGGCCGCTGCTCCCATGAATTCTCCTGGCCTCGGCGCGCTGCCGACGGTCACTACTACCAGGTGTGCCTGCTGTGCGCGGCAGAGTACAAGTATGACTGGAAAACCATGAAGCGCATTAAGCGCGTGTCCAGCGCTTCCGACGCCCCCTCGGAGACCCAACGGGGCAAGAACGGCAAGAAGCCGACCTGGGTGCCGCGCGCCCGGCGCCTGACCTTGCAGACCGCGGTCCGCTATCGTCCCAAGGGATTGGGAACCTGGCATGAGGGCACAGTAGAAAACCTCAGCCAGTCCGGCGTGCTCTTGCTCGGACCTCAGCAGCTACCCGACAACACTCTGGTCGAGATGGTGTTTGAAATGCCGGAGGAGATTTCAGGGCAAAAGAACAGCACCGTTCTTTGCCAGGGCCGAATCATTCGCCGGAAGGATATCCGCGATTCGGAATCGGTAGGCCTGGCGGCGTCCATCCTCGACTACAAATTCCTGCGGCAGCACTGACCAGTCTGCGCTAACCCCGATCGGCTTCAAGGCCAGCCTCCGCGGCGGAGGGTAAATTGTTCTCCGCCGTACGGTTGTAGGCCTGGCATCCGTAAGCTCTCCGGCCATAATTTTGCCCGAGACCGGCAGCGTTTCTGCATCTAAACTGTGTACAGTCGGTTTTAGCTCAACCAGGAGCATTCTCTATATGAAGGCAAAACTCTCCCTGTACGTCACCGGGATCACGTTGCTCGCGATCCTGACGATTGGCGTGGGTTGCACCAAGGCCCCGAATGATGCCCAACTGACCAGCGACATCCAGACCAAAATGGCTACTGATTCGGGTCTGTCGGGCAAGCAACTGGGCGTGAAAGCGGAAGGCGGGACCGTGACCCTGTCGGGCACGGTGGACAACGAGGTTCAACGCAACGCGGCGGCGCGCTACGCCGCAGCCGAGCCCGGGGTCAAGCAGGTCATCAACAATTTGCAGGTGCAGGCCCCTGCGCCAACCGAAACCGCGCAGGCCACGCCGCCCCCGGCGCCGGTGGAGGAATCCAAGCCTTCGCCTTCACCCCGGCCGCGCCGGCACGAACCTCGGGTGCGCCATACGCCGCCTCCGCCACCCGACACCACTCCCGCGGCCGCGCCCGTAGCCGCAATGGCGCCTCCAGCCCCCGTGGCCGTGGTGCCTTCGACACCGCCCCCTCCGCCTCCGCCCAAGAAGGTTACGATTCCTTCCGGGACGACTCTGGCGGTGCGGCTGGTCGATCCGATCGATTCCGAAACCAGCCAGCCCGGCCAGACTTTCCACGCCACGCTGGATTCACCGCTGGCGGTCGAGGGTGATGTGGCAATTCCCGCAGGCTACGACGTTGAAGGCCATATCGTGGACGTGAAAAGCGCCGGCAAGTTTGCCGGGCAATCGGTGCTGGCGTTGCAACTGGACCGGATTTCGGCGGGAGGCAAATACTACAACCTGCAGACCGATCAGTACCGGCGGCAGGGCTCGTCGCGGGGCAAAAATACGGCGACCAAGGTCGGCGCCGGCGCCGGCATTGGCGCCATCATTGGCGCGATCGCAGGCGGAGGCAAAGGGGCCGCCATCGGCGCAGCCGCCGGTGGAGGCCTGGGTGGCGGCGTGCAGGCGGCGACCAAGGGGCAGCAAATCAAGCTGCCTTCCGAGACCGTCCTGAACTTCACCCTGCAAGCCCCTTTAACTGTAGTGGAGGCTAAGGGTCCGAATCGTGGCCGCCGCCGCCTGGATGCGAGTCAGTCGGAGGCGAATCAAGACACCAACCAGTCCGACCCCAACCGGCCGGTCTTGAATCGCCCCAATGACAGCCAGCCGGATTCGAGCCCACCCGATCCGAATCAGTAAAGTTTTGTAAATCCCTGCAGGCCGGCACTTCGCCGGCCTTTTGTTTGTCTTGATCCAGACAAAATTTACCGACCCAACCACAAGCTCCCTCATCCGTATAAACTTGTACAGGAAAGGAGGGTGAAGAGGGCTCATGTGGATTGTTGCGCTGGCGCTGCGCCGGCCTTACACCTTTGTTGTTCTCGCTTTGCTGCTTCTTATTCTGGGCCCGATCGTCATCTACCGGACGCCCACCGATATTTTTCCGAATATCGATATTCCGGTGGTGAGCATTCTGTGGAACTATGCCGGACTGAACGCGCAGGATCTCTCCAGCCGGATTGTGACTCTGAACGAACGCGTATTGACCACCACAGTGGACGACGTCGAGCACAGCGAATCGCAATCGCTGAACGGAATTGCGGTGGTCAAGGTATTTTTCCAGCCCCACGCCAACATTGAAAGGGCGATCGCCCAGATCACCGCCATTTGTCAGACCCAGTTGCGGCAGCTGCCGCCGGGGACGACGCCGCCGCTGATTATCACCTATAACGCGTCCACCGTGCCCATCCTGCAACTGGCCTTGTCGGGACAAAAACTTTCCGAGCAACAGCTCTTCGACTTCGGCGTGAATTTTATCCGCACCCGGCTGGTCACGGTTGCGGGCGCCGCCATTCCTTACCCCTACGGCGGAAAGCTGCCGCAAGTGCAGGTGGACCTGGACACCAACGCGCTGCAGGCGAAAGGCCTGTCGCCAAACGACGTAGTCAACGCCATCAGCGCTCAAAACCTCATTCTGCCTTCCGGGACCACCAAGATTGGGCAGTTCGAATATGACGTCGACCTGAACGGCAGCCCCAAAACCGTGGCTGAGTTGAACGATCTTCCCATCAAACGGGTGGGCAACACGACCATCTATATTCGCGACGTGGCCTTCGTGCGCAACGGGTTCCCGCCGCAAACCAACATTGTGCGCGTGGACGGGAAGCGGGCTTCGCTGTTAACCATTCAAAAGACCGGAAATGCTTCGACCCTCGACATTATTTCCGGTATCAAGGCATTGCTGCCACGAATTGAGGCCCAGCTTCCTCCCGAACTGGAGATCAAGCCTTTGGCCGATCAGTCTCTGTTCGTGCGCGCTTCCATCAACGGCGTGTTGCGGGAAGGACTGATTGCAGCCTGCCTTACCGGCCTGATGATTCTGGTTTTTCTGGGGAGCTGGCGCAGCACGGTGATCATCGCGGTTTCGATTCCGCTGTCGATTCTCACCTCCATCATCGTCATGAGCGCACTGGGCGAAACCATCAACATCATGACCCTGGGCGGGCTGGCGCTCGCGGTGGGCATCCTGGTGGACGACGCCACGGTGGAAATTGAGAACATCAACCGGAATATTGCCGAAGGCAAAGAGATCCAAAAAGCGATTCTGGATGGAGCGCGGCAGATCGCGGTTCCGGCATTCGTTTCCACCCTGGCCATCTGCATCGTGTTTCTGCCCATGTTCTTTCTCACCGGAGTCGCACGCTACCTGTTTGTTCCGCTGGCGGAAGCCGTGGTGTTTGCCATGCTTGCCTCCTATTTGCTGTCGCGGACCCTGGTCCCGACCATGGCCAAGTATTTGCTGCGCGGGCATGAGCAGGAAGCCGGCCACCTGAACACCACGAGCCGGAATCCCCTGGTGCGGTTGCAGGTTGCCTTCGAGTTGGCCTTTGAAAGATTTCGCGACCGCTATCATCAGATGCTGGAGCGTTGCCTGCATCATCGCACCGCGTTCCTGTGGGGCTTTGCGGCGGCGTGCGCGGGCTCGTTCGTCCTCCTGGTCCCCTGGCTGGGCCGGGATTTCTTTCCCCGGGTCGACGCTGGACAATTCAAACTGCACCTGCGAGCCCGGGCCGGGACGCGAATCGAAGAAACCGCGGGCCTCTGTGACCGCATCGAGAGCTTCATACGCCAGCAGATTCCGCCCCGCGAGATCTCCAGCATCATCGACAACATCGGATTGCCTTACAGCAGCATCAACCTTTCCTACAGCAATTCCGCCCCGACCGGACCGGCGGACGCCGACATTCTGGTCACCCTGACTCCGAACCATCGACCCACGGAACAATATGTCCACGATCTGCGCCTGCAGTTGGCGGAGCAATTCGCCGGCGTGGATTTCTCCTTTCTTCCGGCGGACATCGTCAGCCAGATTCTGAATTTTGGCCTGCCTTCCCCGATCGACATTCAGGTGACGGGATACGACGTGGCGGACAACCGCCGCTTTGCCGACCGGCTGCTGCGACGAATCCGCTTGGTCCCGGGAACCGCGGACCTGCGCATCCAGCAACCTTTCGACGAACCGTATCTGCACATTAACGTGGACCGCACCAAGGCTCAACTGGCCGGCTTCACGCAGCGCGACGTGGCCACCAACCTGCTGATTTCTCTGAGCGGCAGCTTCCAGACTTCACCCACGTATTGGCTCAATCCCAAGAACGGAGTGAGCTACTCGATCGCCACCCAGACTCCTCAGTACCGGTTGGATTCCCTGCAGGGACTGGAAAATATCCCGATCACCGGTGCCAGCGGAGCGACTCCCGCGATCCTGGGCTCGCTGGCGACCATCCAGCGGGGCTCGGGCATGGCGCTGGTCTCGCATTACGACATCCAGCCGGTCATCGATATTTACGGTTCGGTGCAAGGGCGCGATCTGGGTGGCGTGGCCGACGACATCCAGAAGATTGTTGACGACAGCCGCAAGGAACTGCCGCGCGGCTCGGAGATGGTGATACGGGGCCAGGTGCAGACCATGAAGTCTTCCTACTCGGGACTGCTTTCAGGGCTGGCGTTTGCCATCCTGCTGGTCTACCTGCTGATTGTGGTGAACTTCCAATCCTGGCTGGATCCGTTCATCATTGTCGCCGCCCTGCCGGCCGCGCTGGCGGGAATTGTGTGGTTCCTGTTCGTAACCAGGACCAACATCAGCGTGCCCGCCCTGACCGGATCTATCATGTGTATGGGCGTAGCTACGGCCAACAGCATCCTGGTGGTCAGCTTTGCCAAGGAACAAATGCAGGAAGGCAAAGATGCTGTCACTGCGGCGATGGCGGCGGGATTTACCCGCTTCCGTCCGGTCCTGATGACCGCCCAGGCGATGATTTTCGGGATGGTTCCCATGGCCATCGGTTTAGGGGAAGGTGGAGAGCAGAATGCGCCCCTGGGCCGGGCGGTAATCGGCGGCTTGATCTTTGCCACGGCCGCGACTTTGTTTTTTGTTCCTGTGTTCTTCAGCCTGCTGCATGAACGGAAGAACCCAGGGGAGCAGCCATTGGAGAATGAACCCGGTTACTAGATAAGAGCATCAGTATTTCATAGAGTCGGAGATGGAATGAGGGTTGAGAACAGCAGCGAGGTTGACCGGCCAAACGAAGCGAACACCCCAACCGGCGGCCCAGCCCCGCATCGTCGCTCCCAGTGGTGGATTCTCGTGCTGGCCGCGGTTACCGCGGTCCTGCTGGTGATCTTCGGCATTTTGCCGCGCATTCAGGCGCGCACGGCCCTGCGTCAGGAAACGATGCGGATGGCCGTCCCTACCGTGGCGGTAATCCAGCCCAAGCGCTCCGCCCCGGCCCAGGAAATTGTTCTTCCCGCCAACGTCCAAGCCTTTGCCGACGCGCCCATCTACGCTCGCACCAATGGATACCTGAAGCGCTGGTACGTGGACATCGGGAGCCGGGTAAGAGAAGGCCAACTGCTGGCCGAAATCGATACCCCTGAGGTAAACCAGCAACTGCGCCAGGCCCGCGCCGATCTGGCCACGGCGCAGGCGAACCTGAATCTTTCAAAGATTACCGCGGACCGCTACGAGGGCCTGTTGAAGACCGACTCGGTCTCCAAGCAGGAATCTGACAATGCCGCCGGCGACTACGCCGCCAAGCAGGCCGCGCTGCAGTCCGCGCAAGCCAATGTGAAGCGACTGGAAGAGCTGCAGTCGTTTCAAAGGATTTACGCACCCTTCACCGGCGTGATCACCGCGCGCAATACCGACATTGGCGCCTTGATCAATTCCGGGAGCACCAGCGGCACGGGAAACGAACTGTTCCATATTGCGCAACCGGACAAGCTGCGGGTTTACGTGAGCGTGCCCCAGGTTTATTCGCAGGCGGCAAGACCCGGACTGACCGCGGACCTGACCCTGGCGGAGTTTCCCGGCCGCCGCTTTCAGGGGAAGCTGGTGCGCACGGCAAACGCCATTGATCCAACCTCGCGTACCTTGCTGGTCGAGATCGCAGTGGACAATCCAACCGGACAGCTTTTCACCGGCTCCTACGCTGAGGTGCATTTCAAGCTTCCGACTCCAACGTCGTCTTTAATTCTGCCCGTCAATACGCTGCTCTTCCGCTCCGAAGGCCTTCGTGTGGCCACGGTCGGTCCAGACCAGCATGTAGCGCTGAGACCGATCACCATCGGCCACGATTTTGGCAGCGAGGTCGAAGTGGTTGCCGGCCTGGGGGGAAATGAAAATGTGATCCTCAATCCCCCCGACTCAGTCGTAGAGGGCGAGACCGTCCGGATCGCCCAAACCCCGCAGGGGGCACAGTGAGGAAAGCGGACACCGGGGAGCGGACTTCGGACTTCCGACTTCAGACCTTGGACCTTGGGCCTCGGACCTCAGAGGTCGGGATTTTTGGCCGATGGCGGAGGTCTGAGGTCCAACGTCCGAGGTCTACGGTCGGGGGCCTGGTTTTAACACTGCTGTTCAGCGGTTGCGCAGTTGGGCCGCGCTATGCCAAGCCTACTGCAGCCACGCCGCCCAGCTATAAGGAAGTGCCTCCGGACTGGAAGACGGCCCAGCCCAGCGATCGGATTGCGCGGGGCAAGTGGTGGGAGATTTACCAGGACCCGCAACTGAACGCGCTCGAAGAGCAAATCAACGTCTCCAACGAAAATTTGAAAGCCGCGGAGGCGCGATTCCGGCAGGCGCGGGCCCTGGTACGGCTCAATCGGGCAGATTACTATCCCACGGTGACCGCGGGGGCGTCGGCCGCGCGCGAGCATCTCTCCTCCCATCGGCCGCTGGTCCCCACATCCACCCGAACTGATGGAACCGACCTGGTGATTCCCGTGGACGTGTCCTACGAAGCGGACGTGTTTGGACGAGTGCGCCATGCCGTCGAGGCCGCGCGCGCCGGGGCGCAGGCCAGCGCCGCCGACCTGGAAGCGGTTCGGTTGAGTCTGCATGCGGAACTCGCGCTCGACTATTTCGAGATGCGCACGCTCGATGCAGAAGAGCAATTATTGAAGTCGAACGTGACCTCCTTCGAAAGGGCCCTGGAGCTGACGCAAAGCCGCTACAAAGGCGGCGTAGCCTCGGCGGTCGACGTTGCGCAAGCCCAGACTCAGCTGGAGAATACCCGGACGCAGGCGATTGATGTGCTGATCCAGCGCTCGCAGAACGAACATGCGATCGCAACCTTGATCGGACAAGCGGCTTCCAGTTTCGTCTCTCCAGCGGCGGCGTGGAACTTGCCGCCACCTGATATTCCTCCGGGACTTCCCTCCGAACTGCTGGAACGCCGTCCCGACATCGCGGCCGCGGAACGCCGAGTGGCCGCCGCCAATGCCCAGGTGGGCGTGGCTCGGGCCGCCTACTTCCCCATCTTTACCCTGACCGGTTCCGGGGGATTTGAAAGCACGGCGATCACGACCCTGATTCAAGGGCCCAGCGGATTCCTGACTGCGGGCGCGGCCGCGGCCGTGACCGCCTTCGACGCGGGCCGCCGGCGCGCCGTCTCCGAGCAGGCCAAGGCGGCTTACGACGAGTCCGTGGCCAATTATCGCCAGACGGTTCTCACTGCTTTTCAGGAAGTAGAAGACAACCTGGCAGTTTTGCGGATTCTTGATGACGAAGCCATGGCTCAGCAAGCCGCGGTGGCGGCGGCTGAACATTCGCTGGAGCTTTCCAGCAACCGCTACAAGGGCGGCGTGGTCAGCTATCTGGAAGTCACCACCGCGCAAAGCACAGCCCTGGCTGACGAGCGCGCCGCGGTCGACATCCTGCGCCGCCGCATGGTGGCCAGCGTCTCGCTGATCAAGGCGCTGGGCGGGGGATGGACTTCCGCCAACCTGCCCGTGGTGAAAGCGGATTCTCATTCCCAGACGGCGACCGGCCAGTAGCGAAACCAGGTTGTCCGGTCGCCTGTCGCGTCTGACACTAAAGTAATCCCCCATCTCCCCGATTGCGGCGCGCTCAAATCCAGAACATCATCTAAATGTGCAGTAAATAATTTCAGGAGTATGCGCCATGCCCCTGATCAGAAATATCGATACTGACGACCTCAGGTTCGTTAAGCAATTGGACGTACTCAACCGTCGCAGCCAATTCATTCGTGAACTGGCCGGCGTTCTCCTGCCTGCCCACGACGGCTTTGAAAGCGTCTGGAGCATCGCCAACCGGGTTTACGACTTGCATTGTTCGGCCCGGGCAGGAGGGTCAGCTCGCAGCAGCTTCGCCAAGTCGAAGATAACCGCGCTCAGCGCATAGCTGGTTAGTGGTTTGTCTTGAATTTGCCGTTTAGATTTGTTTTGGAATTTGGAAGTATTAATGAGACGATTGCGTCAGAGAGCAGAAGAGGTGGCGGCATGAAATGCCGAATTGCTATGTGGACGAGTGCGGGCTTCATCATAGCGGCCTGCTGGGCGCTTTATGCCTTCGCCACCACGCCTCCAGCGATGACCTCTGCCGACCCGATTGTCACTCTCGTAGAATTTACCTGCCCAGTTGTGTTTGCGAGTATCCATTTCCACTTTGCCCTTGGGTTATATTCGTCGCTGGTTGCGAATGCTGCCACCTATGGTTTGATTGGTCTGATGGTTGAGACTCTTCGGCGACCACTGCATTACGCGGAATAATTAAAACCACCCGACTACCCTGGCTGGCGAAGCATTGCGGCGAAGCATTGCGCGGAGATATGCTGTCGGTCCATGGTCCGCTCAATTCTCGCTCTCATTCTCCTCTCCGCGGCAACTTTCGCGCTCGCCCAGCAGCCATTTCTTTCCTCCGATCAATGGGTCAAGCTGCGCGATGAAACCGGCCGTGCCGCACTTTGAACCGCCTGCCACGGGACCGAGTCATTACTCCTACACTCGCCACGAGACGCGGCTGAATATTTATCGCATTCCGCTGTCCGAACAGTTTGAAAGCCGCCACGCGTCCTCGTCTGGGTAGATGAGCGCAGCTCGCCGGCCTGCCGAGCTATGCTCGGCTGGGCGGGTGAGGACCGCCCCTCCGTGGTCGTTGCTGATCTTGGCGCTGCGGGGTGCGATCCGCGGGTGCGTCGGTGTAAGCTATTTACTGGTTTGGACGATAACGCATTGGGACCCCGATTCACAGAAGCTACGACGCATTTTCCACGGGTTGTCGGTCTACTCCTTGCCATCTTTGTTACTTCATCGGTTTTATCCCTGGGCCAGGGCGCGGCCTCGCCTGAGGTTGGCCTCCGCATCATCGTGGTGGATTCGGCGGACGAGGCCCAGCGCATTCTGGAAAGCCTGAAGCAGGGCGGGGATTTTGCCGCGCTCGCCAAACAGAAATCCACGGATGCAACCGCCGACGACGACGGGTACATGGGGAAAGTTGATCCCGCAACGCTGCGCCCCGAGCTGCGGGAAGCGTTGAGGGGCCTGGAACCGGGACAGATGACCGGGGTCGTCAAACTCTCGGCCGGGTTCGCCATCGTGAAAGTCTTGCTTCCGTCGGATGCCCCGGACATCAAGGGCGCGAACCCCGCCCGCAATCTGCCGGCGGCGGCCACCGGTATCATCCGCTACGCCCCCAATGTGGGCGGCAAAAACGAGGCCGACGTGGCGTTCCGCAGTGTGCCCAAACCCGATGGCTGGGGCGCGGACCTGCGCGAGCTATGCGAGATTCGCAAACAATCTCAGTCGGTCATGATTGACCGGCTGGAGAAAGACCCGTTGCTGGACACGAAAGGCCAGGCTCCGGGCAGCGCGCTGGACCGGATCGAGGCGCACTACGGGTTGGCGAATCTCTACGCCTACCGGGGCGCCATGGACAAGGCGGTGGCGCAGTGGGAGTCCGCCTACCAGATTGCGACCACCCAGTTGACCGGAGCAATGCCGGAACTCGAGGAAGTGCTGGGGATTGCCTATTTGCATAAGTCCGAAATGGAGAACGATGTCTATCGCCATCCCGATGACCGCTGCATCTTCCCGCCGCGGCCGGGAATGCGCTATCAAAAGCCCGCGGATTCGCAAAAAGCGGTCGCGTATTTCCTGAAATATCTGGATCGGAAACCCGATGCGCTGGATGTACGTTGGCTGCTGAACCTGGCCTATGCCACGCTCGGCGGATATCCGGATCAGGTCCCGCCGAAATACCTGATCCCGCTGTCGGCATTTGAGTCCAGCGAGAGCGTGGGCAGGTTCGTGGACGTGGCCTCCAAGGCAGGAATCAACACTTTCGGCGAGTCGGCCGGCATCATCGTGGATGATTTTGACAACGACGGTCTGCTCGACGTGATGCTATCCGACTACGACCAATGCGGCTCCATGCATTTCTTCCACAACAACGGCGACGGCACCTTTTCCGACCGCACCAAGCAGGCCGGCCTCGACACCCAACTGGGCGGCTACACCATGTTCCAGGCTGACTATAACAACGACGGATGCCTCGATGTTCTGGTGTTGCGCGGGGCCTGGGAATTCGCCCAGAGAAAATCTCTCCTGCGGAACAACTGCGACGGCACCTTTACCGATGTGACCGCCGAGAGCGGCCTGGCAGCAGCCATCACCAGCACCCAGGCGGCGGCTTGGGCGGATATCGACAATGATGGTTTCGTCGACCTGATCGTGGGCAACGAGAACGGCTCCCTGCAGCTTTTCCACAACAAGGGGGATGGCACTTTCGAGGATATTGCGGTTCCGGCCGGCGTAGCGTTCGGCGGCTTCGTGAAAGCCGTGGCGGCTGCCGACTACGACAATGACGGGTGGGTAGATTTCTACGTTTCGGTCATGAACGGCACCCACTACCTGTTCCACAACAATCATAACCGCACCTTCACCGAGGTGAGCGTCCCGGCAGGCTTGACCAGGCCATGGCAAAGCTCGCCCGCCTTCTTCTTCGACTATGACAATGATGGTTGGCCAGACTTGTTTGTCGCCAGCTACTACGTGTCGCTGGAAGAAAATATACGAAGCTACCTGGGGCTTGCTCCCAATGCCGAGACCCTCAAGCTGTTCAAGAACATGAAGGACGGAACCTTCCGGGACGTTACCCAGGAAACTTCGCTGGATAAGGTATTCATGCCCATGGGCGCCAACTTTGGCGACGTCGACAACGACGGATTTCTTGATATTTACCTGGGCACCGGAAATCCCTCTTACGCTTCCCTGTTGCCGAACGTAATGTTGCGCAATCACGATGGCAAGTTCTTCGCCGACGTGACCGCTTCATCCGGCACCGGAGAACTCCATAAAGGACACGGTGTGGCCTTTGCGGACATCGACAACGATGGGGACGAGGACTTGCTGGCGCAAATTGCAGGAGCGACGCCTGGAGATTCGCATCCTTTCCGGCTTTTCGAGAATCCGGGCAATGGCAATGACTGGATCAACCTCCATCTGGTGGGCGTGAAGAGCAACCGCGGTGCCATCGGGGCACGCATTAAAGTCACAGTGACCAATGGGCAGGGCGAGCCGCGATCCATCTATCGCACCGTGGGCAGCGGGGGATCGTTCGGGGCCTCCCCCCTGGCCCAGCATATCGGACTGGGAAAGGCGGCCCGGATCGTCCAGCTTGAAATCTGGTGGCCGGCCAGCAATACCCGCCAGACTTTTTCCGGAGTGGGCAAGAATCAATTCCTCGAGATCAAGGAATTCGCCAATGATTACAAGAAATTAGAACGGCACAGCTTTCGTTTGGGGGGCACCGGGAAGGGGCTTATCCACCACCAAAGTGGGGTACCGATGGCGCAAAAGGAAAGGTAAAATCGGAATGAGGTTTTCGGTGTAATCCGTTATGAAGCATTGGGTTCTGGTGGTAGTCCTTGCCCTGCTTACGGCCGTTCGCGCCGCCGCAGTGCAGAAGTACGACGTTCGCGGCCTGGTGTTGAAGGTGGACCCGTCGCGCAAGAGCATGCTGGTTTCCTGTGAGAGCATCCCCGGCTTCATGGAAGCCATGACCATGCCTCTTACGGTTCGGGAGCCCAAAATGCTCGAAGGACTGCAGCCGGGCACCGCGGTGCAATTCGTCCTGGTGGTTGACGGAGATTCTTCGTACGCCGAC
This sequence comes from Terriglobia bacterium, assembly GCA_963742495.1. Lineage (GTDB taxonomy): Bacteria > Acidobacteriota > Terriglobia > Terriglobales > Acidobacteriaceae > JAIQFF01. The sequence continues at coordinate 272,943 of CAVULZ010000003.1, forward strand.
GATGTGCAGGCCCGGGCGTTTGAGAATCTGGAATTGGATCCCACCCAGGCTCGCCGCATGCACCTTCTCGAAAAGGAGGTGGCGCCGAGCTCGTCCCTGCCCAGCGCTGTTGCGGTGGGCCAGCCGGTTCCCGATTTTACCTTGACTGACCAGAATCGAAGGCAGGTCCAGCTCTCTCAGTTTGCCGGAAAAGTGGTAGCCGTAACTTTTGTTTACACCCGGTGTCCATTTCCCAACTACTGTTTTCGCCTGTCGAATAATTTTGGGCAGTTGCAAAAGCGATTTAAAGAACGAATGGGGCGGGACCTGGTACTGCTGACGATTGTGATCGATCCCGCCAACGATGGCCCGGAAGCTTTGACTCATTACGCTCGGATCTGGAAAGCGGATTCCCAAGGCTGGCACTTCCTGACGGGGTCGCTGCCGGAGATCAAGCAGATTGCCGGAAAGTTCGACATGCATTTCTATCCCGATGAGGCGCTGCTGGTGCACTCGTTTCACACTGCGGTCATTGATCGCCAGGAGAGGCTCGCCGCCAATCTGGAAGGAAATGAATTCAGCTCGCAGCAGCTTGGGGACCTGGTGGAGACATTGCTCGACCAGCGCAAATAGGTAGAGGCCCCCTTAGCCGGCATAATCAATCATGTCTTCCTCGCGCCGAGACTTCCTGAAGATTCTGGGTATAAGCACCGCCGCCGGGCTTGCGGCGGAGGGCGTGGCGCCGGCTTCGGCGGCGAGGAATAGCGGCCCCATCCGTTTGGACAACAATGAAAGCGCGTACGGCCCGTCGGAGAAAGTGCGGGAAGCGATGCGTCTGGCTGCCGGCGAAGCCGAGCGCTATCCATCGGGCGCGGGCACGTCCGAACTGGCGGAGCGCATCGCAGAATCCCACCACGTCAGGCCGGACCGGGTTGTACTGGGGGCGGGCTCGACGGAGATTCTCCGCATGGCCAGCTGTGCCTTTCTCGGTGCCGGGAAGCAATTGCTGCAGCCGTCACCCACGTTTCCGGCCATCGAATTCTATGCCCGGTCGAGCGGGGCGACGGTGACGTCCGACCCTGTCAACCGGCGCTTTGAGCACGACCTTGATGCCATGCTGGCGCACGCCGGGCCCAGCACCGGCCTGGTGTATATCTGCAATCCCAATAATCCGACCGCATCCATCACGCCGCGGGCTGACTTGGAACAATTCATCTCCCGGTTGCCCTCGTCGTGCTGCATCTTGATCGATGAGGCCTATCATCACTATGCGGGGCGTTCCAGCGCGTATATTTCGTTCCTCGACCAGCCGTTGAACGATTCCCGCATCGTGGTAAGCCGCACGTTTTCTCATATTTACGGGCTCGCGGGCCTGCGCGTTGGCTACGGGATCGCATCGCCGGAGGCGGCCGCGCGCATGCGGGCCTTCGGCACGGTGGACGCGGTAAGCACGCTGGGGATTCGCGCCGCGATTGCCGCGCTCGAAGATACCGCCAGCCTGAGGGCATGCATCAAGAAGAACACGGACGCCCGCCAGGAATTCGTGAACGCGGCTTTCGCCCGCAACTTCAAGCAGCGCGACTCGTTCACCAACTTCTTCGCTGTGGATACGCAAAACCCGGCCACCATGGTCGATCGAGTACTTCCGCTCTCACAATGTCCTGATCGCTCCCGTATCTCTGCTGTGGGACACCTGGATCCGCGTTTCCCTGGGCAAACCGGAGGAGATGAACGCCTTTTGGCGGACGTGGGACACGCTCCCCATCGATAAATCAGCCATCCGCCACTAGTGGCTTTCCTCGTAGCGAAGCCGCGTCGTGAGCTCAGCGCTCTTACCGCTCCGATCTACGGCCCCCATCGGACGCCTGTTGCAGCGGCCGGCCCGCCACCGTGGAACGGCGGTCGGTGGGCCAACCGGCTCCGGCATAGTCGGCGTCTTTATGCGAGATTTTTGACGCGGAGAAATAGTTGGTGTCGTTGGTCAGCGCTTCCAGGTAACTGGCAACCCCGCCTTTGTAGCGCATCTGCGAGAGGCGGGTCGCGTCCGGTGCGGAAGCAACCAGGAGCTGCTGTTGCTGACGAAACACCTCGGTCCTGCGGTATGCCGCCAGCGAATCCACAACTTCTCCGTCAACGTTAACGGCGGTGCTATAGTAACGAACGCTCAAGCGCTGGCAAACGGTGATAAGGACAACGGACCCACTGTGAAACGCTCAGGTCGAACTCCTCCCCATCTCGCGCCCGGAGGCACATCGTATCCCCACGCCATTGCCTTGTCCGCCACCTGGGATCCTGCGCTGGTGCAAAATGGTTTTAGCGCGACCGCAGCCGAAGCGCGCGCCCGGGGAGTGCAGCACTGCCTTGCTCCCGTGCTGGACTTGGCGCGCGACCCGCGTTGGGGCCGCACCGAAGAAACCTACGGAGAGGATCTCTACCTGGTCTCGCGCATCGGGCTCGCGGCCATCCTCGGCTTTCAGGGAACGGGTCCCATGGATGGGTCGCATGTGATGGCGACGGCAAGGCATTTCGCCGTGCATGTCCGTTTCCATAACCCGAAAGGATCGCACGGCATCGATGAGTACGACTGGGAACAGTTTCTCAACTTTGCCGACCGGCATTTCGGCATCTCGCGCGCGCCCTAATGAATTTGAGGCAAACAGCTCGGGCATGTTCACTGGCCGCGCTTTCCCTGCTGACATCGCACAGCTCCGGTTTTGCGCTCGGCCAGGCGAAATATGTGGAGTTCGTTCCCCATCCGCAGGATTTCGCCATCGCCCAGGAAGGATCGCTCGCAACCATCTACGTGGACGTTAGCGATCATGCCGGCGTGGTCCGCGCTGTCAACGATCTACGAGCTGATGTTGCCCGGGTCACCGGGCGCACGCCAGCGATTACAGACAAGACGCCTTCCGGCGCGAGCCTGATCCTCGTCGGGACCATCGGGAAGAGCGCCATTATCGACCGGCTCATCCGGGAAAGGAAAATCGACGTTTCCTCTATCGCTGGAAAGTGGGAGTCGTTTCTGATCCAGGTTGTGCCCAAGCCCTTACCCGGGGTCGCCAATGGACTGATCATCGCTGGCAGCGACAAGCGGGGAACTATTTACGGCATCTACGACCTGTCCGAACAAATCGGGGTCTCGCCCTGGTATTGGTGGGCCGACGTTCCCACGCAACCCAGGAATGCGATCTTCGTGAAGCTGGGCAGGCACGCCCAGGGACCGCCCGCGGTCAAATACCGCGGCATCTTCCTCAATGACGAAGCTCCTTCGCTTTCCGGCTGGGTAAAGGAAAAGTTCGGCAACTACAACCATCAGTTTTACGAGAAGGTTTTTGAACTTCTGCTCCGGCTCAAGGCCAACTATCTCTGGCCGGCCATGTGGAACAACGCGTTTAACGAAGATGATCCGCTGAATCCGCGGCTCGCCGATATGTACGGCATCGTGATGGGGACCTCTCATCACGAGCCCATGCTGCGGGCCCAGCAGGAATGGAAAAGGCATGGCACCGGGCCCTGGGACTATGCCCTCAATTCCGGCGTCCTGCAAAGGTTTTGGACTGAGGGTATTGAGCGCAATAGAAACTACGAAAGCATTATCACGCTCGGCATGAGAGGGGACGGCGATCTTCCCATGACCCAGGGCGCCAACATCGCATTGCTGGAGAAGATTGTGACCGACCAGCGAAAGATAATTGCCAGCCATGTGAACCCAGACCTCTCCGCCGTGCCCCAGGACTGGGCGCTATATAAAGAGGTGCAGGAGTACTACGAGAAAGGGATGCGGGTTCCAGATGACGTAACCCTGCTCTGGTGCGACGATAACTGGGGAAATATTCGGCGGCTGCCGACGGCGGAGGAGCGCAAGCGGAGCGGGGGCGCCGGAATTTACTACCACTTCGACTATGTCGGCGATCCGCGCTCCTACAAATGGCTCAACACCATCCCCATCACCAAGGTCTGGGAGCAGATGAATCTGGCCTACCACTACGGCGCGAATCGCATATGGATCGTAAACGTAGGCGACTTGAAACCGATGGAATTCCCTATCGAGTTCTTTTTGACTCTGGCACGGCGCCCCGAGGAGTGGCCCAAAGAGCGCATTCCGGAATACTCAAGAATGTGGGCGCAGCGCGAATTCGGACCGAAATATGCGTCTGAGATTGCCGCCCTGGTTGCCCAATACACGAAGTTCAACGGACGGCGTAAACCGGAATTGCTGGAGCCGGACACATTTAGCTTCATCGACTATCACGAGGCAGAGAAGGTGCAGGGCGAATGGCAAGCCATCACCCGGCAGGCAGAACGAATCTACCGCCGCTTGCCGGAAAATGAACGCGACGCTTTTTTCCAACTTGTTCTATATCCGGTTAAAGCTTCCGCCCAGGTTGCCGAACTCTACATCGCCGTCGGCAGGAACCATCTTTATGCCCGCCAGGGCCGGGCCAGCACGAATGATCTGGCCGCGAAAGCTCGAGCCCTGTTCCAGGCAGACGCCGACCTGGCAGGCGAATACAACCACACTTTGGCGCAGGGCAAGTGGAACCACATGATGGATCAGCCCCACATCGGCTACACCGGATGGCACGACCCGCCGGCAAACGTCATGCCCGCGGTAAAAGAGATAGAAGTTCCGATTCCCGCCCGGTTGGGCGTGGCGGTCGAAGGCTCGGCATCAGCGTGGCCCGGAAACGGAGGGGAACCTGAGCCTTCCCTCCCTGTGCTGGATGCTTTCAATCAGCAGCGCCGCTACATTGACATCTTCAATCGTGGTCGAACACCCTTTGTCTTTACAGCCGAAGCCAGCCAGCCCTGGATCCTGCTGAGCGCAACCCATGGAACCATCGGCGACGAGCAGCGCCTTTGGGTGAGTGTGGACTGGCGCAAAGCTCCGAAAGGTTCAGGCAGCGGGACGGTGACGCTGGTGGGCGACGGCGCCGGTTCGGTCTCCGTGGAAGTGAAAACCTTCAATCCGGCCCAGCCCACAAAGGTCTCTCTTCAGGGCTTTATCGAGGCCGATGGCTATGTTTCGATCGAAGCCGCGCACTACACGAAGAAGATGGACACCGCTTCCGCCGGCTGGGACGAAATCGCGGACTACGGGCGCACTCTGTCCTCCATGACGATATTCCCCGTGACCGCGCCCACCGCCACTGCGCCGGATGCCCCCTGCCTGCAGTACCAGATGTATTTGTTCAATCCCGGCACAGTACAAGTGGAAACGATTCTTGCCCCTACGTTGAACTTTGTTCCTGGACGCGGCCTCCGGTATGCGATCGCATTCGATAACCAGCCGCCACAGATTGTCGACGTCCTGGCGCGCAACTCGCAGGCTGACTGGGAAACTTCGGTCAAGGACAGCGTCCGCAAGATTCAATCGACTCACACTCTGGTCGCCTCCGGATATCACGTCTTGAAAATCTGGATGGTCGATCCGGGCGTGGTCCTGCAGAAAATCGTTGTTAACACCGGCGGGCTGAAACCCAGCTATCTGGGCCCGCCGGAAAGCTATCACTCCGCCAGGTCCCGCTAGAGGGAGGAGCTCCATCCGGCCATTGCAGTTGCACCGCGGTTGCACAACGCGGCCCTTGGCCCCTCCGGCAGCATCATTTGGGATTCGAGGGAGCCCGAGCAGCGGGCATCTTACCCGCCAGGCTCTCCTCACTATTCTCGTGGAGCTCCCGTACCTTGCTGAGTTCTTTCTCCGCGTCAGCCGTGTTCCCGATTGCCTGATACAAGCGTCCTAACTGGTAATGGGCATCGGGCAGATCGGGATTTAGCTCCACAGCGCGAAGCAGAGCAGCCTGAGCCTCCTTGTAATGCTTCTGCTGCATGTAGAGAGCGCCCAGGTCGATATAAACAATGCGCAGATCACGGTTGCCTTGCATCGCTCGCTTGAACAGGGAGAGCGCTGCGTCCGGGTTATTGTTCTTCCATTCGATGTCTCCCAGGTACGCCAGTGCCTGGGCGTGGCTGGGGTCGAGAGACAACTCGCTCTGGAAGTAGCGCTTTGCGTCATCGTACTGGTGCAGCTTCCAATACATGTATCCGAGGCTGAAGTTCACGCCCGGCTCCTGCGGAGAAACCTTGGCCGCAGCCTCGAATTCGGCAATCGCCTCACGGGTCCTTTGTAGGCCATCCAGGGCTTGGCCCAGTAACATGTGCGCGGGGGCTGAGTCCGGATTCTGCCGCAGGAGTTGGCGAAACTGCTCCTGGGCGCAAGGATAATTTTTCGCTTGGAGGCAGCTCTGAGCCAGGACCTGACGCAGTTCCGGATTGGTGGGGTCTGCGTTGGCCGCGGGCTCGAGATATTTCACCGCTTCCATAAAGCGCTTGGCACCGTAGCAGCTAAGGCCGAGCAAGGTGCGTGCCTGCATGTTCCTCGGCTCCTGCAGCAGCGCAGCCCTCAGGGGAGGAATAGCGGCCTCAAACTGTCCCTGTTTATACTCCGCCAGTCCTAGATTCAGCTGAATGCCAGGAAGCTTTGGATTTATGGCAATGGCCCTGCGGTAGGCTGCGGCTGCCTCTTTATACTTAGTTTCCCGGGCCAGCGCCACCCCAAGGCTGGCAAAAGCGCCCGAGTCCTGAGGATTATGGTCGGTTACTGCCCGCCACGCCTCCACCGCCTCCGGGAGCTTCCCCTGTTGCTCTAGCGCCATTGCCTCCGCCGGACTGGCCGTCTGCGGAGTGGCAAACGCCGGCAACAACAGAACGAGAAAAGCCAGCAGTGATTTCCAGCGTTTCATGACCAAAATGCCGTACCGGGAGGTTCGCCCACACCCGCACTCTCAGAATAGCCACTTACACGTGACGAAGCAACGCGGGGCACCCGAGGGACGATCCAGGCTAATTTGGACAGCTAGTGGCTACAACTCAACGGCTATCCGAATCTGGCGGTCCGGCAGTATAATTGTTCGCTGCGATAACGCAAGGAAGTAAAGCCGATGTTGACTCGAAGGTCAGTCATACAAGGAGCGATACTTGCGTTTTGCTCTGCGGCTTCGATTGGCCAGCAGAGTCACCAGGCTTCTCCTCCCCCCGTCTTACGTCAGTTTCCTGTGATTCTGCAGCAGAACATCGAAGCCGGAAAAACCCCGGCGGGAACTAAAGTTCAAGGAAAACTTGCGGCCGCCACCCTGTTTAATGGCGCGCTAATCCCCAAGAATGCGGTCGCATCTGGGGTGGTTATTGAATCCGAATCCAAGAAAGGGGAGGACCGAGCGCGGCTCGCGATCCGCATGAACACAGTAAGCTGGGATGGCGGATGGGCTCCCCTCTACGCTTATTTGATGCCCTTGTATTACCCCGCGGCCGGGCAGGCAGTGCCGAATCTGCCGAACGAATCTCCGGATCCGGAGTCCAGGACCTTGAATGGACCCAACCAGTCGTCGCAGTCCCCGATGTCCCGACCATTTGCGGGCGGCGGCTCAGAAGCCAATCAAGGGGCCATCCCGGACGTTGCCATCCTCTCGAGTCGGCCTGTCCGAATGAAAAATGTCGTACTTGAACCCGCAAGTGACGGGGGGATCGCGCTTGTGTCCGAGCATGCGAATATCAAGTTGTTTAAAATGACGACCTACGTCTTTGCTGCCGAAGAATCCTCAGCAAAGTAAGCTCAGATTTGCACTGTCAGCTTAACCGCGTACCGGCCATTTCCGGGCAGCGGCTCAGAAGCGAGTCACTGCCATCCCGGATATTCCCACGATCTCGAGCCGGGCCTGTCCCGATGAAAAAACGTGGCACTTGAGCCCCCAGCTGATGGCGGCGTCGCGCTTGTGTCCCAGAAGACCAATATCAAAGTTGTATAAACTGACGACCTACGTTTTGGCTGCGGTCGAACCACCAGCAAAGTAAGTCCAGATTCATACCGTCAGCTTCAGGGCTGCTCACCCTGGGAGAACTGTCAGGCACCGCTTGGACTCCAATTCTGATGATAAAAAAGCTCGCACCTGGTTCGGTGCGAGCCGTTGGAGCAACGGAAGTTTGTCGTAAACCGTCGTCCCGCTCGCAGCTTGCTGCGAGCGGGACGGGAGGGGCTCTCGGTTAGAGGTTAAAAGTAAAACTTCCCGGCGAGCTGGACAATTCTGGCAGGGTAGGCCGCCGTGAACTCGCCGAAACGACTGTCGCCGAGACCGCTATCAACGGTCTGGAACTGGGTGTGGTTGAAGGTGTTGAAGGTCTCCAACTTAAGCTGTAACCCGGCACTCTCCCCGAAGGCGAAGGTCTTGAAGAGAGAGAGGTTCCAGTTGTCGCGGCCCGGCCCGCGTATAGCGTTGTGGCTGAGGTTGCCCCAGGTGCCGGGTGCAGGAGTCGAAAACACGGAGGTATCTACGTACTGGATGTGCTGGAAGGGGTCCGTGGACGCCACCGGAGTATGCTCATATTTGATGCTGCCGTTCAAGTCAGGCCGATTGCCGGGGCTGTTGTTGCCGCCAACGATATTGCTGCCCCCGGTGAAGTTGACTGGCAGGCCCGACTCGATCGTAATGATTCCCGACACCGCCCAGCCACCGACCAGGGACTTCATCAGGCCGTTCGAGCTGTTGCGCAGAACCGGGATGTTGTAGATGAAGTTGGCGGAGAAGTTGTGCAGCCGGTCGTATAGACTCGGCCCAATATCGTACCGCCACCCTAGATATGGGTTCGTGACACCATTCAAGTCCTGACCGCTGCCACCGGTGGTTGGATCGATGGAGCGGGAAAGGGTGTAAAAGGCACGCAGCTGCAAGTCTCTGCTGGCTTGCGAGTTCAAGTCAATCTGCATCGAGTTGTAATGGCCGTTCGCCTCGTTCCTGGATTGACTAATCGCTCTGTACCCTTTGAACGGAAGGCTAGGCGCGTTCTCGTAGTTAAGAGTACCTCCCGTCATGAGCGCGAGATCGCTCAGCGAAGGCAGGTTAGTGTTTATGTAGTCGTTCAAGTGCCGGTTCTGATTGCCTACGTAAGACACCGACAGAACGGTCTTGGGGCCGAACGAATGCTGAACGCCGGCACTGTATTGCGTGCTGGTCGACGGCTTGTAACCGTTGATGTCCAGACCAATGATATCCGCCGCCTTGATGGTCTGGAACGTGGGCGCAGCACCGGTCGAAAGCAGGATGTTCGGGTCTTGTAACGTTACGTTGTTCAGGTTCACGTTCAGACTGAACGGGATGTTCGGCCCGGCATTGTACATATCGTTGCCTTGAATGCGTTCGTACATGACGCCGAACCCGGCGCGAATGACCGTCGTGCCGGTACCGGTCAGGTCATAGGCAAAGCCGACCCGCGGACCGAACATGGCCCAATGATTGTTCACCAGACCCTTGGGTACGCCATTCTTCTCAGGCGTTCCGATTCCATTGAGGTACAAGGGGACGCCCGCCAGGATTTTGTTCGGGCTGGTGCCGAGTCCAGGGCTTGCGGCGGCGCAGCCGGGGTCCGCTGGACCGCTGCAGATATTCCCTAGATTATCGAATGTAGCGGCCTGCTTCGGATCGTAAAGGTTGGGATAGAAATTCCCCATGCGGTTGTTGGATTCGTACGTGTGAGGCGCTCCATCCCAGCGTAGGCCGAGGTTCAGGGTCAGCCGGCGAGTTGCGCGCCAGTTGTCTTGAATGTACGCGGCGTAGGAAACGGCAGGCCAGTTGCCGTGGTCCTGCACGCCCAGCTCGTTATAACCGGCGGCAGTGCCAAGCAGGAAGTCAGCGAAGCTGTTTCCGGTGAAACTCTGGGCATCTGCGCCCTCGAACGTGAATGCTCCCTGAGTCGTTCCGAAAAGGTCCTGGACTTTCTTGTAGCGCGCCCAGCTTCCGCCGATCTTGAAACTGTGCGCACCTTTGTTCCAGGAGACGTCGTCGCGGATCTGGTACCCGTCAGCGCGGTTGACCCACGGCCAGCTGGAGATCTGGAAGTTCGCATTGCTTTGATGATTGAGGGTGATGTTGGGAATGCGATTCAGGTTATTCGGGCCCGTGAACAAACGCGAGCTGGTCGCATCGTATCCGCTCGGAAGTGCGAGACTCGTCATCCCGGTGGCGGGGAAGGGAATGATGTTGATGCGGTTGCCGTTGTAGTTGAAGGCGATTTCGTTGAGAAGCGTCGGGCTAATGGTGTGGGTGGCGTGAATGACGTAGCTGTAAGCTGGATTGTTGAACGTGTCTCCAACCGTAGGCAGGTTGTCACCGCTCCACTGAGCCGTGTTGAAGCCTTGTGAGATTTGCTCGGCAACAAAGTGACCGAACACGGAGAATCTGCTGTTGAAGGTGTGATCGACGCGGACGATCTCTTCCTTCAGGTTCGTCGGAGTGTTGGAGCCGCCCACGAAGCTCCCGACACCGTTGCCGATGCCTGAGTTTGGCTTCGGCAAAAAGCCCGTACCGAGCAACGCAGTCGCGTTTGGCTGGATCATGCAGCTCGGTATGACGTTGCCTGGGAATTGCGCACCTGGCACGACGCCGGCTGGCGCGGCTCCGCCCGGACAGTTGGCAAACAACACGGAAGGAGCCACTCTGGCTGCAGTGGGAACCAGGATTGGATCCGTAACCGAGCTGAAGTCGCCGCCGTAAGTTGCGGGATCGGGAACCGTCTGGTTGGTTGACCCGCCGTCGATGTATCTGCGCCACTCCATGTTGTAAAAGAAGAAGGTCTTGTTTTTGTCCGGGTTGTAGAGGTGGCCGAAGGTGACGGGGCCGCCGATATTGAAGCCGAAGATGTTCATGCGCAATTCTTGTTTGGGGTTCGGAGCCGGGAAAAAGTAGCCGCGCGCGTCAAAGGCGTCATTGCGGTTGTTTTCCCATGCCGAGCCATGCAATCTGCTGGTGCCGGATTTGAGAACCATGGTGACGGTTCCGGCAGAAGAGAGGCCATAGTCGGCGCCGTAGTTCGAAGTCAATTGGCGGAACTCTGCCATCGACTCGCTGGAAGGGGCCGTAGTTACGCAGCCTCCGCAACCGCGGTCGTAGTTCTCACCGCCATCTACTATGAAGACATTGTGGGCGGTGCGCTGGCCATTGAAGCTGACGGCGGTATCACCACCCACGGGGACATCCTTGTAATTGGTGATATCGTTCGATGCCCCGGGAGCTAATGCGGCAAGTTGGAACAGGCTTGTGCCGTTGACGGCGAGGTCCGCTATCTGCCGGCCGGTGATCAGATTGCTGACTTCTCCGGTATCGGTCTGTACGGCAACCGCATTGGCTTCTACGGTTATCAGCTCGGTCGCCTGGCCGACCTGCATCTGGAAGTCCACGCGGGCGCGGTCGTCCACACTCAGCACCAAGCCCGTCCTCTGGGCAGGCCTGAACCCCGCCACTTTAACGTCCACGGTGTAATGGCCGATGTGAAGATTAGGCGCCACATACTGGCCGTCTGCACTCGTGGTGGTCTTCGTGACGAGACCTGTCTCTGCGTTTGTGAGAGTTACCGAGACATTCGGTAGAGCGGCGCCAGTGGGATCGGTTACCGTTCCGACCACAGTTGCTTCCTGCGCCACGGCGTGGGCGGCGAAAAATACGAACAGGGTGAGTACCAGAGCTGCGAGGCGAAACCTTTTGCCTCTCAGAGCAAGCCCGAACATTTCGACGTACGTGGGCGAAACGCGCTTCATGGGACAGCCTCCGAATTGATGCTTCACCCGGTTCAGGGGTGGTTGCACCTATCCCCGTACCGGAAACGTTTACGGTGATACATTCATTGAAGATGCACTGTCAAGCAAAAAAATTGTGGAGCTCCACTTCGAAGGTCGTCAACCAGCATATGAATAAGCGGATATTTCGATCCTCCCTGACAAAATACGGCAGCATTTGTACTTTATGGGCAACTTCCGGTCCTTTTTTGAAAGGAAACTCCCTTGCACAGGTGCCTTCCAAGGTAATGGGCAGGAGAAATTTAAAGATCAGCCTGCGAGTCAAATCCGCACGGCACGAAGGCGGCCGAGAGCAATCCGGCGCCCCGTGGAGGCTGCGCTGAAATCTTCCGCCAAACCCCTCTATGGCCATTTGATTCTCTTTTCCCGACTGAGGAGCATCATTCCCTGGCTCTCCCAGCGCCCTGGTTTTTGGAGTGAATAAGGCCTGGCCCGAGCACGCCTGAACGGTTGCTGGTTCCGTCGGGCCCCCTGAGTCCTTCCATGGACGCAAAAAACTGAAGATCGGATTTCAGTCGAGGTATACTTCGCGGGTACGACGCGCCGCCCTTCAGAAGCTCCCGAAGGGCAACGCTGCTTTTGCCAGCGCAGTGAGGTGCCCGGATGTTTAGACGGATGGCGACAGGCTTCCTGGTGTGCGGTATTTTCTGCTCCGCCCCTTTGCTTTTGCCGGCGATCACGTTTTGCCGCATGATCATTGGGAATTCCTGCGCGCCGGGGGGCCCGGGAGCTGCCGGTTTCGCTTGTCCCAGAAGGTAGAAATTTCGTCCGGTCCCTGCATCGTGCCCAAAGTGTCCTGACAACTTTCGTTCTGGGAGATTGGTTGACCGCAGGATTTGCCCTGTGCTACAAGCAACCGACGGCCGTAATCGTTTACGGCTATCTCATGAAATGCGCGGACTCGCCGAAGCTCGTGCGGGTTGCGAGGAGACATAAAAATGGATGCAGGGCGTACTCGAGCGACCCTCGTGGTGGCAGTTTTTCTTCTTCTCATTCTCGTTCCTTCCCCGGCGCAGACCACTGGCGGCGCGGTCTATCTGGACCCTGCGCAGCCCATCGATGCGCGAGTAGATGACTTGGTGGGAAGGATGACACTCGAGGAGAAAGCTTCCCAGTTAGTGAACCAGGCCAGAGCCATTCCGAGGCTACAGGTCCCGGCCTACGACTGGTGGAGTGAGGCGCTGCATGGCGTCGCCAATGCCGGGACCGCCACGGTTTTTCCGGAACCGATCGGCCTGGCGGCCACGTTTGATTCCCCTTTGATCCACGACATGGCGATCGTCATTGGCACCGAGGCGCGGGCCAAACATAATCAGGCCGTCAGAGCGGGACGACGGGACATCATGGAAGGTCTGGATTTCTGGTCGCCAAACATCAACATCTTCCGTGACCCGCGCTGGGGACGGGGCCAGGAAACCTACGGCGAGGACCCTTTTCTCACCGGACGCATGGGCGTGGCATTCGTCACGGGATTACAGGGTGATGATCCGAAGTATTTCCGGGTCATCTCTACCCCCAAGCATTTCGCCGTGCACAGCGGTCCCGAACCCTCACGGCACAGTATTGATGTTCAGGTGTCCCGGCACGACATGGAAGACACGTACTTGCCCGCATTCCGTGCGGCGGTGGTCGAGGGCAAAGCGGAGTCCGTGATGTGCGCCTACAACCGGGTCAATGGCGAACCCGCGTGCGCGAATACTTTCCTGCTGCAAGATCAGTTGCGCGGAGCCTGGAAGTTTAACGGCTACGTCGTATCGGACTGCGATGCGATCGTTGATATCTACCAGGGACACCACTTTACGAAAACTCCGGCCGAGGCCGCTGCCGCCGCCTTGAAGACGGGGATGGACAATGAGTGCGCCGACTTCTTCACCGTGACCAAGGACAACTCTGACTACGTAAAGTACCTGGACGCCGTGAAGCAGGGGCTGCTCAGCGAGAAGGACATCGACGTCGCCTTGAAAAGGCTGTTTACCGCGCGCATGCGGCTGGGCATGTTCGATCCTCCGGATAAAGTGCCCTACGCTCAGACTCCCGATTCGGAGATCGACAGCGCGGCTCACCGGGAGCTCGCGCTCAAGGCGGCGCGCGAATCCATGGTGCTGCTGAAGAATAACGGTGTACTTCCGTTCGCACCGAGCGTGAAAAATATTCTGGTGGTGGGCCCGCTGGCCGAATCTGTGCAGGTGCTCCACGGCAACTATAGCGGCACGGCTTCGCACGCCACCACGGCGCTGGAAGGAATCCGCAAGCAGTTTGCCACAGCTCACGTGTCGTACGAGCCGGGAACCAATTTCTTGCGCGCCGAAAGCGTGATTCCCACATCAGCGCTCTCGACGAGCGATGGGAAAGCCGGGTTGCAGGGAGAATATTTTGCCGGCAGCGAATTCGCGGGTACGCCGGTGACGGCGCGGGTGGACCCGTTCGTCGATCTTCAGCTCTTCCATCCGGGTCCGCACGCCCTTACCCCTCCCGCAGGGTTGAAGGACTTTTCCGTTCGCTGGACAGGTTTTCTAACCCCTGCGGAATCGGGTAGCTATCGGATCGGATTGCTGGGCTCCATGCACCGCATGTGGCTGGATGACAGGTTGATCGTGGATGACGTGAATCTCCACGATCCCACATCCGACACGGCGGTGGTTGAGCTGACCAGGGGCCATCGTTATGCGCTACGGATCGAATACGCGAGAGGCGGCTTTGGTACAAAGCTGGTGTGGCTGCCCGTAAGCGCGGATCCCATTGTCGAAGCCGCCACGGCGGCGCGCGGGGCGGATGTGGTGGTCGCAGTGGTTGGAATCACATCCAAGCTCGAAGGCGAAGAGATGAAAGTTGATCTGCCCGGATTCCATGGAGGCGATCGCACCAGCCTCAACTTGCCGGAAGAGGAAGAGGCGCTACTGGGAGCATTGAGAGGAACCGGCAAGCCGTTGGTGGTGGTGCTCATGAACGGCAGTGCCCTGGCGGTAAATTGGGCGCAGGAACATGCCAGCGCGATTCTCGAAGCCTGGTACTCGGGAGAGGAAGGTGGAACCGCCATTGCCCAGACGCTGGCGGGCGTCAACAACCCTTCGGGACGGTTGCCGGTCACCTTTTATAAAGGCCTGGAACAGTTGCCGCCCTTTGACGATTATGCGATGAAGAACCGCACCTACCGCTATTTTGCCGGAGAGCCGCTGTATCCCTTCGGATACGGGCTGACCTACTCCAAATTCGAATACAGCAATCTCAAGTTATCGAGCAGCGGCCTACAGGCCGGCGATCCCCTCACCGTCGAAGTGGATTTGAAAAACACGAGCCAGCGAGCCGGCGATGAAGTCGTGGAATTGTACCTGAGTTTTCCCAAATTGCCCGGTGCGCCACTGCGCGCGCTGCGGGGATTTACCCACGTTCGGCTGGGTGCCGGCGAACTACGGCATGTGCAGCTCACGCTGCAACCGCGCGACTTGAGCTATGTAAACGAATCAGGAGTTCGAGTCGTCAGCGCGGGTGACTATGTCATCACGGTCGGCGGGGGACAGCCGGGCACGGCAGCTCCGCAGGCTGAAACCCGGCTCTCCATTCGCGGCGATCAGCAATTGCCGGAGTAGAATGAAAGCAGCCTCGTGCCTGCCGTCTCCGTCATGAAGATGTGGAAGTCTACCGGCCCTCTGGCCGGACTCTTCGTGTTGGTGCTGGCCACCCACCTGCCCCTAAGTTCTCAAGCCGGCGCCAAGGAAACTCCGCCGACGCGCCCACAAGCCGCTGGGGACAGCCCGATCCAGTTCGCGTTTCAACCGATCGATTTCAGGCTGGACAGCGACGAGACGCCGGAACGCCACGCGCCGGAAACCATGGCCGGAGGCGTAGCCATTTTTGACTTCAACAACGACGGCAAACTTGACATCTTCTTCACCAACGGAGCGAACATCAAAACGCTTCGCAAGACTTCCGCGAAATACTACAACCGTCTCTTCGAGAACGATGGCAAAGGACACTTCACCGACGTGACCGAAAAGGCCGGTCTTTTCGGAACCGGCTATGACACCGGCGTGGCCATCGGCGATTATGACAACGATGGATACGAGGACATTTTTGTCGCCGGCGTCTATCGCAATACGCTCTATCACAACAATGGCAATGGCACCTTCACCGATGTCACCGCCAAAGCCGGCCTGAACCAGCCCGATCCGGAGTACGGAAAGCTGTGGTCCGTCGCCGGGGCCTGGGTCGACGTGAATAATGACGGGCTGCTCGATCTTGTCGTCATCAACTATCTGAAATGGGATTACGAACACGAGCCTGACTGCGAAGTGGGCGGGCATCGCGACTACTGCCATCCCAAGATGTACGCGCCCACCCCCAACCAGTTGTTCCTCAACAATGGCGACGGAACGTTTCGCGATGCCTCCGCCGAATCGGGCTTTCGCGGGCATCCCGGAAAGGGCATGGGAGTGGCGGCGGGAGACTTCGACGTTGGCGGAAAGATGGATCTCATCGTCCCCAATGACAAGCTGATGAACTCGTTCTTCCGCGGCCGCGGCAACGGGCGATTTCAGGAGGCGGGCTTTGACGCGAACGTGGCGCTGCGGGAAGACGGCACCTTCATTTCAGGCATGGGAGTCGATTTTCGCGACCTCGACAATGATGGCTATTCCGATATCGTCGTGGTCGCGCTCGATGGGGAAACCTTCCCGATCTACCGGAACACCGGCAAAGGAAGTTTCGTGGAGGTCACTCGGGAGAGTGGCATGACCAAGCTGAGCCTGCCCATGGCCGGTTACTCTCCGAACATTGCCGATTTTGACAACGACGGCTGGAAAGACATTTTTGTTTCGCGCGGTCATGTGCAGTCGCTGCTGTCGGCGCCAAATCTGGCCATCGAACAACCTAACACCGTCTTTCGCAACCTGGGCGGCATGAAGTTTTCCGCCTTGACCGCGGAGGCCGGACTGTCCTCGCAGCCTCCCGCGCGACACCGGGGCTCAGCGGTCGGAGACTTGAACGGAGATGGTCGATTGGACGTGGTGGTAAGCGCCATCGGCGCACCGGCGGAAATCTGGCTCAACCAGAGTCCGGGGAACAATCACTGGCTGGAATTCAAGCTGCAGGGAACAAAAAGCAACCGTGACGGCGTGGGAGCGAGAATCAAGGTGGTGACCAAGTCGGGGGCGCAGTATAACCACGTATTCACCAGTGCCGGTTATGCGTCGTCGAGCGCGGGCCCGGTTCATTTCGGACTGGGGGCGAATACATCCGCGGAACTGGTTGAGATCCGGTGGCCTTCAGGAATCGTACAGGAACTGCGGAATGTGGCGGGCGACCGCATCGTCGCCGTCAAGGAGCCGGCTCAGTGAGCCCGAGCGCTTAGGCCAGGCGAGACCTTCGGGCGGGTCGCGCGGCGTTTCCGGGGCCTTTCTCCCTGACCGATTCTTCGGATTGCCTCTGCAGAAAGAAATCCAGATTCCCGCGCATGACCAGGTGCGGCGCCAGCGCGATTTGATGGGACGGACTGCCGTCCCCCTCCGACAGAAATTTATATAACATGCGGAACGCCATCCGGCCTTGAGTGCGGGGACGCTGATAGATGGTCGCCGCCACCGCGCCGGATCGAATCTCCGAGACCAGGCCGGGAAACAAGTCCGTGGTAATGATGGTCAGACGCTGCAGCAATTTTGTATCGCGGGCCGCCTTCACCACCGGCATCGAGTCTTCCGTGGTCACATAAACGCCAGCCAGGTCCGGGTATTTTTCAAACAGCTCGCGGCATTTGCGGTACGCCTCGGCCTGCAGGCCATGATCCTCGACCGGTTTCAACAGATGCAGATGGGGATAGAAATTCCGTAACGTGGATTCAAACGCGGCGTACTTCTCCTGATGCTCGGTGATCGCCAGGTCAAACAGCGTGATCGCGATCGTTCCCTCCCGGCCGCCAAGGAATCTCCCCATGAGGTCCGCCGCGATGGAGCCGCTGGCCAGGGTGTCGATGGCCACAATGCCCAATCGGCCGCTATTGGGGGCATCCGTGGTCACGCACACCACGGGAATGCGGGCGCGAGAGGCGCGCCGTATCCACGGCCGAAAGGTCTTGGGATGGCTGGGAAAGGTAATGATTCCATCCACTTTGTCCCGGATGGCAGCCTCAAAAATTTCTTCTTCCCACCGTCCGAGATCAGGGTAGGTGCGAGACTCGATCTCGACCTTCTCGAGTGGTATCGACTCGGCTTCTTCGCAAATGCCGGCCCGCACTTCATCCCAGAATGAGGTCGTCCCCTCCAGCGTGTTTACCAGCACCCGAAGAGCTTTTTTGGAAGAAAGGTACCGGGCAGCAAGGTTGGGGCGATAGCCCAGGGTTCTCGCCATCTGCACAACCCTGGCTTTGGTCATTGGACTCACGTCCGGGTTGTCATGCAAGGCCCGGTGCACCGTACCGATTGAAGTACCGAGCGCCTTCGCAATGTCCAGGAGAGTAGTCGGGTGCTTACCCATTGGTTGGCTCGTGCTGTGGCCCGCCGCGCATTAGAGATAACGCAAAAGTCGCGAAGGAAGTAATCTGGCCGGTAGACTTAAGACGACGTTAAAGTACAAACATCAGACTGTAGACGTTATCCAAAAGTGCCCAAATGTGCAAGCACCCAGGCCGGAGATGCTCGCCCGGACCCGTTCTCTGCGCTCCGAGATATTTCCCTGTCTGTCGGAGAAACCGCACCCCGAGATGTTGCCTCGTGGCTGACGTCGTTGTGCTTTTAGCCATGGCCTTGAGCTAAACCGGTCGTCAAAAACTCTCTGACTTCGGAGCACCCACGCCGGGTTCAACCCCACACTTCCCGGGCAGTGTCTACGACAAGCTGTAACTTGGCCCATTGCTCGGCCTCCGTCAGCAGGTTTCCGTCCATGGTCGAAGCAAATCCGCATTGCGGGCTCAACGCCAGTTGCTCGAGAGGGAGAACCTTCGCAGCTTCATCAATTCGTCTCAGCAAATCCTGCTTGCGTTCCAAAGCCGCGCGCTTCGTGCTGACTATTCCCAGAACAACCGTCTTCCCTGTTGGAACGAATCTCAGAGGCTCGAAACTGCCTGAGCGTTCATCATCGTACTCCAGCAGGAACCTATCCACTGCGAGTTCCCGAAACAGGCGTTCGGCAATTGCGTCATAGCCCCCCTCTGCGTACCAGTGGCTGCGATTGTTACCGCGGCACAGATGAATCGCGAGTGTGACACCCGGCCGGCGCGCAGCGGCAAAGCAAGCGTTATCCGCATTCAATGAAGCCATCAGCATCTGTGCCGGATCGACACGTAACTCCTTCGCCATCCATGTGGACCACTTCGGGTCGAGGTAGTAGCTGTACCGCGGCGCATCGATCTGCAGATACGCGATGCCGCTTCCCGCCAGGGCGCTTATGTCTTCAACCATGATCCCGGTGATGGCATCGAGCAGTGCGTATGGATCCCGGTAGACGGCGTCCGTAACGCCATACTTGAAAGAAATTGCCGGGAACTGCGTAGCGCTGGGCAAGGTGATCTTGATCGCCCCCGGCGCATGCTCGCGAAGAAATGGCAGCTCGCGTCCGGTCAAGGGCTGGCGCTGTTTGAGCGCCGAAGTCACAACGCCGCCAATATTACTCACCGCGGCCCTAGGCGCCGGGGACTGCCGTGCGTTGTCGCTCCAACTCCGGGGCACGGCATCCCCCGGGTCGAACCCATCCACTGCGTCGGTAAAGTCGCTCATGAAATTACTTCGCCGCAGCTCGCCATCCGTAAACACACCCAGGCCGAGTTCCCGCTGTTTCTGCAATACCCGAGAGATATGGCGGTCCTCCAATGCTTCGAGTTCTTCCAGGGTAATTTGAGCCCGGCGTGCCTCGAGTAACTCTGTCGGGCGCAAGAAGCTTCCCACGTGGTCCGCACGGTATGAGGAGGACATACTTCTCCCTTCTGATCAGGACATCCAAATTCCCTGCCGTCTCCCCCAAACGAGAGAAGCGGTACCCGGCAAGTCTATTATTTATTTTGTTGGCGTCACCGACGCGACAACTCTTAACCCATTTCAATTCAATGAGAAGCCGCGTGTATCGGGATCCATAAGAATGGGGCCGCGGATTCGCAGCCTGTACAGCATTTGCACATTCATCGGACTCATGTCCAGAACTGAACCCTGGAACCAAGTTGGACTTGTCACAACCCTGACCGGCGACAACGAACTCGTGGCGCGTCACGTGCCTGGTCACCCCGTGTGGACGCGACAACATCGGCAGAACGCAAGAGACTCTTTCATTGTGAATATTTCTAGTTCCGCTAAACGAACAGCACGAAACCGTCCAAGCGATATCGCTGAGGGTGTAAATAGCACTGTGTCAAGGTCTGTTAAGGCGCCCGTCTGCGTTCATTTTTCCTGCAATTGTTCCTCTTCAATCATGCCTTGGACCTTCAGCAAGGTCCCACTCACGTTGTGTCCTTCCTGCATCACGATCAAGCAGGGCTGGCCCGGTAGTTTGCCCACCTTGGCAAGAAAGTCTCCGATGTACATATCGGGCAGGTAACTACTCACCAGAAGGATGTCAATGTTCTGTGACTTCAGGAGCTCCAGCGCTTCAAGTCCGCTCCACATAGTGATCGTGTCATACCCTGCCCCCTGTAACGTAGCCTCAAGCCTGTTTGATTCTTGTTCATCGTTGTCGACGATGAGGATCCGTTGGTTTCCTGATTCTGCCATAGCAACCTCCTGACAACTCAGAATGACGCGACAGCGTTGTGGAAATCCGTGACGCGCGTCACCAGGGGCCATTTCGCTACCGCTGTGTTGGCAGAGCTTCCTGCTTGATGAGGCGACGGCTCTGCCCAATGCCTGGCAACAACTTCTTCGACTCCGCCACGATCTCCGCCTCCTTCGCGCCGGTGCGTGCCTTTATCTCTCGAGCTTCTCCAGTGTCCTTCGTAATAGCGGCCATCTTCTAACTTCATTTTCGCTTCATTTTCGCTTCAGTTTGTCTGCCTGTCTGTGACCGCCCTCACAGCTCGTGGTGACCATTTCTGTTTCGGTTTCACCGATGAGAACGAAATATCGATTCTTGCCAAGCCTGGCGTGTTTCAAGCCCAAACATTTCTAACCTGCCTTTCGTGCCACGTAGGAGCTGAGGACGCGCATATAGTTGCCGCGCTCGAAAGCCGCCGGATCAGATACGGAACGCTGGCTCATGCTACCGCGCATCTGACGGACGGATTCATATTCGTGCTCCTCCATCCAGCCCACCAGGTCTTTCAGAACCGAAGCCACGTGGTCAATCCCATTCTGTAGCAGCGCAGACGTCATCATCGCGACATGCGCTCCAGCCATCATGGACTTCAGGACGTCCGCCGCGCTGTGCACTCCGCCCGTGATCGCGAGATCGGCGCGGACCCATCCGTATAGAATCGCCACCCAGTGCAGCCGCAGTAGCAGCTCCTGGGGACGACTCAGCGTCAGGCTGGGCACAACTTCGAGCGATTCAATGTCGAAATCCGGCTGGTAAAAGCGATTAAAGAGCACCAGCCCGTTGGCGCCGGCCGCGTCCAGCTGTTTGCCAAAGTTTGCGACGGCGCTGAAAAAGTGCGAAAACTTCACCGCCACGGGAATACTGACATTGGCTTTGACCTGCCGTACCAGATCGCAATAGTTCTGCTCGACGTCGGCGCCAATGATATTGGGATCGGTAATAATCGCGTAGATGTTCAATTCGATTGCGTCCGCTCCGGCTTGCTCCATCAGGCCGGCGTACCGCGCCCAGCCGCCCGGCGAGACCCCATTCAAGCTGGCGATCACTGGAATGGAGACCCGTTGCCGCGCCTTCCGAATGAGCTCGAGATAGCCATCGGCGCCCAGGTTGTATGTGCTCAGGTCGGGCAAGTAGTTGAGCGACTCCGCAAAACTTTCGCTGCCCCGTGAAAGATCCGAATCAACCGACTGGCTTTCCAGCACGAGCTGTTCTTCAAAGAGTGAAGGCAGCACGACCGCGCCGGCACCAACGTCTTCCAGGTGCCGTATGTTCTCCAGCGACTCGCAAAGTGGAGACGCCGAGGCCACAATCGGAGATTTCATCGGCAAACCGAGATAGGTGGTTGTGATGTCGATCATTTCTGTTCTCCTGCGGTCGCGGGTTGCGGTGTGGATGAGGCCGGCTGCGGATGAGCGCTGCTGGGCGGTTCCCCGTCTCCCGGCATGGCGGCGCGATTGGCATAGACCCGCCATTGCCGGTGAACGTCCTCCTGGGCAAGCTGCAGCAGTTCACGAGCCACCTCGGGATTGCTTCGCGCCAGCATGGTGTAGCGGGCTTCCTGATATGCGTATTGCTTGAATGGAATACTGGGCGCCCGGGAATCAAGCTGAAATGGATTCTTCCCTTCGAGACGGAGCTCGGGGTTGTAGCGGATCAAGGGCCAATAACCGGAAAGGACGGCAGCTTTTTGCTGTGCGATGCCATGGCTCATGTCATAGCCATGGGCAATGCAGTGGCTGTAGGCGATGATCAGTGAGGGCCCGTTGTAGGCCTCGGCTTCGCGGAAGGCATTCACGGTGTGGGTATCGCTGCCTCCCATGGCCACCCGGGCCACATAGACCGATCCGTAACTGATGGCTTCCATGGCAAGGTCTTTCTTGCCGGCACGTTTGCCTCCGCTGGCAAATTTTGCCACCGCCCCGCGCGGCGTGGCCTTGGACATCTGGCCGCCGGTATTCGAGTAGACCTCCGTATCGAGCACCAGCACGTTGACGTTCATCCCCGAGCCCAGCACGTGGTCGAGTCCGCCGGCGCCGATATCGTAGGCCCAGCCGTCGCCGCCCACCAGCCATACGCTCTTGCGTACCAGTGCGTCCGCCAGCACCAGCAAATCGCGCGCTGCCGGCTCATCCAGCGACACTATTTTCTTCTTTAACTCGGCTACGCGTTCCCTCTGAGCCGCGATTCCAGCCTCGTTCGATTGGTCCGCGTTGAGAACCCCGTTCACCAGGGAATCACCGAGGTGTGGCGCAAGCCGCGTCACTAGCTCGCGGGCGTAGTCTGCCTGCTTGTCGACTGCCAACCGCATCCCCAGACCGAACTCGGCATTGTCTTCAAAAAGCGAATTGGACCAGGTCGGACCCCGCCCTTGAGCATTGACGGTGTAGGGAGTCGTGGGCAGGTTGGCGCCATAGATCGACGAGCAACCGGTGGCATTTGCAATCATCAGGCGGTCGCCAAAAAGCTGGGTGAGCAACTTAATGTAGGGCGTTTCACCGCATCCCGCGCACGCTCCGGAAAACTCGAAGAGCGGCTCCAGAAGCTGGACATCCTTTACCTGATTGTGGGAAAGCTGGTCTCGGTTCGCGTCCGGAAGTTTGCTGAAGAAATCCCAATTGGCGCTCTCGGACTCGCGAAGCGGCGCCTGCGGCTGCATATTGATGGCCTTGTGTTTCGCTTCACTCTTGCTCTTGGCCGGGCAAACCTCGACGCAAAGCTCGCACCCGGTGCAGTCTTCCGGCGAGACCTGCAGCGTATAACGCAGACTCTCGAATTCACGCCAGCGCGGCTTTTCTGCCTTGAATCCTGACGGCGCATTTCCCAGCAGCGAAGCATCGTAGACCTTGGCCCGGATGACCGCGTGCGGACAAACCAGAACGCACTTCCCGCACTGAATGCAAAGCTGTTCATCCCAGACCGGAATCTGTTGTGCGATATTTCGCTTTTCCCACATGGCAGTGCCGGTCGGGAAGGTACCGTCGACGGGCATTGCGCTCACCGGAAGATCATCTCCGCGACCTGCAATCATGGGACCAATCACCTGGCGCACGAACTCCGGCGCCCGCGCGGGGACGGGAGGCAGGACTCTTAACCGGCTGCTCACCCCGGCAGGAACGGTGACCTGGAACAGATGACTCAGGGTATGGTCCACCGCGGCACAGTTCTGGTCTACGACCGTTTGGCCGCGTTTCCCATAAGTGTCGCGAATGGAATTCTTGATGGCTTCGATTGCCTGCTCGCGCGGCAGCACTCCGCTGATGGCAAAGAAACAGGTCTGCATGATGGTGTTGATGCGGTTGCCCATCTCGGTTTCACGCGCGACCTTGTAGGCATCGATCAGGTAGAACTTGAGATTTTTCCGGATAATAACTTCCTGTACCGACTGCGGCAGGTGGTTCCAGATTTCGTCCGCTCCAAACGGCGCGTTCAGTAGAAACGTGGCGCCGGGTTCGGCGCAATCCAGAACATCCATGCGCTCCAGAAACTGGAACTGGTGGCAGGCAACAAAGCTGGCCCGGGTGATCAGGTAAGACGACCGGATGGGATGCGGACCAAAACGCAGATGTGAGACCGTGACTGACCCCGCCTTTTTCGAGTCATAGACGAAGTACCCCTGGGCATAGTTGTCCGTATTCTTCCCGATAATCTTGATCGAGTTCTTGTTGGCCCCCACGGTTCCATCGGAACCAAGTCCGTAGAACAGCGCGCGGACCGTTTCCGGCTCTTCAGTGGAAAACTCGGCATCGTACTCCAGGCTGGTGTGGGTAACATCGTCGTGAATCCCAACCGTAAAGTGATTCTTCGGAGTTGAGTTCTTCAGTTCATCGAAGGTGGCTTTCGCCATCGCTGGCGTGAACTCCTTCGAAGCCAGACCATAGCGGCCGCCGATCACGAGTGGAACGGCCCGAGAGTCCGCGCCGTTAGCCCCCCGCGACTCGCTCAACGCGGTCACGACATCCTGGTAGAGCGGTTCGCCCAGGCTGCCCGGTTCTTTGGTGCGGTCCAGGACGGCGATGGTTCGCACCGTCTTCGGAAGCGCCGACAGAAACGCTTCTAACGCGAAAGGCCGGAAAAGCCGCACCTTCAGGAGCCCAACCTTTTCGCCCCGCTGCAACAACTGTTCTACGGTCTCTTCTACTGCCCCTGCCCCCGAGCCCATCATCACTATCACCCGTTCGGCATCGGGAGCACCGACGTAGTCATACAGGTGATAGCTCCTGCCGGTGCGCTGGGCGAAGCGGTCCATTACATCCTGCACGATGGTTGGACACGCCCGGTAAAAAGGATTGATGGCCTCGCGCGCCTGGAAGAATACGTCAGGATTCTGCGCCGTGCCCCGCAGCAGCGGGTGATCGGGCGACAATGCGCGCTCCCGATGCTGGCGGACCAGAGTGTCGTCGATCACGGCACGCAGATCGTCATCCTCGGGCAACATGATCTTGTTTACTTCGTGGGAAGTACGAAAACCATCGAAGAAGTGCAGGAAGGGGATGCGCGATTCGAGCGCGGCCGCCTGTGCAATCAAGGCGAAATCGCCCGCTTCCTGCACGGAATTCGAGCACAACATCGCAAAGCCGGTGGCGCGCGCGGCCATCACGTCGCTGTGGTCGCCAAAAATCGAGAGAGCATGGGTAGCCAGCGCGCGGGCCGCTACATGAATGACGGTCGGCGTGAGTTCACCCGCGATCTTGTACATATTCGGGATCATGAGAAGCAGACCTTGAGACGCGGTAAACGTCGTCCCCAGCGCCCCGGCTTGAAGCGCGCCATGTAGAGTCCCGGCGGCCCCTCCCTCACTTTGCATTTCGATGACGGTGGGAATCGCGCCCCAGATGTTCTCGCGCCCCTCCTCTTTCCACTGATCCGCCCACTCCCCCATCGGCGACGCGGGGGTGATGGGGTAGATGGCAATCACTTCGTTGAGCCGATATGCTACCGAGGCGGCAGCTTCGTTCCCGTCCAGGATGGCTGTGCTATTGCCCATTTCTCTTCCCCCTTCAGCTTCGACAATCCTTTCTACCGGGTAGAGGGCGAAACGGCAAGCGGTGGACCTCACCGAGCAGTGTGTTGGAAATCACTGCCCTATTCTCCAGCGATGCTTATAAGGGGTTGTGTTCAGAAGCACTAGCAGCCTGAGAGGAGGGCAATCCCGTGGAGGCCCTTCGCACGAACACACGCATCTCGCTCTGTAATATCGTGGTTACAACTGCTTTCTCGCAGATCTCCAAGACCACTCTGCCGTTCGCGACAGCTCTACCAATCTGAGGCTAAGATTGTTGTGGCGCACGCGCTCGGAACGCGCAGTTATCTGGCGGGCGTCCCGCCGCCCGTCGAGTCGGCCCAAGGCCAGCGCTTCCAATTCCTTCGACCGACCAGAATCCGTCCTCCAGAAACCTGGCATTCGCTCAGACCGCTCGATCGAAAACAGGCAGTGCCGTTCCTACGAGAAGAATCAGAGCGCCGCACAGCAAATAAACTAGCTGGATAGGATGGCGGTAGCCGATCAGCACGATCTGGCTTGTGATCCAACCAATAAGAATCAATCCGCCAACAACGGCGGAAATAGCCGCCGACCAGCGCTCGTGCAGGGCTAACCATCCCCCGACGATGTTGCTGCCACCCACGACCAGGCACAGCACCAGGCCTGGAATCAAATAGGTGTGAAAAGGGGTGCCATCGAGCAAATTGAGGGGCAATCCCAGCAGCGCCCCACTCGGAGCTGCCGCCAGCGCCCCGCCGCCAATAACTGCGCCGATGCCGACCAACAACTCAAGGACACCCAGGCTGCGTGTAATGAGCTTGCGACGCATCATCGAAGCCTCCCCGTCTAAGAACTAAAGACCAACCTCATAGGGCCCGCGATGGTACGAGCGAGGAAAGAAATGAGTCGACCCGATTCGACGTTCGTCACCATCCAGGCCCGATCGCTATGGCAATCGCACCGTTTGAATTTAAAGCATTCCGCCAGTGATTTCTGTGACTACAATCACCGCCACGGATGCTTTCAGTCACTGCTCTCGCATTCGCGTCCGCCGAATATGGCGTTGATGCTGCTTGACCCGGGTCCTCCGCCAGGCGATGGCCGACAAAACTGTGGATGGCCTCAGCACCCCGAAGGGCCGGGGCAGGCCAGACCACGGCAACGGTCCTTTCGGATTTATCAGGGTGCCGTCAAGGCGAGTTGCGAGAAACCAGCGGCATGGAAAGCAAATCGCTGGTCAAGTGGATGCAGAGGTGGGTGACCTTTGGGCGGAGGGCAGTCTGACTGACTCTTGTCCGCAACCTGGCCCATTCCTGCAATGGTCTGGAGCGATTTTCCACAACTCCGCGCTCCGCGGTCCTCATAGCCAGAACCATAACCTGTTATGTTATCAGCGTTCTCTTTTGCCAGCAGAGCGGGATGCAGATCCTGCAGACGAACCCGAGAGGAAAGAATGTGGTGACTTTTGCCAAATCCGCCCCTCCTAACACGGACAAGCGCTGGCGTTTGGTGGATGCCACCATGCGCCGCCAGGGCCAGCAGTCCCGAGGCTTGATTGAGGTTCTGCACACGGTGCAGGAAGCGTTTGGATACCTTGACGAGCAGGCGCTGCGGTACGTCGCGACGGCGCTGCGAGTCCCCCTCAGCCGAGCTTACGGCGTCGCCACCTTTTATCATTTCTTTACCCTCAAGCCTGCTGGGGATCACACCTGCGTGATCTGCATGGGGACAGCCTGCTACATCAAGGGCGCCCCTCAACTGCTAGAAGGCGTAAAGCGGGACTTGAGCCTGTCTCCAGGCGAGACGACGATGGATGGAAAAGTTTCGTTGCTTACCGCGCGCTGCCTCGGTTCTTGTGGACTCGCTCCTGCCGTCGTATACGACCAGGAAGTCGCCGGCAAAGTCACTCCTCAGGCCCTATGCCAACACCTGTCACAATGGACTCGCCATGACGCCTGACGAACTGAAGCAAATCGCGGATACCGAACGCGAGTCACTGGAGTGTTTCCGCCATCGGGTGAACGTCTGCGTTGCGGCGGGATGCCTTTCTTGCCAGAGTGAGGCCGTCAAGGAAGCCCTTCAGCAGGACGTCTCACGGCGCGGGTGGGGAGAGCGCTGCCAGGTGAAGGGCACCGGTTGCATGGGACTATGTGCCGACGGGCCGCTGGTTTCAGCTGGAAGTGAACGGTTGTACAAAGGCGTCGCCGCCGCAGATGCCGCTGAAATCCTGGATAGCCTGGAAGGCCCGGCTGTGTCCCGTTTGCGGTGTCCGACGGACGTTCCATTCTTCCAGCGGCAGCAAAAAATCGTGCTGGAAAATTCTGGTGTGATCGATCCCGAGCGCATCGAGGAGTACATTGCCGCGGAGGGTTACCAGGCCCTCATCCGAGCCTTGACCGAGATGACGCCGTGGGAAGTCATCGAACAGGTGATGAAGAGCGGTCTGCGTGGGCGTGGCGGCGCCGGATATCCCACCGGTTTGAAATGGAGCACCGTCGCAAAGTCGGTAGGTACGCAGAAGTTTGTAATTTGCAACGCCGACGAAGGCGATCCCGGCGCCTTTATGGATCGCAGCGTGCTGGAGAGCGATCCCCATCGCGTTCTGGAAGGTATGTTGATCGCCGCATACGCCGTGGGGTCCACCGAGGGCTATATCTACATCCGTGCTGAGTATCCACTGGCCATCAAGCGCTTGCGGAACGCGATTCGTCAAGCGGAGCGAGCCGGACTGCTGGGAGCCAATATCTGTGGAACACGTTTCAATTTCAAGATCGACTTGAGGCTTGGGGCTGGGGCGTTCGTCTGCGGCGAGGAGACAGCGCTGATCGCATCGGTAGAAGGAAAACGTGGCACGCCGCGTCCGCGGCCTCCTTATCCCGCCATGGAAGGACTTCTGGGAGAGCCTACCCTGATCAACAACGTCGAGACTTTCGCCAACGTTCCCCCCATCATCCGCAACGGCGGCGATTGGTATGCCCAGATCGGCACGGAGACCAGCAAAGGCACAAAAGTATTTGCGCTGGCTGGCCGCGTGCAAAATACCGGACTCGTCGAAGTGCCCATGGGGATCACCTTGCGGGAGATGGTTTTTGAGATCGGCGGCGGAATTCCTGAAGGCCGGAAATTCAAAGCGGTGCAGACCGGCGGGCCCTCCGGCGGTTGCCTGCCCCCTGAAACTCTGGATATACCCGTGGACTACGAATCGTTGGCCGGCCTGGGATCGATCATGGGATCGGGCGGAATGATCGTGATGGACGAAAGTTCCTGCATGGTCGATGTCGCCCGCTACTTCATGGATTTCTGCATGACCGAATCCTGCGGCAAGTGCGTCCCCTGTCGCGTCGGCACCTACCAGATGCACCGCATTCTCAGCGCCATTACAGCCATGACGGCCACGCCCCAGGACCTTGCCATGCTTGAACAGTTGTGCGATCTGCTGAAGCACACCAGCCTGTGCGGGCTGGGACAGTCCGCGCCCAACCCGGTAGTGAGCACCCTGAAATCTTTCGCAGCGGAATACAAAGCTCATATTGAAGATCACAAGTGTCCCGCCGGGGTCTGCGGCAAGCAACCCGTTGGAGCCCGTGTATGACCCTGGCTCCGGTTGTAAAAACGCTGAAGATAGATGGCCGCGATTGCAGCGCCCGTCCAGAAGAGACCATTTTGTACGTTGCCCGCGAGAATAAGATTCACATTCCCCAGATGTGTGAACTGGAAGGCCTTTCCACGGTAGGCGCGTGCCGGCTCTGCCTGGTGGAAGTGAAGGGATCGAACCGGCTGCTGCCGGCCTGCGTGACCCACGTGGAAGAGGGCATGGAGGTTACAACCACCTCAGAACGGCTCGATCACTATCGCAAGATGATCGTCGAGCTCATGTTCACCGAACGTAACCACATCTGCTCGGTCTGTGTTTCGAACGGCCATTGCGAACTTCAGACCATGGCACAGAACCTCAATATCACGCACGTTCGCTTTCCCTATCGCTACCCCCAGGCGGAAGTGGACGCCTCGCATGACCGTTTTGTCATTGACCATAACCGTTGCATCCTGTGTACGCGATGCGTTCGGGCGTGTGATGAAATTGAGGGCGCGCATACCCTGGACATCATGGGCCGCGGGATCGAGTCGCGGGTGATCACGGATCTCAACCAACCCTGGGGTTCGTCGGAAACCTGTACCGGTTGCGGCAAGTGCGTCCAGGTTTGTCCCACCGGAGCGTTGTTTGAACAGGGACGTTCCGTTGCTGAAATGGAAAAACGCCGGAACTTCCTGCCCTACCTCACCCTGATGCGCAAGGAACACGAGTGAGCAAGCAACGTCTCGCCACAGTCTGGCTCGATGGCTGTTCCGGTTGTCATATGTCGTTTCTCGACATGGACGAGCGTTTGATCGCGATCTTCCAGATCGCAGATCTGGTGTACAGCCCCCTGGTGGACGCAAAAATCTTCCCTGAGAGCGTGGACATCACCCTGGTTGAGGGCGCGGTCAGCAGTGAGGAAGACTTGCACAAGATTCAGACGGTGCGGGCGCGGACGAAGATCCTGGTTTCGCTGGGTGACTGTGCGGTGACGGCGAATGTCCCCGGCATGCGTAATCCTTTCACGACCAAATCGGTTTACGAGCGGGCGTACTGTGAGAATGTGACTCTGGATCCGGGGATTCCTGATCAGGTGGTGCCCCGCCTCTTGCCCAACGCGCGCCCGGTACACGAGGTGGTAGCCGTGGATGTGTACGTTCCGGGCTGTCCGCCGTCTGCCGACGTGATTTTTTACACTCTGAGCGAATTGCTGGAAGGTCGCAAGCCGGATTTGAGTTCGAAGACGCGATTTGGAGCCTAGGAGCCGAATTGGAACAGCCCAGAACGATCGTCATTGACCCGGTAACCCGAATCGAGGGGCACTCCAAAATTACGTTGCATCTCGACGATCAGGGTCGCGTGGAAGACGCCCGTTTTCACGTTACCCAGTTTCGCGGCTTTGAGAAATTTTGTGAAGGCCGTCCCTTTTCCGAGATGCCGTCTCTGATGGCGCGCATCTGCGGCATTTGTCCGGTGAGCCACCTCATCGCGTCGGCGAAGGCCTGCGACGCACTTCTGGCGGTGAGCATCCCGCCCACCGCCGACAGATTGCGCCGCATATTCAACCTGGCCCAGGTGGTGCAATCGCATGCCTTGAGCCTTTTTCATCTGTCGTCGCCTGACCTGCTGCTGGGGATGGACGCCGATCCGGCTCAGAGCAATCTGGTGGGCGTCCTGGAAAAGAACCCAGCCCTGGCGCGCGACGGAATCGGGTTACGTAAGTTTGGCCAGCAGATTATTGAGCGCCTGGGAGGCAAGCGCATTCACCCGGCATGGGTTGTGCCTGGGGGTGTAAGCGAGCCGTTGAGCGCAGGAAACCGCGATGAAATCCTGCGATCGATCCCCGAGGCGCTCGCCATTGCTCTTCGCACCCTGGAGTGGTTCAAGGGGACCATGGAGCGTTTCCGTGAGGAGATCGCGACCTTCGGCAATTTCCCAACGCTTTTTATGGGCATCGTGAAAAAGGACGGTGGCCTGACCTTCTACGACGGCGATATCCGAATTACGGATGCCTCCGGCAAAATCGTTGCCGACGGCCTTGATCCCACTCGCTATTTCGACTACATCGGCGAAAAGGTTGAATCCTGGAGCTATCTGAAATCGGCCTATTACAAACCCGCGGGATTCCCGGATGGCATCTATCGGGTGGGGCCGCTGGCCCGCATGAACGTGGCGGACCGTTGTGGCACGCTCCGTGCCGACCAGGAGTTGGCGGAATTCCACGAACTGCAACGCACTGCGGTCCTGAGTTCATTCCACTATCACCACGCGCGGCTGATCGAAATTCTCTACTGCATCGAGCGCCTGGAGCAACTGCTCACCCACGCCGAGATCCTCGATAAGCACGTGCGCGCCATCGCGCGTCCCAATGCCTCGGAAGGTGTCGGTGTGGCTGAGGCGCCGCGGGGCATGCTGATTCATCACTACAAGATCGACGAACAGGGGTTGATCCGCTGGGCCAATCTTATTATCGCGACGGGTCAAAACAACCTGGCCATGAACCGCAGCGTCCTGCAGGTTGCCAAGCACTTCGTGCGGGGCGAGCGCCTGAGGCCGGGTGCCCTGAATCGCGTTGAAGCAGTCATCCGGGCCTACGATCCCTGCCTGAGCTGCTCGACGCACGCACTGGGTCAAATGGCATTGCGCATCCAGCTGTTAAGCCCCAGCGGGGAATTGCTGGATGAAGTCGTTCGCTCCTGAGAAGGAGCGCGCCAAAATCCGATCATCCCCTATGACGCAGGTCC
This sequence comes from Terriglobia bacterium, assembly GCA_963742495.1. Classification (GTDB taxonomy): domain Bacteria; phylum Acidobacteriota; class Terriglobia; order Terriglobales; family Acidobacteriaceae; genus JAIQFF01. The sequence goes on from CAVULZ010000003.1 coordinate 304,574, forward strand.
TCATTGTCGGCTACGGTAACCCGCTGCGCTGCGATGACGGCCTGGGTTGGTGCGCGGCGGAAGCATTGTCGCAAAGTCTGCCCTTTCCAGAAACTGAAATTGTCCTCTGCCATCAACTCGCTCCGGAACTGGCTGACAACCTGAGATATGCCGATCTGGTCTTCTTCATTGATGCTGCTTACACGGGTCAACCCGGAGAGCTCACTTGTGAGCCTCTGACTTTGCAACAAGGAATCATCGCCTCCCACCAGCTATCGCCGGCGCGTCTTCTCGCCCTGGCTCAGCAACTCTACGGTGCTGCTCCACGGGCTTTTGCCATTTCCTTGTGTGGCGAATGTTTCGATCATGGTTCCGCCCTTTCCGCGACGGTGGAAGCGGGTCTTCCGAAGCTGACTGCCCTGGTAGAAACCCTGGCGCGACAAATGATGGCGGGGCCTTGTAGTTGAGTGCAGGGGATGGGAGTGTTGCCACTCATCTGCGCTGTCGGCACGCCTGATCGGTTTCGGCCGCTACTTACCAGTCGAGTTGCGGCGCGCGTGAGTGCATGCTGCGTGCGGGCACAATCGATGTTTGGGTCATCGCTTTTCAGCCGCTGCTCGGCGCGCTTCTTGGCTTCCTCTGCCCGCCTCACGTCCCTCAGCGCGCTCCGCCGTTTCCGCCAGGACTCTCACGCGGTTGGGCAGCACTTCAGCGAAACCCCACGCAACCGCAAGACAGCGCGAGCGTCCCTTCTCCCGGTAGCGGATTTGGCCAATTCCCAGCTCGGTGATCAGGGGTGCGTGACCGGGCAGGATGCCTAGATATCCATTCCTTCCAGGAATCTGCATCTCTTCGACCCTGTCCCGAACCACCAGTCTCACTGGAGTGACAATCTCGAGTTCGAAAGTGGGCGACACTAGCGGTTCGTTCCCAGAAAAAGCCTTCCCAGATTGCCCCGGATCAACCGCGACTAAGCCGCAGTCTCCAGCTCATTGTCGAATATAACTTCCCGCCTCAATGTATCCACTGTCGACAACGGAATGCGTATATATCTCGATTTCCCGGATCTGCGAGCGGTTCCTTTAACAGCAAACCCATCGCCGTCCGGAACCGGATCCGAAATCAGGTAGAACTCCTCGCCATACAGCCTTACGTGCCGGGCGCTAGCATACCCGAGTTTTCTAAGTTTCTCACAAATGACATGCTGTTTATCACGTTGTTTGCTCATAGCATAACCCGTTGCTCTTGGTCGTCAGAATCTAGACTTCCCGAGCCGTAATCTTGGCAGGAGAGGAGGTTCCGTTCTTGCATATGCAAGCCCCGCGGGGTCAGACCGCCGACAAAGGCTGGCTACATTCCACTCGCGACGCGCTCACCTGCAGAGGCCCCCGAACACACGGCCAGATACGCCATGCCCCTAGAACAGATTGAACGTAACGGTGACCATCGTTTCTACCTCGATTGGCTCTCCATTCAACAAGAACGGCCGGTAGCGCCATTGTTTGACCGCCGCAATTGCAGCCGGCGCCAACATGGGGTGCCCGCTGACCAGTTCGAGTTCCTTGATATCACCCTCCTTGGTAACAATGGCTTTCAATACGACTTCGCCTTGTACCCGGGCTTGGCGTGCCAGAGGCGGATAAGTGGGTTCGATCTTCGTTATCAGCAATCCCCGAGTCACTCCCTGCGAAACCCGAATTCGTTTGGGCTGGACTACGGCAAGCTTCGGAACTGAGGACAGGCTCGAAGTTTGACTCACGATGCCGCCGATAATTCCACCAAGTTGTCCACCTGGGATCCCTCCCGTCACGCCTCCCACGACACCGCCTGAGGACAAGGGCGGAGGGGCTTCCTCTTCACGGATCATCTGCACCTTCTCAGGTATCCGGCTGGGAGTGCGTAACTGGCCGTTCAACAGCTCACTCTGGACCTGCCGGACAACTTTGGCCACCGCCTGCGCCGCAGGCGGGGGTGGCGGAGGCGGGGGTGGCGCCATCAAGTAGGTCAGCAACTGCTGTTTCGGGAGCACGTCGGTGAACATGAGAGGCACGATTATCAGGGTGCCAATCACCAGGCACTGAACCGTGAAGGAGATTATGGCTGCAAATTTGCGGCGCTTTCTTTCCTGTTCACCCGAGTCCAAAAGGCTATCTGCGAACAGCGGCCGTTCTGGTAGCGGGCGAGGAATCTCCGGCAGCGCCTGTTTCTGCTCGCCTCTGACCAACTCCTGAACCTCTGCCGGATTCTCAGTTTGGAGCTCCCGAACCTCAGTTGCGGTTGGCATGATGCCCTCCAAATAACACTCAATTTTCCGTCCTGGCCGGCATAGGTGCGGTGCGTGAGGTCACGGCTTTTCGTGATGCCAATCACATGGCCGGAGCTGGTCACCTTCTGCTCGTTACTTGAAGCCAAGCTGCCATACAGAGATTGGCTGTTTGGATAGAATGAGGGCGCAACTTCCTGGAAGGAACGATGTGAAGGACCCCGGACACGGAGCCCGATCTGCGCTGATTATCCTGTTTGCCATTAACCTGCTGAATTTTTTCGACCGAAACATGTTCGGCGCCGTTGCCGAGCCCATCCGCAAAGAATGGGCACTCAACGATTCGCAGATCGGATGGCTCGCCACCGCGTTTATTCTTCTCTACGCCGTAGTGGGAGTGCCCCTGGGGCGGCTCTCCGATCGTTGGAAACGCCCCACAATCCTGGGCATCGGGGTTGCGGTGTGGAGCTTGCTCACGGCAGCTTCCGGAATAGCGTGGAGTTACGGAACTTTGTTCGCGGCAAGAGTGGGCGTGGGAATCGGGGAGGCAAGCTGCGCGCCCGCATCGAGTTCATTGATCGGTGACCTGTATCCGGCCGAACGGAGAGCCCGCGCCCTCTCATTTTTCATGCTGGGACTTCCGCTGGGCACCTTCTTTGGAAATCTCGTGAGCGGACGTCTTGCCGCGGCCTATGGCTGGCGCGTTCCTTTCTATGTTGCCTGTGTGCCCGGCCTGGTTCTGGCGCTTCTCGCACTGCGGATTCCTGAACCACTTCGTGGGGCGACGGAAGCGGCGCCACTCGCAGGACGTTCAGACCAAGGCTCACCCTATTGGCGCGTTCTGAGAATCCCGACCATCCGTTGGTTGATCGTTTCCGGCGCCCTCTTTAACTTCAACATGTACACGATCAGCACCTTCCTGCCCGCCCTGTTGAGCCGGTACCACGGACTCAATCTCAAGGATGCGAATGCGGTTGCCGCGATCGTGCTGGGGGCGGTCGGGATCCCTGGTTTGCTGTTGGGAGGGTGGGGAGCGGATCACTTCGTTCGGGAGAGGTCAAATGGCCGATTGCTGCTGACTTCCATTGCCCTGCTTCTCGCAGCGCTTTGCATTTATTTGGCGCTTACCCGGCCAGCGGGAAGCCGGGTCAGCTTCAGCCTGTTAATGGGAACCGGCTGCATGTTTTGTTACGTGTACTATTCAGGTGTTTACGCGGCAATCCAGGACGTCGTTCCACCCAGTTTGCGGGCCACCGCAATGGCGATCTATTTCTTTGCGATGTATCTTCTGGGCGGAAGTGTCGGTCCCGTATTGACAGGGAAACTAAGCGACTACTTCGCCCGGCTTGCTATGACCACCGCTGGTTCCAGTTCTATTACCGATCCGTTCCGAGCCGCCGGTTTGCATAGCGCCATGTACATAACGCCTGTGTGCAGCTTCATCCTCGCCATGGTCCTTTTCGCCGCAACCAGCACGGTGTCAAGAGACATGAACTTACTGCAAATATGGATGGCGCAGCCCGAGGAGAACTCGCCGTCAGCAGCCAAAGCGGTGAGGTAAGGGCTCATGTGCAAGAGCCGGCAGGCGCTCTTCAACGGGCACAAGCTGCCGCAGTTCGTGTCCGGTGTAGACCTGGCGCGGACGAGCGATCTTCTGTTCTGGATCGGTGATCATCTCCTGCCATTGGGCCAGCCACCCCGCTGTCCGTGGGATGGCAAACAGCACGGTAAACATTTCCGGCTTAAAGCCCATGGCCTGGTAAATGATCCCTGAGTAGAAATCCACGTTGGGATACAGCTTCCGGGTAACAAAGTACTCATCCTCGAGGGCGATTCGCTCCAATTCCAACGCGATGTCTAGTTTGGGATTCCGGCCCGTAACCTCGAACACTTTCTCCGCTGTCCCCTTGATGATCTTGGCGCGGGGATCGTAGTTCTTGTAGATCCGGTGGCCAAAGCCCATCAGCTTGCCATGCCCTTCCTTGATCTGCTTAATATAGGCAGGGACATTTTCCTTGGAGCCGATTTCGTCGAGCATTTCCAGAACCGCTTCATTAGCTCCGCCGTGGAGCGGTCCGGCCAAGGCAGCTGCCGCCGCTGCTGTGGCCAGGTACGGATCAGTGTGGGCGCTACCCACCGACCGCATAGCATTCGCGCTGCAGTTCTGCTCGTGGTCGGCATGCAGGATAAACAGAATGTCCAGGGCGCGGGCAATGACGGGATTGGCTACGTATTTGGGCTCGACCATCTTCCACAACATGTTCATGAAATTCTCGGGATAACTGAGATCGTTATCGGGATAGACGTAAGGAAACCCGAGACTGTGCCGGTATGACATGGCCGCGATGGATGGCATCTTGCCAATCAGTCGCTTAATCTGCAGTAGACGGTTGGCAGGATCCTCAATCTCTCTCGCCTTGGGGTATACGGTGGACAAGGCTGCTACCGTGCTCACCAGCATGGGCATGGGGTGAGCATCGTAGTGAAATCCTTCCATGAACTTCTTCGTGGTTTCGGGCAACATGGTGTGATAGGTGATCTCAGTAATCCAGTTTTTCAGACTACCTGGAGTGGGCAGGTCGCTGAACAGCAGCAAGTACGCAACCTCGAGAAAACTGCAGTGTTCGGCCAGCATCTCGATGGGATAGCCACGGTAGCGCAGAATGCCGCGTTCGCCGTCAATAAAGGTGATACTGCTGCGGCAAGACGCTGTATTCATAAACGAGGGGTCATACGTCATCAGTCCAAAGTCGCCAGGATCGGTCTTGATCTTCCGCAAGTCCATGGCCCGGATCGTCCCGTTCTCGATGGGCAGATCATATTTTGTGGCAGTGCGATTATCGAGAACGGTGAGGGTATTCGATGGTGCCACGGCGAAGCTCCTTAGCTGATGCCTTTGGGTCATGGGCGTGCAGCCGTGTTGGATGGACACAAGCCGAACTGCCCATGAGCATAAATTTCACTCTGCTGCAATCTGCCAGTGCTTGCCAGACTTCGCCAAAATCACTGTCGTCCTGGACGAGCCAGCGTGATAAAAACTGGCGTCGTACTTTTCGATCAAGGCCCCGCGCTCCCAGGTATTGAAGCTCTTGACCAGCGGACCGGACGCATCAAAGACCTCACCTAGCTGATTGGGTTCCCACTTCCAGGTGAAATCTACTATCGCACGGCTCGGATTGGTCATAGTGATTTTGGAGATCTCGACCAGCCTGCGCTCGGCAATTGGCACGGTGTAGGTTTCCGTACCGTCCTCTTCCTTGGTCATTCTTACGCCGGCGATCTCCTGAAATTGCTTTTCACCCTGGGGAGTCAGGGTCACCGGAGTAACACGGCCCTGGTCCTTCCCCAATTTCAAAACGCCCGCCTTCTCCAGCAAACGATAGTTTGGATCGTGTGGCTTCACCGCCACACTAGGCGTTACTTTCCCGACGTGAACTTGAATCATAGCCGGACTCTGTGCTTCGACAGCGTTGATCACCATAGAAGCCTCTTGGGGTGTGAGGACTTGCATGCTCTGCCAAAGATAAAACCCCGCTAGGCTAACGATCGCCAGGATGAGGACTACGATCAACAGCAACGGGATTGCAGAAGCTTCGCGTTCTTCCATCTCGAGTTCCTGTTCAAACATTTGAGGTTACCTCCTTCTTCAATTGTTGCTACCAACCGTCATCACCGATTGCGATACACGACCAGTTCCGGAAATTCTCGGCGGAACGTCTGGGTAACATGGCAACCCCAGCAGACGGGCTTATGCGTCGAAAACAACTCTGGAAGCTGCTCAGGTCGGACGTGGTTCCACTCGAGCGTCTTGCGATCAGGTCCCAGCAGGGCCGGGGCATGATCAAGATGATGGAGCCGTCCAAAGCTCTTGTGGCAATACACACACTTTTGTCCTTCATACCAATTGGACACAATGTTCCAGACCAGGCAGTTCTCCGGATCGGCCTCAACCTGCCGCAGACACTCCTGACCGCAATCACGGCGCTCCGGCCAGCGTGAGCATTGATCCAGGCGAAGAGTTGAGTCCCCGACAAGAACCGATGCAGCGGCTTTCCTTGCTGCCACGTCCACCGCTTCTTTGGTGAGCGTCTCCGGGCAGGTTATCAGTCGCTGGCCCCGGTAAATAAAATAGGTTTGCAGTGCCGGGATGATGCGGGAAAGAAAAAAGCCGGCCGCCACAGCCAAGAGCGTAAGCGTGAGAAGAGTTAGTATTGTCATAAATACCTCCTCCCCGGGAGTTCAGCTTCAAGCCATATCGGAAGGCCCCGGGCTTCTCTACTAAACGTATTGTCACCGTTCTAGTGAGCTAACTGCGGTGCTCTTCATCACCTAGAGATGTGATTGGACTCACTTGCCGCGGCTAGGCCGAACAGCGTGCCGGAGCCGCCAATTGGGCTTGTCTTGCCAGCGATGTGAAGTCAGGCGGAGGGGTCCAGCAAAAGATAGCGGGCAGCCGTTTCCGGCGGGACCGGGTTGTAGAAAAATCCCGAAGCCCACTCGAAGCCAGTGATGTGAAAGACTTGGGGCAAGATTTCTAAATGCCAATGAAAGTCCTCCTCGATTGTCTTCCAATAGCCCCATCTTGGACGGGGAAAGGGACGGTCGTGGAGGGACAGGTTGTAGGGCGGCCCGTCCATACGTTGGTCCAATTTCTGCAGGACATCGCGCAGGATCCGAGCCAAGTTTTCGATTTGGGCGCCACCGATTCGGCTGAATGTGCTGCTATGAAATTTTGGGAGCACGCACATCTCGAAGGGAAAGCGCGACGCAAAAGGAGCAAATGCGAGGAAATCTTCGTTCTCGGCAATCAGCCGCTTCCGTCCCTTTAACTCCTGCTGGAGCGCATCGCAGTATAAGCAGCGCTCCTTACGAGCAAAGTAGTCACGAGCGATCATTAGCTTCGTCTTGATTTCGCGCGGCGTGACCGGGAGGGCCATCAGCTGCGAGATGGAATGACTAATGCTGTGCGCGCCTGCTCCTATACCGTAATTTTTGAAGATCGACACGTAGCGCACGCGCTGGTCCCCTTCAAGGTCGACGATACGAGCTATGTAAGCTCGGATGACGTCAGAAATTTCTTCGATCTCCAGTTCATGCAGGCTGCGGTCATGCCGCGCGGTCTCCGCAATGATCTCGTGTGCGCCCACACCGTTCATCAGATCGTGTAACCCTTCGCCATGCCGTTCCAGTGCGCCTTCTATCCTCAGCCGCGGTTGGGAATTGGGCACCACTCGAACCGACCATCCTGGACCGTTAGGAGAAGACCCTCGATTTCGGATAGCGAAGACTTCCGGGGGCGTCGCGCCCTCGTTGCCCTCACAGAATGGGCAGACGCGCGTGTCGTGCGTGAATTTCTCGAAACGAAGATCTCCAGGCTGTACCCGCTCATTCTGCTCCACGATGACCCAGCGGTCAGTGAAAATGTCTCTGCGCATTTGGGTCATAACGAACCTATCCTAATTATTTCCGAGGAGGGAATGGTGGAGTACCCAGGATCACTGGGTCTTGACGCGTGCGCACCTTCCGAAGAAAAAGAAGAAGTCTATGCGTAGACGTGGCAGACTTGGAACTGCGATTGCAACCCGCATTCGACCCTTTGAACTGGCTTGTTTTGTCAGGATTGAGAGTTCGGGAGCTAATATTGTCCGGCATAAGCTTTGAGGCATGACCCCTCCGCGAAGTGTGGTCTAAGGAGGGGTTGCTGGCCGCGACGCAGTATACATCACTGATTGCCGGAGCCGCCGGGATCGTCGAATTCTGCTCGCTGCGGAGCTGAAAACACCCGTCCGGCAGCGAAAAGAACTATCCATGTCACCGACAGGCCAGGTGGGTATACAATCGTTGCCGTTTTCGAAGTCAAGAAGATATTGCAATTCACTCCACGTCATGACGTGCAAGGAGAAGCCTAATGCTCGTGAGAAGAGTCATCCCAGTGCTGATGGTTGTGGCCGCGTTCGCGCTCACATCAGGAGCGCAAGAACCCAAGAAGACCATCCAACACGTGCCCATGAAGCCTACGTCACCGGTTTCGGGTAAAGAGATGTTCACCAGCTATTGCGCCGCGTGCCATGGCGCGGAAGGTAAAGGCAACGGTCCCGCGGCTGAGGCACTGAAGACGCCGCCCTCCGACCTCACAGTATTGAGCAAGAAAAACGGAGGAAAGTATCCCGCGCTCAAGGTGGCGTCCGCCATTCGCGGTGAGGCCGCGGTAGGAGCGCACGGCAGCAAGGAAATGCCGGTCTGGGGAAGCCTGTTCCGGACGATCAGTGAGGGCCATCAAGGTGAAGTTGACCAGCGGGTTGCGAACCTGGTCAGCTATATCAAGTCTCTACAGTCCCAATAACCACGGGTGCCGGATATGGGCCTCAATCCGCCATCGAGGTATGATGGGGGGGTTCGTCCCCTCTGCAAATAGAGTCGCAAGGCTTGCCCTGTCTAAGGGGGTCATGCTCTGGATGCGGGCCTCTTCCACCCCTTCGTGTCGCGTGGTCTCGCGCGGCAGTCGCTCCTGCCCTCTGGAGACAGCTGGCTTTGCAGATCGTGATTCCCGCAACATACGGCGGCGAGGTTCAGGTCTTGTATGTTCACATCGCGACCGATTGGATCTGTAAATAGTCCCTGCAGAGGGCGGGCTGTCCCGCCGATTGTACGCTGAGGCTGCCCGACCCTTGCGTCTTTTGCGAGGGTGGGTGCGTGGGACTTGACCCTCTTGATCCTCGGAACCGCATCCACATACAACAATGTTCGCTTCGATGCCACAAGGTGAAAGCATGCGGTAGCCTCAATTCATTCGAATCGCAAACAAGTGGCCCTGCCGCCAGGACGACATCATGCTCATCGTCATCGATGCCGTTTAATTGCGGCAAGACGCCAATCTGCGCAGGCAGACACCGTGGGCCGATGAGATCACAGGGCGATGTGAGCGAGCGCACTTGCAGTGGGGCAATGCCTGGTTTAATAGTAGATTTTGGCTCCGAAACGAGGAAGGTGGGAACGTGGCGAACGTCAATGTGAGAAGAGGAGTGATTGGAATCCTGACCGGCGGCGGCGATGTGCCCGGCTTGAACCCCGCTATCCGGGCCCTAACCATTCGAGCAATTCGAGAAGGTTATGAAGTGGTGGGATTGCGTCGCGGGTGGGCCGGCCTGGTCGAGATCGTGCGCGAGAAGGATTACGACAACAGCGACAACTTTCAAACCCTGTCCGAAGAGCTGGTCAATCGGGCGGGACGCACCGGTGGGACGTTCCTGCATACCGCACGCACGAATCCCAGCAAGGTGAAAAAGTCCAATGTCCCGCCGCATCTGCAAGACACCTACAAAGCCGAGCAAAACGACTTGACCCCCGAAGTTCTGAAGAATCTGGCCTGGCTTGGCATCGATTACCTGATTCCGATTGGCGGGGATGACACCCTGAGCTACGCAGTGCGCCTGTACCAGGAGGGCGTGAAGGTGGTTGCGATTCCCAAGACCATGGACAACGACGTACCAGGAACAGACTACTGCATCGGCTTCAGCACCTGCGTGACCCGCACCATTGCCATGGCCAATAGCTTGCGCACCTCCGCCGGTTCGCATGAGCGCTTTCTCGTGCTCGAAGTTTTTGGCAGGTATGCCGGCTTCACCGCCATGCTGCCTACCATGGCGGGCGCGGCGAATCGCTGTGTGATTCCGGAACACAAGTTCGACATTGAACGGCTGGCCGAGTTACTGGCTTCCGACCGGCACAAGAATCCGAGCCGCTATTCGGTTGTACTCGTTTCCGAGGGAGCGATGTTTCAAGGCGGAGAGATGGTTTTCGAGCATGAAACCACCGATGCCTTCGGTCACAAGAAGCTGGGCGGTATAGGCGACCTGGTTTCCGAGAAACTGAAAGAACTCTCTCCCAAGTACAACGGCGGCAAGACGATTGACATAGTGAATCAAAAACTGGGTTATCTCGTCCGTTGCGGCGATCCGGATGCAATTGACTCTATTGTGCCCATGGCTTACGGAAATCTCGCGCTCGACTTGCTCCTCGGTAAGATCCATGGACGACTTGTTGTTCTGAAGAATGGTCGCTATGACAACATGCCTATCGACGCTGTGATCGCGTCGAAAAAAGTGGTGAACGTAAGAGAGCATTACAACATCGAACGTCTCCGCCCGCACTACAAGAGCTTTGAGATGAAGCCGCTGTTCATCATGACCAGTGAATCGGGTTAGAGAATGAGGTTTAGAGGCCGACGAGATCGGTGCAGCTCTGAACTGCCTCAGATCGCTGATTTTTCGGTCACCGCCGGCGCCCGATCAATTCTTGTGCGTGATACTTCCATTTCTTGTGCGTCCACAACCGCAATCGCGGCGGCGCTTACGATCTCCTCCACCTCAGCACCGCGCGGCACTACGTGAACGGGCTTGCTCATACCCATGAGGACGGGACCGAGGGTTTCGGCGCCGCCGATTTTCGACAAGAGCTTGCACGCGATATTGGCGGAGTTGAGATCGGGAAAGATCAGCACGTTGGCCCCACCCCTTAGCGAGCTGAAGGGGTAGATCTGCTCCAGCATCGCGGGAGACACAGCAGCGTCTGCCATGATTTCGCCATCCACTATCAACGTGGGATCGGCCTTGTGCAGCAACTCTACCGCTTTGCGCACCTTGTCACACAGGGGATGCTTAGTGCTGCCAAAGCTGGAAAACGAAAGCATGGCCACGCGCGGCACCACGTCAAAGCGGCGCGCAGTCTCCGCCGTGCACAAGGCAATTTCCACCAGGTCCTCGGCGGTCGGCTCTATGTTCACGCTGGTATCAGCCAAAAAGTACAGGCTGCCCGTACGGGTCGCGATGGGGTAGCAGCCCGAAATCCGGTGCAGACCCTCGCGCATGCGCACAATCTGCAGCGCTGGACGGATGGTATCTGCGAAGTGCTGGGTAACTCCCGCTACCAGGGCGTCGGCGTCCCCCATGTGGACCATCATGGAAGCCAGGACATTCCGGTCCTTGAGCAGGGTGCGGGCCTCGACAATCGTGACACCTCGACGTTGGCGCAAACGGAAGAGTTCCTGTACATAGTCTTCGCGCGCTAACAACCTCGCCGGATCTATGATCCTCACGTCTCCCAGGGTTAGTCCTAACACGGCTGCCCGAGTATGAATGATGGCAGGGTCGCCCAGCAGCACCGGAATTGCGATTCCCTCTTCCAATAGGCAGTGCGCAGCGCGCAGAATCTTGTCATTGTCCCCCTCCGGAAAGACCACCTGCTTGGGTTTAACCTGAGCCTTGTGGATCATGAGGCGAGAGATTTCATGGGCTTTGCCGAGTCGGCACTCCAGTTGTTCGCGGTAAGCTTCGAGATTCACCGACTCTCTTGCGACTCCGCTCCGCATGGCGGCTTCGGCAACCGCAGACGCCTCCCACACCAGCACGCGCGGATCGAACGGCTTGGGAATCAGATAGTCAGGGCCAAACTTCAAGCGCTCCACGCCGTAAGCCCGACAGACCGAGTCGGGTACATCCTCTTTCGCCAGGGCCGCCAGGGCACGCGTGGCGGCAAGCTTCATCTCTTCATTGATGGCGGTGGCTCGCACGTCTAGCGCGCCACGGAAAATGGATGGGAAGCCGAGCACGTTGTTCACCTGGTTGGGATAGTCGGAACGCCCAGTTGCAACAATGGCGTCATTCCTGCTGGCCTTCACTTCTTCATAAGAAATTTCCGGATCGGGGTTCGCCATGGCGAAAACAACGGGCCGGGCCGCCATGGATCGCACCATATCTTGCGTAACAGCACCTTTCACGGAACAACCAACGAACACGTCGGCACCCTTCATGGCCTCGGGCAGTGTGCGCAGCTTGGTCTCAGGCGCGAAGCGGTTCTTATGGCGGTTCATGCCTTCTTCGCGGCCTTTGTAAATGACCCCCTTGGTGTCGCACAAAATGATATTGTCCCGCTTTACGCCCAGGCGAACGTAGTGCTCAGCACAGGCGATGCCCGCCGCTCCCGCGCCGTTGAACACCACCCGCACTTGCTCGATATCTTTGCCCACAATTTCGAGAGCGTTCAGCAGCGCCGCTCCGGAGATGATGGCGGTGCCGTGCTGATCATCGTGAAATACTGGGATCTTCATCGTCTTTCGCAGCATTTCTTCGATGTAGAAGCATTCCGGCGCCTTGATGTCCTCCAGGTTGATGCCACCGAAGGTGGGTTCCATGAGCTGGCAGACTTTGATGATTTCGTCAGGGTCGTGCGTATCCAGTTCGATGTCGAAGACGTCCACATCAGCAAAGCGCTTGAACAGGACGGCTTTGCCTTCCATCACCGGCTTACCGGCGAGGGCTCCGATATCGCCCAAGCCGAGGACCGCCGTGCCATTGGTGACCACGGCAACCAGATTACCGCGGGCGGTGTACTTGAATGCATCATGCGGATTCCGTTGGATCTCCAGACAAGGATCGGCAACCCCGGGAGTGTAGGCCAGGCTGAGATCGCGTTGGGTACGACACGGCTTGGTGGGAGTTACTTCGATCTTCCCGGGACGCGCGCCAAAATGATAGTCCAGTGCTTGCTGCTTGGTGACCGGCATACATCACTCCTTCGCCATTTCTGCAGTCGCGAGGCTGCCCGGAGACATACAAATACTCGCCCAGACAGGCTCAAGTGCAGGACCACTTTGCCATCCTTCCCTGTCTGGGTCAGTGATGACGCGCACAGTACAACGTGATCGGCTTCAATGGAGAAGGTGGTCGATCATTGTTTGGCGTATCGTCCGAATTCGGCAGTCTCATATTCCGAGTCTGAATCACGGGCGCGGCGTTCCGCTTCGATTTTCAGACCTCGCAGCAAGGTCCGGCGGACCAAGACCACGCCGGGCGACGCCAGCGACCAGTAACTGCGGAATTTTGCGCGCGCGACCGGATCAGTTGTGACCGCCCGGGTTTCAGTGCGGGCCATTGACGCAGAGGCATCGAGCGGATCTGCGCGTAGCGTAAACGCAATTTTCACGTACTCGGGTTCGTGGAAGTCCGCAAACTCACCGGGGGGCACCGCGCAGAACACGGGGCTGGCCGTCCAGGGTTGGGTCACGGCCCCAAGTACGATCTCGTGGCCGGGAACTTCCGCCAGAACGCCCCAGCCCTGCATTTTCAGGTCGGCCAGCAGTCCCTGCTGCTGCGACTCTTCGCTCCGCTGACTGCCGGCGGCATGGCAGCAAGCCGGCAACTCACGCCTGGCGATTGATGCCGCGCAACCAAGACAACCAAAGGCTAACTCGCGTGTTTTGAAAATAGCTCGGACAATCGGCGACTTCGACATGTTCATTTCGCATGCAGCGGCGAACGTGATGGCGGCCGGCGCGGCGACGCGCAGGTGATGACGGTCCACTACTTCGTACTCTGGCATGTACAGGTCGAGGAGCGAATCCGACTCTTCCCCACTCACCTGTTGCTTCATCCGCCCGTATCCATACCAGGTGATGCCGGCGTAGATGGCATAGGACGCGGCGGCAATCGCGGCGCCACCCGCCACCAGTCCGCCGACCGGCCATGCGTAGTGTTTCGTTTTCATGGCTACCTCCCGGATCCGATCTGGCCTAGTCTTGCTTCAATAAGGGAATCCGTCCGCCTGCTCGACTGCGCCAGCAAGGGCTTGATGGTCGACGAACTCCCAGCCGGCGGCCAGCGCTTTGCGGTCGATGTCAAGCAGTGTAGGGTCCTTCACCTTGACCTCCAGGATTTTCAGGGCAGATTCGCGAGTCAAGCAGTTACTCTCGGCCAACATCGCGCCCAGCATCACAACGTTCGTGGCCTTCGCCGAGCCGAGCTTGTCCGCAATTTCCGAAGCGGGAACACAGATCACATTCGCCGCCGGAATGGCAAAGTTCTCCGGCAGTCTGTGGGAAGAGTAAAGAATGAGTCCTCCCGGAGCTACCTGCGGCGCGAACTTGCGCAGGGAGATTTCACTCATTGCAATCAGCACCTGGGGGCGCGAGACGAGAGGCGCACCAATGCGCTTTGTCGACAGGCATACATGGCAATTAGCACTGCCGGAGCGCATCTCCGGCCCGTAGGATGGAAGCCAGCTTACTTCCAATCCTTCGCGCATACCCATCTCGGCCAGTAGCTGTCCGAGCAGCAGCACACCTTGTCCGCCAAAGCCTGCGAGCTTGATGGTGAGCTCCTGGAATGCATGTGGATACCGCACTGAAGGGCCAGACGCTTCTTCGTTCCTGATTTCGAGCACCTCTGAGACGGAGCGCTGCGGGGGTTCCAAGCCAGGAGGGATTTCCAGCTTCCGATCACGGAAGACGTTCAGCGGAAAAGAAGGAATCATCTGTTCCGCCACCCAACGGCGAGCATCGACAGGATCCTTGCCCCAGATCGTCGGGCACGGCGAAAGAATCTCGACAAAGGAGAAGCCCAGGTTGTCGCGCTGGTTTTCGATAGCTTTGCGAATTGCGCGCCGGGCTCGCATGATGTTTTTGTTATCCGATAGAGCCACGCGCTCGATATAGACGGGGGCCTCGAGTGTGGAAAGGAGCTCCGACATGTGCAGTGGAAAGCCCTCGTTCGCGGGCCGGCGTCCCCACGGCGAAGTCGTGCTCTTCTGTCCCACCAGCGTGGTGGGAGCCATTTGGCCGCCGGTCATGCCATAGATTGCGTTGTTCACGAAGAAGACTGTGATCTTTTCGCCACGGTTCGCGGCATGGATGATCTCGGCGGTCCCGATTGCGGCCAGGTCACCGTCCCCCTGGTATGCGATCACCAGCTTTTCCGGGCAAGCCCGCTTCAATCCCGTAGCCGCTGCAGGAGCGCGTCCGTGAGCCACCTGCACATTTCCCACATCAAAATAATAGTAGGCGAACACCGAACAGCCCACCGGACTCACGAAGATAGTCTTATCTTGCAGGCCCAACTCTTCGATGGCCTCAGCAATCAGCTTATGGGCAACGCCATGCCCGCATCCCGGACAGTAGTGGGTCTGATGTTTCAGTTCTGACTTGCGCTCGTAGGTGTCGTAGAACACCGGCGATTTGGAATGGACTATCTGGTAAGCGTTGCTGCCGGCATCCTGCTCGGCCGGGCCACTCCTGCTTTCGTCCGCCACTTTAGGCGCTTCGCTTTCCATGACTGTATCCATAGAAGGTACCTTCCAGTCACACCCGCGTAGTGATCCGCTGTTCAATCTGCTCAAGCACCTCTTCGACCGACGGCACATTGCCGCCGACCCGGCCATAAAATGCGACCGGCTTATCGCTTCCCACTGCCAGTTGCACGTCCTCGAGCATCTGGCCGTTGCTCAATTCAACGACCAGCAGGCTCTCTGCGCCGGAGGCTATCCTGGCCAAATCCATCGACGGGTAGGGCCAAAGGGTAATGGGACGGAATAAACCTACCTTGCAGCCCTCCTTTCGCGCCTGCTCCACGGCGGAGCGCAGAACGCGTGACACGATGCCGTATCCAACCAGCAGCAGTTCTGCATCATCGGTCGCGTACTGCTCAAATCGGGTTTCGGATTGCTGCGCCCGGATATATTTTGCCTCCATTCGGCGTTGGTGTTCTTCCAGGTCGTCAGGCTCCAAGTAAATCGAAGAAACCAAATTCTTACGCGTCTCCGAAGTTCCTTTCACTGCCCAGGGTTTTTCCGGAACAGTTGCCTCCCGAAATTCGAGATCCAGCGATTCCATCATCTGCCCGACGAAGCCGTCAGCCAGCACGATGGCGGGATTGCGATATCTGTCCGCAAGATCAAAGGCCAACATGGTGAGCTCAGCCATTTCCTGCACGGAAGCGGGCGCGAGCACGAAATTGCGGTAGTTGCCGTGCCCTCCTCCTTTCACCGTTGCGAAATAATCGCTTTGCTCGGGCGCAATGTTTCCCAGACCAGGACCGCCGCGCATCACGTCCACGATCACACAGGGAAGCTCAGCGCCTGCCAGATAGGAGATGCCCTCCTGCATCAGGCTGAGCCCGGGGCCTGAAGAGGCACTCATGACACGAACCCCGGCCGCAGCGGCGCCGTAGACCATATTGATCGCGGCGACTTCACTCTCCGCCTGGAGAAAGGTTCCTCCAACCTGCGGCAGATACAATGCTGCCGCCTCGGTGATCTCGCTGGCGGGAGTAATGGGATATCCATAGAAGGCGCGGCAACCGGCGAGGATTGCGCCCTTGATCACGGCTACATTGCCCTTACAGAGCCGGCGCATGTTGCCCTCCTTGCGATTCCGCGACCCTTTTTGGAGGCGCTGTCAGGCGGAAGACCACGATTGCTCCTGGTTCCGGACAGCAGTAGAAGCAGATGCCGCACCCCGTGCAGCCTTCACCGGCATACACGGCCGGATGCACGCCATACGCGCTCAGTTCATCGGCCAGTGCGAGACACTTCGGCGGACACGATTCCACACAGAGCCCGCATCCTTTGCACTCCTCAATGTTGATTTCGATATTGCCACGCGCAAGACCCGGCATGAATTCACCTCGAGATCGCCTGTGTTAATTCAGGGTTCTGCAGCCATTTGGTTCTCTCGCAGTATTCGTACAGTTCCGCGCGAAACCTTGGATCGGCGATCTGGATCAGGGCCCTCGCCCGCTCCCGGATTGACTTTCCGTGCAGATAGGCGACGCCATGCTCCGTCACGACATAGCGAACCAGTCCGCGCGATGTAACTACACCCGCTCCCGGACTGAGCATGGGCACGATGCGCGAGATGGTTCCATTCTTTGCTGTCGATGAGATCGCGATGATGGGCTTGCCGCCTTTTGAACGGGAGGCTCCGCGGAGAAAGTCCACTTGTCCGCCGATGCCGCTGTAGAACTGGTTGCCGATCGAATCCGAGCAGACCTGGCCCGTAAGGTCAACCTGCATGGCTGAATTGATCGCGACCATGTTGTCATTGCGGGCGATCAGCGAGGGATCGTTGGTGTAGGCGGTCGGATGAAATTCGAAGATCGGATTGTTGTCTACGAATTCGAAAAAACGCTTCGTGCCCAGAGCGAACCCGACGATGATCTTGCGCGGCTTAAAATTCTTGCGCGCTCCAGTGATCACGCCGTTCTCGATCAGCGAAATCACGCCCTCGGAAACCAACTCGCTGTGTACGCCCAAATCTTTGCGATCGCTGAGAAAGGGCAGGACCGCATCCGGGATGCCTCCCACACCGGTTTGCAATACTGCCCCGTCCTCGATGAGGCCCGCTACGTTGCGCGCGACGGCGACGTGCATGCCAGTGACTTCTGGCTTCTTTAGTTCGCATAGCGGCCGTGACGATTCCACCACCGCATCTATGTCACTGACATGAATAAAGCTGTCGCCATAGGTTCGCGGCATATAGTCGTTGACCTGGGCGACAACGTAGCGGGCACACCTGGCGGCGGTCAGCGTGGTGTCCACGCCAACGCCAAAACTGCAAAAACCGTGGGAATCGGGAGGCGAGACCTCAATCAACGCCACGTCGATGGGCATCGCGCCGTTTTCAAAGAGCGCTTCAATGTCACTCAGGTAGATCGGAGTGTAGTCGGCCCGGCCGTCGTTGATGGCCTCTCTCACGTTACCGCCGATAAACATCGCGTTGTGCCGGAAATGTCCCGCCATCTCTGGCGCCACGTAGGGTGCGCAGCCCATCGTCATCATGTGAACGATTTCTACACCGTACAGTTCGGGCGCCCGGCGCATCAGGGCTTCCACCAGCGCCTCCGGTTCGGCACAACCCGGCTGAATGTAAACTCTCGTGCCGGATCGAACGCACTGCAACGCTTCATCCGCGGTCTGGAGTTTCCTCTTGTATTCGGTCTCCCAGGACATTTCCTCTCTCCTCAGCTTGCCTTGCCAGCTGCGACAACTGCATGCTGGGCATGCCCTTTGGGCATCTGTTCATAGCCCATGGCAGCGTAGTAAATTGCGGAATCGAAAAACTGGTCCAACTGCTCCAGCAGTTCCTGCTCGCCAAATAGCTCGATGGGGTTATCGACGACCGCCTCTCGTTTCAGGAACTCCCAGAGGTTCTGCTTGGTGAGAACAATAGCCCGGATCAACTGGCTGAGAGGCACTCCCTGAGCGGCGCGACGGCTCCCAATTGCCCTATAACGATGCTCGATGTCTTGCTCTTTTCGTTCCAGCAGCCAATTGCCCAATTGATGGTAGATCTCATACACTCGGGCATTCAGTTCATAACTCAAAACCTTGCGGTATTCACCGAGTTGTTCCGAGGCTTGGACTTTCTCGGCCAGGTTCAATGCCAGTCCGTTAGCGTGGGTCTCGATCAGCCGTACAAGTCGGTTTGAGAGCATGGCAGCCTCCCTACTTTCTTCACCTGCAAGATGAGTATGGGCCCAGCAGGCCTTTCCAGCCATGATTTAGCGCACTGCTGAATGTGACCTGGATCACACCGTTGCTATGCTGCCGGAGTCAATAGGTACACGCACAGCGGGGAACTCTAGCGAGAGGGAGACTTCAGACCACCTCGCATGGTGACGTTAGAAGCTGTCTCTTTACCGCCACTGAAAGGCGGCGAATGCCCTCGCGTATCTGTTCCGGGCTGGGATGGGAAAAGTTCAGTCGCAAATGACGACAGCTCTCCGGACCGTTGCCGGCGTAAAACGAGTCTCCGGGCACAAAGGCCACGTTTTCCGCCAACGCTGACCGGAACAGCGACTGGGAGTTCATCCCCTCCGGCAAAGTTACCCAGAGAAACAGACCGCCCTGGGGGTGAGTCCAGGTCACTTCCGGCGGGAAGAACTCCTCCAGTGCCTGGAGCATGACATCGCGGCGTTCGCGATAGACTTCACGGATCAGCTTCACATGCCGATCGAGAAATCCTCCGCGTGCGACCTCAAATGCTACGCATTGTGTGAAGGTGGAAGTGTGCAGATCGGCGCCTTGCTTCAATTGAACCAGCTTGCTGATGATCTTGGGCGGGGCCACGATCCAGCCTAGACGAAGGCCGGGAGCCAGAGTCTTGGAGAATGTGCTGAGATAGATGACGTTGCCGTTGGAAAACCCATCGTCGCGGCGCAGGTTCTCCCGATCCAACACAACCAGGGGCGCGAGGTGCTCGCCTTCATAGCGCAATTGGCCATAGGGATCGTCTTCGACGATTGGGATTCCGTACTTGTCGGCCAGCAGAATCAATTGATGGCGGCGCCCCTGCGACAAGGTGACGCCTGCCGGATTCTGAAAGTTCGGCAGGATGTACATGAATTTCGGGCCCAGGCGGAGCGACCTCTCCAGCAACTCCGTGCGTAGCCCGTCGCCATCGATGGGAACCGAGAGGTATTCTGCGCCATAGCCGTTGAAGGCTTGCAATGCCCCGAGGTAGGTGGGCGCCTCGACCAGCACTCGGTCGCCGGAGTTGATCAGCAGTTTCCCAATCAAATCGAGCGCCTGCTGGGAGCCAGAAGTGATAAGCACATTCTCGACCTTGGCCAGGATGGCGTAACGCGCCATGTGGCGTGCAATCATTTCCCGGAGCGGCTCGTACCCTTCGGTTGCGCCATACTGCAGAGCAGATGCGGCGTGTTTCGTTAACACCTTCTGGCAAGCTTCCTGGAACCGTTGAATGGGGAAAACCTCGGCGGCGGGAAGCCCGCCGGCGAACGAGATCATTCCCGGCTGTTCGGTAATCTTCAGCAGTTCCCGAATCGCGGAGCTCCTGGTTTCCCGCGCACGGAGCGAGTAACGAGATTCCCACAGAGTGGACATGCAAACCTACCCCCCTTCTGAATCGGTGCACTGCGAGCTCAACGCCGGGCCAATTCCGGCTTCGCTACTAAGGCCGCTGCAGGCAGCTTTGACTATCTAATGAATCGAAGCCGCGAGCTCGGGCTCCTCGAAATCGACGATGTCGAACTCATCCACTTTCAGAGCGGCATGCTCCTCCGCCCGCCTCTGAGCATCGGCGCGCTCCAGCTTGTGCAAGAGTTCTGCAGCACACCAGCGGCAGCAGAATCCCTTTTCCTCCACTGGTTCTCCGGTTGCCCTGGTTGTCTCGAACTCATAGGTGAGCACCGGAGGATCCAAATGGCAGACATCGCATACCTGTGGTACTTCATGCAGGGGCTCAAAAGCAGAGAAAAACACGCTTGGTTTCATGACGCACCTCGTAGGAATTCAAACTCCCGTCGCCTTGATTACACTCTTTCCCCCATTTGCAGGCCGTGATGACGCTCTCTGCGTTTTGTGATCGACATCACATCTCCTCTCTGCTTTGAACTGGCCCACAACCCTGGAGAAATGAGGGTCTCTCACCACCGACCTGTCGTCAGGTACTCGTGAATGGACTTTGCCGAGCGCCGCCCGGCAGCCATGGCCAGAATTACGGTGGCAGTTCCGGTGACGATGTCCCCGCCCGCAAACACGCCTGGGCGAGAAGTGCGCTGGGTAAGCACATCGGCTTGGATGTAACCTCGGGTGTCCGTGACTAAGCCGGCGGTGGTGCTTTGGATCACAGGGTTGGCACTGGTCCCGATCGCGATGACTGCGACCGATAGCGGCAGCTCGAACTCTGAGCCGAGGATCGGGACAGGACGTCTGCGCCCCGATGCGTCGGGTTCGCCCAGTTGCATGCTCATGCAGCGGAGGCCGCCAAGCCAGCCTTTGCCATCGGAGAGGAATTCAACTGGACTGGTGAGCATGCGGAACTCGATCCCTTCTTGACGGGCATGCCGGACCTCTTCCGCCCGCGCCGGCATTTCAGCTTCGCTGCGGCGATAGATTACGTATGCTTTTCGTGCGCCCAGGCGCAGGGCGGAGCGGATGGCATCCAGCGCGGTATTGCCGCCTCCGATTACCGCCACGTCCTTCCCGCGCAGGTCTACCACAGGCTGGTCGTACTTGGGGAACTGGTACGCCTTCATCAGGTTGATGCGGGTCAGGAACTCGTTGGCTGAGTAAACGCCATTCAGATGCTCACCCGGAATATTCATGAAGAGAGGCGAACCGGCGCCGGTTCCAATGAAGACAGCATCGTAATGTTCTTCTTCCATCAGTTCGTCAATGGTGACAGTCCTGCCGACCACCACATCGGTTTCGAACTCAACTCCCATGGCGCGCAATTGATCGACCTGTTCGCGAACTATGTTCTTGGGAAGACGAAACTCGGGAATCCCATAGACGAGCACACCCCCCAGTTCATGAAGTGCCTCGAATACCCGTACCTTGTGACCTCTCTGAACCAGATCGCCCGCGACCGTCAGGCCAGAGGGACCGCTGCCCACGACCGCAACCCGCTTCCCTGTAGGTAGAGCGGTCGGCAGGCTGATTGTTCCCATGTGCTGTTCGTAATCCGCGACGAAGCGTTCCAGGTAACCGATACCCAACGACTCGCCCTTCTTGCACAGCTTGCAGGCGCCTTCGCAATGGTCTTCCTGAGGACAGACGCGCCCGGTAATCGCGGGCAGGACGTTATCTTCGCGGATCTTCGCGGCCGCGCCCAGGAAATCGCCAGCCACAATCAACCGCACAAACTCGCGAACTTTAACCCCGACCGGGCATTTGTCCATGCAGGTGGGCTTCTCACACTCCAGGCAACGCAGTGCCTCTTGCCGGGCCAGTTCGGCGGAGTAGCCGAGATTCACTTCCGTAAAGGTCCTGGCCCGCTCCTCGGCCGGCTGTTCGGGCATGGGCTGGCGAGGTAATTTGATCCGCTCTCTTAGCCGGAGGGGATTCGGCGAGGGTGGTGCGGATTGGGTCATTGTCCGCCCCCGTGTGCGCATCCGGCAGCAGCGGGGGTTGCTGCAGCACTCGGCTTCAGCTGCTGCCGCAATTCTTCCATCGATCTCTTCTCCGCATCGTGATAAGTCGCGTTACGCTGCGTCAGCACGGCGAAATCCACGAGGTGTCCATCGAACTCGGGTCCGTCGACACAGGCGAACTGGCTCCTGCCGTCCACCAAGACGCGGCAGCCTCCACACATGCCGGTGCCGTCGATCATGATCGGATTGAGGCTCACAATCGTGCGGACGTGGTCCTTCCTCGTCAGCTCTGCTACGGCCCGCATCATTGGAATTGGACCCACTGCCAGCACCCGGTCGATGCGAGTGTGGTTGTCCAGCAGTTGCCGCAGTTTGTCGGTAACCAAGCCCTTCTCCGCGTAACTGCCGTCATCTGTCGTGATCATCAGCTCATCACTGATCTGGCGCATCTCGCGTTCCAGGATGACCAACCCCTGATTGCGTGCGCCGATGATGGAAATCACGCGGTTGCCGGCGCGCTTCATCGCCGCAGCCGTGGGATAGACCATCGCCACGCCCACGCCGCCGCCCACCATCACCACGGTGCCGAATAGTTCGATTTCCGAAGGCTTTCCCAGCGGTCCGACCACATCAAGAATGTTGTCGTCCGCATTCAGCGCGTTAAGTAGGTGCGTGGTCTTGCCCACCGACTGCACCACAATGCTGATGGTGCCGCCTGCGGGATTGGAGTTCTCAATGGTTATCGGGATGCGCTCACCCCGGTCGTGGAGCCGCAGAATTACGAATTGTCCAGCCTGGTGTTTCCGTGCAATGCGAGGCGCTTCGATTTCGAACCGCTTAATACCAGGCGCGATGAACTCAGCATGCACGATTCTGAACATATGGCTCAAGCTCCAACTACGCCTCTATTGTTTCAGCGGGTTGGAAGCGGCGCTGTGATTTGTGTCACAACCGAGCGTGTTTCCAATCGCTCGCCGTGAACCCAGTCCTGCTACGCAAGAAAAAACGGGGTGGAACTGGTCCACCCCGCCTCATATCTGCAATCTGGCAAGAGATAACTCAAACCAGTCCCTGGTCCAACATGGCGTCAGCGACCTTGAGGAAGCCCGCGATATTGGCCCCGTTCACGAGATTGCCGGGAGTTCCATATATCTCCGCGGTTTCATAACTGTTGCGGTGGATTGCGATCATGATTTTGTGCAGCCGGTCATCCACTTCTTCACGTGTCCAGTTCAAGCGAGCGCTGTTCTGGGCCATTTCCAGACCGGAGGTAGCCACCCCGCCGGCGTTTGCCGCTTTGGCCGGTCCGTAGAGGATCCCCGCATCCAGGAATATTCTGGTAGCTTCAAGAGTGCTTGGCATATTCGCACCTTCTGCCACCAGTTTGACCCCATTCTTGATCAGATTCGCTGCATCTCTGGCCGCGATTTCGTTCTGCGTGGCGCTTGGAAAGGCGCAGTCCGCGTTGATATTCCACAGCGGGTTATAGCCCAGCTTGACATCCGAGGGGATGAAAACTGCCTTCTTGAATTGGTCGGCATATGCAAGGATGCGACCACGGCGAACGTTCTTGAGTTCCATGATCCAGGCCAGCTTCTCGCGATCGAAACCATCCGGATCGAAGATGACGCCGTTGGAGTCGGACATCGTAATCGGCTTGGCTCCAAGATCAAGCAGCTTTTCAACCGTGTACTGAGCCACGTTTCCGCTGCCGGAAACCAGGCACAGCTTGCCTTCCAGTGAATCGTTGCGGGTCTTCAGCATCTCGGCGGCAAAGTACACGCAGCCGTATCCGGTGGCTTCCGGACGGATGAGTGAACCGCCCCAATTCAGGCCCTTGCCCGTCAACACTCCGGTGAACTCGTCACGCATACGTTTGTATTGGCCAAAGAGGAAGCCGATCTCGCGTCCGCCCACTCCAATGTCGCCCGCCGGAATATCGGTGTCGGGCCCTATGTGCCGGGCCAGCTCCGTCATAAAGCTCTGGCAGAACCTCATGACCTCATTCTTGCTCTTCCCCTTGGGATCGAAATCTGAACCGCCCTTGCCGCCCCCCATGGGCAGTGTGGTCAGGGAGTTCTTGAGGACCTGTTCGAAAGCCAGGAACTTCAGGATTCCCAGATTGACGGAAGGATGGAAGCGCAGCCCGCCCTTGTAGGGGCCAATCGCGCTATTCATCTCAATGCGGAAACCACGATTGACCTGGATGTTTCCTTCGTCATCGAACCAGGGAACACGGAACATGATTACGCGCTCGGGCTCAATCATGCGTTCCAGAATTCGGCCTTCGCGATATTCCGGATGCCTCTGCAGCACAACGCGCAGGGACTCAAGTACTTCCTGGACTGCCTGGTGAAATTCAGGCTCGGCGGGGTTCTTCGCCTTTACCGTAGTCATCACACCTTCGATATAGTCGGCCGGAGTTTTAATCTCGGGCCTGGTAAGAGTACTGGCGCTCATATTAGTAATCCTCCTCTTTAATTCTTGCCGGCAAATTCCGATTGCGCCGGCAGATCATTGCGTGGCTAGCAGAACCTGAGGGTTCGGCAGTCCTATTCCTTCGGGCTCCTGCGGATTTGCCAACCCCTGCTTGTCGGATCGGCTCTGCGCGGGGGAACTGTGGAGTTGACCACAAAACCTAACTGTTCCTCATCACCCAGTTCGTCGGGATCGGTAAACCTAACTTGGAACTTAGGATCGGGGTGCTTGGTGATCGTCGGGTCGCTGGACAGCTTGCGAAGCTCCGATGTGTAAAATGTTCCACGCCCCGTCTCGACTGTTGTTTCAGTTTTTGGTTGGCCTCTCATACTCGCCTCGCTCGTTTGAAGGTTCTCAAAACTTACAACAGCACATTAGAGCCCGCACCCGACGGGATTGCCGTGACCAGCATCACATCCGGCCGTATTCCCGGTCACGTGTCGAGGGCACGGCACGCCCATCTCTCTCAATATGGGTTTGCCCGCCGAGTTGATTTTTGTCATACTCGGTACGCCATGAAAGGAAATCCTAAGGTCATTGCCGAGCTGAACAAGGCACTCCGCGAGGAGCTAACGGCCATCAACCAATATTTCCTCCACGCGGAGATGTGTGAAAACTGGAAATACCACCGGCTCGCCGAATTCATCAAGAAGCAATCCATCGGTGAAATGAAGCATGCCGAGGTCCTGATTGAAAGAATCCTGTTTCTCGATGGAACGCCTTCCATGCAACCCTTGGAGCTGAAAGTATCTGGGACGGTCAAAGGGATGCTCGAAAGCGATCTATCGCTAGAGGTCTCGGCGGTGAAACAGTACAACGATGCCGTCCAGATCGCCACCAAGGAAGGTGACAACGGATCGCGCGACCTGCTCGTGCAGCTGCTCAAGGACGAGGAAAGCCACGTGGATTGGCTGGAAGCGCAGATTCATCAGATTCACGAACTGGGTTACGAGCGGTATTTGACGCAGCAAATGGGGAATAACGAGGAAGAGGAGTAAGCTGCCGCTGACAGGCACGTCAGACCAGGGTGCACGCTCGTGCGCCCTCTGGCCTGTTGAGTCGATAACGCCACGTACTTCACTTGAGTCTGTACCTGCAAAAACGCTATATAGTTCGTAAGAGTCTTAAGGTGCCATTGGGCTTTTCCCAAACGTCCTTTCCCCATTTCCCGAAAAACCGGCCCCCAAAATTGGCATCTCCCTGGTTCCGTGAAGCACTATGGTGGCATTTCGACTGATGCTCTTGACGATGCGGTCGTACTGAATTAAGAAAACGGACTTGAAACCCTGATATGAAAAGCCAGTCACTATCTGAAAAAGAGATACCTACCCGTCAAGGGTGAGCAGATCTGCCCGAGATTTGGAGCCACACCGCGAGTGATTGCGGTCACAGCGAAGCGAGTTCTTCGAAGTTAGACTTTCCGAAGGTAGACTCCCATGCTGGATGCTTCCGTCATCGAAGCTGGTCTCAGCCAGATCGCGCCCGAACAACTGAGCACCGCCCTGGCAAACTTCTCGCCCCAAAACGCCACTCCCACCGAGCGGATCCGTGCCATTGAGGCTGGACTGCGCAGTCCGGCCGGCCAATCCGTGCGTGACGCGATGGCGAAATGGATCGTCGATGTAATTGTTCCGGTTGACCGGTTAGTTCCGGAGGCCTATGCGAAGTGGCGTGAACCGGTGCGGGACGCCATGATTTTTGTGGTGGCGCACCTGTCGCCCGCGCGCCTGGCCCCGAAGCTCCTGGAGCAACTTGAACTTCCGGAGACAACATCGGCTGAAACGCGTTTACTGCGGCTGATTGCAAAAGTTCCCGGCTTACAAAAACTGGGGCAAGTGATAGCGCGAAACCGGCGCCTTCGTCCTGCTCTGCGAAATGCCCTGGCTCGCCTGGAAAACGGAATCCGGGATGTCGAACCGGAGGAGATACGCATCATCATTCAGCAGGATTTGGGGGCGAGGCTCGAGACTTTCGACGTAGCCATCGCGCCTGTAATACTCTCAGAAGCCAGTGTCAGCGCGGTGGTGCGCTTCACTTGGCGCGATCCGGTCAAGGGACGGCGTGAACGCGGCGTTTTCAAGGTTCTGAAACCCCATATCCCTGAATACTTTGCCGAGGACATGGACTACTTGCAGGGACTGGCCCAATACTTCTCGGATCGGCAGCGGAATTACAAATTTCCTGCACATCTTCTCCCTGACACCTTTAGGAAAGTCCGGCGTTTGCTGCATTACGAAGTCAATTTTGTTCGCGAACAGAAGACGTTGGTGGAAGCATGGAATCTTTATCGGACCGTTCCTCACGTTCGTGTGCCTCGCCTGATTGCGCCGCTGTGTACACCCAGGATTACGGCGCTCACCGAAGAGCGCGGAACAAAAGTGACGAACGCTGCGGCCCGCCTGCCGGCCGGGCGTCGCAGGCAAGTTGCCGAGCAACTGATTGAAGCGCTGGTGGCCGTCCCTCTGCTTTCGGCGGAGGAGAATGCAATTTTTCACGGCGACCCTCATGCCGGCAATCTCCTCTATAACAATCGGACGGGCGACCTAGTTATCCTCGACTGGGCCCTGCGGGAACGCTTAAGCCGGGAGCAGCGCCGGCATCTCGCGCTTTTGTTTCTGATGGTGGGGCTGCGCGATCCGGTTGGTACCTGCAGTGAAATTCTGGCGCTCACTCAAGAGGACATTCGAAGCACTTCGCCTCGGGGCCAGATGATTGGCGAGACAATCACCCGATTTCTCGATGAACTTCCGATCACGCATTTGCCCAGCGGCGTGGATGCCATGCGGCTCCTGGAACGTATTGCATTCAAGGGCGTGAAATTCCCTGGGTCGTTAATCATGTTGTCCAAGGTGATGTTCACGCTGGATGGGGTTCTGGCCGATGTTGGAGGCTCGGATGCCGGCATGGGCTTCGGCGTCTCACGCCGTGTTGCCGAGCATTGGCTTAGTCATCGCAAGGCGTTCCGTTCACCATTGATGTCAAGAGACTTGATCACGCTCCAATGTAGTGCGTTGCTTTACACAACCCGCTTATGGCTGCATTACGAACAGACCTTACTGGATCGCCTCCTGCCCGCCGGGACGATCTCACCACTCGCCCCAGCCTGATCAGGAACCCAGGCTAGTATCGTTCCAGGCCGTTTCCGCCGCGGGTGGGATGAAACTCATGGCGCGTTCGGCAAGCGCCGTAATGGTTAGGCTCGGATTGACGCCGAGGTTGGCGGCCACCACCGATCCGTCGCAGATGTACATGTTCTTATAGTTGAAAACGCGATGACGGCAATCAACCACGCCGTGGGTACTTGAATCAGCGATGACGCAGCCTCCGATGCAGTGAGCCGTGCTCGGAACGTTGAAGAGTATCTCCGGAACCATGCTCATGGGAACGCCACCGGTCAGTTCCGCGAGCTTCTGGGCAAACTCATTTGCTCTAGGGATGTAGGTAGGCACTTTCTCACCATGGCTGAGGAGAAATCTCCTGAACGGCCAGAACCAGGGGCGTTGCCAGCGCATCTCAATCTCGCCATCGAGCGCCTGCATGCAAAGCAGAATCAGAAATTCTCGCGCCCAACCAAGCGGTTGCAGCACGCGCACGGTCCTAATCGGGTGGCGCAGCAAAGAGTTGATAAGATTCTTCAGCCACAGCACAATCCGCCGCGGCCCAGGGCGGCCATTAGTCAGGATCGTGGTCAGCAGGCCCATGGCATCGGAGCCACGTGGATAGCGGACGGCTTCAATGTGGGTGTGCTCGTCAATGTAGATGCCGGAACCGATGGCTATGCCCTGCGATAAATCTTCCCGGTAACCGGGCATGCGCACCCCGATCAGCGACTCGGAATTGGTACGCACGTGCTTGCCCAGCTGCGGACTGATGCCCGGCAAGGAGCCATTCTCTTTGAGCCGAAAGAGCAGTTCCATTGTGCCCAGCGAGGACGCGGAGAAGACCACCCCGCGGCAAGTGAAGCGCCGCGGCTGTCGCCAAATCCGCGCCGTGGAATTCACTGTGCGCACTTCGTATCCGGCGGCGCCATCACTATGGCCTGCCAGCGGCCTAACACTCACGACCTGGGTTTCAGGAAAGACGCGCGCACTGTGCTTTTCCGCCAGATACAGGTAGCCGAGATCCAGGGTGTTCTTGGCGCCGTAGCGACAGCCCATCATGCAACCACCGCAGGCGATGCAGGTGGTTCGCTGGGGACCTTCTCCCCCGAAGAACGGATCAGGGAAGGCCTGGTTTCCAGGTTCTCCCGGCTTGGGCTGAAAGATGCCCACCTTCGTGCGATAGAAAGTATGCCCGCATCCTACAGCTTCAGCAGCGTTCCTTCAGGAGATGGTCGGCAGGTCCAAGAATCGTGTTCTCGGTGACTCCCAACATCCGCGAGGCAGTCTCATAGTGACGAGGCATCTCCGCTTTCCAATCGGCCAATCCCGTCCACGAGCCGGTTTCCCATACTTTTTCAGGAGACGAAAGCAGAGTACAAGCGTAGGTGACGGATCCGCCACCCACCGCACAACCATGGAGAATCGTCACATGCTTAAAGAAACGCATGTTGAAGAAGCCACGCAAGCCGAGTCTGGGACGCCAGAACCAGCGACGGATGGACCAACTGGTATGCGGCAAGTTGTCAGGCGTCCAACGCCGGCCCATTTCCATTACCGCTACCCGGTACCCTTTCTCCGCTAAACGATGGGCCGAAACGCTGCCGCCAAAGCCCGATCCGATGACGATAAAATCGAAATCAAATCGTTTGTCGCGGGCCTCCATATGAGTCTCCTAGGCCAACCGGTAAAGTTTCCAGCCAACCGCGATCAGCCAAATCAGGACAACACCATAGATGCTGAAGGCGGCGCCTATCATGGGGCGGAGGCTCTCACAAATAATGCCTACTCCGCCGCTTACTATGCCCACCCAGGCAACCCACTTCGAGAAAACTCCCTTAAGCATGACGATAGAGATGACCAGAATGCTGACCGCGAACAAGACACCGCCGGCGCTCACCGAATTATTCTGAGCGAGAAGAGCCTCAGCCGCGGAGCCGAAGGTAGCGTGTTGCGCGCCGGTGGCAGCTGCGTACTGGTAGCTCAGGTAGACCAGGCCGTTCACGCACGAAAACGGAGCCAGGCAGAGGACCACGGACGCGACACCGATTACGCTGCCGATGGCGGCGTAGCTGCGGTTCAGATGCCTCAGCGCGATATAGAGGGCCGGAAAAGTAATCAAGGTCAACGCTACGGGCCCCACCAGCAGTGCTTGAAAGATTATGTAGCCTGGCCTGTTTGCAATTATGTATTCGAGCGTGGCAATGCCGCCCGAACTGGGTGGAGGCGGCAGAATGAAGGCAACGACCGCGTCTGCGATGCTAAGAAGGGCAACCAGAATGGCTGCAATGCCACCAGCTCGAAAGAGGCCACTCCATGATGCATCTGTACCATGAGCCGCCGCGATCGAAGGCTTTTCTATGGTCAAGGTTGCCATATGCACCTACCCACTTTCCGGTGATTCAAGACGAAATAGCTTCCGCTTCTTTTTGTCTTCGAACCCTGCTATCG
Source organism: Terriglobia bacterium (assembly GCA_963742495.1). Taxonomy (GTDB): domain Bacteria; phylum Acidobacteriota; class Terriglobia; order Terriglobales; family Acidobacteriaceae; genus JAIQFF01. Next base: position 334,507 of record CAVULZ010000003.1, read on the forward strand.
ATTACCTGCTCAATTCTCCGCAGTGCTTCAGCACTCTGCGGCACATCCGGTCCAAACATCTGGAAGACATGATTCATGCCCTCCCAGGTCTCCAGAACGGTCGTCGATTCCCTGACTTCGGGCATGGGCGGCGAAGGCTTGAATGCTGTCGTAGAGAATCTCGCTGCGTCCGGCCTGAATGTAGATCGGAGGAAGACCGCGCAAGTCGGCCCAAAGCGGCGATACCAGCGGCTCTCGGCGCTGGGAATGGTCGCAGAACCAACCCGCCCACTGTTCGAGCATGCGTTTGTCAATCCAGTCGGACGCTTGATTGCCGACAAGGCTGGCGTGCTCACTTCCGATGTCCGTTGCAGGGGAAAGAACGATGGCGAGTGCGGGCAACGGCAGCTTGGAATCTCGCGCTGCCAACAGCGAAGTCAACGCCAGGTTGCCACCTGCCGAGTCCCCGGCAAAAATCAGGTTGTCAGGATCCGTGCCCGTTTCCAGTAGCCAGCGATAGGCGTTGAGCGCATCTTCAAGTTGCGCCGGGAAGCGATGTTCCGGCGCAAGCCGGTAATCAAGAGCGAACGTTCTGGATTTCGCAGCCAGCGTAATCAGAGCGATGAAGTTGGGGTAAGCTCGAGGGTAGTAAGAATATCCGCCACCATGAAAATACAAGACCGTCACTGCCGCCTTTGCGTTCTTTTGCGTAAACCGGCTTCCTCGGAACTTCTCGTGCACAATCGGTGTGATATCTACTTCTGATAGCGCGGGCGAACTGATCACGACCGAATCCAAGAAAGAGCGCGCTTCTCCTATATCGCGCATCGTGAATGCGGTGGTCACGTGTTTCTTCAGTACTTCGGTGTTCACCTCAACGAGCCAACTCCAGTTGGGTTGGCGCGGGCCTTTGAGCATCCGGCGGGCAGACACCTTCAGGATTGATTCGCCGATCTCTGCCGCGCTACGCGCCCGGTATTGAATTGGGCCAGTGAAGTGTATCCGCGCAATCATAATTAATCCTCTATCCACTCCGAGACGCACAGTCAGAAAATCGAGTTGGCGCGGGGAGGAGAATCGGCGAGTCCGGCGGTGGATTCGCGACCAAGGTCCGCACGATGCCATTCCCCTGCTGCCACCAGCCATGGAAGCTCCGGCCATCGGCACAGCGAACCTGCAGCGGGCTCCAGCCGTTGAGATTGAACCCACCGTTAATGGGACTCACGGTCATACTCCGGGTATCGAGCCGCAGCCCTTCGCGTAGCGCTTTCAGTGCGCTCTCTTTCGCGCTCCACAGCAGGGTCACCAGGCGGGAGCGCTCAGCCGCGCAGACTCGCGCTACCAGCGCTTGCTCGCTCTCGGTAAAATAGTCGGCCACAAAAGCGTCGCTTCGCGCCTCGATCACTTCCTGATCACAACCCAATTCCACTCCAGTCATCGCGACCGCGCAGACGGCGGCTCCGGAACTGTGGCTGATGGAAACTGCAACCGCGGCTGGTTTGTTCGCAATGAAGATCTCGGGTGCGCCAGATGATGCCGGGCGTATTTCGATCCGCGCAAGGCCCTGGGCATCGATGGACAAATTCAAAAACGAAGCCACTGCGCATTTTGCCGTCCATCGTCCCAGCCGCCAGTCGGCCCGCCGCTTGGCAAAGCGCAAGCCGCTCAGGCAGACAGACTCCTCGGCACTTAGCCAGTCATTCTCCACTGGTACGTCAGCTTGGGTCTGTTCCAGCCAATACACGGGTTTCACGTCTACACCTCGTCGCCATGTAGAACCAGTCCTAGGCTGCCGCGTCACTCACCATGGCCTCTGACTTCGCGGAATGTTCCTCTTTTTCCATCCCTCGTTCCACCGCATGGATGAGATAGGGACGCAAGTCCGCGGGCGGAAGAATGTGATTCAGCGCACCCACTTCGAGCGCCCGTTGCACGCTGTGCACACGGTCAAACTCGGCGGCCATCTCACCCAGCTTCTCCGAGTGCACAATCTTGAAGAGTTCTTCCCACAAGGTGCGCAAGCGGCTCTTCTCCGCCCCCTCGGCCTGGGCCATCGTCTGGCTGAGCGCTAGCAGGCGCGGATCTTTACGGGCCCTGGCTTCCACTTCACCCGCGAAAACAACTGCCGCCGCCGGCGCACCGCCAATGACCGAGGCATACGTCCCCTCCAGGGCTACGACTTCGAGTTGTTCGTTCAGAGCTCGCGAGAAGACCACATACGCACCACCGTGATAGCGGGAGATCACGCAGAATACGATCGGGCCTTTGAAATTCACCACGGCCCTGCCAATCTCAGCGCCGTATTCAAGCTGCAACCTGCGCATGGATTCCGGCGAACCATCGAACCCTGACAGATTGGCCAGGATCACCAGTGGCCGGTTGTTACTGGCGGCATTGATCGCCCGCGCGACCTTCTTGGAGGATTGTGGAAACAGCGTCCCGGCACTCCACTGGTCTGGTCCGTCGGCGGGGACAAACCCTAACCGCGGCACCGGCTGGGACTCGATTCCGATCAGGCAAACGGGATAACCGCCAAGATGAGCGTCCCAGACCACCGCTGTCTCGGCTGCGCGCATGCCCGCCCAGCGCTCGAGCGGCGCGTGGTCCTGGTCGGCGACCGCCCTCATCACTTTCCGAATGTCGAAGGATTTCTTGCGTCCTGGGTTGGTTTCATCCGACAGAATCTCGCCGACCAAGGCGAAGCCCTCCTCGCCATTCTGACTGTGGGCATGAACTCGCACATCCCGATCGATGGGATCATTGGTCGCGGCGCGTCGAGGGAAGCGCTCGCCCGGAGCGATGTAAGTGTGGTCATAGTGACGGAACAGGATGTGGCAGGCCTCATCAATATCCCGCGCCCAGTATTGGGCCTGACCGTTCGGTCCCATGATGCGATCGTAGCCGCCGATGCCTTGGTTGTCCTCGGCGGAGACGCTGCCGGAATAATCGAGAGCGCGTTTGCCCGTGAGCACCATGGCTGCTTTCGGGGTCATGACCAGAATGCCGCGAGTGTGCATGAGCATGGTGGCCTCGGCGTTCCAGTAGGGCTGCGCTCCGACATTGATTCCGTTGACCACCAGATTCACTTCGCCGCCAGCCTGCGTGAACTCAATCAAGCGGCGGAGGACGCGGGCGATCCAATCCATGCCTTCGACCCCGCACTCCATCGAGATCTTTGCCCCGGCCGAAAGGGTAAACCACTCCAAGGGGACGCATTTCTTCTTAGCCAAATCCAACCCGGCCAGGATGCGCCGGCATTCTGGTTCAGCAATGGCCCCCAGATCCTTGCTCGGATCTCCCAGCAGCGCGACCCTGGTCATACCCTCGGGATACTGGGGTGTGAAATTTCGGATCAAGCCCACAATGATGTTGGATTTGTTTTGACCATAGGGCCGATCCACCGGAACCAGATTGCCGGCGGCATCAAGATCGTGCTCGACAAAATCGCCCGATGGAAATTCGGCCCGCGTGTCCTCCGGAGCGGGCGTGATCATTTTGATAATTTCGTAGGGGTAGATGAGTCCGCGCTGCCGCATACGGACGACTTTCCGTTCATATTCGGTCAGCGGTTTGATTACCTGCAGATTGTCCGCAGGCCGGAAGGTTATGAGCGACTCCGTGCCGCCCGGGCTTGAAATGCGCACTACCATCTCGCGCAGTTCCCCGGTCGCAGGATTGGGAATTCGAGCGCGCACCACTACCTGTTCCAACCCCAGGCCTTCGGCGGCGGGAGAGAGTCTGCGCACGATATCACGCAATTCGTCGCGCTCCAGAGTAAGCGGCGGCCACACGTACAGGAAGATCCGGTTCCAGTAGAGCCGATCCTGGGGACGGCGGCGCGATTGAAATAACCGGATCCCCGCCAGAGCTTCCGTCAACATGCGCTCCAGATGCGGCAGTTGCACGACGCGGCCCGCCTCGTCACGCACCGGCGTTACATCGCGCACTTCTGCACAGGCAAACAGCCGCTCATCCTTCGGATTATCGCGAGCTACGCCGTGCAGGAGGTAAACATCTTCAACCGACGGCAAGCGTTCGATGTTGAAATTGCTGAGGCGCCAGAGATGAAGGCGTTTGCCCATCATGGGATGGAGCCCGCGGTAGAGTTTCTCCTCTTCATACGCATTTCCGTTGTAGCGATAAGTGAAATGCTGCATACCACCGATGCCTGCACCACGGCCGGGACCGGCCACGGCCACCACGATGCGCCGTATTGGACGAGAAAACCCCGCCTGGTTGAGCAGTGAGCGGACTTCCTGCTGCGTAGCCTCGGGATCTGCCAGCCCGCCGGAATGCCAAACCCAAAAATCAATGACGATGTCATGGTCTGCTGGGACTTCCGCGATCAAAGGAAACATTGCACCCACCGCCTCGGACAGCCGGGAATACTCGGCGTGGCTGGTGAAGGCGTGGATGCGCTTCCCTTCATGATCGTATTCAGCCGATGCATAGCAGCGTCCATCCGCCGAAAAAGAGCGCAGGTTTACGAGGTTCCGAATCCGGTAATATCGCCATGTGATTGCCTCCAGCATCAACTTGCGCATCGCAGGATCGGCGGTGGCGAAGCGGCCGGACAATAAGCTGGCCAGTGGCTGCGGACATTCCACCAGGGCACGCAATCTCTCGTGACGATCCGCGGCATCGGGATTCGCAGCCATGTAGGCAAGATGATCTTCCACCTGGCCGTAGACCTGTTTCCGTGCCCGCTCAAATAGTGGCTGATCGAAGTAGCGATACCGCACCTCGCGCGCCAGATCGCTTACCGCAGGGAAAAATCCGTTCGTCATCAAGATCATCCGATCGAGAAGTGTGCGAAACGATTCTTCGGCCTGCAACGCGGGGGCGTCAGCGCGCCGCAGACGCCGTTCGAGCACGCCCAGAACAAGCGCAATCTGCTGCTCCACCCGTTGATGCGACTTGTAGATCCACAACAGACTCTCTTCCAGCTCAGGCGAGCGATCGAGAGAGCGCACGCCGTAATAAGCCAGCGCACGCTGTAACGCGCTGACGAAGGCGGGCGGGAGGCCTTCACCGCATGTATCCAGCATTCGCAAATAGGAAAACAGATAAGCTTCGGCACTGGGCTCTTCACCGCGGGCTCGATGGTTGACCTGCGGCTCACGCTGAAACAGCGAGCAGATGTCAACAAAGATATTGAGGACCACATCCTCACTCGCTCTGGTTTCATCGCTCTCAACCGAACCACTCTTGGTCCATTCGGCGAGCAGTCGTGCACTCTGCTTCGGATCCACATCAAAGCCGAGCATGAGCTGACGCAGCTCTTCCAGGTTCTGACGGTGGCTGGAATCTTGACCTTCCGCGCCGGGGTCGAGCGACGCGCCAAAAACCACCGACTCGGCCGAGCTCACCGTATCACCGGCTGCGTCGGGCTCGATCTGCAGGAGGGGCGCACCCGTGTCCACTTGTACGTTTGGTATGGTCATCACTTGCCGGACCTTCCCGGAAAATGGAGCCACGACCTGCATTTCCATTTTCATAGCTTCCAACACCAGCAGGCGATCTCCCACCGACACCGTGTCACCCGCTTTCACAGCGATGGAAACCACCACTGCCGGCGCCGACGCGTGCACAATGCCACCATCATCGCGATCGATCTGGTGCGAGACACCGTCCACCTCGACTCTGTAACTCAGCCCCTGGCGCACGGAAATGACATGAAAGCGGCGCCCAAACGTCGTGAGCCAATATTCAAACTGATCTCGACGTTCGATTTGAGCATCGATGCGCGATCCATTGACTTCGACGCGATACTGTTGCGGGCCGAGGCGGTATGTCTTAGGCGAGTAGGCATGCCCTCGATAGCGCAGGTCGGTGCTCCGGCCTACCTCCGTCCGGACCTGTGGCCGTCCCCGCACTGCCGACGCGTAGAACTGGGTCTGCTCCACCGCCAATTGCTCGTCGTAGGCCTCGATCGCAGCCTGCACCAGAGCGACATCGGCGTAACGCCGAGAGACATGCTCACCGCTCGCAGCCAGGCGGTCCAGCCATCCATTATGTACATCTCCGCTCTGCACATCGGGGTGGCTCAACAGCTCCAGAAGAAATGCTTTGTTACTGGCACCGCCCTTGATAACGACAACACTATCGCGCAACATTCTTTGTAGACGGGAAAGCGCTTCGTTGCGGTTTTGACCGTAGGCAATGATTTTGGCGATCATGGAGTCGAATTCCGCAGGTACGGGATCGCCCTCCGCCACACCCGTGTCGACCCGCACTCCCGGCCCGGTCAGAATCCTGAACCGCTCGACGGTACCCGGGGCAGGAGCAAAGCCGTTATCCGGATCTTCGGCATTCAGCCGCACCTCGATGGCGTGACCGGTAGTGCGCGGAGGTTCCCCTTCCAGATGGCCGCCACGCGCAATCCGAATCTGAAGTTTGACCAGATCCACCCCGGTGGTGCATTCCGTCACCGGATGTTCGACCTGCAACCGCGTGTTCATCTCCATGAACAAGAAGCGGCGGGCTTTTGGTTCATACAGAAATTCCACCGTGCCGGCGTTTTGATATCCCGCCGCCTGACTCAGGCGCACAGCCGCCTCGCGCAGCGCCTGATCCTGTTCCGGAGAGAGTGCCGGGGACGGCGCTTCTTCGAGGATTTTCTGATGGCGGCGTTGAATCGTGCAGTCGCGGACGCCGACGGCCCAGGTAGTTCCGTAGTGGTCGGCAATGACTTGTACCTCGATATGGCGCGCTCCCTCTACCATTTGCTCCATGAAAACAGTGGGATCGCCGAAGGCCTTAAAGGCTTCGGCGCGGGCACTCTCAAAGGCCTGCGGAAGTTCAGTTGACGAACGTACTTTTCGAATCCCGTGACCGCCTCCTCCGGCCGTCGCTTTAATAAAGAGGGGATAGCCCAGCCGTTCCGCGTGGCGCCAGGCGTCATTAAGTTTCTCCACCGGCCCACCGCTCCAGGGGGCCACCTCGATTTGTGCTTTCTCGGCCAAGAGCTTCGAGGAAATCTTGTCGCCCAACCGGCGCATCACGTCACCGTCGGGACCTATGAAGACGATGCCCATCACATGGCAAAGGTCGGCGAACGCGGCGTGCTCAGCCACGAAACCCCATCCCACCCAGACCGCCTCCGCACGCGCGTCTGCCAATGCCCGTTCGAGCCGGCCATAGTCGACGTAACTGCTCTTGGGCTGCAGCGTGCCGGGGTCAAGGACTTGGGCGGCACCGAGACACACTGCCTCGTCCGCTTCGCGGACAAACATGGCATGACGGTCGGGCTCGGTAAAAAGCGCGATTGTGCGCAGGGCTGTGCCGTGCTCCTGATTGAACTCGCGGACCGCGTGGATGAAACGCATGGCCGCCTCACCGCGGTTCACGATCGCTACGCGTTGGAATTCGTGGTTCATAGATTCCTCGATCGACAGTCAAACATGGGTGGCCGCCTGGTCGATCATGCCGCGACGGCTTCCAGTGACATCGCCATCTGTAGTGCCTTCAACGGCTCGCCAACGATACTGTTCGGGACCGCCACCGTGCGGTATCCGCTGAGTTGCAAATAGCGGTTCCCTGCCGCGTCCACAACCTCAGCATCAAAACTTCCTTGAACTTGATTGAGAGTGACCACAGCGTATAGCCGCCCTTCCGCCAGATCCGGAGCCCGTAATAAGGAGACTCGATCGATGTGCTGAGGCAGTCCCATGCGGCTCTGCACGCCCATCTCCCAGATACCCGCGGTTTGGAAGCAAAGCTCGATCAGCCGCGGCGCCATCAGCGTCGGAAGTTCAGCGGGATGGTGATTGTTCGGAAGGCCTTTCGCCATCAACCCGACAATCCGGTTCCCATCCCACCACGCCCGTTCTAGAACCTGGTACGCAGGGCCGTGGAAGTAGAGGCGATAGATATCGGCAGCTTCGATGATGTGACCTGCCGGCGTATATGGCGCCGTGGTTACGACCTCGGGTGTCCGCTTCGTCAGTCGGACACGGCCGGTGAAATGGGTGATGCGTTGCGGCTCAGGCTGATTCGGAAGTGGCCGGAAGCCAATCAATCCACAATCCGCCACAACACCGTCCTTATCCGGATGAATGAGCGCTTCGACGGTTACCGTGCGGGGCTCACTCCGGTAAAACTTGAACGGCGCGAGGAAATTGACGTTTTCAATCTCTGCCACACGCCAGTCGGGAAGCATGCGCACTGCGGCTTCTGCAAACGCTTCGATGCCCATGACGCCCGGCAGCACCGGGGTGCCGTCAATCTGGTGATGGTGCAGGAACGGTTGGACCTTGGGGTCCAGCGTAGTCTCAATCGTTATAGGGTTGTAGAGTCCCGCGTTGGCGACTTTGCTGATCATTGGCCCTTGGGAAGGCAATCTCTTCTCGCCAGAAACTTCCGGGGCGCTGGTATCGAGTCCGCCGCTAGCATCCCATTCCTTGAGCAGCGCTCCCAGACGCTGGCCGATAACGATTTCGCCCCGCGTTCCGCCCGCCGTCAGCTCGCGGCGAATCAACGGAACTCCCGCTTCCGGCGGCAGCATGTCGATGCCGGCCATTTCCATCACCTTGGGAATGGACCCGCGCGTGGCCATACCGATCCCGCCCCATGCCGTCCAATCGATCGCGATCCCACGTGTAGCCGGACGAGTTGCACGGAAGCTGGATGTGATCTTGCACAGCAGATCGTTGGCGGAAGCATAATCCGTCTGTCCGGGATTACCGAACCGGCCCGCAATCGAACTAAACGCCACGGTCGCGCCCAGGGGCATGTCGCCGATCGCATGCAACAAATTGAAGAAGCCGTCACTCTTGACGTCAAAGACCAGGTCAAACTCACGCGCCTCTTTGTCCGCCAAAGAATGGCTGCGCTCGATGCCGGCGGCGTGCAGGAGCACGTCAATATGTCCGCTGCGTTCGCGCACCTGGCGAATCACCTGAGCCACGGCATCCGCATCCGTGAGGTTTACGCTGAAATAATACGGTGTACCACCGGCCACGCGCACGGCGTCGATCGCAGCGCGCGCAGCTTGTGCCCGCTCGAGCGCTGCCAGCTCCTTTTCCACCAGGGCTGGCGTAGCTCGCTCGCCGCGCGCCTGAATGCGCGCAAACAAATCGCGCTTGAGCCCGTCTTTGTCGCTCACGAAGCGCTTGAGATCGGGGTTTTCGGGGTCAGGCTGCGGCACCAGATCGAGCAGATAGAAAGTGCCGCCCGATGCGGCCGCCAGGTCTGCGGTAATGGCCGAGACGATGCTGCCGGCAGCTCCGGTGATCAGGAAAGAAGTGTTCTGGTCCAGCGTGAGACCGGGTTGGCCGTCGGATGCGGGCTGTTCTTGCAGCCCTACGGTCCAGCGCAACCCTCCTTTGTAGCCGATCTCGACAGCGCCAGGATCGCGCAGGGTTTCCTCGATCAGCAGTGCGGCAACCTCCGATGGCTTGCGCTCGGATTCGAAATCGACCGCTTTGACAAGGGCATCCATGCGTTCCCGCTTGTAAGTCTTGGTGAAACCCGTCACCGCACCGCCCAGCGGGGCGACCGCTCCGGCCTCATCGTAGCCGTGCTGTCCACCCAGCCGCGTCGCCGACACCAGGAACGTACCCGGCTGCGCGATCGCTTCGAATAGGGTGCGCATGGTTGTGTAAAGCGATTTCACTCGCAGGAGCACGGCTTCGTGCCAGGTCGCGAGATCCATCCTGCTGAGCTGTCCTTCGTTGTCTAACGCGGGCAGCCAGTAAATCCCCTGTACGGGACCAGTAGTCATCCAGCTCTTGAGGCGGCTGGTAAGCGCCTCGGCATCTAACGCTTCTTCTATGCGCAGGACTTCCACGCCTTGCGCTTGCAGCGCTTGCGCTAGCGCGTCTGCCACCCCACCCTGGTCGGGCATGATGATCACGCGCCCGCCGCGGGCGAGTGTGACCCCCGTGGGCTTGCAGATGGCAAGGGGCGGGCGCAGGACCGGCAGTGGAACCCGGCGTGGGATGCGATTTGCGGCGTCCAGACTCGCCAGCACTGGGCGAGGAACATCAGGCACCCTCGCGGCGGCAGGTGAGGCTGGGGACTTCGCTGCCTGGCTGGTTGGCTCCGGTTTTGCCTCCGCAATGGATGCTGCTAAACCCGCCCTGTCGCGCGCGAACTTGATCACGTGGGTCAGAGTTGGGAAATCGCGCAGCTTGAGATTTGGATCGCGCTCTATGTTATATGCCGCTCGAATGGCAGCGAACATCTCCGCCTGCTTGACGGTATCGACGCCGAGGTCAGCTTCGAGATCAAGATCCGGGTCCAACATGTCGGTTGGGTAGCCGGTTTTCTCGGCCACAATCTCCAGAACTTTGTTTCTAATAGCGTCGTCCGTGATCGCTTGAGCTGCAACGGCGGCTGGTTCGGGCGCAGATGGCTCGCGGTTCGTCGCCGGGGGTTGGGCAGGTGCAGCCAAATCCGGACGCTTCTCATACACGAAGCGGATTACGTGCGCCAATGTCGGGTAGTCCCGCAGCTTGCGGTTCTCGTCGCGTGGGATGCTGTAGATCTCGCGAATGGCCGCAAACATCTCCGCTTGTTTCACTGTATCCACCCCGAGGTCGGCTTCGAGATCAAGATCCAGGTCCAGCATGTCCCGCGGATAGCCCGTCTTTTCCACCGCCAGAGCCAGAATGCGCTCTTTCACGTCACCGCCGGTGCCGCCAGCAGGACTCGCAGCAGGAGCTGATGCAGCAACTTTGACTTCTTCCTTGGCCTGGGGTGCCGCTACGGGCGCGGCCTCACTGGCCAAATCCGGACGCTTCTCATACACGAAGCGGATTACGTGCGCCAATGTCGGGTAGTCCCGCAGCTTGCGATTCTCGTCGCGCGGGATGCTGTAGATCTCGCGAATGGCCGCAAACATCTCAGCCTGTTTCACCGTGTCCACCCCGAGGTCCGCTTCGAGGTCGAGATCCAGGTCCAGCATGTCTCGCGGATAGCCGGTCTTTTCCACCGCCAGAGTCAGAATGCGCTCTTTCACGTCACCGCCGGTGCCGCCAGCAGGACTCGCAGCAGGAGCTGATGCAGCAACTTTGACTTCTTCCTTGGCCTGGGGTGCCGCTACGGGCGCGGCCGCACTGGCCAAATCCGGACGCTTCTCATACACGAAGCGGATTACGTGCGCCAATGTCGGGTAGTCCCGCAGCTTGCGATTCTCGTCGCGTGGGATGCTGTAGATCTCGCGAATGGCCGCAAACATCTCCGCTTGTTTCACTGTATCCACCCCGAGGTCGGCTTCGAGATCAAGATCCAGGTCCAGCATGTCCCGCGGATAGCCCGTCTTTTCCACCGCCAGAGCCAGAATGCGCTCTTTCACGTCACCGCCGGTGCCGCCAGCAGGACTCGCAGCAGGAGCTGATGCAGCAACTTTGACTTCTTCCTTGGCCTGGGGTGCCGCTACGGGCGCGGCCTCACTGGCCAAATCCGGACGCTTCTCATACACGAAGCGGATGACATGCGCCAAGGTGGGGTAGTCCCGCAGCTTGCGGTTCTCGTCGCGTGGGATGCTGTAGATCTCTCGAATGGCCGCAAACATCTCAGCCTGTTTCACCGTGTCCACCCCGAGGTCCGCTTCGAGGTCGAGATCCAGGTCCAGCATGTCTCGCGGATAGCCGGTCTTCTCCACGGCCAGAGCCAGAATGCGCTCTTTCACGGGATCGCCTTCGACCCTGGATGTTGACGGGACCGGGGGCGCGGGTACGACTGCAGGCACAGGCGCAGCGACTCTTGGTTTTACGCTCGGCTCGGGAACAGCGGTGACCGTCGCCGGCGCTTTTTTCATGACTGGAGGCGGCGATGGCTGAAGTGGAGGCGCTGAAACCGATTTCGGCGCCGGCACGGGCAAGGTCCGAGGTTCCTGCGCCGCAACTCGCGCGGCTGATGCTTGATCGCGTACGCGTAGGGTGCGCTGAACCACTTCCAGATCTGCGGACGAATGGCCCGCGATCCGAGTGAGCCACGCCTTCCACGCGGGCGTGTCGGCAATCCGGTATGCATAACCCAGAGCATCGGGGCTTTGATGAACCCCGTCTTTTGTCGTCACCCAGTGCAACAGCGTCATGGCAATCTGCGAACCGAACCCGGCTCCCAGGCGCAGTGCGTACTCGACGGGATAAGTTCCGCCTTTCGACAAGTTCAACGCGCCCAGGTCAGGGTCAACTTCCTTGAAATTGGCCACAGGCGGTACCACTCCCGTTTCCAGTGTCTTCACTGCCACGACATCTTCGACGCCCGCCCCCATGGCATGACCGGTGAAGCCTTTCGTGTTGGCGATCACAATCTGATCGGCGCTGTCGCCGAAGACGTGACGCAGCGCGTGGATCTCCGCTGCCGCGCTGCCGCCGCGTGCGGGGGTGTAAGTTTCGTGGGAAACAAAGACTGTCTTAGGCGCGATCTGATGACGTCGAATGCCGCTGCGGGCTTCCGCCTTGGCCACCAGGTCTTCCATCATCCGGCTGATGTGCTGCACGTCGAGGCGAGTGCCGTGAAAAGCGCTGTTGGCGGTTACCGTGCTCAATACTTCGCAGATGGGCTGGATTCCCCGCTCGCGGGCAGCCTCTGCGCTCTCCACCACAAGTCCGGCAGCGCCCATGCCGATGATCATGCCGTGCCGGCGGCGGTCAAAGGGAGTAGCGGCCTCTGCGACCACTTCGTCCGTGGCCGCGGCTCCGGTGGCTAGAAAACCGGCACCCATCCAGCCAATCAGATTGTCCGTAGTAATATCGTCGGCCGAGACCACGATCACGCGGCGGCACCGTCCGGCGCGGATCCAGTCCTCAGCCAGGGCGACCGCCTGGGTCGTACTGGCGCAAGCGGCGTTCACCGCCGTGTTAGGTCCACGCGCGCCGATGAATTCAGCAAATTGGGAATGCCCCATCGGCAACACCCTGAACAGGTAACGCCGGTCGAATACATAGGGCTCTTTCTCGATGGCGGCGCGCAGCAGTGCAGCCTGCTGGTCAATCTCCTGGCCCAGGGTGGAATGCCCATTCGTTTCTGCCGCCCGAGCCTGCAGGCTCTCCAGCGTGGCCAGTTGTTCGCGGCGGGCATGGTCCGCGTGATAGCGCGACATCTCGTCGGCGAAGGAATCCAGGCCGGGGAAGGCCGAAGCAAAAATCACACCCGTATCGTCACGCAGCGCGTCCGGCAGGGCCCAGCGGTCCGGCAGCTGTGTATTTTTTGTGGTCGTCTTATAGCGTAGAACCAACGGAATGCCGGCGTCGCGCAGAGCGTCGAGCCCCACGGCAATGGCCAGCTGAGTGACCCGGTCGAGAGCGGCCTTGCGGTCGGCGGAGACACCAAATTCGTTTTCCAGATCGAATGCGCCACCGCGCCCCGCCAGTTTGATAACATCCGCCACGTCGGTGATGGTTTCAAACCTGCCGCCGTTCTCGCTTTTCACCAGCCGTGTGATGTGTTTGTCGAGCATGTCGCGGCGCAGGCGCGCGGGAATGGAATCGATGAACTGACCTCCACCCAGGATTCGGCCAATGTTGGCATCATCGAAGACGTGATCGGTTCCGGGCAGGCCCAACGCCGCGCCGGTAATCGTCACTGGGAGTGCGGTAGGCGCAGGGTTTCCGCCGTGAGTAATCTTCCAGCCTCGTTCGAGAACGTCGGCAAACAGGTGGCCGAGTTCGACGTAGTGATCGCCGTTGGCCGCAGCCGCTGGCAACGTTGCGCCCGCTGGCGGTACCGTCTCTGCGATTGCTTTAGCGGTTTCCTGAGGTGCAGAAACCGCCGGCGCGGTGGCTGGCTCACGCGCTGTGTCTGCTGTCCCGCGGCCCAGTCCCGCCGCATAGAGACCGCATAACGCCTGGTTGAAGGCAGGGACATCGCCGATTTTCGGATGATTGCTGAAGAGCGCAACCACGTCGCCGCGCTCGCCCAGCACATCTTCGGCAAACCCTTGCAGCGCCTTCTTCGGTCCCACTTCAACAAAGACTCGCGCCCCCGCCTGGTAAATCGTGCGCAGGCCCTTCACGAACTGCACCGGCGCCGCAACCTGCTGCGCCAGAATGTCCAACATCTGCGGCACAACGTCCGGCCCCATGGGATAGAACTCGCCGCTGGTGTTGGCAACAATGGGCAGGCGTGGCGATGTCAGATGCAGGCGCGCCAGTACCCGCCGCAGCGGTTCGCTGGCCGAGGCCACAATTGAGGTGTGGAAGGCGTGGCTGACCGATAACGGAGTCACGTCGTAGCCAGCTTTCTGAAACGCTTCCATAGCCTGCTCGACGGGTTTGCTGGCGCCGCCGATGACCGCCTGATGATTGCTGTTGACGTTGGCGATGACTACATTCCCGCTCACGGTCTTCAGGATTCGCTCCATTTCCTCCAGCGGAGCGAACACGGCGGCCATGCGGCCCTTGTCTTCCGGCGCAAAGCGGGTCATCTCGCGGCCGCGGGCGCTGACCGCTTCGAGCGCGTCCGCAAAGGGCAGCGCGTCGGCGGCCAGCAACGCTCCGTATTCGCCCAGGCTGTGCCCCATGGTGAAGTCGGGCGTGATGCCATAAGCGGAGAATAGCCGGGTCAGCGCAAGATCCGTGGCCAACACGGCAGGCTGCGTGATCGCAGTCTGACGTAGATCGTCTTCCGCCCGGGCGACGGCGTCCGCGTCAGTCTTGTCCACGAAAATGTACTCACTGAGTGGCTTGCCCAGCAGAGGCGTCATTATGCGATCCGCCTCGGCAAAAGTCTCGGCCACAATGGGCTCGGCGGCACGCAACGGCTTGAGCATGTTCACATACTGAGAACCTTGGCCCGGGTAAAGGAACGCAACCTTGGGCGCCGGACCATGACCGCGGAAAATGCCTTGCGCGCGCAGGGCCTTCCACATCGCCGGCTGATTGGCCTTCATCGCTTTGAGCGTGTTGCCGGCTTTCTCCGCCAGTTCGGTGGCGTTGCCATAGTCGATGGCCAGCCGTTCGGGCGCGTGCAGGTCTGATTCCGCCGGAGCAGCGGGCACGGGTGCGCGACCCGCCCTGGCGTCCTTCTCAACCTCGCGCAGACGCTCAACCAGCGCGGCTTCGGTTGCGGCGCCGATCACCAGCGCACCGCGCAACGGAGCCTTATAAGCAGAAGTAGAATTGCGGGCAGCTTCATTTACGTTCATAGTTGGCTCTTTCGCAGCCGGCGGTATCTCGTTTACGGCCACCGAGCGCTTGCCGTTTCCGTTTAACCGGTGAGGAATGTATTCTTCGAGGACGGCGTGGAAATTGGTGCCGCCAAAACCAAAAGCGCTCAACCCGGCGCGCCGCACGCCATCCAGCGGAGCCGTC
Source organism: Terriglobia bacterium (assembly GCA_963742495.1). GTDB lineage: Bacteria > Acidobacteriota > Terriglobia > Terriglobales > Acidobacteriaceae > JAIQFF01. The sequence continues at coordinate 349,749 of CAVULZ010000003.1, forward strand.
CACGGCTTCAATTCGGTATTGACGTAGAGCGGAGAGTGGGCGAAATCGATATCCGGGCTGGGATGTCCGCAATGCAGGCTGGGCGGCAGCACCTTGTCCCGAAGCGCCAGTGCAGCTTTCAGGAACCCGGCAGCTCCAGCCGCTCCCTTGAGATGGCCGAAGTTCGACTTGACGGAGCCCAGGGCCACCGAGTGCGAGGGCAGGTTAAAACCGCCGAGCGCCTCAACCATACTCTGGACCTCGACAATGTCGCCAACTCGCGTCGAAGTACCGTGACCTTCAATATAAGTGGCAGTAGCGAGCGGCAATCCGGCATTCTGCCAGGCGCGCTCGATGGCGAATTTCTGACCAATCGGGTTGGGCGCGGTGATGCCCTTTCCTCTTCCATCGCTGGATCCGCCCATGCCACGCAGCACGGCATAGATCTTGTCCCCGTCGCGCTCGGCATCCGCCAGACGTTTTAGCAACACGATGGCTGCGCCTTCGCCCATCACGAACCCGTCTGCTCCCTCGGCATAAGGACGAGTTCCGGTGGCGGAGAGGGCCCCGATCTTGCAGAACTTCACAAAGCTTGAGGCGCCCATGTTGCGATCGATACCGCCGCTGACCGCCAGGTCATAGTCGTTGTGGATCAATCCCTCGGCTGCGGCATTAATCGCCGCCATCGCCGAGGCGCACGCGGCATCACAAACATAGTTAGGGCCGTGAAAGTTGTAGATATTCGCAACCCGGCCGGCAATGCAATTGGCCAGTTCGCCAGGCATGCTGTCTTCGGTAACCGGGGGCAGATGTTTGCCGATCCCCTCGCGCAGTTCGCGGGTGATGTCGCGGCGCAACGCTTCCGGCAATGTGGCGAAGCTGGCGCTTTCTGCCAACTCGTGCGCGTATTCAGGAAAAAACACGCGCAACGCGGTGAGATAGTGCTTTTCCCCGCCCAGGGCGTTGCCCAGAATTACGGCGGTACGATCCAGGTCCAGCGGACGCTTGGGGTAACCGTAGTCTTCCAGGGCTTCGCGAGTGCAGGCGATCGCCCATTTTTGCGACCCATCCATGGCATCGGCCACCCGCGGGGGGATGGGCAGGTGCCATTTCATCGGGTCCCATGGGTAGTCGCGCACCCAGCCGCCGATCTTGGAATAAGTCTTGTCGGGAGCGCTGTGGTCGGCGTCGAAATATAGCGCCGGGTCCCAACGGTCGGGATTGACTTCGGTGATGCTGTAACGGCCGTTCTTCACGTTTTCCCAGAAAGCCGGGACGTTTGGTGCATCGGGCAGAATGGCCCCTGCCCCTACGATTGCTATGGCTCGGTATGAAGTATTTTCCATGACTGCGCTCCCTTAATAAGGAGAGAACGGTGGACTGCGAAAGCTCAGTCCGTCTGCGGTCCATCCCTCTTCCAACGCTACGCAGCCAGCTCCTTGCGCTTCGCTGCGCGGCTGTACAGTACGTCTGCTACGTAATCCATGTCCGAAATCAGTCTCGCCTGGGCGCGATGAATGGCGGGCATTCCCAAAGCTGTTTCAAACGTGGCCAGTTCGGTGTCGCTTACACCACCCGCTCCAACGACCCAGCGCAAACCATCTTCAGCCACCTTGAGCGCGGCTTCGCGCGCGAAGACTCGGCTCACCGCTGCCAGCCCGGTCGCGTCGAACCGCCGGCTGGCTTTTTCGTTCAGCTTGTTTTCCGCCAGCAAAGAAGCTCGGCGAGCCAGGCTGCCGGCACACTCTGCATAGGCGATCAACTCACCCAGGCGCAGAAGAATGTGTTGGTAGCGAGTCAGGCGCGCCACCCTAGACCTTTCCATCACTTCGGCCAAGGCGTGGAAAGCCAGGGCCGCACTGTCAGCGCCCACGTCCGCATGGCTGGCGTGCAGCGCTTCGAACTTCTTTGCCTGTTCGTGATAATGCTGCCCTCGCGTTTTCAGGTGGAGCTGCCAGCGGTCACGGCTGATGGTCATCTCCATGATCTCGGAGGTGCCCTCGTAAATCGTGGTGATACGAACGTCGCGCTTGATCTTCTCCACGATGTATTCGTGGGTGTAGCCGTATCCGCCCAGCGCCTGGATGCTGGCCTCGGCGGCTGCATTTCCAGCCTCGGTTGCCATGTACTTCGCGATCGCCCCTTCGGTGTTCAGGCTTCCTTCTCCCCCCCCGTCGATGCGCTCCGCGGTTTCTTCGATGTAGGAGCGAGCTGCTTCCAGCCGGGCCACGTGCGGCACGATGAGTTTGTGCGTGTATCCCTGCTTTTCGGATAGAGGCGCGCCGGCCTGAATGCGCTTGGTGGAGTAAGGAATTGCCCGGTCGAGCGCGGCCCATCCCGCGCCCAGGCCAAATGCCGCAACCATCAGGCGGGTGTAACCGAATACTGCCTGCGCCTGGTTCAGTCCCTGGCCTTCCACGCCTCCGACCAGGTGGTCGGCATCGACATAGACGTTGTCGAGTGCGAGCGCAGCTGTGTTGCTGAGCCGGATGCCGTGCTTGTCTTCGGGCTTGTCGTGGCTAAAACCCTTCGCGCCTTTTTCCACAATAAACCAGCTCGGACCTGCGGGCGTATTGGCCAGAATCGTGCACGCATCGGCGATTCCACCATTGCTGATCCATTGTTTGTTGCCCGTGATCTTGTAGCCGACGACGCGGCCGTTCTCGTTCACGCGGTCCGCGATGGTGCGTAGAGCGCCCAGATCGCTGCCCGCTTCCGGCTCGGTCGCGCCGTAAGCAAACAACAATCCCTCTTCCGCAATCCGCCCCAACCAGAGCTCTTTTTGCTCCGCGGTGGCTCCCACCGTGATGGGATCGCTGCCCAGGAAGGTAGCCAGCACCGCGGTCGCCACGCCCAAATCGATGCGCGCCATCTCTTCACAAACGCAGTAGACATCGAACGCGCCGCCGCCCATGCCGCCAAACTCTTCGGGAATGAACAGAAGTTGAATGCCCAGTTTGTCCGGACTGCACATGTGGCGCACGATCTCCAGCGGACATTCGTCACGTGCGTCCAGCTCGATCAGGGTTTCATCGGGGAGACGTTTCTTGGCGAACTCGCGGAGCGATTTCAGACTTAGTTTGAGTGTCTTGTTGGTAATCATGCCGTCCTCTTTGCCGAAACGCTATGCATTTCGCGGATCTTATTCGTTAGTTCGGGCAAGAACTCCAGGAGATCGTCCACAATGCCGACGTCTGCCACCTGAAAAATCGGGGCCTTGGGGTTCTTGTTAATCGCGACGATAAAAGGATTGCCTTTAATGCCGACCAAATGCTGGAAGGCACCGCTGATGCCGCATGCCAGATACACTTTGGGCTTGACCGTTTTTCCCGAAGAACCGACCTGGCGGGATTTGTCCAGCCACTTGGCATCGACCACGGGTCGCGAGCAGCTCAGCGCCGCGCCCATTGCGTCGGCAAGTTCCTGCGCCATTGCGACGTTATCTTTTTCCTGGATGCCACGTCCGATGGAAACCAAAACGCTGTGCTGGGTGATATCGACATCCCCGGATTCTGCGACCACCGTCTGCAAATAGCGGCGTCCTGCTGTCAATGCCCCGACATCGGCGGATTTGTCGATCACCGATCCACCAAGCGAGGTGCTTTCCAACGCCTTGAATGCGCCGGGACGTATAGTGACCACTGCGCCCGATGACATATCGCACCCGACATGAGTGCTAACCTGTCCACCAAATTCCTGGCGGACTACCTTGAGTTGGGCAGCATCCACTCCCTCGATCCCCAACACGTCAGAAACAAAAGCCGCGTTCAGTTTGACGGACAACCCGGGCGCCAGATCGATTCCGAAATGCTCGTGGGAAACCAACACAACGCTCCCTGCCGGCAGGACTTTGACCAGCGATTTGCGCACCAGTTCCGCGTTGGGATATGCCAGAGACTCGTTCGCAATCTTCCATACCTCAGCGTAGGAACCGCGAAGAGCGTTGCAGACGGAATCGAGCTCTGCGCCCCAACCTGTCACCACGGCAGTCGGCGATCCGGCAGCATCAATCTTTCTGGCCGCAGCCGCCAATTCGGTGGCACAGTCATCGGCTACGCCACCTTTGTGCAGGATGTAAGAAAAAATTCGAGCCATTACTTCAGCCCTCCCTTGGCTGCAACCAATTCCACCAATTTGTCGATAATTTCTTCCCGGCTGCCTTCAAGCATCTCGGCTCCCTTGCCCAGCTCGGGCAGGAAGTAGTCCACCCGCTTCACTTTCGCCGCGGCTTCGCCAACAGCGCCAGTGTCAATACCCAGCTCAGACACACCGTAAGTTGGAATGGGTACCGAGGCCACAGCCCGGATGCCCCGCATGCCGACATAGCGCGGCTCGTTGATGCCGGTCTGAATGGAAAGCACGCACGGCAGATCGATTTCGCTGATCTCTTTGTTGCCGCCTGCGATCTCCCGCCCGATTTTCAGCTTCCGGCCTTCCAGGACTTCGATAGAGTTCACCAGCGAAGCGAAGGGGTAGTCGAGCATCGCCGCCAGCATCCCGCCGACCTGCGCCCCGCCATCCTCGGCCTGCACGCCAGTCAAAACCAGGTCGTAGTTGCCTTTCTGGACAAACGATTTCAGGATGGTGGCGATACCCCGGCCATCCGATCCGCTGAAGGCCTCGTCTGAGATCAGCACGCCATGGTGCGCGCCCATGGCCATCTCCCGGCGGAGGATTTCCTCGTCGTCTTCCCCGCCCACGGTTACGACGGTGACGTTTCCACCGACTCTGGCGACAATCTGCAGAGCTTCTTCGACCGCATAGTTGTCGGGTTCGTTCACCGAATAAACCAGCTCATCGCGCTCGATGTCGTTTCCCGCGCTGTTAAGCGTGATCTCGTTTTCCGAAGTGTCAGGCACTCTTCTTGCGCAAACCAGAATTTCCACAGTTACCTCCCTACGACGCTCTCATGCTGGATTTCGACAGCTCCCTTGGTCTCCACAACCGGGCTTTCCCGCACCATCTGCTGCTCCGCCAATTCCGCCAGGTCAATAGCGGTCATCTTGCCTTCCATGCCGGCGACCTTGATCGCATCTTCTATATTGACCATGCAAAATGGGCACGCGGTCACGATCACATTCGCCCCGGCCTCTGCAGCCATCCGGACTCGCTTCACGCCCATCCGTTCTTCTTCTTTCGGCTCGTAGAACATCGCCAGTCCGCCGCCACCGCAACAGAACGAGCGGTCTCGCGAACGGCTCATCTCGACTCGCTTCAGGCTAGGAATGGCATCGAGCACAGTACGCGGGTCGTCATAAATCTGGTTGTGCCGCCCCAGGTAGCAGGGATCGTGGTAGGTATAGACGTTGGTGCTCTTTTCCACTGCATTGAACTTGATCTTGCCGGACTTCACCTCGCTGGCGATCACTTGGCTGATGTGTTCGACCGGCGGCATGTCTTTGTAGTCATGCTTCAAAGCGTTGAAGGCGTGCGGATCGGCAGTGACGATCCGCTTTACTCCGCTGGCTTTGATGGCCTCCGCGTTGTGGTCGCGCAGAGCCATGAACAGCGTCTCTTCGCCAAAGCGGCGGACTTCATGCCCGCTATCTTTTTCCGCTGCACCCAGGATTCCAAAATTCTCACCCACGTGGTCGAGGATCTTCGCCGTGGCGCGCCCGATGGATTGGATCCGGTCATCGAAGGAAGTGACACTGTCCACGAAATACAAAGTGTCGGCGTGGTTCTTCCCGTCCAGGGTTTTCACCGGGCAGGTTTGCCGGAATTCCTTGGTGTTAGCCCAGTCGGCTCTCTTCTTTTCCATCTTGCCGTAGGGATTGCCGCGACTCTCCAGGGCTTTCAGCGGTTTCTGCAGGGACTGGGGCACGTTCCCGTCATCGATCATGCCCCGGCGCAGATCGACCATCTTGTCGATATACTCCACCAGCAGCGGGCACTCTTCCTCGCAAGCGCCGCAGGTGGTGCAGGACCAGATTTCATCTTCTGAATAAATGCCGCCGATCAACGGCTGGTGGTTGGTCGATTTGCCAAACATCGGGTAATGCTGGAAAGCGTAGTCTCTCGCCTTGGTGGTGATAAACCTTGGCGACAGCGGCCTGCCTACGGCATTGGCCGGGCAGTTATCCGAGCAGCGGCCGCAATCAGCGCACGAATAGAAGTCCAGCATGTGCTTCCAGGTGAAGTCTTCGAATGTCTTCACTCCAAACGATTTCACCTGGTCGAGATGCTCGTCGCTGACCCCGTATCTCACCGGCTTCACCGTCCCCCGTTCCAACTTCGCAAAGTAGAGATTGAACAGCGAGGTTTCCACGTGGAACTGAATGCCAAAGGGCCGATAGCACAGCAAGAAATAGAAGGTCACTTCATGGAGAAGGTAGGCGCCGAAGTAGAAATCCTTGAGTGCAGACAAGGAGCTTGAGGTGAGTAGGCTCTTCAGCATCCAGGGCAACGACCAGGCTGCCAATAATTCAACGGCTTGGCCCTGCTGTACTTGGCCTGCGGCTCTTGCGGCGGCGAACAGGCTGTCGGCCAGCATAAGGACAGCAATCAGCGCCAGCAGGAAGACAGCGTCGGCGGTGTGGGCTTTGCCGAATTTTTCCGGCACCGCATAGCGCGCTGGCTTGAATACCAGGCGGCGCACGATTGCGATCACCATGCAGAGGAACACGACCGTCGCAGCATAGTCGGTGATGATGTTGTAGATATGCCCGGCTTCTCCCGCCAGGCCCGGCATTACAAAATTCTCGGAGACGCCGACAATCAGCACATAAAAAGCGCGCATTACCAGGCAAATAAACCCTGCAAAAATGAAAATATGAAGGATGCCGGCGGTGCGGTAACGGGGATGCTTCCACTGTGCCAGACCGAATTTCAGCACCTTGCCCAACCGGGCCAGGGGCTGGTCAAAGCGAAAATCGCGCTCGGCCCACAGAAGTGGTACCAGGCGCCTGGCCACGATATAGGCAAAACTCGTGATGCCCAAACAATGAATGATCAGGAACAAGGTCCGCCCCGAGGCCAACCAGGGCGTTACTTGCACCGCCAGCTGAATTCCTTCCATGACCTACACTCCTGAGCAAATCTCTAAGCGATTAGTTGGGCCCGAACTTTCTCCTTTGCATCCGTTGTTTCCGGTGCTGCTGTTGATTCGAATGCAGAGCGAACCGCCGTAAGTGGAATCGGTGCACGAACCGTGGTGGCCGCAGGCTCTGCCGATTTCGACACCGGCTTCCTCGTCCGCGCCGGTTTCTTCCGCTCCGCTTTCTTTCGTGGCGCTGGGGGTCGGCTAGCGTCGCGCAGCTCAACAAAACTCTGTTTCACGAATTTCTCCAAACGCCACAGATCCGGCGCTGCATGCACGTCTCCGCTGAAACCGAAATAAACCATCCCGTCGTAGCTCAGGATGGCGCAGTTGACTGCCATCTCGCCTCCGATTGGGACATAGGGATACCACCGCAGCATCTTGTGTCCCAGCAGATAGAGAGGGAATTGCGGCCCGGGCACACTCGTACACACCATGTTGAAGGGTGTAAACGGCACCTGGCTTATCATCGGTCCGGCCAGGGCCTGCATCGGGCCTGGGAAGACGCCGATCAACCCGCCAACCAAACTGACCAACTCGGCGGCATGGGCGCGCTTGAGAAACTCCGTCTTCTTGTGGACCGCTGCCAGCAGTCTTTTCGGAGAACGAATATCCAGGGGGAGAGTCACCGGAACCAGCGAAATGTGGTTCCCTGAATTCTCAGAATTGTCGCTGCCGCGCAGATTCACGGGGACCATGATGCGGATCAGTCGCCCCTTAACCTGATCGCCGTGGTGTTCCGAGTAGCGTCGAATGGTCGCCGTCACCAGAGCCAGCAGGACATCATTGACGCTGGTTCCGGAGGTATGCCGTATGGCCTTCACATCCTCAAGCGGAATTTCCGCCCAGGCGAATTTCTGTGGCCCGCGGTAGATTACGTTAAACCGCAAGCGCTCGGTGGTGGTTGTGAGTTCCGGCAGCAGCCGGGAGAGTTCTTCCGCGGCCCGGTTTCCGCCGACCGCCATTGTCCCTTCCGCCATGTTCAACGCTCCTGACCATGCCGAGAGAATTCGATTGATGAAATCGGAGTAGGACCCTGCCAAGCCTTCCACCAGCGCCGTGGCGGCGTCACGCGGCGGTGGGACACGCAGCTTTCTCCTCGGCAGGGGCGGCGTAACCGGACTCGCATCCATCAGCACGCTCATAAGCCCCACTCCGGCAATGCCATCGGCCAGGCAGTGGTGCATGCGGAAAATAAGACCGGTGCGATCGCCTTTCAGCCCTTGCACCAGGGTCAGGTCCCACAGTGGGCGTCGCCGGTCCATCACCTTGCTGAAAAGTTTTCCCGCGAGCGCCTTCAGTTCCCTGTCGCTACCGTTCTTAAGCGTCACCTCGCGTACGTGGTTGCGCAGGTCGAACTCAGGATCGTAGTCCCAGATGGGAAGGCCGATATTCAAGGGCGCGCTCACCACCCGCTTGAGGTAGCGAGGGATCTGCGGCAACTTTGACTCGACGAACCGGAGATAAGCCTGGAACGGGATCTTGCCCTCCAGCAGGCTGACACTGCCCACATTGAGGGGCATGCCTTCGCGTTCGAGATTCAGGAAAACGCTGTCACCCCAGGAAAGGCGTTCGCCGCTCTCATGATTCTCCATGTCAGCTCTCCTTTCGGTTGCAACCATCGCGCATCTCAGTTCACGAAAGAAAATCGCGACGCCAGCTTCACCAGTTTGAACACTCGGTAGACCTCGACGTTGACTCCGCGCAACACGACCTTTACACCTTTGCCGTCAGCGATGCCGGCGAACTCTTCCATGACTCTGAGCACATTCGAATCGATCCTGCGCAGGGAGGAGAAATCCAGAAGCAGGTCGCCCGCTGCGCTGCCCAGTGTCTCTCCGGCTTCTTGCAGCGCTTGGACAACGCGCTCTTCATCAATCTTCAGCCACACGGCAATCGTTGCCATACCTGCCTCCACTACGCGCTTCGTTGCTGAAATGTCTTGGCTCCCTTGGCCAGGCCCCTGCCCTGATAAGCGCTCCTGAACAGATCGGCCAATTCGGTCATCAGTGGCATACGAGGATTCGACCGCCCCGAGGGATCGTCGAAGGCAAGGTTGGTTAACCCGGGAATCGCCCGCTCAAAATCTTCCTTCGAAATCCCCAGTTCGGCAATCGAACGGGGAAATTCCAATTGATCGAGTAACTGTTCTACCGCCGTGATCAAATTCTTTACTTTTTCCTCAACCGTGTGACCGCCCAGACCCAGCAGATCGGCGATGGTTGCGTATTTATTGTGTGCAACATGCCCCTTCTGGTAGGGCGAGGGCACAAACTTGGTGGGCACGGCCGCGTTATACGCAATGACGTGCGGCAACATGAGGGCATTGGCGCGGCCATGCGCCACTCCAAAGCGCGCCCCGAAGGCATGCGCCAGCGCATGATTCACGCCCACCGACGCGTTGGAAAACGCCATCGCCGCAATGCAGGCCGCGTTGTGCATCATGCAGCGCGCCTCTTCATCGCGAGGATGCTGGTACGCGATGGGCAGGTACTTGAACACCATTCGAATCGCCTGCATGGCGTTGCAGTCGGTATAGGGCGAAGCGTAACTGGACACTGCAGCTTCCAGCGCATGAGTCAGGCAGTCGATTCCGGTATCCGCGGTCAGGCCCTTCGGCATGGACAAAACGAATTGCGGATCGACGATGGCCACATCGGGAGTCAGCGAGTAGTCGGCCAGGGTCACTTTGCGCTTTCGCTCTTTGTCCGTCAGGACGGCAAAAGGAGTGACTTCACTTCCGGTTCCGCTCGTGGTCGGAATGGCCACCAACCGCACCCGATTGACTTTCTCGGTCGGATACTCGACCACGCGTTTGCGGAGATCCAGAAAGGGTGCGGCCAGCTCTTCCAGGTCAGCCTCCGGCGACTCGTACTTGAGTTTCATGATCTTGGCTGCATCGATCACCGACCCACCGCCAAGCGCGATGATCTGATCCGCCTTGTAGAAGTTGAGCGCCTCCACTCCCTGCATCACCACCTTGACCTCGGGCTCGGCGTCCGGAATGACCGAGACATGGACGTGGGTTTGCGGTGAGAGATAGCGCCGGACGATGTCCACATGGCCGAACTTCTCCAAAGACGGGTTGGTAATAATGATGGTGCAGCGCGACGGTAAATCGCGCACATTTTCGACCGCATTCATGTTGAAATAAATCTGATTGGGAACCCGGTACCACATATGGGCTTGTGTTCTGCGGGCCACGCGCTTGATATTGAGGTAGTGATAGATATTTGTGTTATCGGTTGTGCTGTTTCCGCCGCCGGTCCCGCATCCGAAGGAGAAAGTGGGCACCAGATCGTTGTAAACCCCGCCCAACGCTCCGACGGAACCCGGTGAATTCACAATGATGCGCCCCGCGTTCATCACCTCGCCGAACTTGCGGATGACTTCATCGTTGCGCGAGAAAATAACCGCCGTATGTCCAAGCCCGCCGGCGTGATTCACGTCCACACATACTTTCAGCGCTTCGTCGACGGATCTCGCGCGATACACGGCGAGCACGGGGAACAGGGTCTCGGCTGAAAGTGGATATTCGCGGCCTACGCCTTGAATCGGCGCAATCAGGAGTTTGGTATCCGGCTTCACCGAAAGCCCGGCCAAGCGGGCGATATCGGTGGCCTTCTGGCCGACGGCCATGCCTTGCATGAATCCGGTCTTGGGATCGATTACCGTGCGCCCCAGCAGCTCCGTTTCTTTCTCGTTGCAAATGTGTGCCCCCAAGTCGGCAAATTTCTTCAACACCGGGTCGTAAATCTCATCGTCAATCACCACGGTCTGCTCGGAGGCACAAATGGTTCCGTTGTCGAAGGTCTTGGACACGATGATGTCCACCACGGCAGTGTTCAGGTCCGCCGTTTTTTCCAGGTAAACCGGCGTGTTCCCGGCTCCCACACCCAGCGCTGGTTTACCTGAGCTATAAGCGGCTTTTACCGCGCCTGGACCGCCGGTCGCATCAATCAATCTCACGTCCTTGTGCCGCATCAGGTAGGCGTTGTCCTGCAGAGTGTGCGACTCCAAACAGCTAAAGACGCCTTCGGGCGCGCCGTGCTTGATTGCAGCCTCGTACATGATCCGTACCGCTTCGGAGCAGCAGTGCCAGGCGCTGGGGTGGGGACTGAAAATGACCGCGTTCCGCGTCTTGATGGCCATGATGCATTTGAAGAGCACGGTGGAAGTGGGATTGGTAATCGGTGTGAGCGAGAAGATGACTCCGATCGGTTCAGCCATCTCCACCAGGTTGCGCTCCGGAATCTCCCGGATGATGCCGACGGTACGCTTGTCTTTGACGTAGTCGTAGGCAAACTCGGTCGCCACCATGTTCTTAAGGACTTTGTCTTCCATGACTCCGAGTTTGGTTTCTTCAACCGCCAGGCGAGCGAGATATTGAGCTTGCTCCAGCCCGGCCAAGACCATCGGCTTGAGGATGCGATCGACGTCCTCTTGCGTGAATTGGGTAAAGACCGCGGCAGCGGTTCTGGCTTGATGGACCAGTCTCTCCAGGTAGGCAATCCGTTCTTCAGTGAGGCCCTCGGCGGCAACTGGGATCAGGACCCGCTCTCGCACTGCTTCACTTGTACTCATTTGCCGCCCTCCTTTGACTTGCCTGTTGCCTGCCACGGGTCGTCAGTTTCTACGCGTAGTCGATCGGATGCCTCTCCAACCAGTGCTCATCGCGCACTTTGCCGATATTCCTAAAAGCATTGCTGGCGACGCACTCCGTCAAGCCGCGGGTTTTCCAAACGACACCCGCGCCAAGCCCAATAACCCAGCCCAGCAAGCTGAACGTCAATGCCCTGCTGATGGATCTGCGGTGGTCCCCTGGATAACTGCCCAACAGGCCAATGCACGCTCCCACGGCGGCTGGCTTCAGAGCATGCCGCACTCCTTCGCTAAGAAGTGGAGTAAGGGATTTTCCTTCGAGGAATGCTTCTCCACCGCGACGCCCACCCTCGAGCGCAGAATGCAGAACCTTTCGACCGTATTCAAATTCGGACTTCGACCAGTTGTGCGGTTCCATCGCAGTTGCCTCACTTTCTTCGCTGTTCAGGGTTACCGTGTTCAAGTAAACCATCGGAGATAAGTTCAGTCCGTGGCACACATCACGACTGACTGTGAGCGTAATCACAGTGGAGAACACCTGCTGGCCTCAAGGCTCGGCAGGCTCTCGCGTGCCTTGAACTTTGCCGGGGAACGGGCCCACGCCCGCGAGAGGGGTACGACTTCAGCTGAGTAAGCCAGAGAGAATCACGACTCGATGAAGGTCTCTCATCGATGCTTAAGAGGCGCTCTTCCTGGGGCCCCGAATCGCGGCTAGATCCGCACCTCGGCGTCAAACGAGCAGGTCGACTGGTGCTCTTCCATGTCGTTCTTGGCGCGTTCCATATCGACCTGTTGCTTAGCCGCAAATTCCGTGCTGATTTGATAAAACACCGCGGAACGGGCCGCAAGATACCCAGTTAGCTTAGATACGAAGACCTGGTTGAGACTCTCGCACTCCGGGCACGTTTTCGTAGGCCCCTCCTCGGAACAGTTCCTCGAAGAACCCTGGAGGCCGACCGCGGTCGTTGGCTTCTAGGGTTGAAGCTTCACTATCTCGTGCTCGGCCTGGAGCCAATCCTGCTTGTCCTTGCCAGGCTCACAACCACGGCCTTCGTAGAGCTGATGGGCGCGTTCCCTTATCTTGTTCTCTAACCCTGGTGCAACGGAGACCTTTGCCACTCCTGCAGCAGTCTTTTTCGGCATCGCGAGAGTTGTGGGCTTTGCTGGTGGTGTGGATGTCTGGGAAGCAATCATGCTGAACCTCCTGGTTCGTCGTCTCTAAAGAGGGAAGGTACTTCAGATGGACTGTCTTAGAGTCAGAGAACCTGAAAGAGGTACGAGCGTACTCCTCATCTTCGACCCTACGCTGACTACTCTGGTGTGTCAATCAATGGGAGTGGGCCGGGGCAGGTTCAAGCATCCCATTCCGACGACAGCATGGATCATTATCGGGCACGTACTACACAGTCAATATTCGGTCTCAACCCGTGTGCGGGGCGCCGAGGCGTATAATCCATATCGCTTAGGCTCGAACTGGCGACTAGCGAGTGCAGCAATCCTAAGGGTCAGCGCTAGTCTTCAAGGGCTGGGTCGCGCTTGTCGGGATCAGGATGCCGTCGAGCAAGAAAGTGAGGAGACTGCCGTGTCGAAAAGCTTACCGATTGTTTGGTTGATGCTTCTTCTCGCGTTCGCTGCCTCGGCCCAGCAAGACCAAACACCGCCTAAGGCGGCGCCGGTTGCACCTTACGTGATTCCTCCCGATGCCGTGCGTCAAGCCAACCCGGTTAAGGCGACTCCGGAGTCGCTCGCGGAGGGCAAGAAATGGTACGGATACGATTGTGCCATGTGCCACGGCAAGGACGGGGATGGCAAGGGCGATGTCGGGGCCGATATGAAACTGAAGGTCACCGACCTAACCAACCCGGCGACGCTCAAGGAAAGGACCGACGGAGAGCTCTTCTATGTGATCAAGAATGGCAAAGGTGACATGCCGCCCGAAGGCACGCGTATGAAACCGGAGGGGCTCTGGAACCTGGTGAACTACGTTCGTTCGTTGGCGAAGCCTGCCGCCTCGCCGGAGAACAAAGCCTCCGACAAAGCGCCGGAGAAAGCACCGGACAAAGCGCCGCAATGACATTTCGATGATTCCGCGGGGAATGCGGTGCCACTTTCCGCAAATCCGAAGAGTTGACCGGGAATCTTCGCGAATATCTTGATTCCTGATTAGGTGCCGGCCATCGCGCACGTATCGGCTGCCTCCGCTTCGGCAACCGCCCGCTCGTAACCCACGGCCGCATAGTAGATCGCGCGATCGAAGAAGCGGTTCAGCATCTGCAGCATCTCCAGTTCACCGAGTATTTCGATGGGACGTTCCGACTCCTTTTTCAGGAATTCCCATAAATTGTCTTTGGTCAAGGTGATGGCCCACGCGACCTGGCTAAGGGGAACGTTCTGCTGGGCCCGGCGCGCACCGATCCTCAAATATCGCTGCTCCAAATCGAATTCATCCCTGTTTACGAGCCAGTCGCCCAGATGGCTATAGATCTCGTACACGCGCGCTTTCAGCTCTTCCGGGGGCACGTTCCGATAGTCCGGGGTCGCCTCTGAGGCCTCTACTCGGGCTAGAAGGCAAGCGGCAAGAGCCTTCGAATGGGTTTCGATGAGACGGACAAGCCGATACAGCATCATCACGGGATTTCCTCCTATCCTTAACTACACTTCAACGTTAGTTTCCGCACGGACGGTCCGTGCCGCCATGACCGGCAGCACACCTTATCGTGATGGCGATCACAAGTGGGCGATTTTTGCCGGCAAAAGCGGGGAGCAGGAAATCAAGGCGAGGGTCGGCCCAAGTATGTACTGCAATCCCTTGCAGTGCTGAGGCCGATCACGGTCTTGCTCCGGGCAAGTTCCGTCGCCTCGTTTGAAAGCTAATCAAGGCCAGAAGCTGCTAGGAGGATCAGGGTGGCTTCATCCCGCATCCGAAAATTGCAGGATCCCTGCACGCTTCCGAGCATTTGCGTTTTCAGGTCCTCCATCGACCGACTGCACACCTACGACGGGGACGCTGTTTCGGTGGCACAGGCCCGAATCGCGGCCTGCACATTGGCCATCAATGGTGCCGCCGAAATGCCTTTTCCCGACGACGTCGGCCATGCAAATTGCCGGCTTGTCTTTACCAAGCTTGATGACGTCGTAGTAGTCGCCGCCGACGAGACAAGCCGTTTCCAGGCTCCAGCTATCTCAAGCTCGTTCAGTTGCGGGAGATCCTTGGGTAGACTAGAAACACCACGAGAGTGGCAAGCGTTACAGCAATCGCGGTGACTGCCAGCAGGAGAATCAGGTTGGGCGGCCCGTACCAGGAAGATTCGCGTGTGACGCCGGGAATCCTCATCTGCTCCAATACCCGCGTGGTGAAATTCCCCAGAAAGAACGAGTAGATCAAAGCGACGGAAAGTGTAGGCGCCTGCCCAGTTGCGGCCCAGAAAACTGCATAGACCCCCGCCCGATCGCCAAATAGAGCGCCTGCTGGCGAACGATTCGAAGCGGCGATCTCGTGTTGGCAGCGCTCTTCATGACTGTTCAAGTTCCAGGATGGAAGTTCGCACGATTCAAGTCAGCCCAGAGACACAGCACTACCAACCTCCACATGAGGCTCCAGCGCTGGGGTAGTTGCCAGGGTCTTTGAAACCAGGCACGCCGCTTTGGTCTTCTGCAAAAGCTTCAGCGCCCAATCCCGATGTTCTTCATCGTGGATGGTTACGGTTGGGCGGAGGATGATTTCGCTGAATCCGTACCCCGATTCTGCTTTGCCGACCGTGCCTTCCACTTCCACTTGCAAGTCGGTGTACTCGAATTTTGAATATCCCGCAATTGCCCGGAAGGTGGTCGTAAAGCAACTTGCGAGCGCAGCCAGCAACAAGTCCTCGGGCGTCCAGCGGCCATCAAGGCCGCCGAATTCCGGCGGGGCACTGAAGTGAATTGCGTTGGGCGCAGAGTCGGACTTAGCCAGACCTGTCTGCCCGGATGTCCACCAAGCCAGCGCACGATATTTGTGTGTCGCGTTCATTTCGTTACTCCATCTTCCTACAGATTAGAAACGCCTGCATCGTTCATTATCATGAGAGCCCGAAAGTGCGTTTCGACTCCCTCAGGCTGTCCGGTTTAACACATGGTCTCCCAATTACCGTACGAAAGCGGTGGGCCGAGTCACGGTGGTTCGTGACCGCAATCACAGGGGTGTTACAATCCTCGCAGCGGGGTTCAAATGCGCGCACCCTACGGTCTGAGTATCATTGACAACTGCGTTACCTGTCCGGTGCGTGAAGAGCATCTTTTCTGCAATTTGCCCTTGCCCCTTTTGCAACGGCTCAACGAAATCAAGTCCACGGCGGTTTATCCGAAGTCGGCAATGTTGTTCATCGAGGGTCAGCTGCCGCGGGGTGTGTTTTTGCTGTGTACGGGGAAAGCGAAGCTCTCCACTTCCTCCCGGGAAGGCAAGACCGTCATCCTCAACCTCGCCGAGGCGGGCGATGTTCTCGGACTTAACGCTACGATTTCCAACCGACCCTATGAGCTTAGCGCCGAAATGATGGAGCCGGGCCAGGCAAACTTTATTGCCCGCGATGCGTTGCTGCAATTCCTGCGTGAAAATGGAGAAATTGCGCTGCGCGTGGCAGAACAGCTCAGCCGCAATTACTACTCTGCCTTCGAAGAAGTCCGCATGTTGGGACTGGCAAGTTCACCGTCCGAGAAACTGGCCAAGCTGCTGCTCTCGTGGTCGGCAGACGCGGCCAAGTCCGCTGATCCTTCGCATATTAAGCTGACTCTCACCCACGAAGAAATTGCGGAGATAATCGGGACCACGCGCGAGACCGTCAGCCGCCTCTTCTCCGAGTTCAAGAAAAAGCAACTGCTGCAATTGAAGGGCGCTACCCTGACCATCCGCAACCGACCTGCCTTGGAGAAAATGATGCGCTCCTGAGGGCTGGGTCATCGTTCCGGCGTTGCCGGGCTCTTGACAGCAAACGAATAGAGGTAAGAAACCATCCCACGCGATGGATGGCCCGCTATGCCGCAAACTGCAAAGCCAGTGCAGTTGAAGCCTCAGACCGTGCAGGCTTTCGATGCATATATTCGTGAAGCCGAAGCCGGAATGGAGCAGGCGCTCCAGGGAAACGGTCCATTTCTGTGGTCTGAAGTCAATTCCGAGAGGGCCCAACGGGTCCACGGAGGACAAGTTGTAGCGCAATTCTGGGCCGGTCAAGGGCCGGTCAAAGTGCCCCATGGTCTGATCCATGACTGGATCGGCGCCGTATTCATTCCTGCGACGAACCTGAAAAAGACCTTGGCGCTGATTCAGGACTACAACCATCATAGGAATATCTACAAGCCCGAAGTAATCGCCTCCCGGCTAATAAGCCGTCGGGGCAACGATTTTCGAATCTCCTTACGACTTCTCAAGAAGAAGATCCTGACCGTGGTCCTCGATACGGATCATGAGGTGCACTATCGTTCTCTGGATCCAACTCGCTGGGTTTGTCGTTCGTATACCACGCGGATTGCGGAAGTGGAGTATGCCGGAACACCCAGGGAACGCGTGTTGCCGCCCGATACCGGGAATGGCTTCCTGTGGCGCCTGTATTCCTACTGGAGATTCCAGGAACGGAAGGATGGCGTGTACGTTGAGTGTCGAGCCGTTTCACTGACGCGAGATGTACCTTTGGGGCTGGGATGGATCATCGAACCCATCATTCAAAAGCTCCCTAAGGAGTCATTGATTAACACTCTCGAGGCTACCCGCCGAGCGCTGCATACCGAGGAAAGTTAGTTCGTGTTCCCCGGCATTTGAGTTCAATCGAAAACGTCCTGCAGGGCCCGTCCAACTCGGCCCTGCAGGACTCCTTGGGCTGGCCCGCGCTGGGCTCAAGCCGCAAATCCACTCACAGTCCTGGGGTTCGCTCCGCTCCTCAATCAGGCGGCAGCAGCGTGCCTCTTGGCCTTCGCGTGGTGCTTGGTCTTGCCGCGGGATTTGTGCTCACCTGCCGGCTTTACCATTACATCCATCAGCGCCTTCTGGGCATCGACGTAGCTTTTCACTCCTTCCCGCGTTAGCTCAGTGAACGGCACGAAGGGAAATGGCTTCAGCAGTTCCGGAACCTTGCCTGCCGTTTTCACGTTGGCGTTCATCTGCTTGCCGGCCAGATCAACCAGCTTCCTCTGGGCGTCGATGAACGATTCGGTTGCCTGTCGCGCCAGTGCGGCCAACTCGGTTTTCTTGACTTTCTTGAAGCCGTTGCTGTGCTTGCCGCCGATGACTTTGGATGTCTCCTCGGCAATGACATCCATGAATTTCTTCTGGGCATTGACAAAGTTCTCCATACCTTCACGGGCCAGGTCCGCCAGGAGTTCGGTCTGGTACGGCTTCCCCGCCTTGGCTGCCTCCACCCAGGCATGAGTCTGTTTTCCGGCGATCTTCAGGAATTCCTGCTGCATGTGGATGAATGTCTCCACGCTACGCCGCAGCAGATCCACCGCATGATTGGCGCGCGGATCCTCGATATTTTCCTTCACGCCGGACATCAGGAGCTCATGTTGTTTTAGTCCCAGTTCAAGCAGTACTTTCTGCCCCTCAATGAAATTGGTTACGCCCTCCCCGGCTACTTCGCCAAGAATGGCCGCCGGCGAGTGCTGGGGATCGGTCAATTGTTGCCGCACAGACTGCATGACGCTTGCGTTCTGTCGCATGGCGAGATCCAGCAGGATCCGTTGCGTAGCAAAGAAACTCTGTACGCCCTGTTGCGCCCAGCTGGAAAGAAGAGTAACAAAGGATGGTTCCCGAGGATGAGTTCGGGAGGACTCTGATTTTACCGTTGCCGGCATTTGACACCTCCATTTTTGTTTCTTATGCTGCACTGCAGCATCGAATTAACTATACGAACTTATTGTAGTTATGTCAATATTTATTTGTCCTTTGTGCACTGCAACATAGAGGGGGAGGGGATGAAACCAGGCACTGTCGTCATCAAGAAATATAGGAACCGTAGGCTGTACGATACCGCCGCCAGCCGCTACGTGAATCTCGACGATATCGCCGGATTCGTTCGCGGAGGCAAGGAGGTCCGGGTGGTGGACGCGAAAACCGGACAGGACCTTACCCGCGTCACTCTGACCCAGGTCATCATGGAAGATGCCAAGGATAAGCCCACCGGGCTGCCGCTCGAGCTGCTTCGTCAGCTGGTCATCGCCTCCGATGAGGTTCGGCAGGAGTTCCTCATGTGGTATTTGAAATCCGCCTTTGACACGTACCAGAAGGTGCAAGACGCGGTACAGAGCCGCTTGGGCGAGGTCCAGTCCGCGATTCTGTCCCCGATGGACATGATGAAGAAGTTTCTGGCCGAGCCGCCACCGGCACATCCTCGCGCTCAGACCGAGCCGGAACTCGATGGGTTGCGCAAGCGAGTGGCCGAACTAGAGGCCCGCCTCGAAAAACCCGCGCGACGAAAACCATCTCGGCAAGAGCGCTAGGGGCATACTCATCAGCTTGCGGGGCCGTCTAAAGGGGAGCGATCACATCGCGGAACCTGGAGCTTGAGATACTCGAAGGGCTCCGGGGCTGGGGCCGCTACTCTCCCAGCCCCAAATGTATGCCATGGCTCAAACGTGCTATGGGGCCAGCAAGGAAATCAAGGTATACTTCGAAGTGGTCAAGCGTCGGCCGGTTGCGACCACGCGTCGGTGAATACGCTCGGATGGCGAGCCTGGACGAAATTGCGCAAAGAGAAAAGGGCTACAGTTCGATCGCAGGCTAGGGTCCGCGAACACACTCCGCTGGCCCATTCCGGTAGTGACTTCTCACCGTGGACGGAAGCGCTCTTCGCGGCCGAGATTCTCCTGCTGCACGCAACTCCCATTTACTACGGCTTTGGCGTGCCGCGTGGGGATGACTCTGGGGTCGTCATCATTCCAGGTTTTCTCGGCACCGACCTTTATTTGATGGAACTCCATGGTTGGTTGGGGCGCATTGGTTACCGGCCCTATTTTTCCGGCATTGGGATCAACGCCGACTGCCCCAACCTCCTGATCCAGCGTCATCTGAACGAGACCATAGAAACAGCGCGGGCGGAGACGGGACGAAAAATTCACCTGATCGGTCATAGTCTCGGCGGAGTGATCGCTTGCGCGTTGGCACGGCAACGACCCCGGGATGTTGCCTCTGTTATTACCCTGGCTTCACCGATTCGAGGCACCGTAACCAGCCGAACGGTTCTCCACGCCGCCGAAGCCGTCCGCCTGCGTATCCTGCAGGAGCATGGCCGTGGCGTACTGCCAGCCTGCTACACCGGGCGTTGCACCTGCAATTTTGTTGATTCGTTGAAGCGCGATATTCCGGACTCCATGCTCCAGACCGCAATTTACACGCGCCACGACGGCATCGTGAATTGGCGGTATTGCATGACCAGGGATCCCGAGGCCGATTTTGAAGTCCCGGGCACGCACATTGGGATGGCGTTTAATCCGGCGGCGTACACTATCGTCGCCGAGCGCCTGGCCAAGGCTCATGCCTCGGAGTGAGATCCCGGGCGGCCGCCCATCTCCACTACTGCCCCAATACGTAGTTTCCAGTTTCTCCACCAATCCGCCGCGCGGCTTCAGGCACAGGGTCGCTTTCGCCAGGCTGTTGTTCATCACTTCCAAGGTGCCCCGACAATCGGTTTTTAGGTAAGGCAAACGATGCATGCTTGCGCCGCTGCCATCGAATTCAATTTCCAGCTCGAATCCATCGCGCATGAAACAACGAAGATCCCATCGTAAGGTTTCCTGGTCTTTTTTGATCTCAATCAAATTACTGAAGACGCGCGGTTCTGCGTTGTGCCATAGCACTGCCTTGTGAAAGACCAGCCCGAACGGCATTTCGTAAACCAGGACTTCGAACGTGCTTGGCGCTCCGTCAGCACGAGGAAAATATGCATGCGCCCAACGCCAGAACTTGCGATGCCGGTAGCCGCAGTTATGCCCTTGCACCCCAAACCCCAGAGGATCACCTTGAAAGCGGCGGCCATCCAGCGTGATCTGCCCTGAAAAAAGCGCGTCAGAATGGGGGGTTCGCGAGAAGCCAATCCAGCCCTTGCTGCTCAACGTGACGCGAAACGTGGAATGAAATCGCAGGTCCCAGCAAATCGAGTGTCCCCGTACCTCCAACGCTCCTCGGCAGGAGTTCTCCTGAATCTCACTGTTGCCAATGCGGAAATGGAATGGATCTCGCCTGGGGCTCAGTTCCAGACCCGCCAACGGAAATCCCTGGATGAAGCTTTGTGGCTTTCCATCCTGTGGAAACCAGGTGGCCCACAATTGGAGCGGCATTCCTTCCGGCTCTCCAGGACAACCCCCTCGCCCCGGGTTCATCAGCAAATATCGAAACCACCAGGCCCCGCCACCATCCGCCAGACCCAGTCGAACGAACCAGACTTCATAACGGCGGCGAGTGGACCGTGAGGAGAATACTTCGTTCAGCGTCTTCACCGACTTAACGCGGAGACTGCTCATGTTCGCCGAAATCATACTCCAGTCACATGCGAACAGGAGAGAGGTCATGGTTAAGCATCTGCCCGCCATTCAGAGTTTCGCCACGATCGACGTATTCTGCAAGGACTGAACATGAGTGAGCACCGGCTTAGGGACCATGACGCAGCGACAAACTCAAAACACCAGCCCAGGGAGTGCCGAGTTGGGGTTCAAAAAGGTGTTCAATCTTTAGCAGCCTAAGTCGGTCATTTCGCGTACGATAAGAGCCATTTGGGGTTGGTCGAAGTGACAATGTCTGAATGAAGTCTTTGGGCTAAGACTTAGGGATTAGCCCCTTAGGTTCGCATTCGGCCTGTCACAGGGCGGACGGAACGGGCGAAACACCGCTAGAAAATGAGGATGGGGATGCGGGTTGAGCCTCACCCGAAGTGCAGAATGATGAGCGAGGACGAATGGATCACCATAAATGCGAAAGGTAAGAACAGAATGTCTTCCCACCAGAAGAAACTGAGCGACGCGGAGATTAGCGACCTCACAACGTACATCCGCCAGCTTGCCAAAGGTAAGTGACCGCGCCGCGATGAAGAGCGCAGCGGCGATCGTTGGGTGCCTGGTCTTGGCGCTGTTGTACGCCACTGGCACGGCTGTAGCGCAGAAACCCACGAACGAAGACTGCCTGGCCTGCCACAGCGACGCTGGCCTCGCCCATGACGTCAACGGCAAGCGTGTGACTCTGTACGTCGATCCGGTCAAGTTCAAGAACTCGATGCACGGTGGCATGTTTGCCTGCGTGGATTGCCATACCGACGTCAAGACTTCTCCCCACGAAAACCTGCCAGCCAAGGTCTCCTGCGCCACTTGCCATAGCGAGCAGCAGGCGGCTCTCGACCACAGCCTGCACGCCAAACCCCGTCAGGGCGAGAACCGCCCCGCAGCCACCTGCACCGATTGTCACGGTAGTCCCCACGAGTTGCTGCCCTCGACGGATCCCAAGTCACGAACCAATCACGCGAATATCCCCGCCACTTGTGGCACCTGCCACAATCAGAAGTTCGTGATGGCGGCTGCCGGCGGTAGCACTCAGCAGTTCGTCTCCTACCAGGAGAGTGTGCACGGCCAAGCTGTGGCAAAGGGAGTCGAAAAGGCGGCAGTCTGTACCGATTGCCACGGCGCGCATGACATCATGACCGCGGCCGACGCCAAGTCGCCGATATTCAAGTTCAACGTTCCCCATACCTGCGGCAAGTGCCATGGCACGATCGAACGGGAGTTCGAGCAGAGCATTCACGGCCAGGCCATTGCCCGAGGAAACGGGCAGGCGCCGATTTGCACGGACTGCCACGGCATTCATTCCATCAAGTCGCATACCGACCCCAATTCGCAGGTATCGACGCGGAATCTGGCCTGCGCGCACTGCCACGAAGGCGTGCAACTCAACCGGGAATTCGGCTTTGAGGGGAACCGGGTGTCAACCTACCTGGCCAGCTACCACGGTTTGGCCTCGCGGCGAGGTTCGACGCTGGTGGCCAATTGCGCCAGTTGCCATGGCGTGCACAACATTTTGCCCTCCAGCGATCCGCGCTCCAGCGTCAACCCAGCCAACCTGGTCAAGACTTGCGGCCAGTGTCATCGCGGCGCGACCCAACAATTTGTCGCCGCGAAAGTGCACGTCAACGCGCCGTTCTCGAACGACACCGGCAGCATCATAGTCCGCTGGGTGCGGCGCTTCTATGTCGGGCTCATCGTGGTCCTGATCAGCGGCATGCTTACCCATAATTTTATTCTCTGGAGGTTCAAGGCCATCGCCCTCCGCAGAAAACAGGGCGGGCGCACTGTTACCCGGATGAATCGGGGGCAGCGCCTCCAGCATACCGTTTTGTTCGCCAGCTTTACCGTGCTGGTGTTCACCGGTTTCGCCCTGAAGTTTCCTGACTCCTGGTTCAAGTATCTGGTGTTGGGAATGAACGAAAACCTGCGCAGCATCGTCCACCGCATCGCGGGCGTGGTGCTGATCGCGGCCGCCCTCTATCATGTTGCGTATCTGGCGTTTTACCGCGACGGCCACCGGCTGCTGCGAGACATTCGTCCGGCGGCCGGCGATGCTGCCGAATTCTGGAACAATCTCCGTTATCATCTCGGCCTGATCCCGAACAAACCTCCCTTTGGGCGTTTTAATTACGCGGAAAAGGTGGAATACTGGGCGCTGGTGTGGGGCACTCTGATCATGGTGTTTACCGGAGTGATGCTCTGGAGCCCGATCACGGTAGGCAATCTGGGTCCACGCTGGTGGCTGGATGTGGCCACAGCGATCCATTTCTACGAAGCTGTCCTGGCCAGCCTGGCCATCGTGGTTTGGCACTTCTACCAGGTTTTCTTCGACCCCGACGCCTATCCGATGAACTGGGCGTGGTGGGATGGAGAGGTACCGCTCGAGCATTACCAGTCGGAACATCCCTTGGATCTGGCAGCCGTGCTGGAGGCCGGCCACGTTCCACGCCCTATGCCGGAGACGCAAGGGCCGATGCCAAAGAAAACAGAAGGCACCGACCCAAGGAGCAAGACCACGGAGACCGAGCATGAGTCCTGAACTCGATGCATGCGGTGACGACGAATTGCCAATTTCCCACGCGCCTTGGGTGAAACCGAATCGGGAATTCACTAGGGCGGCTCGCGCTGACAACTTTAAGACAAACCGTTAAGGAGGAGATTATGAGAGGTAAGAAGGAAAACATGTGGCTAGGCCTGCTGACAGCAGTCGCAGTTGCAGCGGTGGCGGTCACCGGCAGCACTCCGCTGGCGGCACAGGATGGCCCAACCTTGTACAAGACAAAGTGTGCCATGTGCCACGGCGCCGATGGCAAGGGCGAGACGCCCATGGGCAAGAAGCTGAACATCCGCGATTTGGGTTCCGCGGAGGTACAGAAGCAGACCGATGCGGAACTGACCACCATCATCTCGAAGGGTAAGGGTAAGATGCCAACCTTCGAAGGCAAGCTGACGGCGGAGCAGATTGGGCAGGTTCTGGCTCACATTCGGGAACTGGGTAAGAAGAAGTAGATCACGGACGGGAGACGAGGGTGAACATGGAGAACACAGCGGTTCCCGAGGTGGGACCGACGCGGCGGCGTGTAGTGGAGGTATTCCTGGGCAGCAGCCTGCTCGCTTCTCTGGTCTCGTTCGTGTACCCCCTGCTCCGCTATCTGGTCCCACCGCCGGTGGCAGACCTGGGTGGCGACGAGGTGATCGCTGCCAAGGTGGGAGACCTGAAACTCAATAGTGCGAAGATCTTCCGCTTCGGCAACCGTCCGGGCCTCCTGGTCCGCGTCGGCGAAGGCGAGTACCGGGCCTTCTCCGCCACCTGCACCCATTTGAGCTGTACCGTCCAGTACCGCACCGATCTTCACGAAATCTGGTGCGCCTGCCATAACGGCATGTACGACCTTAACGGACGCAATGTCTCGGGCCCTCCACCGCGCCCGCTGGAGAAGTATCAGGTTCACGTGCGGGGTGAGGATCTTGTAGTCAGCCGGAAGCGGGAGGCCTGAACTGTTCGCCAGTGTCCGCAAGTGGCTGGATGCGCGCTTTGACTGGGCTGCACTGACGGCGCCCTTGCGCAAGAAGACTGTCCCGGTCCACAAGCTCTCGCATTGGTACTTCCTGGGCGGCATTACGTTGTTCTTGTTTGGCATCCAGGTCTGCACTGGCATGCTTCTGCTTCTCTATTACCGCCCCAGCTCGAATGAAGCTTTTGAGAGCGTGCAATACATCATGACTCGGGTGCAGTTCGGATGGCTGGTGCGGTCCATCCACTCCTGGGCAGCGAACCTGATGATCTTTACTGCCTTCTGCCACATGTTCAGCGTGTTGTTTCTTCGCGCCTACCGCAAGCCGCGGGAACTTACCTGGGTCAGCGGGATGATCCTGCTGTTCCTCGCTATGGGCTTTGGCTTCAGCGGGTATTTGCTGCCCTGGAACACGCTGGCGTTCTTTGCCACCAAAGTGGGTACGGACATTGCCGGCCAGGTACCGCTCATCGGCAGGCCTCTGATGATTTTCCTGCGCGGTGGGGAAGAAGTCACGGGCGCCACGCTGACTCGCTTTTTCGGATTCCACGTGGCCGTCCTGCCGGGTATCACGACTTTACTGATCCTCCTGCACCTGGCACTGATTCAGCGGCTTGGCATGAGTGTTCCCCCTGCTGTGGCAGCCCAGCGGATGGCCCACCCCGAGCAGTCGCGGGAGATGCACTTCTTTCCGAACTTCCTCTTGCGTGAACTGATGGCCTGGTACATTGCGCTGGGCGTGCTGGGCGCATTGGCCGCTCTTTCACCCTGGGGATTGGGTACTAAGGCTGATCCCTTTGCCTCGGCTCCGGCAGGAATCAGGCCGGAGTGGTACTTCATGTTCATGTTTCAGACACTGAAACTGATTCCGGCCAAGATCGGACGACTGGACGGGGAAGTGATTGGCATTCTGTTATTCGGCGCGGCGGGAGTGCTTTGGACCTTACTTCCCTTCCTGGAGCGCAATGGCAAGGGCCGCAGCCAGCGTTGGATTCTGGGGGCGGGTATTTTTGCCCTGGCGTATATGGCATCGATGACTGTCTATGGATACCTCGCGAAATAAGTACGCCATGAGACTGCTCTGGTCGCTCCTGGCGGCGCTGTTGCTGGGCTCCGTTGCCCGCGCCCAGACTCCGAACAGCTGCCTGGACTGCCACTCCGCGCTCGATCCGCCCTACCAGGTTACCGAGGAGCAGTTCTCCCAGGATATTCACGCTCAGAAAGGTCTGACTTGCGCCAGTTGCCATGGCGGTGATCCGAGCAAGGATGATCAGGACGCCATGAGCAAGCAGGCAGGCTTCCGCGGCAAGATCGCGCGCAAGGACGTCCCGGCACTGTGCGCGCGGTGCCACTCCGACGGTGCCTACATGCGCCAGTACAACCCGTCGCTGCGCACTGATCAGTACGCCCAGTACCTTACTAGCGTACATGGCAAGCTGCGCGCGCGGGGTGACGAGAAAGTCGCCGTCTGTACCGATTGCCATGGTGTTCACGATCTGCGGCCGGCCAGCGATACGCGTTCCAAGGTCCATCCCTTGAACATCGCTCAGACCTGTGCCCGCTGTCACGCCGATGCGGCCTACATGAAGGGATACTCCATCCCGACCGACCAGTTCGCGGGCTACAGCGCCAGCGTCCACCATGAAGCCCTGACGGTGCGCGGAGACCTGAGTGCTCCCACCTGCACCACGTGTCACGGCAACCACGGCGCAGCGCCGCCAGGCGTCAGCACGGTGCAGAATGTGTGTTCAACGTGCCACGTCTTCCAGGCGCAATTGTTTGAATCCAGCCCACACCAGGCTGCCTTTGAATCGGCTTCGCTTCCCGGATGCGTAACCTGCCACAGCAACCACCGGATCGCACATCCGACGGACGCGATGCTGGGCACCGGGCCGCAGTCGGTTTGCACGAACTGTCATACTGAGGGCGACGCCGGGTACCAGGCCGCCACTCAGATCGCGCAACAGCTCGATCGTCTGGACACCTCGGTAAAGGGCGCCAGCGAAATTCTGGACCGGGCTGAGTCGGCAGGCATGGAAGTCAGCGACGCGCAGCTGGAACAGGACCAGGCGCGGGACTCGCTCACCAAGTCACGTGTCGCCATTCACAGCGCCAATCCAGCGCGGGTGCAGCAGGACGTCGATGCGGGTCTTCAGATCGCCGCGAAAACTCACCAGGAAGGCGCGAGCGCGCTCAAGGAACGGGATTATCGGCGCAAGGGCCTGGCTTGGTCGTTGCTCGCAATCGTGGCGGTGGTGATTGGGCTGCGTCTTTATGTTCGCCAAATCGAAAGGCGGCCGAGCTGAGACTGGCTGACGACTTGTCCTGCAAGAAAATACCCCTCGAGATTCTGGTAGAAAACAACCATGGCGCCTGAAAATCGAACGTCCCACCCCAAAGAGCATTGGCACAAGTTGCGCCTGCTCCTGCGCAACCCAATCAGTCTGGCGGGTGTGGCGCTGGCGCTGGTCAGCCTGGGCAATATTTTCCTGTTCTCCCTGGTCGGCTTGATTGCGGCACGACCCCGCCCGTACATCGGCATCCTGGCCTATATGGTGGCGCCGGCCTTCTTGATCGGCGGACTACTGCTCGTCGGTGTAGGCGCCTGGCGGGAGCGGCGGAAGAAGGCCGGCGAAGTGCCCTTGTACCCCCGTATTGATCTCAACGATCCCGGCCAGCGCAGCGCTGTGATCTCTTTCGGGGCGTTCTTAGTGGTGTTTGTCATGCTCAGTGGAGCGGGCAGCTACAAGGCCTACGAGTTCACGGATTCGGTACAGTTCTGCGGACAAACCTGCCACACGGTGATGAAACCGGAATTCACCGCGTACCAACTGTCTTCGCACGCGCGGGTCGGATGTGTGGACTGCCATGTGGGTTCAGGAGCAACCTGGTACGTGAAATCGAAGCTGTCCGGAACACGGCAAGTATTTGCAGCTGTGTTCAATACTTTCCCCCGGCCCATTCCCACGCCGGTACACAACCTGCGTCCGGCGCAGGAAACCTGTGAAGAGTGCCACTGGCCGAAAAAGTTCTACGGAGCGCAACTCAAGGTTTTCACCCACTACGCCAGCGACGAACAAAATACGCCCCGCCAGATCCGAATGCTGATTAAGACCGGCGGAGGCGATCCCGCCACGGGCGCGCCGTCGGGGATCCACTGGCACATGAACATCGGCAACGAGATTGACTATGTCGCGGCAGATGAAAAACGGCAGGTCATTACGTACATCCATGTGAAAGACTTGCAAGGCCACGTGACCGATTACTACGCGCAGGATTCTACCTTAACCAAGGATCAGATCGCCAAAGCTCCCCGACACCGCATGGACTGCGTAGATTGCCACAACCGCCCAACCCATGTTTACATTCCGCCTGACCAGGCCGTGGACCAGGCCTTGCTGGCTCACAGATTGGATGTTTCTCTTCCTTACATCAAGCAGCAAGCGGTCGCGGCACTGACCGGCAAGTACGACACGACCGAGACAGCGGTGCAGGCGATCGCGCACGACATTGACGGATATTACGAGAGCAAGTACCCCGACGTTGCAAAGAACAAACCGGTTGAAATCCGCAATGCGATCGATGAAGTCCAGCAAATCTTCCGCCGAACCACTTTTCCGGAGATGAACGTAAACTGGCAAACCCACCCCAACAATCTCGGCCACTTCTATTTCAATGGCTGTTTCCGGTGCCACGACGGCCAGCACGTGAGCGCCGAGGGAAAGGTGTTGAGCAAGGATTGCAACCTCTGCCACACCCTGATGGGGCAAGAAGAGGGCGGAGTCAGCATGGCGGCAGTGCCCAACATTACTTTCCAGCATCCTGTGGACCTCGGCGATCTGACGCAGGTGAATTGCAGCGATTGCCACAATGGCGGTACGGGACCCTAGCTCTCGGCTGGGGAGATCCCGGACGGACAGATTTGATGGCATCGCAGTATCCGGGTCTTGAAATTCAAATCGCCGGTGCGCAAATCTTCGGGCCGGACAGCGGCGTTGGCTTCAACATGAAACAAAAGCGCCCCAGACTCTGAGTCGTGGGCGCTCGTCGGACAGTTTCCCCGCCGGAGTCTGCTTACACCCGGCGTAACTGTTTCACGCTGTGTGAGGGATTCATCCGCAGGCCCCTCCGCCACCCTCTTTTTATCGTAGCCCTGCTGCTGGCTGGTTTTGCGTAATCACCACGAACTGATCGGTTTGGCCTCGGCCTGTGCTCACGGTCATGCCTACCGGTGATTTGTCTCACTGCGGGATCGTTCGTGGTTTCGTAGTATCTCACTTAGGAAGTGGTCCGTGATATTCAAGGTAATAGTTGTTCTCGCCGCATGTTGGTTGGTCACAGTCGCCCTGGCTACCGGCATTTTCAAAGTCCGAAGGCATCACCCTAGGCACCACCATGAGGGCGGAGAGCATGAGTCTGGATAATCGGCTTGCCGAGCGAGTTAACCGACTCCAGCACTGCAGATTAGATGGGTGGAGGCTGATATATGGCAAAAACGGCAGTTGGTTTGTTTGAGAATCCGGGCTCGGCCGACGAGCTCGTCCGCGATCTCGTGGCCATCGGTTTTCCTCCGAATGACATCCGTGTTTTGCGTGTGCCAGAGGAGATTGCGGGTAGCGGAGTCATGAGTATCCCACACACTGATTTTGAAGTGGACTTGATCCGGGAGCTTAGGACGATCGGGGCCACCGAAGCGGACGCCGAAGCTTACGTCGAGGGAGTGCGGCGCGGAGGAGTCATGGTTTTCGCAACGGGTTCGGGCGAGAAGGTGGACGCGGCTGCTGAGATTATGAACCGCCATCGTGCTGTAGAGATCGAAGAGCTCAGTGCCTCGGAACCGCACCTCCCGGGCACGCACCGCGATGACCAATTGGCTCGCGGTCGCAATTACTCTGTCCAAGTTGGCAGGTTTCGCTCCCCCGGCGGTGGTGCCCGCATGTTCGCGTGGTAGCAGGCAATGGCTGCTACTTCAATTCCGACATCGGGAAGAGAATGCCTATGGCAGTCTCCGCATCGGTTGGGCATAGAGCTGAGCCAGCCTTCGCGACTGAACACGTAGTGCTCGGTCCTCCGAGGGCCAGAAGGGCTCAATGCAAGGCAATCATCTGTGCAGTCAAAACAGGCACAGTTAAGGCCATAGATTGGCCAAAAACCGATTCATAACGCAGTCTGCCGATTCGAACCTGGATTGACATCGAGTCTCGAGGCCATTGATTCTCCTCCGTAAGCATGAGAATAATTGCGGGTCTGCTACGCGGGACGGTCGGTGGTGCAGCCTACCAGTCATTCACAGCAGGCAGTCGCACACTTCTGGAGATTGCACCCACTTGGAATCGAATGGCACGGGGTCAGACTCGGCTCCAGCCATTGTTCGCGACCTGACCTGCACCCTCGCGAAGCGTTACGAGTTGATTCGCGGGCAAGCTCTTGTAAATTTCATGCAGACCGGCAGGCCAGAATACTTCTATATCAACCGTGGTGACCGATCCCAGGCCAAAATGTAACCGGGGATCATTGCACGAGTAGTAGCTGGACTGACTGACGACAGCCTGCGCCTGTTTCTTTCCACCGTAGTGCGCGATCACTCGAGCACCGATCGCGCTTCGGTTGGATTTCACGCCCTCCAGTTTCACTTTAATCCAATGCTGCTTGGGGTCAACGTCATTTCGCAGCAGCGACGGCGGCTCATTCATATTGGCGATCAGCACGTCAATGTCGCCATCATTGTCGAAGTCGCCGAAGGCACATCCGCGGCTGCTATGCGGAGTCGTGATTCCCGATCCGGCCTGCGTGGTCAGTTCTTCAAAAGTTCCATCCCCAAGATTGCGAAACAAGACTCGAGGTGTCTTGTAGGGATATTGCGGGAACCTTCTCTCAACCTCTGGATAGACATTCCCGGTCACGATGAAAATGTCGGGGCAGCCATCGTTGTCGATATCCACAATGCCTGTGCCCCAACTCGTGTAACGAGTCTCTACGCCAACTCGCGCCGAGCGGGTGACCTCCTCGAAAGTACCCTTCCCATCGTTTCGATAGAAACCCGGAGTGTCACCGATAAAGTGCGTCTTGAAAAGGTCAAGGTGGCCATCCAGGTTGTAATCGCCGATGCCGACGCCCATCCCGGCCTGTTCCAGGCCATCGTCGCTGAGGGCTACACCCCGCATCACGCCTTCTTCGCGAAAGGTCCCGTCACGATTGTTCATAAACAGGAGGCTGGGCGTGGAGTCACAGGCGACGAAAATGTCCGTCCAGCCGTCTTCGTCGAAATCGGCCGTGACCACGGTCATGCCGTAGGTTTCACTCGCGCCGGCAATTCCTGATTGCCTGGTGACATCGGTAAAGGTCCCATCACCGTTGTTGTGATACAGAAGGTTTTTGCCGGTGGGCAATCCGCGCGGTCCGCAGTTGACCGGAACACCCTTCCAGGTGCAGGTGGAGTTTTGGCCGGGCACGGGGGCATGCTCCAAATCGAGACGAATATAGTTGGAGACGAATAGATCGAGATGGCCGTCCCGGTCGTAGTCGAAAAAGGCACAGCCCGCGCCCCAGCGGGGTGGACCTTCCTGCCACAGCCCGGCCTTCCGCGTCACGTCGGTAAACGTCCCATCTCCGTTGTTGCGATAGAGCCGATTCTGTCCGAAGTAGGTGCAGAAGATGTCGTCGAAGCCGTCGTTGTTGTAGTCGGCGACGCACACTCCGCTGGCCCAACCTACTGCTCTCAGGCCGGCCTTGTCGGTAACGTCGGTGAACGTGCTATCGCGGTTGTTCTTATAGAGCCGATTGGTCGCTTCGGGCGGGTCTCCCTCCAGGCGGGTTCCCGAAAGCAGGAAGATGTCCATCCAGCCATCGTTGTCGTAATCAATGAAGGCGCAACCACACCCGTTGGCCTCCAGGATGTATTTCTTGCGTTCAACCCCGCCATAAATGACTGAGGAGCTCAGGCCAGCCGCTTCGGCGACGTCCGCCAAGCGCGCCGGGAACGGGCGTTGCGAGGGCGGCGGAGCGGCTTGCGGCTTAACATCGC
Organism: Terriglobia bacterium; assembly: GCA_963742495.1. GTDB lineage: Bacteria > Acidobacteriota > Terriglobia > Terriglobales > Acidobacteriaceae > JAIQFF01. The sequence continues at coordinate 381,421 of CAVULZ010000003.1, forward strand.
GCGACGCCACGCCTTGTTGGGAAGTCGCCGTTTGGGCAGCCGCACAAAGCGAGAACAGGACAAACGAGCGACGAGTGATTCTCATTACGAGCAGTCACTCCTGGCGCCTGACTGCCCCGAAGCGCGGCAAAACTCCGCAATGACGCCGGAAGAGTCGTCTCCGGCGCTATTTGATCCCCTGCCCATATTCGAGAAGAGCGGCATATCCGCCAGCCGAACGGGAATGCTGATATTCGCCCTCAATCGCTCCTGTCGATCACATCTTCTCACGTCTGGGCGGAATTGGTACGCGGATCGAAACCGCTTTGCCTTCAAACTCGACGGTGGCATCGGCCTTCGGGGCAGATGCAATCCCGACTCCATGCCCATCGGTAACGCGCACGATGTGAAAAGTTCTGTGCTCCAGCATTCCTGGGAAACTCCCGCGACGAGCGCCGATCGTTAGTGTTTCAGACTTGTTGTCCCAATGCATGGGAATGATGGAATGGGCCCCATGCTCATAGTCGTAATTGTCGCCTTCATCTTCATACAGGCTGAAGTCGCCGTTGGCTCCGGCATAGAGCCGCAGTTCGACGGGATCCGCTTTGGCTGACGCCGATTCCACTCGCGGACCGAAAGCAACAATTGAACCAGACCTGACGAAAATAGGCATTCGGTCGAGCGGAGCATCTGCGGTGATGTTCTGCCCGCCCTGCGCGCGCTTGCCCGTCCAGAAGTCCACCCAGTCGCTGCCGGCTGGAAGATAAAGGCTTCGCTGTGTCGCCCCTTTGGTGGTTACGGGGTTGATCAGCAATGAGGGACCAAACATAAACTGGTCCGAGATGCTTCGTGCACCCGCATCAGAGGAAAACTCCAGCGGCAGCGCCCGCATGAGCGTATCGCCGTTGCTGGTAACGCCCCAGGCGGCGGAATAAATATACGGCAGCAAACGATATCGCAACTCATCGTACTGCGTGAGGATGTCTTCTACTTGTGGGCCGTAGTTCCAAATCTCAGCATTAGAAACATATCCATGAACCCGGAAAATCGGACAAAACGCGCCATATTGAAACCAGCGAATCAGCACCTCGTGGTACGCGTCGGATGTGTATTGGTCCTTGGGCCGAAAGAAACCTCCGATATCGGTCGTCCAATACGGCATGCCGGACATGCTGAAACTGAGGCCCGCGGGAATTTGGCGCTGAAGTGTAATCCAGTCGCCGGTGATGTCACCGGACCACGAACTGGCCGCATTCCTCTGTTGTCCAGCAAAAGCCGAACGCGTCAGAATCACCACGCGCTTCCGATCGGTAGTTGCGCGCTGACCTTCGTAGATGGCCTTGGTGACGTAGAGCGGATAGGCATTACGCACTGACTCTCCGCTTCCCAGAAACGTCTGTCTGCCCTTGAGCACGTCGAACTCCGGCTCTGACGCGTCCATCCACCAGCCATCCATCCCGACCTGGAAAATTCCTTTGTTGAGTTCCGACCAGTACGCGGCCTGAGCCGCGGGATTGAAGAAGTCCGTCCAGACTTCTCCCGGAATGAGATAACCCTGAGCCTTCATCCGCTTATAAACGTCGGTATCTTCCCCGAATCTTGACCATACCGAGATCAGCATGTGAAGGTCTTCAGAATGCAGCTGATCCATCATCTCTTTGGGCTGCGGATAATACTGCTCGTCGAACTTCATGGCGCTCCAGCCGTATTTGCCCCAGTATTGCCAGTCCTGCACCAATGCGTCGACGGGAATTTTTCGCTTTCGGAATTCGGCGGCGATATCGAGAATTTCCTGCTGGCTGTGATACCGCTCCCTACACTGCCAGTAACCGTAGGCCCACTTTGGAAACAGTGGCGCTTCACCGCTTAGTTGACGATAGTCAGCAATGACTCGATTCAACTCAGGGCCATAGAAGAAGTAGTAGTCGACCGCCTGCCCCACTTCGGAACGGAATGTCGTGGTGTCCTGGGGAGACCTGACTGCCAGTTGAACGCCGCCAGGGCCGCCTTTTGCGGAGACCTCGTATTCCTTGTTGCCTTCCAATTCCACGTAACCCGTAGCCGATGTTGGAAGCCACATGTTCTGCAAATCGATCACGTGCTGCCCGTTGACCTCGACCATAAGCCGATCTCGGTTATCGCTGCTCAGGAGAAAACCGTAAACGCCTTTTGCGCCGGTAGTAAATTTGCCCTTTCCGGTAGTTGGATCGATGGCTACAGCTTGGTCGGCCGGATTGAAGTCGGTCAGGGAAGGATTGTTCCACAGGATGCCATACCCCTTACTGGACAGCAGAAACGGAATCGAAATGTTTGTGTTCGCCTGGTGAAGTCGAATTGGGACTCCACGCACATTGAAAATGCCTTCCTGATGCTGTCCTAAGCCGTACTGGGCCTCGTCGGAGGGCGAAAGAAAACTCTGCTGCACTTGCCAGGACTTCATTTCCGCTACAGACGCTACGTCAAAGGATTTGCCTCCCTCCGTTGGTTCGGCCAATACCACCTTTCCATCTTTGGAGAAGAAACTCACCGCGCCCGTCGCGGCATTGACGGAGATTGTGATTGCCGCCGTGGTGAGCTTGGTCTCCTTCTTTCCGACTTTGACCTGAAGGTTGTTAGCTCGACACGTTTGCGTGACGATGGGGACTTTGGGGCTGGGAATTTCCGAGGTAGGACTCGCAACAACGTGTATGACACGATCGCCGCAGGCCTCGATCCGCATGGTTCCAGCTACAGTTTGAAAAGTGATGCCGTTCGCATCTCGATGGGACTCTCTAATGGCGAATTGAGGCTCGTTCGCCGCCCATGAGGCTGCGCTGATAACGATGAGAAAGAGCAGAACAAGGTACTTGCTGCTAACGCTGGTCAGCCGTCCAGGCATGCTTCGCTCCCTGTGCAGTGATTCTGGCAGTGCTCGCGTATCAAAAGCTTTATCTACAGTTCTATTGAGGCTCGGTGTCTTCACCCTGCTGCATCGCAACGGCTGCCTTGGTCAACCCTTCCCGGCGCATTCGATCTGACGCTGCAAAGGCCTGCTTAGCAGCCTCCTGGTCTCCGACTTTCAGATAAAGGCGGGCAAGCTGAAAATGCAGGCGCCCGTCTTTGTCGTCTGCCAGGCCGACCTTGTACTCCGCGATCGCTTCCTGGGCTCGGTTTGTCTCGGCGTACACCCTTCCGAGTAGAGCATGCACGTGCGGAACCAACTCTGGTTTTGTTCTCAGGCCTTTCTTCAGGTATGGTTCTGCGCTGGCAAAATCGTGCTGAATGGAAAGAATTTCCCCCATGACTGCGTTGAACTCTGGATCGTCGGGATGCTTCGCTAGTGCGGATTGGGTTACACGCAACGCTTCATCCAGATCCGAATTGGCCAGCAGGGTCAAAGACAAACCGAATAAGGCGCCCGTATCTTCCGCGTTCAGAACCAGCGCCTTTCGGTATTCCTGTTCTGCATCCCGCAGATAATTCCGTTGCCGGTAGACGTCTCCAAGCAAAACGTGAAACTCCGGCGAATTGGAATCGATTCGGCTGGCACGTGCCAGCGCATTGGTCGCGAGCTTCTGGGCGGACCTTGTTTCCCAGTACAAGCCCTCGGCTTCTGTCGCGGCATTCGCCGCCAGCTTCTGGGCCGCTCCAGCTGCGGGTTGAAAGTTAGCGGTTGAGTACGCGCAGACCTCCAGCCGTTGCAGATCCTTGGTGGAAAGCAGTGACAGTCGAGAAGCAAGGAGATCGGTGCATTCCTCGTACCTTCCACTGCTGTAGGACTCTGCCGCGTTGCCGGTCGGTGCATTGCCGTGTGAAGGCGGGCTGACAACACCCGCTCCTGGATCCTGCGACGTGTTCGCTACTCTTTCAGTCGCGGCACCGTCCCGAAATACTTCCAGAAGTTCCTGAGAAACATTACTCATGGCTTGCCGTTCTTCCAAAGCGCGCTGCAACTCGGCGCGCTTCAGCGGTGGCAAGCCGGCGTTGAACAATGGATCGTTCACTCGAAGAAAGTTGGCGTCAGCTTTCCAAATCTCTGCAATCTCCTTCGCACCCTCAGGAACGGCGCCTTGTTCAACATGCAATCGGGCGCTACCCAGCTTCGCCATCAACGAACCCGGGTTCGAGGCCAGTTCAGCAGTGAATTCCCTTTCCGCACCCGCAAACTCACGCTGCCTCAGCAAGACAAAGCCGTAAGCGGCATGCACACCTGCAGGAACTGCAGGGAAAGTCAGCGCTTTCTTGTACGAGTCTGCTGCTTGAATGAACGCTCCCTGCTCGGCAAAGGTGTCAGCGACAAGCGTCTCGAAATACCCAGAATCTTTATGCCGAGCCACCAGCACACGGGAGTCGGCTTCGACCTGTTCCAGGTAGCTCACTCCCAGGTGAAGCCAGCCGTCGGCGTTTTTCGGATCGAGTTGGACCACGCGTGAATATGACTCTGTGGCCTGGCGCGTCTTACCGACTCCGGTGTAGGCATGCCCAAGAGCTAATCGTGCTTGTATATCGGTAGCGTTAAGAAGAACAGCTCGTTTGAGGTACGGAATCGCGTCGTTGAACCGCTTCAATCTCACATAATCAAGGCCAAGGAACAGGTTTGGAACAAACAAGTCAGGCTTTAGACGGATCGCCTGACTGAAAGCTTCGATGGCTTGTTGGTTCTTGCCGAGCTGGTAGTACATCAACCCGAGATTTGCCTCGAGTTCGGGGATTTCGGGGTGAACCGCCACTGCTTTCCGGTAGAATTCGGCGGCCGACTCAAAATCCCCACTGGCCTGGGCTTGTTGCGCCGAGGCCAGGAGAGATTCAAACGGATCCGAAGATTGCGGGGATGCAATCCCCGGTAATACAGACACCAACCAGTAACAGGCTACAGTAACAACCCTGATTGCTCGCCCCAAGTATCACCAGTAAAGCCTGAGCGCTGCCTGCATCAGCCTTGGCGTCCATGCTTGATTAATAGTCCCGAATCCACCTCCGATGGTTGTGTTCGGGCTGTAGAAGTTGGTGTGGTTGAACGCGTTAAACATGTCCAGCCGAAACTGGAGCCGTACGCTTTCTTTAATGGGAAAGTACTTTTGAATACTTAAGTCGAAGTTCCTGTAGCCCGGGGCGCGCAGGTCGGAAAAGTATCGCGGAGCATCCCCCAGAGTCCAGGCCGGCGCGTTCACGAAGGCCGCCGTGTTGAACCAGGCGTTGGGGCCCGGGTTTGCGATGTGGTAGTCGCCAACAACATTCACATGCTGGCCTACGCCAAAATTGTTGTTAGTTACTTCCCGACAATCGTGAGAGGAAAGCCCTCTTTCAAGGTCGAGTGTACCAGAGGTCTGCCAGCCGCCGATCACTTGATTCAACACACCGTTCACCCCAGCAGCGAACTTCCTGCCTCTGCCCACCGGAAGCTCGTACACATAGCTGAGAACGAAGCTGTGCGGAGTGTCGGTTGCATCGACCGATTTCTCCGCGGCTAGGTTGTAGACGTTGCGAATATTTTCCGAAAAGTTGGCGGAAGCGGAGGCCCAGTTTTCGGGTCCGCCCACGTTGTCGAGGAACTTCGAGAACGTGTAGGACGCCAACAGCGTGAGGCCCTGTGACACCCGGTGGGTGTAGTTTACGTCCAGGGCGTTGTAACTCGAACCGCCCGCCGGATCCTGGTTTTCGTTAATGTCGCAGAATTCCGGATACGGCCGTAGCAGTTGTCCCTGAGCGACGGTCGCCTGATCAAGGCTGCAACCGCTCGAAGTGATGTGGCCAAAAAATGGGTTCGGGACCTGAGTCAGCAAGGCGTTCCCCATCGAAAAGAACTTGGGATCCAGCTGATTCAAATTGAGGCCGCTCGCAACCACGTGCACCCCGTGGTTGCCTACGTAGGTCAGGTCGATTACATCGTTGGACGTCGGAGCGTACTGAAATCCGTACGTCCATTGTTCGGTGTAATAGGTCTTACGGTCGCGTGAGACCGCGGTTACGGACTGATCCTACATTGGTTAAACCGCCCAATGAACTTCCACTGACGGGAACAAGCCCACCCGAAAACGCCGTGCTCAACGTGCTAGCCGGAGTCAAGCCGCCGTCGTTCGAAGCCACGTAAGGAGTGTCAGAGCTGAATCCGGGCGCCGGACCAGTCCCGCGATAGCTGGGCGGATAGAAAATGCCATAGCCGCCCCGCATCACGAGCTTCGGCACTATTTGATAAGCGAATCCGATTCGAGGGGCGAAGTTCTTGTAGTTTGTATTGGTCAACCCTCGGCTGTCCGGCGAGGCGAATACGAGTTCGCCCAGATAATTTTGGCCGACCGCGGCGCTGATGGGATTGACTGCGTCGTAGTTGAAGGATGCCTGCCGGTTGAAACGGTCAGTTACCGGGCGCTGGACTTCCCAGCGAATGCCGAGATTCACCGTGAGTTTTCGCGTCGCCTTCCAGTCGTCCTGCAGATACACTCCGTGGAACCAGGTGCGGCTTACGTTTGAAATGGCAATACCAGTGTTTCCGCTGGCCGGCACCCCCACCAGCATGGAGGCGGCCGCGTCGCCGGTTCCCGTCGTGGGAGCTTTTAGGATCCGGCCCGGCGGTGAACGCCTGGTCGAAGTTAAACGGCGTGAAATGAAAGCGCCCGCCATTTTCGTCCGTTGCCACCGCCATATATCCGAAGGAGAATTGGTGCGACCTCCGGACCTTGACAAAATCGATTGATCCACTGGCAGCGGATCGCGGAAATGCACCCTGTCCGGCCCCGGCCACCGGACCTTCTGGCAGGTAGTTGGTCACGCCAATGATCGGGAATTGCGGTGAGAAGGTGTCTATGAAGCTGGGCAACCCAAGGGACGAGGCCTTGAAGCCATTGCTTTGAACGTCGTTGCCCTCTACCCACTTCATTCCGCCCAGATTTACGCTCATCGTGAAAGTAGGAGTGAAGACCTGGTTTACGCCAACCGCGACGTTCCAGCGGTTATTGGGGTTTCTCTGCCCCGGACCCGCAGGATTGTCGTTGCCGAAGAAAGCAGCCTCTTCGTCCTTGTATTCCTTCTTGTAGGAAAATCGTCCGTAGAGCCGGGTCTTGTCGCTGAAGTTATGGTCAACGCGACCGCTGTACTCGTCCGAATAGTCCGCCAGAAGGCCAATAGCACTCCAGTTGTTCGCCAACGCATTGTTGAGCGGGGTAGGATAAAAATTAATCAGCTTTTGGCCAATCGGATTGATGAGCGACGCACCCGTAAAGGGAGAGATGTAGGTCGCCAGATTGTTTCCCGGGACAGGGTCGCGAATGAAGCCGCCGCCGAGGGGACGAGTGCTGAACGGGTCATAGATCTGGCCGCTCAGAATGGGCCTGCCTAAACCATCGGTCCCAATTTGCGGCCCCAATAGCGCCGAGAAATCTCCCGTGCGAAACGCCGGAGTGGGCACGGTACCCGCGTAGTTCCCGGCATTATGGTCCCGATGACCCTCGTAGTTGAAGAAGAAGAATGTCTTGTCGCGCTGTTTGTAGATGCCCGGGATGTACACCGGGCCTCCCAAGGCAACGCCAAACTGATTGCGATGGGAAACCGGTTTCGCGAGCCCGTTCAGGTTATTGAAATAATTGTTCGCGTCGAGGGCCGCATTGCGCAAATAGTCGTATGCGTCTCCGTGCAGCCGGCTGCCCCCGGACTTGGTCACAACGTTGATGACATTTCCCGTGCTCCAGCCATATTGCGCCGAGAACGTATTCTGCTGAACCTTGAACTCCTGCACGTTGTCAGGTGAGGGAACGTAGATAACTCCCCCCCAGCCTTCACTCGCGTCCCAAGCGCCGTCCAGGAGAAATGCCGTCGTTCCAAAGTACCCGCCGCCAAAATTAAAGAAGGAGACGTCCTGGTCAGCGGAGCCTTGCTGTCCGCCCGAGGAAATGGTTTGCCTTTGCGACAAATTGTTGACCGACGAGTTCAATTCCACAAAGTTGAAAACGTTTCGCAGATTGAGCGGCAACTCCGTCACTTGTTTTTGAGAAATTTCGGCGCCGACGTTGGCGTTATCCACCTGCAGCAGAGGGATTGTCGAGATTACCTCGACTTGCTCGACCGATCCTATCGTCAGAGTAATGCTCTGATTTGCCGACTGGCCCACTTCCAGTGTGATGCCCGTCTGTTTGGAGGTCTTAAAACCTGCCGCCTCCACCGTCAGGATATAGGTTCCGGCTGGCAAAAGAGCGAAGGAGAAGTTGCCTTCGGGATCGGTCGTAAATGCCCGCGTGATTCCCTTTTCTGGGTTGTTCAACGTGACTTTGGCGTCGGGTACCCGGGCTCCGGTGGAGTCCGAGACCGAACCTGAAAATGAAGCCGTGGAGGCAAGCGTCTGGCCATGCACAGCGGGCAGAGCAACGGTGATTGAGAGGCTGGCGACCGCCAGGAGCAGAAGAACAGAAAATCTCCGAAATTTGGGCATAAACTAGGCCCTCCTTGGATCGCCAACCTCTCAGTTAGCGATACCTGTAACGAAGTCTGCGCATTCTAGTATTAGTGCACTAGTGTTTGTCAAGGAGTTTTTTCGCGGCACGGTCAGGGACGTGTAATCGATAACTTGAGCGCCCTTTGAGGCGGCCTTCAGCCCAGCGGGCAGGCGCTTCTTTTCCCTTTGAGTCGCTTTGCGCCAGAGTTCGCTCGCGATCCTGGCAGGATGATGGCCGGCAGTTCGTCCTGCACCCTGTGTGGAAATCGCTGCTCCCTCTTGCCCGCTATCGCCAAACATATATCGAGCGGGTAGGCTTTCACTTCGGAAGCGCCGCACTGCCCCGGATGGTAACACGATCCAAGTACGGCTGACCGTCGCCGACCCAGATCTGCAACTCGCCAGGAATAATCTTCCGGGTCCCGTCTGAAGTGACCACACTCAGGTTGCGATTCGGAACCGCAATCGACACGGATTTGTTTTCGCCCGGATCCAAGCTCACACGGTGCATTCCGGCCAACGATCGAACGGACGCGCCGTCTACTGCGGGACGCGAAGCGAGTGGCACGGTCAAAATGTCACGCGGAGCGCGTAAGCATACTTCGCCGGGCTTTCAGCGGGTAGTTGCACGTGCAGGCCGTCGGCACTCTGTTCGAACCGTAGTTTTGCGTCGCTGCCCACTAAGGCGACGGATTGGACCAGTTGACTGCCCATCGTCCTGGCGAGCGAGCGAATCACCGCTTCCCCGCTGGTTGGCCAAGCAAGTCCGATCGCATAAATCCCGTCACCCTTGGTTGTAAAACGAAAATCTTCGGCAGTGTACTTTGCGGTATCAGTGTCGTGAAACGACCCGGCCGCCACCTTCGTGGGTCCTTCTCCGTACGTCCTCCACGGGCGAGTACCGTAGATGGCTTCTCCGTTGATACTCAGCCAGGCACCGACGTCAAGCAGCACTCGCTGCACCTCGTCCGGTATGGTGCCGTCAGATCGCGGGCCAATGTTCAAAAGCAAATTGCCGTTCTTGCTGACGATATCAATGAGCTGATCAATCACAAATTCCGGCGATTTGAAAGTATCGTCCTTGATGTAGCCCCAAGACTTATTGCTCACGGACGTATCGGTCTGCCAATACAGGGGGCGAATGTCGCCGAGTTGGCCACGTTCCAAGTCGAGCACGGCGGAGTGCTCCTGCATGGCGTAGTCCTTGTAGTTGATGACGCCGACATGATCGCCGTATTTCTGAGAGCGGTTGTAATAGAAGGCAGCAAAACGTGTGAGATTCGGACGGATCGACGCCTGGCCGATCCACCAGTCGAAGTACACGATGTCGGGGTGGTATTTCTCGACGAGTTCCACCCCCCGCGCGAGCCAATCGTTGGCCCATGCCGACGAAACATACGTGAAGTCGCCATCGAGAGGCGTCCCCCACTTATTGCTCAGCCATGTATGCGCCGGACCGTAGAAGGCGGCATACTGCGGGTCGTTCACGTCAGACGGAATCGCGCGGCCCACGCCAAGGAAAAAATTGTGTTCCACCCGGTGAGACGATACGCCAAAATGCAGGCCTTCCGATCGTACCGCCTTGGCCAGGTCGCCAATGACATCGCGATGCGGCCCCATCTTGGCCGCTGTCCAGTCGCTCAACCCGCTGTCATACATGGCAAAACCATCATGATGCTCTGCCACCGGCACCACGTACTTTGCTCCGGATTTCTTGAACAACTCGGCCCAGGCTGCCGGATCGAAATGTTCGGCCTTGAACATCGGGACGAAGTCCTTATAGCCGAATTTGTCCTGTGGCCCGTAGGTAGCGATGTGGTGCTTGTATTCCTCGGATCCCTCGCGATACATATTTCGTGGATACCATTCGTTGCCGAAGGCAGGAACCGAATAGACACCCCAGTGAATGAAAATGCCGAACTTCGCATCTTTGTACCACTCAGGTACCTCATACTTCTGAAGTGATTCCCAGTCAGGCCGGAACGGCCCCTGATGATTGACGTCATCGACTTGTTTCAGGAGGGCGGCGCGTTCAGCGTCATACTTGCTGCTGGCCTTCTGCCAAGCCAGGTCAATGCGGTTCGGATCCTCTGAGGCGGTCGGAGCCGTGACGCTTTGGGCGTGCAGCATGGAAATGGTGAAAACCGCCAATGTGATACCAGCGAGCCAACGAGTCAACGATGAAGAGACCGATTGATGAGAGAGCATAGTGTCCTTTCTGAATTTCCTGATGGTACGAACGCTGTACTGCCCACGATTGGCATTGCAGTCTTTCTGAAACAGTTCGGAATGTCCCTCTACCTCGGACCAGGCAACGAGTCCAGCCTGCTGAATCTCGCCCACGTCGAACCATAGAGAGCGATCAAGACGAAACAGACCAGCGGCACCACAAAGCCGGTGCGCATGGAATGCATATCCGCGATGTGGCCCACAAACGGCGCCGCAATTGCACCTCCGACGATGGACATGACGATGAGCGACGAGCCCAGCTTCGTATATTCGCCCAACCCGCGGATGCCCAGTGCGAAAATCGTCGGGAACATGACGGACATGAAAAAGAACGTGCCAAACATCGCATACAGTCCCACTTTGCCGCCACCGATGGTTACCGCGACCAGCGCGACGCTGACCACTGCATAGGCCGTCAGCACGCGTTCAGGCTTGAACTGGCTGATCACCGCACTGCCACACAGGCGTCCCACCATGAACAACCCGAAACCGATGGCGCCCAGCCATTTGGATGCCTGCAACCGGGTCACTCCCGGATCATTCTCAAGAATGTAATTGACACAAAAGCTGAAAATGCTGGTTTGCGCGGCGACGCAGAAAAATTGCGCGGCAATGCCCAGTGTGAAATGCCTGCGGCGGAACATCTCCCATTTCTTGGAGATCAAAAAGAACGCAGCGACGTATGCGCCCACCAGCAGGCTGTACTTCGTGGGCTGGAACAGGGCTTCGTTCATGTGAAGCAAAGTCCAAATCAATCCCAAAATCGGAGCAATAAAGAAATAGAGCAACCCACAGACCGCCGCCAGAACAGTAGCAATAACAGCCAGTTGAGCTCTCGATGGTTTGAGCCGGTTGGTCTCAGACCGGGACGCCCGGTTCTCATCCTCGCTGTGCAAATCCGGAATAGACGACATGGCGAAGATGACAAGCAGCAAAGCCACAAAAATGCCAATCCCCAGGTACGGGGTGGAAAGGCCGGCGTTGGCATTCGCTCCGTCGCCGCCGGAGAAAACAAAGTGTCCGCCGACAATCGGGCCGAGGATCCAACCCGCGCCATTGATCGTTTGAGCAATGTTGATGCGCGTAGGGCCACCCTCGGGCGCTCCCAGCACGGTGGCGTACGGGTTCGCAATTGTCTCCAGGCAGGTCATGCCCGCCGCGATCACAAACAAGCCCAGCAGAAATGCCCAGTACGTGCCGATACTGGTGGCCGGAATAAACCAGAAGGCACCTGCCGCAATCAGCGCCAGCCCAACGAGGATGCCACCCTTGTAGCCAAACCTCTTCGCAATCAGACCAGCGGGGATTGCCATTAGGAAGTAGGCGAGATAGTTGGCTGCCTGCACCAGACCTGACTGCTCCTTGGTGATGTGCAGCGTGTCCTGGAAGTGTTTGTTGAGGATATCAATCATCCCGTTGCAGAAGCCCCACAGCAGGAACAGCGAGGTGATCAAGGCAAAAGTGACGGCGAGATTCCTGCCGTCAGCGGTCCGAAACAAGCCGCCTTCACTTGCGACAGGGCCGACAGTGGTTGTCGATTCGCGCGGGTATGTGCTCATCATAGCTAATCCAGAGAGATCGGGATTTTCCTGAATGGTGACGGATTCTCGCTCCACAAACGAAACGCACTTGCCGCTTCGTCAAGAGGAACGATGAGGCTCACGGCCTGCTCCACGGGAAATTTCCGGGCCCTTGAGGAGGCGGATCACCGCGTGGAAATCTTCCGGCTGAGCATTCCCGACCCAAGGACATCCAGTTCCTTTTGCACGAATAGCCTGGTCTCGTCGCTCACCGGTTCTTTGGCATAGCCGATTTAAACTACCCTGCCGGTAAATGAAACCTCTTCAACTGCGGCTCATCCATGCTCTGGCTTGTGAAGCACGAGTGCCTTCATGTTGAACGCGGGTCGTCGAGACAAGCGATCAAGGCCGGTGTTTTTGAGCCTTCCGGCGTCGACTTCTGGACTTCATCGCCGCCCGAAGCTGCTTCTCGGCCTGAGCATTCCAATATCCGCAGTCCAGTTCGAAAAACACGGATGTGTAAGGAATTCGCATGTTGGTCTTGACTACGAGCACTCGAAACAACTCGCCGGCGCGATCGAGCTTCGCGATGATCTCTTCGTGTGGAAGGACGCGTATCTCGGGTCCCGTGAGACAGCCTGCCGAGCCTTTCTCGGTAGGAACTGATGCCCGGGGCATCCTCCTCACGAACAAAGGCCAGTTCCTCGTCGGTATAAATAGTTGGGTTTGATGTGCTGGCATCCGCCGAGAATGGCGGAGGTGCGTTCCAACACCGTGGTTTGTTCCTCATCGGCCACTATGGTTTCGATTGCTTGCCTGGACTGTGCCGGATACGCCGAGTCGGCGATGACGAGCCAGTTGCGATGACCGTAGAGTTGCAGGCGATCCTTGAGAATCTCTTCCCAGTTTGGCTTCATTTCGGGATCAATTCCTCATCTGAGCAGACGGCAACTTTGCCACACTTACCGGAAGCCATGAGGGCATAGGCGTCTGCAGCATCCTCAAGGCCAAAGCGGTGCGTGATGATATCTGCAGGGTGCAGCTTCCAGCGCACGAGGCGCTCGACCAATTCCTCCATCAGCCAGGTCGAGGTCACCCAGGACCCATAGATGGTCTTCTGATCGTGAATGATGTCGGGGGACGGATTGAACTCTACGGTCCCCCCTTCCCCCACGAAAGCAATTTTTCCCCATTTGCGAGTGGCTCGAATCGCTGTCGCACGCGCCGCTGCATTGGCCGAGCAGTCCAGCGCGCGTTCCACGCCGGAACCCCGGGTCAGTTCCTTCACCTGAGTGACGTTATCTGCGCCAGCGGTCCGAACGAAGTCACATAATTTTAGAGACTCTGCCAGCGCCAGGCGCTCTGGAACAATGTCAATTCCGATAATCATCTGAGCGCCAAGTTTGCGGCACAACGCAGCGGCTGCCAGCCCTACAGGCCCCAGTCCGGTGATGAGCACAGAATGGTTGCCATTCACTCCAATCTTTTCGATGGCTTCGTACACTGTTCCGAAGCCGCACGCGACCTGGGCGCCGTCTGCGTAAGAAAGCTCGTCGGGAAGCGCGATGAGGTCTTTCTCTTCCGCAATCATGTAGTCGGCCATTCCGCCGTCGCGCTGCCAGCCGTAGGCACGCCGGTATTTTTCGTTGGTGCAGGAGATCATGTATCCACGCCGACAATCGTTACAAACTCCGCAGCCGGAAATGTGATAAACGATCACCCGGTCGCCCACAGCAAAGCGCCGACAGCCTGGGCCGACATCTACGATTTGACCGCTGGGCTCGTGGCCGGCAATCACTCCTTGATAACCCTCAGGCCCTTTCCCGAGGTGCTCGTGGTAGATGCAACGGATATCGGAACCGCAGATCGTTGAGGCCTTCACCCTGAGCAGAACCTCGCCGTGCCCGGGGCGAGGCGTCGGCAGCGTGCGGAGATCGACTCTACGGTTGCCGGGAAGAAACGCGGCTCGCATGCTCGGTTCCATGGTCTTGCCACTCGAGTTCACGGCGGGGTAATCTCACCATTCAAGTCCCAGAGGTCCTCCCAGGACTGTCCATCCTTCCAGAGAAACACCTGACCCTTGATCAGCCGACAATTGCGGTCGATGGCGCTGATTTCACGCATTTCCCCTTCGGTTAATGGCTCGCTCACGACGCCTTCGAGATTGGCGAGATAATGGCCTCGGTTGGTCGAAAACGGAATGGGTACCTGTCCGCGCTGGACCGCCCATTTAATGCAGACGACAGCCGGATGTACTCCCAGGCGATTGGCAATCTTGACAATCACCGGGTCCTGAGTTGGCACAGTATCCTCGGCCGTACGATCTCGCTCGGGACGTCCGGGCGAACCGACGGGGCAATATCCGACCGGCACCATGCCGTTGGATCGGACAAAATCAAATAGCTGGGGTTGCTGAAAATGCGGATGCAGTTCCATCTCGTTTACCGCGGGCTTGATGCGAGCGTCGCGCAAGAGAAGCTTCAGTTTGGGGACCGTCATGTTCGAAGTCCCTATGTGACGAACCAGCCCCAGGTCGACTAATTCCTCCATCTTTCGCCAGGTCTTCATGAATTCAGCGTGGATATAGGGTTTCGCGTCCTTGCTGCGCGACGTTACATCGCACCCCGGTGGATGGAAGTTCGGGAAAGGCCAATGCACCAGGTAGAGATCCAAATAACTTAGTCTGAGGTCCGTGAGCGACTTTCGACAGGAAGCGATTACGTCATTTTCGCCATGTTTGTCATTCCACAACTTCGAAGTGATCCACAGTTCCCCGCGTTCAAGATGCCTTCTCACTACCTGCTCGAGTGCATATCCAATCTCGTGTTCGTTGGCGTAGACAGATGCACAATCGAAATGCCGATACCCAACCGCCGCCGCATCTTCCACCGCCGCCGCAACTTGACCTGCCGTGACATGGTCCGAGCCGAAGGTTCCCAAACCGATTGCCTGGCATCCGGGCACCGGTGTACAGAGTCCGCTGGGGTATAAGTGCTGGATTGACATACCCACTCGTCAATGGTCCTGACGCGCCTTGAACTTTCATCCCGAACTCCTCATGATTCCGTGATCGGAATCTCGAGTCTTCCGACAGCGGGGTCACCGAGTTCCCCGAGGCACGGAGCACGGGGATCGGTACTCGAAAAAGGACAATAATCGGTAAAGTTATCGATGTCAACAGGGAGACGGGGCTGTGTTAAAGGAATTCCTGGTATCCCAAGGACCTCGCAGTTCGGGGAAAGGCGACTGGGCTTTTCGCTAAAGTCATCGTAAACAGAGTCGCTGCCTGAAGGTTCGATATACTGAGTAACGATCATGAGCACGCGAATGAAGGACATTGCCCAGAGACCTTGGGGTATCGGTGATCACCATTTCCAAGGTGCTCCGCAATCATCCTGATGTAGGAGACGAGACCCGCGAACGAGTTCTAGCCCGCGTTAAAGAGCTTGATTATCGCCCAAACCTGGCAGCACGCAGCCTGGTTACGGGGCGCACGTATCTGGTCGGGTTGGTTGTTCCGGACCTGCTTCATCCGTTCTTTGCAGAAATCGCCAAGTCTCTTTCCGATGTCTTGCGGGAAAGCGGCTACTATCTGATCGTCTCTTCCTCCGAGGAAGACCCGAATCTTGAGGAGCAGGAGATCAATCATCTCCTGGCACGCAGGCTGGATACGTTGATCATTGCTTCGTGCCGTTCGACTGTCGATCTCTTCTTCCGAATTGAAAAGCAACAAACACCTTACGTCTTGATCGATCGAAGTCTGCCGGGACTTTCGGCAAACTTCGTAGGAGTGGATGACGAAGCGGTCGGAATGCTTGCTACAGAGCACTTGATCGATGTCGGCTGCAAAAAAATCGCGCACATTCGTGGGCCAGAAACCAGTCCCGGCATTCGTCGCATGGACGGATACAAACGAGCACTGGTACGAGGCGGTCTTAAAGTCACGGATGACTACATCATCGCCGAACGGAAGGGGGATGTGGGAACGAAACAGCGCGGTGCCGAGGCGATGGGCCAGCTCCTGAGTTTGAAACAGAGACCTGACGGGGTGTTCTGCTTCAACGACCCGCTGGCGATGGGCGCGATGAATTACGCGCTTGATCAGGGACTACGCATCCCGGAAGATATTGCGGTCATTGGATGCGGGAATCTTCACTATGACGATTCTCTCCGCGTTCCACTTTCAAGCATCGACCAACATAGCCGACAAATCGGGGAGGAAGCTGCGCGTCTTGCGCTCGGAATTCTGAACTCAAAAGTACCCCCCAAGCCTGAAACGGTGGTGCTTCGGCCAGAGCTAATCGTGCGCAGGTCTACCCAACGCCGAGTAGCGAAGCGACCGTCTTCTAAAGCAAAGCGACGGGCTTAGCGTGCCTCGTGCTGTCGAGCTCGTAACGCTGTAGCGGGCGATCTGTCGCAGACGATCCAGATCGGACCATCGACTGCACACGATCTAGCTCGGGTCGAAGAGCTGCTGAACCAAACCATCACGTGTTCTGGCGGCGCGGTGGTCACGGTGCGCAAAGATTGTTGCTGGGCTATGTGGTATTGTGATATTGATTTCGGTACAGTTCACGACGCTCGCCGTGCCGAAGGCAGCTAAAGCCTGACTCCAAGCAATCAGAGTTAAGAGGCAACTCTGCGATGGACATTTACCGGACGTCCTCTTTCGTCCGCTCGGCCGGTGAGTGAAAGCTGCCGATTATCTGCATGGATCGTAGAACCTTCCTGGCGTCCAGTGGGGCCGCGGCATTCGGCATCCTCGTGCCGCGCATCTCCCGTTTTTTCCCCGCTTCTAATACCCCCGAGCGGTTCGCGTGGGAAGTGAATGATCTCATCTTCTCGTTCGAAGTAATGGCTGGAAAACTGCGCGCAAAGCGTGTTGCCCCGGCAGGCATGGTGGCGGCGGGAGCTGACGATTCCTCCGGTGTCGAAATCGCACTGCAATGCAGCGGAGAAAATTCTCCCGATCAGGGCATGAAATCCGGCATGGGGCAGCCCGGCGCCCGGTTGCTTTTTGCTGGAAGGCGGGAGAAGGCCACGCACGCAGGCAAGCGTTTAGTCTGCATGCATACCGACCCGGTCTTAAAATTAAGCGTGGAATCCGTCTATGACGCCTTTGACGGAGTCCCAGTCGTCCGGCGTTATTCGCGGGTCACCAATGAGGGTGCTTCACCTGTCGGTCTCGAGTTCTTAAGTTCAGCCATGCTTCACGGGCTAGCGGCTCCGCAGGAATACGACCGTGAACTTCGCATCCATGTTGCCCTGAATAGTTGGATGGCTGAGGGACAGTGGCATAGCTTCCGGCCTTCAGAAATGGGCTTTGTCGAAAATGAGCGGACAAGTTGGTCGCAAGCGCAGGCAGGAAGCGTCGGCAGTTGGTCCACTGAGCGCTATTTGCCCATGGCCATGGCAGAAAACACCAGGCTAGGGCTGACCTGGTTCTGGCAGATTGAACACAATGGATCATGGTATTGGGAAATCTCCAATGTCTCGGCTCGCGATAACTACGCCGACGACGTCTACACATATCTCGGGGGTCCCGACGATCTTCACGCCGCGGCGTGGAAGAGTTTGAAACCTGGCGAAACCTACCAGACTGTTCCCGTGGCGGTAGGATGTGTTCGCGGAGGGTTCAGCGACGCGGTCGAATCCTTGACACACTATCGTCGCCTCGCGTGCCTGACGCCGCACAAAGATAATTCGCGATGCCCGGTGATTTTCAACGACTACATGAATTGCCTTTGGGGCGACCCGACCGAAGCGAAAGAGCTACCTTTGGTCGCCGCCGCTGCCAAAGCGGGTTGCGAATACTTCGTAATCGATGCCGGATGGTATGCGGACCTGCATGAGGACTGGAGTCCGACCATCGGGGCATGGCAGCCTTCGTTAACGCGATTTCCCCGCGGACTGAGGTTTCTTCTGGATCAGATCAGGCACGCTGGAATGGTTCCGGGACTGTGGCTCGAGCCCGAGGTTGCCGGAGCCAAGTCGCTGCTCGCGCAAAAGCCGGACCACTGGTTCTTCATGCGTCACGGCAAACGAGTGTTGAAGAATTCGCGGTTCCTGCTCGATTTCCGCAATCCGGAGGTACGAGCTTACCTGGATCAGGTGATCGCAAGACTGGTCAATGATTATGGCGTCGGCTACATCAAGATGGACTACAACGTCGATTCGCTGCAAGGGACTGAGACCGGTGCCGACAGCTTCGGCCAGGGCTTGCTCGAGCATAACCGAGCGCACCTGGCCTGGTTGGAGGAGATCCTCAAGCATTATCCTGACCTGGTGATTGAAAACTGCGGCAGCGGAGGTGGGCGCATGGACTACGCCATGCTCAGCCGTCTCCAGATACAGTCCATGACCGACCAGGAAGATTATCTGAAGCTTCCGATGATCCTGGTCGGTGCGTCCGCCGCCGTTTTGCCGGAACAACTCGCAATATGGTCTTACCCGCTGGCGAAGGCGGATGCCGATCAAGCTAGCTTCAACATGGTCACAAGCATGATGTGCCGCATTCACCAGAGCGGCCGCCTCGATTCACTTACCCCGGACGCATCCGCTCAGGTAATCGAAGGTATCCGGGTTTACAAAGAGTCTCTGCGTAAACACATTCCCGGGGCAATACCCTTCTATCCTTTGGGACTGTCGGATATTACCGATTTCAAAGCGCCCATTGCATTGGGAATGAAGTCTCCCGCACAGACCTTGCTAGCGGTCTGGCGAATCGACGGACCAGGAACGACGAAAATACCCTGGGCGTCTGGAGATGCCAAACTCCTGTACCCCGCTGATCTCGGCATCAAGATTAGCGCTGATGATGGAACTCTGCATGTCGAGTTCCCGCGAACACGCATGGCGTGCTTGGTCTCTGGATAGCATGTTGCATTCTTAGACATCGAATGACTGGAAATTCGATGTCCACGTTCGATGTCAATGCACTTTCGATGTCAGTGAAGGGGAGAACCATGCGGCAACTCGCAATATTGGTCTTCTTATTATCGAATTTTTGCTGGGCGCAAGGGTCGGGAGATTTCCAACCCTCTTCCACGAACGTTTGGGGAGCAGAGTACCCTCGCGTTGACAGCAATGGGCGGGTCCAGATTCGCGTGAAAGCCCCCGATGCAACCAAGGTCAAGCTGAATTTCTGGAGCGGGCCCAAAGTGGACATGGAGAAGCAGGCGGACGGATTTTGGACCGTCACCACCGCCCCACTTGTTCCAGGCTTTCACTACTACATCTTGAACATTGACGGTGCGGATGTCAGTGACCCCAACACGCAGGCGTACTTTGGTGGAGGCCGGCCGGTAAGCGCGGTGGAAGTTCCCGAGCCGGGCTCCACGTATTATTCTCCGCAGGATGTGCCCCACGGCCAGGTTCGTGAGGTTTGGTATAACTCGAAGGTGACAGGAAGCTGGCGTCACGCGCTGGTCTATCTGCCTCCGAATTACGATACCCAAACCAAGGTTCGCTATCCGGTGCTCTATCTCCAGCATGGCGGAGGCGAGGATGAGACGGGATGGATTCGGCAGGCGCATGCCAACTTCATCCTCGACAATCTGATTGCCGCCGAAAGCTGCAAGCCGATGATCGTCGTCATGGCGTATGGCTATGCCCGCCGCGCCGGCCAGCCCGCTCCCGACCTCGCCGGCAAACCCTTTGGCTCTCCCGAAATGCTGAAGGCGATGCAGGACATGACCTCGGCGTTCGAAGACGATGTGACGCAAGCCCTGATCCCCTTCATTGATTCGACCTTCAGAACGCTTTCGGACCGCGATCACCGTGCCATGGCCGGCCTTTCCATGGGAGGCATGCAGACCTTCCAGGTCACACTGGATCATCTCGACCTTTTTTCCTACATCGGAGGATTCAGCGGAGCGGGCGGGATGCTGGTGCTGGGGGACCGGAAACTGGATCCTAAGAACGATTACAACGGTGTATTTGCCGATCCGGCCGCGTTCGCCAAGAAGGTGCATTTGCTCTGGATTGGCGTCGGAACCAATGAACCCGAGAGAATGCGCGCAGGACTTCAGAGACTGCATGCCTCACTCGACGAAGCGAAGATTCAGCATGTCTTTTACGAATCGCCTGGAACAGATCACGAGTGGCAGACCTGGCGCCGCGATCTAAAGGATTTCGCGCCGAGATTATTTCAATAGCGATTGCAAGCGCCGACAAAGCCACGAAAGGAGTTCCTATGGAGATAGTCAGCCGTCGTAAATTTGTCGCAACCGCCGCAGTGGCCGGCGCAGCCTCC
The DNA here is from genome assembly GCA_963742495.1 of Terriglobia bacterium. GTDB lineage: Bacteria > Acidobacteriota > Terriglobia > Terriglobales > Acidobacteriaceae > JAIQFF01. Next base: position 401,807 of record CAVULZ010000003.1, read on the forward strand.
TTTCTTCGTGTACCTGCATTCGGGTTTGAGGACCAGGGCTCCGTTGCCGGCAGCGCTCCCTCACCAAAAGCGCTAGGGCGCGAGATGGTCGCGTCGCAAGCGGTACCATTTTCGATGAAGAATGTGAGACTCCAGCCGGGAGCTTTCCGTGCGGCGGCCGAGGCCAATCGGAAATATTTGAAGACTCTTCCTCCCGACCGCCTGCTTCATACCTTTCGTCTGACCGCCGGCCTGCCATCTTCTGCCGAACCGCTCGGGGAGTGGGAAAAGCCCGATTGCGAACTGCGTGGCCACTTCGCCGGCGGACACTACCTTTCCGCTTGCGCGCTGGCCTTTGCCAGTTCGGGCGACGAGGAACTCAAGCACAACGGCGATCTGATGATCACTGAACTGGCGAAGTGCCAGGCGCAACATCGGAATGGCTACCTTAGTGCGTTCCCGACGGAGTTGTTCGACCGCCTGCGCGATGGAGTGAAGGTTTGGGCCCCGTTCTACACCTATCACAAAATCATGGCTGGGCATCTGGACATGTACACGCTGGCGGGCAACGAGCAGGCGCTGGAGACAGCGGAGAAAATGGCAGGCTGGGTACGGAACTGGTCCGATCCGCTGAGCGACACACAAATGCAGCGCGTGCTTCAGGAGGAATACGGCGGGATGGGCGAAGTGCTCGCCAACCTCTACGGCATCACGGGCAAGGAACAGTATCTTGGACTGGCGCAACGCTTCGACAAGAAGGCGTTCTTCGATCCGCTCGCCGCGCACCGCGATGAACTCAAAGGGCTGCACGTCAACACCCACGTCCCGCAGGTGATTGCCGCTGCCCGGCTCTACGAACTCACGGGAGACAAGCGTTACTGGAGTATTGCCAACTATTTCTGGGACGAAGTGACGAGCCAGCGCTCCTATTGCACCGGAGGCACCAGCAATTTCGAGCATTGGAGATCGGAGCCCGGAGTGCTCTCGACCGAGCTCAGCCCGCTCACAGCAGAGGATTGCTGCGTCTATAACATGCTGAAGCTGACACGGCATGTCTTCGCGTGGTCGCCGCAAGCCAGCCATATGGACTATTACGAACGCGTGCTGTTCAACCACCGCGTGGGAACGATCGATCCGGAGACAGGCACGACCGTGTATCATCTGCCGCACGGGAACGGGTACTCCAAGATCTATGCCGAGCCCTTTAACTCTTTCTGGTGCTGCAGCGGTACGGGCGCCGAGGAATTTGCCAAACTGCCGGATACGATCTACTTCCATGATGACAATTCCATATTCGTCAACCTTTACATCGCTTCGGATGTGAACTGGACGGAGAAGGGCATACGCATTACGCAACAGACCTCCTTCCCCGAAGAGCAAGGGACCACTCTCACGATCTCGGCGGCAAAGCCAGTTGAGGTTGATCTGAAACTGCGCGTTCCGTACTGGGCGAAGAACGGCAGCGTCAAAGTAAATGGACGTCCCCTTCCCGCCTTCGCGGACCCAAGCAGCTATCTCGTTCTGCGTGGCCCCTGGAAGAACGGGGATCGCGTCGAACTGAGCCTGCCCATGTACCTGCACACAGCCCCCATGCCCGATAAGGAAACTCTTCAGGCGGCGATGTACGGCCCGTTGGTATTGGCCGCACGCTTCGAAGAAGAACCGCGGGAGAGGTGGTACCGGCACTTTACCGCGGCGAAGGAGGAAAAACCTTCACCCACACTGCAGTTCAAGGGCAAGCTCAACGACCCGGCGAGTTGGCTCGAACCGGCGGCCGGAAAGCTGGCATTCCGGGCGGTTTCGCAAAATCAAACCGTGGCGTTTGTGCCTTTGTCGAGCCTTCTGCATGAGCGGTACTCCATGTACCACGAGATCGATGGGAGCAATTCCTGATGGGGCCAATATGCTCGAAAAGAGGCAGCGATGATCAAATCGAAATTCTTCTGCTCGATGACGTTGGCGGTAACCATTGCTCTGGGACCTCAGCTCGTGTCACAAGTGCAGACGGATGTGCCTGCCGTCATTCCGGGTGCGAAGCCCGTGACCGCAGAACACATTAAAGTCCACGGGACCGCGCTCGAAGGCAACCTAGAAGGGGATGCCGTCGACCGCGACGTGCTCGTGTTCTTGCCACCCAGTTACGTCCAGGAGAAATCCCGGCGCTACGCCGTCGTATATGCATTGCACGGTTATTCCATTGGCGCCGAGCAATGGAGCCACGAGATACACGTTCCGCAAACCATCGAAGGCGCTTTCGCCCAGGGCGCAAAAGAGATGATCGTCGTCCTGCCTGACTCGAAGACGCTGCACAATGGTTCCATGTATTCGAGTTCAGTCACGACGGGAGATTTCGAGCAGTTCATTGCGCACGACCTGGTCGCTTACATCGACGCGCATTACCGGACCATTCCAAATCGGCTCAGCCGCGGCCTGGTAGGCCACTCGATGGGAGGCTATGGAGCAACCCGCATCGGCATGAAGCACTCCGATGTGTTCGGCAGCCTGTACATCATGAGCCCATGTTGCTTGTCGCCGCGGCCAGTTGGACCGGCGAACCCAGAAATTGACAAAGCCCTCGAGGCAGTTAAAACGCCCGAAGATTCGGCCAAGCTATCATTCTTTCCCCGGGCACAGCTTGCCTCGGCAGCCGCATGGTCACCGGATCCGAAGAATCCTCCGCTCTATCTGGACCTGCCCACGAAGGACGGCGTGCCCCAACCGGATGTCCTTGCCAAATGGACTGCGAATGCGCCGCTGGCATTCATCGATCAGTACATTGGAAATCTGCGCAGCTACCGGGGAATCGCGATCGACGTCGGGGACCAGGACGGTTTGCGAGTTGATACCGGCAAACTGCACGATGCACTTGATAAGTATGGAATCGCGAGCAGGTTCGAAGTTTATGCGGGCACTCACACGAGTAAGGTAGCGGATCGTTTCCAGAATCATGTGATGCCGTTTTTCAGCCAGAATCTTTGCTTTCAGGCAAGTTGCCAGTAATTGCTGTCCGTTCTCACATGATTCACAGGTACGCTCTCATCGCTGTCCCTGCGGTTGCATTTCTGCTTGCGTCTGGTCGGATCGGTCAGAAACCCGAAGGGGTACTCAAGCGATGGGGAGAGGCGGACCCCTACTGCAAATGCTTTAAAACGAGTGAGCGCAGTGAGAGCACGGTTGGAGTCAAGGTTGACCTTGCTCAATTTGAGCAGCCTTCTGCCTTTCCGCTTCGGCTTCTGCCGTCCGGCCTGCCCGTTCCAGAGCAGTGGCGAGTCCTCGGTGGGCCTCGACATATGTCGGGTCGCTCGAAACCGCTTCCTGGTAACGCTCGATGGCGTCCGTGATCTGATTTTTTAGAAGAAGCATGCTACCCGTGTTGGCAGCAAAATTCGCTCGTTGCCGATTGATGGCGATGCGGGTAAGGTCGGCTGCCTTCTTGCGCTCCGCGGTGGCTTCCGCAGTTCGGCCTTGCTGAGCAAGAATGCCAGCAAGCGTGCTATGCGGTCCAGGCTGATCGGGCATAGCCACAATGGCCTTTTGGACCGCCTCGGACGCTTCTACCAGCCGGTTCTGCTGTTTGTAGATACTGCCTAGGATGGCCCAGGCATCACCGTTTTCCGGGCGTAACCTTACAGCGGTCTCGAGCTGTTCTACCGCGTCGTCGAAGTGGCCCCTCTGCATTTCTAAAACGCCGAGAGTGTAAGGCGGATCCGGCGAACTCGGGTTGAGGCACGCAGCCAACTCGAGTTCTGCCGTCGCTGCGGCGAAATCGTCTTTTAGCTTAAGTGCGAGGCCGAGATCGTAATGCAGTTCATAGGCGTCGGGGGCAAGTTGCAAGCCTGCGCGGAACTCGCCGATCGCGTCATCCATGTCGCTCACCTGAAGGTAGGCAACGCCCAGATCCTGATGCACCAAAGGATCAGCGGGGGTTTCCTTGATCGCGCGCTGGTAGAGCGGGATCGCTTCCCTGGATTTCCCTATCTGGACAAGCGCGAGGCCGAGATTGGTCAGTGCTGGCGCATTCCGCGGATCCGCGGCGACGACGTCCTCAAACAATGGTATTGCCTTCTGCTCCTGTCCGCTGGCCTGGAGGGCGAGAGCCAGTTGATACTTGGCTTCGAGGTAGGTTGGGGCGAGGTCGAGGGCGTGCTGCAGAACCGGGACCGCTCTCTCATTCTTCTCGTTGGCGATCAGCGCCTTGGCATACTCAACCTGGGCGAGTGCACTTTGGGGCGCAAGCTCGGCGGCTGTCCTCAGCTCCGGCAAGGCCTCAACTGTTCGCCGCTGCATCATGAGCGTGAGCCCAAGGTGCAAGTGCGCTTCGGCAAAGTTTGGATCGAGCCGAACCGCCTCCTCGAACTGCCCCACGGAGCCATTCCAGTCTTGTCGCTGAGCTTCGAGTGAGCCAAGAGTGTCGTGCAAGGCCGGATTTTCGGGAGCGGCTGCGACAGCGGCATGAGTCTTTTCCAGGGCCAAGTCGAGTTGCTGAGTGGCGGCAAGGGCATGTACATAGAAAATCACCACGCTCGGCGGCAGCGGACTGGAGACATTCCGATCGAGAGATCGAAACAGGACCAACGATTTCTCGTGATCATTCGATTGTTCATACGCGACCGCTAGGTTGATCTGAGCGCTGCGATCATCGGCCTTGAGTGTGAGTGCGCGTGTGAGTTCGTGAATTGCCTGTGCATATTGGCCGAGCTGCACCAGCACTGAGCCCAGCGCGCTGTGCCCCTCCGCGATATCGGGTGCGAGCTGGACTACTTTTTCAAACTGTTGTCTAGCAGTCGGAAGGTCGCCGTTCTGCTCTGCGGCGTAACCGGCGTGGAAAGCTGCATCGGCTGATCTAAGGTGCTCTTGCCGGCTGTCATCGGCCGCCAGACTCGCGGCGAAGATACAACCCATAAGAAGGACAGCGGCGAATCGGTATCCGCGAGAACCGCGCAATAGTCCCATAATTGAAAAGCTGCTAAGGAGATTCAAAATGCGGCTCACTGGCTGTCTGAATCTGTTCCGCCGCATGGTATTCACGGGCAGCGTCCTCGGTTCGCCCAAGAGAGCGGTAAGCCTGCCCTAGAAGGTAATGCGCCATGTAGTTCTTCGGATCCATCTCCAATGCATGTTCGAGATACATCTTGGCCATCAACCCATTTTGCTGCTTTAACAGAACTTTGCCGAGCAAAATAAAAGGTATGTTCACAGTCGGTTCCAGGAGCACTGCCCGATTCAAGGCCTGCCGCGCCCGGTCAAAGTCGCCGGCACGGATGTAAGTGTCTCCCAGCCGTTCGTAGACGGCGCCGTTAAGGGGATCAAGGTCGCGTTCGTGTTCGAACTCAGCAATGGCCTCGGGCCATTGCCCTCGGGCGAGCGCGATTTCGCCGAGGAGAAGATGTGCACGCGGAAGACCGGGATTGAGTGTGAGTGCTTTCCGTGCCGACGTCTCCGCAATGGGAAGATATTCGCGGCGAAGCTCCATGCGAGCTGCGAGTAGATATGCCTGCGCCGAGTCGGGAGTAAAACCATACTGGGTCCCGAATGCCCTGCGAGCATCATCGTAGCGGCTAGTGTCCAGGTAGCAAAGCCCCAGTACATAGTCTGGATCCACATTGGCACTGGAGACAGAACGGCGTGCCTGTTCGAGCAGTGGAAGCGCTGCGGCAGGCTTGCCCGCACGAAAAAGGCTCACTCCCTGCATCTGCATTGCTTCGAGATTGTTTGGGTCCTGCGCAACTGCTTTTGCGAAGGCTGTAGCGGCGTCGATCATCTTGCCTTGCTGGTAGAAGACCGTTCCTCGAAGATATTCGACACCCGCAGGCTCCGGCTGTTCCGCAGCCAGGGTATCCAGCATCCGTAATGCTTCATCGAAGTGGCCGCTGTTAACCTGATCTTGCGCTTGACGTAAAGGCGCCACGGGGCTTGGAGATTGCCCCCACGCTGACAGAGCCAGTCCCCCCACCACGCAGAAAAGGCAAACCAGGCGCATAGAAATAGAACAATGTAGAGAAAAGACGATGAGAACAGTAGACCCTCGATGAGTCTCGGCGCTCGCTCTTATTCTAAAGCTTTGAATGATAAACATCTGCTGGGCAACAACGCCCATGGCACACGTGGACTATTGCGCGCACCTGGAAGCTGATCTAGGGTCTTGCAGCAATAGCCGAACGCCTCGGGTTTCCCAGAAGGTAAACGTTTGCTAGCCGGACATGCCCGGCGTAAAAAGTATCTCGCTCCGGCGCGAGAGTGGCATGTGTCGGAACTTCCGCGAATGAAGTCTGGAGGATGGTCAATGTATTCGACAAAGTCGACGAATTTCAGGTGCCTGATGGCTGTCCTCGTAGTGGCCATCGCTGGCTGGTCAGCGACAAACCTTTGGGGACAAGCCATCTACGGATCAATTTATGGGCAGGTCACCGATAGCTCGGGAGCGGCGATCGTAAACGCCACTGTTACGGTCAAGAACGTCGCGAAGGGCACCTCAGTCCAGACGACCACTAACGCCATTGGCGAGTACTCGGTCGAGCACCTGATTCCGGACGTCTATGACGTGGCGGTCTCCGCCACGGGGTTTCGCGGAACTGAGAGCAATGGGATTCGAGTCTCCGCGGACACCTCTCTCAAACTGGACCTGAAACTCGACGTGGGCTCGGCCACGGAAACTGTGACCGTCACAACCGAGGTTCCCCAACTGAAGACCGATCGGGCTGATGTCGGCCTCGTCCTGAACGAAAAGACGGTTTCGGATTTGCCAAATTCCGGTCGCAACTTTGCCAGCCTCGAATTGTTGATTCCCGGAACGCAGGTGATGGGCTGGTCGCAGAACACTGCGGAAAATCCCCAAGGCAGCCCAACCGTCCAGATTAACGGACAGCACTTCTCGGGAGTTGCATACGAACTGGATGGCGCAGCCAATCAGGATCCTATCCTCGGTCAGATCGTCATCAATCCACCGCTCGATGCGGTTACGGAAGCCAAGATCACGACCCAGAACTACGATGCCCAGTTTGGTCAGGCCGTAGCGGCGGTGGTCACGGCCCAGACCAAGTCTGGAACCAATAGTTTTCACGGCGACCTCTTCGATTACCGTAAAACCGATGCTACCCAGGCACGCAATCCGTACAATCAATTTGCGCCCGATCCAGTGACGGGCCGCCTGCTTCCTCCTGCGAAGTACAACCAGTTCGGGGCATCAGTTGGCGGGCCTATCATCAAGAACAAGGCCTTCTTCTTCGCCGACTATCAGGGTACCCGGCAGATTCTGGGATCGTCCGCAATCGTGACCGTGCCCACTGCATTGACCCGGAGTTCTTGTCTCTCCGGTAATGGGTGCGACCTCAGCGACTACCTGGCTGCGAACGGGCCGGCCAGAGGACAGATATACAACCCTCGGGTCATTACTGGAACAGGTCCCGCGCCCTTTGTAAACGACTTCATCCCTGCGGGGGACGTTTCGCCGCAAGCTTTGGCCCTTCTGGCCTTGATCCCGGCGCCGAATGCGCCGGGAACGACCAATAACTACTCGGGCAGCGGCAGTGGAAGCCTGCACAATGATTCGGTTGACGTCAAAATCGACGATCAACTTAGCGAGCGCACTCACGCTTTCGGCCGTTATAGCTATTTCGGCAACGGAACCTCCTCTGCCACGATTTTTGGCAAGGGCGGAGGGCAAGGGTTTTCGGCTCCTGGCAACACCTTCGGTGGCACCGCCACTGGCCGCAGCCAGAGTGCGGTTTTCGGTATGGATATTGCGCTAAGTCCAAAACTGCTCACCGACTTCCGCTTGGGTTATCTCAGGTATCACGTCAAGACACAGAAGTATGATGGCCAAGAAAACCTTGCCAGCGAGGTAGGAATTCCCGGGCTCAATCTGGGCGATTCATTCACCGCCGGCGCTCCCGGGTTCTTTATCAACAATGCTAGTGGCAACAATGGCGATGGGTTGTCGAACTTCGGGTCCGCGTTGGGCGTGAATGCATGCAACTGCCCACTGCTCGAAACTGAAGACCAGTACCAGATCGTGAACAACTGGACGAAAATCATGGGGACGCACAGCCTGAAGTTTGGCGTAGACGTGCGTTACGCCCGGAACCTGCGCGTGCCCAGCGACAGCAATCGGGCCGGCGAATTGAGTTTCAGCGCGACTGACACCGAAAACACCACCGATCCAACCCTGACTTCTCCGGGAGGCATGGGTCTCGCCACTTTCCTGCTCGGGGATGTCACCAATCTGTCCCGGTATGTTTCGGTTTCGACCAACGCCAAGGAATCTCAGAAGAGGATGTTTACCTATTTGCAGGATAGCTGGCGCGTCACCCCCAAGCTGACCGTTAACTATGGTCTGCGCTGGGAGCTCTATTTCCCGGAAACGGTCAATGGCAAAGGGCAGGGCGGGTTTCCGGATCTGAACACAGGTGAAATCAGGGTGGCCGGCTATGGACCCTTTGACACCGCGATGAACGTTCAAAAAACATGGAAGACCCTGGCGCCCCGTTTGGGAATTGCCTACCAGCTCAACGACAAGACTGTTATTCGGACTGGCTACGGGCGGAGCTTCGATATTGGAGTCTTCGGCTCGATCTTCGGACACATGTTGACCCAGAATCTGCCGGTCCTGGTCAACCAGAACCTGACCAATAGCGGCGCCAATACAGCTGCCTTCAATCTTGCCGTCGGGCCCACCGCTTTTGTCTTTCCGACGGTCCCCGCCAGCGGCTTGCTTCCTATCGGCGTCGGAGACAATGCGAAGATTCGCAGCGACCCCAACGTCTTTCCCACCATCGACGCCTGGAATTTTGCGGTTCAGCGGCAGCTTACCAATACGTCGTCCGTTACGGTGGCTTACGTAGGAAACAAGGGAACTCACACCTTTATGGGCGACGACAAGTCGACCAATCCTAATGAGCCCGCGCCATGCTTGCCTGCGTCGCAAAGCATCACGGGCCAGGCGCTTTGCTACAATCCGGCGGCTGCCCCGGGAAGCTTGACCGAAACCAGCGATACCAGCGAATTGCGTCCGTATTTCTCGAGATTCGGATTCACCCAGGACCTCACTTTCTATCACAACGGTTTTGACAGCAACTACAACGCCCTGCAGGTGAGTTACGAAAAACGCTTCTCTCAAGGTTTGCAGCTCAATGCGAACTTTGCTTTTCAGCGCGGCTATAACTACGGCAGCGATGAAGAGGTTTACAAGAAGTTTCTCTGGGGACGCCTTGACGATCTGCGCGAGAAACAGCTTACGCTGTTCGGCAACTACGAGCTGCCCTTCGGCAAGGGCAAGCAGTTTGGCGGTGGCGTGCCAACGTGGATGAACTACATAATCGGAGGGTATGAACTGAGTACGTCGATTGACTGGGCCAGTGGTTTGCCGTTCACCGCCAACTTGAGCAGTTGCAGCGCCTTTACCCCAGCCGGCCCCTGCAGACCTAACCAAGGAAGCGGGAGCTTTCCTTTGAAGCTTACCTCTTTCGACCCGACCACCCATTCGCGGACGTATTTTGTCCCACCTGGGTTGGGCGGTGCTTTTACCAGCCCGAGCCTCGACCAGGTAGGCACGTCCCCGAGAAATGCTTTTACTGGTCCAGGTCTTTTCAATGCCGATCTCTCATTGATGAAGAATTTCCCGATCCGCGAAAGCATGTCGCTTGAATTCCGGATGGACGCATTCAATGTCTTCAACATCATCAACCCTGCGAATCCGGGAAACACCTGTATTGACTGCACGGCCGCGAGCGGCGCCGGCACGATTCATGGTATGGCATTAGGCACTACACCGAGGCAACTGGATTTCGCACTCACGTTCAAGTTCTAGACGGCCGGGCCAGATGGCATCCTCACCCGCCATCCGGCCCGCTTTTTTTCCTCTTTTCGAAGTCATTTCCATCCTGTCCGAGTCGCTGGTTGCCTGGGTAGGCCAAGTGACGACGTCATTCAATGCCGGATTTCAAGAAACCGACAAAGGACTCAACCGGTGAAATCAGGAATCTCGATGATCAGACAGTCAACTCAGCCGAACCGGATCAAGCTCGCGGTGTCCGCGGCGCTTCTATTACTCGTTGCACATTCCGCGCCCCTGGACGCTCAACTTCTGGGCGCGATACCGCCCTTACCTCCAGTCGTGGTCACGCAGACCGCGGATGGCCTGACAGCAACCATCGGAGATGAGACGCTGCGTGTCTCCGTTTGCAACGCGTCCGTGATCCATGTAATCGCCACGCCGAAGGCGCCTGGGTCCATCAAGGATGACCACCCCTGGATACTCGATCCCCAACAGTCTTGCCCCGGTGCAAAGTTCCAGTTCTCACAGACCGATGAAGCTGCTGTCCTGACGACCGCCAACTTGAAGGTCGAACTCTCGCTGAAGCGCGGGAACTTGAAATACAGCAGCATTGGTGGAGAGCAGCTGCTGCGCGAAAGCGATGCGATCCCACGTACCTATGAACCTGCTCAGCTAAACGGGGAGAGCGTCTACCACGTAGCGGACCGCTTCGCGCCGGATGCCACGGAAGGGTTTTACGGTCTGGGTCAGCACCAGAGCGGGATGTTCAACTATCGTGGCAGTACGGTCGAACTGGGACAGAACAACACAGACGTTGCCATCCCGCTTCTGGTCTCCAGTAAGGGTTACGCGCTCCTGTGGAACACCGCTTCGTTTACTTATGCGGACAACCGCTTTCCGCAGGCGTTCGAGTTCAGCTCGTTGGCCGCAGACTCCGTCGATTACTACCTCATCTACGGGCCCGAAATGGATGAGGTCGTGCACCAATATCGCAACCTGAGCGGTCACACGCCCATGCTGCCAAGATGGGCGTACGGTTTCTTCCAATCGAAGGACCGTTATATTTCTCAGGACGAGCTCCTTGGGATTGCGCATCGTTATCGCGAACAGCACATTCCGCTTGATGCGATCGTGCAGGACTGGTTTTGGTGGAAGACCGAAGGCGATCCCATCTTCAATTCCAATTTTACCGACGTCCCCGGCGAACTCAGGACACTGCATGACGAACATGTTCACGCAATGCTCTCCGTGTGGGGTCTGTTCAATTCAGAGTCAGAGAATTACAAGAAACTCGATGCCCAGAATCTGATGGTGCCGAACGCCCATGTCTATGACGCGACCAGTACGCAGGCGCGAGATTTTTATTGGGAGAATCTGGTAGGCAAGCTCTTTTCCCAGGGTTGGGACGCCTTCTGGCTGGATAGCGCGGAGCCCGAAGAGTACTGGCCCCACATGGGAGACGCGATCCTTCGCGATAAGCAACTCGCCATCGGCAGCGGGGCACGCTATACGAACATCTTTCCCTTCATGCACACCAGCGGCATTCAGCAGCATTGGCGGGCCACTACCGATCAGAAGCGGGTCTTCCTTCTCACCCGGTCGGCGTTCACGGGCCAGCAACGAGTTGGTGCGACCGTCTGGTCCGGCGATGTCTACAGCACATATTGGGGATTGAGCCACCAGGTAGCGGCTGGACTGAACTTCGCGCTTTCCGGCTATCCGTATTGGACGACAGATATCGGAGGGTACTGGCAGCCCTACGATCGCCCTCCCGATGATCCGGTATACCAGGAGCTTTACACGCGCTGGTTTGAGTTCGGAGTATTTTGCCCCATTTTCCGCACCCATGGTCACCGTGCTCACAATGAGCTCTGGACTTACGACAAAGTCGAGCCCATCCTTCTCAACTACGACAAGCTCCGCTATCGCCTGATGCCCTACCTCTACTCCCTCGCGTGGCGAGTGACCAATCAGGATTACACCATACAAAGGCCGCTGGTCATGGACTGGCGCGCCGATCCCAAGACATGGAACATCGGGGACCAGTTCATGTTCGGTCCCGCCATCCTGGTGAATCCTGTGTTGAAACCGGATGCGACACATCGCACGGTCTATTTGCCGGGTTCCCCTGCATGGTATGACTTTTGGTCCGGAGCATCCGTGAAAGGCGGGCAGGAGGTCGAGGCGGAAGCTCCGCTAGAGCGTATTCCTTTATACGTTCGAGCAGGTTCGATCATTCCATTCGGACCGGAGATTGAATATGCCGGCCAGGCGCCGGGCGGCCCCCTCGAGTTGCGCATTTTCCGCGGGGCGGATGGCAAGTTCGACTTATACGAAGATGAGGGAGACACGTACAACTACGAAAAGGGAGCGCACGCGCTTATTCCGGTGCGTTGGTCGGAGGCGCAGAAGACGCTGACGATTGGGGACCGCGAAGGCCAGTACCCTGGGATGCCCAAGGAGTTCACAATCAACGTTGTCTGGGTATCTCGGGGCCACGGTGTCGGAGAAACGGTGGTGGCCAAGCCGGACAAAGCCGTTCACTACCAAGGCAAGGCAATTTCAGTGCAAGCCCCTTGATCGATTGAAGAGGATCACGCCCGCCGCCTCGGCGGTTGCAACCTCCGAATTGCGTCAGAGCGCAGATCAGTCTGCTCAGACCAATTCAATCTGCAACGCAGAGACGGAAGCTGGTGGGAACTCGTGGACCAGCGTCGAGCCTTTTATATTCACGCTGTCTGTCTTCGGAACAAGCGTATTTGGCTGAGCGAAGGTGTTGTGGGCATGAATGTCCGGACTGGTCAGGACGGTTACGGTGCCCGACTTCCCGGCGGCGCCGCGGATGGCAATTTCCGTGAGCCGTGATTCACTCACATGCGGATTGACCACCGTGAGCACCAACTTCTTATCCGCTAGTGACGCCGAACCTTGCAGCCCCCAGAAGGTTGCGGGTTTCCCGTCGCGATCATAATGCACTTGCGGAGCAGCGATCACTGTCCTGACGGCCTGATTGCCCTGGTGGGCGGTATATATTTCAAACACGCGCCCCACCGGCGTGGCTACAAACCGGTCTTCGTGCGCCAGGTAGAGACTATTGAGGCAGTTGATAAGCTGGGCGCAGTTGGCCATGGCGACTTTCTCCGGATGCCGGTTGAACGTGTCGAGAGTCATGCCGGCGAAGACAGCGTCGCGTAGAGTAGGAGTTTGCTCCAGAAGGTCACCCGGCGTGGCCTCGCTCCCCGCTTTATAAGACGGGCCCCATTCATCCACGATCAGCTTGATATCGTGATTCTTGTCGAACTCTCCCATCGCCTGCCAATGGCCTTCGATGAGGCCTTCCATGAGGTTGCCCTGCTGGAGCAGTTCATACCAGTCCACGGGTTCGAACTTGATGGCATCCCCATTTCCAGTGGTTCCAATCTGGGGGATGCCGCGGCTGAGGTCCCAGGCATAGTGATGCAGTGCCAGGCCATAGATCCCGGAACGTTGAGCAGGACGTTTTCGAGTGATTTCTTCAAGAAACGCGCGGGTCCAATTCCAGTCGTCGTCATTCGGCCCGGATGGGATCAGCTGAAGTTGCTCTCCATAACGAGGCAGCCATGCAGTGTAACGGCGAAACTCCACCGCGTACTCCTGGGCGGTGAATTCGCCTCCGCATCCCCACGACTCGTTGCCCACTCCCCAGTAGCGCACGTTTAAGGGTTGGGGTGAGCCGCTGGCCTTGCGGAGATCGGCCAGCGAAGTGCTTCCTTCGGGGGAATTGCAATATTCAACCCAACGATCGAATTCTTCAGCAGGTAGACTGCGGAGATTTGCCGCCAGGTAGGGTTCCGCCCCGGTCAGACGACAGAAGCGCACGAAATCATCGGTGCCGAACTGGTTCGGATCATACTTGTGGATGGGAGGCGACTGGGGAGATCCATTCCAGAAGTTCGTTCGCCGGGGGCGCTTCTCGCGCGGCCCAACCCCGTCGCGCCAATCGTAGCTGTCGGCGAAACATCCCCCCGGCCAACGAATAACTGGGGCCTTGATTTTTCGGAGCTGTTCAATCAGGGCGCTGCGAATCCCATATTGATTGGGTACCTTGGAGTTTTCGCCGACCCACACCCCATCGTAAATAACGCCGCCGAGATTCTCGGTGAAGTGTCCGTAAATGTTAGGCGAGATCGTGCCCAGCGGCTCTGAGAGCAGAACGTCAATGTGGGAGTCGGCTATGCGCGAGGGGGAGAGCTGGGCTGAAAGTGACGACCGTTCAAGAAGCAGCGCTGCCAAGCCGGCAGCACTTCCAAACAGGAACTCTCGTCGGCCCGGCATTTGTGCCCCAGGTAGTAGCGATCAAGATCTTCGAAGACGGTCTGCCAAACAGGGCATAAAACAAAAAAAGCCTATACGACAGGTGGCAAGGAAACACAACTCCGAACTGTGCAACTTGCATTTGTTTATACGACGTTCAGGAACGAGCGCCTATGGGTCATGTGGACTATTCTTTAGCAGCGCCACTCAGTTCATTTTCTCCCGCGGCACCCAGTCTTCTTCCCTGTCCCAGAGAGAACGTTTGCCCGCTATTTACTCCCATCTAAACAGCGCCCGTCTCGACCCCCGCTCCGTCTGATCATGCGTAGATTACTGATATCGCAAGACTTGCTGGAGTATCGCGGCACGGCATGTTTAACCTTCCAGCAGTCTCGCGTAGGGAAAGATGCTTGACAACCATTTTCGGTTAACGGTAACGTTTGGTCGCTGAGCTACCGTTCTTTGAAGAATGTTGTGGTTCGTATCCTCTAGAGGACCATGATCAAGGGGCAGTGCCAAGAGTTGAGGCCATGGGAATAACAGCTGAACCGATCGTTAGTCGGCAGCACGAACGTGCCTGCTTCACCGATACCGAAAGAGCTGCGATCCTTGCGGAACTCCGCACGATCCTCGAGAGCCAGCCCTTCCGGAACAGTTCGCGCAGCAAGCAATTCCTCTCCTACGTGGTTCAGCACAAGCTTGACGGACGTGAGGAACTCCTTAAAGAGAGAACGATTGGGATGGAGATTTTCCAGCGCCAGGCGGGCTACGCGACTGGTGACGATGCGGTAGTCCGCGTACAAGCCGGCGGGGTTCGACGGAGGCTGGAACGTTACTACCACGCCTCCCCAATTACAGGGCCGGTTCGCATCGAACTGCCGCTCGGTTCCTATTCTCCTGAATTTCGCTGGGACGTAGTCGCACCTCCGCCGGATGCAAAGCTGCCGGCTGCACCCCGAAAACGTCGGCTGCCATGGATCGCGGGCGCGATCTGTCTAAGCTTGGGCTTGGCCGCGGTGCTTGTCACGCGATCGCCTGGGCATCGGCCCGGGCCATCTGCTTTGGATCAGTTTTGGTCTCCGATTTTTGCCACTTCGCAGCCGGTGCTGATCTGCCTGGCCAAGCCGATCATGTACCGGCCCTCTTTGGAACTCTATCGCAGATATTCAAAGACCCACCCCGGCACCTTCCAGACCGAAGTGGAGAGGTACGACCAGGCACTTCCGCTCGATCAGAATGAAAAGCTGGTTTGGAGTGACATGCAGCCCTATGACGACTACGGCGTAGCCATGGGCGACGTATATGTAGCGGTCAGGCTTTCCGCTCTGTTCGAGCACATAAACAAACCCAGCCAGGTGCGGATTGGCTCTCATTACTCGTTCGAAGATCTTCGAAATTCTCCCGCCGTTGTGGTGGGAGCCTTCAACAACCGGTGGACCATGCAAATGACGTCCAACCTCCGCTTCATGTTTATTGAGCAGGATGGACAGTTCAGGATTCAAGAGCAAGGTCCGGCGGGAATGTCCCGGACATGGGTGCAGGGTCCCGGAGGAGAAATCGTTCAGGATTTTGCGATCGTCACCAGATTGCTCGACGCCAAGACCGGGCAGGTGGTGATTGCCGCCGCCGGACTGGGTGCAAGGGGAACCCAGGCCGCGGGCGAGTTTATCTCCAGGCCGGATTATCTGGAGCAGGCCTTCCGATCCGCTCCCCCGGACTGGCAGAAGGAAAACCTGCAGGTAGTCCTGCAAACCACCGTAACCGATTCAGTGCCCGGCCCCCCTCGCGTGATTGCTACCTACTTCTGGTAACGCGGCGCACGGTTTCGGCGGACGCAAACCGCGTTTGCTATTTCGTCTTGTCGTTGATCGTCGAATCACGAGAGTGGGCTCAAGGAGTATAGCTTTCGGCCGCAGGCCAACGTCCGCATGAACCAGACTGACAGCAAGTTCGGCCGCCCGCCGCCCGATCACTCCGCTCCGTTGGTCAACACTGCTCAACGGCACCCGCAGCGAGCTGTTGAATGGCAGGTTGCCGCATCCGATGAGAGCGATCTCTTCGGGTATCCGAAGTCCAGCGTCCAGGATTGCCGTCATGGCGCCAATGGCGACTGGATCGCTGCAACAAAAAACTCCAGTCGGGCGGGGATCAAGGTTGATTATCCGGACTGCCGCCTGGTATCCGGCATCGAAGGCCGGCATGGCGCATTCATCAACGCTTACGATGTACTTTCGAATCACTCGAATGCCATGGCTGGTGAGCGTGCGCTTGTAACCCTCAAGCTGCCCCAATGCCGCGCTTGCCTGGGTTCCACCGATATACCCAATGTGTCGGCAGCCAATCTCTAACAAATGCTGAGTCGCGATCGCGCCCACGGCTTCGTCACTTACGCCGACGAAATTTGCCGCCAGGCCTGGAAAGCGGCAGCCCAGCAAAACGTAGGGCACTCTCGTTGCTTCGAGCCGACGAAATGCCTCCGGCGTGGACTGGGTTGAGGCCACCAGGAGGGCATCTACGCCCCTGTTAAGCAGATGGTTAATCTCTTGTTGCTCCACTTCCGGGTCCTCTCCGGTCGAGGAAATGATCAAGGTGAAGGCCTGGTTGCGCAGCACGCCAGATAGCTCTACCGCCAGCTGCGCAAAGGAGGCATGCACCAGGTTCGGGATCACCAACCCCATCAGGCCAGTGTGGCCTGTCACCAGAGCACGGGCGGCAAGATTGGGTCGGTAGTTCAGTTCCTTGGCGCGCAGGAGGACCTCAGCCCGAGTCGCAGCACTGACGTCGGGATAGTTGCGCAGCGCCCTCAGGACCGTCACCACGGAGATCCCGAGATCGTTCGCAATGTCCTTCATCCGAACCATGGTTCGCGCTCACAGGGGTTAGCTTGAGGAGACGGCATGCGGACCCGTCGCGGAAATCTAGAGGCGCCAGCAGTTAACTGTGAGGACATCGAGACTAGGCCATGAGGATACCCTGTTGGATCGCAACTGTGGTCGCCTCCGTGCGGTCACCCACGTCGAGCTTTGCGATGATGTGCCGGACGTGGTTGCGGACAGTATAGTGGCTGACCTGAATGGCGCGGCCGATCTCCTTATTAGTCAATCCCTTTGCGACCATCTCCAGGATTTCAAGTTCGCGCGGACTAAGACTCGGCTGAAGCTTCCGCTCGGAGATCCGGTCCTTAATCCATTGCGGGAAGTAGGCACCCCCTGAATGCACCGCGTGAACTGCTTCTATGATCTCAGTGCAGGAGATGTCTTTGCGTAAATAGCCCTTGGCTCCCGCCTCCACTGCCTTGCAAATCTCTTCATCGGGCTCAAAGCTGGACAGAACAACTACGTTGGGCGGAGCAGGAAGTCCTTGTAATATAAGCAGGGTTTCGACTCCGCTCATTCCCGGCATGTGGAGGTCCAGGAACAACACGTCGACCGGGCAACGTGCAAGAAATGTCAAGGCCTCCTCGCCGCTTTGCACCGAGCTTACGACACTCGGTCCCACCTGGCGGCGAAGAACGCTGCTGAATCCTGCACGCACCACAGCGTGGTCGTCCACAATGAGTAATCTGATAGACGCGCTTAACGTTAAGTATCCCATCGGAATTCACCTCCACGGGGAAAGCCGTTGGCTCCTAGTCGGCACTCTTGACCTGGAGCGGGATTCAGAACCGTCCCCCTCCCCCCGGAGCCTTACACCGGCATTAGTGCTTTTCAAGTAGTTCACGGTGTATTACAGGTACCAACCGGCCGGCAAACCCTTGTGGGCCTTCTGCGAGAACAGCAGAGCGGCAAGAGCATAGCGCGCTGCCGGTTGGCGAGGAAGCCGAGGTTGCGGATGCGCATGAAGTCGCGCGAGAGCAGCGGCAGGAGGAAGCGACGTAGGATCGTCGACCGGCAGGGTCATGAGCCGCTTTTCGTTGCCGTGAGCGGAGTCTCTCCGGCGGAAGGTGACGTTGCCGTCAGCGAGAGCAACTAGCCTGTGGTTGGAGATGGCTACGCGGTGGGTGCAGGCGCCGAGATAGCGCAACACGCGTTCCGGTTCGCCGAAGGGCGGTTTGGAATAAATGACCCAGTCCTGGGAACAGCGATCTGAGCTAGGATGCGAAGGTTCATGGTCCCGCATCGGCACTGCTGGGACGGGAGTCCGCTGCAAATACGGCGAGGACTGAACCAGGTTGCGGCGTTGCTGCTGACGCCGAATGGTTACCGTAGCGTTACCGGGGCTGCCAGACCAAAAAACGCCAACTGATGACCCTTTTCTTTTGATGGCGTCCCCGACGGGATTTGAACCCGTGTTACCGCCGTGAAAGAACGGCCCATACACGACTTTAAAGGACTTACAAGAGGCGGACGACCTCTAAGTTGTTGGAAATCCCCGGTAGCGGGAGCAAAACCGTAGCGTAATCCGTAGTGCGGTGCAGGCGAGATGAGCGCCGGATGACGCTCGAAGGCGAAGATTGAGTTACCCCCACAAACAAGATATTGGCGCAGCAAGAAGGCGGTCACCGAAGGGGACGGTTCTTCCACTGTCGTAGAGCACCACTCCCAGCTTGAAATCATTGCCGCAGGCGTCCGCCAACTTCCGGAGCCCCTTGAAGTCACCCGTATTCACGGTAGCACCGGCCTTGACTTCGATACCGACCAATGCACCACTCCCACTTTCAATCACAAGGTCAACCTCGTCCTGGTCTTTGTCCCGGTAGTGATACAAAGCGCAGCTCTCACCAAACCAAGACGCCTGTTTCAACACTTCAGAGAAAACAAATGTCTCCAGCAGCGGTCCGAAGATCGAACGGTCTTTCGCAATCCGCTCCGCTGTGGCCTCCAAGAGTGCGCCAAGCAGGCCAGAGTCAAGGAAATGCAACTTGGGCGTCTTTACCAATCGCTTCAACTGGTTCCGAAACCAGGGCTCCACCCGACGAACGAGAAACAACTGCTCCACGATGGCGACATACTTCCGGGTGGTCTTGTCGTCAAACCCAACTTGGGCGCCCATCTGCGTAAAATTGGTGAGTCGGCCAGAGTGGTGTGCGAGAACCTGCAGCAGCCGCGGCATTTGGTCAAGCTTTTCCACGTCGGCAACTTCGCGCACATCCCGCTGCACGATGGCTCTTATGTAATCGCGTGCCCATGCCTGGCGTCGCTTTGGATCTCCGCGCCGCAGCATTTCGGGGTAGCCGCCGGTCAGCACGGCTTGTATCAGATCCTCGCCGATCATCAACTCCGCGGGTTTGCCGAGTTTGCTTTCGAATGCGGCTCTTAGGAAATGCGGCTTCTTACCTCGAATTTCAGCCCGCGAGAGAGGCAGGAGGCTCACGATCTCCATGCGGCCAGCTAGACTCTCCGAGACTTGAGGCAGAGTGAGAATATTGGCTGAGCCGGTCAATAAGAACCGGCCGGCGCGGCGATCTTCATCCACTGACCTCTTGATGGCCCGGAGGAGGTCGGGCACTCGCTGCACTTCGTCAATGGTGGTCCGATCGAGAGCGCGCACCAACCCAGTTGGATCGCTGCGTGCCGCAGCCAGCACCGTGTCGTCGTCCATGGTGATGAATTCGCGATTGCCCGCGAGCAAATCACGGACCAGTGTGGTCTTGCCACACTGACGCGGGCCTGTAACCATGACAACCGGAGTGTCCTTGAGCGCCGTGGTCACCAGTTCAGCAGAAAAGCGAGGAAAGAGCACGTGCTCAGTGTCGTCCATGCCGGGTGGAAGCTCCGTCCAATTCGGATTGAGGTTGCGTCTATTTCGGATTATAGACTCGTCTGATCCGGAACGGAAGCTGGACGGTGCCGGGACTCATTTCAGCTTGTGTGGGTGGCGGTTTCTACCTGGGCGTGTGTTGAGACCCTTCGGCGGCCTTCGCGGATCGAGCCGAGCCAACATCTCTGATCTGCTTTCTTCATCGTCCCCCGGTCGTTACAACTTTGCCTTAGTCAGCCGGCGCAGAAGACTCTTCTTGGCGGCGTGCGTTCGGCGGAGTTCCCCCAGGGCGGACTGGAATGCAGTCGCTCGCCCTCGCTGGACCGCGAGATCGCGCAGGTCCGCCAGCAGAGCGACGGCCTTGTCGTATTCATTAGGTTGCCGTTTTTGGATGTGCGCTGCAATCTGATTCCAAGTCGTATCTTCGCGGTTCTCCAGTTGGTCCAGATAGCGAGCGCGGTTGGCCTCGTCCTCCGCTTTCCGCCGCGCCGCTTCTGCCGCTCGCTTCGCCTCCAGTAACCGGTCCCTTTCTTCCGCACGGGCATGGGCCAATGTCAAAAGATCACCGGCAGTGCGCCGCTGAATTGCGTTAGGCACGGGCAACATGCGCCGCGCGTTCTGTTGCTCGAAACGCCGCCGCAGTCGGATCTTCCACCGTTCACCGGGTTCCGAGACTGCGGCAACGAGCAAATTGTTCTTTTCCTTTTCGGGCATGCTCTGAATCCAAGCCGCCAGTTCTTCCCGATCCGGGCCAGCTTTCAGCGGCGCCGAAGCCGATGCAGCAACTTCAACGAGATCCTCGTCTATTCCAAGAAACTCGATCAGAGAACGGAGCGGAGCGCACAATTCGCCAAGACCAGCAGGCGCCGCTGGCTCCAGTTCGTCCTTGGCGAACTCTTCATTCTGGGCGCAAAGCAGCCATCCGAGATAAAGGCAACGGCTGTCTCCGCGCAGAAGCTCCGAGCGCAGCGACATCAGCGAGCCCATCCATCCTGTCCCGTCGTCCCAGTCATCGTCCTCGAACTGATTTTCAAACGCGACGATCACAGAGTTTCCGGCTTTTCGCACTTGAGCAGCTTCGCCGTGAAGCATGGCCCTGAGCGCTTTGTAGTCGACGAATTCCTGCGGAAGACGAAGATAAAACTCACGGGTTCCCCAGTTTGCAACGTAAAGAAACGCGTCGAAGTACTTCTCCAGAAGTTTGAGAGGATCTGCTTTCAGGTCTCCCCATTCGTAGTGGTTCGTGAAACTCGCTGAAGTAATCGCGGCGCGCGTGGAGATGGATCGCAATTCGGCGATCTCAGCTCTTGTCAGCGCCCGGTCGATTGCCCGGAAATCGTAGTACTGGTATTCGCTCATTCAGAATCCTCTAAGCCAGTAGCGGTAGGCCGCGATCCATTCCACGCCGGCGGGCGCTGGCGTCGGCAACGGCAGATCGAGGACACCGATCCTCTGCCAGGTTTGGCCACAGCGGCAAATCGCGACAATCTGGCCACCTCGTGTCATGTCCACTTTCTCCACAACAACGTCAATACCGAGGACATTTGTGGAAAAAGGCAGGGCAAGATGCTCCTGCAGCATCGTGAGGAAACCGACAGCCTGCTCCTCTTCGGTATACGCATCCACGACCGCTTTCTCAATCAGTTTCTCCAGTTTCGCCTTGCTGAATGACGGAAAATTGGTTTTGGGTTCGCGCTTCAGCTTGCGCGCATCCATGTGGACCACAACTAGCTTGTTGTTCTGGTGCGTCATATCCCTCCATGCCCATTCCGAAACGTTCAATCGCGGGACGATGGCCCATCGGCGGTCGCAGTGCCAATTCTATAGCCGATGGCGCCGTAGCCTTTTAGCCGCCGGGCGTACATGCGCGCCAGCATCGGCACCTGAGAATCGACATAGTCGTAGACGCGAACGACATGCTTAGCATCGTGAAGCCGATGGAGACGGCCAACATACTGTTGCAACGTTCCCTTCCAGGAGATCGGTATCGCCAAGAACAGCGTGTCCAAACGAGCGTCGTCAAAACCCTCGCCAATGTAACTGCCAGTTGCCAGGATGACTCTTGGCTCGCTCTCCGGAACAGCCGCAATGGCTTCCGCAATCGTTCTGCGCTGTTTCTTGCCCATGCCGCCTTTTAGCACAAACACGTTGCTCACTTTGCCAGAGAGCGCCGCCTCGAAATACTTCAAGTGATTGGTCCTGCCAGTGAGGAGCAGCGGTGAGCGTCGATCTCCGACTGCGCGTAGCAGATCGGCCAGAATCAGTTCATTGCGAGCACGGTCATCTGCAAGTGCAGCGTACACCTCCTGAATCGTTGTATCGATCTGCTCGGGCGGCAGGCAAAACTCGGTCAACCGAGGAACCACTTCATGTTCGAATGGTGTGACTGCGGTCATCAAGCGTGCGCTGAGCTTGTGTCGTATCGGACCGCACTGCATATAGATGATCGGGTGGTGTCCATCTTTGCGCTCAGGGGTTGCCGTCAGGCCGAGGATGTACCTCGCCTTTACTTGCTTCATCACCTGCTCAAAGGTGAATGCCGACAAATGGTGGCATTCATCGACAATGACGTGCCCGTATTCTGCGACGAAGTCTTTGACTCCCTCTCTGCCGTGGGTGCTTTGGATGATGGCGATGTCCACCGTGCCGCTACGGTCGCTCTTTCCGCCCCCAACCTGGCCGATAGACTCGGCTGAAAGATTGAGAAACATCGCTAATCTCGCATGCCACTGATCCAGCAGCTGCTGGCGGTGAACCAGTACGAGGGTATTCACCTTTCGCGCCGCGATCAGCCATGCGGCCACTGCGGTCTTGCCGAAAGCAGTAGGTGCGCAGAGGATCCCATCGTCGTGTTCAGCCATCATCGAAACAGCGTCTTGCTGCGATGGGCGCAATTGGCCGCAAAACTTCACGTCAATTGAATGTCCCGCGCACCGCTCGTCACGGATGTTTGGCTTGATGTGATGTGCTTCAAACAGCTCCATTACCTCGGCCAGACACCCACGGGGCAAAGCAATGTGGTTGGCGAGATCCTCGCCGCACGCGATTATTCGCGGCTTGTTGAATGTGGGAAGCCGCATTGCTTGTGCCTTATAGAATTCAGGATTCTGAAATGCGGCCAGCCGGAGCAGACGGTTCAGCATCGCCGGAGGCAGCCCATTCTTCTCGATATACAGAAGGTTTGCGCGAACGATTTGAACCGCAGGTGGAAACGGTCCTGGTATTGGACGTTCCACTCTCTTTTGTGACGGCAGCAGCGCCCAGGGATCTTGCGGGGCGTCGTCCATAATGCTGATCCTGACACCAATGAGATCTCCTCGTTCTTGAGCTTCCCGCACGACTGCCTCGACAGCGTCAGCCGACATTCTTTCGACGTTCGCCAAAAATGCCCACTGATCTTGGTACGGACGGAATTCCGAATCGACAAAAACACTGTTTCCCTCTGCACGCGGAATCTTTTGCAGAGGCAGAGCGATCAGGTTGCCAAGACCTCCCTTGGGCATCGTGTCCTGGTTGGGGAAGAATCGGTCGTAGGACTCCAGACCCACTTGGTGGCGGAACTCCATGGTTCGAGTGAGAATTGCGCAGCCCAGTTTTCGGGCGGTGGTCGCTGGAATCGCTCGATTGAAAAATATCCACACATGGCCACCGTTACCTGAGCGAGAACGTTCCAAAACCGCCGGCACATTCATCTCGCGACAGGACGTTAGGAACGCGGCGGCGTCTTTCTGCCAGGTCCTCTTATCGAAATCGACCGCCAGGAACCAGCAGGTCTCGTCCTGCAAGAGCGGATAGATTCCGATTGTATAATCCCCGACAAGATGGCCACGCACAACGTCTTGAGTTAGGGGCCTGAACTTTCTGGTCTGGCGATCGACCTTCTTGCGGTCCTTGTCTTTGGCGCGCAAATACGATTTCCAATCACGATCTGCCTTCGGCATGTAACCAGATCGCCCATCCGCGCTCTCCCAGCGAATGGCATAAACATCGTCACGTCCACGGAAGAGACTGCGAAACAGTTCGATCCGCTGTTCCGCCGTACCCAATGCGGACCTGCGAACGTCTGGCGCTGCGCTTATGGTCTGAGGGGTCTGAGAAACTGCAGTTGGTGACGAAATCTCCGGAATTCGTACACTGTGCTCAATTAAAAGGCTGCGTAGCCGGGCATTTTCTTCACGCAGGCGTCTTACCTCCGCCAGGGATGCCTCAAGGTTCGGAAACTCACCGTCAATTTTGCTCAAGTCAAAACCCCTACCCGTACACGCCGCTACTTGACGCCCGAATGATCGCACATTGCCGGACTCCGCTATGCGCTGGCGGCGCGGCAGACTCCTTGCAGTTGACGGCAAAGGTGCGGTTGGCTCGAACCAGGGCCCCATTGCTGAGTTCGACAGCAAGATAAAGCATGAGGCAGGCGATGTCGATCACGCGATAGGCACAGGCCATCGCCAAACGCATACTTTTATCGTGGGAGTTGCAGCAAGCCGATTGAGAAGGCGGCAGCCTTGCAATGAGGCGATGACCGTTCTCACCGTCGCTTGTCTTGCACTTCAGGCGACAAACACGGCTGGGAGATCGCCGCAGGAAAGCGATGACAGGTATCTCGCCCGTACACGGTTTCTACATCGCCTGTAAATCCGGGCTATCGCCAGCTTTGCGCAAGCGAAGATCAAACCGCGCCTTCCCATTTGTGCCTATATTGTGCCTATACAGCGGGCTTGCTGAGGTTCTCCCGGCTTGGCCCGACTCAAGGAGCAGCCATGCAAAATGGAAGCCTCATTCGCTCTTCACGACGTCAAGGACCTGACGTTTGGGAATACCGCTGGAGAGAGTCCTGTCCAGGGGAAAAGAGAAAGCATCGCAGGATCGTCATCGGGTCGGTCGATACCCTCAGAGATGAATCGTCGGCACTTAAGGCGATCACGGCTCTACGCCGAGAGATTAACCGGAACGACGCTCGACTCAAGGCGAAACCGTTGACACTCGCGGAACTGGTTGAGCACTACCGTCAGCGAGAACTCACTACCGACAATGAATGGAAAACCTTGTCAACGAGAGTTACCTACGAAGGCTACCTGCGAAAATGGATCGTGCCACGATGGGGAGCAAGCAACATTAGCGCCATCAGAGCAGTCGAGGTTGAATTGTGGCTTCGCACCCTCCCACTTGCCAGGGGCAGTCGCGCCAAGATTCGAAATCTGATGAGTGTCCTCTTCAACCACGCGAGGCGGCACGACTTCATCGATCGCAATCCCATCAGCCTCGTGCGCCAAAGCGCAAAACGGCGGACGCAACCGGAGGTGCTTCTGCCTTCCGAAATCAATCGACTTGCTGGCGGGTTGCATAACAGAGAGAAGACTCTTGTTCTCCTGGCTGCTGGTACCGGACTGCGCATGAGCGAACTCTTCGGTCTCAAGTGGCAGGATATTGACTTCACTGGACAACAGATTAGCGTCCTTCGATCGATCGTGAAACAGACCGTCGGCCTGTGTAAGACTGAAGCATCGCAAAAGCCGGTGCCCCTCGATCCACACCTGATTCGAACTCTTCGCGCCTGGCGTCGCTGTGCGCGCTTCCGGCAGTCGACCGACTGGGTCTTCGCCAGTCTGGCTACTCAGGGTAGGCTTCCCTTCTGGGGGCAAGCGCTGATGAGACACTACATCCGGCCCGCGGCGCTCAAGTTGGGCATCACTAAACGAATCGGCTGGCACACGTTTCGTCATTCGTATTCAACGCTGTTGAAGGCCAATGGTGCAGACATAAAGGTGATGCAAGAATTGCTCCGGCACGCATCCACACGCGTGACGTTGGACACATACACCCAAGCTGTCACGCCCGCAAAACGGGCCGCTCAAAGGGCCGTTGTTGCGCAATTCTTCCCCAACGGGAAGACAGCCACCCGCATCGCCGCGTAGACGGGTCGTGGAACGTGTGTCAGGAATCTGTGCCTTTTTGTGCCTATGCGTTTTCAGTGCTGCGGCTGGAAGTTGTTGGTTCTAAACTGGCGTCCCCGACGGGATTTGAACCCGTGTTACCGCCGTGAAAGGGCGATGTCCTAGGCCAGGCTAGACGACGGGGACCACGATGATGAGGTGGGAGCCTGCGACTGAGTCTCGATGTTAACAGCGGGGCCGGAACAGTGTCAAAAGAGGCTGTGGGTCAGTTTCAATTTTCCACAGTCTGGCTTTAGCATCTCGTGATGAAATGACCCACTAGCTCAAGAGACGACAGCTTTGGGCGTGACAATTTAGAATGAATGATAGCGGCGGTGTCCGCGTCTTGCATGCCTGATCCTCTTTACCTGAGTCTTTGGTTTCCCAGCTTTGAGGTGGACGACATGTTGCCTCGTGCCCTAGCTGTGATGCGCCAGTTTTCATTTTCGGTGGCGCGGCCCGGGATCACTTATTTAGCGCTGCATCCTGTCTCCTGGAATGAACCCACCATTCTTGAACGGCGTTTCAGGCCAGGGGTTTCGGCGGAAGAGGCCGTGCTCATTGCCTCTGACCTGTTGCATGAAGACTATGCGTACATGTTTGAAGCTTTTTGGGACCTGGGGGTAGTGGCGGAAAACGGGGAGTGGACCCTGCAACCATCGCCGGTGAAGTTTTTGGTCCATGGTCTCGAGTTTGATGACGGGGTGTATCAGCAGGAAGGCCACATCCAGGTGGACCTAGGCCTGGACTCGCCCTTTCTTCAGGAAGATGTTCCTCTGACCGACGAAGGCGGGGCCAGAGTGCGGGCCAACGTCCAGAAGTTGGTGGAGTTCAGCAGCAAGGTGGAGAAGAATTCCGGCGCCAATGCCCGCCTGCTGTGGTCGGAGTCAGAGCAGAACTTTGCTCAGAAGCTGATTGCGCGGCTGCAGAGGGTGCAGTAACGACACCCATCGGATAACAAGCCGCGGAGAACAAAGGACACGGAGTTTGCCTAGACTGTCCGTGACCTCCGTGTTCTCCCCGGTGGGATCTATTTCGTTCTTCCGCTTTCTATTTTCAACTTATCGGCGGCCGCGGCTTGCGCTGCCGCCAGGCGCGCCGTCAGAACGCGGAAGGGCGAGCAGGACACGTAGTTCAGTCCTACCCTGTGGCAGAACTCTACCGATGACGGCTCTCCGCCATGCTCCCCGCAGATGCCGACTTTCAGGCCGGGGCGGGTCTTTCGCCCTCTTTCGGTCGCCATCTTGATCAGCTGGCCGACTCCCTCCTGGTCAAGGACGGCGAAGGGATCCTGTTTCAGGATGCCTTCCTCCAGATAAGTCGGCAGCACCTTGTTGATGTCGTCGCGCGAGAAACCGAAAGTGGTCTGGGTCAGATCGTTGGTTCCGAACGAGAAGAACTGGGCTTCCTTCGCAATCTCATCCGCCACCAGCGCGGCCCGGGGGAGTTCGATCATGGTGCCTACCAAGTAGTCCACCGTCTTTCCCTTTTCTTTGAACACTTCCTGCGCGACCCGGTTGACAATCGCGGCCTGGTTCACCATTTCTTTCAGCGTAGCGGTGAGCGGGATCATCACTTCGGGGAAGACTTTCACGCCTTCCTTGGCCACGGCGACCGCAGCCTCGAAAATGGCGCGGGCCTGCATCTCGGTAATTTCCGGATAGGTGATTCCGAGGCGGCAGCCGCGATGTCCGAGCATGGGATTGAATTCGTGCAGCTCCTCGACCCTGCGCAGAAGCGTTTTGAGTCCTTTCAGCTTAGGAGATTTCGGCTTGGTGGCTTCAAGCACCGCGATCTCTACCATCAGGTCTTCGCGGCGTGGGAGGAATTCGTGCAAAGGCGGATCCAGAGTGCGAATGGTGACCGGGAAACCGTCCATGGCGCGGAACACGCCGACGAAATCAGCGCGCTGCAGCGGAAGCAATTTCTTGAGTGCGGCGCGACGATCTTTCTCGGTGTTGGCGAGAATCATGGCGCGCATGTGGGGCAGCTTCTTCTCGCCGAAGAACATATGCTCGGTACGGCAGAGGCCGATGCCTTCGGCGCCGAAAGCGCGCGCCTGAATGGCATCGCGCGGGATGTCGGCGTTGGCGCGCACTCCTAACTTGCGGAACGGTTCCGCCCAGCTCAGGAGCTTCATCAGTTCAGGGTCGTCGGGTTTCGCGGCCATGGTGCCGAGTTTGCCCTTGATGACGCGTCCAGTGGTGCCATCGAGCGAGATCCAGTCTCCGTCCTTGAACACCAGCCCTTTCACCCGCATCTCGCGCGCTTTTTCGTCGACTTCGATATCGCCCGCGCCGGCCACGCAGCACTTGCCCATACCGCGCGTGACCACGGCAGCGTGGCTGGTCATGCCGCCGCGTGAAGTCAGAATTCCGACCGCGACTTCCATGCCGTGAATATCTTCCGGAGTGGTTTCGGCGCGCACCAGAATGACGGGATGCTTGTTGGGGCCGTGCCCGGCTTTTTCTACCGCTTCATCGGCAGTAAAGACAATCTGTCCGACGGCCGCCCCCGGCGACGCCGGAAGACCGGTGGCCAACACCTCGATCTTGGCGCTTTTCTCATCGAGACGCGGCAGCAGGAACTCGTACAGCTGGTTGGGGTCGACGCGGAAAATTGCGTCTTCTTTCGTGATCAGGCCCTCATCCACCATCTGGATGGCGATGCGTACGGCGGCCGGCCCGGTGCGCTTGCCATTGCGGGTCTGCAGCATGTAGAGCTTGCCTTCCTGGATGGTGAATTCGAAATCCTGCATGTCTTTGTAGTGCTTCTCCAGACGCGAAGTAATGTCGCGCAACTGGTCGTAGACCGCAGGCATGACTTTCTGCAGTTCGAGGATGGGGACGGGAGTGCGAATGCCGGCGACCACGTCTTCGCCCTGCGCGTTCATCAGGAACTCGCCGTAAAATTCCTTCGCGCCGGTTGCGGGATTGCGAGTAAAGCCCACGCCGGTGCCGCTGGTATCGCCGAGATTGCCGAAGACCATGGCTTGCACGTTGACCGCCGTGCCCAGCATGTCATCAATATTGTTGATGCGCCGATAGTGCCGGGCGCGATCGTTCTGCCAGGACCGGAACACCGCATCCCGCGCCATGGTGAGTTGCTCGTGGGGGTCCTGGGGAAAGTCGCGCTTGGCGTGCTTTTTGACGACCTTCTTATATTCCTCGATCACTTCCTTCAGCGCCTTGGCGTCGAGGTCAGTATCGAGCCTGGCCTTCTTCTGTTTCTTCTTGGCGTCGAATACTTCATCGAAAGCGTGTTTGGGAATTTCCAGTACAACGCTGCCGAACATCTGAATGAGACGGCGGTAGGAATCGGCGGCGAAGCGCGGATTGTTACTGCGCCTGGCCAGGGCCTCCACGCTTTGATCGTTGAGGCCGAGGTTGAGGATGGTGTCCATCATTCCAGGCATGGAGAATTTGGCGCCCGAGCGCACGCTGACCAGCAGCGGATTTTCGCCCTTGCCCAGCTTCTGGCCCTGCAATTCTTCCAGCTTCTTGAGCGCGGCATCCATCTGGCGCTCAACCTCGGCGGAGACGCTGTTGGTGCGCATGTATTCCCGGCAGGCCTCGGTCTGGATGGTGAAGCCGGGAGGCACGGGCAGACCGGCATTGGTCATCTCAGCCAGGCCGGCGCCTTTGCCGCCCAGATCGTCTTTCATCTTGCCGTTGCCGTCGGCTTTGCCGCCGCCAAAGGAGAAGACGTACTTAGTGGCGGAGTTCTTTTCAGCGTTCTCAATACTGGTTTCGGGGAGAGTTTGCGTCGCCATGATGAGTTCTTCCTTTATTGTTTCAAAGATTCTTTGGATTCCTTGCCTTCGGTCACGATCTCGGAGAAATCGGCGATGGTGGAAAATTCCTTCAATAACGTTTGCAAGAGCGCCAGGCGATTGGCCCGGATTCGCCCGTCTTCTACCATGACCATGACCTTGTCGAAAAATGCGTTTACCGGCTCGCGCGCGGTCGAGAGTACCAGGAGGGCCTCTCGATATTCTCGCTTCTGCCGGTGCTTTTCGACCGTGGCAGCGTTCGTCTCCACGTAGGCTGCCAGGCTTCTCTCTTCTTCGGCAGAATCCGGCAAAGGATGAAAATTTGCGGCCGGCTCGACGCCGGCTTCCTTGGCCTGCTTCAAGAGGTTGCGCATACGCTTGCAAGCCGCCGCAATGGCTTGAAATTCAGGCATATGCAAAACGCCTCTTACTGCCTGGGCTCTGGCTACCGCGTCGACCACGTCATCTGAGTGGGCCGCCAGGACTGCGTTGACCACGTCGTAGCTGAACCCCAGAGCGTCGCGCAAATAAAACTCCAGACGTTCACGCAGGAAGGGTTTCACCGCGCCGCTGTAATCAACGACGGAAGAAAATCTGGTCTCGGCGGATGATCCCCGGTAGGCTTCGCGCGCGTCTTTGAACAATTGGCTGAGGCTGACGGGCAGCTTGTGCTCGGCGATGGTCTTGACGATTCCGTTGGCCTGGCGGCGCAAGGCAAAAGGATCTTTCGATCCCGTCGGCTGCAGTCCAAGCGCGAACATGCCGGCGATGCTGTCGGCCTTGTCCGTAATCGAAAGCACGGCTCCTTCCACGGTGCGCGGAACCGAGTCTTCCATGGACTCGGGCCTATAGTGATCGTAAATCGCGGTGGCGACGGCTTCGCGGGCATCGGCTTTCATGTCCGGATCGAGTTCCTGCACCCGGGCGTACA
The DNA here is from genome assembly GCA_963742495.1 of Terriglobia bacterium. Classification (GTDB taxonomy): domain Bacteria; phylum Acidobacteriota; class Terriglobia; order Terriglobales; family Acidobacteriaceae; genus JAIQFF01. The sequence continues at coordinate 432,187 of CAVULZ010000003.1, forward strand.
GACCGCCCACGATTCCCTGCAACTCGGTAAACTCCTTGACCAGTTCGGTCGTCAGATCAGCCTTCGCCAGCAGTGCCGCCTTGTGGACAACGCCCGGGCGAACCGCGACGCCGCCCTGCCGGATTTTCTCGCACAGCCAACTGCATACCCGCTGGACCCGCAGCACCTTGTCGTAGTAGCTGCCCAGGTCCTTCTGGAAAGTGACGTTTTTCAGCCACGCGGTCCGCTCCCGCAGCGGATGCTTCTGGTCAGTCCGCCAGAAGAAGCGCGCGTCAGTGAAACGGGCGCGCAGCACGCGCTCGTGGCCATGCCGGATGGTGCCTCCGGAATCCCCATCTGTGTTCAGCACCGCCAGAAACTGTGGCACGAGGCTGCCGCGGGAATCCTCAACCGCAAAGTATTTCTGGTGATCACGCATGACCGTGACCAGAATTTCTTCGGGCAATTCCAGAAATTCCGGATCGAAGGCGCCCAGAATTGCCGACGGCCATTCGGTCAGGTTCACTACTATGTCGAGCAGCGCTTTGTCTTCACGCCAGCGCGCGCCGGGAAGGGTGCGAGTCGCGGCGTCGAGAGTCTTCCGAATCTGTTTCTCCCGGTGCTCGCGACCGATGACCCTGGCTTTCTCCAAAGCCTCTGTATACAAGGTTCCCGCCCGGGGAATCGCGACTGCACCATCGGCCAGAATTCGGTGCCCGCGCGACTGGTTGCCGGCTCGGACGCCATCAAACTCCAGGGGGATGACCTCGCTATCGAGCATCGCCACCAGCCAGCGCACCGGACGCACAAAGCGCTCACTCGGCTTGCGCCAGTACATATTCTTGGGCCAGTAAATGGAGGCCATCTCTTTGGGCAGCGCATCGGCCAGAATCTCTGCCGCGGCACGCCCCCTCTTCGTGACTTTCGCGATCAGGTACTCGCCCTTCGCAGTTGCGCTGCGCTGCAATTGGGAAACATCCACGCCCGCCTTCCTGGCAAATGCATGCGCGGCGGGAGTGGGTTGCCCGTCTTTAAAAGCCACGCCGACCGATGGGCCGGTCACATGCTCGACGACGTCAGGCTGGGCGGCCGGAATGTTGGTCGCCTGCACGGCCAGGCGACGCGGGGTATCGAGATAGGTCAAAGGACCCGCGGGCAGCAGCCGTTCGCGGTCAAGCAGTTTGTGCACACGCTCGCGGAGTTCGAGTGACGCCGCGTCAATCATCCGCGCCGGAATCTCTTCGCAACCGATTTCGAGTAGAAAATCTGGCATTAATCTCAATCCCTGTCATGCGGAGCGGACTTGCGGAGTCCAAGGCCCCCTGGAAATCTGTACTCTTGCCGGCTATTGGGGTCCTTCGGCTGCGCAAAACCTTCGCGGAGCGAGGTTTCTGCTCCGCTCAGGATGACAATGTTTACGCAGTCGTGGGTGCGACTTCTTTCTTCTTAACCTTCTTTTCCGCGACCGTTTCGTGCTCTACTTCTCCCGCTAACTCTTCCCGCTGCTGATCCACGAAGGCTTTGGCAATTCCAACCGCTAGCGTCCGCACTCGCGCAATTACGCCGACACGCTCGGTCACCGAGATGGCGCCGCGAGCGTCCAGAATATTGAACAGGTGCGAGCACTTCAGGCAGAGATCATAGGCGCCGAGCAGCGGAAACCGCCGCTTGTCGCGCTCCACCCCGTCATTTTTCCCTTTTGCGAGTGCCGAGTACTTTTCCAGCAGGGTCTTGCACTCTGCCTCACACCATTCGAAATGCTGCCAGGCCTTTTCCATGTCGGCAAACTCGAAGTTGTACACGGAAAATTGCAACTCATCGGCCAGGCGCACGTCGCCGTAGGTCGTGGTCCTGCCGGTTTCGGGATCGCGCGCCCACACGATGTCGTAGATCGAGTCTTTATCCTGCAGGAACGACGCGATGCGTTCCAGGCCATACGTGAGTTCGGCGGAAATGGGATCGAGATCGACGCCGCCGCATTGCTGGAAATAGGTGAACTGGGTGATTTCGAGGCCGTCGAGCATGACCTGCCAGCCGATTCCCCAGGCGCCGAGCGTCGGCGATTCCCAATTGTCTTCTTCGAACTTGATGTCGTGCTGGCGCAGATCAATCCCCATCGCGCCCAGGGATTCGAGATACAGTTCCTGCACGTTTTCCGGCGGCGGCTTCAGGATGACCTGCAGCTGCATGTGCTTGAACAGGCGATTGGGATTCTCCCCGTAGCGCCCATCCGCCGGGCGGCGCGAAGGCTGCACGTATGCGACTTTGTAGGGTCGCGGTCCCAGCACGCGGAGAAAGGTTTCCGGCGCCATGGTGCCTGCGCCCACCTCGACGTCGTACGGTTGCTGCAGGACACACCCTCGTTCCGCCCAAAAGGTTTGCAATCGCAGGATCAGTTCCTGGAACGTGAGCGGACTGGGCTTGGAAGCTGGCATGAGGCGTTCGGTTCGTGATTCTAAGTTCTTAGTCTCAAATCCTTAGTTTCCAGTTTCTCGTTCTCAGATCTCAGCGGAGACCTAAGCGCTGATTTTTTCCAACATTCCTGCGGTTATCAGTTTCTTCTCAATGTGCCGTTGCAGAATCTGAATCAGGAATTTCCTCAGATCATTTCCCTGCTTCTTGGGCCATGCCGCACCGGCAAAATGTTCAAGAGGCGCACGAAACATCTGCGCGGCCAGAGATCGCGAGTCCGGCGATATCTCCGAAGACGCCAGGCGCTTGTCGTCGGCGCACATTAAGCCGTCGGTCAACGCGTGATAGAAGGCCCGGCTGCCGTTCAGGGTGCGTCCGCACACTATGCACTCGCCCAGGTCTGGCAGATAGCCCATCAGGCGGGTCATCCATAGCTCAAAATAGGTTACCGGCATCCAGACGTCGGGTCCGCGCAATCCTGCCAGCACCGACAGCGCCAGCCGGAATGCGGCATCATTGACTTCGCGGTCCGGCAATAACTCGTCGAGCAACTCGGCCACGTGGGCCAGCGCCACCGCCCGCGGATAGCCCACTTCCGTCGCCAGCGGCGATTCCAGCACTTCGCAGGAATCCAATCGGGCTAGCTCCTGGCGCTCACGGTCTTCGTAAAAGGCCCGAACGTAGGTCAGCGGTTCGAGCGCGCCGCCGAACCGCCGCTTCGATTTCTTGGCTGAGCGCGCCACGCCGCGAACTTTCCCTTCGGCTCGCGTAAACAGCGTGACCAGCAGATCGGCCTCACGCAACGGATAGGTGCGCAGCACGATCGCTTCCGACTCCTTAAGTGCCATGGAAGCCCAGCAGGTTAACCTTTGATTGTAATGGAGTACGGAGGAGATGGAAAGGCGGACGGCCGACGTAGGGCGTCGGACCTCATACCCCATCGCCGCAAACGATAAAAAGCTTCAGCCCAGGCTGAAGCTTTTTATCTCCAGATTTGATGATCGAAGAGCCGAGGTCTGAAGCCCGGAGTCCGCAGTCTGCCTTACCTTCCGAAATACTTTGCGTTACGTTCCGTGAAGGACGCCCATTTTTCCGGGAGATCATCCAGCGCGAAGATGGCAGACACCGGGCATACGGGCACGCAAGCTCCGCAGTCGATGCACTCCACCGGATCGATGTAGAGCATTTCTTCTTCGGCGTACGCCGGCGAATCTTTCTTAGGATGAATGCAGTCCACCGGGCATGCGTCCACGCAGGCGGTATCCTTGGTTCCGATGCACGGTTCCGCGATCACGTATGTCATGGTTCTGGTCTCCCTGGTATGCCGAACTGTATTGAACTCGTTATATTAGCAAGAATGCGGGCTATGGGTACAAATTTTGGATTGGGTGGGGGACGGGCGTCCCGCCGGTCGGGCACAGACCACTGCGGGGGTGTGGTCGTGACTTGCTAATCCGGCTAAATTCTGCAAAAATAATGGTTTGTCTCAACCTGCCTGAAGCAATTAGGAAAGGAACATAAGCTCTGTGTTAATGATTCGTCTGTCGCGCACGGGTGCGCGCAAACAACCGCAGTATCGTTTGGTGGTCATCGAAAAGGAACGCGCGCGGAATGGCCGTCCGGTCGAGGTGGTGGGAACTTACAATCCTCGCACCACGCCTGCCAGCATTGAACTCAAGCGTGAGCGCATCGACTACTGGGTATCGAAGGGCGCCAAGATGTCGGACCGGGTCAGTAAGATCATGTCCAAGCCGGCGCCGGTTGCCGCTTCGGTCGCCTGATCTTCCGGCGCGTCACGGTAAAACTCCACCGCATATAACAGGACCCCTCCTGGGGTGAACCAACCATGAGCGAACCAACTGGAGACATGCGCGTTCTGATCGAGCAGATTGCGAAAGCTCTGGTCGATGATCCGGCGCGAGTCTCGGTCAATCAGGTGGAAGAGGACGCAGAGTTCGTGCTGGAGCTCACCGTGGGCCCGAACGATCTCGGCCGGGTGATCGGCAAACAGGGACGCACTGCGCGCGCCATGCGAAATCTGCTGGGCGCGGCAGGTCTGAAGTTCAACAGGCGTTTCACGCTGGAGATTCTGGAATAGCTGACGAGTTCATTACGCTGGCGCGGGTGCTCAAGACCCAGGGACGGCGAGGCGAAGTCGCAACCGAACCGCACAGCGACGTCCCGGACCGGTTTCAGCCAGGCATGCGGTTGTGGGCCTTGCCCAAAGATGGAGACGGGCCCCGGCGCGAGTTTAAAATTGAGGAACTGTGGCCCCACAAGGGCTATCTGGTTCTCAAATTCGGCGGGGTGGATTCGATTTCGGAAGCCGAAACCCTGGTCGGATGCGAGTTGCAGATTCCGGCCCGCGAGCGCTCGAAGCTGGATCCGGGCTGGGCCTACGTCAGCGACCTGGTGGGATGCGCCGTGTTCGACGGCGATCGCGAAATTGGCCTGGTGGCAGACGTACAGTTCGGAGCGGGCGAAGCGCCGCTGCTGATCGTCAAGGCGGGATCGAACCAGTACGAGATCCCCTACGCGGAAGCGTATTTGAAGAGCGCGGACATCGCTCATAAAGAAATTTCCATGACGCTGCCGGAAGGCATGCTCGAACTGAATGCTCCGTTGACGGCGGAAGAGAAAGAGCAGCAAAAGATCAGCAACAGGAAGATGTCATCCTGAGCGGAGCAAGTTCGCTCGGCTGGCGAGGGCGCTTGCGGAGTCGAAGGCCCACTACCCTCTGGCAATATGCCGGTTATAGGGGGGCTTCGACGCTCTCGCCGCGCAAAGCGCGGCTCGTTTGCTCAGCATGACAGTAGACTTTAGGTTCCGCGATGAAGATCGACATCTTAACGATCTTTCCCGAGTTTTTTCGCGGACCGCTGGATTACGGCATCGTCCGCCGGGCGCGCGAAGCGGGACTGGCGGCCATCGAAGTCCACGACTTGCGGGCTTTTGCCCATGACCGGCACCGCACCGTGGATGACCGCCCCTTCGGCGGCGGCGAGGGCATGGTGCTCAAGCCGGAACCGATCTTTGAATGCATTGAGGGATTGAACGTCCAGGGCCGGGCGGAGCGTCTGGCGCCGGGCGCGACCGAAAGCGTGGTGCTGCTCTCGGCGCAGGGCCGGCGCTTCAATCAACGCTTGGCGGAAGAACTGGCGGCGCTGGAGCGAATTGTCCTGATCTGCGGCCGTTACGAAGGCGTGGATGAGCGCGTGGGGCAGCATCTGGCCGATCGCGAGTTGTCGATCGGCGACTACGTGCTGAGCGGCGGCGAGTTGGGCGCGGCGGTGATTCTGGATACCGTGGCGCGGCTCATTCCCGGCGCCCTGGGGAACGAGGCTTCCACGCGGCAGGAGTCGTTCACTCTGACTCCAACCGTGGAGACGGCTGCGGCCGACTCAACGTGCGCGTCGGGCGGATTGCTGGACTATCCGCACTACACGCGGCCGGCAGACTTTCGCGGGTGGCAGGTGCCGGAGGTTCTGGTGTCGGGCAATCATGAAGAAATACGGCGCTGGCGCCGGCGCACGGCTTTAGAAAAAACGCTGCGCAACCGGCCCGACCTGCTGGAGGGGGCCGCGCTCGGCGACGAAGATCGAAAATTACTGGCCCGCATCGCGGACAAGCAAGTTTGAACAAATCTCAAGATTTCTGTTACTGGGGGACAAGATCGTGACCAACCTGATCATCGAAAAACTTCTGGCCAAAACCAAGCGCACGGACATTCCTGAATTCGCCCCGGGCGACAGCGTCCGCGTACACGTAAAGATCAAGGAAGGCGACAAGGAACGCCTGCAGGCGTTTGAGGGTGTGGTGATCGCGCGCAGCCGAGGGCCGCAGGCCAGCTTCACGGTGCGCAAGATCAGCTTCGGCCACGGGGTCGAGCGCATCTTCCCGCTGCATTCCAAGGTAGTGGACAAAGTGGAACTGCTGCGCTCCTCGAAAGTCCGTCGCGCCAAGCTGTACTACCTGCGCAGCCTTAAAGGCAAGGCAGCCCGCTTGAAGGATGTGGACCGGGAGCAGCCCGTGGCGGAAGTCGCCGCGAAATAGCGAGTCGGGCGTCAGACTTCGGACCTCCGACCTCGGCAAAAACCAGGCTGGTTTGGCTGAGGTCAGAGTCCGGCGCCTGAGGTCCGCCTTCTATTTGTGGACCTCGAACTGCAAGGTGTCTTCGAAGTGCTTCTCGGCCAGCTTGCGAATCAGGAACTGCAGGATCTGGCGCTCGCCTTTGCGGATCTCGCGGAATTCGATTCCCAGTCCGACGTGCGGTTCGGCATGCTTGACTTGACCCTTCAGGGTCAGGGTCTGGTCGCCGACATGGAGTGTCACTCTCAAATCGGTGCCGACCGGCACCATCTGCTTGGTCAGGACCAGGCATCCGATCTCTGACATATTCTTCAACGTCACCTTGCCCTTGAAACTGGAGACGGTTTTGTCGACCAGCTCCGCCGTTCCCTGCAGGCTGAAGCGCTCGCGCCGGCGGCGGCGCTCGTGGGCGGCAAAGGGGCGAGGGCGTTTCGATTCTCCCTCCAGCAGGACCGGCTCATAGGCATCCACCATGTCGCGCAGTTCGGCTTCCCACAAGATCCGGTCAGACTCCACACACTGCAGCCCGATCTGACCCTGCAACTCGGAGTCAGGTTTTCCGACCCAGACCACGCGGCAGAAAGCTTTGCTCTTGCCGCGTTCGATGGCGATGACTTCTCCGGCTTCTTTCACGCACCGCAGGCCCGTGACCCGGGCGCCATGTTCGGAGATATCGTAGGTGCAGGCAATCTCAAGACAGGGCTTTTGCGCGTCATCCCAATACGTGACTCGAATGGGCAGCGCTAAGTGCAGGCGCTTGTTCTGGCGCTCCGACGATGATTTGGAAGGCTCGTCTTTCAAGTGGGATCCGCCGCGTGAACAGTGCTCTGCACTGAAGCTAGCAACCTCCGGGAGCGCGGTCAATTTACCGCGGTAATGGCACGTAATGTTACCTTTGGGCCGTTGGAACCATGGCAGTTCTCGAAGGACTTGCCCCACCGCAGAGTCATCCGGAACCGGCCTCGGCCCGCCCCTGCGCACATTCTCGCGGCTGCGCGCAGAGACCTTTCTTTCGCTCCTTTCGGAGCTTGGTCTGCTCGGCCTTTCCACCCAGGGCTTGCGCCCTGGGCTGTATTCTTTTGCTGCTCCGCGGCTCGGAGGCAATGCGCTTCTCTGGGGCCGGACGGTCCGATCAAACGGGCGGCCGGCGATTTCCACATTGCACCACCGCCGTGGACTAGGCGAAGATGCTTCTGGATTCTCTCTTGTGTCTACAAAGCTCACCTCCGCGCCGGCGAAACCGCTTTCGGCTGCTGCCGTCAAGCTGCGTCTGCTGAAGAGGCTGCATTGCACGCTCAAGTTTGAGAAGAAGGTGTGGCAGCAGGGCGCGCGTCTGATTGCCGGGGTTGATGAAGTTGGACGCGGCTCGCTGTTTGGTCCGGTAGTGGCCGCAGCCGTGATCCTCGATCCGGAATATCGCATTCGAGGCTTGCGTGATTCCAAGCTACTGCCGGCGGAACGGCGGGAAATTCTGGCGGAAAGAATCCGCGCCCATGCGGTGGCCTGGGCGGTTGCGGCAGTTGACGCCGCCCGCATCGACCAGATCAACATTTACCAGGCCTCGCGGCTGGCCATGCGCGAGGCGGTTTTTGGTCTCCAGCCCGGCGCCGACCACCTGCTGGTAGATGCGATGCGCCTGGACTGCGAGTTGCCGCAGCAACCGATTATTCACGGCGATGCACTCTCGGCTTCGATCGCCGCGGCGTCCATCCTGGCCAAAGTCGAGCGCGATCGCATGATTGTGGAATGGGACCCGGTCTTTCCCGTCTACGGGCTGGCCTCGAACAAAGGCTACAGCACGCCTCGCCACCTGGCGGCCCTGCGCGAGCATGGACCGTCTCCGCTGCATCGCCAGTCCTTCGCGCCGGTGTGGAATGCGCCCGTGCCGCAGGATGTGCTGGCGTTCATGCTGGAAGATGACGAAGGATTTGGTAGCGCCGGCCTCCGGCCGGCCTGAGGGGCGGGAGGGACGCCCGCCAGACAGCCGGCGGGACGGCGGCGCTAGGTCAACGATACAATCCCTGCATGCCGCGCATGATGGTAGTCACCGCGCATCCCGACGACGAAGCCAGCAGCTTCGGCGGGTCTTTGTGTCTTTATCGCGAGCGTGGCGTCGAAACCTCGATCGTCTGTCTGACCCCCGGGCAGGCGGCCACCTATCGCGGTGGAGCGCGCAACGATCTGGAACTGGCCGCCATGCGGCGCGAGGAATTTGCCGCCGCCTGCAAGATACTGGGAGTCTCGCAAGGCATTGTTCTCGACTATCCCGACGGACAGCTGCACCGGCTGGATGTGCAACGCGTGGTGTCCGACCTTACGCTGCGAATCCGGGAGTTTCGTCCGCAAGTGTTGCTCACCTTCGATGCGGCGGGCAGCGTCACAGGCCACACCGATCATTCGATGGCCTCGGTGTTCGCCACACTCGCTTTCCACTGGGCGGGACGCAGCAATCGCTTTCCTGACCAGCTCTCCGGCCCGGTCGGGCCTCACCGCACTCAGAAGCTCTACCACACCACCGCCGACTTCACTCTTCCCGGACGACAGCCGGTCACGCTGCCGCCGATAACCGCGATCATCGAAATTGGCGATTACCTGGAAACCAAGATTGAAGCGTTTCGCGCCCACGCCAGCCAGCAGCCACTGTGGCCGCTGTTTGAGGAATTCGCGCGGAAGCGCGGAGGGCGGGAACTATTTCACCTGGCGGCTGCCGTGAATGCTGGTTCCGTTCAGCAGGAGAGTGATCTGTTCGCAGGAGTCAGCTGACTCAGTCGTCAGTCGTCAGTCGTCAGTCTTCAGAAAATCCATTCGAGCCGACGCAAGGGGATTCGCTGACGACTGAAGACCGACGACTGACGACTGCCTTATCGCGGCTTAATAATGTCGCTCAGCAGGTCGGGCTTGGATTCATCGCGCACCAGGTGGGGGAATTTTTCTCCCCCGTGATAGTCGAGTTTGTAGGTCTTGTAGTAGTCCGTGTTTTCGACCAGTAACTCGAGCGGGGCCGAGCTGTTCTTGCCCTCGCGCAACGCATCCCGCAGCACGTCCTTCGAGAATTTTCTGCCATTGACTGCGAGCAGCCGCATGCCGGGCCCGATTCCCGCTCGCGCCGCCGTCATGCCTTCGACCGTATCGCTGACCAACCCGTCATCTTTCAGCCACAATCCGATGGAGAATGCGGCGTTAATCGAGCTTCTTTCGCCCTCGAGAGCCTGTACCAGGGGCGAGCGGGTGTCGTCATACACCAGTTTCCAGCCACTGCCTTCGATGCCGCCCAGGGGCGCGCCCGGCCCATGATTGGTCAGGCGCTCGGTCCAGAATCCGCGCCAGTCGTAAGGCGCGACCTGGTTCAGCGTGTTGACGATGTCGTCGAAGGTGTAGGTCTTCACCTGCGGCGGCCCGCTCGGAGGTCCGTGAAAAATCCGGCAAAAGTCGTCCATGGATTTCTGCCCATGAGTCTGCTGGCGAATGATGGTGTCCGCCCACAGCCAGTTCAGTTCATCTTCGGGGTAGTAGTCGAGGCCTCGCCGCCATGACTCCCATTGGACGGGCGCATCCTGCATCGAGGGCACCCCGTCGGCGGTGTCCTGCAAGTTGCGCCAGGCGCGTCCTGGAGTGTGGTCCAGTTCGGCGGCGGTGTAGGCCAGAGCATCGCGGAATTCCTCTGGCGTTCGCTCCCCCATGCGGCCGGTCAGGATCTCGCCCAAGTACTGGGTAAGGCCTTCATACACCCAGAGCAGGTCGGTCTGCATCGGCTTTTCGTAGTCCGGAGTGGCCAGATCGTAAGGCCGCCGGTATTTTCCGTTCCACGAATGCACGAATTCGTGCGACAGCAATCCCGCGCCCAGAAGGCGCTTGGTGGGATCGACCAGGGCTCGCTCCCACAGGCGGCTGTCATTGGATTCATGATGCTCCAGGCCGAAGTGGGCCACATGGTCGCTCAAGCTAAACAGGAAGTGGTAGTCGCGGTAGTGCTGCGCCCCGAACAGGGCATTGGTTTGCGCCACCAGGTTCCGGTAGTGTTCCCAAACCTCGGCGGGAGCCTCGAGCGCGGCCGCGCTGTCGGCGGCGACGTCGATCTCAGCCGGAGGTGTCTGCCCGGAATTGAGCGGAACAACTTTCAGATATTCTCCGGTAATCACGGGGCCATCGACCAGCATGGTCAGCGAAACCGGAGCAAACTTGATTTCTCCCGCCGACTGCGAAGCCACCGCCAGCGACGTGCCAAATTTCCAGTCCGCCGGCAGGCGCAGGCTGGCGGTGTAGGTCAGGTCATCCGAGGCCCAGCCCTCGGGATAGAGCAGCATGGCGTTCCAGTTGATGACCGCCATCTTGTCGGTGGCAGTGGCGCCGCCGGTGTAGACGCCCTCGTTCGAACCCGCCGGCGAGATGAAATCCAGCGAAGCTTCGACGCTGGTCGCGCCCGCCGGCACTTCCACGTGAAAGGTCCAACCGTCAAAAAGGTCGCGCCGCCAGGCCAAAGACTTGCCATTGGCGGTGAACTGAAGTCCGGCCAGATCCTGAATCGGGCCGGTGGGGCCGTGCTCGCCGGGAATCCATTTGGGATAGTAGAGAGTGAGCGTGCCCGGCTTGGCCGGAATGGTCATCCGCGCATGAAAGATCTTTCGCGGCGCTTCAGTGGCATCCACAGAGAGACTGACCTGAGGAGCGGTCGCGCTCGCAGCGAACATTGGCGAGAGGAAAATGATCAACCAGCAGACGTGACGAAATATCCTTCCGGGGAAGATGATCACAAATACGCTCCTAGGCCTCTATTGATTCGTTTTAAGACAGATGAATATAACAGCCGCGGTCAATCCGGTCACCTTGCTGTGTAGGGCGGGCGCCCTCGCCCGCCGCCTTTGACTTTGGGGTCCAGCCGGTTCGTGGGCAGACCTAAAAGGATCTAAGTCAAAATCAAGATCAACTTCAAAGGCGGCGGGCGAGGGTGCCCGCCCCACACACACAGTGGATCTCAGATCCAATTGCCAAGTGCCAAATACCAAGTGCTGATTTATGATTTCTACTGTGTCCGCCCATTCCCATCGCGGCCGGTTCATCACCTTCGAAGGACTCGACGGCTGCGGCAAGAGCACGCAACTGGAAAAACTGGCGGGAGTTTTGCGCGGGCAAGGCTTGCCGGTGGTGGTGACCCGCGAGCCGGGTGGAACCGCGACCGGCGAGAAAATCCGCCGGCTCCTGCTCGACACCGCGACTGACCGCCTCTCGCCCATGGCGGAACTAGCCTTAATGTTTGCCTCGCGTGCCCAGCACATCACGGAAGTGATCGAGCCTGCGTTGGCGCAAGGCCGTATCGTGCTCTGCGACCGCTTCACCGACTCCACCGAAGCCTACCAGGGCGGAGGCCGCAAGCTGGGCAGCGAGCCGGTGTTGGCGCTGCATCACATTCTGTGTCACGGCTTGCAGCCTGACCTTACGATTCTCATGGATTCTGACGTGGCCGCCAGCGTAGAGCGCGCCCGTCGCCGCAACAAAGCCGACACGGGGAAGAATGGCCGCGGCAAGCACGATGAAAACCGGTTTGAACAGGAGAGTCGCGCCTTTTTTGGCAGGGTACACAGCGCTTATCTGGCGATTGCGGCTCGCGAACCACAGAGAGTCGAGCTGGTCGATGCCCGCCGAACGGCGGCAGAAACCCACGCACGGATCGTCGAAATTGTCAGACGGAAGGTGAGGTTGGCGGCGAAGGTTGGATAGAAAATCCCTGATTCTTAAGGTGACGGCGGTACGTGTGACGGACGAACTTCTGCTGAAGAGTTTCGTTGCGAGTTTCGAAAAGTTGGATGGACTCATAGCTTGGGAGACTGACCCGTTCAAACAGGAGTTGGCTGTCGGGGACCCAGATCAATTTGGGTTCAGGAAATGGTGCCCGGTCGTGACAAACACGGCACCGTCGCTGCTCGAACCACTCTATGCGAAACTCCCGGCTCGCCTTCCCAAACTCTACGAGCGCCTCGTACTCACCTACCGATGGGCCGAAGTCGATTTGGGGACTTGCCGATTGCTGGCGAACCCTCCCGGCCCCGACCTTTCAGGTCTGCTCCAACAGATGTCACGCGATCCGGCGCTGTGGTCTTCCCTCTTGCCGGCAGGGTACATCCAATTTGGAAAGGGGCCGGATATGGACTATGATCCGGTCTGCTTCGACATCAAATCCAGGAAGAAAACCGGAGAGTGCAGGATCGTTAAGATCGATCACGAAGAGATTCTTTGCAACAATCGCGTTAAACTTGTCGGAGAGTTGGCACCCAGCTTCAGAGAACTGGTGATCCGGACGATCGACCAGGGAACCCCGCAAACATCGAACGCTAATTCCTGAGATGAGGCCCATTGGGCCAGAGCTGAGAGCTGACGGCTGAAAGCTGATAGCTTTGTTTACCGACTTCCACGGCAATTCCGATGTCGTTCATCGCCTGCGCGAGATGCTGGCGCGCGACCGCTTTCCCCAGGCTGTGGTTCTGGCCGGCCCTGCAGGTTCGGGAAAATACACGCTTGCTCTCATGCTGGCCAAGGCGATCAATTGTCTTGAGCCGATCACGACCGATGGCCTGCCTGACTTCTGCGGCAAGTGTTCGAACTGCATCCGCATTGCCCAATCGCAAGACCTCGACGCTCGCTTCGAAGAAGCCGTCGAAGCCCGCGAAAATTTGCGCGAGACGGACAAGAAAGAAACGCGGCTGTTTGTTCAGACCCATCCTGACGTGCTGGTGATCCCGCCCGATCCGCCGCAGATGATGATCAAGGTGGACCAGGTGCGGCGCGTGATTGAGACTATTTATTACCGTCCCGGTGAAGCGAAGGAACGCGTTTACATCTTCACCGGGTCGTCCTTCATGAAGGAAGCGGCCAACTCTTTGCTGAAAGTGTTAGAGGAACCACCCGAGTTCGCCACGATTTTTCTTCTGACTGAGAACCCGGGCGAGCTGCTGCCGACCATTCGCTCGCGTTCCATGGTCATCACCCTGGCCGCCTTGCCGGCGGAGGAGATCGAGCGCGACCTCGCCTCGCAACGTCCGGAATGGACACCTAAGCAACGAGCACTGGCGGCACGTCTGGCCAACGGCGCGATTGGCGCGGCTCGAAGTTTCGATCTCGCCGGATACACCGCGGCTCGTACCCAAGCCCTGACCATCCTCCATACCGCCCTTCGCGGAACCGAACACAGTGATCTGTTCAAGATGACTGAGACCTATCGCGCAGGCGCCGACGGACGCGACAAGCTGGAAAAACTCCTGCGCACCCTTTACAGCCTGCTGCAAGACCTGACCTTCCTCAATTCGAGCACGCCGGATCTGGTCCGCAATACGGATATCCAGAGCGAACTGAAGAAGTTATCGGAAGCCGCGGACTTCGACTGGATCGCCTTTGCCGCCGATCGCCTCAACGACGTCGAGCGCGGGATGCGGCGCAACCTGTTGCGTTCGCTGTCGCTGGATGCGTTTGCGACAGCGCTGGAAAGAAGCAGTTAATGCGTTTGTAGCGAGAACTTCCGCTTTGCTACGTGCCTTCTCCCCACTGGTTGTCCATTGTCATAGCCGAGCCTGCTGTGCTAGGGTTATCAACAACTCACGCCTTCATCCCACAAACACAGCAGCGCGTGTTGTGGCCCGCAAAAAGCGTGTCTAACGGTGGCGCCATGAAAGATGCAGTGGATTCACTTCCAGCCGAGCGGCCTGTGGAGGCGGAAGGGTTTGCCAATCGCAAGCTGATTCGCCCTTCACTGAGCCGAGCCGATCACAATCATGCGCAGGCATCCATGAGCGAACTCCGAGAGCGCCCGGAAAGGCCCGATCGTCCCGAACGCAGCGATCGAGACCGCAACGACCGGCCCGGTGGCGGAGGCGGCAGAAAGCCCGCCCCCCCGGAACAAACCAACGCCGAGAACTTTTACTACCAGAAGCAGATGCAGTCGAAGACCCCGATGGTGATCGTGTTGCGCGACGGCGAGGAAATTCATGGCATGATCGAGTGGTACGACAAAAGTTGTCTAAAGATCGCCCGCAACCCTCAATCCAACCTGTTGATCTACAAGCCTGCGATCAAGTACATGTTTAAGGAAGGCGAGAATAAAAAGTAGGCGTCAGGCGTCAGGCACCAGACCTCAGACGTCTGACCTCAGCACATTCCATCCGTCCTGATCTCGGCACCGCCCCCTGACGATACCCTCCGCAAAATATAAATATTAGGCGGTCGCAGTTCGCCGACGCCTGAGGTATGACGTCCCCGGGTCCGAGGTCCGATGCCCGACGTCCGAGGTCAGAGTTTTGGCAGAACAATTCCCTTCTGCGACTGGTACTTGCCTTTGCGGTCGGCGTAGCTGACTTCGCAGACTTCGTCGCCGGTGAAGAAAAGAATCTGGCACAGGCCTTCGTTGGCGTAGATTTTCGCCGGCAGCGGCGTGGTGTTGGAGATTTCCAGGGTGACGAAACCCTCCCACTCCGGCTCGAAGGGTGTGACGTTCACGATGATGCCGCAACGGGCGTAGGTGGACTTGCCTACGCAGATGGTCAGCGTGTCGCGAGGAATCTTGAAGTATTCGACCGAGCGCGCCAGAGCAAATGAGTTAGGCGGAACAATGGCGCACTCCGAACTGACGGTGACGAATGACCTTTCATCAAAATTCTTCGGGTCAACCACAGTGCAATTGACGTTGGTGAAAATCTTGAACTCGTCGGCCACGCGCAAATCATAGCCATAGGAAGAGAGACCATAAGAGATCACGCCTTCCCGTACTTGCTTCTCGGAAAAGGGGTTAATCATGTCTTTCTCGATGGCCATCTTGCGGATCCAGCGGTCGCTCTTAAGCATGCGGCTCCTTGCAATGCAGTCGTCGGTGGTCGGTCTTCAGTCGTCAGGAAAATCCCTCGGCATACACCAGCACGGCGCTTATGCTGAAGACTGAGGACTGAAGACTGACGACCGGGATACGACTGTGAGTCTACGGGAGACACGCCGCCGTTGACAATCTCTCTTATGTCCCTTAGCATCAATGACTTGGTAGGTTATTCTCAGTCCTACGACGGGAGCCGCCAGTGATCAAGCTCGACATCATCAACGAAGTGGTCAACAAAACGGGGATTACCAAGACCAAGGCCGAGTTGGCCGTCGAAACTGTTTTCGAGAGCATGCGGCGCTCACTCACCAAGGGCGATCGTATTGAATTGCGGGGGTTTGGCGTATTCAACGTGCGGCCGCGCAAGACCGGCATCGGACGCAACCCACGCACCGGCGCCGAAGTCTCGATCCCGCCCGGCAAGGCGGTCCGGTTCAAGCCAGGCAAGGAGTTGCAGTCGATCGAGTAGGTTGGGACCTCTGTCCCGGGACACTCTTGGCCCCGGCGGCCGGCGCCATTGGCGCGGCAACAACTCTCGTCTCCACGTATCATCGTAGCGTCTAGGTTTCCATGTCCGACCTCACTCCCCCACTTCCCGCCCCGCCGCCTGAGTATCTGCCCGCGGAAGTGTATGTGGTCCGGCCGCCCCATCCCAGGTATTGGCTGCACATCCTCTTGTTTGTGGCGACGATTTTCACCACGCTGGTGGTGGGCGCAAAAATGGAATTCGATTTCCTGAACAATGCGCCGCCGTTTGTTCATGGCGACGAGAGTCTGCCGCTTTTTCCCGTAGGCTGGGCCCTGCACGAGCCCTCCCGCCTGCTGCTCGGCATTCCCTTCTCGGCCACGCTGCTGCTGATTCTTCTGGCGCACGAGATGGGACATTATCTGTACTGCCGCTACTACGGCGTGTATGCGACGCTGCCGTTCTTCATCCCGGCGCCGACTCTGATCGGCACGCTGGGCGCGGTGATCCGGATACGATCTCCCATACGTTCCCGCTGCGCGTTGTTCGATATCGGAATCGCCGGGCCGATCGCCGGATTTGTGGTAGCGCTGACCGTGCTGCTGATCGCGATGCCCCATTCCCGCGTAATGCCGGGCGTGATGGCGAATTCGGATATTGAGATGGGATATCCGTTGATCTTCCGCATGGTCGCGGCCATGCTGCCCCTGGCGAACGGTCACGGAGGACCGTCGCCGGTGCAGGATATTTATTTTCATCCCACCGCGATTGCGGCCTGGGTGGGAATGTTCGCCACCGCGCTCAATCTCCTGCCCGGCGGACAACTCGACGGCGGACACATTGTTTTCGCCCTCAATCCGCGGGCCCATCGCATCGTGTCGCGGCTGACCATCCTGGCGCTGATCCCCATGGCGTTTTATTTCTGGGCGGGCTGGCTGCTGTGGGCCATCCTGCTGCGCATCAGCGGCATGCGGCATCCCATGGTGGAGGAATGGCCCGGGGTGACTCCGGGACGGCGCTGGCTGGCGGGTTTCGCATTGCTGATGATGATCGTTACGCTGACGCCGGCGCCGTTCGCGCACAGTTCGCTGCGGCAGGTGATTCACGTGATCCGCGGACAGTAAGCTTCTTGTAGCGCCGGCGCTACAAAAAACCCCTAGTCTTCGACGACTCTGGCGGTCATCTCGACCGATGGTTCGCCGCCGGCCACGTCTTGCGCCAGGATCAGCTGCCGGGCTTCGATCCGTATTTTCGGCAGGTGGAAGAAGAATAGAACGGCCGCGCCGATGCATGCCACTGCTCCCACGGAGACGGTAAGGCTGGCTCCGAGGCGTTCCGCCGTCGCTCCCGCGAACAGCGAGCCGAAGGGCGCCATGCCCATGAACATCATGGTATACATCGCCATCACGCGGCCACGCAGATGGTCAGGAGTCATGGCCTGAATCAGGGTGTTCGAAGATGACATTCCCAGCATCATGCAGAACCCCACCGGCAGCAAAAAAGCAGCCGACAACCAGAAATGATGCGAGAAGGAAAACAGCACCAGGAAGAACCCAAAGCCGCCGCATGAAAATGCCACCCAGCGGCCCAGCCCCATGACGCCGGAGCGCGTGGCCAGGGTAAGGGCTCCCAGCATCGCGCCCACGCCGGTCGCGCCCATCAGAATTCCCAGGCCGCGGGCGCCGCCGTGCAGAATCTGATCCGCGAAGACGGGCATGAGGACGGTGTAGGGCATCGCCACCAGGCTTACCAGACCTAAGAGAAGCAACAGAGAACGAATGGGCGTGTTGTGGCGTGCGAAACGATAGCCTTCGATCAGATGCGCCAGCGCGGGGCCGTGTGACGCGAGCCGCGCCGGCTTCACCACTCGCATCATCAACAGGCCGGTGATCACCGCGGTATAGCTGAGACCGTTGGCCAGAAAGCACCAGCCCTCGCCGATCCTGGCGACCAGGATCCCGGCGATGGCGGGGCCGATAATTCGCGCGCCGTTGAACATGGTGGAGTTCAACGCGATGGCGTTCATCAGATCTTCTTTGCCCACCATGTCCACCAGGAACGATTGCCGGGCGGGGATATCAAATGCATTCACCACTCCGAGCAGCGCCGCCAGCACGAAGATGTGCCACACCTGTATGACTCCAGTGAGGGTAAGCGTGGCAAAGATCAAGGCCAGAATCATGGACGAGATCTGGGTGGCAATCACAATTCGCCGGCGATTGAACCGGTCAGCCACAATGCCGCCCAGCGGCGCTACCAGGAAAACGGGAATCTGGCTGGCGAACCCCACCGCCCCCAGCTTGAGCGCAGAGCCGGTCTTGCGATAGACCAGCCATGACTCTGCAATACTTTGCATCCAGGTGCCGATCAGGGAGACCAGCTGTCCGCTGAAGAAAAGCTGGAAGTTACGGTGGTGCAAGGCCCGAAGAGTGGCAGGTAGCCACCGAGTTTTGTGCGCCGCTGGTCCCGAGTTCACCGATATTTACCCGATAGATCCGGCGGAAGCGCCCGAATCGGTAGCTCTCAGTCTCGCTGTTTTGACAACTGCCTGCAACTTTTCGGCACGCCTTCCGGCTTTGTGGCCCAAAACTGGAATATTGACGATCGGTGATAACTTCCAGCTTCCGCCCGGCTCCGCCGTGGAGTAGAGTATTCGATGTTCGACGCCGGCTCGTCCTGAAGTTGCCATGCCGGCTAGCGGAGAAACCATGAGCACCGATCAAGTCCATCTTGAGCGCCGCGCCTCGCAGCGCTTCGACTTCCAGCTCCCGGTTGCAGTTCGCCTGGCGGGAACCGATCGCGAGGGCTGCGGCTTTACCCAGGACTTGAGCGGACGCGGGGCGTTTTTCTACACCGATTTTCAGGTGGCGGAAGGCGATGCCGTCGAACTGACTTTCATGATGCCGGCTGAAATCACCCTGACGGAGAGTATGCGGGTGCGCTGCCGCGGCCGGGTCCTGCGGGTGCTGCCGGCACAGAGCAAATTTGGCGTGGCGGTTCATCTGGAGGGGTATGAATATCTCTCTCCGACCGAGAACGCGGCCCAGGTCTCGGCCAGCTTCCCCCGGGTTTCGGGCGCGCACGACGCCAATCAAACTCGCAAAAATTCCCCGGTGCCGGGTTCGCCTGCGCTCGCAGTCGAGGGCTAGAATAGCGGATTGCAGGGCCGGCTTCCCGCCTTCGCGAGGACCTGGAAGAGCGGTTTTTTCCACGGTTTTTACTCCTTCCCAAGGTTCGTCTTTTTGCATAAGATAGAGTTACAGATGGAAGAGTGGCTTCGGATTCCTCCTTTACACCTGTCCCCCGGCGATCCGTGAAGATCCGCTAGCAGTGTGCGTTGCAGTGAAGGAAATTCGAATCTTCCCGGGAAACACAAGCGAGTTACGGTCGTCACTTGGCGTAACCCTTATATCTCAATAACATACTGATGCAAGAAACAGAGTGAAGCCATGCAGGGTGTAGCTGTAACTCTTCTGACTGAAGACCGGGAACGGCTGTCGGTGCTCCAGCATCGTCTGGAAGGAACCGGAATGGGCCGCAACGTCTTCAGCCACGTGGGATTTCCTACCAGTCCCACGGACCCGGTGCTGCGCCAGATTCAGGACGTCCGGACCGAAGTGGTCGTGGTCGATATTGATACTCCCGGCGCGCAGCGAGCCATCAGCGCCATCGAACTGATCCAGGCGAACACCACGGATATTGCTATTTTTGCGTTTGGGGAAATGAACCATCCGCCCACCATCGTGGCGGCGATGCGTGCCGGCGCCGGCGAATTTCTGGACCGCAACGCGACCTCGGAAGCCCTGATCGAGGCCCTGACGCGGTTTACTGCGACCCGCAGCAAAGTCCGCACTTCTTCGGGCCGGGCGCGCATTTTCACGGTCATGAATTCCAAAGGCGGGGCGGGTGGCACCAGCGTTGCCGTCAACACAGCCATTGCGCTGCAGGAAACCCAGGGTGGAGTTTTGCTGGTGGATTTTGCTCCCCTGGGACACTGCGCCCTTCATCTCAATGTGCGGCCCACCTTCGGCGTGGTGGATGCCCTGCAAAACCTGCACCGTCTCGACGCTTCGCTGCTGGAAGGGTTGATGACCCAGTGCAAGGGTGGACTGCAGTTGCTGGCCGGCCCGCAACAGCCCCAGCCATTGACGCCGACCGCGGCAGAACTGGCGCGGCTGTTTGACTTGCTGGTGGCACACTTCCGCTATGTCGTTGTCGACTGCTCGGGCCGCGTGGACCAGACGGCGCGGTTGCTGTGCGATCATTCGAATGCCATCCTGCTGGTCGCTCAGGCGGACGTGGTTTCGCTGTGGAGCGCCAGCCGCATACGCGCCTTTCTGGAAGAGGGCGCCACCCGCGACCGGGTCAGAATTGTCCTCAACCGCTACAAGAAAATTCCCGGCTTCACCGACGAGGATGTGGAGAAAGCTACCAGCTGCAAGCTGCTCTGGAAGATTCCCAACAATTACCAGTCGATCGCGCCCGCCATCGACAAGGGAGTTCCGGTCGCGATGCAGGAAAATACCGACATTGGTCGTTCTTTCCGTTCTCTGGCGACCGCGCTGGCACAGGCTTCTCCCACCGCCGAGGGCTCACTCGAATTGTCCTACCGGGATGACAAGGCTGATCCCAAGAAGTCTGCGGGCAGGCTTTTGATTTCGCCCTTGCGCGCCGGCCAGTAGGAAATTTGCAGCTTCTAGCTTCTAGCTCCTAGTTCCATTCGGTTCCCTTTCGACAATCTTCTGCAGCTCGGAAATCTACTCGTGTTCGTCCTTGGCGCGCACCTCAAATACATAGAGCGAGTGATCGAGGATTTTTGCCGGTTTCTGTTCCAGCAGCCAGCGGTACCTCTCCGGCTCGGCCAAATATTGTCCCGAGAGGTTGGTTGCGCTCACGACTACGGTCCCCGACACTCTCTTGTTTCCCCCGAAAGAGTCAGACTGGATTCCGTACACCCGCGGATCGACGCTGCCAAAATACGACAACGAGATGCGCTCGCCTGGGTGGTTGCGTTGATAATCCCTCAATGCCAGCAGTCCCTGCCCCCAATCGAGGTTGCTGTCGGTCAGCAGGCGGAAGCTTTCCGCCGGGCGGACGAAGGGCGTGAAATACGAGAGATATCCGGGGCGTAACGCAGCGCATCCGCCGCATTCAGAGCCGCCAGTAAAATCAGGACTGCCGCGACCGAGCGTTTAGGAGCGGCCCATTCCCACAGCGCTGCCGCAAACAAAATCGCGAACGGATACATGGGCAACACGTGCCGGTCTCCCAGGTTGAAGCGGGCGGGAATGGCCATGGCCAGGTAGAGCGCGGGAAATGATGCCATGATCCAGAGATCGGGCGGGACTTGCAGCTTTCTTGTCATTCTTCTCAGAGCCATCGCCAGGCCGGTCAAGGACAAGGCCAACACAATCGTCGGCCACTTCAACAGGATCACCACCGGGTAGTACAGCTTCCATCCGCCGTGAGTTGAAGCCTGTCCCAGAAAAAACGCAGGCTGCCCCTGCCGGTTGTGCCGCACCAGTTCGCGGAAACCTTCGATGTATTCCCCTGCCGGAATCAGCAGGCTGTAATTTCTATCGCCTCGCACCGGCTTGACGATCGCCGCGTTCCAGTTAGGAAAGGTGGCAGTCAGAGTGCCATCCCGCACGGTGAGACGCGATACGTGGAAAAAGTATCCCGCCCAGACTACCAACAAGGCCAGCAGCAGCGCCGTTGCTGTCTTGCTCCAGTTCCATCGCGCGGGCGGCTGGATTATTTTGTCCGCGCCCAACCCAAGCATCCACAGCAGGGCAAGCACGAACGAGGGCGCAGTCGAGAACTTGGCCAGTAGCAGCAGACCGAGCAACAATCCGAAACCGAATGTCCTGCTCCAGGTCGGTCGCCCACGCCAGCGCACCAGCGCCCAAGCCGTGGCAAAAATGAACAGCGTGGCCGCGCCGTCGGTGGCCGCTATCGAAAAATGAGCGATCAGCGCGGGCGAGAAGGCGAACAAGACCAGCGCGAAATTTGCGGCGGCCCGGGAAAATAACCGGTCTGCGGCCCGCCAGACGATCGCAGCCAGCAGCAACCCAAACAACACGTTCATGGCGCGCGCCCGCCAGGCCAGCGCTACCGGATCGGGTGTGATGTGCGGGACACGAAATGAATCAAACAGCGGCTCGACATCCACTTGCCACCGGGGACCGATGAGCGGCAGGGCGCACCACAGGCGGGCCAGCGGAGGATGATCGTTGTACTGTTCGAATCGCCCGTAACGCCAGGCGTTGAGCCCTTCCGCGATGTGCACCGGCTCATCGTAGGTGAGCGATTGCGTGCGCATGAACCAGGCGCACTGCGCCACATAGAGGACCGCCAGCAGAAGCGGGAAAAGCCATCTGGTCGTCGCAGCCGGAAGAATTTTCGGCGCGAGCGCAGGAGATGTCGGTTGAAAATTTTCCGGCCGGGTCATTCTGGGCCCGCCGCGTTCGCGGGAGTTCACTTTACTTCAGCGTACGGGAAAGTTCCACTCACCCCGCGGGCGAGTCGCCCGCGACCACACGATCTCAGCTGAGCGGCTGTCCCTGCGTGGTATGGGGCGAAACTTTTCATCGGGTACGAACTGCTAGACTGAACTCGATTCCTCGCCAGCACAAACACATGGACAAATCGTCCCTCACGTCGCCTTCGACTGTCCGCTCGCTCCTGATCGTCGGCCTGGGATCCGGAATCTTTGCGGGTTTCGTCGAAGGCCTGGGGCTGCTGCTTTTTCAGAGGATTAATTGGGCCCGCTGGGGGCCGATGATGCACGTGTCCTGGGAGATCTTCTGGATCTCTCCCATCGTGGACGCGATTCTTTTCTTATTCCTGGCGCTGGTCTGCGGCATGGCGGCCCGGCTTGCGCCCCGCCTTCCGGCCCTGCGAGTCCTCGTCTTCCTGCTGACATTTTTGACCGTGTATGACTGGCTCACTTTGACCAGCCGCCTGTTGCACGTGGCTTGTCTCTTGCTGGCCGTCGGTGCCGCGGTCGCGTTCACTCGCTGGTGCGGCAAACGGGAAAGCTCTTTCCTGCAGTTCTGGAGCAGGACCACACCCTGGGTGGTCGCGGCATGGATCCTCGCGTTCGCCGGAATCCAAGGCGGCAAGGGGCTCGAGGAACGGACTGCGGTGGCGCATCTGCCGGCAGCCGCGCCGGGGGCGCCCAACGTGCTGGTCATTGTCGTCGATACTTTGCGCGCGGACCATGTTTCTTCTTATGGCTATGCTCGTCCCACCAGCCCGATGTTCGATCGACTGGCGCAGCAGGGCGTGCGCTTCCAGAATGCGATTTCGGCTTGCTCCTGGAGCCTGCCTTCGCATGTTTCGCTGCTAACCGGACGCTACCAGTTCGAGCATGGAGTGAGTAGCGTGCAGCCCGAGCCGTGGCTGGGATGGGGCGACAAAGGCATGGGTGGCTTTCCCGCGCTGGGCGAGGCCTTAGAGCGCAAGGGCTATCGCACGGGGGCGTTCTCGGCCAACCGCACATACTTCTCTCGCGACCTGGGCTTCGGCCGGGGCTTTCTCCACTTCGAAGATTATTTTCAATCGCCCAGCGACGGGTTTGTGCGCACCCTCTATGGCCGGGAGTTTGCGCGCATCTATCTCAAGCGCAGCGAGCACAGCCTGGTCAAGCGCACCCTGCGCAAGCTCGGCTTTACTGCCCTGCTCGATCAGGACGCGGAAGGTTCCGGCAGCTATGGCGGCGCTTTCGGAGTGCGCAAGCGCGCCGACGCCGTCAACCAGGAAGTGACCGACTGGATCGACCGCGATCGCCAGCGGCCTTTCTTCGCATTCCTGAACTATTTCGATGTGCACGATCCCTACGGCGGTCCACGAGACTATCCCAAACCCTCATGGCCGCAGCAAACCGATGTGGACGCGTATGACAACGGCGTGAAGTACGTGGATGATCACATCGGGCAGCTGATGGCAGAGCTGGAACGGCGCGGTTTAGCGGACCATACGCTGGTGGTCATCACTTCCGACCACGGCGAATCGCTCGGGCAGCACCATCTCAGGACCCATGGCAAGGCTCTCTACTGGGAGCTGATTCATGTGCCGCTGCTGATCTGGTACCCCCGCCACCTCCCGGCGGGGTCTACGGTTGCGACGCCGGTGACCAACGCCGCGATTCCCGCGACCATCATGGATCTCCTGGGTGCCGGCACGGAAAGTACGTTTCCCCTGCCATCTCTGAGCGCGCTCTGGCAAGCCGGCGGAGCGCCCAACTGGCCAGACCCGATCTCTGAATTGGCGCACAACGCTATTTCGGATAAAGAAGACCAGCTGGCGAGAACGCTGATTCCAACCGCCAGCACGGGCGCAATGAAGTCACTGGTGACGCCGCAGTGGCAGTTCATCACGCACGAAACCATGGGCGAATCAGCTTTACGATTGGGTGCTGTGATCCGGCGGAGTCCAACAATCTGATCCACCAGCCGGAGGGCCAGGCGACAGCCGGCAAGCTGCAGTCGCGCCTGGACGATGTGATGAAGAAGTAAAAGAACAATGTAGGGCGCGAGCGCCCCGCTCGTGCAGGGAGTTACCACGGACCACGTGGGGACAGCGGCCCTCGGCTGTCCCCACGTGGTTTGTGGCAACCTGGCCTAAAAATTGAAGAGTGGAGAATCGGAAGATGGGCAGAAACAAGCAAGAGGCAGGTAGCCGTACCTGCCTCTTCGTGGGGTGAACTCCTCAGGATCACGACCGGGGTAGGCCGCGTGAGGTCAAAAGTTGATCTCAAACTAATCGATGCAATGATCGGATGCAATACTGAGAAAATACTAGAAGCCTGCGAGGGGCTTAATTCCCTTGGATTCTGCGCATTCGTAGGCGTGGCCTGCTGCCAGGTTCTTGTACTCTTCGGTGCCGCCGCTGGGCCAGTCAATCACCAGAAGGTCAATCCGGTCTCGTTTCCCCAGGCCAAAAGTCAGGGGCAGTTCGGACTGCGACAGATAACTCGACCCGCCTTTCACCAAACGTGACTGGACAATTTCGCCGCAAAAAACGCGGACTCTGGCCCCAATGGCGTCGCGGTTGGATTTTGTGCCTACCAGGCGGATGCGAATGCTCTTGTTTCCGCCGATCTGGTCGTTGCGATAAAGGTAAGCCGGACCATTGTTGGTGGTGATCAACAGATCGAGATCGCCGTCGCGATCAAAATCGCCGTAAGCCAGCCCACGTCCGACTTTGGGCTGGGCGAAACCGCCGCCGATTTCGCCGGCCACGTCGCGGAATTTTCCCTGGCCATCATTGAGGAATAACTGTGGGGGCTGCGCGTAGCCCACTCCGCGAACATTCCGCACCGTGTCATCGATGTGTCCATTGACCACCGCCAGGTCGAGCGCACCATCGAGGTCGGCATCCAGAAACACGCAACCGAATCCCAGCTTGTCCTTAGAGGCGAGACCGACTCCACTCGGGGCCGCCACGTCCGCATAATTTCCGCCGCCGGATGCGCGGTAGAGACCGATCATTTCGTTGTCGAAGTTGGTGATGGCCACGCCCGGAGTTCCCGAGTTGGTGAAGTCGGCGACATCAACTCCCATGCCGGCGCGGGCCTTGCCTTCGGCGCTGAAGGCAATTCCGGCCTCGACGGCAACGTCTTTGAATGTGCCGTTGCGCTGGTTGCGGTAGAGTTTGTTGGGTTGGGTGTCGTTGGCGACCAGCAAGTCCAGCCACCCGTCCTGATCGTAGTCGAGCAGCGCCACTCCTAATGACTTCGAGCTGCTGTCGAAAATTCCGCTGGTGGGCGTGACGTCTTCAAATCTCCCGTTTCCCCGATTGTGGAACAGCCAGCAGGTTTCTCCCCGGTAGGCCTCGGGCGTGCAGTACGACTTGTTTTTCCCGTCGAGGCTGCAAAATACATCGTGCTCGGGAGACCACTTCACGTAGTTGCAGACGAACAAATCCAAGAGCCCGTCGCGATCAAAATCAAACCATAGCGCAGAGGTGCTGAAGGCCTGCCGACCGCCCAATCCGCTCGCCTTGGTTACATCGCGAAACGTGCCTTTCCCGGTGTTCTTGAAGAGAACGTTCTGTCCGACGCAGGTCACCAGGATGTCGGGATAGCCGTCGTTGTCATAGTCCCCGACCGCCACTCCCATGCCGTAGATTTCGACGTCGAGTCCGGCGCTGCGAGTGACGTCGGAAAAAGTTCCGTTACGATTGTTGCGATAGAGTTTCAAAGTGCTGCGTTCGCGTTTGTGGCCTGGCCAGTCCATGCCGTTGATCAAGAGAATATCCTGCCAGCCATCGCCGTCGTAATCGAGAAAAGCGCAGCCGGCGCCTAGCGTTTCAGGCAGCAGCTTGCCGCCGTAGGCACCGCTGTGGTGGCGGAATTGGACGCCGGACGCGGCGGTCACATCGGCCAGGCGGAAGCCGGGAGGGGACTGGGGCGCAGCGAACACATCCCGCAGCAGGCCTGAAGCCGAAGCCAGGCCCGCCATGCCCCACAGAAAGTGCCGCCGGTTCACGGAAGATTTACCAGGCCGTTGCGGATCGCGTAAACCACCAGTTCGGCAGTCTTGTGGATGCCCAGCGCATCCATGATGTTGGCGCGGTGTACGGCGACGGTGTTCGCGCTGAGATCAAGCACGGTGGCTATCTCTTTGTTGGATTTCCCTTCGACGATCATTTGCAGAATTTCAAGCTCACGCGGGGTAAGATGCTCGTTGCCGTCACCTTTAAGGTGGCTGGACGGCTGAGTTGCGAATCCAGCACGGTTTCTCCCGCCACCACGCGACGGATGGCAGCGCCCAGCTCCAGGTCCACGGCATTTTTCAGGACGTATCCGCGGGCGCCGGCATCGAGGGCCTGGCGGACGAGAGTTTCCTCGGGGTGCATGCTCAGCATGAGCACCAGGGTCTGCGGCTGCTGTTCGAGGATCTTGCGGGTGGCTTGCAGGCCATTCATGTTGGGCATGGCACAATCCATCACCACCACGTTGGGCAGCAGTTCCTGCGCCAAGCGAACGGCTTCGGCGCCGTCGGCGGCTTCACCCGTCACCTCGATATCAGGCTCGTCTTCCAGAATGCGGCGGAATCCCCGCCGCACCAGGCTATGGTCATCCACCAGCAAGACAGAAATCTTATCCGGCATGCGTCTCCAGCTTCTCCCCCAGTTTTTCTTTCGGGACGGTCAAACGAATCAGCGTACCGCTCGGCATAGGGCGGTCAAACTCGATGGCGCCGCCTAGCAGTTCCGCACGTTCCCGCATCGCCACCAACCCGATTCCCTGTTTCACGGACTGCGCCACGAACCCGCTGCCGTGATCTTCCACTTCCAACTCCAGGCTCTTGGGCAAGTATCGTAAGCGCACCCAGGCTTCCCCGGCGCCGGAATGCCGCGTCACGTTGTTCAGCGCTTCCTGTAACACGCGATATACATGAATAGCAGCATTTCCATCCACGGGATAGGCTGTACCCGATTTTTCATAGGATATGTGAATGCCCGCCTGCCGTTCCACGACGGGCAAATACCAGTCCAGGGTACTCTCCAGGCCGGTCTCTTCAAGCATCACGGGATGGAGCGCCTGGGAAAGGCTGCGAACCTTGTCCAGCGTGGTCTGCGCGATCTCGGCCACTTCGCGGAGTTGGGCACGCGACGGCGAACCTTCCGGCAGCTGATTACCGGCGCGGGACAACATGGCGCCCACCGCGGTCAAGATCTGGCCAAACTCATCGTGCAGTTCGCGGGAAACATGGCGCAGGGTGGATTCCTGGGTCGAAATCAATTTCTGCGCCAGCTCACTGCGTTGCGCGGACAGCGCCGCCAATTGCGCAAACAATTGCCGGTTGGAGCGGATCGAATACAGGCCGGTGAGCAGGATCGCCACCAGCGTTAGCGTGAGAAACAGATAGACCTGCCGCTGTACCCGATCATAAATCTCGGCGATGCGCTGGGCCGCCTGCTCTTCGCTTTCGTTGTTCTGCACCAGCAGTCGCGCCACGGCTGTGCTGAGGGCGGCCTGTCGGGCCTGCAGGGAAAGCTGGATCTGGGTCCGCGCTTCATCGGGCTTGCCGCTGGCGGCCACCGCAAAAGTCCGATCGACCGCATCCCAGAATTGCGCCATGGAATTTTTCAAATACTGGCGCTGCTCCGGAGTGCGATCGGCCACCGCGACCTGCTCCTCCCGGCGCAAGGCGTCGTTCAAATCATCCCGCACGCGCCGGAATTGCGCCGTCCACGCGGTCAGGGGATAGGGTTCGTTATTGTCCAGCATGTCGCGCATGGCCAGCGCCAGGGAGTTAAGATCGTTTTGAATGCGAAGCAGTTGCAAGGAGTCTTTGCGGTTGCGGTCCACCAGGTTGTTCTGCAACTCCCGCAGGCCGGAGATCTGCCGGGTGATGTATCCGGAATAGACCACCACGGCGGCCAGCGTAATGATGAGTCCCAAGAAGAGTCCCGGGGTCGGCGACCGATGAGGCGCAGGTGGACGCGGCACGAACCGAGGATACAATGCGCGGGCTTCAACCGCCACTGCCCCCAGCGCTCTGTCATCCTGAGCGGAGCGGAAAGTTCGCAACGCGAACTTTCCGCGGAGTCGAAGGACCCCTATAGCAACTCAAGACAGCGGTTATCTTGGAAGCTGATGTTGCTTTAAAACCGAAGCACGCAGCGTTCGTAAAGCTTATAGGGGTCCTTCGACTCCGCAACGGCTTCGCGAAGCGAAGCCGTTGCTGCGCTCAGGATGACAGATCAATCGCGCTTTAGAGATCAATTGTGCTTTTCGGCGGGTTCGCCCAGGTCCTGCGGGAACGACTTGAAAACCACATCGCGTGACTTGGATGCAGTCTTCTTGCTGGCATCGGTGGTGTTCTGAATCAGCGTGCCCCGGAGCAGGTAATAAGCTTCGTCGCCGGGATTCTTTCCCGGTCCACGTTCGACCACGCCGGTGAAGTCGTACCACACTCCGTGCACTGTCTGCGTCGTGAACGTCAGGTCCTTACCGTCGAGTTTGCCGGACTTGAAGAACAGATCAAGGAACTGGCCACGATCGCTTTCCAGTTCGCCGTAACACGAAATAAAGCCGGTCACCCGGCCCGCTTCCTCGACCGTGAGTTGTACGAACTCTCCCTCCCGAAGAAAAGAATACATGCCGGAATAATCGTTGGCCGGTTTGGCGGCCGGGGGGTTCGGCGCTGTATTCTGCCCGCTGGCCAGCAGGAGCAGGCACGCCAGCAGCAGCGTGACGGGTAGGATGCAGCGCAGTCTGACCATATGGGCGTATTAGAGCATGGAAACGCGCGGGACGGGAGCCTCATCCTTCGTGACGTGCCCCGTAGCGCCGGCGTCCCGCCCTCGCCGCCCCGGACAAAATGCCCTCTCTACACTCGGCGTCTCGCCGCCGCTACATACTTCATCTGCTTCCCGTTTCGTAACGGGACGGGCGAGGACGCCCGTCCTCCATTTTCGGTGAACTGGTGGGTATCTGGGGGCGGGAGCGCACGCTATAATTGGGGTTTCGCGTGTCTTCGGTCTACTGAATGAAGCCAGCCCCGGTGCTCCTGGAATCGCCGTCGGAATCGAGGTCAACAACCAGCCTCGCGCCGGCGTTCCTGGTCGATCTGGAACCCTGGCGCACCGTCTTTCTTCGCAACCTTGGAGACCTGTTCAGGCCCAGTCGGAGAACCCCTTTTCTGGTGTCCTCGCCGCCCGGGTCGTTTTGGCCGGATGTTTTCGTCCCTTCCCGCCTTCCCTGGAAGCGGTTTGCCCAATCTGCCATGGGTCACGTCGCAGTGATCCTGGCGCTGTGGGGGTCGGTGCACCTCTGGCCGCAGCGACCACAGGTGCTGGATCGTCCAGTTTTTAACCGCGCCGACGCGATTTACTACGCTCCGTCAGAGTATCTTCCGCCGCTCGATACCGGCGGCAGGCGCAGGCCGCTTCCCCAGAAGGGCGAGCCGGAACATTCGGCGCAGCCGATCATTTCGGTGCCCGCCGAGGCAGACAATCGAACTCAGACCATCGTCACTCCGTCCGACATCAAGCTGAATCAGGACGTGCCTCTGCCCAATATCGTGGCCTGGTCGCAGAATAAAGCCCAGCCCGCGGTGCCGCTCGCATCGACGACAGCCGCCACCAAGCTGAGGCTGCCGGCGCTGCCCGTGACTGCGGTCGCACCCGCGCCTGAAACGATGCCCGCCAACCGCCAGCCGGCGCCGATGTTGGCGCAGACCGCGGTGGCGCCCGCTCCGGAAGTGGACACCGAGTCTTCGCGCACACTGCGGGGACCGCAGGCCGCGATCGTCCAACCTCCTCCCAGCGTGGACGCTGCTTCCCAGCGCCGTTTGGGAGATATCAACATCGGACATTCTCAGGTGGTTGCGCCCGCGCCGGAGCTGCCCATGGCCGAGCAATACGCCACGGCTGGCCGGGCTCCGGCGGGGCTCGGCGGTGGAGCAGGTTCGGCGGCAGTTCCGCCTCCGCCTTCGATTTCGGGCAATGCGGGTTCGAATCCAGGAGGGCGAATCATTGCACTGGGCATTCACCCCGCCGCGATGACTGACGTGGAGCTGCCAGCCGGAAATCGTCGCGGCACTTTTGCCGCAACTCCTGGAGGGAAGAGCGGCGCGCCCGGCACTCCCGATGTGGCGGCGACTGCTAACCGCGGGAGCGGTTCCGGGGCCGGCAAGAATAATGACGGGATCCCTTCCGGGCTCACGGTTGGAGCCGGCCCCGAGAACCAGAACAGCTCCGCGGTGGCAGGAAGGGGAAATGGCAACGGGAACGGTACGGCTCCGGGCCGGGGGTCTGACAGCTCCCGCTTGATCGCGGATGCGACGCCGGCGCGGGTCACGGCGACTCCACCTCATGCGCTCTCCGAGGTCTCCAAAGACCGAGCCACGGACGTGGATCGATGGATATTTGGCGACAAAAAGTTCTACGCCATGACCCTCAACATGCCGAACCTAAATTCTGCCGGTGGAAGCTGGATCATTCGTTTTGCCGAACTCAATCCCACTCTCAATGAAGCCCAGGGCGATCTCACCGCTCCCGAAGCCATCCAGAAGGTCGACCCTGCTTATCCCCTGGAGCTGATGCGCCGCAACGTGCAGGGGACGGTCACGCTTTATGCCGTCATCCGGAACGATGGATCAGTCAGTGATGTAAGAGTCCTGCGCGGCATCGACGACCAGCTCGATCAATATGCGCGCACCGCCCTCGCGCACTGGCACTTTCGGCCTGCCACCAAGAACGGCGCCGCGGTCGATCTGGAAGCCGTGGTCATGATTCCGTTCAAGCCGGCGCGGTTGAAGTCCAGCTTCTAGGTTCCGGTTTTTGGTTTCCAGTTGAGGTCGGCCTGGAAACCAGAAACTAGAAACTGCCCTGCGCTGCTTTTCCTTCCAGCAGGGCGTAGATCGCCGGGTTGGAACAGATTTCATAGAAGCGGCTCTCGGTCCAGTGCTGCAGCGAAAATTTCTGCGGATCGATCTGCGGAATCCGGCTGGAGCGGACCAGGATTTTCTTGAAGATCTCGTTACCAACCGGCACCAGCCCACTCTGCAATTGGAAGTCTTCGCTGCCCCACAATCTGGGCAGATCCAGCTGGCATGGCTCCAGAGAAATCTCCTGCTGCAGCCGCTGGAAAGCAGCTTCGCTCAA
This sequence comes from Terriglobia bacterium, assembly GCA_963742495.1. Classification (GTDB taxonomy): domain Bacteria; phylum Acidobacteriota; class Terriglobia; order Terriglobales; family Acidobacteriaceae; genus JAIQFF01. The sequence continues at coordinate 463,608 of CAVULZ010000003.1, forward strand.
GCGGATTCCGTTCAGGTTATATTTCAGGATGAAGTCTTCCGGACTTTCTCCGGCGTCGGCGTCTTTCACGGTCTGAAAGGCGTAGACATTGAACGGTCCTTCGATCCCCGCGATGGCCTTGCGCACGCGCTTGTTGCAGGAAGACAGGCGGTCGCTCTCATTCAGCGCGTCGGAAATCATGATCTGCTGGTCGCCATCCATCAGGTACATGGGCGCCGCATCCTGGAACGAAATGCCCGTCCCCAGCTCCAACGCCGGCAGCCCGGCCCGCTCCAGCAGATGGTTGTAGCCGCGCACGATGTCGATAATTTCGCGCGCCAGCACGCAAGCCCGGCTTACGGCCAAAGGAGCTTCGCCTTCGTGTTCCAGCAAGGCAACGATGATCGCGTCGCCTTCGACAAATACTTTGCGGGCGCCATACTTGGCCAGCAATTTGTTGACTGGATCGTAAAAATTCAAGCTGAAGTAAGACGCCGGATTCATGCCCTGTTCGAGCAGCGACCGGGTCAGCCGCGATGAATCCCGGATATCGGCTTTGAGGATCACATGGCGCAGGACCTTGTCTTCCGACGGCTTCTGCTCTTCCGGCAACAGGAACTCGTACAGGGTGCCGTTCATGGCGGAGAGTTCGCGGATTTTCCAGTTGCCGATCAGGTTTCCGCTGTCCATGGTGGAATTCAACGCTTCCAGGCGCCGCAGGTCGCGGTGATAACGCAGAAAGTCGCGCAGGAAGCGCGCCGCCATTCTGGCCCGCTCATTGCCGCGGCAAGCCGCCACGCGCACCATCGCGGCGTACAAACTCTGGGCCGAGAGTTTGCTGTGCTCCTCGATCAGCTTTTCGACCCGGTCGCGTTCTTCCCGCGAGATCAGGCCATTTTTCAATTGCTGGGCGTTGATGCGCGGGGAGTATTCCGCGAGCAGCGGCACCACTTCGTAAGACGCAATCACGTGGTCCATGAGCTTCTCGCGCTCCAGCCGTTCGACCCAGGCCTGCAATCTCGCCTTCTGGCTGCGTCCTTGGTGGGTGGCTTCGTCGGGCTGTCCCGCGCCCACCAGTTCGTGGGCATTTTCTGGGACGTTCAGCCAGCCATCGACCACGGCGTCATCCTCGGCCTGCGGACCGAGATTCAGCGAAAGCAGGAAGTCGCGAACAACCCGGCGCACATTGGAGAACCGATCGGGATCGCGATCAAAGTTGCCCAGCATGACGTAGTGCTCGGCGTTCAGATAGGTATCGCAGCCGTCCTCGGTAAAGACCAGCGGGTTCAGAAATAGCTTGTACTCCACTTCGCTGTGGTTACCGAACAGAGAGCGGCGCATGCGGGCCAGCGTTTCTTTCTCAATTTCGCGCAGGATGCGGAACAATTCCTGTCCGGTTTTGCGCAGGATGATCTTTTTGGCCACCTGAAAACTGGCCACTCGCTCGCGATACTCCAGCGCCTTCTGCTGACGCACGCCTTCATAACTCTTAAGCATCATGCGGCCGCGTTCTAGCACTTGCGCAAATTGCGAGTTCAACTCGATGCGCAGGAACTTGATAATCGCCGCCCGCGCCAGCACATCCACGGAAAGATTTTCGGAGGCCTTGGCGCGATTCAACGCCGACACATGCAGTTCGGCGAGCAGGGGCTTGAGTTCTGATGCGCCCGACCTGGCCGGCTGGGCTTTGGCAAGCGGCGTCGATCCTATGAAGTGGTTGCCCGTCGGCCGGTCCGCATTCTCCGCCGCCAGCAGGCCTTCCATGTCGCCGTGGCGCATGATAAGCCGCGCAATCTGCAGCCGGGCCTGTTCGACAAACTTCGGGCTCAGATGCACGTCATGCCGCAGGTTATCGACGCCCAGCTGCAAGCCTTCCAGGGTGAGCTTCGGCGTGTAGCTGCCAAGCTGCGGAGGCAGCACCTCCTCGGCGGAGCGTCCGAGTCTGAAGATAGGTATGCGTGGCATCGGCGGCGGTTCCGGGTCTCCCGTTCACTACGAATCGCGGAATGGATTGATCAGGCAGGAGCGGAGTGGCGGAAAACCAGTTCCTGCTCCCTTGTCGCTCTGTTGAGAGAGCCCAGGCGTGGGCACCGGCATGCGCTTTCCACTCCGTGCAAACTGCTGATTTTCCTACGTGTAACGGAGCGTAGCACGCGTGCGGAGACCGGCCAACGTTACAATAGTTACGTAACCGGGTGACCCGATTCAGCCGATATCTATTCGGGCTGGGTCTCGAGGGGATGGGCCGCCTTTTCGAAGAACTCTTTCTGCAGCCTCAGGCTTTCCTGGTCCGCCTTGACCGCGCGGGTGGCCTTCACGATTCCGTCTATCCACGCATCCATTTTGAATTGGCCGAATTCGCGAGTGGCCAGCGAACCGTCCCCGGAGTAGTGATTGGGAAAGCGGGCATACCACCAGATTCCGGTATAGACGTTCTCCGGCAACTTTTGCCGGCCCCGATCAGCCCCAGATTCCAATTTGGCCCGATCCTGATGCACCAGTTCGGGATGCGCGATCAGCATGGCCGAGGTTTCGGCCTCACCGGCGTGCCAGTCGGGGCCGGTGCTCTTGGCTTTGGGCCCTCCCGGCGGCGCCTCTCCCGGTTCCAGCACGTACACCACGTAGTCATGCGGCTTTTCCAACTGGCTCTGAGCGAAGAAGGGCAGCAGATGTTCATTCCCTCCGTGGCCATTCACGATGATGACTTTCTTGCACCCGTTGCGCGCCATCTCGTCGGTGGTTTCCTGCAGCAGCTGCAACTGCAGTCCCCGGCTGTAGGCCACGGTGCCGGGTTCGTGCCGGGCTTCAAAGATCTGGCCAAAGTAATACGCGGGAAAAACCACGGCGTATTCCTGCTCGGCAGCGTGCAAGGCCGCATAACGCACGTCGAGCAGATCGGTCCCCAAGGGCAGGTGGGGGCCGTGCTTCTCCAGAATGCCGAAGGGCAACAGGCAGGTGCCCTGGGAGCGCTCGATGGCGGAGCGGAAATCGGCGGCCGTAAGTTCTTCCCAGTGCACGGACAACACAGACTGAGACCAGCCCGGCCGGGCGCAGACGGCCAGCAATCCAGCCAAAATCATGAGTTTCGGACGCATAATATTGCGAATCACAACCTTGTGCATCGCGATCATCGGAATTCTCCCGCGGCTGCGCATTTTAGCATTGATGTAGTCACTGTTACTTCAGTCACCGTGCGGCGATACGGATGGCAAGGTATGATTTCTCGACCGTGACCTCCATGAAGAAACTAAAATTTCTGGTTTCGCTGACCACCAACGACAACGATTATCAGATTGAACAAGCCGCGGCGGCCGAAGAAGCGGCGCGGCGCCTGGGCGCTGAGGTCCAGATTATTTTCGCTGAAAACGATTCGATCACGCAGAGTCAGCAGATTTTGAACGTCATTCAGTCACGGTCTGACTCGCACCCGGACGGAATCATCTTCGAACCCGTGGGCGGGACTGCCCTGCCCCAGGTGGCCCGGGCGGCAGTGGCCGCCGGCATCAGCTGGGTCGTGCTCAATCGCAATGTCGACTACATCGCGGAGATTCGCAAGACGCACCGGGTCCCGATTTTCGGCGTGAGCTCCGACCATGAGGAAATCGGCCGCCTCCAGGGGCAGCAGTTTGCCGCCCTTCTGCCCAAGGGTGGAACGGTCCTGCACATTCAGGGTCCCTCCGAGAGCCTGGCCGCCAAGCAACGCACCTCCGGCATGTACGAGACCAAGCCGGCGGATGTCCAGGTAAAGGTGATGCGGGCGCAGTGGACCGAAACCAGTTCGTATCGGGCGGTGAGTTCCTGGCTGCGGCTGTCCACCTCTCACCAGACTCGTATCGACCTGGTCGCGGCCCAGGATGACGGCATGGCCCTGGGCGCCAGAAAGGCCTTCCAGGAATTACCCGACAATGCGGCGCGGCAACGCTGGCTAAGCTTGCCCTTCATCGGATGCGATGGGCTGCCCAAGACCGGCCAGGCCTGGGTCAAGCGGGGGCTGCTCACCGCAACCATCTTTGCCGGCCCCAACACGGGCGAAGCCATGGAAATGCTGGTGAAAGCCTTGCAGACCGGAACCATGCCGCCCGAAAACACCCTGACCGCTCCGCTTTCGATTCCGGCGCTCGACGTCCTGGCCGCGAGCCAAGCGGAGAAGGCGCGTTTGCTGTCGGTGTAGGAAGCAGTTTCACAGTTTCCGGTTTCTAGTTTCCGGTTCCTCCGCGCACCTCGCGCCTGCAACCCATCTCTTGATAAATTGGTTGTGGTTTTTGTCTCCGAAGGAGAAGCAATGCCCACTCTGGTCGCTCAGCCGACGCGCATCCGTGCCGCCGGCACCAAGCCTAAACTGATTGACGAATTCATCGGCCGCGTCAACACCAGGACCTCCGGTGTGAGCGTCGCCCACATGCGCAGTCCCCAGGGTTGGGAAGAGCCGGGACAGACTCCGGAGTTCGACGAATTCACCATCGTGCTGAAAGGCACTCTACGCGTAAAGCACAAAGGCGGCGAACTGGACGTTGCCGCCGGCCAGGCAGTCATCGTCCACCGTGGCGAATGGATCCAATATTCTACGCCGGCCGAAGGCGGTGCCGAATATATTGCCGTATGCCTGCCGGCTTTCGCCATGGAAACTGTGCACCGCGACACAGCTCTATAGCGGGATTCTCAGCGCCGCGCCGCAGCTTTTTCGAGCAAACCCTTCACCACATCAAATGTCACCTGCTTGGGATTCTCGCCGGCTGCCGACATATTCAAGTATCCGCCCTGGACCAAGAAGCATGACGTGGTAAGCAAGGGCTTGGCCAGCGGTTTGCCATCGAATCCCTTGGTCATCTTCATGCTCAGGCACCCGACTTTTCCAAAGTCCTTGGTTTTGGTCTCGGGTGTCTGGTTTCTGTAGCGGCGGTGGGACGCCGGCCCTGCCGGAGATTGCATTGCACCGGACATGAGGCGAGCTCCCACGAGAGCCTGCGGGATCGAGGACGGCACTCCGTCCGCTCCCGGCGACGCGCTCTGCAGCTTGATCGCAAGGCCTCCGATGTTCACCGTGCAAACCGAAGACTCGCCATCCACGCCATGCGGGTTGGTGACCTTGCCGCCATAAGCCGCTTCCAGATCCGGCGTGGGCATGAGCTGGCAGGCCTTCGCGTCGGAGCCATCGGCGGACGATGTTTGCCCGAGCAGGGGCAGTAGTCCGGCGATACATACGAGAATGGCGAGAAGCGCGGCAGCAGCGGTCTGCGGCGATCGGGTCATGGCAGGCTTTTACCTTCAGGTTGATCTTCCCTGACTTGCGGAGTATATCGGTAGCCGCTGCGGCGGGAGCGACTGCGGGCGGGACGCCCCCAGGACAGCCGGCCGGAGGCCGGCGCTACCCAGTGCTCCAAGGGATTAGGATTTTGAATCCGAATTACGCGGCTCCCTGAGTGATAATGATCGCCAACGGCGCACGGCTATGGGTGCTGTCGGAGCAAGGGAAATTCCTCACATGCTCATCCGTTTGGGATATGACATTCAATTCGAGATCCCGGAGACTGTGGCCATGGTCGGGATGTTGCATGTGCATCCTTCTCGTGTAGCCGACCTGCGCGAGCCTGACAAGGTCAGCATCAGCCCAGAAGTAAAAGTGGAAAGCTACATGGATAGCTACGGTAACCGTTGTGCGCGATGGCTGGCGCCTGCCGGTCCGCTCCGGCTGACCAGTTCCACTCTGATTGAAGACCCGGGAACGCCGGACGAGGGAGATCCCGAAGCGCAGGAGCATCCGGTGAATGAATTGCCTCCGGAGATGCTTCGCTATTTGCTGAACAGCCGGTATTGCGAGGTCGACCGGTTATCGAATATCGCGGTCGAATTGTTCGGGCACCTGAAGCCGGGATGGAGCCGGGTGCACGCCATTTGCGGCTGGGTGAACTGGAAAGTGGCCTTCGGATATCAGCACGCCCGGTCGTCGAAGACCGCGCTGGATGTGTTTACCGAGCGCACCGGAGTCTGCCGCGATTTTCAGCACCTGGCGGTCACGTTCTGCCGCGCCCTGAACATTCCGGCCCGCTATGCCACGGGATACCTGGGCGACATCGGCGTCCCCAAAGGACCCACGCCCATGGATTTTTCCGCATGGTTTGAGGTCTATCTGCAAAATCGCTGGTGGACGTTTGACGCGCGCCATGTGCAACCGCGTATTGGGCGAGTCTTGATGGCTACCGGTCGGGATGCTTCTGACGTTGCCATTACGACGTCGTTCGGGATTGCCAATCTGACCGGGTTTTCGGTGGTCACGGAAGAAGTGGCGGCTTGATGTCAGGTTTGGGGCGGGCGCCCTCGCCGGTCGCCTTTGACCTTGATTGGCCTTTTTCTTTGCCCTTGCCCTGGAGCCGTCAGATAAACCAACCGGAGATCCAAGCTGGACAACGTCAAAAGCGGCGGGCGAGGGCCCCCGCCCCACATAGACCCGTCCCCACACCAGCTGTGGAGACTGGACTGAAGACCGACGTCTGACGACCGACGACTGCTACTACGGCGCTTCGATAAGCTCGAGCTTTCCCTCCCGGTTGCGGTGCAGCACCATCACTCTGCCCTGGGGATCTTTGAAGACGAACACGTCGCGGTCGCGGAAGTGGGCTTCCTTGATGGCTTCCTCCAGCGTCATGGGGCGCAGGGCGACGGCGTCCTCGGAGCGCACCAGGTGCACCTCGGTGGATTTGGCCACGGCGGGGAATTTGTGCACGACCAGGGAAATCTCCGCGGCTTCAACGATTCCGACCGCGGCCGGCAGGCTCTCCTGCTGCGCTTCCTTGCCATTCCATTTCTTGAGGTCGTGGCGTTTCTTGCTGCGCCATCGGGTCTTGTACTTGACCGCCTGCTTCTCCAGATGGTCGAGGGCTTCGTTGACGGCAGACTTCATGTCGCCCGCCTGAGCTTCACCGACCAGGGGTCCGTTGCGCGGGCTGATCGTGATTTCCGCCTTGTGGCGGCGCTTTTCGATGGCCAGAATGACCTTGGTATCGAATTTGTCGCCGAGGATTTTGCGGATTTTTGTCAGGCCGGTTTCGACTGACTTGCGGATGGTGGGAGTGACGTCGTAGTGTCTGCCGGTGAATTCTACGTTCATGAGCGCCCCTTTACTTTTACAGGCACATTTGAACTCTGTTCATTTTCATCCTGAGAGGAGCCGATTCATTCGCTTGCGAGGATCGGCGAAGTCGAAGGATCCCTACCACCTTAACACCCAACTGGGTATAGGGGTCCTTCGACTGCGCGGAAACTTCGCGAAGCGAAGTCTCCGCTCCGCTCAGGATGACAACTCATAGTTTTTCGAAGATTTCCGCTTCATTTCTTAACCCTGCGTTGGTGCGTGCTGGGGATGCGCATGTCTTCCCTATATTTCGCCACGGTACGGCGAGTGACCTGGATCCCTTGTGACTGCAGAATCCGTGTGATCTGCTCGTCGGTCAACGGCCGGCTCGGATCTTCTTCTTCAATGAGTTTTTTTACGCGGCGCTTGAGGATGAGCAACGAAGTGCTGCCACCCTGGGGGCCGTTCACGCTCTCGCTGAAGAAATAGCGCAGTTCGAATACGCCTTGAGGAGTGTGAGCGTATTTGCTGGCGACTGCCCGGCTTACCGTTGAGGGATGCACGCCGATTTCTTCGGCGACCTCTTTGATCATCATCGGCTTAAGCTGGTCGATGCCTTTTTCCAGAAAATCCTGTTGCCGGGTCACGATGGCGTAGCAGACCTTGGTGATGGTCTGCTTGCGCTGCTCGATATTTTTGATGAGCTGGATGGCGCTCTTGTAGCGCTCTTTGACGTAGTTGCGGGTGTCTTTATCGTTGGTGTCGCGGGTAAGCAGGCGCTTGTAGGCGGGATTCAGGCGCAGCACCGGGACATCGTCTTCGTTCATCATCACCAGCCACTCATCGCCATGCTTGATGAACGCAACGTCGGGCTCGATCAGGCGGGGCTGGCTCTTGTTGTAACGCAGGCCGGGACGAGGATCGAGCGTCCGAATATAGTCCAGGGCCTCCTGCACCGCTTCCGGCGTTCGGTTCAGGGCGCGGGCAATTTCCTTGTACTGCTTGTTCTGCAAGGCGCGCAGATGCTGGTCCACGATGGCAACCGCAGCCGACAGCACTTGCGCGGTGGCTTCGCCGTTTCCGTTTTTTTGCGCGGCCAGCTGCGCCTGGTGATAGCGCAACTGGTAGAGCAGGCAATCGCGCAGGTCGCGGCAGGCGACTCCGGGAGGATCCATCTGGCGCACCAGGTCGAGCGCCTCGTGCAGATCCGCAACGTTGAAACTGGGCTGAAACACGGGCTGCGCTGATTTGCGCGGAGCTACGGGCGGTGGCGCGGGCGGCGTGGGGCGGCGACTTCCGGAGCAGGCGCAGCCGCGGCCCCGTCGGCGTCGCCGAAGGCGGCAGGCTTGCGGGGTCAAGTTCACCCCATGCCGGATGCCAACGCGGCGTCAGTCTCGTCCACCGGCAACTCTGGCTCTTCCAGGTCTGTGGCCAGCCCGAGAGCGGCAGCTTCCTTGACCACGTTTTCCGCGATGGTTGCGTCCACTTCCGGAGCAGCGGGCGGAGCGATGCCCAGCAACTCGTCGTCACTGGCGATCAGGTAGCCATCTTCGCTCAGATTGCCGATGATGACTTCAGCGGCCTCGCGCACTTCCGGACGCACCGACAATGCACCCAGCTGCCAGGCCAGGTGGTCGGACAGAGTGGTGGGCTTGGAGAGAAAATTCTCGAACGACGGCCGCTCGATCTCTTCCATCTCGCTGCGGCTGCGATACCCGGGATCGAGATACTCCTGAAAGAACGAGCCGAAATCGATTTCTTCGAAAGGATCTTTCTTCTCTTCCGCGGTGACCGTGTTTTCTTCCGGCTTGATCCGTTCGCGATCTTCCTCCTGGCGAGCAGCGTCATCCAGCAGGGGAACGGAATCCTCCAGTTCCTCAAGCACGGGATTCTCCACCATCTCGGCGGTGATCATGTCGCGCAGCTCAAGCTTGTTGAGCGCGAGCACGCTGACCATCTGCACCAGGCCGGGGGTAAGGATCTGCCTCTGCGAGAGTCTCAGGTGCAACTTGGGCTGGAGCAAAACCATAATTAGTCGTCAGTCATCGAGCGTCAGTCGGTCAGTCGTCAGCAAAGAAGTGTCGATCATTCGTTGGCCGGAGCTGGTGTGGCTGAAGACCGACGACTGAAGACTGACGACTGCTTTACACCAGAGAGAAACTCTCGCCCAGATACACCTTCCGCACCTGGGGATCGCTGGCCAACTGCTCGGGCATGCCCGAGGCTAAAATTCGTCCGCCATCAATAATGTATGCCCGGTCGGTCACCGCCAGGGTCTCGCGGACGTTGTGGTCGGTGATCAGAACTCCGATTCCGCTGGTCCTCAGATCGCTGATGATTTTTTGCAGATCGAGTACGGCGATCGGGTCGATCCCGGAAAACGGTTCGTCGAGCAAAATAAACGTGGGGTTGATGCACAGGGCGCGGGCAATTTCGACCCGCCGCCGCTCTCCCCCGGACAGGGCGTATCCCCGGTTCTGGCGGATATGCTCCAAACCCAGCTGGTCGATCAGCTCTTCCATTTTTTCCCGGCGCTCATGCCAGGAGATGGGCTGGGCTTCCAGCACGGCGAGGATGTTTTCCTCAACCGTAAGCTTGCGGAACACGGAAGCTTCCTGAGGGAGGTAGCTTATGCCGTACTGGCGTGCCCTCAAGTACATGGGCACGTCGGTGATTTCCTCATCGTCGATCAGTACGCGGCCAGTATCGGGGGGTATCAGGCCGACAATGGCGTAGAAGGTCGTGGTCTTGCCGGCGCCGTTAGGTCCAAGTAAACCAACAACTTCGCCCTGTCCCACGCGAATGCTGACCCCGTTCACAACCCGTCGACCGCGGTAGGATTTGCCGATTTCGTCGGTGGCCAGGGTACGCATTTAACGTGCCACTTGCGTCTGCGTGACGGTTGGGGATGTGTTATTGCCTTCGACCAAAACCCTACCATCGTGTCTGAACAAAGTCAACGAAACCCCGGTAATCTTGCCGTGTTCGGCATCAAAAATGCTAGGCGAACCGCCGGTCAGGACAAACTTGTCGTCGGACGCGGTGTAAACCAGTTGCTCGCCGGTGGCCCGGCGGCCGGGTTGGACGACCACTACCTGGTCCCTGGCGACGATGTGATCGATCTTCCCTGTTCCTGCGCCTGTTCCTGCGCCTTCTGCGCCTGTTCCTGCGGCCGTGCCTGTAATTGACTGATTCGGGCTTTCGTGCTCGCGAGGCTGGAGGAAGACATCCAGTGCCTTTGCGGTGATGGTCAGCTCCGCGCCTTTGGCTTGTACCGCCTCTTCAAAGTGCGCCTTGCGTTCGCTGTCGGTGTAGGTCAGGCGATCGGAGGTGATCTTGACCGGGGTGACTTTTCCATTCTTTTCGACCTGGACCAACACCGTAGACACCGGTTGGGTGGAGGTGCCCTGGGCCACTACAGAGCGTCGGTTGCGGTCAAACTGGATTGAGGGGGCCTGGATGACGTTGGCGTTCTGCCAGAGACGCGCATCTCCGGTATAGAGGGCGATGGCCGGACTGCTATGGGCCGTCATGGCGCGGGCGGTCACGTGAATGGGGTCCGATGCCGCCAGGAGAGCTCCGTTGGGTTGGGCTTTCAAGTCACTATAGGTGCTCTTGACGTCGCCCTCGGCGAAGGCGTCTCCGGTAGATCGATTCAGCCGCATGTTCCGGCTGGTAGTGGTCATCCCGCCGTCAATCACGCGAGGGGAGCCGGTCAGTACGAGCATCTGGTCGGCAGGCGTGTAAATCGCATGGTCGCCCCAGGCTTTGCGATCGCTGTCGTTGTAGGCGACGCTTCCCTGCTGCACAATCGACTCGATGCCGCTGCCCGGGCGGAAAGACGCGTCCAGCATGTTACTGGTGCTGACCCGGTCCGGCTGCCCGGGGGCTTGCGAAACGATGCGGGCATTCGGGGCGCCGTGAACCGAGGCCAGCTGTCCCAGATCGTCGAAGACGGCATTAAACTTGCCCGCCGTCACCAGTGTCTGCTGCCCGGTGACCGGGACTGGCCGGAGAGCGATCTGGGCGGCCCCGGAAGTGTCGGCGCGCTGTAGACGACGGCCATCGGCTACGACGAAGTCGATGACCGACGCCGTGACCTCAACATCCTGCGCACGGGAAGTTGCCGAAGCCGGCTTCTGATGCTGCACCATTCTCACGTTGTCCTGGCTGTGCACCGTGCTCAGGACATTGTTCCCGGTGAAATTCAGCACGACCCTTCCGGCCTGGCCTTGCATGGGCTGCGGCCCTGAATTCTCCACCCGGACGTCTCCCCAAAAAGTGGCGGAACGCACCGTGTCCTGCTTTTCTGCCATGAGCAGTTCGAGCTCGTCGGATTGCACTTTCTCCGATCCCGAATCCTCCGATTCGACCCTCACGTTGCCGGAGGCGAGAATACGCTCCACGTTATTGTCGGCACGCAGAAAGAGCGTGCCCTTGTCGGCCGTGGCGCGCCGCGCGCCGCTCTGCAATCGCGGGAGATCGAGGTCAACGATCCGCGGATTCTTGGTAATAGTGCCATGAATCGCGGACAGCCGCGCCGGAGTAGCGCCGTGGAACACGACATCAACCTGCGACTGCAAGGTGAGGACGGTCGTGTTGGCCACATAGCTGAGGCCCACCGCGGACCCCTCGGCCTGAGGAAGGCTGAACTGCACTTTTTCCTGGGTCAGCGCGTTCCCCGTCTTCTGGTTAAACAGCAGATTCGTGGTCACCAGGTGGACCGGATTTTTAAGCTCCTTGGGAGTCGCCTGGTCGGGATGAATCAGGCCTTCCGGATTGGCTTCAAGATCCATCTGAACTTCGCCTTTACCAACGACGTCGCCCGAGCGCGGATCGTATTCAAAATCCGCCCCGTAGATCTGATCGAAGCGGCTGGAATCGCGCCCGAACAGCGTGATGGTGACGTCATGCAGCTCGACCCGCCCACCTTCCTTGTATTGCACCGACTTGCTGGCTTGAATCTTGAATATGGTGTGCATCCCCTCGGAGTGCGAATAGGTGAACCCTTGAGCGCTCTGCTGGATTTCGTTTCCGATTTTCACGGGCACTTGCTTCAGCGCGTTCTCCACCTTGTTACGAGCATAGAAATACACCCCTGCCACCAGCAGCACGAGAGCGATCGCGCTCGCCGCGAACCAGCGACGAAGTTGGGAAATCTGGACTGCCATGCTTAAGGTTAAGTCTACTTGAAGCGGCACAGACCACGTGGGGACAGCCGCCCTCGGCTGTCCGGCGGAGCGAAGCTCTGCTTGGTTCAGATCTCTGGTCGGTTGGTTTTGGTAGAGCAGCACTTCAGCGCCGCGCAGCGCGCCTTCAGCCGCCGAGGTACCGCAGGGGCTGAAGCCCAACCCTCAGCCGCATCCGCATGCAGGCCTGAAGGCCTGCTCCACACCATCTTCGCTCGACCGGGCGGGTGAGGACACCCGCCCCTACGTGGTCCGTGGAGAGGACGGACGGTCATCGTCTAAACTCAGAACACCATGAACCGGCACGAGCCTGCTCTTCTGGATTTGCAGAATATCTCGGTGATGCGCGGACAGAAGATTGTCCTGGAAGATTTCACCCTTCTGATCCGCGGCGACGAACATGTGGCCATCCTGGGACCGAACGGCTGCGGCAAGTCCACTCTCATCAAGACGATCACGCGCGAATGTTATCCCGTGGCTCGCGAAGGCTCGTCCATGACCATCCTGGGGCAGGACCGCTGGGACGTTTTCGAACTGCGGTCGATGCTTGGCATAGTGACGAACGATCTGCTGTCCCGCAGCTCAGGCGATGCCAGTGGGCGCGACGTGGTCTTGTCCGGCTTCTTCAGCAGCGCTCGCATCTTCCCGCATCACGTGATCGATCCCCGGCACCGGGCGCTCGCCGATGAGGCTCTGGCACAACTGCAAATATCGCACCTGGCGATGCGTCCGGTTTGCGAAATGTCTTCGGGCGAAGCCCGGCGGGTGCTTATCGCCCGCGCCCTGGTCCACAAGCCGCGTGCCTTATTGTTCGATGAACCCAGCAATTCTCTCGACGTCTTTGCCCGGCACAGCTTGCGTCAGAGCATGAGTTCACTGGCAAAAGCCGGCATCGGAATCATTCTGGTGACGCACGACCTCTCCGACCTGATTCCGGAAATCGAGCGTGTGCTGCTGATGTCGAATGGGCGGATTATCGCGGACGGGCCAAAAGACCAGATGCTTCAGGCGAACCGCCTGGAAAGTTTGTTTAAGACGAAAGTGGACGTGGACCAGCGCAACGGCTATTACCACATATGGTGAAGGCGCTGTTCATCGTCGCAGCTATCCGCGTCAGTTTTCCGCTTCCCACTGTCCGTTACGGATTTATTAAAATCCAGTTCTCGGATCTCAGCAAAACCAGTTCCCAGCATTTCCTGTTCATCGTCGCAGCTATCGCGTCAGTTTTCCGCTTCCCACTGTCCGTTACGGATTTATTAAAATCATCTCGGTCTCGGACGGGTCCTTGACCGTGCCCTGCAGACCGCCAGTGCCGCCGACGAAGGAAGGCGGGGGCGGCGGACCGGGAGCGTTCATGGTGGCCTCGTGGGTCTGCGGAGAGAGCATCATGGATTCGGGCAGGGCTACGACCGGGCGTCGGGCGTAGTAGGGCTGTGATATGTCCTGGATGAACGATTGCGGCGCCGCTGCCACGAGCGAAAGCTGAACGTCTTTCCAGTCTTCGCCAACCGTGTTGTCCACGATGGCCCAGCCCTGTAGCAGCGGTTTTTCGTTGGGCTTGTCCGGCAGAATGATGCGATAAGTGCTCTTCCAGATGGGCACTTCGCTGATGTAGCTAACAAAAATATCGCGATCGCCCGTGCCCGTCGCCGAGATGGTCATACGGCGCAGGTCGCGGGCCCGGGAGGAACTGACCAGATTCAGGTAGCGGCCAATTTCATCGCCCAGATCGCGTTCCGCCAGGCGCACCGATGTGCCCGGACCGAGATCGTAATTCTTTACGGATTCATTCAAATCCAGTTCTCGGACCTCAGCAAAACCAGTTCCCAGCATTTAGAGTCCGGCGGCGGCCTGGACCACAAGAGAACAACTACCGCCTCGATGCGAAAGCCTTGCATGGACTTCCTCCCGCCTTGAGCGGGAGTTTACGTACCGCGACAATCAGGAGTAAGTACCTAGTTGGTGGCGAAGGAAGAGTTACACAATCTGGGTCCTGATTATTCTTTCGCCCTTTCAGGGCTTCGTGGTTTGGCGCCCTTACCCAGGGCTTACGCCCTGGGTTGCATTCTAGCGCTGCTACGCGGCCACACGCACTGAACTCGCTCACTCCAGGGAACACTTGAGTTGCGGCACAGGTGATTACAGTCCTGCCGCAGTCTTCTTCTGCTCAGTCGATGAAGGGTCAGTTTTCTCCGGCTGCTAAAGTCTCGCAGCGAGAGTTCGAGGCCGCCGTACTCGGGGTGATCGTTGTTGTCGATGGTGAAGGCGATGTCGAGGGCGTCGCCTGGGAGGCAGGCCGGTCTGCTGGCAGCGTTCTGCCAGGTGCCAGCCCAGGGCGTCAAAGGTGATGGCGCTGCGCCAGTGGCTGTCGGTCTCTTGTCGATTGTCAGTGGCCTGGCGCACCTCATCGCGTCGCAGACCCGCGGAATCGGGATCACAACGAGGCGTAGTCAGGATAGCGAGGTCCGGGCCATTCGATCCGCGGGACAAAGACCCAACGGCCGGCGCCAGCTTCAGCTTCACATGCTTGTCTTTAATGATGCGCGGCGAGGCCATGAGGCGTACCGAGCGGGCGGCGAAAACCGGCTGAGGATTGCCTACACCAAACGGTTCCAGCCTCTGTAGAAGGTTGAAAAGTTCGGGCGTCACCTGATCGAGCGCCAGTTCGGCATCGAAGTTGACCGAGGGTTCGAAGTCAGCGAGAGTGAGGCGGCTGCGCGCGTATTGGTCAAGATGCGCCCGCAGTTCCGGCAGATTTGCGGACGGCAGCGAGAATCCTACGGCGTGGGCGTGTCCACCGAAACGCGTAAAGAGACCGGCGCAGGACTCGAGAGCATTCAACAGGTGAAACGCGCGGATGGAGCGGCCGGAGCCGTGCGCCTCCTCGCCATTGCGCGAAATCACCAGCGCCGGGCGTCCATAGCGTTCGACGACACGAGTGGCGGTGATGCCGATCACGCCGCGGTGCCAGCCTTCACCGTCGATCACAATGCAAAAGGCATTGCGCAGCGCCGGCTGTTCTTCGAAATGCGTGGTGATGGATTGCAGGATGCGCTGCTCTTCCTCCTGCCGGTCGCCGTTGAGCTGGTCGAGTTTGTGGGCAATCTCGCGGGCGCGGGCGGGATCTTTCGCGCTGAAGAGTTCGATGACGTCACGCGCCACATCCATGCGGCCCGCCGCATTGATGCGCGGCGCGATGCGGAACGCGACTTCGCCCGAGGTGAGCGCGCGGCCAGGGCTGAGTTGCGCCACTTCGATCAGCGCTTTCAGTCCAGGGTTGATGGGCGAGCGCAAGCCTTCCAATCCCAACCTGGCGAACACCCGGTTTTCTCCGGTAAGAGGGACAGCGTCCGCGATAGTGGCGATGGCCACCACTTTCATGAACGACTTCAGCAGGCGGTTGCGTTCGCCTTCCGGGATTCGCCGCCCGATCAGACCCTGCGCCACTTTGAACGCGACGCCTGCGCCACACAGCGCCTTGCACGGGTACTCGCAGCCTGACTGATTGGGATTGACCACGGCCAGCGCAGTCGGAACCCCCTGCGGACCCGGAAGGTGATGGTCGGTAACGATCAAGTCCACACCCAGCCGGCGCGCCGTTTCGGCAGGAGCAAAGGCGCGGATGCCCATATCGACGCTGATGATGAGCCGGATGCCGGCGGCGGCAGCCCGCTCGATGACGTCGTCACGCATGTCATAGCCGTCGCGGATACGGTGCGGAACGTGAAAGTCGGCCGTACCGCGGCACAACTCGATCACGGTCTTGAGGATGACGATCGCGGTCGTGCCATCCACATCGTAGTCGCCGTAGATCAGGATCGATTCGTTGTTCTCGATGGCAGCTTCGATGCGGTCGATAGCAGTCTTCATGCCGGCCATCAAATACGGAGAATGCAAATGAGAGAGCGCGGGATTCAGGAAACGTTCGGCAGCGTCGGCCTCGGTGATTCCGCGCATGACCAACAGGCGGGCCAGGATCGAGGCGATTTGCGGATCTTTCAGGCCAAGGGACGGTTGCGCAGTTAATCCCGCGGCCAGGTGCTCAACAGCACGCGAGTCGGCGGTTTTTAGATCCCAGCGCATGAGGGGAAACCAGAATGATGATTATAGCGATGGTGGCCTGCAGATCTTTGCTCGGCTGACGGGCGGGACGCCCGTCCTCCATCGTGCTGAAGAGAGGTCAGTTTTCTTCGTCCTGGTCGGGCTCGTCGATGGGAATGCCGCCAAAGTCTTCGGACAGTTCCAGCAGGCGCTGGTAATGGTCGTACCAGTCGGTGGAGGCTTCGTAAACCATCATGATGCCCTGATGGGCGAATCCGAGCTGGACGAAGCCGGTCTTGCCAATGTAAGTCCGCAGCCAGCGCGCTTCGTCTACGTCCTCGTCGTTGGTGAATTCGGCGTGGCCCAGGCGCTCGATCATCTGATCGAGCTCTTCCCGGCGCAGCGTCCACGAATCCATGGTCAGGAAAGGGGCTGCGGCTGCCTTGGCCAGTTCCACGAAATCCTTCCAGCTGTCGGGATTGTCTTCGGTCTTCCACACTACACTTTGCACTTCTTCATAATCGACGTAGCCGTGAAAGCGGCGCATGCCATGGCCTTCGATGAAGGCGATCATGTCGTCTTTGAGGCCAGCCAGGTTGTCGGTCGCGGGAGACATTTATTTCTGCATTGTATGCCTGATGAGGGGAAGAAATCAGCACCTGGCACTTAGCCATTGGCATTTGGCCAATTCCTCGTCGATGCCGGATTTGTACAATCCGCCCGGAAGGCAAGTGGGACGCGCCAATTGCCGATTGCTAAGTGCCAGGTGCTCCCTGTGCTACACTACCTGTTTCACAAACTACTTTCGATCCGCGCTATGCTTCTTTCCAAAGAGTATGTGGGCTATCTGGCCCGCGAAGTCACCAAAAAGCTGATTGCGGGCGGGCACATCGAAACCAAGTCCGTGGCTGCGGTTACCGAGAAGGTGCATGCCGCCATGCTCGAGGAGCTGTCGCTCGAGGACCGCATCAACGACGAGGTGCGGGTCATTCTGGACGCCTATTCTGAAGAAATGCGCCGCACCGGCGCCAACTATCAGGAGATGTTCCGCAAAGTGAAGAGCGAACTTACCCGCAAGTACAAGGCGGTGCTGTGAGGATCAGCCGGGACAAGGTCAACAAAGTTGCGCACGTGGTGGCGGATGCGCTGGCAGAAGTCGACGCGGTGGATTTCGTCGAGGACCGCAACACCATTCGGCTGGAAATCCGCAAAATTCTCGAAGACCTGTTGAACCAGGAAGCAAAGATCGACCAGACGGCTCGCCTGAAGATTGAAAGCCAGAAGCGTACGATTCTGGAAGGCAGCCAGGAGTGGGACATCTTGTATCGGAAGTATTACAACGAAGAAGTGAAGAAGCTGGGAATTTAGTCTTCAGTCGTCAGTCTTCAGTCGTCAGTCGTCAGTCGTCCTGGCAATCGCCCTTCGCCTGATCCCACAGCTTGTCATTCCGAAGCCAGGTCTATCGGCGAGGAATCTGCTTTGTGCGGGCAGCGTTGCAGCAGATTCCTCGCGCGAAGATGCGGACTCTCGGAATGACAATTCTTTGGAGTTTTGAACTTGCACCAGCCCTCAGCGATCAGCGGCGGTGACCATGTTCGTCATGGTCCCAGTGGCCTTCCTGTAACTGCCAGCCCTGGCGCTGATGCTGATAGCGGGGACGGACCCAGCGCGCCCCCTGATAAGGCGGGTGGTCCCAGCGCCCCGGGACCCACTCATAACGACCCCCTTGCGGAGACCAGTAGCCATTGACCCAGGCGTAACCCGGACCGGGAAGCGGACCCCGGTGTTCGTACCGGACCCGCGGGGGCGGATGTCCGATGTACACCGAAATCTGGGCAGGCGCTGGCATGGCAAGAGCGGCTGCAAATATTACGCCACATATCCAATTCCATTTCATTTTGCATCTCCTCTGGTGTGCTGGGGAAAAAGCCGAAAACAGCCTCTCCCGCATCCTGTCTTACGTTGCGGAGTCCTTTTGACGAGTAGCTTTGACTCCCATCAGAACTCCAAGCCCCACTAGCACCAACCCGCCCACGACAATCCAGTGGGTCGGCACGTGCATCAGGCTGGCGCCGTAGATGAGCCCGGCAATCACGACCAGAAAACCGGTCAGGTAAATTCCGAATGACATACCATTCCTGCTCCTCAATCCGCCCGTTGGGTGGCGGGTGACAGCGCTTCGCAACTCGATCATCCCGGCCCGTTGAATAGTATGTGGTGGGAGCCTTGATCATTGGATTAAGAACGTCGGATACTGAGTTGGCAGGGTCCTAAATCGGGACGCGGCCCAATTGCGAACCGCCGCCAGGTCAGCCGATTCCCATTTCGAGATGCATCAGACCTCCGAAATTACGCGCCTGGTAAAGCAGGCAGCTCGCGATGCCGGCTTTGAGCTGGCCGGCGTCGCTCCCGTCCATGACTTCGACGAATTGGATCGCTTTCGAGAATGGATTGCCGCCGGACGCGCCGCAGAAATGAAATACATGGAGGCCCGCGATGCGACGGGTTCCCTCAAGCGCGCATCGCTGCGCTCATCGCTCCCCTGGGTCCGCAGTGTGATTGTCGGTGCCATCAACTACAACACCGCGCAACCATACTCCACCCAGGTGGACGATCCGCGGCGCGGATGGATTGCCCGCTACGCCTGGGGGCAGCAGGACTATCACGAAGCGGTATTGAATCGGCTGCGGGCGGTGGAGAGCAAGTTGCGCGCGGCAGCCGCTGGCGTGCCACTGCAAACCCGCTGTTATGTTGACACCGGTCCGATCGTCGAACGGGTCTACGCCAAGTACGCGGGCGTCGGCTGGATTGGAAAAAACACCTGCATCCTCAACCAGCAGCTGGGATCGTGGCTTTTTCTCGGCGTCATTCTGACCTCGCTTGAACTTGAACCTGACCTGCCCGCGCCCGACCGCTGCGGAACCTGCACGCGTTGCATCGAGGCCTGTCCCACTGATGCGCTGGTCGCGCCCTATCAGCTGGATTCGAATCGCTGCATTTCGTATCTGACCATCGAGAAGCGGGGCGCGATTCCCGAGGACATGCGGGCGGGCATGGGGCACGAAGTTTTCGGCTGCGACATCTGCCAAGATGTCTGTCCCTGGAACCGGAAGGCTCGGGCCACCACCGCCGCGGAGTGTCAGCCGCGGGAAGGGCTGGTAAATCCGGCGCTGGAATGGCTGGCGGGCATGACCGCCGAAGAGTTCCGCGAGAAGTTTCGGGGATCGGCGGTGCGGCGAGCCAAGCGCAGCGGCTTGCGGCGCAATGCGGTGATTGCCATGGGCAACAGCGGCGACCGGCGCTTTGCGCCGTTGCTGCAGAAGCTGAAATCGGACGAAGATGAGGTAGTAGCCGAAAGCGCAGAGTGGGCGGCCAGGAGACTGTCGCGTTTGGCACGACCCACGTAGGGGCAGATGCCCTCATCCGCCCCTACGTGGGTCGTGCCGTCTGTGGGGGATAGGGTGGTAGCATCGTTTATATCTGGCGGTCCGGTCGAACATGCCTTGCCTTCCATCTTATATTCGACGCGTTCTCCCCGCCGCCTTGTGCTTCGCGATCACAGCCTCCTCGGCGGGGTCTGGGCGAGACTCGAAACCCAAGTGGATCCGGGTAAGTTCCGCCCATTACTCCATCCTCACCGACGCGGGGGAAAAGAAGGGCCGAGAAGCCAGCCTGCGGCTGGAACAGATGCGGGACATTTTTTCCCAGCTCTTCCTCAAGACTAAGCTGGGGATGCCGGAACCGCTGGATGTGATCGCCCTGCAATCGGACGAGGAATACCTGCGCGTGGCGCCACTGCAGAAGGGCCAGCCCATTTCCGCGCCGGGATTTTTTTTGCACGGAAACGACCGCAACTATATCGTCCTCGATCTTGCCGCCGAGGATAGCTGGCGGGCGGTCTCGCATGATGTTGCGCGTCTGCTTTTGAATTTCAACTATCCGCCCACCCAGGAATGGTTCGACGAAGGCTTTGCTCAATATTTCTCCAGCCTGCGCCTGGGCGACAATCAGGCGCTGCTCGGCAGCGACCCCAGCCTCGACCTGCCCTGGAACCATTCGCTTCCTGGCCAAACCCCGGCCGATGCCAACCTGCCCAAGTCCTTTACGGAATTGCTGGGCCGCCCCTGGCTGCCCATGCCGGAGTTGTTCGCCATGCGCCCCGGTCCTTCGGGCTACCCGCCTATGTTCTATGCGCAATCGTGGATGGTGATGCATTACCTGATTCACCAGAACAAGCTGTCCGACGCCGGAGTCTATTTTGGACTGGTGCAGCTGCGGAGGGCCCCAGTCGAGTCAGCCATCCAGCAGGCTTTCGGCATGAGCGCCGCGCAATTCGAGCAGGCGGTGCAAGATTACTTTCACTCCTTCCTGGCATCGCCGCAGGCTCAACCGAAGCCGGGCACGGCTGGAACCACCAGCCAGGTGGGCCAATCCCTTGCTCCGCCCGGCCCGCTCGATGTTGGAGGCAGCGTCCAGGAGGTGGTGGACGGCCAGGCACAGGCGCTGGTGGCGGAAATGGCGGTGCGCCTGCCGGAACATCGCGAACAGGGCGAGAAAAACCTGGAGACCATCATCGCCGATCCCAAGGCGGACAACGTCATCGCGCACCGCGCCCTGGCCTGGGTGCGCATGGAAGGAAAGGAATTCGATCAGGCCGACGAAGAACTGGCCCGAGCCCGGGAACTCGACGGCAAAGACATCTGGACACACTACTATCTGGCGCTGGCGAAATTTCGCGCCGCCCAGTTGAGCGGAAAGCCGATTGAAGGCGTTTCCAACATGATTCAGGACCTGGTGTTTGTCGTCGACAAGGAACCGGAGATGGCCGAGGCCCACAACATGCTTGCCCTGGCCCGGCTCCAGGGCGGCGGGGTTCATTCCGCGACCGAGTCCATCAAGGTGGCGATCCAGCTCAGTCCGCGCAACGAGCAGTATCTTCTTAACCTGGCGCAAATCGATCTCGCCGGCAAGAAGTGGGACGAGGCTACTCCTCTGCTCGAGCGCCTCAAAGACAGTTCCAATTCCCAGATCGCGCAAACCTCGCGGAAGAGCCTGGAAGACCTGCCTGTCTTGAAGAAGTATGGCGTGTTGCCTCAGCCCAGTGCGCCACCAGCCCAAGCCAGCCCGCAAGCGGCGGCCGACAACGACGGGGAAGAAGCGAGTTCCGTTCAAGCTGACGCGACGCCGGCCGGGCCGGATCGACGCAAGGTTCAATTCGTCAGAGGCAAGCTGCTGAAAGTGGACTGCAGTCGGCCTCCGGCCGCGATTTTGACCGTCCGCACAAACTCTCGCACCATGAGACTACGCACCGACGACTACAAATCACTGCTGCTGGTGGGAGCCGACGAGTTTTCCTGCGAATGGACGGACCGTCCAGTCGTGGCGAACTACAAGCCTGGAGGAAAATACGACGGCGACTTAGTGTCGGTCGAGGTGCAGTAGCATCGCAATTCGTCGCAACGAAATCCGGCGGCGTCAGCAAAATCACCGCCAATAAAGAACCCTCCCAGGGGAAGCTGAGAGGGCTCGCAGTGGTTGAAACTGGGACCGTTTATTGCACCCGCACGACGTTGCCTGCCTGAAAGCCCTTGGGCCCCTTCAGCAGATCGAATTCCACCGTTTCGCCTTCGTTCAGTGTGCGATAACCGTTCTCCTGGATGGCCGAGAAATGAACAAACACGTCCTCCCCGGTGGAGCGCTGAATGAAGCCATATCCCTTGGCCCCGTTGAACCACTTTACTGTTCCCTTCTCTCTCACAAAGAACTCCTTTCGCCTCTACTCTGTGAATTAACTTTCGCATCCTCCGTGAAGCTCGTGCTCCTCTACTAACCCCCTGCAAAGGAAACGAAAGCACAGCGGGTTCGTGCTGTCGCAAAATTACGCCCGCAAAAAAAGCCCCGCAGGTTCAGGCCGTGGCGGAAACCAGGGCACAAACTTTGTCGGAGCCATCGTGCTGACGCGATTTGTGACTACAGGACACGAACCATCCACCCCAAGCAACATCCTCGTTGCCCCAATTACAGGCAGCGAAGCAAAAGATAATATTCACGAAGTCCATTCCTGGCAAGGAAAGAAATATGAATGAGTAAAACGATTAAGCGTGCGGGGGTTGTGGTGATCTGGAAATGCTGCCCCGCAGCCGCGGGCAACGCAATGTCCTTCCGTGCATCGGATAAATTGCAACTGTCTGATAGGATTGGGGAAAATGCTTAATGACCTGCAGTCAAAGTCGGCCGAAACGGCGCCGCCAGTGATCGTTTCCCCGGCCTCTCCACCGCCCGACGCCCCCGACTCCGGCGTCGCCGATTCCACGGTGAAATATCTGTTACGGACGGAGGTACATACGTTTGCATTTTCCGTGGCGGCCAACGCCATTCTCTCGTTTTTCCCGTTTGTGCTTCTCCTGATGACCCTGATCCGGCGCGTGTTTCGTTCTCCGGTGATGTACGACGTGGTGGTGCAGCTGTTGCGTGATTTCCTGCCGGCCGGCCAGGACTTTGTGATTCGCAACCTGAATGCCCTGGTGGAGGCGCGCAATCGCGCCCAGGTCGCTTCCCTCATCATTCTTCTGTTTACCTCAACCGGAATCTTCATGCCGCTCGAAGTCGCTTTGAACCGCATCTGGGGGTTTCGAGAGAACCGCTCTTACTTTGGAAATCAGCTGATCTCGCTGGCGCTGGCTTTTGTCTGCGGCGGACTCGCACTGCTTTCGATTGCCTTGACCGCGGGAAACATTGGGTTGCTCGAAAACTCGTTGCGCAGCCACGGCCCGTTTGTGGTCCGGGTGGGCGGCTTTCTTTTGATGAAGGCCTTCGCCGTTTCCGCCAGCATTGCAATTTTCTTCCTCATCTACTGGGTGCTGCCCAACGGCAAGGTGCCCGCCCGGGCCGTGCTCTCGACGGCGGTGATTATGGGATTGATGTCAGAGGCTTTGAAATACGCCTACATCATGGCGCTGCCCCGGCTCAATTTTCAGGAAGTTTACGGCCCGTTTGCGCTATCGGTCAGCTTGATGTTCTGGGCATTTCTCACCGGACTCTTAATGCTGACGGGAGCGCATCTGTCAGCCCGAGGCTATCGCCGGCACGCAATGTAGGCGCGAGCGCCCACGCTCGTGCAGCAGCGCCACGGGACCCGTCAGTTCATCGGTTGGAATTGTTACCCGGCTCCCAGCACGAACCTCGTGGGGACAGCTTTGTTTGCCGGTCACATGCTGTTGTGACGGCTGGCACATCCTGCAGCGACTTTTCTCACTAGCATCGGGTTACTCCCCGTCCCGCCTGGTCTCGTCTGAAACGAGGCTTCGCCATGCAGTTGTCTTTCCGGCAGCTCCCTGGGCTGGGGCTGGCCCTGCTTTCATTGTCGGCACTGGGGCAGGACCTGCGCCCTCAGCCGTCGCTTCCAGCAACCTCCAGCCAGCGCCTGCTGGCTCGGGACGCGGGTTACATATTCGATGGAACCGTGCTGTCGGTACAGCGAGTGCTTCAGAACGAACTCGGCAACGTGGGCACGGTCGAGATTACGTTTCGGGTTGAGCAGGCCATGCGTGGGACGCGCCCCGGGCAAGTGCTGACCATTCGCGAGTGGGCCGGGTTGTGGGAAGCCGGCGAGCGCTACCGCCCCGGGGAACGGCTCCTGCTGTTTCTCTACAGTCCCAGCAAACTGGGCCTGACCAGCCCGGTCGGAGGCCCTTCGGGACGCTTCGCCGTCGACGCCAACGGAAATGCGCTGCTAGAAAATGGCCGCTTCCCTAGCCTCGCACTCGACTCCGCGTCACAAAACCTGTTGCGAAACCGGAAGCGGGTGAATGCGCGGGCTTTGGCCTGGGCGATCCAGCGAGCGGACGCGGAGTGACCATGGCAATCCGCCGCCTGTCTTGCGCAGCCTGGGCACTGGGAATCTTCGCGTTGCTCATATCGCCGCAACTGCTGCGCGGGGGTGGTCCGCACAGCGTTGCCGGAAGCAGCTATTTCGATCCTGCAGTCAAGGGCACTCCCCTGACATGGAGCCAGGGCGCGGTCAGTTACTACACCGATCGGGGAAACCTGAGTCCGCTGCTTCCCGGCGCCAGTGCGGACGCCTTCGTGGCCGAGGCCTTCACCCGGTGGACCTCGATTTCAACCGCTGCGGTTTCGGCGGTGCGGGCCGGCCAGCTGGCGGAAGATGTGAGCGGCGCTAACGTTGGCGTATCCGGCGGAGTCATGACGCTGCCTGCCGATGTTCTGCCAGCGGCATCCAGTTTCCCGGTCGCCATCGTCTATGACGCCGACGGGTCCGTGACCAACGCACTGCTGGGCCAAGGCGCAGGCAGCGCCAGTTCCTGCTTCAGTAACGCGGCTTACGGCGGCGTGGACAGTTTCAGCGGCGACGGTCATCTGCAGCATGCGCTGGTCATCCTCAACGGAGTTTGCGCCCAGACCTCGGCGCAGTTGCCGGACGTGAAGTATCGTCTGGTCCGCGTGTTGGGACGTGTGCTGGGTCTGGACTGGTCGCAGGTGAACCTCAACGTTTTCACCCGCAGCCCGGCGCCGACGTCCGCCGACTATGCCGGGCTCACCATCATGCACGCCATGGACCCGATCAATTGCATTCCGATCTCCATCTGTTATCCCAATGCCGACCAGCCCGCGATGGACGACCGGGCAGCGCTCTCGCGCCTGTATCCCGTTACTGCGCAAAACCAGGCCGGGTTTCCCGGGAAGGAGTTGTTCTTCGAAAGCCGGGCACGCATTCATGGCTCGGTTTACTTTGCCGATGCCAGCGGGCAACCGGCCCAGCCGATGCAAGGCGTAAACGTGGTCGCTCGCTGGATTGATCCCGCCACGGGTCAGCCTTCCCGGACCTATGCCGCAGCCTCGGTGTCAGGCTTTCTGTTCCGCGGAAATGCCGGCAACGCTACCACCGGATTCAACGACAGTACCGGACAAGCGCTGGATCGTTTTGGTTCCGACGATCCAGCGGTGGAAGGATTTTTTGACCTGGCGGGATTGGAGATTCCGAATGTCGCCGGCAGCGCACAATATCAACTGACGGTGGAAGCGCTCGATCCTTTATGGTCGCAGCCCATAGGACCGTACGGGCCCTGGCAAGTGGCCCCTTCGGGCACATTCCAGCCTCTCACCGTGACGGTGAGCGAAGGCGGCGATCTGCAGCAGGACATAGTGATGCAGAACAGCGCGCTGCAGGTACGGGACTGGTTCGAGCCCACGTCCTTCGCCGCGCCCGCATTTTTGCCGGCTTCCGGAGCCTGGGCCGGAACCCTGAGCGGCTCGGGCAGCGCCGATTATTTCTGGTTCGTGGCGCAAGCGAATCGCACTTTGTCGGTGGAAGTCACCGCGCTCGATGAGGCTAAGGTCGCGTCGGCGGCGAAAGCGCAGCCCGTCATCGGGATGTGGGCACTGGCCGATCCGGGCACCATCCCCCGCGCCCGCAAACACCGGCATGGCGTTCAACAGCACCAGTCCCGGGACCACGCGACTCGATGCAACTCTGCAGCTCAGCACCGCATTCCGATTAGGAATTTTCGACTACCGCGGCGACGGACGTCCTGACTACCGCTACATCGGAAGAGTCTTTTACGCTGACACCGCAACTCCAGCCCGCGCCCGCGTGGATGGCGGCACCGCGATCACGGTACAGGGCATGGGCTTCCGAACCAACACCAGTACCACCGTGGCCGCGGCCCTTACGCCGGCGCTCGCAGCCTCCGCGAGTCGCGTGATTGTGACCGCGCCCGCCATGCCCGACGGCCTACAGGACATCGCGTTGCGTGATCCCGTTACCGGCGCGTCATCGACCATGACCAATGTCCTTACCTACGGCGCCGGTCCGAACGACACCATTAAGCTGATCCAGGGATCGAATCCCGCGACACCGGTGGGCGGTCAGGCGCAGAATCCGATTCGGGTGCGCGTGCTGGCGCCGGACGGGATTACGCCGGTGGCCGGGGCCAGCGTTGTGTTCGTCTCCGTCCCGACCTCGTCCTTGTCGGCATGCCGGGGCGTGGGCAGTTGCACCGTGCCCACCGACGACAGCGGTGAAGCCTCCACGCAGGTCACGGTAACGCAACCGGGCGTGATCAATATCAGGGTTGTGCTGGCGCCATCGTCCTACGCGAACCCGAAATCGGTGCAGGCAACGATTCTGGGAACCAGCTCTGCTCTCGATCTTTCGCTGCTTCCGGCAAATGCCTGGATTGCACAGGGAGCAACGGTGGACATTGTGCTGGCCGCCCGCGTGCTTTCCAGTGGCGCTCCGGTCCCCGGAAGCACGGTGAACTTTCAGGTGGTCAAGGGATCGGGAACGCTTGGTGCTGCCAGCGCCAGCAGCGACGTCAACGGTTTTGCCAGCAGCACTCTGCATCTGGCCGCGATTGCGGGAGACGTGCAGGTCAGCGCATGCATCGCCCCGGCCAACCTGCCGTGCCAAATTTTTTCTGCGACGGCTGTGCCGCCGGCGATGCTCCAGTTGCAACCGGTGGGAGGAGGCGTCCAGGTCATTCCCGCCGGCCAGACTTTCCAGCCCGTCGTAGTGCGGGCCACCGATTCGGCGATTCCTTCGCATCCCGTGTTGGGCGCGAACGTCACCTTCCAGGTGGTGGTGTCGCGGCCGGTGACTACGCCGCCGCCGGTTTCGATCGGCGGAATTGCGGTTACCAAAAATCCCGCGCCGGTCATTGTGTCGTCGTCGCGGGTCGCGGTGCTGTCCGATGGATCGGGACTGTCCACCCTGCAACCCGCTCCTGGCGCAACTCGGGGAGAGCTGGTGGTTCAGGGCACGGCCGCGGCCGGAGCCAGCCTGCTTCCCTTCGAGCTGCAGTCGCTCCTGCCGGTGACGCCTTAGCGCCGCATTCGCGGCGGGTCCCCGAAAGTCCACACCCCGCGTTACAGCTCCGGCAACTCGCCGCTGCTTTCGGCATCTAACCATGAGAAGGAAACTGCAGCTCTCCTGTGTTCGTCCCTCTGAGCGGAGAGGGACGGGCACGGGCGGAGCCGCGGTGACGCGCGCGTGGAGATTTTCCCCCTCAGGTTTCGCTACACTATCTCTATGAAATCGATGCGGCGTTACGGAGTGGCGTCAGCCGTTTTCTTCTTTTCCACTTTTCTTTGGCTATCATCGCGTCCGGCGTTCGCCCAGGAAGGACCTCTCGACCCCGCCCCGCCCAAGGGGGTCACGACCGACGAGATTATTCGGCACTTCACCACCAAGGAGAAAGAATTCCAGACGGCGCGGGACCAGTACACCTACCGCCAAGACGTCAGGGTGATCACCCCCGACGACAATGGCGAGTACCACGAAATCTTCGATGTGCTCTTTGATGACCAAGGAAAGCGCCTGGAGAACGTGGTCTTCGCGCCTCAGTCTTCGTTGAACCTGATCTCCATGTCACCCGAAGACGTCGACGATATCCGTCATCGCCTGCCTTTCGTGCTTACCAGCGACGAGATTCCCGAGTATCAGATTCTCTATGTGGGGCAGCAACAGGAAGACGAACTTGCACTGTTACGTCTTCGATATCGCTCCCAAGGAGATCGTCGGCAAGAAGCGCTATTTCCAGGGCCGGATCTGGGTCGACGACCGCGATTTTCAGATTGTGAAGACTTACGGCAAAACCGTCCCCGACATTCGCAAGAAAAGGGGCCAGGAGAACCTTTTCCCCAAGTTCACCACCTGGCGGGAGCAAATCGACGGCAAGTACTGGTTCCCCACGTATACGAAAGCGGACGACACGCTGCACTTCTCCAGCGGCGACGTTCATATCCGCGAAATCGTGAAGTACAGCGATTACAAGCGGTTTGGCTCGAACGTCAAGATCACTTACGAAGGCCAGGAAGTGCAGAAGGCGCCGGGCGACAAGAGCCAGACGCAGCCACCGCCGCCGAAATGAAGCTGACCGCTAATAAAAAAGATACTTTCGCCACTTATCGTCCGAGCGTCCCATCAGGCGCATGATGTGGCGGCTGGTGTGCAGGTTGAAGGCGCGCGGTTCGCGCATCAGCTTCATGTCGGCTTCCACCGGAAACTGATTGCCCTTCTGCCGATTGCAGGAATGGCAGCAGGCCACCAGGTTTTCCCAGGTGGAAGCTCCGCCTCGCGAACGCGGCACCACGTGGTCGAGCGTCAACTCGCTCGAAGGCAGCACCTCCGCGCAGTATTGGCAGGTGTTACGGTCGCGCAGCAGGATGTTTTTGCGCGAGAGCGCGCGAGTCTGGTGCGGGATGCGGCGGTATTCCAGCAGCCGAATTACCGAGGGCACGCGAATCGCCAGGCGGGCAGCGTGCAGGAAGTGTCCGTTTTCTTCCTCGGTCATGGCCACACCCTTGAGCACCAGCACGATGGCGCGGCGGGCGGCACAGACATTGATGGGCTCGTAGGACGCGTTTAACACCAGCACAGGAGCATGCAGGGCATGGCCGTTGCCTTCGCGATGCATTCCTTCGCGGTGCATCCCGACCACGGCCGGGGATGGCCCGTGGCTCCGCAGCATCGAGCCGTTCATCGAGTTGTTCCACTTCCCCGCCATACATTCGTTTTCCGTGCCGTGCGTTCGCCGGGCGTTTCGTTGCCGCCGCTCCTATCCGGTCGCCGCCAGAGTCCGCTCGTCTGCAGCCAGGGCCGGAGTCAGATCTACGACCTTCGCGTCAGCCTTCAGCGTGCGTGCGACAGTGGCGACAAATACTTTAGATGCGCCCGCCCTTCGCAACACGCGCGCGCATTCCGAAACCGTGGTGCCGGTGGTGAACACGTCGTCAACCAGTAGAACTTCGCGACCGGCGATTTCCTGCGGCTGGGCCACCGCAAACGAGCCTCGGAGATTTTCCCGGCGCTGATGCCGGGTGAGCCCGATCTGTGACTGGGTTTCTCGGCGCCGCTCCAGAATCCGGGAGCGCAGGACCAGCCGGCCACTTCCCGCTCCGAGCTTGAGAACATGGCGGGCGATCAATTCGGACTGGTTGAACCCGCGCTGACGCAACTTCCGCGCGTGCAAAGGGACAGGAACAACCACCACCGGGTTCTGGCTCCAGCCCGGCTCCAAACCCCTGACTGCTTCCGCCAGCATGCGGCCCAGCGCGGCCGCGGCCGGCCGGACCTGTTGGTATTTGAGCAGGTGGATCAGTTCGCGCAACCCGCCATCATAACTGCCGTATGCGGCCGCTTTGACGAATGGTGGTTCCTGCCGGCGACACAAGTCGCAGCGCGTCTCGGCTGGGCTGGGAGCATGCGGACCGAACAGCCTTTCCCCGCAAATTGAACAAAGGCCGCCGGTGATGGCGTGGATCTCCGCCAGGCATGACAGGCAAACTGGCAGCCGTGAAATATTAACCAAAGGGATATGGCAGAGACGACAGTCAGAGGGGAAGAGAGTAGCGAAGAGACTTTCAGCAACACCGCTCAACGACGCGGCCAACATTGACGCTAGTGAACTGTCCCGCGTCAAGATTGGGGTCCCGGTAGCCCGGATTGGGTCCTCACTACTGCTGAAGACGAGCCTCCCGCGTTTGCCCGGTCACGGCAAGGACACGACCGGCAAACCTTCCTCAGTATAGCGGGCTAGAATTTTTCAGGCAACGACCCAACGGGTCAGGCAGTGACCTGCTGTTCCTTTTTGGATTCCCGCCGCGGGCGCAGCCTCACGAATGCTGATTGGTACGATCGCTTGAAACAATCGCCGCACCGTGCCGGGCGCAGAAGGAACAGAGGCACCAGGAATCTCTCGGTAAAATCCTTGGGACGCGAGCGGTAACCATTAGGACCGCCACAGTCCTTGCATTCAAAGAGCCTGGAGAACATGACTGTACCCCCCTGGGAGAGCCCGTGAAACAACCCGCGCTATAATACCAGAACCGGCCACTAGCAAGGCTTTTGACCCGACTCCGAGGTCGCCTGTCAAGGCCGCGAGGTTGGTTCCCCCTCGAAGCAGCCCAGTTTGGGGGTTGTAAAACAGGGAACCCACATGTTAACGTGCGCCGTCTCATTTATCGCCTAAGATCTGAACGTCTAAGGTCTTTATTATCAAACCGCCAGCCGCGATTACACTCCCGAGGATCCTGGAATGAGTACTGAGGAAGGGCCCGTGACCGAGAATCAAAAGAAATTCAAGCCCTATGTCCCAGAGGACATGGAGATGCGCGAATTTACCTGGCGCGCGATTCTGTTGGGTCTGGCGATGACCATCGTTCTGGGGGCGGCCAACGCCTATCTCGGACTGAGGGCGGGAATTACGATCGCGGCCACCTATCCCGCGGCCGTGATCGCCATGGCCGCCATGCGGGCGTGGAAGGGGTCCCTGCTGGAAGAGAACATCGCCCGCACCGCGGGTTCAATCGGAGAAGGCATCGCCGCGGGCGCCATCTTTACCATTCCCGCGTTTCTGATTGCGAAGGCGTGGCCTTCGTTTCGTCCGGCTGATGCCTACTGGAAATCCACCGCGCTGATCATGGTGGGCAGCATTCTCGGGGTGCTCTTCATTTCCCTGGTGCGGCGGGTGATGGTGGAGGATCCGGAACTGCCCTTCCCCGAGTCGGTAGCGGCGTCGGAAATCCACAAAGCCGGGCAGCGAGGCGCGGAAGCCGCGAAGTATCTCTTCTGGAATATCGGCGTCGGGGGCCTGGTGTACATGCTGGGCCGCTTCGGATTGTTCGCCGCCGATAGGGACTTTCACTTTGCCATCGGCAATCTGGGCCGCAGCCAGGTTCGTCTGGGTGGAGCGGGGAATACGAATGTTCTGGCGGCTGGAGGCGCCAGCACTTTCGCGGCGCCGAGCGTGAGCCCGGCCTATCTGGGCGTCGGGTACATCATCGGGCTGCGACTGGCATCGCTCCAGTTCGCGGGCGGAGTGCTGGCCTGGGGCTTGATGGTCCCGCTCCTGATATTTTTCCTGGGACCGCAGGTCCGGCAGTACCTGCCCGCCGATACTCCCGACAACTGGGCGACGATGTCGCTCGCGGTCTGGCGGTTCATCGTGCGGCCGATCGCGGTCGGCGGCATGCTGGTCGGCGCCGCCTACACGCTCTACAAGATGCGCGCCAGCCTCACCGCCGGTTTGGGCAAGGCATTCTCTGACTTGCGCCAGACCGCAGACGAGCAATCCAAACTGTCGCGCACCGAACGCTACATGAGTTCGAAGGCGGTCTTCGGTCTCATTGCCCTGATGTTTGTGTTGATGTGCTTCCTCTACATTCGTATTTCGGGCTTGATCTGGCCGGCGGTGCTGGCGGCCGTGGTGATGCTGATCGTCGGGTTCTTCTTCGCCACGGTCTCGGGGAGCCTGGTGGGAATGATCGGGTCGTCCAACAATCCGGTTTCCGGTTTAACGCTTTCGACTTTGATTATCGCCGCGCTGCTGATGGTGTCTCTCGGCGTCTCTGGCATTTCCGGCGTGGCCGCGGTATTGGGGGTGGCCGCCGTAGTTTGCGTTTCCGCCTCGGTGGCCGGCGAACTGCTGCAGGACTTCAAGGTGGGATACATCCTCGGCGGCACGCCTCGCACCATTCAGATTGCTGAACTGATCGCGGTCGTGGTGGCGAGCCTGATGATGTACTGGCCCTTGATGCTGCTGCATGAAGCTAATATCAAGGCGGGTGGAATCGGCTTTGGCGACCGCCAGCTCTCCGCGCCTCAGGCCGGGCTGATGGCTACCCTGGCCATTGGAATTGTCGGCGGCGATATGCCATGGCCGCTGGTGGTGGTGGGTATTTTCTTCGGCATCGCGATGATCATGATGCAGGTGAAGAGTCCGATGCTGGTTGCCGTCGGCATGTATTTGCCTTTTGAGACGACATTCGCCATCTTCCTGGGCGGAGTTTTTCGCTCCCTGGGAGACTGGGTGGCAAAGCGCCGCGGGTTCAACGGAGCCCAGATGGCGCGGGTGGAAAATTCCGGAGTGCTCACCGCTTCCGGGCTGATCGCCGGTGAAGCCGTGCTGGGCCTGTTGTGGGCCGGACTGCAATTCGCCCCGGCGTGGACCCGCACCCAGATTTTTGCGACGCCTTCTTATCTCGCTGGAATCGGCGTAATGGTTGCCCTGGCCGCCCTGATGATCTGGCTGCCCCTTTCCAGCGCCGGCGACCCCAACGAACCCGCGCCTCCGACGGCAATGATGTAAGCACAGACTGTGTGGTGCGGGCGACTCGCCCGCGTTTTAGGGGCTAACCGGGTCTGCAGTAGTTTTCCTTCGTGGTTTACTGTTTTGCATGTCGATCGCCGAAAATGTGGCCGAAGTACGCCAGAGGATCGCCGCCGCCGCCCGCCGCAACGGACGAAATCCCGAAGAAATCGCGTTGCTGGCGGTAAGCAAGACCTTCCCACCCGAGCGCATTCGCGAAGCTTACGATGCAGGGCTTCGAATGTTCGGCGAAAACCGCGTGCAGGAATTTACCGCAAAAGCGCTTGCACTCGGCGACTTGCACGACGCCGAATGGCACATGATCGGTCACCTGCAATCGAACAAAGCCGCAGTTGCAGCCGAAGCATTCGACGCGATCGACTCCCTTGATTCCCTGAAGCTGGCGGAGAAACTGAATGCATCCGCAGAGAAGCTGGGTAAGAAAATCCATGTCCTGATCGAAGTCAACGTGGGTGGCGAGGCCGCGAAGAGCGGTGTGGCCCCCGATTCCGCCGAACTGAAAAGTCTTTTGAACGCCGCCCCCACCCTTGCGCGCCTCCAATTCCGCGGGCTGATGACCATCCCTCCTTTCGCCGAAGATGCTCAGGTCGCCCGGCCTTATTTTAAAAAACTGCGCTCCCTGCGCGACCAGATCGCTGCGCGACGCCTGCCCGCTGTCCGCATGGACGTTCTCTCAATGGGTATGTCGCATGATTTCGAAATAGCCATTGAGGAAGGTTCGAATTGCGTGCGCGTGGGGACTGCAATTTTTGGGGAAAGAACAAGCCGTTAACCACGGAGGACATTGAGGACACGGAGAAAATCCACAAGTCTAGTCTCTGTGCTTTTCCGCGTTCTCAGTAGTAAATCGGTTTGCATGGTCTCGATTCACGACACCCCGGCGGGCGCCAGCTTCACGGTCATGGTCCACCCACGCGCCCGGAAGAACGCCCTCACCGGCAAAATCGGGGATGCGCTCAAACTATCGTTGACCGCGCCGCCTGTGGAAGGCCGGGCCAATGAGGCCTGCATCAAATTTCTGGCGAATCTTTTGAACCTGCCGCGTTCCTCCATTACCATAGCGTCCGGCCAGAGCAGCCGCAGGAAAGTGATTCGAGTAAGCGGGCTCTCGGCCGGCGAAGTGCAGAAGCGACTGGGAATCTAGAAGCAGACAAGAAGTTTACGCGCCACACTGGGGAGACCCGTTGAACTTTTCCGAGCGTCTTCGTGAAATTCGCACCGGCTTCGAGCGTCCCTTCTGGGTCGCCAACATCACTGAAATTTTCGAGCGCCTTTCCTACTACGGCGCCTTCGCTTCCCTGGCTCTCTACCTGCAGGAGAAGTTGAATTTCTCCACCGAGCAGACGGGAACGCTGACCGGCATCTTCGGGGGGATGGTTTGGTTCCTGGCCATCTTCGGCGGGGCTGCGGCCGACCGCATGGGTTTTCGCCGCGCGCTTTCAATCGCATACCTCATTCTGGCAGCGGCTTATTTCCTCATCGGCTCCATCGGCGCTTCCTGGTTGGCGCCGGTGCGCAATGCCGTCCCGCTGGGATTGTTTGTGGGCTTCATCCTGATCCTTCCAGCGCTCGGCATCTCGCTGGTGAAGCCCAGTGTGGTCGGCACCACGGCCCGCGCCTCCAAGGAAAACGTCCGCTCGATTGGCTACTCGATTTACTACACGATGGTCAACATTGGCGGCGCCGCTGGCCCCTATTTCGCTTCCTGGGCCCACCGCCACCTGGGCGTCGAGAATGTTTACCGCGTGGCGGCGCTCAGTGTTTTCGGAATGTTCTTTGTGGTCTTGTTCTTCTTCCGTGAACCGCGCCAGGCCGGCGACGGGCCTCCACCCTCGATTGCCACCGTGGCGCGGAATTTTTGCCTCGTGGTCGGCAACTACCGGCTGGTTTTACCGGTTTTAGGGATTGCCCTGCTGCTACGTATCGTAATGTTCTGGTATCCCGTCGCCGTGCCCGGGTGGATATGGGCCGGACTTCTGCTGCTGGTCCTCGCCGGAATCAGCCGCTTCATGTGGTTCCTGGTGCTGTTCACGGGATACTGGGTGGTGTTCTGGCAGCAGTACATCAGCCTGCCCGGCTACGTTCACAGCTATATCAACCCCAACGCCGACGTCGAAATCATTCTCGTGACCGACGGATTGACCGTAATCACCCTTACCCTTCTAGTAAATTACCTGACCCAGAAGATTCCGGCGTTTCAAGCCATCATCGCAGGCACGGTGATTACTTCCGCTTCATGGCTCATCCTCGCCTTCTGGCCGACGGTTTGGGGCGCGGTGCTGTCGCTGTTTGTTCTAGCCCTCGGCGAAATCATCCAATCGCCGCGCTATTACGAATACATTTCGCGCCTTGCGCCGCCCGGCCAGCAGGGGACTTATATGGGCTTCGCGTTTCTACCCATCGGAATCGGGTCGCTGATCGGTGGCTGGTTCGGAGGGACGCTCGCCCACCACTTCGTCGAGGTCACCCACCAGCCAGAGCGCATGTGGTGGGCCGTGACCGCCGTGGGCATGGCCACGGCCTGCGTGCTATGGATTTACGACAAGACCCTGAAACCCACGACGGTCGCGCGTGCCGTAAATTCTTAAGGCTTTGGGGACTCTCTCCCGGCCGACCAGATTCGCTCAAATCGCCGCCGTTGTTTAGAATGGTTCTTTGCCCATGGATCTTTCCGCCATACAGGCCGCGCTTCGCGAGCGGAACATCGACGCCTGGCTTTTTTACGATCACCATCACCGCGATCCCATCGCTTACCGGGTGCTGGGATTGCCCGCGGGGCAAATGGTCACCCGCCGCTGGTTCTACCTGATTCCAGCCAGTGGCGATCCGGTGAAACTGGTCCACAAAATCGAGTCCGGCCATCTCGATTCGCTCCCCGGAAGCAAGCGCCAGTATTCCGGCTGGCAGGAATTGTTCGAACAGGTGAAAGCGATCCTGGCCAATCATCGCGATATAGCGATGCAATATTCGCCCAATAATCTGGTCTTCACCATCTCCCTGGTGGACGCGGGCACCGTCGACCTGATCCGCGGACTGGGCAAGAACGTGGTCAGTTCGTGTGATCTGGTAGCGCTATTCGAAGCCACTTTGACCGAAGAACAGATCAAGTCTCACTTCGCGGCGCGCGATGCGATTGACGCCATCACCGCGGCGGCCTTCCTGGAAATCGGCCGGCGCGTGCGCAACGGCGGAACGCACGAATACGAAATGCAACAGTGGTTCATGGAAGCCTTCCAGCGCGAGAATCTCCTAACCGACGATCCGCCCCTGGTCGCGGTCAATGCCAATAGCGGCGACCCGCACTACGCGCTGCATCCCGAGACTTCAAAACCAATTCGTGAAGGCGATTTTGTCTTGCTCGATGTCTGGGCCAAGAAAAACACGCCTGGGGCCGTATACTACGACATCACCTGGACGGGCTTTGTAGGGCAGTCTCCCTCCGATCGCATGCGAGAAATTTTTCAGATCGTCCGGAGGGCGCGGGATATCGGAGTGAAGACCGTGGTCGAAGGCGTGAGTGCGGGCAAGGCCCTGGCGGGATGGGAAGTGGACCACGCGGTGCGCGGCTACATCAAGAACGCAGGCTTCGAACAGTACTTCATCCATCGCACCGGGCATTCCATTGGCACCGAAGTGCACGCCAATGGCGCGAACATGGATGATCTCGAAATTCACGATGAGCGCCGCATTCTGCCCAACTCATGCTTCTCCATTGAGCCCGGCATTTACCTGCCCGAATTCGGCGTCCGCAGTGAAGTAAACATGCTGGTCCGGCCCAAGGCAGCGCAAGTAACAGGTAAAATTCAAAGTGAACTCGTAATCATCTGAATGGCAAATTCAACCAAGACCACTCCCGCAGAAATGTCCAGGACCACCACTCCGGCGTCTCCCAGCATGTGGGTGATGGCGCCGGCCGTCGCGTGGCTTATTCCGGGCGCGGGGCACCTTATTCAGAAGCGCTGGATCCGCGGACTGTTGATCATGGCCTCGATCACGATCATGTTCGTGCTGGGCCTGCTGATGCAGGGTCGGGTTTATCAGCCGAACGGCGGCGATATTCTGGACATCCTCGGATTTGTCGGCGACGTGGGTGCCGGTGGTCTCTACATCGTGACCCGCGTGCAGGGCTGGGGACATGGCGCCATTGCCCACGCCACCGCCGACTACGGCACCAAATTTCTGATTGTGGCCGGCCTGCTGAATTTTATCTGCGCCGCCGACGCTTACCACATCGCCATCGGGAAGAAGCCGTGATCGGAAGAACAGAATGACCCTGGAACTCACCCATTTCACCGCCGCCGTACTGTTCTCGGTTTTCGCTTCGGTGGTTTTCGGAATCACTCAGCGAAACACTTCTCGCGAGCAGATCCGCTATGGCTTCTATTGTTTCGCTCTTTTCGTGGGCGGAGTGTTCCTGGCGGGATGGGTGATGTGGTTACTGCGGCACTAGAAACCGGCGTTCAGACCTCGGACTTCGGACTCCAGAGGTCGGGCACTACCGGCTAGAGTCGGAGGTCCGACGCCCGAAGTCAGACGCCCGCTTCACCCTTCCCACACGAACGCATCAAACACCCTCTTGATGTCAAATCCCAGGCGTTGATACAGGGTTACCGCGCGGGCATTGGCTTCGGTCACGGTGAGCGACAGCAGCGAGAAGTTCCGCTGCCGCAGATTCCCTGCGCTGGCTGCAATCAGTAACTCTCCCAATCCGCGAGAGCGATATTCGGGCAGCACACAGACCTGGGTGACGTGTCCAACATCGTGGCGTACCCGGGAGCACAGAATAAGTCCGACCAGGCTTCGCGCCCGTTTGTGCACCGCGACGAACGAGCCTTCAGGATCAAATGTGCCGCAGCCGGGAAAACGCACAATGTTGTTCAGGAAGCGCAAAGACCCGCTCAGAGTGCGGTATTGGTCGTTGATCTGGGAATCTACGTGACCGCGGTAGGCGCTGGTGATCAAAGCGGCGGCGGGCTGGTAGTCGTGCTCGGCCCAGCGCCGGATCTCAACTTCAGCATCGATCGGGGGCGCCGGCTTGGACGGTTGGTTCAGCGGCAGCACCATGAAGAGGCGCGGGTGCCGCTGAAAGCCCTGCTCGACAAATGGCCGGGCCACCACGCCCGCTTCGTGCACCAGCAATTGCGCTTCCACCCGATGAATTCCAGGAGACTGCTGCAGGGTTTCAATCACGTGCAGCAGCAGGCGCGATTCCACCTCATGAGGATCGGGCAGGCGGCCGCCATTGGCGACAAACAGGTCTCCAATCACGCCCTTGCTGCCTTCATAGACAAAAAAAGCGTAGCCGACAATTCGGCCACGCTCGATGGCTGCGTAGCCCGGCAGGATCTTGGCGTCCACGTAGCGCAGAATCATTTCCGCCGAACCGCTGTAATCCCAGGAGAGCAGGCGCGCCCATTCCCGGACCTCGTCCTCCAGCAGCGGACGCAGATCGACAGAGGAAAAGTGTCTGAGGTCGAGAATCTCCACCTGGAGGCTCCTGGAGGGTTCCGGCTTGCTAAGCGCGCTCATGGCGGGCTGCGAACAGCGAGTGTAGTGCTTTCCTCCAGCACTGGCAAACGGGGGGACAAGGATGGGTAACAGAGGGCAGCACTTAGCAATTAGCACTTGGCAATTAGCCACTACTTCGCTGAACGGGTGCTGGGCTGGGGCCAAGTGCTAAGTGCTAATTGCTGCCTTTCGCTACCCAGTAATAGTCCATGCCCTGCTCGGCGAAGCTTCCCACGTACGTCACTCGCCGGCCGGGAACCCACTTTGCGATGTTTTTCTGCCACCCTTCCGGGGTGATCAACAGATGTTCGCCGGCGGGAACTGCTCCGGCTTCGTAGCGCAGGATCTTCTGGTTGCGATAGAAATGCAGGCCATATTCGGTCTCGCGCGAGACCCGCAAAATCGCCAGGGGGAGCGAGCGGTTGTCTACCCGGTCGATCTCCTGAGCGAGCGGACGGGCGGAAAGGCTGGCGTCCAACGCGGGGGTGCCCAGCCGCAGTGCCGCACCCAGAGCCAAGACCACAGGGACCAACGTCACGAACCGGAATACGCGAAGACCCAACGGCCGTCGCAGGGTGAGCACAATTCCAACTGCCAGCACCGCCGCCAATGCAGCCGAGATTGCGGTCGCGCGGCCCCAGGGCAGGGTGTGATGAAACACGATGTACTGCATCATCAGCGCCGCGACAACCGGCAGAGCCGCGATCACGGAATGGAGCACGATCAGCAGAAGGCCGGGGCGATCATCGTGGACGACATGGCGGCGAATATATTGCGCCAGCAGCAGCGTGCCTGCAGGGAGAGCCGGCAGAATGTAGCCCGGCAGCTTCGACGCGGAAAAAGAAAAGAACGCGACCGGAACGATGAGCCAGATCACGAGGAACGCCGCCAGGGCATCCTCTGAGTGGAGCAATTCTCCTTTCTCTGTCCACCAGGCGCGAATACTCTCGACCAGGGCCACGCTGACAAACATCGTCCAGGGCACAAGTCCGAGCAGGACGACGGGCAGGTAATACCAGGAGGGCTGGGTGTGGTGGTAAACGTCCTTCCCAAATCGCGCCAGATTGTGCTCGAGAATGAACACCCGAAAGAATTGTGGATTTCTCAACTGGACTGCGACATACCAGGGGAGCGCTGTTAAGAAGAATAACGCGATGCCTGCGAGCCAGCATGCCCGTGCCATGAGCCGGTAATCACCCTTGGCCACCGCAAAAAGCACAACAATCGCCAACGCGAAGAATGGCGCCACGGGGCCTTTGGCGAGCGTCGCCAGTCCCAGGAAGATGTAAGCCAGCGCCAGGTAGCGCCGGCTCGCGCTTTCGTACCACGCGTACCAGGCCAGCATGGCGATGGTGAAAGCGGCGGTGAGCGGCATGTCCATCGAAGCCGCGCGCGCGAAGCCGATGACTCCACTGGCCGAGGCCGCCATTAGGGCGCCATCCAGCTGAAACCCGGGTCGAAAGCGCCGCAGGAAAAGATAAATGGCGGCCACCATCAGCGTCGCATCCACCGCGGATGGAAGGCGAGCGGCCCAGTCGCTGACGCCGAAAACCTTGTAGGCCAGCATGGCTTGCCAGTAGTAAAGCGCCGGTTTCTCGAGCCACGGCTTGCCCCCGAGCGTGGGCGTAATCCAGTCGTGACGGGCAAGCATCTCGCGCGCCACCTGCGCATAACGCGGCTCGTCGGCCCCCACCAGTCCGAAGTATGCCAGGCCGAAGAAAAACAGGAAGCCGCAGAAGCCGGCCAGCAGCAGCCAGTCCATGAGCGGTCGGTCCGCAGTTGCCGTCGGAATGTTCGAAGTCGAGTTTGTGGGCTCTGAAATCACAAATCTCAAATCTTCAATCTGAAATCTACGACGAGATTTATTGTATGGAGGAACCCAGCCGCAATTCAGCGAGAATCCGAGCGCTGGCGGATGACAGCGGCCCATCCACGGCGCACCCACTGGCGCATTGGTGCCCACCTCCGCCCAGACGCTCGGCGATGGCGGCCACGTTGACATGGCCCTTGCTGCGCAGACTCACACGAAAGCGTCCATCGGCAAGTTCGCGAAAGAACAAAGCCACTTCCACACCCTGCATCGAAAGCGCGTAGTTCACCAGGCCTTCGCAGTCTTCTTCCTTGGCGTGGCAGCGCTGCATCTGCTCCTGGCTTACCGAAATCCACGCCAGGGGTCCTTCGCGGTGCAGATTGGAGAGCGCCGCGCCCAACAGCCGCATTTTGGCGGTGGAGTGGCCAAAATAAATATTACGGGCACAGAGCGCGGGGTCCGCGCCCGCCAGGACCAGCTCCCGTGCAAGTTCGAAAGTGTGTTCGTTCGTACCTTCGAACATGAATGACCCGGTATCGGTGAGTACGGCGGTGTAAAGGCAGGTCGCGATCTCGGGAGAAACTTTCACTCCGGCCTCGCGCGCCAGGCGATAAACCATTTCCGCCGTAGCCACGGCTTTGGGATCAATCCAGTTCACCTGGGCAAAGGGGCGGCCGCTCTGGTGGTGATCAATGTTGATCAGGAACTTGTTCTCCAATCCGTGCAGCCGGGTGCGCTGGATGCTGTCACATTCCAGAATGATGGCGGCGTCGTAATCCCCTTTGACCTCTTCCGACTGGAGCACTTCGCGGGCGTAGGGCAGGGGCTGGTAAATGCGTGGCACGCCATCGCGCAGAATGACGTCGGCTTCCTTGCCCATCGCGCGCAGGATCTGACGACAGGCCAGCGCCGAACCGATCGCGTCTCCGTCCGGACGGGTGTGTGAGGTGAGCACAAACCGGTCGCGCCGTGCGATCTGCTTGAGGACTTCCTGCACCATAAAAACAGTCGTCGGTCGTCAGTCTTGAGTCTTCAGTCCGCAGGAGTTTGCTGACGACTGACGACCGACGACTGACGACTATCTCTTCCTCTTTTTCGTCCGGCCCAGCAATTCATCAATTCTGGCGCCGTACTGGTCCGAGCGATCGAGGTGAAAATACAATTCCGGAGGACGGCGCAGGTGCAGGTTTTCCGCCACCTCGCGCCGGATGAAACCGACCGCTGCCGTCAGGCCCTGGAGAGAACGGTCGGCTTCGGCGTCATCGCCATCGAGGGTGACGAATACCTGGGCGGAGCGCGAGTCCTCCGCCAGTACCACGCTGGTGACGCTGACCAGGCCAATGCGGGGATCGCCCAGTTCGCCCTCCACAATGGTTTCAATCTCTTCCCGCAGGGCCTCCCCCAGGCGCTCCCGGTGGTATTTCGCGCCACGCTTCTCCACATCCACCTCTTGGTAAAACGAATGAGAATATCAGAAAAAGCGCTGTCAGTGGGACAGCCGGGCTTTCCTGCTGTCCCTGCAACCCATGTAAGTGGCTCGTTCCCCTTTGAGGAACCCGAGGCCTGCGGCGGGGCAACCTGAACTGGACGCGGGGCATCACCAGAACTAATATGGTGGGGGTGCAGTGATGCGTAAAGCGGCAACCTCTCTTGGGCTAGCTTTGGCGCTTGGGATATTGCAGAACTATG
Organism: Terriglobia bacterium; assembly: GCA_963742495.1. Taxonomy (GTDB): domain Bacteria; phylum Acidobacteriota; class Terriglobia; order Terriglobales; family Acidobacteriaceae; genus JAIQFF01. Next base: position 505,020 of record CAVULZ010000003.1, read on the forward strand.
GCCTCGGCCAGACTCCGGCGCAGAATTCAGGCGCCGTCGCTCAGAGTTCATCAACCTCAGCGATCGCTGGAAACCCACGGAATACGCAGTCCGATAAGCCGGCGCAAAATCAGGATCGCAAGTGGCATGTGAAGCTGGGACCCATTTTAATCGGCGCCAGCTACAGCCATTTTGACGGTCCTTTCTATTATCCCAACGGTTTGTATCCGTTCGGAGGATACTACCAATCCTGGCTCTGGGACCCTTATTGGGCTTATCCTCTTTCGTATCCACCGGGATATTTTGGTTACAACGACGGACGAGGCGAAGTCAAATTAACTCTTGAGCCGAGAACCGTCGATCCCAAGCTGGCTGAAGTCTACGTGGACAACGCTTTCGCCGGTACGGCCGACCATTTGAAAAATATATGGCTTGAACCCGGAGCTTACGAGCTCTCGGTCTTGAGCAAGGACGGTGCAGCCTTTCGCCGGCGCATTTACGTGCTAAGCGGCAGGTCGCTGAAAATTGCGGCTAAGCTTGATCCGGTGAATCCGGGGGCAGCGAAGGAGTCTAAGCCATGATGAAGAGTAGCTGGTTGGCTGTTGGTCTGACCTGTGCTGCTGTTTTTGCTTTCGCCGCCCCGAAAGGAACGGTGGCTCGTTCCAATGCGCTCAAATATCCCGCCCACGCCGAACAAGATGGCGTGGCCATGGGTGCGGTGCTACTGACCTCGCAAGAAGCTCGCAGCAACTTCGTTTCCGATCTGAACCATTGTTGCCTGGTGGTGGAGGTCGCGCTGTATCCACAGAAAGGACAAAACCTCGAGGTTTCACTGAACGACTTTTCTCTGCGGCCAATCGGCGCCGATACTGCGGTGAAAGCCGCCAGCGCGACATTAGTATCAGGAACACTGCAAAAGAAGGCCGCCGCGAGTAGGGATGTCGTCGTGTCACCATCCGTGGGAGTTGGTTATGAGTCAGGCGCCGTTTATGACCCAATAACAGGACAGCCGCGCAGGGGAGGGGTTTATACCCAAACGGGGGTAGGCGTCGGGATTGGTTCTCCGGGTGCTCAAGGGGGCGGCACTGATGCTGACCGTAAAGTCATGGAAACAGAACTCGACGAAAAAGGCCTGCCTGAAGGTGCGGTTGCGACGCCGGTTGCAGGATATCTTTATTTTCCGCTGGCCAAGAAGATGAAGAACGCGCACTACGAACTCGAATACATGCTGAATGGGAACAAAGTAGTTTTGCGACTTGCCGAATAGCTCGCCAACACGAGCTTTTCCACCGAACGACCTGGGTAGCGCCGGCGTCCCGCCGGCTGTCGAGGCGGCGTCTCGCCGCCTCAGTAGACACAAGCAATTCTAAACTTCGCTCACGGCGGATTGGTCCAAGTCAACGCGGAGGGCGGGACGCCCTCCGGACAGCCGGCTGAGCCTGCCCTGAGCGAAGTCGAAGGGCCGGCGCTACATAAATTCCACAAATGAATCGGCGACATCAGCGCCGCCGTTGTTGGCGATGCGCGTGGCCTGGCGTTCTACGTTTTTCATCAGGCCGTCGAGGTAGTCGCGCGAGTCCGAAATGGCGACCACGCCGACCGTCGCCCGGTTCCACAAACCGCTGGAATCGAGTTCAGCAACCGCCACGTTGAAGTGCGCTCGCAGCCGGTCTTTCAGGCTCCGAACCACCTGCCGCTTGTCTTTGAGGGACTGCGCCGCTTCGATGTGCAGTTCGAGGGTGAGAAAAGCGATCATTCCAGTCGTCAGTCTTCAGTCATCAGTCGCCAGCAAAGTCTGAAGACTGACGACCGACGACTGACGACTGTTTACACCATAGCTTCGGCTGCGACTTTCTCGGTCACGAAGGCTTCGATCACGTCGCCGGTTTTGATATCGCCGTAGTTGGAGATCGAGATGCCGCACTCCATGCCGTTGCGCACTTCGCTGGCGTCGTCCTTGAAGCGGCGCAGCGATCCTACCTTGCCGGTAAATACGACGTTGTTGTCGCGCAGCAGGCGGACTTCCGAGTCGCGCTTGATGAAGCCGTCGGTGACCGAACAGCCCGCAATGGTTCCCACCTTCGGGATGCGGAAGGTCTCCTTGACTAGGGCGCGGCCCTGATAGGTTTCCTTGATGGTGGGCTCGAGCAGGCCGGTCATGGCGCGTTTGATTTCGTCCTGCAACTCGTAAATGATCGAGTGCAACCGGATGTCGACCTTCTCCTGCTCCGCCAACTCCTGGGCTTTACGCTCCGGACGCACGTTGAATCCGATGATGATGGCGTTCGACGCCGAGGCCAGCAGCACGTCGGACTCGGTAATGGCGCCGACTCCCGATCGCAGGACCTTCAATCGCACCTTGTCGTTTGACAGCTTGGTCAGCAGGTCGGTCAGTACTTCCACTGAACCGCCAACGTCCGCCTTGAGGATGATGTTCAGTTCCTTCATGCCGGCGGTCTTCAGCTGTTCCGCCAGACCTTCGAGCGACACGCGGGAACTCTTGGCCAAAGTGGCCTCGCGCGCTTTCTGTTCGCGGTATTCAGAAACGCCGCGCGCCTTGTCGCGGTCCGCGACCACCACAAATTGATCGCCGGCTTGCGGCAACCCTTCCATACCCAGAATTTCGACGGGAGTGGAGGGCGGGGCGGATTCGAGCTGGTTGCCGCGATCGTCAAACATGGCACGCACTTTGCCGTACACATTGCCGACCACAAAGTTGTCGCCGTTGCGCAAGGTCCCGTTCTGCACTAGCAACGTAGCTACGGGTCCACGCCCGCGGTCCAGCTTGGCTTCGAGCACCACGCCGGTTGCGGGACGATCGGGCGTAGCCTTGAGTTCCTGCAGATCGGCCACCAGGCAGATCATTTCCATCAGCAGGTTCAGGTTGGTCTTCTGCTTGGCCGAGACATCCACGAATACCGTGGTTCCGCCCCAGTCTTCCGGCATCAGCCCGCGATCGGCCAACTGCTTCTTCACGCGATCCGGCAGGGCATCGGGCTTGTCGATTTTATTGACCGCGACGATGATCGGGACTTCGGCGGCGTGGGCGTGGTCAATGGCTTCGAGCGTCTGCGGCATCACACCGTCGTCGGCGGCCACGACCAGCACCACGATGTCCGTGGCCTTGGCTCCGCGCGCGCGCATGCGGGTGAACGCCTCGTGGCCCGGGGTATCGAGGAACACGATCTGGCGGCCGTATGCCGGGGAGTTCTTGTCCACGATGGTGACTTTGTACGCGCCAATGTGCTGCGTGATCCCGCCGGCTTCGCCGCCCGCCACGTTGGTCAGGCGGATGGAATCGAGCAGCGTGGTCTTGCCGTGATCCACGTGGCCCATGATGGTGACCACCGGCGGGCGGGTGACGCCTTCGGTGGGGACGCCTTCCTCGCCCGCAGCGGCCTCGGAAACTTCCTTGGCGGCCTGCTCTTCGAAGGTGATCACGTTGGTGTCGGCTCCGAAGAAGCGCGCCATTTCACTGGCCAGTTCGGTGTCGAGCGTCTGATTGATGGTGGCGAACACACCGCGCGTCAACAGGCGCGCGATCAGGTCCTTAGCGCGAAGGCCAAGCTTTTCCGCCAGATCTTTTACGCTAATGCCTTCCGTGATGGTGATGCTGCGCGTAATGGGTTGGGGTTCATTGGAGAGCGACAGCCGCGGCGGCGGCGTGTAGCCCTTCATCGGGCCTTCCTTCACGCCTCGAGGCACGTAGCGCTGGCCCGGCCTGCGAGACGGCGCCCCGGGCCTACTCCCCGGCCGAGTTGTTGGCCCGGTCGGTAAAGCTCCCGGTCCTACTCCCAACGGACGTGAGCCCGTAGGCGACTGGCGCGTGGGATGCATCGGCCGGCGCTCGCCGGGCCGCAGTGGCGGACGATTGGGGCTGGGAGCGCCCGGACGCGAACGCTGGAAAATCGGTTGGCCTGGCACGGGACGTCCCGGAGCTGGACGCATCACGGCTCCCGCGGGCATACCCGACTCGCCTGCGGGCGCGGCGGGACGCAAGGGCGCCTTATAGACCGGACGCGGCCCGGTTTGCGGAACGATCATGCGTGGCGGCGGGGCGACCGCGGGTGGCGGTGCACTCGGGGCTGCCGGCCGGGCGGCCATGGTGGGCGCTTGCGGTGGAGGCACCATGGGCCGTGGCGGGGTCACGGTTGGCGCTGTGGAACCAGCCGCAGGCCGCGGTGCCGCAATCGGCGGAGCTATCGGTCGTGGCGCAGCCGGGGCCACTGGTGCGGCGGACTGAGTAACCGGTGGGGGCGCAGGAGCCGTAAAGCTTGGCCTCGGGGTCGAAGCCGGAACCACAAATTTTGGCGGAGCGGAAGGCGCAGGCACAGGGGCCTTCGGAGCGGGAACGCTCGCGACGGGCGCGGCTGGCGGCACGGCGTGCCTGGTCTCAACCGGCGGCGCGGCCTCGGCGGCCGCGGGCCCATGCTGCTTGCTGATGATGGCTTTTAGAGCGTCGCCGGGCTTGGAAATGTGGGAAAGGTCAATCTTGGTCTTGATCTCATCGCCGTCGGGGCGAGCCGGCCGGGAGGACCGGCTGGAACTCGGCGCCGCGCTGGCAGAGCGGAGGCGGGCACGCACTTTATCCGCTTCATGGTCTTCGAGAGAACTGGAATGGCTCTTTTTCTCGGTGACTCCCACTTCGGGAAGCACATCGAGGATCGACTTGCTCTTGACTTCCAGCTCTCTTGCCAGATCGTTGATTCGAATCTTACTCATCCGCCCTTTCGCCCTCCGGACTGTTCCGCTAAGTCTTCATATCAACCTCACGGCGTCAGTTTTCAGGTTCGCGCAGCTGCTTCGGTCCGCGCGACAAAACCGCACTTACTGCTTCTCCTCGGAAGGAGCAGGCTCCTCCGCGGATTCGGCCGTTTCTTCCGGCCCACTCTTTGCTTCGACAGTGGCGTCCGGTGGGGATGCTTCAACCGCTTCAGGCGCGGGTTCCGGCGCGACGGCTTCCACCTCAGCCGTAATTTCGTCCGCGCTTGCGACTGCCTCTTCGGCTGCCGGCTCCGCACTCGCTTCACCTTCCGCCACAACTGCGCCCGCGTCGCCTGCTTCCAGGCTGGAGAAATAATTATTGACCGCGAGACTGATTTTTTCCACCGTCTTGGGGCCGATACCCTCGATGGCCTCGAGCTGCTCCGGAGTCATGTCTGCCAGGGCTTCCACCGTGCTCACACCGGCCGCGCTCAGCTTCTCAATCAGCCCCTCACCCAGGCCGGGCACATTCTCCAGCGGAGTGGTCGCAGTGCCCACCAGCGCGGACATCTGCAGCTCCACTTCCTGCCGCTTCTCTTCCTCGCTCTTGATATCAATCTTCCAGCCCAGCAGCTTCGCCGCCAGACGGACGTTTTGCCCCTTCTTGCCGATGGCGAGAGAAAGCTGGCTGTCATCCACCACGACTTCGAGATGCTTGTCCGCTGAATCAACCACGGTCACCCGGCTCACCTTGGCCGGCTGCAGCGCCTTCTCCGCAAAGGTCACCGCATCTTCGTGGTACTCGATGATATCGATCTTCTCGCCGCGCAATTCGCGGATGATTGACTGCACCCGCATGCCCTTCATGCCGACGCAGGCGCCCACCGCGTCCACGTCTTTGTCTTTGGACATGACGGCGATCTTGGTGCGCTCGCCAGCCTCGCGCGCGATGGCGCGGATCACAACCGTCCCATCGTATATCTCCGGAACTTCGGTCTGGAACAGGTGCTGCACCAGTTCAGGCGCGGCGCGGGAAACCACGACGGCCGGGCCTTTCGAGGCCCGCTCCACCCGGGCAATCACGACGCGCACGCGTTCGCCCATGGCGAACGATTCCAGCCGCGACTGCTCCTTGCGCGGCATGCGCGCTTCCGCTTTGCCGATGTCGAAGATCACATCTGGACCTTCGATCCGCTTCACCGTGGCATTCACAATCTCGCCCACGCGCCCGATGTACTCGTTGTAAACCGTGTCGCGCTCGGCTTCCCGCACCTTCTGAAAAATGACCTGCTTGGCCAGCTGCGCCGCAATCCGTCCCAGAATGCCTTCGGTCTGCTTGTTGATCTGAAGCTCGCCGCCCAACTCAACGTTGGGATTGATCTTGCGCGCCTCGTCCAGCGTGACCTGCAGGACAGGGTCTTCGACCTGTTCGGGAGTCTCGACAATCGTCTTCACGGCGAAAGCCCGGATCTTGCCCGTTTCCTTGTCCAGTTCGGCGCGCAGGTTTTCCTGCGTCTTGTAATACTTGCGCGTCGCCACAACAATGGCATCTTCCACCGCACTCACGACAATCTGCGGATCAATGCCTTTTTCCCGGCTCAACGCGTCGATCGTGTTATAGAGCTCACTTGCCATAAATAAACCGACCTCGGACTTCGGACCTCAGACCTCGGCAACACCTCAAGACGCCGAAGCCGGTGCTAGTGGCCGACGTCCGAGGGCTGACGCCCGACGCCCGCTTCTAGATTTCAGGCACCAGGTTGGCCTTCTCGACATTCTTCAAGTCGATTTCCAGCTTGGGCGCAACGCCTTCTTCCGGACGGCGCTTTTTTCGGGCCGCGTTCAGGTCCAGAGTCAGACGCCCCTGCTCGAAACTTTCCAGCCGGCCTTCAAAGTGGCGATTGCCGTTGACCGGTTGCTGCGTGGTCAACTTGATCCGGCTCCCGGTGAAGCGCTGGTAATCCGCCGGACGAATTAATTTCCGATCCAGCCCCGGAGAAGAAACCTCCAGGGTGTACGAACCCGAAATCGCGTCTTCGACATCCAGGATCGTGCCGACTTCGCGGCTGACATTCGCACAGTCCTCGTGCGTGACCCCGGCGGGTTTATCGATCACGATGCGGAGCATGCGCGCTTTGCCGCCGCCGCGCAGCTCGACCTCCACTACCTCCAGCCCGTTCGAGGCAGCCACCCGCTCCGCAATATCGCGGACCTTGTCAATCTCAAGTGCCATGAAACCAATAGCTTACGGCCAATTTCCCTGTTCCAAAACGGGCCTAAACTAAAAAGTGGGCTTGCGCCCACTGGTGTGTCTCGCCACGTGCTGGTAACTACACAACAGTTCCAGCTATCAATATACGCCGCAGGGAACCAAAAGACAAACCTCGGCAGCCTCGGGTTGCGGCGCATTTAGAGCTTTCCCCAAGGCGGACGTCATGCTGAGCTTTGCGAAGCATCTCGCGTGTAGCGTACGTGCTCTGGCTCGGCGATTGTGACAGTACACGCCAGATCCTTCGAGACTGAACTCTCTCCGGATGACTGCGGGGTCTGGAGCGCACGCACCGACGATCCTACCCGACAGCCGCGATTTGCCTGAACTTCGAACCGTCTCTAGAATGGAAGGCTATCCTTCACGTCCGAGAAAACTTATGATTCATTTTCCTGTCCCAGAGGCGCTCACCTTCGACGACGTGTTGCTGCTGCCGGCGCGTTCCGACGTGGTTCCTGCCCAGGCCAACACGCAGACCCAGCTCACGCGCAATATCCGCCTGAACATTCCCATCGTCAGCGCCGCCATGGACACGGTCACGGAATCGCACATGGCGATTGCGCTGGCCCAGCAGGGCGGCATCGGGATCATCCACCGCAATCTGACTCCGGAGCAGCAGGCCAACGAAGTGGACAAAGTGAAGCGCTCGGAGAGCGGCATGATCGTGGATCCGGTCACCATGTCGCCGGATGCGAAAGTTTCCGATGCTCTTGAGATGATGCGCAAATACAAAATTTCCGGCGTGCCCATTACCAAGAACGGAAAACTGGTGGGCATTCTGACCAATCGCGACCTGCGCTTCGAGACCCGCTTCGATATTCCCATCAGCAAGGTAATGACCAAGGAAAATCTGATCACCGTCCCCGTGGGCACTACGCTCGAGGACGCAGAGAACATTCTGCACGAACACCGCGTGGAAAAACTCCTGGTGGTCGATGACCAGTACAACCTCAAGGGGCTGATCACGGTCAAAGACATTCAGAAGAAGTTGAAATATCCCAACGCGGCCAAGGATTCGCAGGGCCGGTTGCGGGTCGGCGCCGCCATCGGCGCCACCGGCGATTTTCTGGAGCGCGCCCAGGAGATGGTGAAGTGCAAGGTCGACCTGCTGGCCATCGACAGCGCCCACGGACACTCCAGCCGCGTGCTCGATGCCATCAAGATGGTGAAGTCGAAGCTGCCCGAAGTGGACCTGATCGCCGGCAACGTCGGGACCTTCGACGGGGCCTGCGAACTGGCCCGGGCAGGCGCTGACGCCATCAAAGTCGGCATCGGTCCAGGATCGATCTGTACCACTCGGGTGGTGACCGGCGCAGGTATGCCGCAAATGACGGCGATCGCGGAAGCCTACCGCGCCACCAAGGACGCCGGCATTCCCATCGTCGCCGACGGCGGCATCAAATACTCGGGCGACATTACCAAGGCCCTGGCGGCTGGAGCTTCAGGAGTCATGATCGGATCGCTCTTTGCCGGGACCGATGAGAGCCCCGGCGAACTCATCCTTTATCAGGGCCGCTCCTTCAAATCCTATCGCGGCATGGGCTCGCTGGGCGCGATGGCCTCGGGTTCCAGCGAACGTTATTTCCAGAATACCGAGGGCGACGCTTCCACGGCCATGTCCGGCGGGCCCGACGACGCCAATCGCCTGGGCAAGCTGGTCCCTGAAGGCATCGAAGGACGCGTTCCCTACCGCGGTTCAGTGGCCATGATCGTGCACCAGATGGTGGGCGGCTTGAAATCCGGTATGGGGTACTGCGGGTGCGCCACCATCCCGGACCTGCTGCAGAAGACGCGGTTCGTCCGCATCAGCGGCGCGGGCCTGCGCGAGAGTCACGTGCACGATGTGATGATTACCCGCGAGGCGCCGAACTACGCGGTGGAATAGAGGCCGGGAAACCGCGCTTGAACCCCACCCAAAAGCACCTGCTCAAGACCTGGGTCGCGGCGCTTCTCTGGCTTGGGCTCATCGTGGGCGAGTCCACCAGTTTTGCGTCGGCCCTTAACACCAGTCGAATTTTTTACCCGCTCCTGCACTATCTTTTTGGTTTGCGGCCGGCTCACTTTCCTTTCTGGCATTTCCTCATCCGAAAGACCGGCCATGTCGTGGGCTATTTCACGCTGAGCTGGCTGCTGTTCCGCGCCTGGCGAGACACCTTCCCCTACCCGGGCAGGAATTGGTCGATCCAGTGGGCGAGAATTTCGTTTTTTATGAGCGCCCTGGTTGCCTGTCTCGACGAATGGCACCAAAGCTACCTTCCCAGCCGCACCGGAAATCTCCACGACGTGCTGCTCGACAGCACGGCTGCGCTGATCGCGCAGGTCGTTCTCTTTCTGATTCTTCGAAAGCGGATTTCAGGGTCTGGGCCGGCACCCGAAGACTCCTGACAGATCAGGCGTTCCGCATTCTTTGCGAACCTTGCGGTCTAGATATTTTTATAGCGATGCAATCGAGGTCAAACCCTTTACCGCGAAGAACGCAAAGGAATACCGCAAAGTTCGCAAAGGAAGCCAACGGCTGACGACTGGCGACGAAAGACCGGCCACCGAAGACTGTCTTCAGTACATGGAATCGTACTTGGTCACGACCCACTCGCCGTCTTTCCTCTCCAGGGTGACCGAGAACAGTTCCTTGTACGTACTCTTTGAATCGGGAGCGTTACGGCGCTTGCCACGGTAGTGAAGAATGCGCAGGGGCGGCGTGTCCTCCCAATCCACAACGTCCCAGGAGACCAGCGGGTGCTGGGCCTCCGAGTCGCAGATGAATGCGGCGTACTTTTTGCGGTAGTCCCTAAACCAGTCGGCCAGTTCTTCCTTGCAGTTCCCGTCCCGCATGCTGCGGATAAACTTGGCTGCCTCGCGTTCGGAAGTGCGGTCGCGCAGTGGATTCAGCGAGATCGAATTTGGAATGCCGGACAGCGGATCGCGGTCTACCGACCGGCCGAGCACCGGCCCCTGGCCATTGAGGTGAATGAGATAGCCAAAGAAAATGATCAGCAGAAGAACCCCGGCTCCTGCCGCAATGCCGACTTGGTTGCGCGAAAACTCCATGGCCCTCACCCCAGTCTAGCCCGAGGTCCGGCGAGGGCAAGATTACGCCAGATAGACTCCAGGGGACATGTACGACTGGGTGAAGCGGGAAGGGTCGGATCTACCGATACCAGTTTGGGCGATCGTCGGTCGCCGTCGTCAGCGAAATTGGGGACGGAATCGCGATTGGCTGACGGCGGACGACCGACGATCGATGCTTCTTTACTCTTTGTCTTCCTTTACCTTGTCAGCGCCTTCGGCGTGATCGGCCGGATGCTCGACACCCTGCTGCGCTTCGGCTTCTTCCATCGCTTTCTTGGCTTCTTCGGCGCGCTTAGAACGGGCTACGGCTCGCTTTTCGCGCTTTTCCTCCTGCAGCTTTTCGCTGCCGAGGAGTTCGACAAACGCGGTGTCCGCGCCGTCGCCTTTGCGCCAGCCGGCGCGTACGATGCGCAAGTACCCGCCTTCGCGGTCCCCGAAACGGGGAGCGACGATGTCGAAGAGCTTGTCCACGGCCGCGCTGGTCATCAAGTAAGCCAGCGCCTGGCGGCGCGCCGACAGATCGCCGCGCTTGCCCAGCGTGATCATTTTCTCGACCAGCGGACGCATGGCCTTGGCCTTGGGCACGGTGGTCTCGATACGTTCTTCGAGGATGAGCGAAGTCACCAGGTTCCGCAGCAAGGAGCGGCGGTGGCTGGTGTTTCGTCCCAGTTTCCATCCTGCTACTTTGTGACGCATGGCAAACCCCAAGTTTCAAGGTTTCAAAGTTTCAAGGTTTCATCGCTTCAAGCCGCAACCGCCGTCTTGAAACCCGAAACCTTGAAACCTCTGAAACCTGATTTCTATAGATCGTTGTCCGGACCGTACGCCGATGCCGGCAGTACCTGGTTGGAAGTCGGGCCGGGCACGGCATTGCCATGCTCGTCGATCTTCATCCCCAGGCTGAGCCCCATCGACGACAGAATTTCCTTGATCTCGTTCAGCGACTTGCGGCCGAAGTTCTTGGTCTTCAGCATTTCGGCTTCGGTCTTCTGGACGAGTTCACCAATGGTCTGGATGTTGGCATTCTTCAGGCAGTTGTAGCTGCGCACTGAAAGCTCTAACTCTTCAACCGAACGGTTCAGGTTTTCGTTCTTGATTTCTGGTTTTCGGTCGTCGGTGGAAGTGGAAGTCTCGATGTCCTCTTCGAAGTTGATGAAGATGTTCATGTGGTCCTTCAACAGCTTGGCCGCCAGGCCGATGGAATCAGCCGGGGTGATGGAGCCGTTGGTCCACACTTCGAGAGTCAGCTTGTCGTAATCGGTGATCTGCCCCAAACGCGCCGCCTCCACGGTGTAGTTGCACTTGCGCACCGGAGAATGAACGGAGTCGATGGGAATGAAGCCGATGCCGAGATCCTCGTCAAAGTTCTTGTCCGCGGAAACGTAACCGCGTCCGCGCTTGAGGCGCATTTCCATGTCGAGCTTGCCGCCTTCGCTGACGGTGGCGATGTAGACGTCTTTGTCGAGCACCTCGACGTCGGCATCGGCTTCGATCATTCCGGAAGTGACCACGCCAGGCTGATCGCTGCGCAGGTAGATGGCCTTGGGAGCATCGCCGCTCAACTTGAACGGAATCTGCTTCAGGTTGAGGATGATGTCGGTGGCGTCTTCCACCACGCCGGGAATCGACTGGAACTCGTGCAGCACGCCTTCGATCTTGACCGCGGTGACTGCAGCTCCTTCGATCGAAGAAAGCATAACGCGCCGCAAGCCGTTGCCGATGGTGGTGCCGAAGCCGCGTTCAAACGGCTGGGCCCAGAAGATGCCGTACTTGTCGGTTAAAGTTTCGTTATCGACGGCGAGACGTTTGGGTTTTTGAAATCCCTTCCAAAGCATTACGTTGTTCTCCTTCGGCCGTTTGGCTCAGTCCTGACATCCCTGAACAGGTCCGCGTTTCATTCAGGTCAATCGTCAGAGACAGGCTGATCTGGCTCGAATTGTTGGGACCGAACAAGTCAGTTTCTGGTTTCCAGTTTCTGGTTTCGCAACCAGAAACCAGAAACTCGAAACTATTTGCTGTACAACTCCACAATTAACTGCTCGTTCACCGGCAGGTTGATATCTTCGCGTTTGGGCAGGGCCAGAACCTTGCCCTTATAGTTGTCGCGATCAATTTCCAGCCAGTTGGGTGCATTCTGGTGGCTGGCAAATTCCTTTGCCGGCTCCAGGATGGGCAGCTTCTTGCTGCCTTCGCGGATCGCAATCTCCTCGCCCACGCTGACCTGGTACGAGGGAATGTTGACCTTGCGTCCATTCACCTGAATGTGCCCGTGACGCACCAGTTGGCGCGCCTGCCGGCGGGACATGCCAAATCCCAGGCGATAAACCACGTTGTCCAGACGGCGCTCCAGCTGTTGCAGAAGCATCTCGCCGGTAACACCCCGGGTCCGCGCCGCTTTCTCGAAATAGTTGCGGAACTGGCCTTCCTGGGTGAAATAGATGCGCTTGGCTTTCTGCTTTTCGCGCAGCTGCAAGCCGTAGCCGACAATTTTGGCTTTACGGTCCTTGCCATGCTGTCCGGGAGCGAAGTTACGCTTCTCGATGGGGCATTTGTCGCTGAAACACTTGGTGCCTTTGAGGAAAAGCTTCATGCCCTCGCGGCGGCAGAGACGGCAGACGGGATCAGTGTAACGGGCCAAATTATTCCTCCTTGTTAGATGACCGGTTTACAGGTTTGGCTTCACCCTTCGTCCCGGACGAAAATCAGTCTCTAGTTTCTGTTACATCAGCTGAGAACTGGGAACGAGAGACTGGAAACTGGTTCTTCAAACAAACTCAGTTTGCCACTTCCATTTACGGTTCAAGTTCGGTCACTCGCTTTTGAAACTGGAAACCAGAAACCGGAATCTGTCCCTAGACTCTTCTTCGCTTCGGCGGACGGCAACCGTTATGCGGAATCGGGGTAGCGTCTTTGATGTTCCGGACTTCGATTCCAGCCGCGGCCAGTGCGCGGATGGCAGATTCGCGTCCCGAACCGGGGCCGCTGACCCGCACTTCCACGCTGCGCACGCCGTGATCGCGCGCCATGCTCGCCGCGTTCTGCGCCGCCTGTTGGGCGGCAAAGGGCGTTCCTTTGCGCGATCCGCGAAAACCCAGTGAACCGGAACTCTTCCACGCCAACACGTTCCCCGCCTGGTCGGCGATGGTCACAATGGTGTTGTTGAACGAGGCCTGGATGTGGGCAATGCCGTGCGGAACGTGCTTTCGCTCTTTTTTCTTGAAGGTTTTCTTCTTGCCCTTTTTATCCGGCGCCGCTGCTCCGGTCCCCGCTGCCGCTGCTGCTGGTGCTGCTGGTTTTGCCATAGTTGTCCTAGTCGTCGAGTCGTCAGTCGTCAGTCGTCAGTCAATCATTGTCCGCCGGCGTCACGGTTTCCTGACGACTGAAGACCGACGACGGTTTTAAGTCTTTGCCGTCGCCTTCTTTTTCTGCGCCACGGTTCCCTTGCGCGGGCCTTTGCGGGTGCGCGCATTGGTGTGCGTGCGCTGCCCGCGGACCGGCAGATTTCGGCGATGACGATAGCCTCGGTAGGAACCGATTTCGATGAGACGCTTGATGTTCATCGAAACTTCCTTGCGCAAATCGCCTTCCACCATGCCCTCGGCTTCGATCACCTGGCGGATGCGATTCACCTCGTCTTCGCCCAGGTCCTGGACCTTCTTCATCGGGTCCACGTTGGCCGCGTCCAGAATGCGGGCCGCGCGCGGATTGCCGATGCCATAGATGTAGGTCAGCGCGATATTGGTTCGCTTGTTGCGCGGAAGATCGACGCCTGCAATGCGTGCCATAGGGTTCCTCTAATCCTTAGCCTTGACGCTGCTTGTGCTTGGAGACGACGCAGATCACCCGTACCACGCCCTTGCGGTGGATGACCTTGCACTTATCGCAAATCTTCTTTACCGACGCTCTTACTTTCATAAACCAGCCTTCAGCCGTCAGCCCTCAGCTGTCAGCAAAATCGACAGCCGGGTGAGGCGCTTCATTTATAGCGATACACAATGCGCCCGCGGTTCAAGTCGTAGGGCGAAAGCTCGACCGCGACCTTGTCGCCGGGCAGAATGCGAATGAAGTTCTTGCGCATCTTTCCCGAGACATGCGCCAGCACCTGGTGCTTGTTTTCCAGTTCAACCTTGAACATGGCATTGGGCAGCGGTTCGACGACCGTTGCCATCACCTCAATCGCGTCCTCTTTGCTCATCGACTCCTTGAAGAAAGCTGTCAGCTTTCAGCTATCAGCCTTCTGTAAGAATTGAGAGCTGATAGCTGACGGCTGAAAGCTGTTTTACTGCGTCAAAATCATCGGTCCGTCTTTCGTGACTGCGACACAATGTTCGAAGTGGGCGCTGTAGCTGCCGTCGGCCGTTACCGCAGTCCACTTGTCGTCGAGGACGCGAGTCTCGGGACTACCCGAATTCACCATGGGCTCGATGGCCAGGACCATGCCTTCGCGCAAGCGCGCCCCGTGCCCGCGGGTGCCATAGTTCGGCACCTGCGGCTCCTCGTGCAGGCGCGTACCAATGCCGTGCCCCACGAATTCGCGGACCACGCTGAAGCCGTTGGCTTCGACAAATTCTTGCACGGAAGCGCCCACATCTCCCACGGCGTTCCCGATCCGCGCCGCCTCGATGCCCCGGTACAATGACGCCTCGGTGACTTCGAGCAGCTTGGTCAGCGCGGGCGTGATCGAACCGTCCACCGGGACCGTGATGGCGGCGTCGCCGTAGTAGCCGTCCAGCACCACGCCGCAGTCGATCGAAACAATGTCGCCGGCTTTCAACACCCTTTTCTCGGAAGGGATGCCATGCACAATCTCTTCGTTGATCGAGGTGCAGAGCACGCAGGGATAATCGTAGTATCCCTTGAAGGCGGGCTTCACGCCCAGGTCCTTGATCTTCTGCTCGGCCGCGCGTTCCAGGTCCATCGTGGTCGCTCCCGGCACCACCAGGGCGCGAACGTGGTTCAGAACCTCGCGCACGATGCCGCCGCTGCGCCGCATCTTCTCAATCTCAGCCGCCGATTTGCAGACAATCGCCATGATGTACTGATCGAAACTACCTGTCGGACCTACTGATCACCGGCCGGCACACCACGCTGGCTCTCGATCACCTTGAAAATCTGCTCGGTGACCTGCTTGATCGGCAGGTCGCCATCCACGGAAACCAGCCGCCCTTTGCGCGCGTAGTATTCGGCTACGGGCTTGGTCTGCAGTTCGTAGGCCGCCAGTCGCTCCCGGATGACTTCTTCACGGTCGTCGTCGCGGGTCACCAGCGTAGAACCATCAACATTGCATCGGTCAGCGACACGGGGTGACTGGGAGTAGACGTTATAGATCCGTCCACAGACGGGACAAGAACGGCGTCCAGTAATCCGACGTAGCAACTTATTATAATCCACGTTAATTCGGATCACAATGGGCAGACACTGCTCCCGTTGCCCCTTTTCAAAGAACTCGTGCTCCAGAAACGCATCCAGCCATCCGGCCTGGGCCGGGTTGCGGGGAAACCCATCCAGAATGAAGCCGCGCTCGCAGTCCGCCTGCCTCAAGCGCTGGGAGACCATGTCGTACACCAGGTCATCCGGCACCAGTCCGCCCAGCGCCATCACGTCCTTGGCCGCCAGGCCGAGCGCAGTGCCGCGCTGCACATTCTCCCGCAGCAGGTCTCCCGTAGAAATCTGCGGGATCTGGTAATGCGCCACGATCTGCTTGGCTTGCGTACCCTTGCCCGCGCCCGGAGAGCCGAGCAGAATGACAGGTCCGATGCCGCGCGAGATTGCCTCCGCCATCGAACTGGTCCTCCCGCCTCCGATTGCAATTTCACTCAACCAGCGCGACGACCGCTGAACTTGCTCAAACACTCTCTCAAAGCCAGGTCCGTACCACCGCCACACGAGCGCGGACGCTCGCGCCTACACTTAAGACCAGGTCCGGCGGCCGCGAATCCGCCCGCTGCGCGGGGTAAAACCGTCGTAGTGGCGCATCACCAGCTGGGCTTCGATCTGGGTCACGGTATCCATGGCGACCCCCACCACAATCAGCAGCGACGTGCCGCCAAAGTAGAAGTTCACGTTCAACCCATTCGTCACCCAGGTCGGCAGCCGCTCGAAAAACGCGCCAATCGGTCCGTAAAGATGGTTGAGGTGAATGCCGGTGATCATCCACTCCGGAATGAACGAGATGATGATCAGGTAGAGCCCTCCCACCAGGGTGATGCGGGTCAGGATCTCGTTGATGTGGTCCGCGGTGCGCTTGCCGGGACGAATGCCGGGAATAAATCCGCCATACTTCCGCATGTTGTCCGCAACCTCGTTGGGGTTGAAGACAATCGAGACATAGAAGTAAGCGAAGAAGATGATTCCCACCGCATAGAGCACGGTGTACAGCGGCTCTCCCCAACCCAGCCAGCGAATCAGGTCGCCGAAATAACGGTTGTTGCGCAGGCCATAACCCACGGTCTGCGGCAGCGTGAGAATGGACGACGCGAAAATGACCGGCATGACGCCGCCGGAATTCACCCGCAAGGGCAGATGCGTGGATTGCCCGCCCATGACCTTGCGCCCCACCACACGCTTGGCATACTGCACCGGAATGCGGCGCTCACAACGCTCCACATACACGATGAAACCCACGACCAGGATCATCACCCCAATCAGAAGAATCATCGCGGGCGCGGTAAAGGCTCCCCAGGCGTCGGTGCGAACCTTGTCAAAAAGATCGATCACCGCCCGCGGCAGGCCCACCACGATGCCGGCAAAGATCAGCAGGGACATTCCGTTGCCCACGCCCCGTTCGGTAATCTGCTCGCCCAGCCACATGATGAACACGCTTCCCGTGGTGAGCGTCAGCATAGTCATCAGAATGAAAGGCCACCCGGGATGGATCACGAAGTCCCCGCCCCGCTGCAGCTGCCAGGCGATGCCGAAGGACTGCACCGCGCTTAAACCAAAGGTCAGGTAGCGGGTCCACTGCGTGATCTTCTTGCGGCCCAGTTCGCCTTCCTTCTGCAACTTGGCCAGGGGTTCATAGACCACGGTCAACAACTGCAAGATGATGGAAGCCGTGATGTAGGGCATGATGCCCAGGGCGAAAATGGTGAGGCGACGCAGCTGTCCGCCGGAAAACAGGTCCACAAAACCCAGCAGGCTGCCTTTGTTCTGCTCGAAAAACTGCTGCAGCTTGTCCGCGTTCACGCCCGGCGTGGGAATATGCCCGCCCAGGCGGTACACCGCCAGCAGCGCCAGGGTAAACATAATGCGCTTGCGCAGGTCCGGGATACGAAAGACGTTGGTCAGTTTCTCCAGCATCGCTTACAACACCTCGAACTTGCCGCCGGCCTTGGTGATCTTTTCCTGGGCCGACTTGGAAAATTTATGGGCGTGCACGGTCAGGGCGACGGTCAACTCTCCGTCTCCGAGGACCTTCAAGGGATGCTTGCTCTTGATCACTCCCGCCTTGCGCAACACCTCGGGTGTGATCGTGGTCTCGCCCAGCGCCGCCAGCTTTTCCAGGTTCACGATGTTGAATTCCTGGCGGAAGATGTTGGTGAAGCCGCGCTTCGGCATGCGGCGGTGCAACGGCATCTGGCCGCCTTCGAAGCCGCGCATCATGCGCGAACCGCTGCGCGAGCGCTGGCCCTTGTGGCCGCGGGTGGAAGTCTTGCCCATGCCCGAACCCATGCCGCGGCCCACCCGCTTCTTGTTGGCCGTCGCCTTCTTTGGTGCGCGAATGTTTGAAAGATTCATAAATAAGCTCTCAGCCGTCAGCTTTTTCTGAGGACCGATGACTGACGACTTACGACTGAACGATCTCCACCAGGTGCGGCACTTTGGCCACCATGCCGCGGATGGCCGGGCTGTCCGGCCGCTCGATCACCTGATTCAAGCGAGTGAAACCCAGGCCCTTGACCACCAGCTTCTGCTGCACCGGGGCGCAAATCGCCGACCGCACCCACTTCAGATGTATTTTCGGGCCGCTCCCCGGACTCGATTTCTTCGCCAGTCTATTGGGCATGTTTACAGTTCCTCGACCGTCTTGCCGCGCATGGCGGCCACATCACTGCGGTTTTTCAGATGCTTCAGAGCATCAAAAGTCGCCTTGATAACATTGTGCGGATTGGTGGTGCCAATCGATTTTGTCAGCACATTCTGAATGCCCGCCGAGGTCATGACCGCGCGCACCGCGCCGCCCGCAATCACCCCGGTGCCTTCGGGAGCCGGTTTCAGCAGCACTCGTCCTGAGCCGTAACGCCCCAGCACCAGGTGGGGAATGCTGGTTTGCGTCAGGTTGACCCGCATCAGGTTCTTTTTCGCCGACTCAATTCCCTTGCGAATCGCCTGCGGCACTTCCTTAGCTTTCCCCGAGCCGTAGCCCACGACGGCCGCGCTCGGGTCTCCCACCACCACCAGGGCCGCGAAGGAAAGGTTCTTGCCGCCCTTGACCACTTTGGTCACGCGGTTGATGGAGACCACCTGGTCTTTCAGCTGGTACGAATTCGCATCGAGCTTCTTAATCACAGTTGGCATTGATTCTCATTTCACAAAATTTAGTAATTGGGTAATTTGGTAATTGAGTAATTGAAAAATCAAACTCCACGATTTTCAATTGCCCGATCTCTCAATTCCGCAATTACTCAATTCTTTAGAACTGCAGCCCAGCTTCGCGGGCGGCATCGGCCAGGGCCTTGACCCGTCCGTGATAAATGTAGCCGCCACGGTCAAACACGACTTTCTCGATTCCCTTGGCTTTGGCGCGCTCGGCAATGCTCTTGCCGACGTTCTTGGCCGCAGCCAGGTTGCCTCCGGTCCGCCGCTCGCCCTTCTTGCCTTCGGCGGAATTCGCGGAAACCAGGGTCGCGCCCTTCAGGTCGTCGATCAGCTGAACGTAGATATGATTCAACGAGCGATACACGTTCAGCCGCGGCCGCTCGGAGGTCCCGAGCACCTTCTTGCGGATGCGTTTGTGAACATGCCGCCGATTCGCGTTCTTCGATGTCTGGGTAAGCATTTTTTCTGGTCCTCGGTCGTCAGTCGTCGGTCGTCAGCCCATCCATCGACTGACTCCGATCAAACGGAACGACTGTTCTTGCCTTGATCACCAGCTCGATCCCAATCTCGACTGCCTGGCCGACGACTGAAGACCGACGACTGACGACTATTTCGCTCCGGTCTTACCAACCTTCTTCTTCAGCCGCTCGCCGGCATAGCGCACGCCCTTGTTCTTGTAGGGATCGGGCGGGCGCAGGCTGCGCATTTCGGCGGCCACCTGTCCCACTTTCTGGCGATCGATGCCGGTCACGCTCAGCTTGGTCTGCTTGGGATCGACGGTTGCTTCAATTCCGATGGGCAGCGGATATTCAATGGGGTGCGAGTATCCCAGGCTGAAGACCACCGTGTTCTTGCCCTTGAGCTCGGCGCGGTATCCGATGCCCACAATTTCCAGGTCGCGGGTCCAGCCCTTGGTCACGCCTTCCACCGCATTGTTGACCAGAGCGCGGGCCAGCCCATGGACGGCGGCCTGCGAGTCGTTCTCGCGGATCGCCACCAGGTTGCCGTCCTGCTGCTCCATGCGGATGCCGCGCGGGAGCTGCGTATCCAGCTTGCCCTTGGGCCCCTGCACGTTGACCACATCGCCTTCAATCTTGACCGCTACCCCCTTGGGGAGCGGGATCGGTTTTCGTCCAATTCTTGACATAAGATCAGCTCTTAGCCTTTAGCTGTTAGCTCTTAGCTTCGTACCCATCGCTCTGTACCCTTCAGTCTTTGGCTAAAAGCTAAAGGCTAAGAGCTAAGAGCTGGTTCTCTACCAGATCTCGCACAACACTTCGCCGCCCACGCCCTGTTTGCGGGCCTGGCGCCCGGTCATGACTCCGCGCGGCGTGGTCAGGATGTTGATACCCATGCCGCCCAGCACGCGCGGGATCTCGCTGCGCCGCACGTAGACCCGGCAGCCCGGCCGGGAGACGCGCTCCACGTTCGAGATCGCGGCCTCGTTGTTGTTGCCGTACTTCAAATAAATGCGCAGGACCTTGTGGCCCTCCTCCTCCGCCGGCTTGAAGTTGGAGATGTAGCCTTCCTCCTTGAGGATGCGGGCAATCTCCAGCTTCAGCTTGGAAGCAGGAATGTCAACTTTCTGATGGCGGGCGCGTATCGCATTGCGAATGCGCGTCAGCATGTCTGCGACCGGATCGGTCAAATTCATCGTTTGCTTCTCCTCCGCCGCCCGTTTGCTCCGGTCCCACTTGCCTTAGACCGAAGAACCCGCGGCGACGCTTCCACCCCAACCTGCTACCCAGGGTTAATCATCACAAACCCGGGTGCCCCACCCTCGCCCGTTCTTTGCGCAGGGTGGGAGAATCATTGGCCTTTACCAGGACGACTTCGAAACCCCGGGAATCTCTCCGCGCAACGCCAGGCCGCGGAAACACAGCCGGCAAATGCCGAATTTGCGCAGGTAAGCCCGCGGACGTCCGCACAACTTGCAGCGGTTATGCCGGCGCGAGGAAAATTTCAGCTTCGGCTCTTTGCCGCGCGCTTTGTCGAACTTTGCTTCAATCTTTGCGTCTTTTACTCTTTTTGCTGTAGTCAATTTGCGTTTAGCTCCTAGCCTCCGGCTGTAGTTCTCAGCTGTCAGCCATCCGCTCTCAGTTAAGACTCGTTACTTCCGTCATCACTTTAACGACTACGGCCGGAAGGGCATCCCCAGGTGCTTCAGCAGCACTCGCGCCTGGTCGTCGTTCGCCGCCGTGGTCACGATGGTGACGTTCATCCCTTTGGTCTTGTCCACCCGGGAATAATCAATCTCGGGAAAAATCAGCTGGTCGTGCAAGCCCAGCGTGTAGTTGCCGCGCCCGTCGAACGACTTGGTCGAAACTCCCTTGAAGTCGCGCACCCGGGGCAGCGCCACATTCAACAGCCGGTCCAGAAACTCCCACATGCGGTCGCCGCGCAGCGTGACCATGGCGCCGATGGCCTGCCCTTCACGCACCTTGAAGGCCGCAATCGATTTCTTGGCCTTGGTCGTCACCGGCTTCTGGCCGGTGATCTGGCCCAGTTCATTGACCGCGGGATCGAGGATCTTGGCATTCTGCGTGGCTTCGCCGACACCCATGTTGACCACGATTTTGTTCAGGTGCGGCACCGCCATGGGATTCTTGAGATCGAATTCCTTCATCAGCGCGGGCGCCACTTCAGCCCGGAAGCGGCTCTTGAGCCGCGGCGTTTCCTTGGCGCTGTGACGCGCCTGCGCCGGCTTCGCCTCCTGCTGCTGCTTGTCGCCCTGCTTGTCTCGCTTTTCTTTTGCCATTTTGCTTCCGTTACCTTCTGCAGCTTTTAGCTATTAGCTCTTAGCCTTTAGCTTTCAAATTCCAACCTTACGGCTGCGTAAGTTCTCTCAAAATTCAATTGCCGCGGGCCCTGGCTAAGAGCCAAGAGCTAACAGCTAAAAGCTACTTATCCAGCGTCGCCCCGCACTTGCGGCATACCCGGACCTTGCGCTCGCCCTGGAACTCGTGCCCGATGCGCACCGGACGCTTGCAGCTGGGACACATCAGCCCCACGTTCGAAATCGCAATCCGGCTTTCCTGCTCGGCGATTCCGCCCTTCACGTTGCGCTGCGGGTTGGGCCGGACATGCTTCTTCACCAGCATTACGTGCTCGACCAGGATCTTGGCATCGTTCGGGAAAATGCGCAGCACGCGGCCTTCCTTGCCCTTGTCGCGGCCGGTAATCACGCGCACCGTATCGTTGCGCCGCAGGTCCACTCGCTTGTTCGCTCTTTCGACTGTCTTCATAAGAACCCTTCGTCACAATTTACAATTGAGGAATTTTGTAATTGTGCAATTGAAAACCCACCCCAAGTGATCGCAGTTCAATTACGAAATTACCCAATTGCCCAATTACTCAATGCCTTACAGTACTTCCGGCGCCAGCGACACGATCTTCAAAAACTTGCGCTCGCGCAGTTCGCGGGCCACCGGCCCGAAGACGCGGGTCCCGACCGGCTCGCCGGCATCGTTGATCAGCACCGCGGCGTTGTTGTCAAAACGGATGTAGGTGCCGTCGCGGCGCCGGTGTTCCTTGCGGGTGCGCACGATGACCGCCTTCACCACTTTGCCCTTCTGCACCTGGCCTTCCGGGGCGGCTTCTTTCACGCTGGCGGTGATGACATCCCCCAGCCCGGCGTTCAGGCCGGTGGAGCCGCCAAGCGGCAGAATCATCTGCAGCTTGCGGGCGCCGGAGTTGTCGGCGACCTCGAGCATCGATCTCATCATCACAGCCATAATCGGATCTCCTCTGAGCCTTTCACCGAAACGCCCGTCTAACTGACTTCCGGAAGCGCCACTTCCGGCAGCGACGCCGCCTGCCGGACCACTTCCTTCAAACGCCAGCGCTTCAACTTGGAGAGCGGCCGAGTCTCTTCCAGGCGCACGACATCGCCGACGTGAGCAACATTTTTCTCGTCGTGGGCGTAAAACTTCTTGGCTTTCGAGACCACGCGGCCGTAAAAGGGATGCGCCTTCTTGCGCACCACCTGCACCACGATGGTCTTGTGCATGCGGCTCGAAACCACTTCGCCGACCACGATCTTGCGCCGTCCCGCTGCCTGCGGTTCCGCTCCGGATTGTATTTTGGTTTCCGCCATACTATTTTTTCTCCGTGGCGCTGGCCGCGGCCAGCTCGCGCTCGCGCGCGATGGTCTTCACCCGCGCGATGTCCCGGCGCAGCCCGCGAATTTTTTTCAGGCTCTCGGTCTGCCCCATGTTGAGCTGGAACTTCAGCTTGAACAGCTGGTCGCTCAGCTCGCGCTCCTGCGAGACCAGCTCGTCAGCGGTTAGATTGCGCACTTTTTCTGATTTCATGTCCGTTCCGTTTTCAACTTCTGAATTCCTGCCGCGCCAGAGTTCTAGTGCGCGCCTTCGCGCTTCACAAACACCGTCCGCAAAGGCAGCTTGTGCGATGCCAGCCGCATGGCCTCGCTGGCGTCGGTCTGCGAGACCCCTTCCATTTCGAACAGGATCTTGCCCGGCCGCACCACCGCCACCCAGTGATCGGGCGCGCCCTTGCCTTTCCCCATGCGGGTTTCGGCCGGCTTCTTGGTCACCGGCTTGTCCGGGAAAAGACGGATCTGGATCTTGCCGCCGCGCTTGATGAAGCGGGTCATGGCCACACGCGCCGCTTCAATCTGGCGGTCGGTGATCCAGCCCGGCTCGAGCACCTTCAGCCCGAAATCACCGAACGCCAGCTGGCTTCCGCGCCACGCTTTGCCGGTCATGCGCCCGCGCTGCTGCTTGCGGTACTTCACTTTCTTTGGCATCAACATAAGATCAGCTCTTAGCTTCTGGCTTCTAGCTCAAGCCTTAGAACGCGCCTGCCTGCTGCGGTTCGCGTTTTTTGGCCGGCAAAATTTCGCCTTTGTAAACCCAGCACTTCACCCCGATCACGCCGTAGGTGGTGCGGGCCTCGGTAAAACCGTAATCAATGTCGGCGCGCAGGGTGTGCAGGGGCAAACGGCCCTGCAGATACCACTCCGAGCGCGCGATCTCGTTGCCGTTCAGGCGGCCGCTCACCCGGACCTTGATGCCCTTGCAGCCGAAACGCAGCGCCGAGTCCACCGCCTTGCGCATGGCGCGCCGGAATCCGACGCGCTTTTCCAGTTGCAGCGCAATCGATTCCGACACCAACTGGGCATCGAGCTCCGGCTTGTGCACTTCCTGGATATCGATATAGACCTCGCGCCCGGTGCGCTTCTGCACGTCAGCCTTGAGCTTGTCGATCTCGGCGCCCTTGCGTCCGATGATGATGCCGGGACGCGCCGTCTTGATAATGACGCGCAGCTTGTTGCCCGGCCGCTCGATTTCAATCGAGCTCACGCCCGCCGACTTGAGCTTGTCTTTCAGCTCATTGCGCAGCTTGACGTCTTCGAGCAGCAGCTTGTCGTAATCGCGCTCCACAAACCAGCGCGACTTCCAGGGCTTGGTGTAGCCCAGGCGAAAACCGTAGGGATGAACTTTTTGTCCCATTATCTGGCTCCTACTTTCTTCTTGCCCGCCGGCGCTTTGTTTTTGCTTTTGGCGCTCGGCTTGGCCTTGCCCCGGACCGGAACCTTGGCAGCGGCGCGTTCCTCGCCCACCACGGTCGCCGGCCCTTCTCCGCTCTTGCCGCGCTCCGCCAGCACGATCTCGATGTGCGCAATGCGCCGCACGTAGCGGAAGGCCCGTCCCATCGGCGCCGGACGGATGCGCTTCATGCGCGGCCCGTCGTTGGCCACCGCGTCCTTCACGTAAAGCTTGTCCACATCGATGTCGAGACCTTTTTCGCTGCTCAAATAATTGGCATTCTCGAGTGCCGACCGCAGCAGCTTCTCGACCGTCGCGGCCACCCGCTTCTTGGTGAAGATGAGAGTATTGAGCGCGTCTTCCACCTTGAGGCCTTTGATCAAATTCAGCACCAGCCGCGCCTTTTGCGGCGACACCCGGGTGAAACGGACTTGAGCTCGAAATTCCATCTTGGTCTCCTGAACGCTGCCTCTTCTACGCCTTGGGCGCCGGCGCCGCCGGAGCCGAACCCGCCGCCGGTGTGATGGCTCCCGGACCGCCCGGAACGCCCGCCGGACGGGCCGCGGTTTCTGTCGCCGCCCGCATCGAGTGACCCTTGAACTGGCGGGTGAAACTAAACTCACCCAGCTTGTGGCCCACCATGTTCTCGGTGACGTACACCGGAATAAATTTCTTCCCGTTATGCACGGCGATGGTGTGACCCACCATTTCCGGAATGATGGTGGAGCGCCGCGACCAGGTACGCAGCACCTTCTTCTCATTGCGCGAGTTCATGCCGTCCACTCGCGCCTGCAGGTAGCCATCCACGAACGGACCCTTCTTGGTTGAACGTGCCATAAAGTCAGCTCTCAGCTTTCTCAGCTTTCAGCCGTCAGCTCTCCGCTAACAGCCCTCAAAGTCTTGCCTTTCCGAAGCGCGTTTAGCGGTGAGGAATCTGGTCTCGCCAACGACCAACGACGCCCTTATTTTTTCCCTCTCCGGTTCACAATGAACGCATCCGTGCGCTTGTTGTTCCGCGTCTTGTAGCCGCGCGTCGGCTGGCCCCAGGGCGTGACCGGATGCCGGCCGCCTGAAGTCTTGCCTTCACCACCGCCGTGCGGATGGTCAACCGGGTTCATGGAGACACCGCGGTTTACCGGACGCCGGCCCAGCCAGCGCATGCGCCCGGCTTTGCCGATGGTGATGTTCTCGTGGTCGAGGTTTCCCACCTGGCCGATCGTGGCCATGCAATCCTGCGAAACTTTGCGGGTTTCGCCCGAAGGCAGCTTGACCAGCGCATACTCGCCTTCCTTGGCCACCAGTTGCGCCGAACCGCCCGCCGAGCGCACCATCTGCGCCCCCTTGCCCGGCTTCAGTTCCACGTTGTGGATGGTGGTGCCCGGCGGAATATTTTTCAGCGGCAACGCATTGCCCACCAGAATGTCGGCTTCCGGACCGCTGACCACTTTCTGTCCGACTTTCAATCCATCGGGCTGCAGAATGTAGCGCTTCTCGCCGTCCGCGTAGGCCAGCAAAGCAATGCGAGCGGAACGGTTGGGATCGTATTCGATCGAAGCCACGGTCGCGGGAACCCCGTTCTTGTCGCGCTTGAAATCGATCAGGCGCAGCTTGCGCTTGTGGCCGCCGCCGCGATGCCACATGGTGGTATCGCCGCTGTTGCGGCGTCCGCCGCTGCGTTGCTTGGGCTCGACCAGCGGCTTATGTGGATGCCGGGTCGTAATATCGTCGTTGACCAGCGTGGTCCGGTAGCGCAGCGTCTGCGTAGTCGGTCGGTATGTCTTGATTGGCATGATAGCTCTCAGCTCTCAGCTTTCAGCTCTCAGTAATTTCTAGTCGCCGCCGCTTTTCGCTGAAAGCTGACGGCTGAGAGCTGATGGCTGTCTTACAAGTTCTGCGCGTACTCCGGCATTTTTTCGCCCGACTTCAAGCGCACATACGCTTTTTTCCAGTCGGGCCGATAGCCGGCAAACTTTCCCCGGCGGCGTTCTTTGCCGGGATAAGTGGCGGTGCGCACCGAAAGTACCTTCACCTTGAAAATCGACTGCACCGCCTGCCGGATCTCGGTCTTAGTCGCGGCCGGCGCCACCTGGAAGACCAGCGTGTTCTGGTTTTCCTTGATGGCCAGGCCCTTTTCCGTGATCACGGGACGGCGAATGATCTGATATGCGGATTTCATCAGGCGACCTCCGCCGCTTTTTCGTGACGCACCCGGCGCCGCGGCGCGCGCGTGGCCTTCTTCGTACTCTCTTTCTCGGTCTCCTTGCGTTGCCGCTTCGAAATCGAACCCTTCAGCGAAACCTGCAACGCTTCAATCGCGGGCTGCGAGAAAATGGCGCGATCGTAGCGCAGCAGATGATAAGGGTGAACCGCGCTGCAGTTGACCAGTTCGACGCCGTCAAGATTGCGCGAGCTCAAAGTCAGGTTGCGATTTCCATCCCGCCCGGCCTCGACCAGCAATGCCGTGGTCTCAACTTTCAACGCGTCCAGCGCCTGGCGGAACAACTTGCTCTTCGGTTCCTTCACATCAAACGCGTTGACGACGATCAGTTTGCCGTCGGCGAATTTTGAAGCCAGCGCCGAGCGCAATGCTCCCAGCAACTTCTTGCGCGGAAAGGCGTAGTCATACGAACGCGGTTGCGGTCCATGCACCGTGCCGCCATGCCGCCACAGCGGTGAACGGATGGAACCGACGCGGGCCCGTCCTGTGCCCTTCTGCTTCCACAATTTCTTGCCGGCGCCGGAGACCAGTTTCTTGTTCTTGGTGGCGTGAGTGCCAGCGCGGTGGGCGGCGCGGTAATGCTTCACCGCTTCCCACAGCAGGTCTTCGTTGATCGCGCCGAAAACCTCTTCGGCGAGATCCAGCGTGCCGACCTTCTCCCCGCTCAGATTGTGAATATCGATAGTTGCCATATGTCTCTTCCGAACTGACCCTCGCCGCTTTGGCCGATGACTGACGACTGAAGACCAACGACTGCCTTTAAGCTTTCTTCGCCGCCCTCTTGGCCGCTTTCAACGGATCCACCGTAGCCGCGCCGCCAAATCCGCGACGCTCTCTGGGCGGCTTCTTGGCTTTGGTAATCACCAGGTATCCGCCATTCGGGCCGGGCACGCTGCCTTCAACCACCAGCAGGTTCTCGTCCTTGTCGACACCCAGGACGCGCAGGTTACGCTGGGTCACGCGATCGACGCCCATGTGTCCCGACATGCGCATGCCCTTGAAGACGCGCGACGGGAACGCCGACGAACCAATCGAACCCGTGATCTGAAACATTGATCCGTGCGACTTGGGACCGCCGGCAAAATGATGACGCCGGACCACGCCGGCAAAACCACGGCCCTTGCTGATGCCGACGATGTCCACGAACTTCTCGCCTTCAAAAATATCGACCAGCACGCGATCGCCGGCCTTCACCGCGGCTGCTTCTTCCGCCTTTTCGACTTCGATCGGCACTTCGCGCAGAAATTTCACCGGGGGCAGATTGTGTTTCCCCAGATGGCCCTTCATGGGCTGGGTCAGGCGTGATTCCTTCATGAATTCGACCAGACCGATCTGCGCCGCATCGTAGCCGTCGCGGGTCTGGGTCTTGTGCTGCGTAATTACGCACGGACCCGCCTGCAGAACGGTGGCCGGATGCACATCGCCCTTGTCGTCAAAGAGCTGCGTCATTCCGACTTTTTTGCCCAGAATTCCGGTTACTTTTGCCATTTCGTTCGCTCACCTTGCCCAGGTTCACGGCTGGGCCAACAATCTCATCGCCGCGGCTTCAGCTGATCGCTGAGAGCTGACGGCCGGACGCTATTTGTGTTCCTTGCCAAAAGCTTTAATCTCGACGTCCACGCCGGCAGGCAAGTCGAGTTTCATCAAAGCATCCACCGTCTGCTGCGTGGGCTCGAGAATATCGAGCAGGCGCTTGTGGGTGCGAATCTCAAACTGCTCGCGCGATTTCTTGTCCACGTGCGGGGACCGCAGCACGCAGTACTTGTTCTTCATCGTGGGCAATGGAATCGGGCCCGCGATTTGCGCCCCTGTGCGCCGCGCGGTGTCGACAATCTCGCCCGTGGACTGGTCCAGGATGCGGTAGTCGTACGCCTTCAGCCGGATGCGAATTCTTTCTTTTCCAACCATGTTTCACTCTTTCGCTCTCCCGGCTCCCCGGGAGAAAAGAACTGGCGGCATGTTGCGAGCCGTTGAGATGCAGCCTCTAACTCAAATCCATCTGAGAACTGAGAACCATTTCGCTGAAAACTGGGTTTCTTACTTTCAATTCTCCGTTTTCAGTTCCCAGTACTCAGTTCCGCGTTCTACCGATCCCCTTACTGAATAATCTCGCTGATGGTCCCGGCGCCCACCGTGTGGCCGCCTTCGCGGATGGCAAAGCGCAAGCCCTTTTCCATCGCCACCGGCGTGATCAGTTCAATCACCAGCTGCACGTTGTCGCCCGGCATCACCATTTCGGTCGCCGCCGGCAACTCTGCTACTCCGGTCACATCCGTCGTCCGCAAGTAGAACTGCGGCCGGTAGCCTTTGAAGAACGGCGTGTGCCGCCCGCCTTCTTCTTTCGTCAGAATGTACACTTCCGCCTTGAACTTGGTGTGCGGCGTGATCGATCCCGGCTTGGCCAGCACCATGCCGCGCTCCACATCCTCTTTCGCGATGCCGCGCAGCAGCAGGCCCGCATTGTCCCCCGCCAGGCCTTCGTCCAGCTGCTTCTTGAACATTTCCACGCCCGTCACCACCGTCTTGCGGGTGTCGCGGAAGCCCACGATTTCCACTTCCTCGCCCACCTTCACCTTGCCCCGCTCGATCCGTCCCGTCACCACCGTGCCCCGCCCCGAGATCGAGAAGATATCTTCAATCGGCATCAGGAACGGCTTGTCCAGTTCGCGCGCCGGTTGCGGCACGCTCTTGTCCACCGCCGCCATCAGCTCGTCAATCTGCTTCTCCCACTTGGCTTCCCCGTTCAGCGCGCCCAGCGCCGACAGCCGTACCACCGGCACATCGTCTCCCGGAAACTGATAGCTCTTCAGCAACTCGCGCACTTCCAGTTCCACCAGGTCGAGCAGTTCCGGATCATCCACCGCATCGCACTTGTTCAGTGCCACCACGATGTAAGGCACGCCCACCTGCCGCGCCAGCAGCACGTGTTCCCGCGTCTGCGGCATCGGGCCGTCCGTGGCTGCCACCACCAGAATGGCGCCATCCATCTGGGCTGCGCCCGTGATCATGTTCTTGATGTAATCCGCGTGGCCCGGGCAATCGACGTGCGCGTAATGCCGGTTGGCCGTCTCGTATTCCACGTGCGCGGTCGCGATCGTGATCCCGCGCGCTTTTTCTTCCGGCGCATTATCAATCGAGTCAAACGACCGGAACACGATCTTCGGGTTGTGCTTCTGCAACACTTTGGTGATGGCCGCGGTCAACGTCGTCTTGCCATGGTCAATGTGACCAATCGTCCCTACGTTGCAGTGCGGCTTATTCCGTTCAAATTTCTCTTTCGCCATATCCTAGCTCCGTCTTGTGTGGGGCGGGCGACCTCGCCCGCCTCTTTCGTCCCTGCTCGCTCTTTGGTTTCGCCTACCCAGGGCTTACGCCCTGGGCTGTAATGTTCCGGCCCTGCGGGGCTGATCGATGCGCCCAGTTACCGCTTGGGTCCTTGCGAGCGCCCGATGATCTCATCCGCCGCGCTGCGCGGCACTTCTTCATAGCGCGCAAAGTGCATCGAGTACTCAGCGCGGCCCTGGGTGCTCGAGCGCATGTGCGTGGCATAACCGAACATCTCGGCCAGCGGCACGATGGCCTTGATCACCTGCGAACCGGCGCGATGCTCCATGCCTTCGATCCGTCCCCGGCGCGAACTCAAGTCGCCCATGATCACTCCGGCGTAATCTTCCGGCGTAACTACTTCGACCGCCATCACCGGCTCCAGCAGCACTGGAGAGGCTTTGCGCGCCGCTTCCTTGAAGGCCATCGAACCGGCAATCTTGAAGGCCATTTCGTTCGAATCGACGTCGTGATAGCTGCCGTCATAAAGCTCGACTTTCACGTCAACCATGGGATAGCCGGCCAGGATCCCGCCCTCAAGCGCCTCCTGAATGCCCTGATCGATGGGTTTGATGTATTCCTTGGGCACCGATCCGCCCACCACTTCGTTGATAAATTCGTAGCCCTTGCCGGGCTCGTTGGGCTCGATGCGAATCTTGGCGTGACCGTATTGTCCGCGGCCCCCCGTCTGACGAATGTACTTGCCTTCCGCTTCCGACTTCCGCCGAATGGTCTCGCGGTACGCCACCTGCGGCTTGCCCACGTTGGCCTCGACTTTGTACTCGCGCATCATGCGGTCGACGATGATTTCGAGATGCAGTTCGCCCATGCCGCTGATGATGGTCTGTCCGCTGTCGGGGTCGGTGTGAACCTTGAAGGTGGGATCTTCCTGGGCCAGTTTCGAAAGCGCCATGCCCATTTTTTCCTGATCGGCTTTGGTCTTGGGCTCGACCGCAACCGAAATCACGGGAACCGCGAAGGTAATCGACTCCAGCGCGATGGGATGTTTTTCCTCGCAGATTGTGTCCCCGGTCGAAACGTTCTTCAATCCAACCGCGGCGCAAATATCGCCCGCCAGAATTTCGTTGATGTCTTCGCGCTTGTTGGCGTGCATCTTCAGCAGACGGCCAATGCGCTCGCTGCGGCCGCGGCCGGCGTTCAGCACCGAGTCTCCGGATTTCAGCTGGCCGGAATAGACGCGAATAAAAGTCAGCTGGCCGACAAACGGGTCAGCCATGATCTTGAACGCCAGCGCCGAAAACGGCTCGCTGTCGGCGGGCTGGCGCGTGATGATTTCCCCGTTGTCCGGGTTCACACCTTTGACTTCGCCCGCGTCGAGCGGTGACGGCAGAAAATCCACCACCGCATCGAGCAAAGGCTGCACCCCTTTGTTCTTGAAAGCGGTGCCGACCACGACCGGAAACACTTTCAACGCGATGGTCGACTTGCGCAGCGAGGCGCGCAGTTCAGCGGCGGAAATGGCCTCGCCTTCGAGGAACTTGTGCAGCATTTCGTCGTCGTTTTCGGCGACCGTTTCGACCAGCGCGGTATGGAACGCTTCGGCTTTTTTCTGCAGTTCGGCGGGAATTTCGCCGGTGATGTACTCGGCGCCAATGGTGTCATCCTGCCAGACAATCGATTTCATCTCGATGAGATCGACTACGCCTTTGAACTTGTCTTCTTGTCCGATGGGGATCTGAATCGCGACCGGCTTGGCATTGAGGCGCTTGCGGAGGGTATCGACGGCATGCTCGAAATCGGCGCCCATCTTGTCAATCTTGTTGATAAAACAAATTCTCGGGACACCGTATTTGTCGGCTTGACGCCAGACTTTTTCCGATTGCGGCTGCACGCCGTGGACCGCGTCAAACACCGCCACGGCGCCATCCAGGACGCGCAACGACCGCTCCACTTCGGCGGTGAAGTCCACGTGCCCGGGAGTATCGATAATGTTGATGCGAATGTCGCGCCAGGTGCAGGTGGTGGCGGCGGAGGTAATGGTGATGCCGCGCTCCTGCTCCTGCTCCATCCAGTCCATGGTGGCAGTGCCTTCGTGGACCTCTCCGATGCGATGCGTTTTTCCGGTGTAGAAAAGGATGCGCTCGGTCGTAGTGGTCTTGCCGGCATCGATGTGGGCCATGATGCCGATGTTCCTGCACCGTTCTAGTGGGACTGTTCTGGACACAGCTTTTTTCTTCTCTTCCTTGCGAGACTCTTGTTCGCCAGCGATGTTGGTACCG
Organism: Terriglobia bacterium; assembly: GCA_963742495.1. Classification (GTDB taxonomy): domain Bacteria; phylum Acidobacteriota; class Terriglobia; order Terriglobales; family Acidobacteriaceae; genus JAIQFF01. The sequence goes on from CAVULZ010000003.1 coordinate 536,871, forward strand.
GTACTCATGGATTCAGCTTCTTAGCTTTTAGCTCTTAGCCATTAGCTCTTAGCTTGAACCGTTTTGCCTTAGCTAAAGGCCAAGAGCTAACGGCTAAGAGCTACTTTCCTACCACCGATAGTGCGCAAACGCCTTATTGGCTTCCGCCATGCGGTGCACGTCTTCCTTCTTCTTGATGGCCGCGCCGCGATTGTTGCTGGCATCGAGCAACTCGTTGCTCAGCTTGTCGATCATGCCCTTCTCGGCGCGTCCGCGCGAATAAGTAATCAGCCAGCGGATGGCCAGCGACGTGCGCCGGTCGGCGTTCACTTCGACCGGAACCTGGTAGTTGGCGCCGCCCACGCGGCGGCTCTTCACTTCGAGCAGCGGCTTGGCATTCTCCACCGCTTTCTTGAACAGCTTTAAAGGCTCGTCGCCGCCCTTTTCCTGTAAGCGCGTCAGCGCTTCGTAAAAGATGCCTTCCGCAGTGCTCTTCTTGCCCTGCCACATCATGGAGTTGACGAACTTCGTCACCAGATCGGATCCGTAAACCGGATCCGGCTCCACCTTCCGCTTGGCGATATATCCTTTTCGAGGCATTCAGCTTCTAGCTCCTGGCTTCTAGCTGTCAGCTCTCAGCTGTCAGCTCTCAGCGCAATTTTTCTGAACTTAAACTTTCAAACCGATCCTTGAACTCTTGTCATTCCGAACCGCGTCAGCGGTGAGGAATCTGCTTTGGCCAACGACCAACGACGCCTTTACGCTTTCGGCCTTTTGGCTCCATACTTCGAACGGCTCTGCTTGCGGCCGGCCACGCCTACCGCGTCCAGGGTGCCGCGAATCACGTGATAGCGCACGCCCGGCAAGTCCTTCACGCGGCCGCCGCGGATCAGGACGATCGAATGCTCCTGCAAATTGTGGCCGACGCCGGGAATATAGGTCGTAACCTCAATTCCGTTGGTCAGCCGGACGCGGGCCACCTTACGCAAAGCCGAGTTCGGCTTTTTGGGAGTCTGGGTATAAACCCGGGTGCAGACACCGCGCTTCTGCGGACATCCCTGCAAGGCCGGGCTGGCCGTCTTGTACCGCGGCCGCTTGCGGCCGCTGCGCACCAATTGATTGAAAGTAGGCATACGGTTTCTGGTGCTCCTAGTTCCTGGTACTCCTGGTTCCCTTGCACTTGCCCACGCCCTTCCCGGCAGCGCCCGCCCAGGCACACGCTCGCGGATTGACGTCGCATCTGCGTTTTCCCCGGTTGCAGGGGCTGGGTGGCGGACCCGCCAACCATGCTTCCCGCGGCGCCAGCGCCAGCGGGAGATTTTGGTTTCCCGTTCAGACTAAAAGCCGCCGACGGTGGCACCAAGCCCGAACCTTCCGGGAGCTGCTCCGTTTCGTCAGCACCGTCCCGCATAGCCTTTCAACGGGTGAAAGGTGCGCGCAGGACGTTTTCAGCGAGGGCGCCTCCGGTTTCGCTTTCCCCGGAAACGTTTGTTGCTAAAGCTCAGCTGCATTTTTCAGGGCTTTCCACACGCGCACCGGCGCAGCGCGGAAAAAACCCACTACCTACAGGCAAGCCAGACTTAACTCGCGGAACCTTACAAATATAGCAACTGGCTGCACACATCGTCAACCGCGATTGGTTGCATCAGATGGGAGTAATGCAAGTTTGAGGAGAAATTGAAGAATTGACGGATTGACGACTGGATTTCAAATTCGTCAGTCCGAAAATTCGACAATCTTCGATCGGGGCTCTCACTGGATGGGGCTGTACAAACACAACAGATCCTTCACTGCGTTCAGGATTTCGCCTGCGGGCTCGGACGCCCGCAAAGCGCCTCAACTTGCTGAAAAAAATTCTAGCCTCTACACTTGGGGTTTTCCAGAAAGTGTCCAAACGAGCTCGCCTCGCGGTCCACGCGGGCGGGGAGGGTGCATGGGTAGGTCGTCCGCGATGGTCCGGTTGGCATTCATCCTTTTCGCCGTCAGTTTAGTCGCGGCCTTGACCGGCTGCAGCAGCAGCAGTCCGACGGTAGCCACCACCTTCCCAGTGCCAGCCAATATCGTGCTCTCGCCCGCCAACACCCTTTCTCTCGACGTGGGCAGCGCAACTCAGACCTTCACGGCCAGCCCCCAGAACAGCAAGCACACCGCGATCTCAACTCCGGTTACGTTTCTTTCGAGCAATACCGCGATCCTGACCGTAGCCAGCAACGGACTGGCTTGTGCCGGCACCTGGGACTCGCTGGCCTCGCCACAAATCTGTACCCCTGGTCCGGTCGGGGTGGCCCAGGTGACGGCAACCTCGCACGGGGTCAGCAGCCCGCCCACCACGGTGTACGTGCATCAGCATATCGACAAGATCGTGGTCAGTCCCGTCCCCGGGCAAACGCCTCCCGCCGGGCCATGCTTCTCCAAGGGGCAGGCATTCGACTACCAAGCCACCGCCCTCAGCCGCGGACTCGACATTACTGCCAGCGTAGGACCCTTCGGCTGGCAGTCCGTCAACACCAGCGTCGCCTCGCTGGTGGCGCCGACCGAAGGCACCCCCGTCGCTGGCCTCATCGTGGGACAGGTGAAGGTAGTCGCAAACACCCCGGGCATAACGTCATTGTTTGTCAGCAATACCAACGTCACCAGTCAGCCTCTGGATTTCATCACCTGCGCGGTGCAATCGATTTCGCTGGCGGTCGCGGACAGCGCCTCCACCACCCTCAACCTGAACTCGGGGAGCGGTAAGACAGTGACCCCCACGGTGGTAGACACCCAGGGCAACACTATCACCAACGTGCCTCTGACCTGGAGTTCGTCAAATCCGGCGACCGTGGCGGTGAGCGCTCAGGGGGCAGTGACGACTTCGCAGGCCGGAGGCGCAAGCGTCGTCGCTTCCTGCACTCCGCCGACCTGCAATATTGGATTGAAACCGCTCCTGCCGATCTATCCCGAGGGCGCCGTGAATGTGGTCGTCGCTCCCTTGACCTCCGGCACAACGACCACATCGACGACCACCCCCACTGTCTACGTATCGAGCACCGGAGTCGTTCCCCCGGCGGGCAATTGCGCCACTACTTCCGGATGCACCAGTCTCCTGATTCCTATTGCTTCACCCAATAACACCGTGGGCAGCCCGGTGGCGTTGCCGGCAACGCCAAACTCGCTGGTCTTCGATCGCCTGGGGACGAAGGCCTACATGGGGACAGATTTTTCTTTCTTTGGAAGCCGGGGTTTGATGGTGGTGACCGTGGCCAGTCCGCCCACCGTAGCCCAGGTCAAGTCGGTGACCGGAAAAGTGCTGGCCGTCTCTCCCGATAGCAAGACGGTGATTCTTTCGGGCGCGGATCCCAATGCCGTGCCTGTCCCGGGAAGCAGCGCGCCCCCTCCCGCGACCCAGGTCATCGTGTTCAACACCACCAGCAACACCGGTATCACCCTGCCGATTGCGGGCGCCACCGCGGCGGACTTTTCCCCCGACAGCCTGAAGGCGTTCATCGCGGCCGGCTCCAGCCTGTATGTGTACTCGACGCAGGATTCGTTGAAAAAGATTCCTCTCACTGCGCCCGCCACTGCGGTGTCTTATTCTCCGGAAGGGGCGTTCGCATTCGTCTCCGGTGGGTCAGCCGCCTCGGCGGTCACCGCCTGGAGCACCTGCGGCCTCACTTCTGCGCTGACCAATAACGTGGTTCTGCCGGGGCCTCCATCGTTTCTTCAGGCACTCGGCAGCGACGCGCCCAATCTGGCGGACCCGCCGACCGCCGGCACCGCCACCACCATCACCAGTGTTCTCGCCGTGGATTCGCCGGGCGTCGATATCTTCCGCGTGGCCCGGAAGCCGGATGGCTGCTCGCCGACCGCCAGCAGCGGCACCGCCACATCCTTCAATCTGGGCCAGGGCAGCTTTGTCCCCACCCAGTTGATCGTCTCCCAGGACGGTTCCCGCGCTTACGTGATTGTCAGCGACCGGGGCGCCGTGCTGGTGTTCAATATCTTCAACCAGACATCTTCCGCGATTCCCATGTCGGGGGACACCATTCCAGTTCAGGCCGCGCTGTCTCCGGACGGAACCAGACTCTATGTCGCGGCGAGCGACGGCCAGGTGCACGTCCTGGACACGCAGAGCGGCGCCGACATTCAGCAGCTTTCCTTCCCCACGGACACCACCACTCTGCTGTCCGGCCTGTGCGGTGGCGTAACTTTCACCTGCAATCCGGATCTGATCGCGGTTAAGCCTTGAGCCAGTCGTCGGTCTTCAGTCGGCCCGGCCGTGTGGGCGCGAGCCCCCTCGCTCGTGCCATTCGAGACGATGCAAGTTTGAGCTGTTTGGGTGGCTGACAACTGACGACTAGCGGCTGCTCTCCAGTTCCTTACCCACGCTGTCCAGCACGCCATTAATGAATTGCACCGATTCCGGACTGGAGAACTTGCGCGCGATTTCCAGCGCCTCATTGATGACCACGGCACGGGGAGTCGCAGGAAAGCCCATCAGTTCCGCAACCGCGGTGCGCATCAGATTGCGGTCGACGGCGGCCATCCGTTCCATGCGCCAGTGCTGGGCATGACCTTCGATCAAGCCATCAATTTCGGCGGAGCGTTCGGTCGCCACCCGGAAAAGGTCCTCGGCAAAGCTCTGGACATCGGCGCCCACGTCTCCGCGCTCGCGCCAAAAGGTTTGGCGCACCTGCTCCGGAGTTTGCTTTCCCATGTCGGCCTGGAAAAGCATTTGCAGGGTAAGTTCGCGGGATTTGCGGCGGGTTCCCATGGGAAGAAATCGTCAGTCTTCGGTCGCCAGTCGTCAGCCTAAGTCTACAGGAGGCGGGAGTTTGCGAAAGGCTGGGCCTACTTGGATGGTCTCGCCTTCTTCTTGGATTTTGGGTGCCGCTTTTGACTCTTGCTGACGACCGGCGACTGACGACCGACTACTGCCTTCAGGTTTGCCATCTCCACCGCTGCCAGCGCCGCTTCAAAACCTTTGTTGCCCATTTTCAGGCCGGCGCGATCGATGGCTTGCTCGAGGTTCTCGCAGGTGAGGACACCGAATGCGTGCGGCACGCCGGTTTCCTGCGCGGACTGGCCGATGCCGCGAGCCACTTCGTTGACGATGACGTCGTAGTGCGCGGTGTCTCCCCGCAGCAGACAGCCTAGGCAGATAATGGCATCGAATTTCTTGGTCTCAGCCAGCGTGCGGGCGGCGGATGGGATTTCGAAAGCGCCGGGGACGCGGACAATCTTGATTTTTTCGGTTTTGGCGCCGCACTGCACCAACCCGTCGAATGCGCTTTGCAGTAGTCGATCCGTGATGAAGGCGTTGAAGCGGGAAGCCACGATTGCGAAGCGCTTGCCGGTGGCATCGAGTTTGCCTTCGAGCGCTTTAAGCCGATTTTTTCTCTGCGATTTCAATTCAGATCCCTGAACTCGTCTCGAGCCACGTAGGCCCTGACGCCCCTCGTCCGGGCAGGCGAGCAACGCTCGCCGGGTAGCGGAGCTTCGCTCCGCCGGGCGGGCGAGGGCGCCCGCCCCTACGTGCGCATCACAGCCTGTTCGGCTTCGGATTCGCCGGGTCGGAATAATCGTAAAACCCTTTGCCCGACTTCCGTCCGTACCACCCGGCCATCACCATCCGCTTTAGAAGCGGTGGCGAAGCAAAACGACGTTCCTTGAACTCGTCGTACATCACGTGAGTGATGTAGTAGGTCGTATCCAGGCCGACGAAATCGAGCAGCGTGAACGGGCCCATGGGATATCCGCAGCCCAGCTTCATGGCATTGTCGATATCGTCGATCGAGCCCACGCCTTCTTCGTAGGCGCGGATGGCATCGAGCAGATAGGGAACCAGCAGCCGGTTCACGATGAATCCGGTCTTGTCGCTGGTGCGGACCGGAACCTTGCCCAGCTTTTTGCCAAACTCGTAGGCCGTATCGTACACGTCGCTGGCGGTGGCAATGGTGCGCACTACTTCAACCAGCTTCATCAGCGGCACCGGATTGAAAAAGTGTAGGCCGATGAAGCGCTCAGGACGTTTGGTCGAAGTCAGCAGCTCGGTAATCGAAATGGAAGAAGTATTGGATGCGAAGATCGCGTCTTTCTTTACGACGCCATCGAGCTCGGCGTACATCTTTTTCTTTTCATCGACGTTTTCGATTACCGCCTCGACGACGATGTCGCAATCGGCCAGGTCCTGCATGCTGGTCGTACCCTTGAGCCGGGCGCGAATAGCTTGCGGTGTCTCCTTGAGCGCACCCTTCTCGGAGAATTTTGCGAGCGACTTCTCAATACCGGTAAAACCCTTGTCGAGATATTTCTGTTCCACCTCGAGCACGGTGACCTCGAATCCAGCCGTGGCCGCGACCTGCGCGATACCGGAGCCCATCAGCCCACAACCGAGGATCCCGACCTTCCTGATCTCCATAACACTCCCTTTTGAACCACGGAGGACACAGAGAACACGGAGGAAAGCAGCCTCTCTGTGATCTCTGTGTCTTCCGTGGTTCAAGAACCTAGTTCATGCTCTCGACCACCATCGCAATCCCCTGCCCTCCGCCAATGCACGCCGTCGCCAGCCCATACTTCTTCTTTCGCCGGTGCAATTCATACAAGAGCGTGATCACCAGGCGCGTGCCGGTCGCTCCCAGGGGATGGCCCAGAGCGATTGCGCCGCCATTGACGTTTACCTTTTCGCGATCGAGGCCCAGCTCTTTTTCCACCGCTAGGTATTGCGCGGCAAAAGCCTCGTTCACTTCGATGAGATCGATGTAGTCGAGAGTCAGGCCGGCTTTCTGCAAAGCAATCTTAGTCGCGGGCACCGGGCCTCTGCCCATCACCTTGGGATCGACTCCGGCGATGCCCCAGCTCACCACGCGCCCCAGCGGCCGGATGCCCCGCTTGCCGGCTTCATCGAGCGACATCACGACCACCGCGGCTCCGCCATCCACAATGCCACTGGCATTGCCAGCCGTGACGGTACCGTTTTTCCCGAATGCCGGCCGGAGCTTGGCCAGGCCTTCCAGCGTAGTCTGAGGACGCCGGTGATCGTCTTCGGCCAGCGCTTCACCGGTGGCTTCGCCTTTGGAGTTTTTCAGCGGCACCGGAACCAGTTCTTCCTGCAGGTGTCCTTCCTTGTAGGCTGCGTCCGCGCGCTGCTGGGAACGCAGGGCGAACTCGTCCTGCATCTCGCGCGTGATACCTTGCTGCGAGCCATAAAGCTCGGCTGTGTTCGCCATGTACAGACCGCAATAACTGTCGAGCAGCGCGACCATCAGCGAATCTTCCATCTTTCCGCCGGGCGCGAGATTGAAGCCATCGCGCCCGCGAATGGTAAATGGCGCTTGCGACATGGCTTCCATGCCGCCGGCCAGAACCAGGTTTGCTTCGCCCAACTGGATCATCTGGGCCGCATTGACAATGGCCTGGATGCCGCTTCCGCACAGCCGGTTGACGGTGAGGGCCGGCGTCTCAACCGGCAGGCCCGCGCGCAGGGCCACATGCCGGGCGCCATAGATGGCGTCGCCCGAAGTCTGTTGCGCGTTGCCGAAAACCGCGTGATCGAAATCCTTGGGATCAAGCCCGGCCCGTTCGATGGCGCCCTTGCCGGCGATGGCGCCCAGTTCCTGGGCCGTAAAGTCCTTCAGCTTGCCGCAATAACGACCGAAGGGGGTGCGGGCTCCGCTCACGATGGCGATATCGCCGGGTTTCAGCATTTGGATTTCCTGGTGCTATTTAGAATCAGAATGGTTCCGCGTGCAGCAATCAAACTAGTTAGTTTATCAGCTGAGATGCGCCCCCTGCCAGAAGCGAGACGGATGGCTAGTCGTGCAGTTTGAAATTCCTCCTCTATTATTATTATCCAGGCGTCATCCTGAACGGCCTTCAGCCCGTGAAGGATCTGGCGTGAAGCAGATAGACCGCCTCTCCCCCTGCCTCTGCTGCCCGATGCGCGCCAGATCCTTCGGGACAGAAGTCCCTCAGGTTGACGCCTTTGTAAGGGATGGTTTCGAATGGAGCCACCACCGACGGATGGGCTGTGCTTGAGAGATCAACCGCAATTCGCAACCGAAGCCGCGGAGCGGCGACAAGAATGTAGCGCAGGGCGTAAGTCCTGGGACCAATCGGACACGGCGGAACCCTGAAAGGGCGCAAGAGACGGACTCTTCCGCCCCCTTCGGGGCTTTCGTTGGCTGGGCCTCCGACTCACGGCTTACGCTGCGGGCTGCGCTCTTGCGCTGCTCCGCGGCTGATCTAACCCCTACGCGCCTGCCGCGGCGGCGACCGCGGGCGCCAGGCTCACAATGCGGCCCAGGCCCTGGGCGACCGCCGCATCGAGCGCCTTGTCGGCGCGATTGATGACTTCGGTGACGATATCCACCGGGTCGAAGTGCTGGCGCACCACGGCTTCCGCCAGGCCTGCACTGAACGGGATGATCTCATCAGACAGCTTTACGTCGGCCAGCAGTTTGCGCAATTTCTCCACTGCCAGCAGCGCTTCCTTCTCCGCCGTTTCCCCCAGCACCAGCGCGATCGTGGTTTTCTCGTAGCGGAAAGCCAGATCATTTTGCCGGATGTTGGCGGCAAACAGCTGCCCAATCTGCTGCATGACCGCCTCGACCGCTTTTTCACCGTGCTCCTTCAACATGGCGGAGCCTTTGCCGAACTGCATCAACGTCACCGTGACCGGAGTGCTCTGCTGAACCGCCCGTCGAGTTTCCGCCATCAGCAGATCGAGATAGGAAGCGCGCTTCAGCAGTCCAGATTGCTCATCCGTGACCGACAGGCTCTTCACCAGGCGACGCAGGCCGGCGTTGGTCAGCGCAATCACAATCTGCTCACTGATGGTCTTGAGCACTACCACGTCGGCGGAGTGCCAGCCCCGGGCGGTGTTTTGCGCCAGCAGGAGCACTCCCATCTGGTCCTGGCCGTCGCTGAGCGGCAACGCCAGCAACGAAGCAATCCCCAACTCCACCAGGACTTCGCGAATCTCCTGCAACTCGGGCGCAGCCGGCGCGTCGGCGATGGTCAGCGTGCCCTGGCTGATGGCGGCGTCCTGCACACCGGTGACCAGTTTGCTCAGGGCCTTTGCGTCGCCCGCTTTTATGCCTTCGCCGTGGTACTCCTTGACCGCGCTGGGCACCATGCCGGGTTTGCGCGTGGCCACAATGCAGCGGCTGATCTTCCACTGCGCTCCGATTTCCGCGACCGCGGTGGCCATAACGGCATCGGCATTGGTCTGGCGATAGAGCTTGCGGGTAATGTCCGCCACTTTGGTGAAGCTGTTGACATCGGCCGACTCCGCAGGCGCAGGCGGCCGCGCCGGCGATGCCGCAGCCGCCGGGGCCGCTTTGGCCGCTGAGCTCGCAGGCGGCAGCGGGGCAGAATCCGCATGATGCGGCGTCATCCCGGCCGCCAGGTACAACTGCTGCAGGTCCTGATTGCGTTCTTCTTCGCGTGGAAAGAGTTCCTGGATGCGTTGCAGGCGTTCAATGGCCTTGGACCGCATGCCATACTGCACCAAGATCTCGGCCTGCAGCATCAGGTCCTGCAGGGCTGCGGCGCCCAGCGTCGGGCCTTCCGTCTTGGCCGGTTCCGACGACGTCTTGGCCATGCTGGTGAAGCGCGAGGCAATGACCTTGTAGCGGTTGTCATCAATTTTCCCGCGCAGCATTTCCAGGCGCTTTTGGTGCCCGGGTTCGTAAGCGTCCACGTCGGCGGCGCGATCCAGGCATTCCGCGGCTTTGGCGTAGTTCCCCATGCCGCAGTGCAGATCGAAGAGCTTGAGCAGGGTCTGACAGTAATCGCCCTCGCGGTTGGAGGCGTTGAACAACTCGCTCATGAACTCCAGCAGGTCAGGCGAACCGCGATGCTTGGCGATTACGTCCTGCAACATCGCGACAAAGGCGCGGCGGTCGCCCTTGTTGTGCTGAAACTGCTCCAGCTTGCGGGCCAGGGCAACTGCCTCGGCGTCCTGCTGCGCATCGACGAACAATCCGATCAGGTCGGCAACCTCTTGCTGGCGGGACGGGTTCTGCTGAAAGAGCTGCCAGACCAGGGGTTCCGCGTCAGTCAGGCGATTCGCGGACATCAGGGCCTTGACGTAGGCCTCACGCAGTTCCAGACTTGCATCCTGCGCCTGGGCCAGCGGTTCCAACACAAATATGGCGGCCCCGACCTGGCCTTGCGCGATCAGACTCTTGCCATAGCCGAGAGCAATCTTGGTGTCCGTCGGGTCTTCGCCATAGGCGCGTTCGAACCACTGGGCGGCGTTGGCGCCGGACGATTCCGTCATCTCCGCCAGCTTGAGGAAGGCGGCCGCTGCCCCTGCCTTGTCTCCGGTTTGCGAGCAGAGTTCGCCCAGCCGAAGAACGTTTTGCTCCCCCGGCTCTAAGGCCACCAGGCGCCTCAGCACCATCAGGCAGTCCTGCTGGCGTCCGTTCTTGCTGAGGTCTTCCAGAGCGCTCTCGTAAGTTTCGAGCGCGAGCTTCCGGTTCGAGGTCTCGAGGATCTGCCCGAACTGCACTCTCTGGATGCTGGTGGGGACCGTGTAACGGGCCAGTTTCTTATAGGTGAGGCTGGCGCGAGTGTTTTCCCCGGCTGCGATCTGGCGCTCGAACAACTCGCCCAGCAGCTTTACCGCCTCTGCAGTGCGTTGCAAAGAAAGGCAGATATCTGCCGCCATCTGGCGCACATTGTCATTTTGCGGGTCTTCGGCGAGTACCTGCATGTACTCCTCGAGAGCTTCGCCGGTCTTGCCCTTCTGCAGGAGCTTTTCGGCGCGCTCGACTCGTCGCGCGATCTCGGCTCGGTCCATTCGCTTGGTCGGATCTGGCATGAGAGACACGGGTAACGTGCGTAGTAACCCAGTTGAGATTTTAGGGGGCCGTCCCCAGCAGCGGCAACGAAGTCGGAGTCACAGCGATTACGAAAGTCACGCGAATATTTTCTTTGGCAGAAAAAGTGTTTCCGGTATAAGTGCCTGGTGCCCGCGGAAATCGAGGAACTAGGCCTTCGTCACCAGCTCACCGCCGGCCAGATGGCGATGGTCGCAGTAGGCGGGTCCATCGGGACGGGGCTGTTGCTGGGATCGGCGGCCGCTCTCGAAATCGCCGGGCCCGGAGTCATCCTCAGTTTCGTCCTGGCTGCATTTATCACTTTGACCATGACCCTGGCTCTGGGCGAACTCTCCAGCATGCATCCCGCCGCCGGTTCGTTCGGTGTCTATGGCGATCTTTATCTGAATCCGTGGGCCGGATTTATTGCTCGAGCGGGGTACTGGGCGGCGATCTCGATCTCCATCGGCGCGGAGCTGGTTGCCTCCGCGACTTACCTGGCTTACTGGTTCCCGTCCGTCCCGGCGGTGACCTGGGTGCTGCTTTTCTCCGCCTTGCTACTGCTCATCAATCTTCGCAGCGTGGGCAACTATGCGCGGTTTGAATACTGGTTCGCCATGATCAAGGTGGCAACCATTGCAGCTTTTGTCGTACTGGGTGCAGGGTTGTTACTGAGCGGCCGGGTGACGCCGGAATATACGACGCATGGCGGATTCCTGCCGCGGGGCGGGCTGGCTCCCTTGCTGGCGATGGGCTTTGCGCTCTACACCTTCGGGGGAGTGGAATTTGTGGCCATTACCACCGGAGAGGCTCGCTCGACGGAGGAAATTCCCCGCGCCATCAAGCTCACTTTCGCAGTCCTGGCTTCGGTTTACCTGGGAGCGATCGTCATCCTGGTAGGAGTGATGCCATGGAACCGCGCCGGGGTAACCGAGAGTCCGTTCGTCACCGTGTTCCGTCACGCCCACATCCCCGCGGCGGCGCACATCATGACATTCGTGATTCTTACGGCAGCGCTCTCGGGGGCCAACGGGGCGCTCTATGCCGCTTCGCGCGTCCTGTTTTCCCTGGCGCGAACCGGATGGGCGCCCGCGGCTTTGGGAAGGCTCAGTCATTCAGGATCGCCCCGAGCCGCTTTGCTGGCATCGTCCTACGGTATTGTTGTCGCACTGGTGTTGGAGAAGTGGGCGCCGGGAAAAGCTTTCGTTTCGATTCTTGGCGCGGCCCTTTTGGGAATGCTGCTGTCGTGGCTGGTCTCCCTGGCGGCGCATATCAGATTCCGTCAGCAGGTTTCCGCCAGCCAGCTGGCTGGGTTGCCCATGCGTTCGCCGCTCGGGGCCTGGGGCTCGGGGCTGGGCTTCGTGCTCATCATCGTGGCGCTTCTCGAGACCAGCTGGAACTCTCGCCTGACCCTGATCAGCAGCGCCGCGTACATGGTCGTCCTCACCGCTGCCTACTTCCTGCTGAAGAAGGAGCAGCCTAGATCGTGCTGATTCTGATGTAGCGGCGGACATCTTTCATACTTGCGATAAGTATGTATCCGGCGTACAGCAGGCCCACTGTCCCTACGATATTTCTGAGGGTCTTCATGCTTTCATTTCGCTCCGGTTCATGATTACGACACATCTGTAAATTCAGGAATTGGATGCAGCGAGTCGCCGCGGAGTTGTCGGCTTTAAGTTCCGTGTGATCCCGTCTGGAGTATCCGCCGGGCTTCGGAAGTACAATGGCGGGATGGCTGACGAACTTCTCCGCTATCGTCCCCAGTTCCCCATTCTGGAACGCACCACGTACCTGATCAGCAATTCGCTGGGCGCCATGCCCCAGGGCGTCTACGACGCCCTGAAAGGTTATGCCGACATTTGGGCCACGCGCGGCGTGCGGGCCTGGGAAGAAAGATGGTGGACGCTGGCGGCTCTGGTGGGCGACGAGATTGGAGCGCTGATGAATGCCCTTCCGGGATCAGTTTCGAGCCACCAGAATGTAACCACCTGTCAGGCCGTCGTAGCTTCGTGCTTCGATTTCTCGGGACCACGCAACAAAGTTGTGTACAGCGACTTGAACTTCCCTTCGGTAATGTATTTCTGGGAGGCGCAACGGGCCTGCGGCGCGCGCGTCCACATGGTGAAGACCGACGACGGGATCACGGTTCCCATTGAGCGCCTGCTCGATGCCATCGATGAAAAAACTTTGCTGGTTCCGGTTTCGCACGTGATCTTTCGCAGCGCGTACCTTCAGGATGCCAGGGCCATCATCGAGAAAGCCCACAAAGTGGGCGCCCACGTGGTGCTCGACACCTTCCAGTCGCTCGGCACCGTGCCCGTCGATGTGCAGGCCCTGAATGTTGACTTCACCTGCGGCGGGGTCTTGAAGTGGCTATGTGGAGGCCCGGGCGTCGCTTATTTGTACGTTCGTCCCGACCTGGGGAAAAAGCTGCAGCCAAAATTCACCGGCTGGTTTGCCCACCAGAACCCCTTCGGCTTCGAGATCGGACCCACGCGCTACAGCGAGCCTCCGTTTCGTTTCATGAATGGCACATCCCATATACCCGCTTTGGAAGCAGCGCGGCCGGGCCTGAGGATCATTGCCGAAGTGGGCATCGAGCGCATCCGGGAGAAATCGAAACGACAGACTTCCCGGCTGATCGAACTGGCCTCGGGACACGGATGGCGGGTGAACTCCCCTCGCCAGGCAGAGCACCGCGGCGGAACGGTTTCGATCGACATGCCCGATGCCGAGGAGGTCTGCCGCGAACTGCTCAAGCGAGACATCCTGGTCGACTATCGCCCCCAAGCCGGGGTCCGCATGGCTCCCCACTTCTACAATCAAGACGAGGAACTTGAAACGGCGATCACGGCGGTAGAGGAAATCCTCAAAGAACGCTCGGTCGCCGCGAAGTAATGGAGAACGTCAATGTAGGCGCGAGCGCCCCGCTCGTGCGGCCGAGCGCAGCTCGGCTGGTAGTCGCGAGGCACCAGCCTTCTCACCTCCCCAGCCCCGCACTCCCGAACTTCTCCACTAAAATAGCTAAGTGAGCGATCCTGTCCGCATAGGAATTCTCGGGGATTACGATTCCAAATCTCCGACTCTCCCCGCCGTCGAGAAGTCACTCCAGCACGCCGCCGCGCAGTTAAATCTGCCGGTCGAAGGGGTGTGGATCGCAACTCCGAGCCTGCTCGAGCCCGGCGCGGAAAAGAAACTGGAGAGCTTTGACGGAATTTGGGCGGCGCCCGGCAGTCCCTACAAGAGTTTCGACGGGATGCTGAAAGGGATCGAATTCGCCCGCCGGCGCGACTGGCCGTTCCTGGGCACTTGCGGCGGCTTTCAGTACGCGCTGATCGAATGCGTCCGCAATGTGCTGGGAATCAAGGATGCGGACAGCGCCGAGAACAATTCCGGCTCGAAAAACATCATCATCTATCCGGTTGCGTGCGCCGTGCCCGATCGCGCCCAGGGCGCGCCCAAGCTTTCGGGAGCGATACCGGAAATCCGCCTGCGTCCCGGCTCCTATCTCCAGTCGTACTATTCGCAGGATACGGTCGCTGAGGAATTCTTCTGCAACTTTGAAGTCAATCCCGAGTACGAATGGGCCGCCATGGAAGCCGGTTTTCCAGTGGTCGCACGCGGCCCGCAGGGCGAAATCCGCGCCATCGAATCGCCGACTCACCGCTTTTATATCGCGACCCTGTTCCAGCCGCAGCTCTCGTCCCAACCCGGCAAGCCCCACCCGCTCGTGCTGGCGTTCGTCCAGGCCGCCGCCGACTGGGAAAGAAAGAAACTGGACGACAGCGTCCTGGAGTAGAGCGGACGTCGGACCTCGGACCTCGGCAAGAGCCGGACCGCAAAACCGGCCACGGATTCGCACGGATTTTCACAGATCAGAATCGCTCCACCTTGGAAGGCTCGTGCCGAAGTCCGAAGCCTGAAGTCCGAGGTCTGACGTCCGAGGTCTGAAGTCCGAGGTCCGAGGTCCGCCCTTACCCCGCAATCAGTTCAAACGCTGGATAACTCTCCACCAGCTCGCGAAAACTCTCCACTGGCGACCCCGCCGGCACCGGGAAATATCGTTGAACTTCGCGCTTGAACTGGTCGAGATAAGCCTGCAAAATTTCCGGCTTCTCCTGATCGGATAGAGCTCGAAGCCTAAAGCGCTCCCGCTTGCTTCCCTTCTTGAGCGTGACTTCTCCAGCCGCTTCCGCGTTGCGCACCCACTGGGTGCGGCCGCGCGGCGCCACCAGAAATCGCTTTCCATCACGCTCCAGCAGATCAATGGGAGTGGAATAAATCTTTCCGCTCTTGCGGCCCCGCACCTGGAGCAGATAGTTGTAGGAAAAGCCCAGGCCGAGGCCCACCAGAAACCCGAATATCCGGTTGAAGACGCGTTCGGTGGCGCTGGGCTGGCGGAAGGAAGGAAGAGTGGAATTCATATCCAAACTCTATCTCAAACTGTCATCCCGAGCGCAGCCTGTGTCGCGCTCCGCGCGACACAGGGAAGTCGAGGGACCTTGTGTTTTGGGACCAGAGCTAAGCCTGCTTGAGAAACTTCAGCGAAGCCGAATTCATGCAGTAGCGAAGCCCGGTAGGCTGCGGCCCGTCATCGAACACGTGCCCAAGATGGGCATCGCACAGAGTACAGGCCACCGCATTTCTTGCCATGCCAAAACTGGTATCGCTGAGGGTCCGCACATTCTCCGCCGCGATGGGTTGCCAGAAGCTGGGCCAGCCGGTGCCGGAATCAAACTTCGTCTCCGAACTGAACAAAGCGTTGTCGCAACAGATGCAGCGGTAGAGACCCTTGTCGTGCAGATTCCAGTACTTCCCGCTGAAGGCGATTTCGGTGTCGGCATGGCGCGTGATATCGAATTCTCCCGGAGACAGTTGTTTGCGCCACTCGTCTTCGCTCTTCACCACCTTGGGAATGCGGACTTTCTGCAGCCTCTTTCCAGAGTCGGAGAACTGCACAATCGTGACCTCACCCGGATCGCCCTTGGGCATCGCCGCTTCGATCACGCGCGGCTTGCGCAGCGACCAGAGCGCGGCGCCCGCGATCGCCGATATCGAAAACCCGAGGAACGCGCGCCTCCTCACGTTGACCGATGAAGTATCTCTACCAATTTCGGAATCGAACATAGCTCACTCCTCAACCCGTCCGAGACCGGCCGCGCCGCGCTACTTCCCCGTATACAGCTGGGGAAATTCCTGGCGCAAATGGGCCACCTTGGGCGCGTCGTTGTAAAGAATGTACGGCTCATCCGGATGCAGCGTCGCATAGTTCTGGTGATACGCCTCGGCGGGATAAAACGCCTTCAGCGGCACCACCTGGGTCACGATTGCCCGCGGGAACACCTTAGCTTTGTCGAGTTGCGCGATGTAGGCTTCCGCAATCTTCTTCTGTTCGTCGTTCCCGTAGAAAATCGCCGAGCGATACTGGGTGCCGTCGTCCGGCCCCTGCCGGTTCAGTTCGGTGGGATCGTGGGCGACCGAAAAGAACACGCGCAGCAGCTCTCCATACGTGATCTGCGATGGATCGTAAGTGATCTTCACGGATTCGGCATGGCCGGTTTCGCCGGTGCTGACGATTTCATATTGCGCCGTCCTGGCCTCCCCGCCCGAATATCCCGAGGTCGCGCTCTTTACGCCTTTCACATGCTGGAAGACAGCCTGAATGCCCCAGAAACAGCCTCCCGCCACAACCGCAGTTTGTTCCCCGGATGTGGCGGCCCTGGCAGCGTCCACGGCCGGGCCTGGAACCGGTAACCCGGAAGCGTTTCCCGCCGTGCACGCCACCGTGCCCCCGAGCAGAACCAGAAACAATACGAAGATATAAGCTGAGAATCTGAACATTGAGGACGCTCCTAGCGGCCCGGCTTGCCGGCCCACCGTCTTATTAGAGCCTTGAGACCGGCAAAAGTTTCGTCCGATGAACGAGCTGTAACTCATACACCTGGCGCTGATTTTTTCTCGAAGCCGGAACATGAGAGGACCGGCAGGCGAGGATATTTCCTGAAGCGAGGGTCGGACAGAGCCAGCTGGCAGAGAAAAAATACCGAGCCCCGATCGGATTCGATCCGCCGGGCATGAATGCAGTGCTCGCACAGTCCGGGCCGCGTTTGGGGCAGTGCCTTTTGCAAAGGCGGGCGCATGGGCTCAGGATAACAGCCGGGCTATCCTGCCTGTCGCTTTCCCCATGCAGGAGATTCTTATTGCCGGTGCATAGATGAAGCATAGCCCTGTCATCCTGAGCGGAGTGGCCGCTTCGCGAAGCGAAGCGGCCGCGCAGTCGAAGGACCCCTACCTTCTTATCCGCAGCCGGCCCGGATATTTCTTGGCGACGTTTCGCCACCATCTCCTCCGGCTCACAAATGGCTATAGGGGTGCTTCGACTCCGTCGGCCCATTCGCAAGGCGAATGGGCTGACTGCGCTCAGGATGACATTCCGGAAAATTGACCGCTTCACAGCACCCTCTTGACTTCGCTTAATCTTCGCCTACAATAGTCCCCATGGCAATCACTCGACGGCAACGGCAGGTCTACGACTTCATCTCCGAATTCGTGCAGAAGAATGGGTACTCGCCTTCTTTTGAAGAGATTGGACAAGGTCTGGACCTGAGTTCTCTTGCGACCGTGCACAAGCACATTTCCAATCTGGAGAAGAAGGGACTGCTCACGCGCGACTACAACCGCAGCCGTTCGATCGACCTGCTGCCGCCCAAGGGCCGGCTCAAGCAAGCCATGGCGGTCAACACCACGATGGTGCTGCCCCTGGTGGGCCGCATCGCAGCGGGCCAGCCTATCGAAGCGGTGCAAAGCAACGAGACCATCTCCCTCGCCGACTTCGTGCGCTCGAAGGAAGTGTTTGTGCTCGAAGTCCGCGG
Source organism: Terriglobia bacterium (assembly GCA_963742495.1). Classification (GTDB taxonomy): domain Bacteria; phylum Acidobacteriota; class Terriglobia; order Terriglobales; family Acidobacteriaceae; genus JAIQFF01. Next base: position 554,533 of record CAVULZ010000003.1, read on the forward strand.
CGACTCCATGCAGGACGAGGCCATTCTCAACGGCGATTATGTGATGGTGGAAAAAAGCCGGACGGCGCACAACGGCGACATTGTGGTCGCCCTGGTGGAAGGAACCGATGCCACCCTGAAACGCTTTTATCGTGAAGGCGAAAATATTCGCCTGCAGCCCTCGAATGCCAGCATGCAACCCATCATCGTTCCCGCCGCTTCAGTCGAAGTGCAGGGCCGCGTGATTGGGGTGCTGCGAAAGTACTGAATCAGTCGTCAGCTCTCAGCAACCCCAAAAACAATAGCGCCCGGGCCGATGGACCCGGGCGCTTTGAGCTTTTCTGGCCGACGACTGACGACCGACGACTGCTTCACCCAACGTGCTTATCAATCGCCTTCTGGATGGTTTCTTTGGGCACGTAGCCTACGATCTGTTCCTTCACCTGTCCGCCCTTGAATACCAGCAGAGTGGGGATGCCGCGCACTCCGTAGCGCATCGGCGTGGCGCTGTTGCTGTCGACATCCATTTTGCCGACTTTGATCCTGCCGTGATAATCCTTCGCCAGTTCGTCGACGATGGGCGCGAGCGCGCGGCAGGGTCCGCACCAGGCCGCCCAGAAATCCACCAAAACGGGCTGCTCTGACTTCAGAACATCCTGGTCAAAGTTCGCGTCCGTCACTTCCAAAATTCCGTTGCTTGCCATTTCTCCTCCGGGAGTGCCGTTCGCCGGGAATCCAGTTTTGGGGAACGGTCGATCAGCCAACGCTGGCTGCATCTATCGTAACACCTGATTGGATGCATCGCAGCTGCAGAAGTCGCAAAGGCCGGAAGTGGCGTTTTCACTTCCAGTATTCCCCTGTGCTTTCGAGTTTTCCCGGAGTCCGAACATCAACGACTGACCCACCGGAACGGCCACCAAAAAAAGCGCCCTGAACCGTTAAGTTCAGGACGCCTCGGCAGCCCTCCCCCAGAACTGCCAAACCACGAGATGGATATTAGGGCCGGTGCATGCCGGTGTAAACGTCACTTTGGTAACTCGTGAACAGTTCCGAGCACGGAGGGAATTGGAAGTAAAGAGCGTCGTTATGATCGCGCCCTTCAGGGCCTTTGCCAGGTCCCGCCCGCATCGTTGGTGGTCCAGGTTTCGCGGTTGGCGGTGGTAAGTTTGCCGTGTTTGGAGTCATTGAACTCGATGGCGACGATATCCGAGGTCAGCGGCTTGCCATCGGCCTCGGGGTTGACTTGAATCCAGTGCTGCCCGGCATCGGAAGAATGGTAGAGGGCGCCGGCCGCGCCTCCTACCCAGATGTCCGAATCGTTAACTGTCAGCGCGCGGAAAACCAGGTTGTTCGCCACCTGAATGGTCTGCCAGGTTTTGCCGGAATCGAAAGAGCGTTGCAGGGCGCCATCGGCAGAGAGGGTCCATCGGGTCGCAACCTGCCGCGGCCGTGCTCGCTTGGTAAAATCGCCCAAGGTGGTTTGCGCGACTCCGGCGGAAAGCGTTTCCGCATTGCGGCCTCCCACGGCCATCGCGCCCGCCGCTGCGGGTGCGGCCCGAACTTTCTTTTGCGATTCCCGGCTTGCGGATTCGTCTTTCGCCTTCCCGACTTCGGTTTGCGACGCCCCGAGCTCCGCGGTGGCTGCGCCCTCCACCGAAACTGTATCCGTCATGGCCTTCGCCGTGTAGTCTGCAGCATGGTTGCGCGCTTCGGCCACGGGCGCTGCCGGCAGGGTCCTTCCCGTCGGCAACGGCGCGGGAGCTGCCGCCGCCAGCGCCGGGAGCGCTGGCTGGTCGGTGGATTTGACCGCTGCCCCGCTGTCCAGCCGGTTGCTGGCCAGTTGATCCTTTTCATTTTGCTCCAGCCGTTGTGGCGCGGATACTCCGGCGCGGGTTGGGAATGTCCCTGCAATCGTGCTCTGATCGCGCTGTTTGGCCAGGTTGCTGGCGACTACAGATTTGCGGTCGGACTGGATCGGAGACGGAGGTGGAAGTTTTGCCGCCAGCTCTTCGCCCGGCTTGAGAACTTTGCTTTCCGTAAAGGTAGTATCCGCCGCGGCGGGAGCCTTTTCCGCAACGGTTGGCCCCACCCCTTGCTTGCGGCCATAGTGCAGCGTGACCGCCGCGCTGACCACGACCACGCAAGCCGCCAGCGCTCCCCAGCGAAGTACCGGCCAGCTCAGCCACCATGAGCCTCCCGCGCCCGGCAATGGCGCACGCATGGCATCGATCTCAGGCATCGCCAGTGAAACTACGTCCCGGCAATCGGCGCATTCCGCCAGGTGTTGCAAGACCAGGGAACGCTCGCGATCATTCAACGATTTCTCGGCGAACCCAGCCAGCAGGTCGGGATCGGGATGGACCCCAGGTTTCGCTGTTCGCTGCAAACGCCGCTGCACGATTTTTGGAAGCTGCTCCATTTTTCTTTCGCCCCTAAAGGGGCTCTGTCGTTGCCGTGCCTACCCGGGGCTCACGCCCGGGCTTCATTCTTGCGCCGCTTCGCGGTTACTGTTTCGTCCGCGGCGGCTGATTTCGCCGCTAGCCTGCGGCCGGCGGACCGAACCGTCCTCAACCGCCCAACGTCCGAGGTCCGACGTCTGGCGCCCGAACCTCCTCCTTCTTATCAGAGAACGTTGGCGGACCGGTTTCTTGCACTACCCGGTCACGGATATTCAATCGCAGGTCACGCACATCCACCTCCAGGGCTTCTTCAGCCTGGCGGCGGCTCATGCCCGTGCGCTCCAGCGCGGTCAGAATTTTCTTGCGCAGGGACTTGGCCAGTTTATCGAGCTTGCGGCTGATCGTGGACTCGTGCACGGCAAGCGTGCGCGCAATCTCGGCCAGGGTCCGGCCATCCAAATAATAGGATGCCAGAATAAAGCGCTCTTCTGCCGAGAGTCCGGACAAGACTTCGTCGGTCGCCGTTTCTAACCGTGGATCGACTGCGATGGCGGGGTCGGGATCAGTGGCGGCAAACTGGGCGCCATCTTCGCTCTCTTCGTCCAGGCTGACCAAGCGGCGCTGACGGCGAAAGCGGTTGACGAATTCCTGCGCCAGCACGGTGCGGAGCCATCCTTCCAAAGAGCCGCGCCCGGTATAGGACGCGAGTTTTGAAATGCGCTGACCGTCGCGGGTGGCCATTCCGTAGAGATCGGCATAGAGGGAGTCTGCCAGTTCGCGCGCGGCCGAACTCTCTTTAGCGATGTACGCCGCCATGTCGTAAAGCTTCTCGCGGTAACGCGCCATGAAGATTTCCCAGGCTCGCTCCTGACCAGCGGCACAGGCGCGAGCCAGGGCCAGTTCTTCCACCCGCAAGCTGGCGTAGAACTCAGCCGTCTCCCGGGCCGACGCAACCGCGGGCAAATACCTGGCGGCCACCTCGTTAAGAACGGCGCTGAACTGCTCGCGACTGAGCCCCGAGTTCCCGCTCTTTTCGTAGAGTTCGGTGATCATGGATTCCAACCCCGCAGTAGCTTCTACCATGGGTTGGACACCGTGGTCGGTCACATTGGGCTTGAACATGGCTTGCAGCCACTCCGGATGCTATCAACATTTGTGCTGCAAGAAGCTGAAAATTCGGCGTTCCTGGTGTAAGCGCGGGCACTGCCGGCATCGGAGGGCCAGACGCCTGCCGGGCCGCCGGCAAGACGCCGGCGCTACACAGGAGGAACACCATGAATCCCAAGCTTCGGTTCGTAATTCCAGCGCTCGTGCTTGTCGGAATCGGTTTGTTTGCGCCGTGCAGCGTCCCCGCGGGCGGGATGCCCCCGGCATCGGGTTACACCGTGCTGGCGCCCATCCGGCATGGCAACCTGACCGTATTCCCGGTAGTGGCCGCACGCTCCTATGACACCGAGGAATTCCTCACTCTGGACGAAGGGCTGCGCTCAGGCGAGGTCGTCGTGACCGAGTCCGGAAGCCTGCAGACACTCATACGCAGGCGGCAAAGGCCCCCTCTGCCGAGTGGGGCACAGGTCAACCAGCTGGTGTTGGTCAATAACTCAAAACGGCCTCTGATCCTGCTGGCCGGCGAAATCGTGACCGGAGGAAAACAGGATCGGGTCATCGGCAAGGACCGCATTATTCCGGCGGACAGCGATCCCATCGATCTCGGCGTCTTCTGTGTTGAGCCGGGCCGCTGGGTCGGCAGCAGCGACCGATTTGGAGTAGGAAAAACGGTCGCGGGCGGGGTGGCGGCGCCGATGGCAGCCCCCAATGTCCGCGCCAAGGCGATGGCCGATAAAGACCAGCAGCAGGTGTGGTCGGAGGTGGCGAAAACCCGGGCAGCCATGGCTGAAACGGTGACCGTCGAGGGTGCGGCGCAAGCCATCAACGGCACGAGTTCCTACGCCCGAGTGATGCAGAACGACGACGTAAAACAGCGAGTCGACTCGGTCGCCGGGCCGATTCAGCGGAACTACCAGGGCCTGATGCAGCAGCTGCGCGATCAGCATGCGGTCGGCGTCGTGGTCGCGGTAAACGGCCAGATGGTCTGGGCCGATATCTTCGCCAGCACCAACCTTCTGGAAAAATACTGGCCCAAGCTGGTGCAGTCCTACGCCGCCGAAGCCGTCGTGACCCGAACCCGGGACCGCGAAGCCGACATCAAGCAGGCGCAGGAGTTTCTCAATCACCTCGACGGACGTCATGAGACCGTGGACAGCGAACCCGGACTCTACCGTCACACCGAAATCGCGGGTGACGGTTTCAGGGCGTTCGAACTGACGTCGCTGCTGCCCAAGACCGGCTTTGATCTGCACATAGCCAAGATGACGGAGTAACGGGAAGCAGTTTCAAGTTTCCGGTTTCTGGTTTCCGGTTCCAGAGGGTCCGCGCCGTACACGTGACGAAGACAGCGGAAACTGGAAACTAGAAACTGGAAACCGGAAACTGCCTTACCGGCTGGCCTCGTACCAGCTTCTCCAGGATGAGGATTCGTTGGGCAGGCTCTGGCCTGTAATGTCGCGCAACGCCTGGTAGGCCCAGCCATGAGTTTGCTCGTCCAGCGAGGCGTCGTCGGCATAATCCAGCAGTTGCGGAATCACGCTGCGGCGCTGCTCCTGGGTGAGCATGCCGGACTGCGCCAGACTGCAAGCCGCCCGCTCCCGGACCATGGGCGATGCGTCGTCGTGGAACGTCTTCAGCAGCGGGGCGATGGTCTCGTTGGTCCCCAGGTAGGCCAGGCCCTCGACGGCCCAGTGGCGAACTTCGGGATCGGAGTCTTGCAGCTGGCCGACCAAGATCTCGTTCACGCGTTGCGGCTCGACCCCGCGGTTGCCCAAGAGGCCGAGCTCCCAAAGCGCCCAAACCCGTTGCGACCGTTCTCCACTTTGCGCCTGCTGCGCCAAATGCTCTACCGTCCCCGGCGACTTGACCGCTCCCATAGCCGCCAGGTCCAATTCGATCCCAGCCGCACGGACCCGCAGGTCGTTGGAATTGAGCGCGGTGGCGATCAGCGAATTGAACTGAGGAGTAAATTTCAGCTTGCCCCACCAGCCTTCGGCCCGGCCCGCGATCTGATCATTGGCGCCGTCATAGTGGTTGATGGCGCGCGCCAGAAGCCCCTCTGCCTGCCGCTGCGGGGTCTGGCCATCCAGGCTCTCGATTTCGTGTTCGGAGAGTACGGCGGGAGAAGCCGGCTCCGCTTTGCCGTGCAGGCTAAGAAAGCTGGCAACCTGGTCAAAAGCCGCTCGTGCACTGCCGGTGGCAAGGAATCCGGCCAGCATGATCCCCGCCGCCACGGCGAAAAGAACACGCCAGCTTCCAGACTGCGGATCGATCGATTGATCCAGTTTCAGGCTGGTGCCCGGCCGGATCGTGCCGTATTCCGGCACCGGCTCGGGGCGCGGATCTCCTTCCCAGGAATGCATAAAAGCAGTCTAGGAGGGTTTCGATATAGGGTAAAGTTACGGTCGAGTACTTTCGTATTACCTTTTCATTGAGGAAGATGCAAATGAAGCGCCTGAAGCAGTTGTGGATTGCGAAGGCCAGCGTCACGCTGGTCACTCTGCTACTGGTTACGTCTGGTTTGGCAGCCGCGCCCGGCTACCATGTGAACAAGACATACAAACTCGGCGGCGACGGAGGATGGGACTACCTTACGTTCGACCCCGCCTCGAATCGTCTGTACATTTCCCGATCCACGCACGTCATCGTGATCGACGCCGATTCCGGCCGGTCCGTGGGCGATATCCCGGACACTCCCGGCGTGCATGGCATCGCCCTGGCGCCGGAGTTCGGCCGCGGCTTCGTCAGCAATGGCCGCGAGGGAACCGTGAGTGTTTTCGATCTGAACAGCCTGAAAGTGCTCAACAAGATCAAGGTCGGCGAAAACCCGGACGCGATTCTCTACGATCCTGCGAGCAAGCGAGTCTTCACCTTCAACGGCAGAAGTGATGACGTTACCGCCATCGACGCGGCCAAAGGCGAGGTTGTGGGGACCATCAAAGTGGATGGGAAACCAGAATTCGCGGCCAGTGACGCGAAGGGCGAAATCTTCGTCAACATCGAAGACAAAAGTGAAGTGATGGCGCTCGATCCCAACAAACTAGAGGTGAAATCGCGCTGGCCGCTGGCTCCTTGCGAAGAACCATCCGGATTGGCCATCGATCGAAAACATCGGCGGCTGTTCTCCGGTTGCGGCAACAAGGTGATGGCCATCGTTGATGCCGATAGTGGAAAGGTCGTCTCCACCCTCCCGATCGGCGGAGGCGTCGATGCCGCCGCGTTCGATCCGGAAACCGGACTGGCCTTCGCTTCCTGCGGCGAAGGCGTGCTCACCGTCGTGCGCGAAGACTCGCCGGACAAATTCAGTGTCGCCGAAAGTGTTCCTACGAAGCGCGGCGCGCGCACCATGGCCCTCGATCCCGTGAAGCATCGGATTTTTCTGGTGACCGCGGAATTCGGGCCCGCACCTGCCCCGACCACGGACCAGCCTCGTCCCCGGCCGGCAATTTTGCCCGACAGCTTTGTGGTCCTGGTAGTGGACAAATAAGAGCGGCGATCGCTACATGACGGCGGGAACGCTGATTCCCATCACCGCCAGCACGCGGGTCAACTCCCGGCGGACAACCGCCACGGTCGCCAGCAGAAACTTCTTACGCCCTTCGTCCGCTTCAACCAGGATGGGATGGCGATGATAGAAGGCATTGAAAAGCTGCGCGAGCTGGAACGCGTGTTTGGCGAGGTACGCCGGCTCGGTCGTGACGATGGATTGATCAATGATGTAGGAAGTTTTCGCGGCGGCCAGCCATAGCTCCCAGATTTCGTTCCCTGCTTCACCCGTCAGGTACTTCGCCAGATCGGCCGTCGAAGGCCGGGCCGCCGGATTCCGGTCAAATTCTTCTGGATCGACCCCCCCCTTGCGGAAGATGTTAGCTGCGCGGACTGCGGCATACTGCGCGTAAGGGCCGGTTTCGCCTTCGAAGCTCAACGCTTCTTTGAAATCGAACGCGATCACCGATGACTTAGTGAACTTCAACATGAAATAACGCAGCGCGCCGACTGCAATCTGAGTCGCGATGGTGATGCGCTCGGATTCCGCGAGATGAGGGTGGCGGCCGTCCACCTCATTCTTCGCCGACACGATCAGCCGGTCCAGCAGATCGTCAGCCTTCACCCCAAAGCCCTTGCGTCCGGAGACTTCAATGTAGGGACGGCTCTTGTCTTCATCCGAAAGCTGATAGCCCAGTTCGGCGGCGCAGCGCGGGGTGAGCGCCACCATTTCGTAGGAGAAGTGGGTGTAGTGGTCGGCCTGATCGTTATATCCCAGCCCGCGCAGCGCTTCGATGACGGTGTTCTGCGCCTCCGACTGGCGAGCGTCAATCACGTTGTAGATTTCCGACTACGCCGCCGAAATGGGGATGCTCGAGCGCGCCTACCGCGGTCGAGAGCCAGCAGTCATGCCCATTGGGATAGCGATAAAATTTGCGATAACCGAAATCGCGGCCCAGCAGGCCAAACTTCCACAGGTGATAGGCAATGTCCTTGCCGACGTAACCGACCGTTCCATTCGACCGCACGATCACCTTCTGATCTTCCTCGGAAATCTTCTCGGCTCGAATTTCGCGAAGCTTCGACCGCAAGAGGATCATCGCTCTCTCACGATTGCCATCCTGAGATTTTTCAGCGTCACAGCTCACTACAATTCCCGTCGGCACATGCGTAATACGCACCGCGTGGCCCTTTGGCGCTACGTAGGTATCGACACGTAAGTCTTCGGGTTTGATCTCGATGTCCTCTTCGGTCGTTGCGCCCTCGTCGGTTTCCGATCTTTCCGTTCCCGCCCGGCGCATCACCCAGCATCCCTTATTCTTCCCTTCGCTTTCGAAGAAGAGAACGCCGGCCTCCTTCAGCTTGGTAAAAGCGGCATCCCAGAAATGCAGATGCAGGATGTCGCTCTCCCGCGGCAGGAAATCGTATTCGATATCGAGACGATCCATGGTCTCGAGGTGACGCCGCAGGACGGCGATAGAAATCACATCGGCGACGGCGGCGCTTTCATTGTTGCCTTCTTCGATGGCATGCAGCGCCTGCTGGCGGGCTTGCAGGTTCTGCTTGTCCTCGGCGTACCAGTGCGAGACTCGGGCATAGAGGTCCCAGCAGTAGTAGTCAAAGCGCGGTTGGCGGGCCAGCTGCTCGATCTCGGCGCGGGACTTTTTCTCGATATTCAGAAATCCCACAACCACGTCGGCCACTTGCACTCCGGTGTTGTCGATGTAGTTCTGAACATCCACTTCCCGGCCAGCGAACCTCAGTAGCCGCACAAACGTGTCGCCGAGAATGGCGTTGCGCAGGTGCCCGACATGGGCTGCTTTATTGGGATTTATGCTGGAGTGCTCAACCAGAATCTTGCCCGCGGGAACTTGCGGCCGAGGCTTTTCGTCGGCAATGAGGGCAGCAGCATGCTCTTCGCGCCTGACTCGCGCGTTGATATATCCGGCGCCCGCCAATTCCAGTTTTTCGAAGCCCGGGATGGGTCCGATCCCGTTGACGATTTCTTCCGCGATCTTGCGCGGGGCCTTGCGCAGGCTCTTGGCCAGCTCGAAAGCCAGGGGCAAGGCGTACTCGCCGAATTCCACCTTGGGTGGCTGTTCGATAACGATTTTGGCTAGATCCAGGGTATAAGTGCGACGCAGAAACTCGCGCACGTGCTGGGCCAGCCGTCGTTCGAGATGGCGATACAAGAATTCCCCTAAGCTATTGAAGAAAAGAGTGATTGTAGCAAACCGCGAAGGACCGCGAGGTTTGACGGCAAATGCCGCGTTCCCTATGATGAAAAATGTCGTTGCCGTTGGCCGTTGGTCGTTGGTCGTTGGCTCTTGGCCCTTTCGATGGTCGGCCCGGTACTGCGGCCCCAAAGCCGCTTGGCCAAAAGCCAAGGACCAAGGACCAACGACCCGGAGCCAACGACCAACGACGGGTTCTCCCCAATGACGGTTTTCCCATGCGCATAGCCTACCTCGACTGCTTTTCCGGCGTGAGCGGAGACATGTTCCTCGGCGCTCTGGTCGACGCGGGCGTGCCGGCCAAGCTGTTCGAAGAAACCGTCGCGGCGCTCAATATCGGGGCGCGCCTGGAAATTTCGCGGGTCACGCGCAGCGGCATCAGCGCCACCAAGGTCGACGTCTTCGTGCACGGGGAAAAGGAATTGCCGCGCGAGGTTTTCCTGGAGCAGCAGAGTCGTGCGGCGAAGCACGAGCCCAGGCACGATCATGGGCATGAGCACGCGCCTGAGCACGTTGAACTTCGTGAACATAATTACAGTCAGTCAGGACGTGACGGCACGCGGGCGGGGGCGCCCGCGCCGCATGTGCATGAACCACACCTGCATGAACCACGCGGGCATGAACATGGACGCGGCCTGAAAGAGATACGCGAGATTATCCGCGCGGCCGGCATCAGTGAGAGCGCAAAGCGTACCGCGATTGCTATTTTCGAAGCGCTGGGCGCGGCGGAAGCCCGGATCCACAACACGGATATCGAAAGCGTGCACTTCCACGAGGTGGGCGCAGTGGACGCGATGGTGGATATCATCTGCGCGGCCGTTGGGTCGGAAGCGCTGGGAGTGGATGAAATTGTCTGCTCTCCGCTGAATGTCGGCGGCGGCAGCGTGCAGTGCGCCCACGGAGTTCTTCCTGTGCCGGTTCCGGCCACGGTAGAACTGTTGCGGGGCGCGCCGGTTTATTCCTCCGGCCTTCAGGTGGAACTGGTCACTCCGACCGGAGCAGCAATCGTGAAGACGCTGGCTCGGCGATTTGCGCCCTTCCCCGCCATGACGATTGAAAAATCCGGTTATGGCGCCGGCTCACGGGACTTTCCCGGTCACGCCAACGTGCTTCGCCTGACCATCGGCGAGGCACAGCCAAAATTCGCGGAGAACACTTCGCAGGAAACCATCAGCGTACTCGAAGCCAACCTCGACGACCTCAATCCGCAGGTTTTCGGCTACGTGGTTGAACGGTTGCTCGAAGCCGGGGCGCTGGACACCTTTGCCGTGCCGGTACAGATGAAGAAAAATCGGCCAGGAATGTTACTTACCGTATTGGCGAAGCCGGAAGACGCGCCCCGGCTGAGCCAGATTATTTTTACCGAGACCAGTACGCTGGGCGTGCGGCGGCGCGAAGAGCAGCGTCAGACTTTGGCGCGAAAGTGGGTCAGCGTGGTGACCCGCTGGGGAGACGTACGATTGAAGATTGCCAGCATGAACGGCACCATCACCAACTACGCCCCTGAGTATGAAGATTGTAAGAAACTCGCGGCTGAAAATCATGTTCCGCTGAAAAGCGTGATGAACGAGGCCATGGAGGCGTACTTGAAAGCCCTGAAGAGCTGAGCAGCGCCCGCTCGATCCAAAAGTCAACGCCAGAGTCCAGATGAGCAAAAAGTTTTACATCACGACACCGATCTATTACGTGAACGCCCGTCCGCACATCGGACATGCCTACACCACCATTGCCTGCGACACCATGGCCCGGCGCCAGCGCATGATGGGCTGCGATACCTACTTCCTTACGGGCACCGACGAGCACGGACAGAAGATCGAACGCGCCGCGCAAGCCGCCGGAAAAACTCCGCAGCAACTGACCGATGAAGTCTCCGCCGAGTTCCGCGCGCTTTGGGACCGGATGGGACTGACCTACGACGATTTCATCCGCACTACGTCCGACCGCCATAAGCAGGGCGTGCAGGCATTGTGGCGGCGCATCCGCGACAACGGCTACATCTATAAAGGCAGCTACAGCGGGCAGTATTGCGTGTTCGACGAGCTCTACGTGGACGTTGCCGGCCCGGGCGCGCCCTGTCCCGAATGCGGGCGCCCTACTGAGACGGTGCAAGAAGAAAACTATTTCTTCAAGCTCTCAGCGTTCCAGGGCAAGCTGCTGGAGCTCTACACCAGTCAGCCTGATTTCATCCGTCCGGAAACGCGGCGCAACGAGGTGCTGTCCTTCGTGCGCTCTGGACTGCGCGATTTGTCGGTCAGCCGCAGCACGTTCTCCTGGGGGATTCCGGTTCCCGACGATCCCAAACACGTGATCTATGTCTGGCTGGACGCGCTGGCGAACTACATCACCGCATTGGGCTATGGATCGGGGGACCCGGAAAAGTACGACAAGTATTGGCCGGCCGACGTGCAGATGATCGGCAAGGAAATCGTGCGCTTCCACTGTGTCTACTGGCCGGCATTCCTGATGGCCGCGGGCTTGCCCTTGCCGCAGAAGATTGTGGCCCATGGCTGGCTGCTGTTTGAAGAAAGCAAGATGTCAAAGTCACGCGGGAACATCGTGCGCGCGGAAACCATTCTCGACGTGCTGGGCTCCGACGCCTTGCGTTACTTCCTGTTGCGCGAAATCGTCTTCGGGCAGGACGGATCGTTTTCTTTCGACGCCCTGGTGCAGCGCTACAACGCCGATCTGGCCAACGGACTGGGCAATCTGGCCAGCCGGACGCTCACCATGATCACGCGCTACTTCAAGGGCGAAGTCCCGTATCCTTCGCGCGCCGCGAATCGCACCTCGGAAGAAAGCGGCATTGTAGAAGCTGCAACTCGGACAATCGCGGAATTTAACTCCCTATTCGAGCAATGCCAGTTTTCACGCGCCTTGGAAGCAGCCTGGGGCCTGGTGGGAGCCGTCGACAAATACATCGTCGAGACTCAGCCCTGGGCGCTGGGAGAGAAACAGGACGACGAAAGCCGCTCGCGCCTGGCAACCATTCTCTACACCAGCGCGGAAGCCCTGCGCATCGTGACCGCGCTGGCTCATCCCGTGATCCCCGAGGCCACTGCGAAAATCTGGGGACAGCTGGGGCTGGGTGATATCCGAAAATTTTCCTTGTCGGATCTGCAGTGGGGACAGCTCAAGCTGGGGACGAAGCTCGGCGATGTGCAGCCCGTCTTTCCGCGCGCCGACAAAAGTGCGATTGAAAGGATGCAGCAAATGGAGGAGCAAGGACGCAGCGCTACGGTCACGGTCGAAGAAAACAAGATTGGGGTTCCCGCGCCACCAGCCAACACGCCCGCGCCGAAACCCGCCGCGGCCGTGCCCGACGGCAAGATCAGCATTGAAGATTTCGCCAAAGTCGAACTGCGCGTGGGCCAGGTGAAAGTCGCTGAGAAGGTCAAAGGGGCCGACAAGCTGTTGCGCCTGGAGGTTGATCTCGGAACTGAAACGCGCCAGGTGGTGGCCGGGATCGCCGAGGCCTATGCGCCGGAAACCCTGGTAGGACGCAAGGTAGTGATCGTCGTGAACCTGGCGCCGCGGAAATTACGCGGACTGGAATCGAATGGAATGATCGTGGCCGCCTCGCCCGAGGGCGGAAAGCCGGTGCTGGCATCTTTTCTAGAGGATGTGCCCGTGGGGACGAGATTGAAGTAACCGGGCGTCGGACCTCGGACTTCAGCCTCTGATCCTCGGATTTCCGAGTTTGACGCACAAATGCCGAGGTCCGACGACTGGAGTGCGAGGTCTAGGGTTCGAGGTCCGAGGTCTGAGGTCCGACGCCCGAGGTCCGAAGTCCGTGTTCATAGATTCCCACGCCCATCTCGAAATGCAGCAGTTCGACGCCGACCGCGAGGCCATGATCGCCCGCGCACGCGATGGCGGCATTGAAAAGATCGTCGCCATCGGCAGCGGAACCGGCCCCGGTTCGCTGGATTGCGGCATTCAACTCGCCGAGCGGCACGAGTTTATTCTCGCCACCATTGGAATCCACCCGCATGAGGCAAAACTGGCCACGGATGCCGACTTTCAGGAACTCGAGCAACTAGCGAAACGACCCAAGGTGATTGCCTGGGGTGAAATCGGCTTGGACTACTTCTACGATCACTCGCCGCGCGAGTTGCAGCAGCAAGTATTCCTCAGGCAGATGGAGCTGGCGCGAGCGGCCAAGCTACCAATCGTGATTCATTGCCGCCCTTCCGCGGATAGCCAGAACGCGTGGGACGACTGCCTCAACCTACTGGAACAGCATTGGAAAGTCAGTGGGCTGGGAGGAATTCTGCACTGCTTCACCGGGACGTGGCTTTACGCCAAGCGGGCGCTTGATCTGGGCTTCATGATTTCTTTCGCGGGAAATATAACCTTTCCCAAAGCGCAACCGATCCGCGATGCCGCGAAAGAAGTGCCGCTAGAACGCATTCTGATCGAGACCGACTCGCCATTTCTCGCGCCGGTGCCGCACCGCGGCAAGCGCAACGAGCCCGCCTTTGTAAAGGAAGTGGCCCGGCAACTGGGCGAGCTCCGCGGGCTTTCGACCGAAGACGTCGGAAAACAAACCGCCGCCAACTTCTACAACTTTTTCAAACTCGCCGAATCCAGCCAGATCAACGATGGAGGACGGGCGTCATCGCCCGTCGAGCACCGGCCTGTGCCCGACGGGCGATGACGCCCGTCCTCCATAAAACTCTGCCGACAAAGAACTGAGGCGTTGCAACCGCTTCTTCTGATAACCTCAGAGGTTACATTTTCATGGTTCCGAGAGAGCGCTACGGACATGCCCGAAAACACCTTTGACATCGTGAGCAAAATCGATCTGGAAGAGGTATCCAACGCCATCCAGCAGGCATCGAAGGAGGTCCACACCCGGTTCGATTTGAAGGACTCGAAGTCCAAAATCGAGCTTGAGAAGGACGCCATCGTGTTGCACTCGATCGACGAATATAAGCTGAAATCGGTGAGCGACATACTGCAGCAAAAACTGGCGAAACGCGGCGTGCCGCTGAAAGGACTGACCCACGGCGTCATCGAATCGGCCCTGGGGGGCACCGCCAAGCAGAAGATTACGCTGCAGCAGGGCATCCCGATGGAGAAGGCCAAGGAAATCGTAAAGCTAATCAAGACTTCGAAAAACAAGGTGCAGGCGTCGATTCAGGGTGACCTCATACGGGTGAGCGGGAAAGACCGCGATACGTTGCAGGAGGTCATCGCCCTGCTGAAGCAGCACGATTTCGGGATCGACATGCAGTTTACGAATTACCGCACGAACTAGATTTCACCGCGGAGACACTGGGATACGGAGAACACCTTGGCAAGAAAAGACGCTGGTAGCGGGATACATGAAGTTTCTCCGTGTCCTCGTGGTTAACAAAACGACATGAGCATGCCCGCCGCCATCAACGGGAAGGAAATCTTCGAGCTTCTGCGCGAAGACCTGGCTGCCATTGAGCGGGAGTTCGGGCGAGACACGGTTTCGGGCGTCGAGGCCATCACTGAGATCGGCGAATATCTGCGGGGAGGCGGCGGCAAGCGCATTCGTCCCGCGCTGTTGCTGCTGGCGGCGAAATTGTTCGACTACCAGGGACGTGGCGCCATTCGCCTGGGCGCGGTGGTCGAGATCATCCACACCGCTACGCTGGTCCACGACGACATCATTGATGAAGCCCAGACGCGGCGCGGCCGGCCCGCGGCCAACACCCAATGGGGCAACTCGAAGTGTGTGCTGGCGGGCGACTGGCTCTACATGCAGGCCTTCAAGGTCGCGGTGCAGGAGCGCAACTTTCGTATCCTCGACACCCTGATCGAACTGACCCAGCAGATGGTCGAAGGCGAACTTCTGCAGATGGAGAAGCTGGGCAAGCTCATTGCGCTCGACGAGTATTTTGATTTGATCTTCCGCAAGACCGCCTGCCTGTTCTCGGTCTGCATGCGCATGGGCGCGATTCTGGGCGGCGCCAGCCCCGAACAGGAAGAAAGCCTGGGGCAGTACGGGCGCGACCTGGGGATGGCATTTCAGATCGTGGACGATGTGCTCGACCTCACAGCGTCAGAGAGCGTCCTGGGAAAACCCGTGGCCAGCGACTTGCGAGAAGGCAAAGTCACGATGGCCGTGATTCATGCTCTGGAGCGCTGCACGCCGCGCGAGCGTGAAATGATCGAGACCGTGGTGCAGGAGCGTGCCTTCGACCGGGTGACACATCGTGAAATCATCGCGATCCTGGAGCGCTATGGATCCCTCGAAGCGGCCACGGCGCGCGCCCTCCAGTACGCGACTCTGGCGCGCAACGCGATTTGCAGTTTCCCCGAGAGCGAATTCAAGCGGGCGCTGTTGTGGGCGCCGGATTTTGTCGTAGCGCGAGAGAAGTAAGCTAAACCCTCCCCCGCCCGCGGCTGCGGGTGCCCACACCCGCCCAGCCGAACGCCACTCGGCAAACGCATCCAGCTCTCCAGAATTCGAGTGATCTCCGACCCGGCGAGCTTCGCTCGCCCACCCGGACGAGGGTGTCCGGGCCTACGAATTCAAATCCGGCAGGAGACCGAAATTTGAAGAAGTTGGTTCAACAAATGAAGTACCTGCGGGGCGGCAGGAGCCGCCATTTTTCTTTATACTAGCGCAGCCGGACAGCGCTCACGGATGCAGCCTTTACTCTCATCAATCGGGCACCACGGATACCTCCTGGTATTTTTCATTGTCCTCGCCGAAGCCATAGGATTGCCGGTTCCCGCTGCCGTGGCCCTGGTGGCAGGCGGCGCCGCCGCGGCTGCCGGCATGCTCGGCGTCTTCAGGCTGTTGCTGCTGGCCGTCCTCGCCATGATGATGGGCGATATTCTGCTCTTTGTCTCCGGACGGTACATGGGCTGGGGCCTGCTCGGCTTTCTCTGCAAGCTATCGGTGAACCCGGAGACCTGCATCCTGCGATCGGCGGAATCATTTTACAAGCGCGGCAAGGCTACCTTGTTGTTTGCCAAATTCATTCCCGGAATCAATACCATGGCGCCGCCGCTGGCGGGAAGCATGAGAATGAGGCTGGATGATTTTCTGCGGCTCGATGTCGCCGGGGCCTCCTTGTACGCAACGGTGTACGTGGCGGTCGGCTTCCTGTTCCGCGATTTTCTGGTGTCACTGATACGCGGCTTTCAAACCGCGGGACGAGCGGTTGAAGCGGTGACCGTCCTCGCGCTCGTCGGTTACGCCCTCTACCGGGTATGGCTCTATCGCAAGCACGCCGTGTATCGAGTCGTACCGCGGATCCAGGTCGAGGAAGTGACTCGCATGCTGGCGTCCGAGGAAAGAGACAAGGTCCTCCTCATGGACGTCCGCAGCCATGGCTACTACGACGCGGAGACAGCGCGCATCAAGGGCTCCATCCGCCTCGAGCCCAACAATCTGAAGGAAGAACTCAAAAACATACCCAAGGACAAAGACATTTATGTCTACTGTACTTGAGCGCGCGAAGCGACCAGCGCCCGGGTGGCGCACATGCTGCGGGAAGAAGGATTCAACGCGTTTGTGATCGTGGGCGGACTGAACGCCTGGCGCAAGGCGGGCAACCCGCTCGAACCCGTCCCACGCGATGACCTGGTGAAGCTGCCCACTTTCTCCTGAGAGCAAGCCATCCAGGGACATCTGTCCCTACGTGGTTCGTGCTGAAGTCCGGCGTCCGGGGTCCGAAGCCGCTCTTATGTCTAAGGAAATCGAGATCAAGTTCCGCGTGAACGATGCTCGTGAACTTACGCGACGGCTGCGGGCCGCGAAGTTCCGGCAGGTGACGCGGCGAACGTACGAGAGCAACACCCTGTACGATCTCCCTGGACAGACGCTGCGAAAACGCGGCGAACTTCTGCGCCTGCGCAAGTATGGGACCGGCTGGCTGCTGACCCACAAGGCCAGGAGCACGGTAGGGCGGCACAAGGCACGGGTCGAGACTCAAGCCGTGATTGCGGACGGGGCGCAACTGGAAAAGATCCTGCTCGCGCTGGGCTACATGCCGTCCTTCCGCTATGAAAAATTTCGCGCCGAATGGAGCGATGGCAAAGGCCACGTCGTTCTCGATGAAACGCCTATCGGCTTCTTCGGCGAAATTGAAGGGCTGCCGCGCTGGATTGACCGGACCGCGCGCCGCCTGGGCATCGATCGGGAGTCCTATATTACGGACAGCTACGCCGAACTGTTCTTTGACTGGAAGCGGCGCACTCGAAGCCCGGTGAACGAAATGACATTCCGCGCCGTGCGGGACTCCCAGCGGTCGCAGTAGCGTTCACAATGTTTTACCTCGTTAGGAAGCGCGTCCCCAATAACCTTGCGCGCTCGCCCGCGTCTAAGAAGACAACATTCGCACCGCATGAACGGAGGCGTACGTGAGGTGGGTATGGCTTGGTCTGTTCGGCGCAGCAGCGGCCATTTTCCCAGGGTTGCCGGGAGCGCTTTTTGCCGCCCCGCCACCGACCTTTGGCCACGTCACGATCCCGCGAGTCAGCAGTCCTCCACGGTTGGAAGACTTCCTGCAGATGAAGCCGAGTCCGGCCTGGCAGGGCAAGATGGCCAGGATCGACAAGTTCATCGAACTCACCCCCAGTGATGGAGAGCCGGTCTCGCAGCGTACCGAGGCCTACCTTGGCTATGACAGCAAGAACCTGTATGCCGTCTTTATCTGCTTTGACAGTCAGCCCAAAAGGATTCGCGCTCATCTGGCGCGGCGGGAAGAGATATTTGATGATGACAATGTCGAGCTGATGCTGGACACGTTCCACGATCACCGCCGGGCGTACGCCTTTTTCTCCAATGCCCTGGGGGTTCAATCTGACGCGCTCTGGACCGAGGGCCAGGACTTCGATTTCTCCTTCGACACCGTCTTCAGCACGGAGGGGAAGCTCACAAAAGAAGGCTTCGTGATCAGGATGGCCATCCCTTTTCGCAGCCTGCGTTTTGCCTCCAACGATCCGCGAACCTGGGGCATCCTGCTGAACCGGTACATCCAGCGTGATAATGAGGGCGCATTCTGGCCGCATGTATCGAGTCGCATCGAAGGCCGCCTGAATCAAGAAGGCGATGCCACGGGCCTGGAGAATATTTCTCCCGGGCACAATTTTCAGCTCATCCCCTACGGAATTTTTCGCTCGTTCCGTGACCTTGACCTGCGCGATCCCGACCATCCCAAGTTCACGCAGCGTGACGCCTTCGGGCAGATCGGTCTGGATGCCAAAGCGGTTCTGAAAGACAAGTTCGTGCTGGATGCGACCGCGAATCCTGATTTCAGCCAAATCGAGTCTGATGAGCCGCAAGTGACCGTGAACCAGCGCTTCGAAGTCCAGTTTCCGGAGACGCGCCCTTTCTTTCTGGAGAATTCAAACTATTTCCAGACTCCGATTCCCCTGCTTTTTACCCGTCGTATCGTCGATCCTCAGTGGGGCATCCGGTTGACCGGCAAAGATGGGCCGTGGGCTGCAGGCTTTCTGGTTGCCGACGACGCTTCTCCGGGCGCGGAGGTCGCCCCCGATAATTCCCTGTTCGGACAGCATGCCTATTTCGCGGTGGGCCGGGTCAGCCGTGATATTGGAGACCAGTCTTCCATCGGCGTGATGTTCACCGATCGCGAATTGGGTCCCTACTTCAACCGGGTGGGCGGAATTGACGGCCGCCTTAAACTCAACGCCAACTGGGTGGCCAGCTTTCAGGGAGTCGTGAGCTCGACCTTGTGCAGCGACACGCGAAATGACACCTGCACCTTCGGGACCTATCTTGCCGGCCCGGCGGCCGAGTTCAACTTGAGACGCGACGGGAGAAAACTCAATTACTTCATGGACTACTCGGACCGCAGCGATGGATTTCGCACCTTCGCCGGCTTCGATCCGCAGCCCGATATTCACAACCTCTATCACCGCTTGCTATACAGTTTCCGACCCGAAGGCAAGCACCTGATTTCCTGGGGACCCGGGATGGAGGTTTATCACACCTTCGATCACCAAGGGAATTACCTGAACTCAGGTTACCTTCCATCCCTGAGGGCGGAATTTGTCGGCCAGACTTTTGTCACCGTCTACTACGCGAAGGAGATGGAATTGCTGCGGCCCAGGGATTTCAGCGCTCTGACCCGCAATCAGAAGTACGTTCGCCATACCACGGAAGTCGAATTCAAGACCAGCCTCTACCGGCCCGTGATTCTCGATGTGGACTATCGCGTAGGCAGCCGGATCAACTATGACTCGCCCGATGGCGTGGCCCCGTTTCTCGCCGGCCGAAGCAGCGTCACCGCCAGCGTCGTCGTCAGGGCCACCAAGTCGCTACGCGTAGACAATACCTATCTGCTGCTTCGCTTGCACAACCGGCTGGGGCCAACCGGCAGCATGAATAATCACATCATTCGTTCGAATTGGAACTATCAGTATACGAAGAAGCTTTCCTTCCGCTTTATCGGACAGTACGACGCCGTTCTGGCCAACCCTGCCTTCACTTATCTGCAGACAACCAGAAATTTCAACGCCGACTTTCTGGCCACTTACCTGGTGCATCCCAGCACCGCCGTCTACGTTGGCTACAACAGCAACCTGGAAAATGTGCAATTGCCCCTGGGGAATGACGTGGACGGAAACCTCTTGCACAATGGCCGATTGAAGAACGATGGGCGGGGTTTGTTCGTGAAATTGTCGTACCTGTTCCGCTTCTAGATTTCCACACCCCAGGCCCGAAACCTATCCTGAGCGAAATCGAAGGATGTCCTTATCTGGATCTGGGCAGTTGAGCAAAGCTCGCCAAGGTTGATACCACAAGGGCGAAGCTCCGCTCCGCGGGGCAGGTGAGGACACCTGTCCCCACGCATTCCTATGCTCGCGATGATGGATTACCCGACCGGGGCAGGTTTAACGCAGACCTTGTCAAATACGCCCTTGAGTTCGGCGGCGATGTCCACGGCTTCGCGGTGTTCAATGTCGCTGCGGTGCATCATGTGGACTACCTTGCCGTCGCGCAGCAGCGCGATCGACGGAGAAGAGGGCGGAGATCCGGCAAAATAAGAACGCGCGCGCTCGGTGGCCTCTTTGTCCTGACCGGCAAAGACGCTGAACAATCTCTCCGGACGGCTGGAGTGCTGCAGGGCGGCCCGGACGGCGGGGCGCATGCGACCGGCGGCGCATCCGCAAATGGAGTTCACTACGACCATAGTAGTGCCGGGTTGATTGGCCAGGGCGCGATCGACATCGGCTGCGGTACGGAGTTCCTCAATACCGAGCCGGGTCAACTCCTCGCGCATCGGGACCACCATCATCTCTGGATACATTTCTTCTCCTCGGGTCAGTTTAGCGACGACGAAAGTTTCAGTATCGAGGGGCGCAAGTCACTGCTGTGTCCTGACGTACGCGCTCACGCTGCCGCGGTTGCCTGTTCTCGTCGTATATAGTGAAGCCATCATATCATCATGACGGTTTTGGAAAACGTATGCCTGGCGCCGCTCACAACCCTCAAGGTGGGAGGTCCAGCCCGCTATTTCACCGAGCCAAAGTCCGCCGCCGAAGTGGCGGAAGCCGTGAATCTTGCACGCTCGAAGGAACTTCCCTTGTTCGTGCTGGGCGGCGGAAGCAATCTGGTAGTGTCGGACTCGGGCTGGCCGGGCCTGGTCCTCAAACTTGCCGTCCGGGGAATTGAAGAGCGTACGGAAAATGGCAAGACGTTCTTCGAAGTCGGGGCGGGCGAAGAGTGGGACCGGTTCGTGGCCCGCGCGGTCGCCAGAAATTGCGGTGGGGTCGAATGCCTGAGCGGCATTCCGGGAAGCGTTGGCGGGACGCCGGTACAGAATGTAGGAGCTTACGGCCAGGAAGTTTCCGAGACCATAGAGTCGGTACTCGTCTTCGATCTTAAAGACGGACAGGTTCGCGAGCTCTGCTCTGAAGCCTGCGGATTTCAATATCGCACTAGCATTTTCAACACCAGCGAGCGGGGACGCTTCATCATCCTGCGCGTGACCTATGCTCTGACGCCAGGGGGCAAACCTCGCATCGAGTATGCCGATCTGAAAAAGCACTTCGCAGGATTTCAACAGACTCCATCCTTGACCAGCACCCGCGAAGCGGTGCGCCGGATCCGTGCCGCCAAAGCCATGCTCATTACTCCAGGCGACGAGGACTGCCGCAGCGCCGGTTCGTTCTTCAAGAATCCCGTGCTCGCGGCGGACCAGTACGATGAACTCACGCGGCGGGCCTCCGCCAAGGGATTGCAGGTTCCCAGCTATCCCGGGCTCGACGCCCAGAAAAAAGTTTCCGCCGCCTGGCTGGTGGAGCACTCCGGCTTCCGCAAGGGTTACAGCAGCGGGCGAGTCGGTATCTCGCGCAAACATGCGCTGGCCATCGTGAACCGCGGGGACGCCACCGCCGCCGACATCCTGGGACTGAAAGATCACATCCAGCAGCGCGTGGAAGAACTCTGGGGCATTCAACTGGAGCCCGAACCTGTGCTTGTGGGTTTCTGAAGTCGCTAAAGCCGTGCCGGTTCGCGCGTAACTCTGCCTCCTGCGCGCCCCCGAACAACCCGTACTGCGCGGCCCGCCGGCCCGGCTTCATCCTGTGGTAAATCACAGTTAACATTTCCCGACCGTGCCCTTAAAGCAGATGGGTGTGGTCTTTCTAACACTGTCCGTGGTAATTGTTAACTGCAGTTAATGGCATATGGTATATTGTGGTTCATTGGATCGAGAGGTTCTCCGCCCGTAAGTGCAGAGGATTGATCCCGCGAAATGTCCTTGAACCTACCCTCAAGCCGGCTTAAATCTGACTTGCAATACGCTCGCATCGCTGGGCTGGCCGTTTTTGTCCTGATGGCGGTCGCGCCGGTTTCCGCGCAGAATAGAACCACGGGCGGCGCCTTCATGGGCCTGGTGACAGATTCGACTGGAGCCGTGATCGCCAACGCGCACGTGCTCCTCCACAAGATGGATTCGTCCCTGGCGGCAAGCGCGATCACCGACAGGTCGGGTCACTTCAAATTGCCGGGTCTTGGCCCCGGCCGCTACAAGGTAACAGTCGAGGCCGCGGGATTTCAGCCGGCCGAAAGTGTCTCGACCATCGGGACGGAAAACCCGGAGGCCGCGACCATCGTTTTGCAGGTGAAGAGCACGCAAGAAAGCGTAACCGTAGAGGGATCGCGAGTTGATATTGAAAACTCGGCGAGGGCACACACCGTAATCGGCTCATCGCTTACCAACGCCCTTCCGGACACCGCGGTCAATGGCGGATTCAGCACGGTCCTAACCCTTGGAAGTCCGGGCGTGGCGGCCGATTCCAATGGGTCGTTTCACCCGCTCGGGGAACACGCTGAAGTATCGTTTAGTGTCGATGGCCAGCCCATTTCCGATCAGCAAAGCCGCACCTTCTCCAACCAGGTTTCGCTGAACACGGTCGAGTCGATTGATGTCATCAACGGCGCCCCGCCGGCCGAGTTCGGGGACAAGACCAGCATGACAGTCCGCACCTTGACCCGCTCCGGTCTTGACGCCGGAAGGCCGAAAGGCGACCTTTCGCTGGGATACGGCGCCTTCGGCACCGGCACCACAAGCGTTTCTCTGTTGACCGGCGATTCCAGGCTGGGAAATTTCCTGGCGGCAGACGCGACCCGCAGCGGCAGGTTTCTGGACACGCCGGAATTTCTGCCGCTGCATGCCCTCGGCAATGCGGAAAACGTGTTCGATCGTTTCGACCTGCATCCCACTTCCGCCGACTCATTTCATATGAATATTTCTCTCGCCCAATCGTGGTTCCAGGCGCCTAACACTTATCCCCAACACGAGAGCGGCCAGGACCAACGCCAGTTGATGCGCAGCGAAAATATAGCGGCGGCTTATTCTCACCTGTTCGACCCGTCATGGCTGTTGAACGCGAACGTTTGGTGGCGGGGCGATCATGTGGATTATTACCCTTCTCTCGACGCATTTGCCGACCAGCCCGCCACCTTTTCCCAGAATCGTTCACTGGTAAATCTCGGGGCCCGCGCCGACCTGTCGTTTTCGAAAAAGCACCACAACGTGAAGGCCGGTTTCCTGGCGCAATGGACTCCATTAGATGAGGCATTCACCACGGGCCTGACCGATCCCGGGTTCAACTCGCCTTGCGTTGACCATTCGGGCGTGCCGGTGCCGGATCGCACCCTCTTATTGCCTGCGGTTTGCACGGCCGACGGCTTCCTACCCAACCCGGCCTTTGAGCCCAGCCTGCTGCAATACGATTTGACCCGCGGCGGAGACCTCTTCCACTTTCAGGGCGCCGCGACCATCAGGGAGCAGAGCGCCTATTTTCAGGACGCGATGAACTTCGGCCGCCTGGGAGTTAATTTGGGGATCCGCGAAGACCGGTACGACGGGATCTCGCACCGAAGCGAACTGCAGCCCAGGACGGGTCTCACTTACCAACTGCCTTACTCAGGAACGGTGCTGAGAGTCTCCTACGCACGTGTAATGGTGACGCCCTATAACGAAAATCTCGTGCTGTCGAGCGCAACCGGTGCGGGTGGTCTGGCCGGCGGCGCCTTGGGCAGCGCTACCGTCATGCCGCTCACACCGGGCCGCCGCAACCAGTTCAACGCCGGGCTTGGGCAAGCGCTAGGCAAGCACGTCACCGTCGATGGCGAGTATTTTTGGAAGTTCACGGACGGCGCATTCGACTTCAATGTCATCCTCAACACGCCGCTGAATTTCCCGATCCAGTTCCGCAAGGCAAAAATTGATGGAGCGATGGGCCGGGTCACACTCGCGCCCCTGCATGGCCTCTCGGCCTTCACCATACTGGGCCATACTCGCTCCCGGCTCTTCAGTCCCGAGGTCGGCGGCATCAACTTCGGAACGCAGTATGCGCCCGTCGCCCGGCCTGATCACGACCAGGCCTTCCAGCAGACAACTTTCGCGCGTTATCAACCGTCGCCCCATGCCCCGTGGCTCGGTTTCACCTGGAGATTCGACAGTGGACTGGTGGCAGTCAGCGTTCCGGATTACGCAACGGCCTTGACCCTCACCGGAGATGAGCAAGCGCAGATGGGCCTGTTTTGCGGTTCGGTCTACGCCACGCTCAATGCTCCTCTGCGGTCTTGCGCCTCGACGAATTTCGGAGCGACCAGGGTTCACATCGTTCCCAACGGCACTTACGATCCCGATCGGAACCCTTCGCGCATCGTTCCCCGAAATCTGTTCGACGCGGCCGCCGGCTTCGATGACATATGGCATTTGGAGCCATACCATCTGGACGCCAAGATCACGGTTACGAATCTCACCAACCAGGTGGCGCTTTATAACTTCCTGTCGAGCTTTTCGGGCACGCACTTCGTCACGCCGAGGGCAATCCAGGCAGAGTTGAAGCTGCGGTTCTAACACTGAGGGCAAGAAATGCAGCCATCACGCGGGCATTAACCATCATTAACCAGCCAATCGTCGCGCTTCCGCAAAAATCCTGGCAAACATCGGGCGGGTGAGTTTGCCGGTTTGCGTATTTTGGTTGGAAGGATGGTACGAAGCCAGCAGAATCTTGCCGTCGGGCATCTTGTAACTGGCTCCGTGCTTGAACGGGTAAGGGTTTTTGCTCGGCAACAGACCTCGGCGTTTGAGATAGTTGAGGTAAGCCTCGAATCCGATCCTGCCCAGCGCCACCACCACCTTTAAATTCTTGAGCCCGTCCATTTCGCGATCGAGATAAGGCGCGCAGTTGGACAGTTCCTGCGGCAGAGGTTTGTTGTCAGGCGGCGCGCAGCGGACCGCGGCGGTGATGTAGAGGTCCCTGAGTTCGAGTCCATCATCGCGTTGGGTTGCGTCCGGTTGATTGGAGAATCCGGCCTGATACAAAATCGGATACATGAATTTGCCGGAGGCATCGCCGGTGAAAGGGCGCCCCGTGCGGTTCGAGCCATGGGCTCCGGGCGCGAGCCCCAGCACCAGCACACGCGCGTCGGGGTCGCCGAAACCTGGAACCGGCTTTCCCCAATACTCCCAATCGACGTAAGCGCGCCGCTTCTCGCGTGCGATTCTCTGGCGATATTCAACCAGTCGAGGACAACGAGTACAGGAAATCACTTCGCGGTTCAGTTGAACGAGCCAGGCAGGCATTCGAGGTATTGTAAGCGGAACTGGAAAGCCAACTAAACCCATGAAGTGTCGCGGGCCAGGTTTGTGGGGTCGGTGAAGTCCTTCCGGCCCGTGTGGTCGCGGGCGACCTCGCCCGCGGGTTTTGACCTTGATCTCAGGGCCTTGCGGGCGCGTCGCCCGCGACCGCACGGAAACTTTCGCCCCTAAGTTACATTTGTCACCCTGCTTCCCGGTTCGCCGGTTTGACGCTTCTCTCCTCTAGTCTTTACACTCAGATTTACAGCCAGTGCCGTTGGACGCAAGCTCCGAAAAGGAACCGTCAAAACGGTCAAGCCTGAAAGGCAAATGTGAGCCCCACAGAAACCAGCAGCAGCACCCGGCGCGAAATCGCGGTTGAGATTCCAGTCGAGGAAGTGACCCGCGAGACCGCCTCCCTGATTCAGAAATATCAGAAGCTGGCGCGCATTCCCGGCTTCCGCCGCGGCCATGTGCCCGCATCCGTCATTCGTCAGCGCTTTGCCGAGGATCTGAAGAGCGACGTGGTCGAGGCGCTCGTTCCCCGCTATTTCCGCAAAGAAGCCGACCGGCAGGGACTGATCCCGGTCTCGCAGCCGCAGGTCACTGATCTCCACCTGAAGGACAACGAACCCCTGCGCTTTAAGGCCAGCTTTGAAGTCATGCCTGAGATCAAGGTCGACGGCTACAAGGAATTGCGCGCCGAAAGGCCGGACGTCACCGTAACCGACGAGGAAGTCGAGCAGTCGCTGAATGGGGCGCGCGAGCAGCACGCGACTTTCACTTCCGTGGAAGGCCGGGCGTTGGCCGACGGAGACTACGCCCAGGTGTCGCTCGACGGACAGCCGAAAGACGGAGACGGCAAGCCCGTCCACATGGATGAAGTGCTGGTCGAAATCGCGGGCAAGAACACCATGCCCGAGTTCACCGAGAATCTGCGCGGGGCCTCGCCCGGCGACGAGCGCGTGTTCGAAGTGACCTATGCGCAGGACGCTCAGGAACAGCGCCTGGCGGGAAAGACGTTTACCTACACCGTGAAGGTGCAATCCATCAAGCAGAAGACCCTGCCTGAACTCGACGACCAGTTTGCCACCCAACTGGGAGAGTTCAAGACCCTGGACGAAGTGCGCCAGCGCATTCGCGAAGGCATGGAAGCCGAGCGCAAACACGCCGCCGAACACGAGGCCAAGGACAAACTGGTGGCGGAACTGGTGAAGCGCAGCGACTTCGAAGTGCCGGAAGCGCTGGTGGATCGCCAGGTCGATGTCCGCCTGGAGCGTGGCCTGCGCGCCCTGGCGGCGCAGGGCATGAACACCGAGGACATCAAGAAAATGGACTTGAACCGCTTGCGCATGGGACAGCGCGAGCAGGCGCTGCAGGAAGTGAAAGCGTCGCTTCTGCTGGACAAGATTGCCGAGGAGGAAAAAATCGAGGTCAGCGATGAGGAGATCGATCGGGAGATCGACGCGCTTGCCACGCAGTCAAAACAGACGCCGGAAGCCATCCGGGCTCGTTTGACACGCGATGGGGCGCTCGATAGAATCCGAAATAGAATCCGCAGCGAAAAGACCCTCGATTTTCTATATCGCCAGTCCGCCTGACGCGGACGCTTTCGATCCTCCCAGAAGAACTGCGTAGTCAGAAACAGGAGTGTGGACGGTGAATGTGAACGATCCCAAAATGATGCTGGTCCCCATGGTCATCGAGCAGACTGGCCGGGGTGAGCGCGCCTACGACATCTATTCCCGCCTGCTGCGGGACAACATCATTTTCATCGGCACGCCGATTGACGACAACATCGCCAACCTGGTGATTGCGCAGATGCTGTTCCTGGCGCAGGAAGATCCCGAAAAGGATATTCAGCTCTACATCAACTCGCCGGGCGGATCGATCACCGCCGGCATGGCGATTTACGACACCATGCAATACGTCAAGAACGATGTCACGACCATTTGCATCGGCCAGGCGGCCTCGATGGCGGCCCTGCTGCTGGCGGCCGGCCAAGCCAAAAAGAGGCTGGCGCTGCCCAACTCTCGCATCCTGATCCACCAGCCGTCGATGGGTGGCTTGTCCGGACAGGCCACGGATATCGACATCCACGCTCGCGAAATTCTCCGTATGAGAGAGATTACTAACCAGTTAATGGCAAAGCACACCGGTCAGAAGCTGGAAAAGGTGGAGAAAGATGTGGAACGCGACTTCATTATGAATGCCCAACAGGCTAAGGAATACGGAATCATAGACGATATCATCTATAAGACGAGATAAAGGTATGATCGGGGTTCGCCCGATCAGTTTCCGATCAGTCTCGGCGCGAAAACGATCTGTCCCGCCGACCCGGCAAGGGAAGCATTGGAGCGGGAGAGAGAGGGTTAACGAAGGAGTAAAGCCGAGTGAAAAACAGGACTGGTACCGAGGAGATGTTGCGCTGTTCGTTCTGCCACAAATCGCAGGACGCAGTGGCCAAGCTTATTTCATCCCCCAGCGATTATCCCAGGGCCTATATTTGCGACGAGTGCGTCGCGGTCTGCAATTCCATCCTGGAAGATGACCGCACCGCGACGCCTCCCACCACCACTCCCAATCAACTGCCCAAGCCGCAGGAAGTGAAGAGCTTCCTCGACGAGTACGTGATCGGCCAGGAGCAGACCAAGAAAAAGCTGGCGGTGGCGGTCTACAACCACTACAAGCGCATCTACATGAATCGCCAGCGCGCCGGCGACGGCGTCGAACTGGCCAAGTCGAACATCATGCTGATCGGCCCCACCGGGACGGGCAAGACCCTGATGGCGCAGACCCTGGCCCGCATGCTCGACGTACCCTTCGCCATCGTGGATGCCACCACGCTCACCGAAGCCGGCTACGTCGGCGAGGACGTGGAGAACATTATCCTCAAGCTGTTGCAGGCGGCCGACGGGGACGTGGGCCGGGCCCAGACCGGCATCATCTACATCGACGAAGTAGACAAGATTGGACGCAAGGACGAGAACCCTTCCATCACCCGCGACGTTTCCGGCGAAGGCGTTCAGCAGGCCCTGCTGAAGATTCTTGAAGGTACCGTCGCCAATGTCCCTCCCCAGGGCGGGCGCAAGCATCCCCACCAGGAATTCACCCCGGTCGATACCACCAACATCCTGTTCATTTGCGGCGGCGCTTTCGTCGGTCTCGAGAAAATCATCGGACGGCGGGTCGGCAAGAAATCTCTGGGCTTCAAGGTGGGAACGGAAGAAGGCGAGCCGGAAGAGACTCCAGCCGCCAGCCGCAAGCGGAATTTCGAGCTGCTCAGCGACATCCAGCCGGAAGACCTCATCCGCTTTGGCCTGATTCCCGAGTTTGTCGGACGTCTCCCCGTGGTCGGCGTGCTGGAAGATCTCGATGAGTTCGCCCTGATCGAGATCCTAACCCGCCCCAAGAATGCGATCATCAAGCAATACCAGCGCCTGTTCGAATTCGAGAATGTGCGCCTGAAATTCAGCGATGAGGCCCTGAAAGCCATCTCCCGCCAGGCCATGGCGCGGAAGGTGGGCGCTCGCGGATTGCGTATGATTCTAGAGGAGTTAATGCTCGATCTCATGTACCATCTCCCCAGCCAGAAGAAGGTCAAGGAGTTCGAAGTGACGCGGGAGATGGTCGAGAAGCGCAGCGTCACCCTCGCAATGATGGAGAAGGCGGGGTAAACTAAGGCTCCGTTGAGGTCGAACTGGAGCTTTAAGCGTAGGAGCTTGAAGCCAGCAACTGGAAGCGACAAACTACGAACGCAACTCGGGTGTTCGGGAGAATAAGTGACGATAGTTAAGGAAAAATTCGAGACCAAGAAACTACCCATGATGCCCATCCGGGACGTGGTCATCTTCCCTTACATGATGACTCCGTTTGTCGTAGGACGGGAATCCAGCGTTCGCGCCCTCGAAGAAGCGCTGGCGGCCGACAAGAAGATATTCCTCGCCACCCAGCACGACGCCAGCATCGATGAACCCAAGCCCAACGAGATCTACCAAGTAGGCACCATCGTCAACATCGTGCAGAGCCTGAAGCTGCCCGACGGCAACATCAAGGTACTGGTCGAAGGCATCGAACGCGGCAAAGTTCTTCAGATCAGCGAGACCGAAGGTTACATGCAGGTTTCGGTTCGCGTAGCCCGCTATGCCACCGAGACCAATCCGCTGATCGAAACCGGCATGCAGCGCGTCACCGCCCTGTTCGAGCAGTACGTAAAGCTCTGCCAGTCGCTGAATTACGAGACCATGATCGCGGCCGTACGCATGGAGGATCCGGCCAAGCTCACAGACACCATCGCGGCCAACCTGCAGCTTTCCATCGAGGAAAAACAGGAGTTGCTCGAAATCTTCGATCCCGGCGAGCGCCTGACCCGCATCGGCGATGTGCTCGACATCGAAATCGAAAAGCTGAACATGGACCGCACTATCCAGTCGCGGGTCAAGCGGCAGATGGAACGCGCCCAGAAAGAGTATTACCTCAACGAGAAGATCAAGGCCATCCAGAAAGAATTGGGCCGGGGCGAGAAGAGCGAGTTCGACGAACTGAAGAAAAAGATCGAAGCCGCCGGCATGCCCAAGGAAGTGCGCGACAAGGCGGTGCAGGAACTGAAGAAGCTGGAAGCCATGCCGCCCATGTCGGCCGAGTCCACGGTCTCGCGAAACTACCTGGACTGGCTGCTTGCCGTTCCATGGAAGAAGCGGTCGAAGGAAATCCGCAACATCAGCCGCGCCGAGAAAGTCCTGAACGAAGATCATTACGGCCTGGAGAAGATCAAAGACCGCATCCTCGAGTTTCTGGCTGTGCGGCAACTGGTGAAGAATCCCAAGGGCTCGATCCTGTGTTTCGTCGGACCTCCGGGAGTGGGCAAGACTTCGCTGGGCATGTCGATCGCGAAAGCTACCGGCCGCAAGTTTGTCCGCATGTCGCTGGGCGGCGTGCGCGACGAAGCTGAAGTCCGCGGCCATCGCCGCACCTACATCGGGGCCCTGCCGGGACAGATTATCCAGATGATGAAGAAAGCCGGCACCAAGAACCCGGTTTTCATGCTGGACGAAGTGGACAAGATGTCCATGGATTTCCGCGGCGACCCGTCAGCCGCGCTGCTTGAAGTCCTCGATCCCGAACAGAATTTCATGTTCGTGGACCACTACCTCGACGTCGAATACGACCTCTCCCAGGTCTTCTTCATCGCCACCGCCAACGTCATGCACACCATTCCTCCGGCGCTTCAAGACCGGATGGAAGTGCTGCGGCTGCACGGTTACACCGAGCAGGAAAAGGTCGAAATCGCCAAGCAATTCCTAGTCAAGAAGCAGTTGCAACAGGCGGGATTGACTGACAAGAACCTGAAATTCAGCGACGACGCCATCACCTCTCTGATTCGCTCCTACACCCGGGAAGCCGGCGTGCGCAATCTGGAGCGCGAAATCGGCAACGTGTGCCGCAAGGTTGCGCGCAAGGTGGTCAAGGAAGGCGAGGGCTTCAATGCCGCCATCACACAGGAAAACGTAAACGACTTCCTGGGCGTGATCAAGTTCCGGGACACGCTGGCCCACGAGAAGAGCGAGGTCGGCCTGGTCACTGGCCTGGCCTGGACTGAAGTCGGCGGCTCCATTCTCAGCACGGAAGCCACCGTGGTTGACGGCAAGGGCAAGCTCACGCTCACCGGCAAGCTGGGCGACGTCATGCAGGAATCAGCGCAGGCGGCCATGTCATACATCCGCTCGCGGGCCCATCGCCTGGGATTGTCTCGCGACTTCTATCGCTCGCTCGACATCCACGTGCACGTTCCGGAGGGCGCGATTCCCAAGGATGGTCCGTCCGCGGGCATCACAATTGCCACCGCCATTGCCTCCGCCTTGAGCAAGATTCCGGTTCGCCGCGATCTGGCCATGACCGGCGAGATCACGCTGCGCGGCAAGGTATTGCCCATCGGTGGACTGAAAGAAAAGTTGCTGGCCGCTCATCGCGCCGGCCTGTTCGAGGTAATTCTGCCCCAGGACAATGAGAAAGATGTAGCTGAGGTCCCTGAGAACCTGCGCACCGCGATGAAGATGCATTTTGTCCAAACCATGGACCAGGTGCTGGCCGTGGCTTTGGAGCGCCCCCTACCTGAAGTTGGGGAAGAGGCGGCGCAGCCGATTGCTCCCATCCATCCTCCAGCCGAGAGTCCGGCAGCCCACCAGTAGGTTGAGTTCCAGTCCTTTCGAGAGGGCCCGCGCCAGCGGGCCTTTTGCCAAGGCCTTATGGTTCCTCGAGATAGATGCGAAAGAGGTTGGTCTTCGCCGAACGGTGCGTACTGACGAAGTGGTCCTGCGACATACCCAAAGACACGTTGTCTTGATTGATCAAACGCGCTCCGGGAATTCGCGCGAAGTCTGCTTCACCGCCAAAAACCCGGGTGAAGGTGGGAGGCGCAGCACCGGACTTGACGGGTATCACCGCCGTCTTTGATGAACCGAACGGCAAATGCCGCAGCGAAACGGACACCCATTTGCCGTCCAGACTCCAGGAGAGCAGCGGAGCCTGCGAGCGCGCGTTGCCGAACCCGATGCTGCAGTCGTCACATACCGTGATTGGTGCACCGCCCTCAAGCGGCACGGCCAGAACCATCGCGTTCCGGTCGCCATGCCCACCCGGCGGCGTCACGCCCACCAGAGCCCACCGCCCGTCCGGTGAAACGCTTTGCAACTGCATGATGGTAAGGTCCGCGGCCGCCACCGGGCCGCTGCCGTCTTCGCTGATACGCATAATTTTGGGCGAACTTTGATTGCCCTGATACAAGATCTGGCCAGGTCTGCCGAAGAAAGCGCGGTATTCGCCTCCGAACGTAAGTTGTCGCGGCGGCTGCGTGCGGTCAAGCCAGCCAACCCAGATCCCGGATCGAGCTTGACCCTGTTCTGTCGCGAACAGCACTTTTTTTCCATCCTTCGAAATTGAGAAATGTGTGAGCACTAAACCCGCAAAGAGCGGCTCCGTAGCTCCTGTCGCGACATCGGTAACCCACAGCTCGCCGCTGAAGTACGAATGCGAGCCCTTTACTCGGCGCAAGCAGTAGACTTTCTTGCCATCGGGCGACAGGGTCGGGAGGAATGAGTAACCCTCAGAGGTGATTTGCTTTTCACCGGTCTTATCGTCGTGCAGCCAGACAGTGGACTGTTGCGTGCCAGCGGCGGTGATGAAGGATTTGCCATCAGGCGTCATCGCGAGACCTTCTTCCTCGCTCGCCCCGGATGGCGTCAACTGCTGCGGGGCACCGTCGGGGAAGGGTTGCCGCCAGACGTGAAAACCGGCCGTCCGAGTATCCACGGTGAAGTACATCCATTTGCCGTCGGCAGACCACTCGGCCCAGGTACACGAACCCTCCGGTCCGACTTGCCGTCCCGCCGATGAGCCGTCGAACGGCACCACTCGGCATGGTTTCCACCACTCACTGTCCATCTCCGCCAGTAAAACCCATTTCCCATCCGGCGAAAGCGCAGACCGATGCACCATCCCGTGCAAAGGGTCGGGGGGAACGTAGATGTCCCGCTCATCTGTCCGGCTGGCATTGGAGGTGGACAGCATCATGTGTATGCCAGTCTTGATCGCGGAGAACAATACGCGATCGCCACCGATCCAGCTCAATCCCGTGGCATTCGCCATAAACATCTTCGGTTGCTGCCCCCCCAGCAACGCCACTTCGTATGTGTTCCAGGCGAACGGACCTTCTATCTGCGTGAAGTACACCCGGGTGTCGTCTTGGGAGAAATTGATCGTCTGTTTTCTAAGGGAGGTTTTCGTGAGCTGGAAGGGTTCGCCATCCGGCAGAGATTTGAACCAGACTTGGCCCTCGTTCGTAGAATATCCGAAGCCGCCAGGGCCGCGCAGGAACGCTACTAGCTTGCCATTGTGGGACAGCGCGGGAATTTCGGCAGAATCATCGAAGTTCGTAAGTTGCTCCCAACGCAGTGGAGGGACCCCGGCACGCTCGTTGCGGGTGAGACGCGGCCACAACAGCAAGGTTGCGGCGATCAAAGCGCAAACCCCGGCGGCACCGCCAATCACCGGCACGGGCCACCGCCGAGACCGCTTCCGCGGCGGTGCCGCGACGGTTACGGGACCTGAGGCCGCCTCGAGGCGCCGCAGGTCCGTCGCCAGTTCTTTCGCCGACTGATATCGGAGCTCCGGGTCTTTGTCTAGACACTTCAGCACGATGCGTTCGAAATCGATCGAAAGCTTCGGAGCTAAGCCCTTGAGGGCAGGGGGGGCCTGGTGCAGAATCGCGTTCGTCAGCTTAGGAACCAGCGAATCGTTGAACGGCAGCCGTCCGGTCGCGAGTTCAAACAACACCACCCCGGCCGCGTAGATGTCGCTGCGCTGATCGAGTTCTTCTCCCAGCAACTGCTCGGGTGACATGTATGGCAGGGTGCCCGCAATGCCGATGGGCGCAGTTGCCATGGTCTGTGTGGTGTTCAGCGTCAACAGCGCTTCGCGCGAGAGCGTCGCCAAACCAAAATCGAGGATTTTCAGCCGTCCATCGAACGTCATGCGCAGATTCGCGGGTTTCAGGTCGCGGTGCAGGACGCCCGCCGCATGAGCCGCCTCCAATCCTTGCGCCAGCTGAAATCCGAGATGGACGACATCCTTCTCCGGCAGCGCTCCCGATCGCAAGCGCGTATCCAGCGACACGCCCGCCACCAGTTCACTGACCAGGTAATCCTGGCCGTCGAAGTTGTCGAAGTCATGGATGGTTTGAATGCATGGATGATTCAGCCGTGATAGGACGCGGGCTTCGTTGCGAAACCGCTTACGCGCCACCTCGTCGTAAAGTGCTCCCGGAGTCAGTACCTTGATGGCGAGATCGCGCTCCAGCTTTTCATCGTAGGCACGATAAACGACACCCATCCCGCCAGCACCGATCTCCTCCTCGATGCGATAGCGCCCAAACCTCTGGCCAACGTACGGCATGCCAGTCACCGGCAGCGAGATGGTAGCACGTCAAAGCCGCTTGCAGAGCTACCTATCGCCGCAGCGGCAGCAGGTGCCTTAAACCCCAGTGTTATTGGGAGATCCACGTGCAAAACTCTCCATAGGCTGGCTTCTGCGAAATTGGAACCTCCATCCGGAACTGGCCGATTTCCAATGAATGCCGCCTGCCGCTCGAAACGTATTCCGCCGCCTTAGGCCGGTGTCTACGGCAGATGCCCCGGTTGCTTCTTCGGATAAAATAACGGCGGGAATACGCGTGCAAGGAAATCCTGAGCCCGAGCCACTCAGAGGCCACCTGCGAGGCGGCGTCAGCCTGCTTATTGCCGCAGCGCTGGTATTTATTCTCCTGATCTGGCTGCCCGCGTACCGCTGGTTCTTTCTCGGCAGCCTCGCTATTGGCATCGTGGTTGCCGCCATCCTGTATCTTTGGAACAAATACAAACCGGTCCGAGCGGAGGACGTCGAAAACAAGCGTCCCCTGGGACTCCAGTAAGCCGGTCGGAGGCGGGCACAGTCGTGAAAGCTCCTCGGTCCGGAAAACCTGCACGCTCTGATCTCTTTTTTTGCGAGTGTCCGGCTTGCAACTTCCCAACCAAAACTGCAAACTGATTCATGCGTGTTTTAGCCCGCTTCATGATGTCGGTGAGCGATGCCAGCTACTTCCCTCCTCCGGTGCTGCCCGAAGTCGCGTTCCTGGGGCGGTCGAATGTGGGCAAATCGAGCGTCATCAATTCGCTTCTGGGCACCAAAATAGCCAAGACCAGTTCTACTCCCGGCCGCACCCGCTCGATTAACTTTTTCGAGATCCGCTGGCCGGGAAAGCCCGAGCCGGAATTGGTCTTTTCCGACCTGCCCGGCTATGGCTACGCGAAAATCTCGCGGGAAATCTCGCAACAGTGGCCGAGTTTCATCGATCCGTACCTGAAAGAGCGTTCCTGCCTCGCGCTCTGCGTGACCCTCATAGACGTGAACGTACCGCCGCAGCCCGGCGA
The DNA here is from genome assembly GCA_963742495.1 of Terriglobia bacterium. Lineage (GTDB taxonomy): Bacteria > Acidobacteriota > Terriglobia > Terriglobales > Acidobacteriaceae > JAIQFF01. The sequence goes on from CAVULZ010000003.1 coordinate 589,752, forward strand.
CCGGCAGTTGCTGGATTTTCTCTCCGGCATCGGACGCCCCACCCTGATCGTCGCCACCAAGAGCGACCGGCTTTCCGGCAACCAGTTGCGGAATGCGCTTCAGACCCTAGCCCAGGAATATCCGCAGTCTCCCATCCTGCCTTTTTCCGCGAGGACGGGAGCCGGACGCCAGGAGCTTTGGCAGGAAATCCGCAAACAGACTTCGGACATCGCCCTTCAGACCTCGGACCTAGGCCCTCACACCTCGGCCCGTTAAGGTGTACACTTTTGCCGAAGTTAACCGGCAGGCGTTCCATGAAACTCTCCCTTTCCCTCTTGCTGGCGGTTGGCATGATGGTCACGCTCACCGGCTGCGGAGGCGTCTTCTTTGTTGGTGGAGCGTTCAATCCCGGCACCTCGAGCATTATCGGCGTGGTAAGTGTTGTGCAGGTCAGCGCCGTCATCGGTGACGGTGGGACGACGGTGCAAGTCACATTTGTCACCTTTCAGCGCGACGGTGTTCCATCCACCATCGGCTTTTGCGGCGACGAGCGTGACCGATTCCCCATGCAGCAAGTCGTCCGCGCCAACTTTACCCCGGGACAAACCTGCGCCAGCATCGTGACCATTGTGATCAGTTGAGCCGGAGTCGTCGGACGTCAGTCGTCAGCAAACCCGTCCACGCCGTCTTCCTGCTGAAGACTGAAGACCGACGACTGCGTCATTACCTTGGTTATCTAGGGACTGATTACACGCCCGGCTACAGTTGCGGGATGACACTTTCATCCATGGTGGTCTCGCGCGATTTTCAGGAAATCAGCGTGCTGGAATGCATTCTCGGCGGTTTGCACATCGGAGTCGAGGTGGAGTCAGAGCCAGAACGCGCCCGCACCAGACTGGCCAAGTCGAAGATTGACGCTCTCATCATCGACTGCGACCTGTGCGGCGCATCCAATTTCCTGAAAGGATTGCAGGACGGCACCATCCGGAACGCGGTGCCACTCATCATCGTAAGTGGATCCGGAGGACGCAAGCATCTCGAGTCCAAAGGCGCATCATTCGTTTTCGAAAAACCCATCTCGGTTGAGCAGGCCGTCCACACTCTCTCGGCGGCGCGCAACATGATCCTGGATGAGAGACTGCGCTATCACCGCGCTACCCTCGACGTTCCCGTATCGCTGACCGGCGCGAGCAAAAGCCGCCAGCGCGCCCATCTTCTGAACCTCAGCCAGGGCGGCATCGGCGTACGTTTGCAAAAACCCCAGCAAGCTGCCGGCAAAGTGAGCGTGAACTTTACCCTGCCGGGCACCCGGCTGGCGATGAAGTTCCAGGGAGAAGTGGCGTGGAAAGACAAACAGGGCAACGCCGGCATCCGCTTCGTGGAAGCCGCCCCACGCATGAAACGCGACCTCCAACTCTGGCTGGAGCGGCAGTACTTCATGCACTAAGGCGGACCTTGGACGTCAGGCCTCAGACGCCAGACCTCAGACCCTCACCCCTTGTCATCCTGAGCGGAGCCGACCGATTCGCGTGCGAATCGGTCCGCGGAGTCGAAGGACCCCTAAAGATTCAACTGGTGCCATCGTTGAGGGAGTTTGCCTGTGCGAAAATTTCACCAGGCGCGGGGCTGTCGCACAGCGCATAGGGGTCCTTCAAATTCGCGACTGCTGCGCGAACCGAAGCAGTCGCTTCGCTCAGGATGACAGAGCTAGCGAAAGCGGGGCCGGTCATCGGCTGGAGTTTCGTTGTCGGGGCCTGGATCGCCACTCAGACGCGCGAGCCAATCCCCGGGCGTGCCGCCCATCCAGAATAAAAACAGAAAGCGGTAGAGCACGCCGAAAACCGCGGCCACTCCGATTCCCATAACCAGCGCCAATGGCCACGCTGGGACAACGCCGACCATGGCCATGCAGATCAATGCAAAAAGCAATACCGCCGAGAGCAGGATCAGCCCATCCACCAGCAGCGAAAGGGCGGGCGCTGAAATTCCAAATGGAAACCAGGGCAAGTGCAACACGCGTGGCGGCTTGCCGGTTTCTTCCGGCCGCGCCCCGGGCACTCCCGGTTTCAGGCGGATCGCGGGCCGCGCCCCTGGGGAAAACAGCAGTTCGGCAGCCTCCTGGCCGCTCTTGCCATAGAGCAGCGCCGCATCTCCGGCCGAGTGTTGGACCGAGGCCAGGAGCTGGATAAAAATCCAATCTTTCAGCAGCCGTTCGGAACGCCGCGAAAGAGCCGAAAACTCCACTCCAGCCTGTCCCGCAGGATCTGCCCAGGCCACGCGTCCCGTGGCTTCAACCCGAACGCGCGGGTTGGCCAGCTCGAAACGAAGGAAAACATGCTGGTTGAGATGCAATGGCGCAACCGCCTGAATGGCCATGCCGGAGTCGCCCAGGTTGCGGATAATACCGCCGTTGCTCTGATCCAGACTGACGTAAGCCAGGCTTTGAAGCTGGTGGCGATAGTGACCGCGGCGCCCGACGGGTGTGAGGCTGGCAGTGTCTGCCTTCCGGGACGGCGCCACGCGAAACTCCATGGCGAAATTCTAGCCAAGGGCGTAGAAGCGTCTCAGTACCGACGCTGGTTCAACGCAAGCTGGTTCAACGCAGGCTGGTCCAACACAAGTCGGTTCAGCGCAAGCTGCTTCAGCCCGGAGGCCGTCAGGAGGCGGGACGCTCTTCCTGCGGATAGATCTCGCCCTGGTGGGCACGGTCCCATGCGATTAAGCCATTGATGTCATACCGGTAGGGCCCATAGGCGCAAAAAGCCTTTTCGTCGAAAAGACGCTTGATCCCACAACCCATGCAAACCTGGTAGGAATACCCGTGGGCACGGACGGGCCAGCTCATCTTGCTATGCCAGCAACCCCGCAGAAGCACGACCGCTGCGCCGGTCAATCCCGTCGCAGTTACGCCCAAGGGCCAAAGCCAACGCGACTTCTTCTTCTTCAATTCGTCTGCCACAGCCTGTAAACTCCTCTATTTCAAAAGGATACGCCTAAATCAGTGCCAAGTGCAATAGTCTGCAGTCAGGATGCGAGGCCGAGGTTGCGCCAACCCCATACCCCAGCGGCCCAGACCTTGCGTGCAGCGTCAATATTGCGATCAGAGCAAATCCACTGTAACTTAAAGGCTGCCAGTTCGGCGATTCCCCAATGGTCGTACTGGATCCGTGGGTGTGTAAGTCCTGATTCGGGAGACGGCTCTCTCGCGCAGCCGTTTCGGCTGAGGAAAATAATCCACAGGAATTTCCACTGCGATCGTCGATGAGTGCTAATCCGCACAACGCGAGTCTGGGTTTACCTGACGACGCCTTACCCGACAACGGAGCACCCGAAAACGCTCGGCCGGGCAATAACTTGTCAAACCACAAGTTGCCGGACCGGGATTTGCCGGGCTCCGGGCTCATAGGCGAAGGCCAAACTGCGTTCACCGCTTCTCCCTCCTTCGACCACGCGCCCGGACGCGAAGCTCTGCAAGCCCTGCTGGCATTTTCCAGCCTGCATGAGCAGCTACGACAACGGCGCGCACTGGAAAGAAGCGGCGAGCCGCTGGACGCCGACGTTTGGCATTTGGAGCAATTCGTCCTGGACGAAGTGTTGCAACTGGTGGCGGAGCGGGCACTCACACTGACGGGTGCCGATGGCGTGGCCATCGCCATGGCCGAGGGGGACTCAATTGTTTGCCGGGCTGCCGCCGGAACCATCGTGCCGGAACGCGGCGCGCGGCTCGATCCGAAATCGGGATTTTCCGGCGCCTGCCTGCGCACCGGCGGAATCGTACGCTGCGATGATTCGGAGAAGGATCCGCGGGTGAACGTTCAAGTCTGCCGCCGCCTGGGAACCCGCTCGATCGTGGCGGTTCCCATCGCGTCAGCCCACGGAACCATTGGCTTGCTGGAAGCCTTCTCCGCCGAGCCGCACGGCTTTAACGACAGCGACGTTCGCAGTTTGAACCTGCTCGCTGAACTGATTTTATCCGCCCTGAAGCCGGAGGAAGAAAACCGGCTGGCCGAACTTTCGCAGCGCCTGGTGGCCGAGGAGAGCGTCGCAGCTCCATCACACCGCGTTCAGAATGAAGCAAGCCCCGCGTCCATACCCGCCGCCGGGGACACAGCAGCCGCGGCGGCGGAGAGCGGTCCGGAAATTTTCCAGGAGTACGGGAAAAAACAGAAATCCACATTCGGCCTGGCCATAGTTCTTCTGCTGCTGGCTTTGGCCCTGGTCTTGGGCGCAGGAGTGTGGTGGATGTTCCGCCACTCCGCTCCGGCGAAATCACCGGCGCCGGCGCCGGTTTCGACTGTTCCGGCAAACTTGGAGAAGCCACCTGAGCCCGCGCCGCCGGTGCCGGCGGCTGAAGACGAGGCGCCTTCCAGCCCCGACGACAAACATTCGGCGCGAACCCTGGTGACCGGCATATGGCATGTCTCGTCCTCAGACTCCAGCGACCACTCCAGCAGTGTGATCATTGAGATGCAGGGCGCAGTTCAGTACGAAGCCCACCGTTTGAGCTCTCCGGAACGAATTTACCTTGACCTCCACGACACCAGGCTGGCTCCGGGCATGTTCGGCAAGACCATCGAGATCGGAGATGCACACCTGGCGCGAGTTCGTATCGCGCAGCCGACCAAGGGAGTAAGCCGGGTGGTGCTCGAAACCACGGGAGCTTCCGATTTTTCGATCAGCCTGCAATCGAACCCGTACCGGCTGGTGGTAGAAATCCGGAAAGCCGGCCAAACGCCGCACGACGGCGCGCTGGCGGATCTGCCGAAATCCACCGCGGTCGTAGCCAAACCGGCGTTGCCGTCAGCCCCTGGGTCCAAGGCCGAGAAAAAGCTCGGCGGTCAAGTGCGGGCCCACACGCCGAAGTTCCGCCTGGTGCTGGATGCCGGCCATGGAGGCTGGGACCTGGGAACGGTGGGACGCCGAGGTTTGATGGAAAAGGACCTGGTTTTGGACGTGGTGCGCCGGTTGGGAAAACTGGTCGAGGATCGCCTGGGTGCGGAAGTTATTTATACCCGCCAGGATGACACCTATCTTCCGCTGGAAAAGCGGACGGAAATTGCCAACCTGGCGCAGGCAGATCTTTTCGTTTCCGTCCACGCTAACTACAGCGACGACTCCGCGGCACGCGGCTCGGAGACTTACTACACCAACACGTACTCCTCAGTGAGGGCGCGCACTCCCGGCGCCGATGCGGAAGGCGCGGCAGCGGAGAACGTCAACTGGACGAACGTCGATATTCGCGACAAGGTGCAGAAGTCCCGCCGCTTCGCCATCGCGGTCCAGCAAGCGCTGTACGGCGTGCTGGCCAGCCAGATTCCGGACATGCGCAACCGCGGCGTGAAAAAAGCCACTTATGTGGTGCTCACCGGAACTTCGATGCCGGCCATTCTCGCAGAAGTCTCCTTCGTCAGCAGTCCCGCGGATGAGGCCAAATTGAAGAGCTCAAGCTATCGCGACAAAATCGCGGAAGGATTGTTCCGAGGCATTGCGCAGTACACCTCCACTTCACGCGGTGTGAACGTGGCCAGCGCTTCCAGCAAGCATTCCGGACTATAGCGGGCGCTAAGCCCGTAGCGCCGGCATCTTGCCGGCTGTCCCGAGGGCGTCTCGCCCTCAGGAAAACCGCCGCTGCTTTGATGCGGCACGCTAGGGCACCGGTTCGGCATTCTTCAACGCATCATTCAATCCCTGGCTGCTTCTCAGGTTGCCGCCCTCGATCACCCGCCAGCCATCGTCATAATGCGCGAAGCCGACCGTCGAGTTGTATTCCGTGCCCTTGGCGTAAAGAGCAGCGCCCACTTCATTGACCGGCGCCCATCTCCATTGAAAATCAACATCGGCGAAATTTCCGTTCTTGCGGATGCCAGTCAGCCCCAGCATTTCCCGCTGCGCGACCGGCACGCTGATGTATTGCGAATTGGCGGCGGTAGCGGCAACCCAGTCGCGCAGCGCGTCCACGCCGAGCGGCGTGATGACAACGTCCCAGCACGCCCCCGGACCCAGGTCAGGAGTACAGGCTGCATTCGAACCCGTGATCCAGCCGTGGCGGCGCAGCACCAGATATTCCGGAGAGGTGTAGTCCCGGTTGGAGACGACGCCGGTGCGCAGCCAGAACAACTGGGTCGTCTTGAAGGTTTCAGAGCCCGCAATGAGATCGGTCGCCAGCCGCCGCGTCAGGAAGTCGCGGGGCGAGCAGGCAACGGTGAAAAACAATGCCGCGAAAATGAGGACCGCTTGCGGGGATCGCATCCTAGCTGGGAATTGTAACCAAACCTGAGCTTCCTCGCGCCACGAAAGCGCGTGGCGCAAAAGGACGGTCGGCAATCTGCCCCGCGAACCTGGCCGCCCACCGGCCCGGAATCGAAGTCTGGCAGCAGGGACACTTTCCCTCCGGGGTCAGGCGGTAATCCTGCACAATGTAGCCGCTGCGCTTGATCAGAGTGTCGCCGCACTGGTGACAGCGGGTGTCCTCAAGGTCGCCCACGCCGCCGGGCAGGTTCCCGGCATACACGTAGCGCAGGCCCGCCTTCCGGCCGATCTCGGCCGCGCGCCGGAGGTCTGCGGGGCGGGTGTTTTCAGGGTCATCCATCTTGTAGTCTTTGTGAAACGCGGTCACATGCCAGGGGATGTCGGGAGAAACGTTGACCAGAAAATCAGTCATTCGCTTCAATTCGTCGTCTCCGTCATTGAAGCCCGGGATCAGCAACGTGACAATCTCGAGCCAGACGCCCATCGCGTGCAGGCTCCGGATGGTTTCGAGGATCGGCCCGATCCGTCCGCCCAGCTCGTGGTAGTGGCGATCGTCGAAACTCTTGAGATCCACTTTGTAGAGATCAACCCAGGGCCGGATGTATTCCAGCACCTGCGGCGTGCCGTTCCCATTGGATACAAAACCCGTAATCAGTCCGGCCGCCCGGGCCTGCTTGAATATTTCGACCGCCCATTCCGCCGTGATCAATGGCTCGTTGTAGGTGCTGACCAGAACCTTGGCTCCCTGGCGCAGGGCGTCCTGCACCAGGGCATCGGGCGAAGCCTGCAGCGGGGCCGACACCGCATCCGGATCGCGCAGCGCCTGCGACGTCACCCAGTTCTGACAATAAGCGCAGTGCAGATCGCAGCCCAGCATTCCGAAACTGTAGGCCAATGCGCCCGGGTAGGCGTGAAAGAAAGGCTTCTTCTCGATGGGATCGCACTGCACCCCGCCCACATATCCCCAGGGAACGTACAGCGTGCCACCCTGGTTGTAACGTACTTTGCAAACTCCAGGTTGACCGTCGGGGATGGGACAGCAGTGACCGCAGGCATAGCAGCGCACGCGGTTGCGATCGAGCTTCTCGTACAGATCACCCTCTCGGACGTTCTGGTAAACGATGTCGCGAAGGGCAGGCACGGAAGACCTCTACATTCATTGTAGACCGATTTCAAGTTCAAGAATGCGGAGACCCTTGAATGGAGGACGGGCGTCACGCCCGTCGGGCATAGGCCTGTTTAACGGGCGGGACGCCCGTTCTCCATAGACCTATGCATAGGTCCGACGCGGAAGCTACGGGGTGGCCGGAGGATGACTGGCGAAATTATTCAGCCAGTCGTTGGCTTGCTGTTGCGCCGCCAGCACCTGGCTCCGGCTCATGCGGGAGGCGAGGACGGCGACCCGGTATTTGCTGGCCTGGTCCCCGCCGGCTTGCGCCAGCACCGACCAGTAGTAGGCCTTGGTCAAGTCCTGAGGCACGCCCCGCCCCGCCCAGTAGTAGGCGCCCAGAGTCGCCTGGGCCAGGATGTGGCCCTGCTCGGCCGCCAGGGTAAACCATTTCACCGCTTCGGTGTAGTCCTGTTTTACTTCCTCGCCGGTGGCGTAGCGCGCGCCCAAAGAAAACTGCGCCGCCGGATCTCCCTGTTCCGCCACCTTGCGCAGAGTGGCCAGATCGCTGACATTGGCGGCGACACCGGCTGGCAGGTTGGGAGACTTGGGAACCACCGCAGGGGGCGCCTGAGCGTGAGCGCGAGAAGCGGTTCGCTCCGAGGAGCGCATTGTGCTCGAGATCCAGGGCGCGATCAGCCACAGCAGAGCAAAAACAAATGTGCCGATGGCGGCAACGAAAAGAGCTTTGTGCAGGCTGGACGGCTTCGATCTCAGCTGAGTCGAACTTGACTGGGTCGAACCTGACTGGGTCTCAGGCCGGAACGAAGGCCTGGCCACGGTGGCGGGAGGTTCGGCATCGACCGCCACGGCTTTGAGCACGGGACGTGGCTCGACTGGAGCCGGCTGCGCCGCTGGCGGCGTCGTCACTTGCGTCGGAGAGGAAGCCCTGGTCTCAGCTATACGGGCTTCCGCCGGCTGATCCATCGTCGCCAGAATGCCGCCGGTCAATTGCTGGAGCGCTGCGATGTCTTCGGCGTTGAAGGCAAAAGGCTGAGGAGAAAATACTTCCAGAAGCCCGGCAACCTTGTTCTTCAGCCGAATGGGCACTGCGACCATGGAGCGAATGCCGAGGGCTTTGCAACCCGCACGATCGACGCGATCGTCGGTCTCGGAATCATCGCAGCGCAAGGACCGGCCGGTGCGCACGCATTCACCGGAGAAACCCGATCCCACCTGCAGGCGCGAGCCCACCGGTGGAGCATCCGAGCCGGCGCTGGCCACGCAAACCATCTCGCTGTCGTGGCCTTCGGACAGGGCGATAGCGGCACCGGTCGCCCGGGTGACAGTCAGTGCCGCGAAGGCAATCGACTGTTGCGCGATCTGGCGATCGAACCCTTTCGGCTCCACGTCGCTTTCTCTTTCTGTCGCTCTTTCTTTCACCAGCGCGGCCCGGGTTGCGCCGGCTCCTGTCGCAACCGCGCTGGTTAAGGCGTATCGCTCGCTCGAAACGCCGTCGCTGGAAATCGCGGGATTCCGGGAATCAAAGTCACCTCTTGGAATAGTATGCGATGGGAGCAGCCCCTTGGAAGCACTGTTCCCTCCATCCGCGTCGCCTGAGATTGCACTTGAATGGTCGTAGGCGGTCAGGATATTTACGAAGAGCCATTCTTTGAGCCGCTGCCGGGACTCCTCCGACAGCCGGGCAAACCGAATTCCGGCCCGTCCCGAAGACTCCGACCAGACCACCTGTCCGGCGGTGAGGATCGACGTGCTGGTTTCCGAAAGATCCAGAGACAGGCTCAGATTGCGTTCGACCTCTAATGGAGATGACGTCTGGATGGACATCCCCTCTTCGCTGATATCGAGAATTTCGCTCAGGTCGGGCGTGTCTGACAGCGCTGCATTCAAGTGCGCGTACGCCGGACTGTGCGCCCTGTGGCGCAGGGCATGGCGTCGCTCCGTTGCAGGTCGGGATTGCCGGAAAGTGCCGGCCAGGTTTGGCCCGGTGGGTTCCATACAAAGGTTCCTAACATATTAACCTAGACCGGCAGGACCGGAGCCAGGCACTTCACCGGAGCTTTGCTGGTGCGCATAAGTTTTCCACACGCTGGCGGTCAAGCCGTTTGGCGAAGCGATGAGAGGCGGGAAAGAGCGGCGACCATCACGCTCGAAAGCAGCTGCATGGTTGCGACGTCGCGCTCCGCGAAGGCGTGCGGCGCGCTGGAGAAAACTTCGAACACTCCGAGAGTCCGGCGGAAATGCCGCAACGGGGCGGCCAGAATGGACCGCACTCCCAGGCGCTGGCAGACCGCCACATCTACGTGAGGATCGTCCTGCGCGTCATGGCAGAGCACGACCTGTCCGGTGCGGACGCAATCGGCGGAAATCCCGGAATCGGACTGTAAACGAACCCCCAGATCGGGCGCAGTGCGCCCGGCCCGTGCCCGGCAAACCATTTCGTCCCCGCGGCGCAGGGCGATGGCTGCGCCACTTGCGCCGGTCAGAGCTTGCGCCCGCTCGGCGATCAGGCTGATCGCGGGCTCCAGGTCAGCATCCGCAGGGCAGGCCGCCGGCGTCGAGTCACCCGCCACCACGGCCGGTGGCTGCGCTGAGCGCCTCACATGGCTCCGCCCGGGGGCCAGCGCAGCGAACGATACCGGCAGATGATCGTCCACGGCCGGCAAAGAGGAGACCGGCACGGTGCGAATCAATTCGCGAACCAGGCGGTCGAGCTCGGCGTCCGCGATCAGATGAGCGGTCGGCTGCCGGCGCAGCGATCCACCCAGCACCCGCGACAGGCTGATCACGGCCTGGCTTCCGCACGCCAGGCAGTGCGCCGTGTTGTTTTCACTGATTAATTCACAAGCCACGCAGAAAACCGCGGTTGGCAGACTGAGAAAATGAGCATCACGCGCCTTGAACCAATCCATCTTGCTGGGGTTCTCCTGCTCTCAAGCGAAGTAAGAACCTAAACGCAGCTTCGCTCTTCCAGAAGTGACGCGGTTGGTTCAGCCCTGTGGATAAATGTGGATAACGAATAAATGCTGACGGCCAGGCGCACCGGCGGTTGGAATGTGCAGTGGCAGCGTCGGTTTTCGCAACCCGCGACCAGACGCGCTAGTGTTTCGTCTCTCCCGCGCCCGCGGCCTGCACCGGCAAATCGCCCGAACCTAACCGGCGATGAAGAAAATCAAAGACCAATCCATAGAGCTGATAGGCCAACTCCGGGTCGTAGCGGACACCCTCATCGCGCATGAACGCGTGAGCGCCGTTCACCTCATGCCAACTGAACTTCGCATTCACTTCATTCAACCGGGCCAGCACTTTCATTCGGCCTTCCAGAGGGATGTGCGGGTCCTGGCGGCCCCAGATCATCAGCAGCTCGCCCTTGATGTCCCGTGCGCGCTCGAGCGAATCGTCCTTCATCCCTTTGCCCAGGCTGCCTTTATGGATGTCGGTGGCATAAAAACATGCCGCCCCCAGCACCTCGGGATTCATGGCGGCGCGGAACGCGAGGTGGCCGCCGATGCAGATGCCCATGGCTCCCAGTTGGCCGGTGCAGTCCGGCCGGGCCTTCAGGTGGTCCAGCACGGCGCGCGCGTCCGCGTCAAAGCTCGCGAGTTCTTTGGTGGTCTTCAGCACGTTCCCCCGGTCGGCGCCCGCCTGGTCGTAGGCCAGCACGGTCCCCGCGGTTTCGAACTCGTGATAAATCTCGGGGACCGCGACGATGTATCCATGCCCCGCCAGCATGGCCGCCGTCCGGCGAATCGGCCCGGTCACCTGAAAAATCTCGGTATAGAACACGATTCCGGGATATTTACCCAGCGCTGCCGGTCGCGTAATGTGCGTCTGCATCGGCCCGTAGGGGGTAGAGAGTTCCACTCGCTCGTCGTCGATAACGATCATTATGGCGTGCTCCTTTCACTCCGCCGATTGGGTTTGAGCGGTAGTCAACTCGTGTAGAGACTGGTGCGCAGTTTCGCAACTTCGCCAGTCCAGACGTTGGCTGGTCTCGGTGGGGTCTGCTCTTACTGATCGCAGCGAAAAGGCACCTGGTGTGTGACTCCAGCCGAGGTCGTATGCTGATAGATCGCGAAATGCCCCAGACCGGAATATTCGTCTCCTACCTTGTGCATCTCGCTGCGATCCGCCGGGCAGGAGATCGAGACGGGGCACGCGAAAAGCAGCGTCGTCAGACTTAAAACCGCGCATACTACCCTCAATGTCTTCACGTTGGTCTCTCCTCTAAGCTCTCTAGATTTCATACCACGAAACCCCGAGAGGAGAGACTTACGGTTGACCCTCGTCAGCCATCCCCAAAGTTATGTACTTCCGAGGCGGACGCTTTTGCCCTGCAAGCGTCTCCCCAGAATACGGGGGATTCGGATCCGGCCACATTGGCTCACCAATCGCTCCAAAACGAATGCTAACAGGATCGAAAATAGCGTGGTTGGGCTTGCGTTGCGCTACTGCAGCAGGGCCAAAGTTCTACAGGTCTTGCTGATCATCTCGGGCTGGTCTCGGATGCAAATCCAACGACATCTTCACTACTTCTCAATTTGACCTCCAGCTCCGAGAAGTCTCCTCGGCTTCATACATAGCACGGAGTCCGCTCATCGACTCAATGTCGATGCGAAAGAACACAGTCTGAATCAACAGGTCTCTGGTTTGTTCGCGCCTTTCCGCCAGAGGAATTCGCCACCATTCAGAATACTCCGCGAGTCGTTCCTGCGCATGCTCCCTCTGAGCCTCGTATTGCGGCCCCGCCAGCTCCAGATACGTTCCAGTCACTATCACGCTAAGCCATTCCATTCCATCTACTATCTCGTCGGCTTGCAGACAAACCTTAGGATTTTGCCGCATCCACTCGATCTTCTTGCCGAGAGTCGAAAAAATGTAGATGGAGTCAGGCTCGTAGGAAAAGTAAACGGGCACTATGTGTGGTTGGTTGTCCAACGCACATCCCAGCCTGCCGATATATAGGCGTTTCAATAGCTCACTACATTCGTGTTGGGAAATTGCAATAATTCGCATGACAGCTTCTCTCCTGGGTATTGCGCTTTTCACAGTGCGACAGTTTAGACTACACCTTTGCATTCTGGGCATCGTCCGCGCGTGCCTCGATTCCCGCCTGGGCATTGACCGCCCAGCCCCGCGGTAAAGCTACACAATAACGTTCCACGTCGCGTATCAACCTTTAACCGTAGCCGCTTCCAGCCGTGACCCGGATCACAGCGTTCTGCACGCAAGTCAGTTAAGAAATCTGCCAGGAGGAGAATATATTTTCAATTCCTCTGAAGGGGGCGGCGCTCAGGCACGAAGCGTAAGTCAGGCGCCCGGAGTTCCGGAACAGCGTGCCGCCCGGTGATCATTTCGTAGGACACCACCCCGCAGGGAAACAGGTCTGTGCCCCCAGGATTTTGCCCAGTGGCCCCTGGATGAGTTGAGTTGCAAGTTAGGACGGAATGCAGAAGCCACTGATTTCACTAGCCAGTCCCAATCATCACCTGACCGGGGATGTTGCTCGGCTAGCCCTGACGCGGCTTTCGCCGTCCCACCCGCGCCAGGATGCGCCGCACTTTTTTGGGAGAAATTGAGAGCCGAGCTGCCACTCGAGATACTTTGCGGCCTTCGCGCTCCCAAACCCTTGCGATCACAATCTCCGCAAATTCTTCGCTGATTTGCCGGAACGTCTTCTCGCCCACCGAGCCCTGCGACCACGCCTTCAGTGCCGGATGCACACTTCCCTTGCGCAGAATTTTCGCACCCAACGTCTGCAGGTTTTGCCACATGTTGTTGTCGGGTTGATTCGCTCCGCAGGACGCCCGCGCCAGGTCATACGCTTCGCGACCCGCTTCCGGATTGTCGAAAAACGAATTGCACTGCGTCAATCCCTGCCACAGATACGCGTTCGCGAGCAGCAGATGATGCTGCGTATGCTTCGCCAGATCAATCGCTTCTTGACTGCACTCGAGGGCCCGTCGTGCATGGCTTCCCGGATTGGCGCCCCCACCGATCTCCTCTTCTACCTTCGCATTTTCAATCATGCACTCCAGAATGCGCGCTCGGCCCATCAGAATGTAGTCCTGCTTCTCTTCACCGAGTTTGTACGCCGAGAGCGCTTCTTCCTCGGCGCGCTGAAAATCTCCTCCATCGAGATGGATGTAGGCTGCATTCAGGTGAACTGTGCCGGCTCCGTGATGGTTCGGACGCTGCTGATAAATGCCCCGGGCGACCTCCAGGTGCTCAAGCGCTTCGCGCCGGAGCTGAGTCAAGCGGCCGCGATAGTCATGCTTGCGCGAATCTTTGTTCTGAAGATCAGCACTACGAAGATCGCGGCTGGCCGACATCTTTCGCCGTTGCTGAGCGTCGCGGTCGATTCTTTTCTGCAACTGCAGAGCGATTCCGCGCTTGGCGAGCGCCATGTTGGCCAACGATCGCGCCAGGTTCAGATGACGCGAATCCCGCTTGGAGTAATAGCGAATAGCGCTTTCGAAAAACTCGATCGCTTTATCGAAACGGCCCTCCCGACGCTCCATGCGTCCATAGAATGATTGAATATTGCCGAGCGTCACATAGTCGTCGGTCTCGCACAGCACGTGTTCAGCTGACTGAGAACTGCGCACCGATTCTTTCCATTTCCCCTGCTGAAAATAAAGCCAGCCCTCGAGCACTTGCATTACCGCCGCCATGCGCGGATACCCTAACCCAACCGCCAGATCTTTCCCCTTCAGTGTGTAGATCAGAGCTTCGTCGTACTCGCCTCTTCTGCGCAGGCAGCGACCCTTCCAGAAGTAAACAATGGCCAGCAAAAACTGGTCATCCAGCTCTTTCCCCATGCTCAGGACAAAATCAAAGTGACCGATCGCCGGTTCCATCGCCTCTTCCACCATCGCCACCATTCCCTCGGCCATGCGCAGGCAGATGTAGTCGGCAATCGAGAGCTTCGACCGCAATTCCGGTTCGAGGTGTTCAAAGCGTTGCAGAAGCTCTTTGAGTGGCTGCCCGCTGAATCCGATGTCCGTCCATATTGCAAGCTGTGCCAGCAGGCGAGCAGCGTTTTCCTGGGAGGGGTCGAGGTTGGCAATCAAGTCGTGGTGCGATTGCAGACACGCAATCCCGCGCTCGATTTCGCGCGCGACAACATGTTCCCGCAACTGCGAGAGCAAGCGTGCGTCAATCGGGAGGTTAGCTGGAATACCTCTGCGTGCGCCCATCAATTGACGTTCTAGTCCAATAAATCATAACTGGCAAGGGTTAGAAATTCCGCAAACTCCCGGCTCGTCGTCAACTCTTCGAGGACTTTGGCCGCCTGCCTCAGCTTTTTGTCGTTGCTCAACCCGGCGCCCAACTCAGCTGCCCGGTGATGGATGATCTCCTTCACCATGTCTTCCGTCACCCGCCTGCCATCTTTGAAGTGCGCGCCGTGCTTGACCCATTGCCAAACCTGGGCCCGGCATATTTCAGCGGTCGCCGCATCTTCCATCAGGTTATAAATTGGAACGCAACCCGACCCCTGGAGCCACGAATGCAGGTACTGCAGGCCAACGTCGATGTTCCAACGCAATCCTTCGTCGGTAATATCGCCCGTGGGAACGTCGAGCAAGTCTTTCGCTTGTACCGTCCGGCTGGCGCGCTCCGCCGATTTCCGATCGGAAGAGATCTGATTCGGTTGCGGCATGTACTTATCGAAAATTTCTTTCGCCACCGGCACCAACCCTGGATGCGCTACCCAGGTACCGTCATGGCCCGCCTGCACTTCCCGAAGTTTGTCGCGCCGCACTTTTTCCAGCGCCTGTTCGTTGGCCACCGCATCGTTTCGTATCGGAATCTGCGCTGCCATTCCACCCATCGCATGAATACCGCGCCGGTGGCAGGTCTGAATCAACAATTCGACGTAGGAGCTCAGAAAATGCCGCTCCATCGTGACCTGCGAGCGATCCGGCAGCACGAACTCAGGATGCGCGCGAAACTTCTTGATGAAGCTGAAAATGTAGTCCCAGCGTCCGCAGTTCAGCCCCGCCGAATGGTCGCGCAATTCGTAGAGGATCTCGTCCATTTCGAACGCCGCCAGAATGGTTTCGATTAGGACGGTGGCACGAATCGATCCGCGCGGAATGCCCAGTTCGTCCTGGGCAAGGCAGAACACGTCGTTCCACAGCCGCGCCTCCAGATGACTCTCCATCTTCGGCAGGTAGAAATAGGGGCCAGTACCCTTGTTCAGCAACGTCACGGCATTGTGAAAAAAGAACAGGCCAAAATCAAACAGCGCCCCCGAGATTGGCTTCCCGTCCACCAAAAAGTGTTTTTCATCCAGGTGCCATCCTCGCGGTCGCACCACCAGCGTGGCCAGCTTGGACCCAAGTCGATACTGTTTTCCCTCTGGACTCTCGTACCGGATCGTTCCTCGAATCGCGTCCCGCAGATTCTGCTGACCTTCAATATTGTTGCTCCAGGTCGGCGAATTCGAGTCCTCGAAGTCGGCCATGTAAACATTGGCTCCCGAGTTCAATGCGTTGATGATCATCTTGCGATCGACCGGTCCGGTAATTTCCACGCGGCGATCGAGCAAATCCTTTGGGATTGGCGCCACTTTCCACTCGCCTTGGCGAATTTCAGCCGTCTCCGGCAGAAAATCCGGAAACTTGCCGTGATCGATCTCCTGTTGCACGGTTCGCCGCCGCGTCAGTAGTTCCTGCCGACGAGGCTCGAACCGAGCCGCCAGCTTCGACAAGAATGCTTGGGCTTCCGAGGTGAGAATGCCAGCCTGCGTCTGGCTCTCAACAACATGGTTCTCAAGGACAGTAGTGGCCTTCATAGGACACCATCATAATCCCGTTCTTGGGCGCAAATCGTGCGCACTAGGTCATTTCGGACCAGTGGGTCCAGGCGGACAGCGTGGTTTGCCTGGACGCTCAATCCGGGGTCTACTACATCTGGAGGCAAACTCCGGACGCAAATTTTTGAGTGGGGACAAATAGATGACGACTTCGACTTCCGACCGGCGCACCAGCAACACCGACCACGCAATCGTCGAGGCGGAACACAGCCACGATATTACCACCTCCGCGGCTCTGTACTATCCGTCGTTGCAGGGTAGTTGCTGGGACGACGAACTGCTGCCGTCGGGAGACTAGTTGCGCCACTCTCCAAACCACAAACTAGCAACTGGCAGACCAGCCTTCGGTGGCGCGGCATCCCGCGTCCGTGAACCCGACACGATGTCAGTTGAAGTCAAAAAAGCGGATTCCGGATCAGAAATGATTCCCACAATAGGGCCCTGAAGCCGCGGTTGCGATTGGCAGCACGGCTGGTCAATAGAAGTAGCCCGGCCATGCTGGACTAAAACGAATACGGCAATTTTACTGATACCGCGAAGCACACGATTATCCACGGAGGCGGAAAGTGTTTATCAGCACTGAGAGCCAGGAAACCACTATGACGATGTTCGACCAACAGGTCGCGGCCGCGGCGGAATGGTTCGCGAGCCCCCGATTCGACGGGATCGTCCGTCTCTACTACCCGCGCCAGGTGGCCGAGCAGCAGGGCACGCTTTCCGGCGATTACACCGTAGCGCGACGGGCAGCCGAGGATTTCTATGCCCGGCTGCGCGAACTCTTCGAACAGCGCAAGCAGATCACTACGTTCGGTCCCTATTCGCCGGGCCAGGCGGTGATGATGAAACGGATTGGGATGGAAGGCATTTACCTAGGTGGCTGGGCGACGTCCGCCAGGGGATCGCTCTCAGAGGATCCGGGTCCCGACCTGGCCAGCTACCCGCTCAGCCAGGTGCCAGACGAGGCCGCCGGATTGGTACGGGCGCTTCTCACGGCCGACAAGAACCAGCACTTCGCGCGCATGCGGATGACTGAAGAACAGCGCAAGGCGACACCGGTCGTCGACTATCGGCCTTTCATCGTCGCCGACGCGGACACCGGTCACGGTGGGGACGCACATGTACGCAATCTGATTCGCCGCATGGTCGAGGTCGGGGTGCCAGGCTACCACATTGAAGACCAGAAGCCGGGAGCGAAGAAGTGCGGCCACCAGGGCGGTAAGGTGCTCGTGTCCGAAGACGAGCAGATCAAGCGCCTCAACGCCGCCCGCCTGCAGCTCGACATCATGCGGGTGCCGGGCATCCTTGTGGCCCGAACCGACGCCGAGGCCGCGACGTTCCTCGAGAATCGGAGCGACGAGCGAGACCAGCCCTTCATCCTCGGCGCCACCAACCTTGAGCTGCCAAGCTACAAGGCCGGCTATCTCGCCATCCTGAAGAAGCTCTTCGAACTGGGGGTTGAAGAGGTCCGCGGACACCTGCTGTTCGCCCTGTCCGAGGCCGAGTACTTGGCGACGTTCGCTTGGCTCGAACGGGTCGGGCTCATGTCGATGATCATTGAGAGTGCCCTGGCCCTCAGGGAGGCAACGGCAACCGAGCTCGACGCCGCACTCGATAGGATAGACACGCGCTATGTGGAAATCTGGCAGGCGGAAGCCGGGCTGAAAACCTATGGGTTGGCGGTCGCCGAGGTGCTGGAGTTCCGCACGGCCGAGGGCGATCGTTTCGACATGACCGTCGAGGAATGGCTGGCGTTCTCCAAACGGGCTTCCTTCTACGAGGCGCGCGAGCGAGCGAAGTCCATGGGCATCCAGGTGATCTGGGATTGCGAGCTGCCCAAGACTCCCGAGGGCTTCTATCACATCCAAGCCGGGATCGATTACGCCATCGCCAAGTCGCTGGCTGTGGCCCCCTTCGCCGACGTGCTGTGGATGGAGACTAAGACGGCGGATCTTGAGGACGCCAGGAAATTCGCAGAGGCCATCCACGCGCAGTATCCCGACAAGATGCTGGCTTACAATCTCTCGCCGTCGTTCAGCTGGGACACCACGGGAATGAACGACGAGCAGATGAAACGGTTCCCCGAGGAACTCGGGAAACTCGGCTTCGTCTTCAACTTCATCACCTACGGTGGTCACCAGATCGACGGCTTGGCTGCCGAGGAGTTCGCAACCGCATTGAAGCAGGACGGGATGCTGGCGCTGGCGCGATTGCAGCGCAAGTTCAGACTGCTGGAGTCACCGTATCGGACGCCGCAGACCCTAGTCGGAGGGCCCCGGCTGGATGCCGCATTGATGGCCTCGTCGGGGCGCACCGCGGCGACAAAGGCGATGGGCAAGGGGTCGACGCAGTTTCAGCACCTGGTTCAGACCGAGGTCCCGACCAGACTGCTGGAGGAGTGGCTCGCGGAGTGGAGCAAGCACTGCGACTATGGGACGAAAATTCGTGTCCGGCTACGTCCGCACACGGCCGGTTCGGAACTGTTGGAACTGAGTGTGCTGAACGAGCCCAGCGGGGAAAAGCTCGCCAATGTGGTCTTCGCCTACATTCAGGACCGCCGCGGGCGCGGCATCCTCTCGATTCGCGACCAGAACACCCTCGCGCGAGCGCGGAAGAAGCGACTGATGACGGTCGCCCAACTGTTCCTGATCCACCGCTACAATGCCAGCTCGATGCACTACGTCACCCCGACCGAGGATAACGAATTTCAGACACAAAGGATGAAGAGCGTGGGGATTTTCTCGGATGTGCATACCGAGATTGGCCAAATCATCGTCGCGCAAGTCAACAAAGAACGCGTCGCCGAACTGCTGAAGCCTGACCGGGTACTTTTGCTGGAGATGATCCGTAAGACCTCGCCGGCATTGCAAATCCAGGCTTAGTAACCAGGCTTAGAGGGTCCCGGATGACGTTAGTGTTTTATCGGAAGCGCGCATTTGAGAACGAGTGCGCGTGGACGATGCTCTGGCGCGCTTTCGATAAAACCGTTAGAAGGAAGCCGCTCGCGGGTGCGGCGGACGCGGGGTGCTATGGGAATTCAATCGATTTCTGCCTGAAAAGCCTTGCCAGACGGGGAGTTTAGCCAAAAGGTTATTATTGATGCTCATCGATGTATAACTTCTCGCAGCCATCCACGTCATCCTACCCCCGGCGCCATCCGTTTTTCAAGAGAGTTCCGACGCTGGTGTCTATATACGCGGTAGCGTCCGCCGCGCGAGCGGCTTCGTTCTGACGGGCAAACCGGAAGTTGACCGGAGCAAAAGGCGACTTTGTCGCGAATCGACCCCGCCGGCCCAAGGTCAGCCCAAACCTCTGAACCGCGTTCCCGTTGCAACCGATCATCATGGCACCGGGGTTTGACTCCTTAGCCTTCATGGCCGGTTGCGGTATGGGCAAAGAGGTTGTACAGCCAAGCGAAGAAGAACCCTCCGGCGGCGCCGTCGACCAGGCCGTAGCCGGTTCCAACCAAAGTATCCGTTAAACTGCGAACTCCGTGGAAACCTGGATAAATGGAGCTGACGCCATTGAGGAAACTTGAGCCGTAAGAAGGGCTGGCGAGGTGGGCCAAACCGACGCACAACAAGGCGCCACCCCAAAGTAGACTTGTTGCGATAGCCATACCCCTGATTGAGAGTTTCATTTGCCTTCCTCCTTTATTCATGACTGGGATCTGATTTCCATTGTACTTGGGTGCTGGTAAGTGGGATCCGCAATGGAGAGCGCATCGCCCATTGGTGGAACCGGCAAACGATAACTGGGACTCTCGCGATCAGCATTGCGGCACCAACAGTCAGCGGTTGGCGGACGGTGTTTTGGGGTCAGCGACACGAAGCATTATGATTTCCAGTTCTTCCGTAATGGTTTCCTGCCGGATTGAATTTGACAACTCGCGCAAACGTTGTTCGTCCTATCCAAGTTTGTTCCAGGCTCCATCCATCCCATGAGCCGGCATGAGCAGGGTCCCACGAGGCGTCGCCATCTAGTCCAACGCTTTGTGGAAACGTAACACACTTAACGTTAGTAGAATCGAACCGAGCGCCGCCATGGCGATCATTTGCGGCCAGAGGATGTGGAAGCCGATTCCCTTCAGATACACCCCGCGCAGTACAGTAAGGAAGTACCGCAGTGGATTGGCGTAAGTCAGATATTGCAGCCATTTCGGCATGGTACTGATGGGGAAACCGAAACCTGAAAAAATGACCGCCGGCATGATGAAGAAGAATGCAGTCACCATGGCCTGCTGCTGCGTGGAAGAAACAGTGGAGATCAGCAGTCCCGCACCCAGCATACAGAGCAGGAAGAGTACGGTACCGGCCAGGAGAACCAGCAGTGAGCCGCGGAAAGGGACGCGGAACCATAGCGTCCCGACGGTGGCGATCAGGGAGACGTCAAGCAGGCCGATTAGGAAGAATGGCACCGTCTTGCCCAGAATGAATTCAAAGGGCCGGATGGGAGTGACCATGATCTGTTCAAGAGTGCCGATCTCGCGCTCGCGCACCACAGCAAACGCAGTGAGAGTGGTGACCAGCACCAGCGTCAGGCTGCCAATTACGCCCGGCACAAAAAACCAGCGGCTTTTCAGACTGACGTTGTACCAGGGCCGTGGCTGCAGTTCGACGCGGGGAATGTGATACACCAGGTAAGGAGAGATGCGCCCCATACGGTCGGTCTGCAAGTCCTCGGCAAAGCCCTGGGCAATCTGATTCACGTACCCTGCCGCGATCAGTGCCGTATTTGAATTCGTCGCATCTACCACCATCTGCACAGGAGCGGTTTGGCCTTTCCGCAAGTTCTCCGAAAAACCGGGGTGGATCTGCAGCGCCACGGTTGCCTCCCCTCGGTCAATCACATCAATCAATTCCTCCTGCCGGGTGAGATGCCAGCGGACCTGGAAGTATGGACTGGAGGAAAAACGGGAAACCAGCTCTCGGCTCTCCTGAGTGTGGTCGAGATCAAGAACCGCCATAGGAACATGCCGGATTTCGAATGTTGCCGCATAGCCGAAGATAAGCATCTGGATGACGGGAGGGCCGAACAGGATAAAACGCGTTCTCTTGTCCCGGAAAACCTGGATGAACTCCTTGATCAGCATTTGTTTGAGTCGGGACAGCATGTCTCAGACCAACCTCTTGTGAAAGACACGCGTGGCCAAGACAGCCAACACCACAGCAAACACGGCGAGCGGCACGAGCTGTGTGTATAGCATCCCGATGGGCGCGCCTTTCAAGAAAATCATCTTGAGTGAAGAGACGTAATAGCGCGCCGGCAGAATGCGGGTCACCAACTGAACCAACGGCGGCATCTGCTCGATGGCAAAAAGAAAACCGGAAAGCAGAAATGCCGGTAGAAAAGTAGCCACCAGCGCAATTTGGCTGGCCGCCAGCTGGCTCCTGGCAACCACGGAAATGAAAAATCCCAGGCAGAGCAGCGCGATCAGAAACAAGGACGAGGTAACGAGCAGCGTCACGACCGTGCCCCGAAAAGGAACCTGAAACCAGAAAATAGCCAGCACCACACAAACTCCCGCGTCGAACAGGCCCACCATGAAGTAGGGGATCAGCTTGCCCAGCATGATTTCTAAAGGAGTGACAGGAGTGGAAATAAGCTGTTCCATGGTCCCCCTCTCCCACTCGCGCGCCACGGTCAGCGAGGTCAGAAAAGCGCCGATGACTGACATCACTACGGCCAGCACTCCGGGCACAATGAAGGCGCTGCTTTCGAGATTCTCGTTGTACCAAGTGCGGGTCTCAACACTGAGCGGCGGTGGCTGTACTTGCTGGCCGCGGCGCTGCAGCCACTCGAGTTGCACGTCGTTGGAATAGCCCTGCACGACCGCCTGGGTGTAGCCGATGATGACATTGGCGGTGTTGTCATCCGTCGCGTCCACCAGGGCCTGTACGCCCGCGGTTCCGCCGCCCCGCAGCTCTTCCGAAAAATCGGAAGGAATGACGAGCGCCATCTGGGCCCGGCCAGCGTCGAGGGCCTGAACCAACTCGGAATAATTGTTCACACTACGGACGACCTCGAAGTATTCGCTCGACTGGAACCGCTTCAGCAACGCCTGACTCTGCTGGCTTGCTTCGCGGTCGTAGACGAAAATGGGCAGGTGCTTGAGATCGAGGCTCACCCCGTAACCGAAGAACAGCACCAGGACGACAGGCATGATCACAACGATGCTCAGGCTGCGGACATCGCGTCTGATCTGGATTATCTCCTTGCCGGCAACCGCTTTTAGACGCCCCCAACGCATGCTACGCGGCCTCTTTCCTGGTTTCATGTTCGCTGGTAAGCGCTACGAAGACGTCTTCCAGGCTGGGCCGGATCGGTTCAATCTTGCTGACTTGCACGGTTCGGGCGGCCAGATAAGTCTCCAGATGTGCAATCCCCGCAAGCGCATTCGGAACCAGCACATGAAGAGTGTTGCCAAAAACCGCGGCATCGAGGACTCCGGGCGCACCCTGCAATGCCTCGACTGCGGTTCCCAGGGGTTCGCACTCGATGAGCAGCAACTCGCCCTTCATGGATTTCTGCTTCAACTCGGTCGGCGTGCCTAGAGCTACGATCTTGCCGCGGTAAATCATAGCCAGACGGTTGCAGTACTCAGCTTCCTCCATATAGTGGGTGGTCACAAACACGGTCACGCCATCAGCCGACATCTGATGAATCAGGTCCCAGAACTGGCGGCGGGAAATTGGGTCCACGCCCGAAGTGGGCTCGTCGAGGAAAATGATGGGCGGGCGGTGCAACACAGCGCAGCCCAATGCCAGGCGCTGCTTCCAGCCACCGGGCAGCGTGCCGGTCATCATCGTCTCCTGCCCTTTCAGGTCCGCCATTTCGAGCGCCCAGGCGATGCGTTCGCCCACTAAGGCGTGCGGAATGTTGTAAAGACCGGCAAACAAGCGGAGGTTCTCGATCACTTTCAGATCGTTGTAGAGGGAGAACTTCTGGGACATGTAACCGATGTGCTGGCGCACGGATTCCGGCTCGCGGGCCACGTCGAAGCCCGCCACCAAGGCCCGTCCGGAAGTTGGCCGCAGCAGCCCGCAGAGCATGCGGATGGTGGTGGACTTGCCCGCGCCATTGGGTCCTAGAAAGCCAAAGATTTCCCCCGTGCGAGTCTCCAGGCTGATGTGGTCCACGGCGGTGAAATCGCCAAAACGCTTCACCAGGCCATCGAGCAGGACAGAGCGGTCCCCGGTATTCACGATCTCGCTCCTTCCTGGCCGCCCGACACGGCATCTACAAACAGGTCTTCCATGGTGGGGGGAACGCGCTGTATCTGGTCGAATGGCACTTGCGCCTGTTTCAGGCTCGCCTCAAATTCCGCCTTCCGCCGCAAGGCATCATCCACCACGATGTGGACTCCATCTCCAGTGAGTACGAGGCTGGAAATTCCTTCTGCGTGCTGGAGTTCCTCGCGCACCCGCCGCGGGCCGGACGAAGTGACTGCCAGCACTCCTTTTCCCAACCCCGCTTTCAGGTGCCCCGGCGTGTCACAGAAGAGAAGCCTGCCCTGATTCATCAGGGCTACGCGATGGCAGCGCTCTGCCTCATCGAGATAGGCGGTTGAAGTAAGTACGGCGACGCCCTCGGAGGTAAGCTGATACAGAATTCGCCAGAAGTCCCGGCGTGATAGGGGATCCACACCAGTGGTGGGCTCGTCAAGAAGAATGACCCTGGGCCGGTGAATGAGCGCGCAGATAAGGCCCAGTTTTTGCTTCATCCCGCCGGAGAGTTTGCCCGCCAAGCGCGCTCGAAACTCGCTCATGCCAGCCGCTTGCAGAAGTTGCCCGGAGCGTACCTCACGTTCCGCTCTCTTTACTCCGAATAAGTCGGCGTAGAAACGGATGTTCTCGTCCACAGTCAAGTCTTCGTAGAGCCCAAAGCGCTGGGGCATGTAACTGAGATGGTCCTTCGCGCCTTCCGGATCGCGCCCGACATCGAAGCCAGCGACGGTTGCCGTCCCTTCGTCGGGTGGCATGATACCCGCCAGCATGCGCAGCGTGGTCGTCTTGCCCGCGCCGTCCGGACCGACCAGACCGAAAATCTCTCCCGTGTGGACCTCAAAACTCAGGTGATCGACGGCATGAACTCCCGGGAAGCTTTTGCTCAGTCCGTCAAGACTGATTACAGCCTGGTTGACGGGGTTCATTGCTTCGGCTCCTGGGTGTTGCCGGCAAGCTGAATTTCCGCGTCCGCCGGCATGCCCGGCTTCAGTTCATGGTTGGGATTCTCGAGATCAATTTTGATGCGGTACACCAGAGTCACCCGCTCCTCGAAAGTCTGCACGCTCTTAGGGGTGAACTCCGCTTTGGAGGAAATGAATGAAATGCGTCCCGGGTACGTCTTGCCGGGAAAGGAATCGGTGTGGACCGTGACCGACTGCCCCCAGTGAACGCGGCCGAGGTCGGTCTCGTTTATATAAGCGCGCAGCCACACGTGATCGAGGTCACCGATCGTAACCACAGGCGTGTTGGGGGCAACCACTTCGCCCAGTTCACTATTGCGTACCAGAATCACTCCGGCCTCGGGGGCTCGGAGTGTTGTGTAATCCAGATAAATGCGCGAAAGATGCATCTTTTGCGCCGCCTGAACCAGTTGGGCGCGGTCCACGGCGAGCTGTTCCTTACGTGTACCTTCAAGTGCCTGGTCATATTGCTGCTGAGCACTCTGCGCCACAGTTTTCGCCCGTTTCAAATTGGTCTCGGCCTGGTCGCGAGCCACCTGCGGTCCTACTTGCTCGCGATACAGGTTCTCTGCACGAGTGTAGTCCAACTGTTTTTGAGCGAGATCAGCCTTGGCATCGGCCAGAGTCTGCCGGGCAACTTCCAATTGCTGCCGCCGAGTTCCCGCCAGGCCGAGATCGAGCTGCGTACGTTGTACCTGCACCGCGGCCCTGTCCATGGCCAACTGCTGACGGTAGTCAGCGGTATCCAGCTTCGCCAGCAACGTACCGGGCTCGATCCATTGGCCTTCCTCGATGGGCAGGTCCACGATGCGACCAGAGACTTTAAAGCCCACAATGCTCTCGTGCGTCTCGATATTGCCGGACAAGTGCAGCAGGTTCGGGTGAAGTTTCTCGGCCATCCAGCGAGGGCGGAGGTAGAAAAAATAAACGCAAGCGGCAACCGCGCCAACCGTTAACAAAACCACGATTCGGCGTTTCATGACGACTCGGCTCCCTTCCGGGCCGGAGGGCTGATTCCTGCCCAGTAAATCTCAAAAATGGCGTCCACCCGCTTCTGAAGATTAGAAGGCGGCTGCAGACTCCAGAGGAGAACCGACCCGATCAGCGCTTCCTGCAGCGCCAGGACCAT
Organism: Terriglobia bacterium; assembly: GCA_963742495.1. Taxonomy (GTDB): domain Bacteria; phylum Acidobacteriota; class Terriglobia; order Terriglobales; family Acidobacteriaceae; genus JAIQFF01. Next base: position 615,245 of record CAVULZ010000003.1, read on the forward strand.
ATCCTCCGGTGTGAGATCGCGCCGGATCTCGCCCCGTTTCTGACCCAATCTAAGGACCTCACCCAGAATCTGGCGGCCGCGCTTCATGGTTTCCAGGTGCATTTTGCGGACCCCATCGCTGGACACCACCGTAGCGATCAAGCCGCGCGCTAACTGAGGGTTCTTTCCCGGCTCTTCTGCGATCTGGTGGACGAAGTGACGGAGTAGATCGCGGAGTGACAACGTACCCTGTCGCGCCGCGACCTGTGCCTGACTCACCCGAGTTAGCTGGATTTCGTAGAGCGCTCCGAAGACCTGCTCCTTGCTGGGAAAGTAGTTGAAGAACGTCCCTTTTCCAACATCGGCGGCTTCGGTGATGTCCTCCACCGTCGTGTTGAAGAAACCGCGTTGCCCGAAGAGCTCCATTGCTGCCCTGAAAATGCGCTCCCTGGTTTCGGTTCGTCTGCGCTCCCGACGGCCGGGAGCCCGAAGCGTGAGCTGGCGAGTCTTTGCAACTCTCGATCTATTTTTCATCAATTTCAGACCAATAGTCATTATTGACCTATAGTCATTAAAACAGACGTAGCCTCTTGCCGTCAAGATTCAAATGGGTCAAACACGAAGTGCCTGATCGGCTCACTATCTAGCGACTCTGATTGTTGGGGCCTTATGGGATCTTCAGACCACCCGGAACCAGCGGCAGCGAGCGCAGCCGCACTCCCGTCGCGTCAAAGATGGCATTCGCAATCGCTGGCGCTAGACCGATCATCGGGCACTCTCCCGCTCCCGCCGAGGGAAGGTCCGTGCGGTCGAGCAAAACGGCGTCGATGGAGGGAAGATCGCTGAAGCGTGGAACGCGATATTGAGACATCCTGCCATTGAGGATTCGGCCGTTTTCAAATTCGATAGCTTCGAAGAGCGCTCCACCCAAACCTTGAACGTTCGATCCTTCGACCTGATTGCGCAGGTTGCCGGGGTTCACGATGGCGCCGCACTCGAAGGCGGAAACGATACGAACCACCTTCACCGTTTCCGACTTGCGATCCACGTTGACTTCAGCGAAGGTGGCGATATTCCCCAGCTTTTCATAGCCGCCGCCCATTCCGAATCCCTGACCGGGCACAGCTTTCTGCTTTCCCCAACCGAACTTGTCCGCCCCCGCCTGGAAAACCGCGCGCAGCCGTTCGTTCTTCAGGTTCTTCATGCGGAATTCAAGCGGGTCCATCTTCACTCCGTGCGCCAGTTCGTCCATGTACGACTCGCGCGCAAAATGGTTTGCCGTGGCAGCGAGCGCGCGATACGACCCCTGCCGCAACGGAGACCGCGCCGGGTGAAAGACAATGCGCTGGTTCGGAATCTCGTAGAACGTGCGGATTCCCGCCGAGCCGGAATTGTAGTTGTGGAACTCCCAGGCCGTAATGGTGCCGTCGCTCCGAACGCCTCCGGCAACGTCAATGACGCCGGCGGGACGGAAATAGGCCCACGTGAACTCTTCTTCGCGGGTCCAAACCACCTTGACCGGGCGCCGGGCCGCGCGCGCCAGCCGCGCCGCCTCGATGGCCGTCTCCCCCGTGTGTTTGCCGCCATAGGCCGAGCCGGTATCCGGCATCAGTACCCGCACCTGATCTTCGGGTATCCGAAAGGCTTCGGCCAGTTCGCCGCGGACACCAAAGGGGCGCTGGGTTCCGGTCCAGACCGTCAGCTTGTCGTCATGCCACTCCGCCAACGCCGCGCGAGGTTCGAGCGGCACGTGCGCGATGTAAGACACCGTGTAGGTCTGCTGCACACGCGGACTCGCGGAAGCAAAAACTTCATCCACGTTGCCCACGTCATAGCGGTCGCCGTCTCCGGAAGCGCCCGCGTCCGTATTCTTTTTCAGATAGTCAAAAAGCTCTTTGCTCGAAGGCTGCGGCTCGGACTTCCATTCCGCGTGGATGGATGCAATTGCCGCCGCGGACAACCCGGAACTCGGCGCGGCGACGCCAACAAAATTGCCATCGCGCACCACCACGGCGCCCATCTTTTCAGCTTTCTTCGAGTCCACCGAGAGCAGTGTCGCTCCAAAAGAGGGCGGGCGCACTATTTTGCCGTACCACATGTCCGGTAACGTATGGTCCGATGGATAGCGGTGTTTGCCGGTCACGAAATCGATCCCATTCACCTTGGGCAGGGATCGACCCATCACGGTCCAACTCGACGCAGGCGTGAGCGGATCGTCGGCCGGAATACTTTGGGCAAGCTGCTGGCCTTTGACCAGCGCGGCGTATTCTACGAATCGCTTGGTCTTCGGATCCAGAACCTTGCCATCCGCCGCGACCAGGTGCTGACGCTCGGTTTGCCACTGGGCGGATGCCAGATCAATGAGCAGATTGCGCGCCGCGGCCGCCACTTTGCGCAGCTGCAAATTCATGGTGGGCGTGGTCCGGCTTCCGAACGTGCCCATGTCGAACGGGGTGAACTGAGTATCGCCCATCACCAGCTCGATTTTTTCCAAGGGCAGATGGAGTTCCTCGGCGACACCCTGGCTCAACGAGGTGCGGATGTTCTGGCCCACCTCCACCTTTCCTGTGTACACCGTCACTTTGCCGTTCTCCCCCAGGTGCAGCCAGGCGTCAATCTCCCCGGGCAGTGCGTCCCCCCTCGATGCTCTCGCCCTGCCGGATTCCTGCGGCCAGGCCGCCTGACTCATAACGGAAACCACCAGAACACCGGCACCGAGCAGCTTGAAAAAATCGCGCCGATCGAGATCAAAGTGGTACACCGGGGGCGATGCAAGTTCGTAACGCTCGGGCTCCCAGCAAGCCGAAACCCGCGTGGTATCGCTCATTGCCGGCCCCCCGTCCCCGCTGCTGATTGGGCCAGCGCTGTCGCGGCCTTTTGCACTGCGCTGATGATCCGAGAGTAGGCTCCGCAACGGCAGATGTTGCCGTCGAGGGAATCGACGATCTCACTTCGCGTGGGATGAGGATTTCGACTGAGAAGCGCCACCGCCGACATGATCATCCCCGGAGTGCAATACCCGCATTGCAGCGCGTCCTCTTCGAGAAACGCCTGCTGGACCGGATGAAGCGGTTCGCCGCGCGCCAGACCTTCAATGGTAGTGATCCGCTTCTGCGCCATGTTTTCGGCGCGCGTGACGCAAGACCGTTGCGCCCTTCCCTCGACCAGGACGGTGCAGGCGCCACACTGGCCCTCACCGCAGCCGTACTTGGTTCCAGTCAGGTCAAGATTCTCGCGCAGCACAGTCAGAAGACTGATCTGAGGATCCGCCTCGACCGTGTAGTGACGTCCGTTGATAGCAAGACTAATCGTAGCCACGCGACCCCTCCTAACCTGCGAACTACTCCAAAGAAGTTGAGGCCTTTTGCTGAAATGATACACGGCGTCGAGACATTCTGATGTTGAACGTGCCACGGCGGCATCGCGAGCAGCCAGCGCGCCGCCGCTCATCTTCCTTCCTGTTTCCTGCCATGGGCTCGGGCCGTAGGACCACTACGGGCAGATGGTCGTACACTTCGTATGTCCCACCTTTCGAAGGCCTCCGTGGCCTCGCGATGGGGCAACAATCGCGAACCCCATGCACTGTGAAGCCACCGGTTCAGCTGGCTTGCATCTGTTTCAAGAGCGCTCGACTCTAGGACAGCAGCTCGCGCACACGCTTTTGCTCGGCTCGCGCCTCGACCGCGGTCTGGGCGAACAAACGGCGCAAGCTGGTGAGAACGCCTGTTATCAGCAACCATCGTGGCCTATAATGCGGCAACTTGATGGATAGCGAAATCTCTCCCGCGCCTGCCCTTGGGCAGCCCCCAACTCCGGTCAGGAACTCGCTTAAGCGCTCAGTGTTCAAAAGTCTGTTTGTCGGCCCGAGCGGAATACGATCAGGATGGAGAGTCCTCCTGTTTTACGGAGTCTTGGCTTTCCTGATCGCTTCGTCGATCTCGTTGACTCGGATGGTCCGTGCATGGCTAAACATACCGCACCAGCTCACGACGGTGTTGACTCCCGGCCGAGTGCTTTTAAACGAAGGCATCTTCTTGTTTGGAGTGCTGGTCACAAGCGCGATCTTTGCGCGATTTGAAGGACGCGGCTTTGCCGACTACGGACTTCCCGCCCGAGGTGCATTTGGCATGCGATTCCTGGAAGGGCTGGTCTGGGGAGTTGCTCTCATGAGCTGTGTGCTGCTGGTGCTGAGGGCGACAGGCAATTTCTATTTCGGCACGATTGGCCTCCCATTGCTAAAGGGCGCCATATACGGGATCGTCTGGGCGGCGATTTTCGCAATGGTGGGACTGACTGAGGGGTTTGCTTTCAGTGGATACCCGCTGTTTGCGTTGGCACGAGGTCTGGGCTTTTGGCCCGCCGCCGGGATTTTGGCTGTCTTGTTCGGAAGTGTTCACTTCGGGTTCAATTCGGGAGAGAACTGGTTGGGATCAATCAGTCTCATGATCGTGGGTTTTCTGTTGCCTTTCACGATACGGCGCACTGGCACTTTGTGGTTTGCCATTGGCATCCATGCCGCGTGGGATTGGGCACAGAGCTTCCTGTTCGGCGTCCCAGATAGCGGCGTCACCGTCGCTGGCCACTTGCTCAACCCACATTTTCACGGCTCTAAATGGATGACGGGTGGAACGGCGGGACCGGAGGCTAGCATTGTCACACTGCTTGGTTACGTGTTCGCCTTCCTGTTAATCGATCTTCGATTTCCAGAAACGCGCTTTACAGAATGAACCAGGGACGGATGAGTGGTCCAAAGTCCGGTTCTCGTTCAAGTGCTTGCAGGTCAATGAGCGATAACGCCTGTTATTGACAGTTGGGAGAACGATGGCATGAAGTATTACATGATTGTTGCAATTCTGCTGTTGTCCTCGCTGGCGTTTGCGGCCGATAAACAAGCCTCCTGCGTTATCGACGACAAAAGCATCCTCAGTCGTTCTCCTTCCGGCGTCCCCCAGGTCAGCAACCTGGGCCTGATACAGATTACTTGCCGAGCACCCGGACGCCCGTGGCCATCAGACCCTAAACCCGGTTTTGGGCGCTTCGCTTTGCGTCTCAAAACGGTCGCTCATCAGATTGGCGACGACGGGACCAAAACCGTTGTTCCGTCCTTCAGCAACGTCACGGGCGGAAGCGATTGTGGGCCTTTCCAGATCTCCGGCGAATGCAATGAGGCGTCGCTCCTCTGGTATCTCAACATCCCGATCGACCCCACCGAAGCCATCGCTGAAATCCGGGAATTCGATAGGAAACTCGACGTCGAGCGGACTCTTTCGCCAGAGCAGCGTCAGCAGGCCGAAGACCACATACGCGATTTGGAAAAGCATCCTGACGAACTTGCTGAAATCGTGCCGCAGTACCGGCCCGGACACTTCCTGATCGAGTGCCTCATCATGGACGGCGACCGCCTGTGGGCGGTCGGTCACGTTGAACTCGAAATAGTGTTCAAGGGCCGCGCCTTCGATGCACTCATTGACCGGAGACCGGGGGGGCGCGCGCAACAAAAAAACCTTCCGCAGGACGGTCTGGGTTGTGGGACTGATTGGCTAGGGATTAATGCTTCCCAGCAGCCTCTTCGACGATCCGCACTGCGGCTTGGTTGAAGTCCTCGCGTGGTTTTTTTCCCTGCTTCTGTGGTGGACGGTGGGACGACCTCTTGTCGAGTAGATCAGCTTCTCGCTGTGCTTTATCGGCTTTTGTTCGCTTCTCTGACATAAGAACATTATGCGCTACTGAATCGGAATTTGCGCGGAGCGTGTTGGAGGGGGCTGGTTGGGTGATTGCGTAGAATCGCCATATCACGCAATATAAAAAGGCGCCCACTTTTGCGATAGGTTGTGATTGTCCGCACCACCAACCTAGCGAAAAGGAGCGCCTTTATGAGTCAAGAGAAGTATATCGGCATGGACGTTCATCAGGCCACCATCTCCGCTGCCGTGATGGATGCTCAAGGCAAGCTGATCATGGAATGCCTGCTGGAGACCAAAGCAGCCACGATCGTTGAGTTCATCCAGGGACTGCAGGGAACTCTGTCGCTGACCTTCGAGGAAGGAACGTCCGCTGCCTGGTTACACGACCTTCTGAAACCCCACGTCAGCCGATTGGTGGTCTGTGATCCGCGCAAGGCTGCCCTGTTGAAAGATGGCAACAAGAGTGACCGGATCGACGCGCGCAAGCTGGCGGAGCTGTTACGCACCAACCAACTGAAGCCGGTCTACCACGGAGAGCATGGAGTGCGCACCTTAAAAGAGCTGGGGCGCAGCTATCTGACCCTCACCCAAGATGTCACGCGGGTGATGAATCGGATCAAAGCCCTGTACCGCAGCTGGGGCATTCCCTGTAGCGGTACGACGGTGTACGCTCCACGGCATCACGCCGAGTGGTTGGCCAAGATCGTGGAACCAGGAGTTCGGGTTCGAGCCGAGCGTTTGTATCAGCAACTCGATAGTCTGCAACCGGTGCGTCTGCAAGCGCGACGCGAACTCCTACTCGAAAGCCAGAAGCATCCTGCCGTGAAGTTACTGCGTCAGATCCCTTCGATCGGTCCGATTCGCGCCGCCCTGCTGGTGGCCTTGCTGCAGACACCCCACCGCTTTCGTACCAAGCGACAGCTGTGGGCCTACAGCGGTTTCGCGGTCGAGACTCACGACAGTGGCGAGTACCGCTGTGTGCGAGGCAAACTGCAGCGCAACCGCGAGCGCATCACAGTGCGCGGTCTGAATGACAATCACAATAAAGATCTGAAGAGTCTCTTCAAAAGTGCTGCCGTCTCTGCCAGCACGCGTCCTGGCCCCTTGCACGATTTCTATGCGGCTCGGATTGCCAAAGGGATGCGGCCGACGATGGCCCGTCTTACCCTGGCACGAAAGATTGCCACCATCACTTTAACCATCTGGAAGAAAGGAGTGAGTTTCGACCCCCAACAATTGCATCGGCAAGCCGCTTGAGCGTCTCTGGTGAACAGGCCTTTCCATCTCGGCAGTTCACTCGGATGATGGTCGGTCGGGTTCTGGAGATGCTCGGTTCGAGGGGAGTATCAGTCAATGAGATCGGCCCCGTGTGCTTGGGCACCGAGTCACACATTCCACGCTATGCCCCCTCGGATAACCAGAAATAGCCATAGGCCACGAGCCTCGGATAGAACCATGGTTGACCTTGAGCACCAGTTTGGCTTGCCGCTCTTTCGAACTCGATGGCATCGCCACCATCCACGGAGGAAACTTATGAGCATGGGCAATCGGCCAAGCTTCTCCAGAGAAGCGCAACTTCAGTGGGCTGGATCTCGAGAAACAAATCTCGCCTCCGGTCGAGGCAGAACTTTTTTCTTGACATCCCTTTTTATAGAACTCATTGACCCCCATCGAGCGGGGTTTCGAGCGCTAACGCCTTCCATGAGAAGGCCGGTCGGAGTCAAGGGGATTCGTTTTGGTTTTTGTTGGCCACGCTGTTTTTTTCCAACCGAGTCGCCACTGTCGCCACCCTTCCATCCGCACTCTTCGATGAGCGCTTTGCTTCGCTCGGTGCAAGTTGGGTGTTCTCGTTTCAGCCGGTGCTGCCACCTGATTATCGACCTCGGTTCCATCTCGAAGATGAAAGCTGGGCCAGGCGTTTAACGCAGTCACCGGAACTCGGCTTTAGGCTTAGGCTTTTCCTTTCGCAGACGGTTTTTGGTTTTATGCAGTCGTCCGCACGCGTCTCCTGTGCGGATGATTCACGGCCCGTGATTTAGCCACGGTTCATCGTTGCCCTCGTCGGGTAGCGGTAACTCGATACCGCCATCATCATCAGGCCGCACGGCCGCCGCTCGCTGAAGGCATAGTCTTGCCGTATCTGCCCGATAGCTGCCTTCAGCGCTACGAGCTCCACCCGTTTTTTCGAATCACCGACTGCAACGCTTCCTTGTCCCGACTCAGATCCGCCACTAGTTTCCGTAGCTGCGTGTTCTCATCGCGCACTTTGTGCCGAAAGAGGGGATCAGGTCAAGTCCACCCAGCAACTGCAGTTAGGTTTTGTGTTGACGAATACCCTTACGCGCACGCGCAAGTGCACTTCCTTAATTTTGCTTGCAGACCCCAAAAGGACATAGGATAGGGGAACGAGCATGGCAAAACGGCGCAGTGGCACCCATCGGATTGCGGACATTGCCCAGGTGTCCAGAGGTACGGTCGACCGGGCCTTGCACGGGCGCGGCGGCATTAACGAGGCAACCCGGCGACGGATTTTGGAAATAGCCAGGCAAATCGGGTATAAGCCGAATCTTGCCGCTCGGGCGCTCTCATCCAACAGGACGGCAGCCACAATCGGTGTATGTATTCCTCGCGAGATTCACTTCTTCTACGACCAGCTATGGAGCGGAGTATTGGAAGAATCAGAGCGTGTTTCGCAGTTTGGTGTTGAATTCATACATCGGCCCATCCAGAACCTCGGTGAGGGAGATGCCAAGGCCTTCCGGGAACTTATGGCCAGCGGGGTTGACGGAATTATTCTTACCGCCGGCAATCCCAAGACTTTGAAGCCGTTGATCAACAGAGCCGAGACCAAAGGAATCCGTGTTGTTTGCGTGGACACTGACGCTTCCGAAAGTCGACGGTCCAGTGTTGTTTACGTGGACCCTTATCTAAGTGGGTGCGTTGCGGGCGAGTTGCTTGGGAAGCTTGTTCCGTCAGGTTCGAAAGCGGCTGTCGTTGCCGGAATGCTCATGGCGGAAGATCACCGCAAGAAGGCGGAGGGGTTTTCGGAAACTTTCCCGAAACACTGCCCGGGTGGCCACATTGCAGCCGTAATCGAAGGTCACGAAGACGAAGAAGAGAGTTACCAAAAAACTCTCGACTTGTTGCGGCGCATTCCTGAGCTTGCGGGAATTTACGTCAATACGGTGAACTGCCTGCCTGTGTGCCGCGCTCTTGACGCAGCGAACGTTCAGGGAAGAGTGAAGTTAATTACGAGCGACCTTTTTCTGGAGATGTCTCCCTACTTCAAGAAGGGCACAATTGCTGCGTCCATCTACCACCAACCGCACCGGCAGGGACAAATCGCCGTCCGACTCATGGCGGATAACCTGATCTCAAAAGTCAAATTCCCCCCTAGAGTCCTTCTTAGCCCAGCTGTGGTGATGCTATCTAATCTCAACCTTTTCAGAGAGACGCGGCTCGGCGAGTCAACGCCTACCGACAGTTCAGGCACGGGTTCGCTGGCTCCGAGCGATATAAGAACGCGGTATTGAGCCGTGGCTTCCCTGCTCACCTCCGCTATGCTCGTTTTTTTTCGAAATCGCGGAACACTGTGGAAGAGGTGCCCGACCGCGAAAACCACGCTACCGAAGCGGCCATGAAAAATAAACGATCGCTGGCAGATCCGAACCCAGATTGGAAAACAGGGTTGGTCTCGGCCAATCTTCTTGCGGCCGCTCAATTGGTTCCCATGCACGATCTGCCCACCCGGCAAGTGGATCTCTTGCGCGCCGGTCGGCCAGATATTGCTTCCCTCCGAGCGATCCTGGAGAAATTCACATCAAGTCTTGAGCCTTATCAGCTGCCACCTGGCGATCCACGCCGGTCGTGACCGCCCGGATTCATCAAGTGAGCCGGTACGGCACTTCGATCCAGACGTATGGCTACGAAGCGGCGCGACCTCGTTCGCCGGCTCAGCCCCAACTTTCAGCCGGCGCAAAAAAAGCTTGACAAGGGAAACCGTCTAGGCGCATCGTGCACGTGCACGGTTGGATCGTTCACGTGAACGCATCAAGAATCGCTCACGTGAACCTGCTCCTAAAGCAAAACTCGGCTTGCGAGCCGTGTGGTCGACGTTTACGGGACCTGAAGGGCCCGCAAATTCCGATCGATCCAAAGCCGCTTGGCACGGATCTCTCGGAAACTTATTCCGGGCACCGTCTTTAGGGAGGAGCAAGATCATGTGGATTCTGAATTCTCGGTGTCACAAATCGGCAGCAGCTATGCTGCTCTTCGTGGGCTTGCTGGTACCCGCAACTGCCCAAGTCGACATGGGATCAATATCCGGCGTTGTCCGCGATCCAAGCGGCGCAGCAATACCCGACGCAAAGGTGGTGCTGACTAACGAGGGCACCAATATCACGATTGCAACCACCACGGGATCAGAAGGGCAGTATACGTTCTCCCCGGTTAAAGCCGGGCGCTACTCCGTGTCTGCATCTGCGACTGGGTTTCGGACGGTTATTCAAAACAATGTCACTCTTGATGTGCAGCAGAAGCTTGGGGTGGACATCTCGCTGACCATCGGACAAGCGACAGAAACGGTCGTCGTCAATGCGGCGCCGCCTCTGCTGCAAACGCTGGACGCGTCCGTGGGCCAGGTGGTCGAGGAGAAGGCTATTAACAATCTGCCCCTGAATGGCCGGAACTTTACCTTTCTCGCACAACTCTCTGCCGGTGTCACTCAGGGCCAGCAGGACACGCGTGGCTTAGGCGGGAGCGGAAGCTTTGCGGCAAACGGATTGCGGCCCGCCCAGAACAACTATTTGCTCGACGGCATCGACAACAATACGAACCTCGTAGATTTCCTCAACGGTAATGCCTATTCCGTGAAGCCACCGGTGGATGCGATCCAGGAATTCAAGGTTGAGACGAATAACTACAGCGCGGAGTCCGGCCGGTCCGCGGCTGCGGTACTGAATGCTACCCTCAAGTCTGGAACCAACGGCTTTCACGGTGCGCTGTGGGAATTCTTTCGCAACGACAAACTCGATGCGGCCAACTATTTTGAGCATGGGCTTGAGAAAGGCGAATTTCGCCAGAACCAGTTCGGGGCTACGTTTGGTGGCCCGATCCGCCGCAATAAGACGTTCTTCTTCGTGGATTACGAAGGCACGCGCATTCGCCAAGCCAACCCCTACACCAGTACAGTGCCAACTGCATTGGAGCGCAGCAGCGGTTATACAAACCTCTCCGAATTGCTCAGCCAGGGACCTGCTCCGACTAGCTGTATCCAGGATCCAAGCCAATCCGGTTGCGTCGGTGACGTGCTGGGGCGGGGTTTTACACTTGGACAAGTCTTCGACCCATCCACCACCCGTGCCATTTTTTGCGGAGTGGCAGATCCCGTGTCCGCAATGACGGCGCCCTGCCCCACCGGGACCGCATCCGGCAGCCAGATCGGTTTTGCCAGAGAGCCCTTCGCCGGAAATCTGCTTCCCACAGGACGCTTGGATGCGAACGCGATCAAACTCCTGAACTTGTATCCAGCTCCGAACAAGTCAGGCCTGTTCAATAACTACCTGTCCAATCCAGCGATCAACAACAACGCCGATCAGTTCGACGTGCGCGTCGATCACAACCTCAGTTCGAAGGACAGTGCTTTTGGTCGCCTCAGCTATGTGAGAAATCCGGTTCTCATTCCGGGACCTTTCGGCGGCATAGCGGATGGCGGTGCCTTCTATGCCGGGGATCAGAACACGAGATCTTGGAACTCGGCGCTCAGCGAATCGCATGCATTTTCACCGACATTTGTGAATGAGTTCCGGTTGGGATACAACCATCTGCAGGCGACGCGCGCTCAGCCTAATGCCGACACACAGGGAATTCCCGAGCAGTTCGGCATCCAGGGCGTCCCGCAAGGCAATTCGAATGGCGGACTGGGTTCCATCTACTTCACAGGCCTTAACTCGCTGGGCAGCAGCCAATACTTGCCTTCGATCGAACTAAGCACCACGTCGCAGATAACGGACAACCTGACTAAGACAATTGGGCGGCATACTCTTAAGGTAGGATTCCAATGGCAGCGCCTGGGTTTCTCCATTCTGCAGCCGATCGCAGCCCGGGGAACCTGGGCTTTCAACGGTCTGTATACAGAAGTCCCGACCACGACCGGAGGCAATACCGGGCTGGCGCAGATGCTTTTGACACCAATTCCGGGAACGGTGCCAGGTGCCGCCGATTTCGTAGGAGGAGCTGATTCGATCAGCGCGTCTAACATCGCCAATACGTCGATGCAGCACCGATACTACGCAGGATATTTTCAGGATGATCTCAGAGTGACCTCAAAGCTGACACTGAACCTGGGCCTGCGGTACGAATATTTCGGCCAATTGAAAGAGAACTACGGTGCGCAATCGAACTTCCAACTTGCCGGGACAAACGGGCGCTCGACGTTCCTGCTAACCCAGCAACGCTGCAATACTCCACTTTCTGCCGACTTCAAAACCGCTGCGGCGGCGGATGCGATTGATATCGTGTGTTCGAGCCAGCCGGGTCTCGGGGTGTCGCAGAAGGGAAACTTCTCGCCGCGATTCGGATTTGCCTATCAAGTCGCTCCCAAGTTAGTGCTGCGAGGAGGATACGGGATCTTTTACGGCGGTTTCGAAAATTCGGTGATCGAAACTTATGTGGACTTTCCTTTCCAATATACGCTGGGCTATGGCAATCAGGTGCCCAATGCGCCGATTACCTTCAACAACGGCTCCATTGGCACGCTTGAGACTGGAATCACCGGCATTCCTCTGACTTCGGGCGCGGTTGAACCGGGAGGCGTGTCCTTCACGGGAGAGGATTACCACATGCAGACCCCTTACACCCAGGGGTACAACCTCACAGCGCAGTACGCGCTAAGCCCCAACGATACGGTGCAAGTGGGCTATGTCGCCAATACCGTCCATCATATGGGCACGTACGTCAACCCGAATACTCCACGGCAGATTCTTCCCCCTGGACTGGATGCTTTATCGCATTCTCCCTATCCTGATTTTTCGTCGTACATGGTCTATTCCACATTTTCAGGCAACAGCCACTACAACTCTCTCCAGGCCAACTACGAACGACGGGTCGGCCACGGCTTGAGTCTTCTCGGCAATTTCACCTGGGCCAGTTGCATGAGTGATGCCGTGGACGTTCTGAATCCAACGGCACTGGGTCCAAGCTACCGCGCTCCCTTCCTTCCGAATTTTGGCATACACGGGGACTTCTCACGGTGCGACTTCGACATCAATAAAGTAGTTCACTTCAGCGGGACGTATGAACTGCCGCTCGGGCATGGGCGGCATTTCCTGGGCGGTAGCAGCGGTTTGGTCAACGCGATCGTGGGCGGCTGGGACACCAACTGGATTCTCACGCTGCAGGACGGTCAACCGGGGACGGTCCCGTGCGCCATCGCGACGACTTCAGGGTTCGGGTGTTACGCGCTGAAGGTTCCGGGCGTCGATCTCTATGCCGGGAAGCATAATGTGGATCAGTGGATGAATCCGGCGGCTTTCGCAACGCCTCCCGTGGCGACGACTATTGGGCAAACGGACTACAGCCCCCTGGGCGGTGGACCGGCCCAGTTCCGCGGACCGGGTTTTCACCGCATGGACTTCTCTTTGTTCAAGCAGTTCCAGGTAACCGACCGTTTCCGGATGGAGTTTCGCTCCGAGTTCTTCAACTTGACCAATCATCCTAATTTCTCAAATCCTGGATTCGCGTTGAACGGTGTCCCGGCGGCCCCCGGAGCACTGAACTACAACAACCCGAGCAATTTTGGAAAGATCACTTCGACACGCGATGGACAAAACGATCAGCGCGAAATTCAATTCGCACTGAAGCTTTACTTCTGAGGCTGGAGGGGTCGTGGGCCGCGCCTTCATGAGCAAACGAGCACTCGAACAATGCCCCTGCATCGTTGCGACGGATTCCAAGTGGGAGTAACCAGCGACTCGTCAGCAACCGTAGGCGACATTAACTCTGGCCGACGCAGATCAGAATTCTCGGGTGCTCCGAGAGGGAGAAGAACATGTTTCGCGTGATTTGCGCAGTATCGTTATTACTGTGCCTATTCGTCGCGCCTGCAGTTAGTACGGCGGCTCCAGGCAAACTGGAATTGTCGAACAACTGGAAATTGTCTGCTGCGAAAGACACGGGAGCAGAAGGTGCAGCAATCTCCACGTCCGATTACCAGGACCGGGCGTGGCATCCGATCCGTCGCATGCCCGCAACTGTTCTCCAAATCCTGCAGGAGGATGATGTCTACCCCAACCTGTACGTCGGCAAGAACATGCTCGAGAAGGTCCCGCAGGATTTGTACAAGCAGGACTGGTGGTATCGCACTGTATTCACTGCGCCGGCTGGTTTCTCGACCTACACTCTCGAGTTCCCGGGAATTAACTACCGCGCCGAAATCTGGATCAATGGGCGGAAGGTGGCGGACAAGACGCAAATCGTCGGCATGTATGCCGCTCACGAGCTGAACGTGACGCAGTGGATCAAGGCGGGAGCGCAGAATGCGCTGGCCGTAAGAGTCACACCCGAGCAACTGGTTCAAGACGTCAACGGCGTGGAACTGGCGGACAGCTGGTTTGATTGGATCAACTGGAAATATCTGGGATACCAAGGCGAGTACACCAGAAAACATCAGTTCGATGCCTCCTTCGTGCCTGACAGGAACGCAGGCATTTGGAAGCCGGTCTACTTAAGAACGACGGGTGACGTTGCGCTCGAAAACCCAGCGGTCAACTCTGAACTGTCCCTGCCACAAGCCATCGCACGGCTTACGGCTTATGCGACATTGCATAACTTTGCCGCGCATGCCGTCACCGGCACGCTGAAGGGAACAATTTCCCGGCAAGGCAAGACTAGCATCGAAGTCGAACAGAGCCTCACCCTTACGCCCGGCGAGACTCGCGAAGTCGCCCTCGATCCACAAAAATATCCCAGCCTAATCGTAAGCAATCCCGACCTCTGGTGGCCGTACACCATGGGTCAGCCCTCCCTCTATGAGCTGAGTCTGGAGTTTGTGCAGGCCCAAAGAATCTCTGACAGTTCTCACATTCGTTTCGGCATACGCAGCATTACCCAACACCGCGATCGTGACGAAGAATTCCCCGATAAGGGCAAGGGCGGAAATTTCTATCTTCAAGTCAACGGTCGAGACTTCCTGATGCGCGGCGCGGATTACACACCGGACCTGCTATATCGGTACGATCCTGACCGCGAGGCCGAAATCCTGCGGTATGTGAAAGACCTCGGGATGAACATGTTGCGCTGGGAATCGAAGATCTCCAGTGAGCATATTGTCGAACTGGCCGACGAAGAGGGCATACCTCTGATGTTCGGCTGGATGTGCTGCAATCAATGGGAGAAATGGGAGCAGTGGAGCGACGAGGATCATCGCGTTGCATCGGAGAGCCTTCGTTCGCAGATTCTTATGCTCCGGCCGCACGCTTCGGTGTTCATCTGGGCCAACGGAAGCGATGGCCTACCGCCCGAGCCTGTTCGCAACAAATATCACCAGATCCTCTCAGAGTTGCACTGGCAAAATGCGATCGTGGATACCGTTTCATCTTTCGCCAAGGATGCAAAGGGTGAACGCATATGGGACGGCATCATCATGGAAGGCCCATACAGCTGGCGCCCGCCTACATACTGGTTCAGTGGGCGGTACGTCCCGTCTCGGGGCTCTTCCGCGGAGCAGGGCGACAATGAGAGTATCCCCACCTTGGAGAGCCTGAAGAAGTTCATTCCTCCCGATAAGCTCTGGCCGATCAATGACACGTGGTTTTTCCATGCGGGAGCAATCGAAAATACCAACGTGCTGATGAACGTGCAGCGAGCCGTTGATCGGCGCTACGGTCCTTCCAGCGGCGTGGAGGAGTTCGTGCGCAAGGCGCAAGTCGCGCATTACGAGAACACGCGCGCACAATTCGAAGACTTTGCGGCCAACGGCTGGGCCAACCACAAAATGACCCTTTATTGGATGTTAAATAGCCACTGGCCCTCCTTCTATGGCCACATCATTGATTATTATCTGAGTCCCGGCGGCGCGTACTACGGCGCAAAAAAGGGCCTGCGTCCCGTTTCTGTGGTTTTCGACAGTTACGCAACGGGGGATCACAGCCAGGCCAAGATCGTGGTCTTCAATCAGAGTCCGGCCGACGTGCATGGTCTCCGTGTACGAGTGCGGGTTTACGATCTGAATGGCAGGGTTCTCGACGACCGCTCCGCCGATAACATCCAAGTTTCGTTCAATGGCACAACTCAGGTCACGGCCCTGCCCCGCTATGCCCAGAGCACCCCCGTGTTCTTTGTGCGTTGCCAGTTATTTGATAGCGCCGGAACGCTGCTGGCAGAGAATACCTACTGGCAATCGCAGAAAGACGATGACATGGGAGACCGGAAAAACGACTCCGCGTTCGATCTTAAGCAGGACAGTTGGGCGGACATGACGGCGCTGAACACGATGACTCCAGTGCAACTGGAACTCAGCGCTCACCAGAGCACGACTGAGAGCGGCACAAAGGTCGCGATCCGGCTACATAACCCGTCCGAACGCATCGCCTTCTTCGAACGGGCGGCCGTCTCCGCTACAGAGAACGGTGACGAAATCCTCCCCATCCGTTACGACGATAACTACATCACCGTTTATCCCGGCGAGACTGCTGAGATCCACGCGACATTGTCGAAGACGGCAGAACCGCGGTGGGTCCGGCTGGAAGGGTACAACACGCCCGCGAGTTCGGCTCAGATCGAATAGAGCTCCGGAGCAATGTTGCCGTTGACCAGTACGCGAACAGGAATGTTCGAGGGTTATTTAAGCTTCAATATGGACGAAAAGAAATCGTGTTTGTCCTCATCCGATTATGTGAGCACCAGGGAACTTCATCGCTGGTGCGCAATCCCCGCAGCGAACTTACTCGGACATCCGGAGTTGCGTGTGCCCTACCGGCAGGTGGCCGACTCCAAAGAGTTGGGCGCCTTGATAGCGCGGGAGCTGGTCGAAGTTGTCGAGCAGAACAACAAGCAGGAGCGGCCGACGCGCGCCATTGTTCCTTGCGGACCTACTTGTTGGTACGAACCCTTTCGGACCCTGGTCAATACGAGGGCCGTGTCCCTGAAACGTTTGCACGTATTTCACATGGACGAGTGTCTCGATTGGCAGGGAAAACCGCTTCCGCCAGGTCATCCTTACAACTTCAGAACCTTTATGGTGCGGCATTTCTACGGGGGCATTCGCCCGGAACTCGCAGTGCCAGAGGAGCAACGTTATTGGCTATCGCCGACAACTGTGGAACACGTGCGGGCCGCGATCGACCGCGCACCCGTCGACATTACAGTCGGGGGTTGGGGGCAGGATGGACACGTTGCTTATAACCAGGCCCGCCGCCACCCATTTCACCATGCAACGTTGGAGGATATCGCAAACTGCACGATCCGCATTCAGGAAAACAACGTTGACACGATCATCGCTCTCGCGCAGCGGACGTTCGGCGCGGGCTACCAGTTTGTTCCCCCCATGTCGATCACGTTGGGAATGCGGGAGTGCCTGGCGGCCAAGAAAGTTCGCGTATACAGCGATACAGGCGCTTGGAAACAAACGGCATTGCGGGTCGCTTTGTTCAGCGCGCCGACTCCCGAATACCCAATGACATTGTTGCAGACACATCCTGACGCAATCATCACATCAACACTGGACACCGCTCGCCATCCCATCAGCGAAAATCCCGAATGGGAGTTGTTCTAAATCGATGCTCGCCCTGCGCCCAAATACGGAACGCGGATTCAGATGTGCTATCGGGATCGGCGGCATTGGAGCCGGCATGATTTATGCGCTTCAAGGCGACCACGAGCTCGGCCGTAACGAAAGTAGGTTGGGCGAATTACTGGATTCGCGCGACTACTGCAAATTGCACATCGCCCTTCACTACATTGCCCGGCTTATGGGCTCCCGCGGGGAGCCAGGTTCGTTTCAGGTATGGCCGGTCGGGGTGGTGGGCAACGATGCAGCGGGAAGCCAGATCCTTAAGGAAATGAGCGCTGCCGGCATGGACACGCGGTTTGTGCGGACTCATCCTGCATTGAGAACTCCCTTCAGCATTTGCTTTATGTATCCCGATGGCTCGGGTGGAAACATCACAAGCAGTAACTCAGCCGCTGCCGCATTGTCGATTGATGATCTGAGAGCCGCCGCACCTTACATGAAAGCTGCAGGCGCACGGGGAATCGCGCTCTGTGCTCCTGAGGTTCCCTTGCCATTGCGGCGGGATTTCCTGGAGCTGGCATCGGATTGCGGCAATTATCGCGTGTGCTCGTTCGTCCTCGGCGAGATTGAAGAAGCCCGGAAAATGGGATTGATCGACCTAACGGATCTCTTGGCGTTGAACGAGGAGGAGGCGTCGGCGCTGCTTGGTGATGGTCCTGGTCATACTCTGGAGGAGCGCCTGCTGGCGGAGCGCTCTGCCGCACTCACGCTGACTCTGCCGCGACTGCGCGTTATTGTTAGTGCTGGACGAAGAGGAGCGTACGGCTTCGAGGCCGGGCATTCGCAATACTGCCCAGCGCCAGTGGTTCAGCCGATATCCACCGCTGGTGCCGGGGATGCGCTCCTCGCGGGGGTTCTCTGTGGTTTGGCGGCTGGCATCCCGTTCATCATCCCGAATGAATGCGGCACTGGTTCGTTTTCGGGCCGAACACTACGGACGGCACTGGACCTGGGCGTCTTGAACGGGAGCTTCAGTGTTACGTCGCCCCACACGATCCACCCTGATGCGGCCATGGAAAAGCTTCTCGCCTTCGCGGAATCGCACGGAGCCTCTTTTTCCGAGTCACTTCGCTCTGCGTGCCATGAATATGAACCGACCTTTCATGACAGTGTTCCGAATGTTCCATAGGCCCGTGCCGAAACCGCGCTCATGTCCACATCCCTAGCAGAAACGGCCACACCGCAGCTTCGTCGGGCATTGGGTCTCTGGGATCTGATTCTCTATGGGCTCATCGTGATCCAACCAACCGCGCCCATGCCGGTGTACGGAGTGATGAGCACGCGTTCCCATGGTTACGCGGTACTCACAGTTCTACTCGCCATGGTCGCCATGCTGTTTACGGCTATTAGTTACGGGAAAATGGCATCCGCTTATCCCAGCGCCGGCTCCGCCTTCACCTATGTAGGTCGCGAAATTCATCCCGCGCTGGGTTACATCACCGGATGGAGCATGGCTATGGACTATGTGCTCAATCCGCTTATCTGCACCATCCTCTGCAGCAAGTTCGCGATGAACTTCTTTCCGGAAATCCCATACGCCGCTTGGGTGATCTCGTTCGTCGCTCTATTCACATTCTTGAATATGCAGGGCATTCAAACTTCGGCGCGAATCAACTCAACTCTGGTTGCTGTGATGGGCGTTGTCATTCTGCTTTTCCTGGCGGCCGCGGCTCGCTACATTCATGCAATACCTCATGACGGAATCGGCTATTTTACTCGCCCGTTTTTCGATCCGAAGACCTTCTCGGTCCGAGCCATTATGGGCGGGACCTCGCTGGCTGTGCTGACTTACATTGGTTTCGACGGCATCTCAACTCTGTCTGAAGAAGCCAAGAATCCCCGCCGCAACATTCTCCTTGCCACTGTTTTCGTGTGTCTACTCACTGGACTGTTGGCATCTATCCAGGTCTATGCGGCCCAACTGATCTGGCCCGGGGCGCAGAATTTTCCCGACGTGGACACGGCTTTCGTCTTCGTTGCGGCAAGAGCCGGCGGCCGCTGGCTCTTCTTGCTCATCAACGTGACCCTTCTGGTGGCAACGGTCGGTTCGGCACTAGGGGCGCAGTTGGGTGCCGCACGACTGCTTTATGGTATGGGACGGAGCAACGCGTTGCCGCGCCGTTTCTTTGGGGTGATCGAGCCCAGGAAACGCATTCCGCGGAACAACGTGTTGCTGGTCGGCGCAGTTGCACTGATCGGTGCGATGGTTTTAAGTTTTGAGCGTGGCGTTGAATTGCTGAATTTCGGCGCGTTGCTCGCATTTATGGGGGTCAACGCCGCGGCGCTGGCGCGCTTCTATTTTCGCGAAACCCGTAAGCGCTGGTTCAACCTCCTTTCCCCCGTGCTGGGTTTCCTTATCTGCCTGCTGTTGTGGCTGAGCCTGAGTTGGCGCGCCAAAGTTTTGGGAATTGCATGGATGGCGATCGGCTTGGCGTACGGTGCTTACAACACTCGTGGATTCAGAAAAGAACTTGTGAATTTCGAAATTCCCGATACAGATAGCCAAGCCGAGGCGGTCGCAGTCGATTAAACCGGACGGGGAACGCCAATGTGCCTAGCAAAGTTTGTATCCGTACCGCAATTTATGTGCAAGCGCCCTGAATTTTTGATGCGAGCAACTCTTGCAAAGCTTTCTTGATCGATTGAACCTGGAGGTTCAAGGACGTGCAGGAACTTACTGGAATCAGCACAGTAAAAACCGAAGAAGTAGAACACCATCTATGGAAGAAGGTATTCAAAATTTACAACGACACGGTGCAATTGCTGGTTCTGACGGAAGTCGGTCCACGAATTCTCTTCTTTGGTTTTCTGGGAGAGGAGAATGAGTTCCACGAGATTCCCGAGCATTCGGGAAAACGTGGGGATCAGACGTTTAGAATTTATGGCGGCCATCGTCTTTGGGTATCACCGGAGACCCCGCGCACGTACTATCCCGACAATCTTCCGGTTGCGGTGGGGAGACAGCAGGATGCTCTTGTGTTTACCGCTCCTCCCGAATCCACGCCTCCGGGCACCGGCTTGCAAAAGGAGATCGAGATCAAACTGGCAGACACAGGAGCACGGGTCACGGTCACACACCGCATCCGCAACATTGGGCGAGAGCCCACCGAGATGGCTCCATGGGCACTGTCAGTAATGGCTGGTGGCGGGAAGGCCATTCTCCCTCTTCCGCCGCGCGCGCCGATGTCAGCGGACAGATTATTACCCGAAGGAGTCCTTGCTCTGTGGTCTTACACAGACTTGGCCGATCCACGATGGAAGATCGGTACGAAGTATATGCAGCTTCACCAGACAAGCAATTGTGCAGGCATATTCCAGGAGCAGATGGGGGGGATCTTCAATTCGTCCGGATGGGGCGCCTACTTCCGACAGGGACACTTGTTCATCAAGAAAGCTAAAGTTGAGAAGAATGCACGATACCCCGATTTCGGCTGTAATTTCGAGGTTTATACGGACATGCACTCCCTCGAACTCGAGACTCTCGGCGCAATTCGAAAACTGAATCCGGGAGAGACGGCAGAACATATCGAGCGCTGGTGGCTCTTCAAAGATATTGAAAGTGGCGACTCCGAAAGCTGGATTGATTCAATCATTCTTCCGGCCGTCGAAAGTGCGAGATGACATGCATCGCCGCGTGTGGCCCGTTCCACATGGTCACGGGTCGCACAATGTTCTTGTGGCAGGATAAACAGCTCTTTTGCTGAGCAGGTCGGGTGTGGGACAGCCGGGTGCGCGGCTCCTGTTTATGGGAAGGCGCGAAGAGTCAACGCCCAAGTGAAGCAAAGGAACTGCCACTGATCGAAGACTGGAGTCCGACTATCGGAGCGTGGCAACCCTCTGCGGCACGCTGGCCCCGCGGCTTAAAGTTCGTGCTCGATCAGATCCGGCAAGCGGGAATGGTTCCGGGATTGTGGCTTGAACCGGAAGTCGCAGGCGTGAAATCTCTGCTAGCAAAAAAAACCGACAATTGGTTCCTTGCGCGGCACGGGAAGCGCGTGCTGAAGAATTCGCGCTTTCTACTTGATCTTCGCAATCCCGAAGTCCGGAGCTACCTCGACGAGGTGATCGAACGCCTGGTGAATCAATACGGCGTTGGCTATATCAAAATGGACTATAACGTCGACTCGCTGCCATGGAGTATCTGGACGGCCAGACGGTGAAGCACACGATCGGCGCCCGGCCGCTAGAGTTGGGGATGACATGGCCGAGGTCGCTGGCACCCAAGCGTTGCGCCAGACCAAGCTTGCGGAGAACTCCCGGGGCACGATCGAGATGTCTGGGTTCGCCGCTGTCGTAAGTGCGGATGCCGATGCTCATCGGCGCGCCCACGATTGCGATGCTACGGTTCATGGATAAACTCCCGGTTCTACCATCAACCACGTCTTGCTGGGTTCGGGCAATCCGGCCGCCTAGCTCACTCTGCCTGTGAGCGCGCTTGTTGCACCATTTCCACCAAGACTTTTCGAGTCTCAGCTGGATTGCTTACCTCGCGCACGAATGCGATACGGGCGCCGCGGATGCCATCCCCGGTGGTCAGGCGCACCTGAAAGCCGAGGCGATCGACCGTTGTCATCGTTGCTTCCTGTGATTCAATGCGAGCAAACTTCTGGGCAAGCAGGACGAGTGCATCCTTATGGTCGGTGTTCATGTGCTGAATGATCTCAGCCATCGAGTCAGCAAGAGGGTCGGGCTGGCTTCGGTTATAGTCGGAGGCCGATACCCAACCCATCACTCCGAAGCCGCCCACGTAATAAATGTCCACCACGTTCATGCGATAAAACGAAAAGTCTTCAAAATCTACCCAATACTTGCTGTTGGCATGACGCGCCAGGTAGAGCTCACGAGCCTCGGCCACCTCGGCGCCTGGCGCCGGTAGAACATTTCCTACCAGTGTGATCCTCGATGCGCCGAGCGGTTCGCCGTCGATGCCTTCCTGGGTAACCAGTAGGCTGGCGCGGGGGTCGGCCTGCAAGTTCTGCGTGTGCATGGCCATTGTGCTGATAAGGAAGATTGGACGCCCCTGATCGTCCAACCCGTAAGGCATCAGGGACCCGAACGGGAACCCTGGCTGTTTTCGCGACAGGGTGGAGAGGCTGCCTATGCGGGCCAAATGCACCAAGGTGCGCGCACGCTCAGCGAACGTGGGCTCGGGGACCGGAGGCTGGTCACTGGTTGGTCCAGGCCCCGCATGTTTTCTGATGGACGAGGTTGTCATCGCGGTCTGTATGGCCGGCCTCACTGCTTTTCTATTCCTATGAGCCGTCAGATACTCCACTGCCAAAACGGAGTCCGGGGCGCAAGGCCGCACCCTGGCCATGAGCGCGACGCCTCCGTACGCCTACTCAGGTTTCTTTTCCGTTGGCGGAGTAGGAAGCGGGCCGCCCATGCCATGGCCGTGCATCATGCCGGGTCCCATCGTTTCCATGTTCTTTTGCATTCGGTCCATGTGGGTCACCACCGTTTCCCACAGATCCACGTTGTTTCGCCAGCGAGATAGCTCGTTCGGATCCCTGATCGTGAGAACGTTAGCCTTCATCTGAGCGAGCGAGGACTTCATCTTCTCGATGTCGGCTCTCATGGCCTCCATCTCTTGTTTATGCATCTCCATCATTTCTTGGCGATGCTCGGCCCGCATTTGGCTTCCACTGCCGGAGCCGGGAAGTGCTTGTGCGGATTTGTCCTGCGCCCACATCGCGGGCGTCAGAGCGAATATCAGGACGAGTAGGAAGCTCTTAATCTTCATTGCGACTCTCCTTTCCGGAAACATCCGATACGGTGAGTATAGACCCGAAGAGTGGCGTGCAACCCCTGTGTCACGATTTCTCGACAGGTGAAGAACAGTCCCAGCAAGTGGGGATCGGGAGAGGCCGTCAGTTCGCGAGCATGTGCAGGACGACAATCGTGAGGATGACTCCGGCCGTCCGTTGGCCGATTGGTGACCTCACTGCCATAAAGCTGGAACCCCGCAGCTACGATGTGGCACGACCGTGCGGTATTCCATTTTCTGACTTCAACCGACGAGCGCAGGGCCTATGTCCGTCAGGTGGCTTGGGCGGTCAAGCCGGGAGGACATGTGATAGTCAGCACCTTCGGGCCAGAGGGTCCAACGAAATGCAGTGGCCTTGACGTTATTCGGTACGATGCGAAGTCATTGCACAAGGAATTTGGGGTTCGCTTTCACTTGCTAGGAAGCTCCAAGGAGGTGCAACAGACGCCGTCCGGTCCAGAAGTTTCTCTACTGTTTTTGCTGGGTCGAACAGGAAACAAATTTCCTAAACGAAAGCCCGCCGCCACTAATCGCAGCACGTATCGCCCTTGATCGCCTGCACTCCTTCTTTCGCGATAACTGGGACCATAACAATGGCAGCAGCAGGGTCAGCCCACCACCATCCCAGAGACGCATTCAGAAGCAGCCCGATCAACAAGATGGCGGAGAGGTACACGCAGAAATCGGTCTGCCTGGCATCGGCGTGCATAGCCGTGCTTCCAAGTTCCTGGCTCACCTTTTTCTTTGCCCGAGACAGAATCGGCATCACGACGAGAGACACACAGGCTAAAACGATTCCCGGAAGGCTGTGCTCAGGAGTCTTCTTGTAGATGAGATCGGAGACAGACTCGTAGCCGACGTAAACAGCCAGTGCCAAAAAGCAGACGCCCACGATCTTCAGACTGAGCCTCTCGTTTCGTTCCCGACTCCGCACGTCAGCGTCAACTGACATTCTCCAGAGCAGCACAGTGCCGGACGTTACTTCGATGAAACTGTCAATTCCGAAGCCAACGAGTGAAATGCTGCCTGCAAGCGCGCCAGCAGTCAAAGCCACGAGACCTTCAAGGCTATTCCAGGCGATGGTGAAATACTCCAGACGCTTTCCGCGCTGGGCTGCGCCTTGGCGGTTTAGAGCAACCTCGACCATGGCAGAAAGATTTTACGCTGACCACCGCGTCCACGGGTCATGGCTGCCGTTCTGCGGAGGGGACGAATGTCCACGGCTGATCTGCACCACACCGGCAAGGTCCCAACTTCGAAGCTATTCGACGACTCCATATTGACCCTTGTAGCGAAACCACCCTGCCAGCCGAAGGCGCAGGTCCTCGGCGGTGCGGTCACAAGACTGCCGGGTCGGCAACTTGGAAACGAGGCGGTTGCCGGTGAGAAATCACAATTTCACCAGTAACCCTTTGTGCCTACCGTCACGTAGTCCAGGAGACTATCCAAGATCTGCCGGATCCTTCGCTGCGCGTTTCTCTCGCCGTCGGGCAATCGGGAGAGCAGCGGCTGGCCTGTTTTGGATACATCACGGTGTACTTTTGCATATCACGATACGTGGCAGGTGGGGAGCAATATTGAGCGTTTACCAGCACTTGCACCCTTTCGCCAAAATTAGCACTTGCCGAAAAACGATAAATAGATTATCGTTTATCGATAATTATTAGCTCGGAACCCACCATGAAACATTCGGCGACACTGCTCGCGACCGGGGTCACTTTGCGGATCCTGATCGTCCTCAACTGGATTCTCGGAGCGCTGATCTTCGCTCTGCTGGCGATCAGCTTTCAGGCTGAGGAATGGACCTGGCGAGCGCTCGGCGTCGGCGCGGTCGCCGGTCACGAGAGCGTGGTTGCCGGGATGCACGCAATCATGGTGATCGGCATCGTAGCCACACCCATCGCTTACGTGGTGTTCAGCCGGCTGCTTAGGATCGTCGAATCGGTGCGCACGGGCGAGCCATTCACCATGGACAATGCCGGGCGGCTGCGCACCATCGCTTGGGCGCTGTTCGGCCTCGAGGCGCTCCACATCTGCGTCGTCGCGATTGCCTCCGCGGTCTCGACCAAAGAAATGCCGCTGCGCATCAACGGCAATTTCGATCTCACCGGTTGGCTCGCCATCCTGCTGCTGTTCGTGCTCGCGCAGGTGTTCCTTGAAGGGACGCGCATGCGTGAGGATCTGGAAGGCACGGTCTGATGGCCATTCTCGTCAAGCTCGACGACCTGCTGCACGACCGGCGCATGACGCTGACCGAGCTCGCCGAGCGCGTCGACATCACGCTCGCGAACCTGTCGATCCTGAAGACCGGCAAGGCGCGGGCTATCCGCTTCTCGACGCTTCAGGCAATCTGCGAAGCGCTCGCCTGCCAACCGGGCGATCTCCTGGAATTTCAATACGATTCCGGCGCCGGAGAGCGCCCGTCCGTGTCACTTGATGAGATTGGAGATTTGAAATGACTTTGAATGCTGCCATTGTTTCACCCTCCTCTACGGCCCCCATCGAGAGCGAAGTCTCTCTCACTCGGCTCTACGTACTGCGCGCGATGTATATGCTGCTGGTCATCGGCGGCGGCATCGTGTTTCTGCCGCAGTTGATAGGCCACGAGCCGGCGGCGCGCGGGGTAATCCCGAGCATGCTCGGCGGACTGTGGGTGCTTGCATGTTTCGGGCTTCGCTACCCGCTGCAGATGCTTCCGATACTTCTCTTCGAGCTGGTGTGGAAGACAATCTGGCTCATCGATTACGGGCTACCGCAATGGAGGGCGGGCGTGCACACGACGCAATTCACAGAGGATTTCAAAGCGATCGCGTTGGGCGTGATCTTGATCCCGATTATCCCGTGGGGATACGTCTTTCGGCATTACCTGAAGAAGCCGGGGGCACGTTGGCACTAGGCACCGTGAGTATTGGGGCATCTCCGAGAGACGCGCGTATTGCCGCCGCGCTGTACCGTCGAGATCCGAGCTCTCAAACGGGTGTTCTGTTCATTTCAGCACGTCGATGAACTCCCACAGCATTTACTCCTAACTTGCCTGATTGAGAGTCCGCGGTTGGGCGTCGCCGGTCGCCCGCTCACCCCGTGGCGACACAGCCGGCCAGTCTCCTCTCCATGCATCGGGTTCCTTGGTGTTCAGGTACCTGATGCGTACCGGCATAGCCGCAAGCCGGTCAGAAAGGCGAGCCTCAGCGCGAATCGGCCACCAGTCGTACAAGAAGATCTCAAGAGGGCGCCACATGGAAACCCAGCCGCCGATCGTAAAGCTTTCACGTATGATCTCCCCAATACGGCTGCCCTTCATTAAACCAGCTAGAAAATCGCCCAAGGCAATCGCCGATGCTAGAGCAACGAGACCAATTACAAGGCTGGTCCGGCCCACCCGGAGCAATTCGCGCAGACGACGTCGATATGCCTGAGCGCGTTGACTGAAGAATTCGTGAATCGCTTCGCGAAGAACAGCAGCCTCGTCCGGCAACCCAGCCTTACGGTCGAGATCAACTACCAGAGCCAGAGTTGCGTCACGGGGCAGTTCCTTGGCCCAACCCACGATGAACGCCTCAGCTTTAGGGTCCAGATCCTTTTCGCGAAACGGAGAAGGATCGATGGCATTGAATAACCGCTTCAATTCGTCTACATGTACTTCGATGACAGAACACTTGGGAGGAAGCGGGTCGCCGGCAGAGGGTTTGTCATTGGTGCCGGAAGTGTTTGTCATCGGGCCAGGATACGCCATTGTGGTCTCGCTCGGGAATCTTTGTCCGTGACAAAGCGCGGGATGTGTAAGCGAAGAACATAGAAAGGTCGTGCAGGTTCCGATTGCAACGTACGCTTCCCGGGATGGACCCCGAGCTACGGACAGGCCCGCCCGGTCTGTCCGTTCATCGCGGACCGCGAGGAGCACATTAAATCTACTCAAAACAATTTCGCACGTGAATCGCGGTTAGCAAAGTCACTTTACGGGGACTTGCCCCCGGTCTTGGGCGCTCTCAGGGAGCTGATCCGAACATACGAGAGGTGCACTTTCCCTGGAATCTTGGTCGTCTCTTCCGAATGACGCTAGTGCTTTTTCGGAGGCGACGCCGGGGATGAGTGCTCAAGGCTGCAAGAATGTGTGAGGCGTCGCGTTCGAAAAAGCCGTCAGAAGGAAGCCGCTGGCGCGGCGGACGCGGGACTTATGCAAATTGAATGGAGCGAGGGAGGTGTGTAGACGTTGGCCGGAGTGGTCGAGGCCAGTGGAGGAAGAGTCAGCGCAGTTGAGCAGCGACGAGTGGATGAGCGCAGTGAGCCAAGGCAGGGATAGGAAGAAGATGTCTGGCTGAAACTGAGACACACTTGGGCAAGACGCTCTGCAGCGCGCCGACGGTGCGGTATGTGGGCGGGTGAGTTCATGCAGCCGTGGCCTGTAGCGGCGGAGAACGGAGTTGGAGTTGTGCCGCTGTGAACCGTTCGACGACGGCCATCGGTCCGCCGCAGTTCGGACAGCGCCATAGCAGGTGCGCTGTAGGATCGGTCGATGTTTCCGATTCGGCTTGCGGGGGAACCGCATCGAGAGCAGCGAAGCACAGCGGTAGGGACGAGCCGCGCCTTCGATTGGCGAGGAAGCCGAAGTGGCGGATGCGGACGAAGCCCCTGGGGAGCAGGTGAAGTAGGAAGCGACGCAGAAACTCATCGCGTGAGAGGGTCATCAGTTTCTGCCGATTGTGGTCGGCAGAGTCACGCCAGCGGAAGCTGACTTGGTCGTCGGCTAACGCGACTAGGCGATGGTTGGAGATGGCGACGCGGTGAGTGTAGCGGCCAAGATACTGCAGCACGTACTCGGGTCCGCCGAAGGGTGGTTTGGAATAGACGATCCAATGTTTGCGGAAGAGCGGACGCAGCCAGGCCGCGAAGAACTTGGGATGGGTGAGGGGCGCGAGCTCTCCCGCCAGGTGCAGTTGGCCGCGTTGGAACGCGGACCTAAGAGCGGCGACGAACTTGCCGCGAAACACGCGCCGCAGTACGGCGATGGGAAGGAAGAAGCGTGGGTGGGATCGAATCCAGCGGGCGTGATCGCGGGAGAGTCCGCCGGCGGGAACGACACAGTGGACATGGGGATGCAGTTGGAGTTTCTGGTTCCAGGTGTGGAGCACGCTGAAAAAGCCGATCTCGGCCCCGAGATGGGCGGGGTTGCGCGCGACTTCCAGCAGAGTTTCGGCGCTGGCCCTGAGCAGCAAACCGTAGATGAGTTTCCTGTTCTGGAGGGCGACCGCAGCCAGTTGTGGAGGCAGGGTGAAAACGACGTGGACGTAGGGCGTGGGCAGCAGTTCACGGCGACGGGCCGCGATCCAGCGTTCACGCGCACCGGTCTGACACTTGGGGCAGTGCCGGTTGCGGCAGCTGTTATACGAGATGGCGGCGCGATGTCCGCAGCAGGTGCACTTATCGATATGGCCACCGAGGGCGGCGGTGCGACAGCGTGCGATGGCCAGCAGGACCTTGAGGTGAGTCCAACGGAGCCACGAACGGTTGCGCGCGATGAAGTCTGCTCCTGCGCTGCGAATGATATCGGCCACCTCTAACTGTGGCCGACTCATCTACTCCTCCTCGAACGACCTGCCTTTCTTCAGCACCAGCGCGTCCAGCGGACTCGCCGTCGCATGCAAATGCCGTTGCGAGAGGTGGAGGTAGCGGGCGGTTTCCTTCAGGTCGTGATGGCCTAACAGGATCTGGATGGTGTGCAGGTCGGCGCCGGCTTCGAGCAAGTGTGTGGCGAAGCAATGGCGGAGCACGTGGGGATAGACACGTTTCTTAATCCCGGCGCGCCGGGCCGACTCGATACAGGCGTTGTAGGGCGTTTTGTCATCGATGGGTTGATCGCTGCTGTGCCAAGGATTGCCGGGAAATAACCAGACGGACTTCTTTGGCAGACGTCGCCAGTGAGCGCGCAGTTCTTCGAGCAGGACAGGGCTGAGCATGACATCGCGATCTTGCCCTCCTTTGCCGTCTTGAATGTGCACGACCATTCGTCGGCTATCGATATCGCTGACTTTCAGGCGCGTGAGCTCGGTGCGGCGCGCACCGGTGCCGTAGAGGGTCATCAAAATGGTGCGATAGAAAGGAGTCGGTGCAGCATCGATGAGCTGTGCTACTTCTTCCTGACTGAGAACAGTGGGCAGACGATAGCGCTTCTTGGGATAGGGAGTGTCGGCAATGCTCCAGGGCCTCTTGAGCGTCTGGATGTAGAGGAAGCGCAGGGCGCAGAGATGGTTGGTTACCGTACCGGGAGTCAGTTTGCGCACGGTGAAGAGTTGCGCTTGGTACTCGCGGATGTGCTGCGGTCCTAGCCTACCAGGCGAGCAGTGGAAGTGCTGCGCGAAGCGCTCGATGAAGCGAATGTAACGTCGCGTGGTACTGTCAGAGTAATGACGACGCTGGAGTTCCTCCAGCATCATTTTGCGTAGATGGGTCACAGGAACACCTCCTTGTGACCCACAACTTATCTGAGCCGAGAAACAGGACAGCCGACATCACCCACGCGGCAGCGTCCGCCGCGCCAGCGGCTTCGTTCTGACGGGCAAACCGGAAGTAATTCCGTTTAAACGGTGAGCCCGCAGGACAGTGAATCTTTCAATAGCTCAGAAGGGGTTCGCTCGCAATTTTCTGACGGACCAAGCCGAAGTTGGTTGGTCGGCCCTCGCAGAGGATTTTCGAACTCTCCTGTTCGGTACCTACGTTTTGAACTAGCGCTTTCAGCAGTTTAGGATTGAATTGAATCAAATCGTCGAGCCCTGGTCGACGACTTTCCAACCGGCGTGCGTGGTAAATCGCGCGGATAGCTGGTGGTGACCTTAGGGCGCCCCGCTGGCCAACCAGTATGAGCTGCCGCGAACCTCCCGGCTTTCATTGACTTGCCCCGCTCCCTTACCTAAGATTGCCCGATCCCATGATCGGCCGGACTATCTCGCATTACCGCATCGTCGAAAAGCTGGGCGGCGGCGGAATGGGCGTGGTTTACAAGGCCGAAGATGTGACTCTGCACCGATTCGTGGCTCTCAAGTTTCTGCCCGATGCTGTAGCCAACGACCCACAAGCCCTGGCCCGCTTCCAGCGGGAGGCACAGGCGGCCTCGGCCCTGAATCATCCCAATATCTGCACCATCCATGAAATCGGACAGTACCAGGGCCAGCCCTTCATCGTGATGGAGTTTCTGGATGGCATGACGCTGAAGCACCGGATCGCAGGGAGGCCACTTGAGATTGAAATACTCATCGGTTTGGCGCTGCAGATTGCCGATGCGCTGGATGCCGCGCACAGTGAAGGCATCGTTCATCGTGACATCAAGCCCACCAACATCTTCGTCACCAAGCGCGGCCATGCCAAGATTCTCGATTTCGGACTGGCCAAGATCAACCTCGCAGCCGGTTCTTCCAGCCAGGTCGCAGTCGAGCCGACCGCGACCATCGAGAATCAGAATCTGACGAGTCCGGGCTCTGCCCTGGGCACCGTCGCCTATATGTCGCCCGAGCAGGTGCGCGGCAAGGAGCTTGACGCGCGCACCGATCTGTTTTCCTTCGGAGTCGTGCTCTACGAGATGGCGACCGGCACGCTGCCTTTTCGTGGCGACACTTCGGGCGTGATCTTTGACGGTATTCTGAACCGCGCGCCGGTTTCGCCGGTTCGCCTCAATCCTGATCTGCCCGCGCGGCTGGAAGAACTCATCAACAAGGCTCTGGAAAAAGATCCCAAGCTGCGATGCCAAACGGCTGGGGAGATGCGCGCCGACCTCGAGCGATTGAAGCGCGACTCCAGCTCGGGGCGCATAGCCGCTTTAACCTCAGACTCGGCCCCCGGCCTGGCGACGCCATCCATCCCATCGGGAAGCGTTCCAGCCATCGCTGCTCGCGCTCTCCCCTCGCGGCCCTCGTTGGCCCGAAGGTTGGCTCTGGCGGGAGTCATCCTGTTGCTGCTTGTGCTTGCGGGTGCTGGCGTACTTTACCGGCGAGGTTTCTTCCGTAGTGGCCTGGCGGAAACCGGCTTCCAGAATCTCAACATCTCCAGTCTGAGCTCCAGTGGTGATGTTACCCTCGCCCGCATTTCACCCGACGGTCGCTACCTGGCCTATGTCTCGAACCAGCACGGGAGATACAGTCTGTGGGTCCGCCAGATCGCGACCGCCAGTGCGGTTCAGACTGTGTCCCCCACCACCGACACGATCATCGATGTTACGTTTACTCCCGACGGGAGCTTCCTCGATTACGCCATCCTGACGGGACAGGACCAGAACGGCAAGGTGTACCAGATTCCGGTACTGGGCGGCACCCCGCATCTTCTGCTCGACAAAACGGACACGAGTGTCTCCTTCTCACCTGATGGCAGTCAAATGGCATACGCGGCGCTCGATATCCAGTCCAGTCAAGTGGAAGTGATGACCGCAAAGTCGGATGGCACAGGAGCACGAAAGTTGGCCGAGTACGCAGGCTCGGTGGCAAATAGTGGCTACGTTGTGCGCTGGTCGCCGGACGGGCAGCGCATTGCTGCCTTGGCCAAAAACATAAATGATCCCAACGGATTGGGCGTCGGACTGCTCGAAGTTGACCCTGCCACCGGCAAGCAGAAAGCAATGCCGGGAAGACGTTGGCGCGAGGTCCTGGATTTTACCTGGCTGCCCGACGGCAGCGGCCTCTTGTTGGCGGCGATGCCCAAGACTGGGACCGACCCGCAGCTCTGGGTGGTCACTTATCCCGGCGGCACGGTTCGACGCATTTCGAATGATCTGAGTAAGTATCTGTCCGTCGCAGTCTCCGGAGATGGCCGCACCATCGCTTCGGTTCAGCTGAACCTCACCAGCAGCGTGTGGGTTGGCCCCGCCAATGCGCCCGACCAGGTCCGCGAGGTCACATCAGGCCGGCTGGACGGGAACGCGGGCGTGACCTTCACGCCCGATGACCGGATTGTTTATGACGGCAACCACTCCCAGAATTGGGATCTCTTCATGGCCGATGCCGACGGAGGCAACGCTCGCCAACTTACTTTCGATCAGCACTACCACGGGTCGCCTGCGGTGTGCGACCACGGCCGTAGCATTGTCTACTTTAGCGATTTTGACGGCACCAACCATTTGTGGAAGCTCGACCCGCAGACGGGAGCTTCCTCCCAGCTGACGAACGGCTCTGGCGAACTGCCTCCTTCGTGTGGAGGAGACGGCAGCTCGATCTTCTATTGGGGAAAAGTAGCCGGCGGAACTTCCTATGTCTTCAAAGTACCGGCTTCGGGGGGAACCCCGATTCGCCTTTCCGATCGGGTAGCGCTCAGCCCTGGGCTTGCGTCGTTGGACGGCAGACACGTGGCTTTTGTTGCTCCACGCAAAGACGGAACCGTCGAAGTTGCGATTGTCTCCGGCGAGAATGGCGCACCTGAGTCCGAAGCATCCTCGCCGTCAACGTTCGATATGAGCGTCAACGTGGGGTGTTGGATGCCCGACAACCGATCCCTGGCGATTGTGGACCTTCGCACCGGCGCGCCCAACCTTTGGGCGATCCCGCTCTTTGGCGGCCCACAAAAGCAGCTGACCCACTTTTCTTCCGGCATAATTTGGGCCTGCGCGTATTCTCCCGACGGAAAATTGGTGGCGATGGCGCGCGGTTCGCGTCAAAGCGACGCAGTCCTGTTCACCAGCGGGAAATGATCGAGCGCCGTCCCATGGTGTGGAGCAGTCGAGTCCTGCGCCGGAAATTCCGATAAGCAATGGCCCACCCTATCCTTCCGATGCTGAAATCACCACCAAAAGTGGCCGCCGCACCCTTCGCATTGTTCGAAGGGTGGGAGCCGAGGCTGTTGTGCCCACTGCCACCTAGTCGGGGAGACTATCCAAGATCTGCCGAATCCTTCGCTGCGCGTTTCTTTGGTTCAACATGGGGTCTTTCCCGTCAGCAACCAACCGCCCCTTCCGTTGCGGCCCATCCCAGCTGGGCATCCAATGCTTCCGCGCCTGGCCGTATTCCAGAGAATAGCTCTGGCTGATGCCAATGCGTTCGGCGACCTTCCCCGCGTCGCA
This sequence comes from Terriglobia bacterium, assembly GCA_963742495.1. Classification (GTDB taxonomy): domain Bacteria; phylum Acidobacteriota; class Terriglobia; order Terriglobales; family Acidobacteriaceae; genus JAIQFF01. The sequence goes on from CAVULZ010000003.1 coordinate 648,496, forward strand.
ATTTGCATTCACAGGAGTCCATCCGGCGGGAACGATTTAAACGGTTGTCCGCCAAACAGGCGTCGCTATTTCAGGTTCAGCTGAAGGGCCATTGCTAGCATCTGGGAGCTCCACTGGCTATTACAAAAGTTTCAATCTTCCAGAAGTAAGGAATCTGTGTTAAAGTAAGGAACGGAGACGTAGCATGCAGAAACAAGCCAGAATCACAAGCAAAGGACAAATTACCGTACCGCGCGAGGTTCGTCGAATTCTGGGGGTTCGAGCGGGAGACCGTCTATTGTTCGAGAGTGACGGCAAAGGCGTGCGGGTCCGGCCGGTCCGCAGCAAGAGCGCATTTTCCAAGTATCGCGCGATTGGCAATCCCGGCATTCGATCGGGACAAGAGAACATTCGCCGATGGCTCCGGGAAATGCGTGGACAATGATTACCGCCATAGATACCAATGTCTTCATCGCATTGTGGGATAAGGATCCAGTCCTTAGCGGGGCCGCACAAACCGCTCTGGATTCGGCGTTCAGCCGGGGAACCCTGGTGGTCGCAGCCCCGGTTTTCGCGGAGCTGATTGCCGCCCCAGGCCGCACCGAGACCTTCGTGAGTTCCTTCCTTGAAGAGACGGGAGTTGCGATTGATTGGGATTTGGGTGAACCGGTTTGGCGATCTGCCGGGCGAGCGTTCCGGTCTTACGCGGAACGGCGACGCAAACAGCGCGATTCAGGCGCCCGACGTATTCTTGCTGACTTCTTGATTGGTGCTCACGCCCATACCCGTGGTTATCGGCTCTTAACTCTGGATGAACGCTTGTATAAGGCTGCGTTTCCAACCCTGAGACTAGAGACCGTTTGAGAGTCCGTCAGTTCGACCGGGCATCGCCAGGAGGACTCCCTCGTAGCCAACAGAAAGGGTCTTTCCCGTCAGCAATTAATCTATAGACTTGCCCAAAATCCCGGCTGATTGCCAATAGCACGGCTGCGCCAGCTTCCTTTATCCGCGCTCCGGTGATGAAAGATGTCACACCGTGTAGATTTGGTGTTCAGCGTCCACTGTCACAGTGTGTACCTGCCGCTATCTGCCGTTTGTTCCACTCCGTTTGCCCAATCAGACGTCAAGAAGCAACCGCTGATTCCACGCGGTTGCCTATAACGATTCCGCGGAAATGGAATCGAGATCACGCGCGCGGTGTTGATGTTACGATGACGGACGCGAAGGCAAAGTCCCCGTCCTTTAGCAGACGAAAGCTGTCAGCGGTAGTTAGGAAGGCCATCACCTCCTATTACACTGCGGAAGAGCAGCAGGAAATGGCACAAGCGGCGAAGTACAGCACCGCTCTTCTCAGATGACGGTAACGACAACGGTGCCCGCTATCACAGTTCGACCGACTTCCTACATCGTCGCCTTGTACGCAAACCTTGGGGTTTTGCCGCATCCACTTAATCTTCTTGCCGAGAGTCGAAAAAATGTAGATGAAATCCGCCTCATACGAAAGGCAACCGGGACTGCAAATCCCGATCCGCAACCAGAGCCCCGCACGTGACTGGATAAGATCAGCGGGCTTTCCGTAGCCACACGCCGTGTAATTCGTCACCAGCGATTCCGCTCTTGAAGTTTGCTCTACCGGTGCGGCACTGGAGCTGCTTTTGGAAGGCGTTGGATTCAACGGCAGAAAGACGTAAACGACAGCCGCAACTGTGGCAATTAAGGGCTGCACTTGTCACAGATATACCTGCCATCCAAGTGTGCGACCATCGGACGAAGCTCAAGACCTGAAACACAATAGGGGCATCGAACTGTGTCGCTCGTTTCTGGCTTCTGGGGTGAAATGTGTTAAAGGCTTCTTGCGCGCTTTGCGCCCGCGCTAGCGTGAGATCACCATTCGACCTAAAACTTTGTTACACCATCGCGTTGAGAATCGGATTCCCCGCTACGGCGATGGGATTATCAATTGCAATTCGTTGGAAAAAATACTCTCCACGCCGGCCGCGTCGACGGCGCTGGTGACGTAGTAGTAAATACCTCCCGATTGAACGGTTGAATCAGTGTAAGTGGTCGTCGTCCCCTTGGTGTTAAGTGCAGCGTACGGGCCGCCGCTTACGGTTCCGCGGTAGACCTTGTAGTACGCTACGGCAGTCGATGATGGCGCGTCCCAACTCAGCGCCACCGAGTGCGGGGGAACTACATTAATCGAGGCGGTGGACGATTTCGTTGAGTCTCCCTGACTGGTTGCGGTGATGGCGTCGCTCTCCGCAGCCTTGGGAGCCGTATACAAGCCGGATTGCGTGATCGTTCCACTTCCCCGCGTGACCGCCCACGTAACTGCCGTGTTGGACATGCCCGAAACCGCGGCTGTGAACTGCAAGGGGTTGCCTTCGCTGACGGAGGCGTTGGCGGGCGAGATGCTGACAGTCACCGGTTGCGGAGCGCTGACCACCGCCAGGGCTGAAGCGGACTTGCTCGGATCGCTGTTGCTTACGGCTGTGATCGTGTAGGTTCCGGCGTTCCCGGGCGCAGTGTACAACCCACTCGCGGCGATACTTCCACTCGAGGCTGACCAAGTCACGGCCGTGTTGCTCGTCCCCGAGACCAGGGCTGAGAACTGTTGCTGCGCGCCCGGTGGCACACTCACTGCACTGGGTGAAACTGCGACCTGAACTGCGCTGGTTACAGGTGGTGGATTCGGCAGCGTAACCGTCACCACGGCGGGGTTCGATGTCACAACCGTGGAGGTTGATCTCCTTCGCGAAGTGGCAGACGTTGCCGTCACGGTGTAGCTACCGGCAGATGATGGTGCAGTATAGAGTCCAGCGCTGGTGATTGTGCCGCCGGTCGCACGCCAGGTCACGGCGGCACTGCTCAGGCCGGAGACGGCTGCCGCGAATTGTTGCTGTTGCCCAGGTTGCAATGCAATCGCGCCAGGCGAAATCAAAATGGCCGCGCCACTCGGTAGAACGCTCCCAGCTGTAACACTCCCGGTTTCGAACATCGAAACGATGCAGGTGGGCCAGCGGGAGCCGGTTGCCCAGACCGCGGGCAAAGAGCCGAGGTTGGCTTGGCTGTCCACCTCAGAATGGCAGTTTCCGTTGCGGTCGCGGAATTGGACCACACCGTTAACGCCCAGCAAAGCCAACCAGTAGGTTGTTCCCCCAGTGACCTGCAGCGCGGGCAGCGGCACGGAATTCCACCGGCCTGGCGCGGGATTCGAGATCGCGCCTTTCGCCAGCAGGGCGTAGGGATGTCCGTTGGAGTCTGCGTATAGCCCAACCCAGACGGTGGAAGCAGCGTTCGAGCTGTCGAGGTACACCGATATCGAATTGACCAACCCCGTGGCCAGGGCTTGAATGGGAAATGCCTCCGCGGTTCCGCCAGGATTCTGGTCCGGCGAGCTTTCGATCTTCGTGTCACCGAGCAGGACCTGAGGTTGCTGACCGAACGCAATCGGCGCCAGCAGCACGAGGAAGAAGCACAGTGGTATGTAAAAGCAGACCTTGGGTCGGACGGGCAGAATATTATGCAACATGGGGGAGGAATAGCCTTTCTGACCTTGAATGCAGCTTTCTGGTCAACTCCCTCCATTTAACGCACTGCTTGCGCTTAGATGAAGAGCACGAAGGTACAGCGGAGGCACACACTTGGACATGGGTGTGGCACGCAGTAGTACAGGGGATCTATATTCTTGGCGGAAGACGTGCCGTTTCGGGACAGAGACTCTAGCCCAGAAAACTGAAAGTTAGGTTCAGCGGAATCTGCAAGGGCTCGAGTTTGTAGTACTCGATGATTTTTGTCTAATAATAAGGACGCAAAAGTTCCGACCGTCGAGATGCGTGAATCTCTGAAGATTGACCGTTTGTGTTTAGTCGCTGGAAGTTTGGAGACTGTGACCCCGGGCTGAGCGCGCCGCCGGGCACGAAGGCCCAGCGGCGCAGGCTGCGGGGCCGGGTTTATTGGGGCGTCGCCACAATCTCCACCACTGCATAGTTCCAGCGGTCGGTTGTGGGCGAACTGTCGTGAATATCGACCAACGCGTTGGCGGTAGCCGGTGCCGCGGTCGACTGCACCCAGTAGGTATCGCCGGTCTGCGTGTCCACTCGCTGATGGACCAGTACCTGACCGCTCACCGGGGTCCTGGCGACGGCTTTGTCCCAGTCATTGCCCACTGCGAATGCCCAATTGCCAGCTGACACGCCGGGGACAATAATGTCCGGCGCTCCTGATGCTGCGGCCGCTTGTCCGACGATTCCAGGCCCCGAAGCGTTGATAAAGGCGACCACGGTTAACGATCCGTGATAAGTCCCCGCCCCTGGCTGCGAGATAACAGTCACGGGGAACGGTGCATCCGAAGCTCTTGCGAACCAGATCTCCGCCGTTCCAGGCTGAGTGTTGCTGCGCTTGAGCAGCGTCCAGATCAGACCACCACCGCTCACGGTCGCGGTTTGCGGCGAGTTCGACGGGCCGTCGTATCCGACAAAAGCAACGAGCAGTTCGCCATCTGTGGACGTGGTCAACTGCGGAGTCGTCATCACTCCACTGCCATCGGCGAATACGGTAGCGTCGATCGCCAGCTGACTTGGCGGATGGGAATTGTCCACGGTAACGGAGACCGATGGCGAGGTGCCGGCGCCTCCGAGTATGTCGGTCGCGGAAGCCGTCAGCAAGTGCGTGCCCGCTGTCGCCGTCTCCGTGTTCCAGGAGATCAAGTAGGGCGGCGTAGTGACCGTTCCGATCGCGGAGTTGTCAACGTAGAAGGTGACGCTGGCAATGCTTTCGCCGCTGGCCGCTGTCGCGGAAATAGTGACGACCGCGCTCACTGTTGAACCCGGCCCTGGACTGGTTATGGTTACGTTCGGCGGAGCCGTAGCGGAGTTCCCTACGGTTACCGCTACTACCGGCGAAGTGCCCACGCGCCCCGTGGGGCCAGTGGTCTGCGCCGCTAGCCAATGGCTCCCGTTCGTTGTCGTCGTCGTGTCCCAGGTGCTGGTGTTCGTGGGGTTGACCACCAGACCACCGAGCGTCTCGCCATCCAGCAAAAACTGTACTCCGCTGGTCATGGCCGTGCTCGCCGCCAAGGTCACCGTGCCGGAAAGAGGAATGCCACCCGAGGGCGAGGTTAGCGTGATGCTTGGCGGTAAGGGAAGCACGGGCTGAACATTACTCAGCACCGTAACTTTTGTGCCCGAGATCGTAAGCTTCACGTCGGTTTCGTTATTGGTCTTGTCGGCCTCGGCGAAGTAGTCGTCGGGATCAACCACCGCGCGCAGCCAGTAGGTGCCATCGGGCACACCGGCAATCGAGATCGATTGACCCTCGTCGGTTTGGTCGTACTCGTCAACCGCCCCAATATTCAGGCCGCGCAGCGAAGTCGGGTCTGAGCACGAACCTAGGTTCCCGATCTGGCCGGCATTAGGCAGAGCGGGGGAATAGATGAACGAGTCGTTGATACAAAACGATATTTTTCCGCTGGTAGCAATCGCCGTCCCCGGACTGCCATCCGCGGCCACGTTGTAGAGTCCATAGGTCACGAAGGGGAAATGAAAGTGACCATGCGCCGCGTCAAAGATGAATGAGCCTGCGATGGGTATCGTCTGCGCGATCGTCCACGTACTCCCGCTGTGGGTATAGATGTACTGCGTTCCCTGGTAGCTGCCGGACGCCGCGTTGTAGGTGGGTTGGATCACTAGCGGTCCGGGTCCGCCGTTGTAGGTGTCATGGGTGTATTGGAACATTTTGCCGCCCGACTGTACCACCGAGATTGCCGAGCTCGGGATGATGTCCTGCAGATCCGGAAACAGAAGTGTGGATCCGGACTGAGCGGTAAAGTTGGCCGTCAAATTGGCGCCGTTGATGGTCAAGGCTCGATTCGGAGGGGTGAATGTGAATCCCGTCTTGGAGGGTGTGACTGTGTACGTTCCATTGGATAGGCCGGTGAACACGTAGTTTCCTGAGCCGTCCGCCGTGGTAGTTACGCTTGGTGTCCCGCTGAGCGTCAGGAGGGTTCCGCTCCCAGACGACGCCGGGCTCACAGTGCCTGAGATACTCCAGGTCGGCACCGCCGTGGCCGTGAAGTTAATTCCCAACACGCTCGCCCCGCTGATTGGGACGGCCTGGCCGGGCGGGCTGAAAGTAAATCCTGTCTTGCTCGGCGTGACCGTGTAGCTGCCGTTGGCCAGACCGGTGAAGGTGTAGTTGCCCTGACTGTCCGCGGTAACGCTCTTGCTCGCGCTTCCACTCAAGGTCACCAATGTCCCGACCCCCGAAGCCATCGGACTAATCGTCCCCGAAATGCTCCAGGTCGGTTCGGGTACGGCGGTAAAAGCCGTGACGGTCAGGTTCGCACCGTTGACCGCCACGGTCTGGCTTACGGGGTTGAAGGTCGAACCCGGTCTTGGTCGGGGTTATGGTGTAGGTTCCGTTGGCCAGTCCTCCAAAGCTGTAGTTGCCGTTGGCGTCCGCGGTTGAAGTTGCAATCAAGGTTCCGTTTTGAGCCAGGGCCACCGTAGCCCCGGCTCCGCTCGCCGCTGGTGTGATCGAGCCCGTAATCGTGAAAGTAGTTCCTGCCGAAGTTGCGGCAGGCAGTACTTCCGCGATGCTCAAGTTGTAGCGATCAGTCGTGGGCGCGGTGTCGTTGATGAACACGGTAGCCCCGCTTAGCAATGTAGGACTATTTTGTTCCTGTACCCAGTATGTGTCTCCCACGGTGGCCAAATACTGATGTAGGACTGTTTCTCCGCTGGCGGCCGTGCGTGTCAGACCCTGGTCCCAATCATTGCCTACTCCGAATACCCACGAACCGTTCCGCGTGGTCACGAGTGACGCCGAAGGCGCACCGGAAGCGGCGTTCGCGCTTGTGGTATTTCCGATCGCACCCGCGCCACTGATTCCAGTGGTGTCCGCACCGGTAAAGGTGACGACTGTGATCGAGGCGGCTACACTTTGCGAAAGCCTGGCGGTTACGGTGACATTGGAAAGAGCGGATGGCGCAAACGCTCGCCAAATCTCGGCTGTGCCCAGTTGCGCGTTGGTGCGCCGGACCAGCGCCCATGTCAGACCCGCGCCGGTGACACCGGTAACTGTGATTCCAGCCGACTTTGCATCCGTCGCGACGAAGGCGAGCAACAATTCGCTACCGGATATTGTGTTGAACGCTGGAGTCGCGATCGTCGCAGCCGAACTTGACCTGTCGGTGGACTTGACCGCATCAACCGCGAGGCCACCCCAGGCCGGCGTGGTGGCGACAACGACCAACAATAAGTTCAATGCCCGTCGGAGAGAGCGCGCTTGCCATGAGAACTCTGATGCAGCTATGGCGTTCGACATAAATTTGTCACTAGCCTCGTAATTTTGTTTTCAAGCTCATTGGTTGACGTAAGGCTTATCAGCGTGACGACTGAAGAGCGCGGAAGGAAGTCGACGTTCCAACTTCGTCACACGCTTGTGACGATTTAGCTCGATACTATCCGATGCAGGCATTCGGGCTGCGAAGAATGGCGTCGAATACCGGGTCCCTCGCGATGAGAACCTGGATTAGTTTCGGAGTTCTCGCGACACTCTGAATCCTAGAACTTGGCCTGTTTATTGAAAAGAGAAACTGGGATTATCCCGGAATTGGGGAGAGTGTGCGCCGCCGTGCCATCGATGTCAAGATGCAAAATCTTGCACAGCTGAGGAAGAAAGCCGCTGCGAACCCTTACTGGTCGGCCCAATGAGGCAACGGATGAGTTAGCCCGATGGGACCCATTCGCGCAGATAGGAACGCGATGACGTCGATCGGTGGGTAGGACACTGGATACGACGGCCGTGATTGACCTCAGCCGCGCCGGAAGCAGGCGCTCAACCAGCAGTTCCCGTGGCTTGAGAATCGGACCTGGAGCGGCGGCGCGAGCCGCCGCGCCAGACTTCCTAAGGACCCAATCGCACGATGGGCGCGACCGACGGTACTCCGTTGCCGTTAACAATAAACAACATGTAGTAACCGGGCGGAGCCAAGTTCGCATTTGCCGGCGCCGAAACCGTAAGTCCGCCGGTGGCCAGCTGAATCGTGGCCGGCACAAATCGAGCGTTTTGATCGAAGAAGTGCGTCACGGCACCTGTACGTATGAAAGCGGCGCTGGTGATGGTGACGCCATCCGGTGTTGCCACGAAGAAGTTAGTGCCGTATGAGATCTGTGAGGGGGCCTGGGCAATCACAGGACGCGCACCTTTAAACAGGTACGGGGGCGAATAGAATTCTGCAGTCTTCTCATCGGGTACATTTCCGAAATCGGCACCCATGCCGGACACCACAACCCGTCCATCAGGCAGCAATAAGGCAGTGGAGTGGTACTCCCGCGGAGTGTGCATGGAAGCCATGGTCGTCCAAACCTGGGTTTGGGGAGACCACAGTTCAGCCGCATAGACCGCATTTGCGATGTTGCCGCCGTTCTTGTCGGTTTCACCGCCCACTGCCAGAACGGTGTCATCCGGCAGAGTGACCAGATTGAAAAAGGTGCGTGGGTACACCATAGAAGGCGTTTGCACCCACGTCGGCGAAGCCTGAGTCGTGTCAAGCACGAAAGTGGTTTTCGAAGAAGGGCCACTGTTCTGGCTGTCGCTCGCGCTGCCTGCCTTCATGATTTTTCCGGGCTGGTACATGGCGGAACTACCACCGTCCACGATGGTTGGATCAAGCACCGACCATGTTTGGAGATTGAGATCGAGTACGTCGGCATTGGTAGCGTACTCTGATCCACCCAGATGAACCACGCGACCATCGGGTAGTTGGTAGATAAATGGATAGGTTTCGAACGGATTATTGGCACTGGTCAGTTGTGTCCATGCATTCGTTGCGGGGTCATAGATTTCCGGAATGCCCGCGTTGCTGTGATTGGAAGACTGCCATCCTGCCGTTACCAGCACTCGTCCGTCTGAGAGGGTGGTAGCCGTAGGATACCAGCGCCGGTAGGCCATGTGCGGAACGACAGTCCAGGTGTTATTGCTGGGTTCGAATATCTCAGCGTTTGCAATGCCGATGGGATTACTCGACCCGCTATAGCCGCCTACCACCAGAACGCGGCCGTCCGCCAAGACCGCATGGCCAGAACAGAAGAGATCCACATCGATGGGAAGGCTGGTGAAAGTATTGTTGCTGTAGTCCCACAGCGTGACGCTGTTGCCGTCCTCGTAGAAGAGAAGTTTATTGTTTCTCAGGAGGATCAAATTGACTGCCACAGTAGGCAGATTTACCGGAGATGACCAGCTCCCGACAATTGCGCCATTGCCCGAATTGTCGACTGTCACTGTGACCGGAGCCGAGGTGGCGTTCAAACCGGCCGAGTTGTAAGCAATCGCCGCCAGCGTGTGGGCTCCACTCACACTCGAGGTGTCCCAGGTGAGCGAATATGGAGCCGTCGTAACTTCAGCTCCCAGGTTATGGCCGTCCAGGGAAAACTGCACTCCGAGAATTGAATTGTAGGAGTCGCTCGCTGTGGCACTAACAGTTGTTTGTCCGGAGACAGTAGCGTTTTGGGAGGGGGAGGTCATGCTTACACTGGGAGGGGTCAGGACTCCACCAGAGCCGGCGGGCAGAACTTCGACGATGCTGAGGTTATAGCGATCGCCAGTGGGAGCGGTATCGTTGATCGCTACTGTGCTCCCACTCACCGGCGTGGCGTTGTTCTGCCGCTGTACCCAGTAAGTGTCTCCGGTAGAAGTCAAAGCCTGGTATACCAGGCTTTGGGCTGAACCTGCGGCCCGGGCGATCGCATTATCAAAGTCATTTCCGACACCTAAGACCAGGGAGTTGTTCCGAGTACTGATCAGGGAAGCCGAAGGTGCGCCGGAACCGGCGCTCGCGGTCGCGGTAGCTCCAATCGCTCCCGAACCATTCGAGCCCGTGCCATCGGCTCCGGTGAAGCTCATTACTGTGATTGAGGACACTACACTTTGAGAAAGCGTAGCGGTGACCGTCACGCCCGACAGGGATGTCGGAGCAAAGGCACGCCAAATCTCAGCTGTGCCGCTCTGAACATTGCACCGTTTAGCCAGCTCCCAGGTTAAACCCGCACCGCTCACGCCCTTCACTGTGGTGTTGGCTCCCGATAGATAGTCAGCCGCGATGAAGGCCAGCAGCAATTCATTGCCCGAGTTGGTGGAGAAAGTTGCTGTGCTCACCGTGGTGGCTTTTGAGGTCAAGACCCGGGACAATGTGGCATCGACCGCCAACGTTGCTGTTCCTGCTGTCTGCGCCGTGAAATTAAGGTTAGTAACGCCAGCTCCATTGACTGCCGCGGCTTGCGACGGTGGAGTGAAAGTGTAGCCACCTTCAGTGGGAGTCACTGCGTACGAGCCGTTTACCAGTCCGGCGAACGTGTAGTTACCCGAAGCGTCGGGTATCGCGGTTGCGCTCGCAGCCCCACTCAAGGTAACGATTGCTCCAGCTGCTGCGGAGGAGGGGCTGATGGTTCCAGAGATACTCCAGGTCTGAGCCGTGCCGGCGAAATTGATCCCGGAGACGTTGGCCCCATTCACGGTGGCGGGTTGTGACGTGGGATTAAACGTAAATCCCCCCTTCGTTGGGGTCACGGTATAGGTGCCGTCCGCCAATCCGGTGAAATTGAAGTTGCCCGAAACATCCGCGACTGTGCTGGCATTAGCTGCACCGGTCAGCGCAACCGCAGCCCCGCTTCCGGCGGCCGATGGCGTAATGACACCAGCGATGCTCCAGGTTTGAGCGCTGGAGGACGCGGTGAAGCTGACGCCCGTCACGTTGGCGCCGCTAATATTCAGGTTGGATGAAGCGGGTGTGAAGCTGAATCCCGTTTTCGACGGCGATATCGTATAGGGACCGCTGACAAGTCCGGAGAAGCTGTAGTTGCCGGAAGCGTCGGGCGTCGTCGTTGCGTTCGCCGTGCCACTCATTGTGATGGTCGTTCCTGTGGCGGCCGAGGTAGGGCTGATGGTGCCCGAAATGCTCCACGTTACGACCGCTGCGGCGAAATTAACGCCGCTGAGATCCGCGTTGTTGATCGTGACCGGTTGCGAGGGCGGGGTGAAAGTAAATCCGGCCCTGCTGGGCGTCACGGTGTACGACGCATTTCCCAACCCGCTGAAAACATAGTTGCCGGAGCTGTCGGCGGTCACGGTTGCATTGGCCCCTCCGGACAGAGTCATAACGGTTCCGCTACCGGAAGCCTGTGGCGAAACGGATCCAGAAATACTGAAGGTCGATCCGCCCCCGCCGAGCGCCGGCAGCACTTCAACGATCGCGAGGTTAAAGCGGTCCTCTGTCGGCGCCGTGTCGTTGATGCTGACTGTAGTCCCGCTCAGCGGAATGGCGGTGTTCTGCATCTGCACCCAATAGGTGTCGCCGGTGGGAGGCTCGTATTGATGTATGAGTGTCTGGCCGCTGCCGGGAGTGCGAGGTAAAGGATTGTCGAAATCATTTCCCACTCCAAATACCCAGGAGCTGTTACGGGTTGTAACCAGACTAGCCGTGGGCGATCCTCTGCTCGCGCTGCCTGTTCCCGTCGCTCCCACCGCTCCGGAACCATTGGTTCCGGAGGTGTCCACGCCGGTGAACGCCACCACAGTAATGCAAGCGAATACTTTTTGAGACAAGGTAGCGGTTACCCCCGCGCCGCTGAGTGGGCTGCTTGCATAGGCCCGCCAGATTTCAGACGTTCCGCTCTGCACATTGGCGCGTTTGACCAGTACCCAGGTGAGACCTCCACCGGCGATGCTTTGCACTGTTGTATTCGAGCCGGACAGGTAGTCGGTAGAGACGAACGCCAGCAACAATTCATTTGTGGAGTGCGTGGAGAATGCCGGCGCGCTGATCGTCGTACTGGCGGTCGCCCCATCTCCGGAAGCAGTAATGTCGATACTAACTGCACCCCAGGCCCCAGGAACCGCGAACAGAGCAAGCAGAGTTGCAAGGGAAAGATACGTGTTAACGCTCCTGGTTACGCGCATCCTCTACTCCTTTGTCTCGTCCACGATAAAGGTTTCGGACCTGAATCGCTCCAGCTTTTGTGCCGGCTGGCTAGTTGGGGATGTAGGAAAGACCAAAGCTAGAGTTGCGGCCTCAATTCGTTCAAGCCCAAAAAGCAATAGCCGGAAGCGGGGAGAGTTTGCTCTGCTGCGATGTTAATGTCAAGATGCAAAAACCTGCACAATTGCAAGGCCCATGATTGAGGGGAATCCCCGGACTTCGGCTCTGGTCGGCCCGTTTGTGGGTGTCCGGGTGTACAATTCCGCTGTTGCGAGATCACGCGAACTGCAGGCTAAGCTTCCCCTTGGCCATCTGAATCGTGGTTGCGACGCTACGCAGGAGTAAGTACTGGTGGTCGCTGGCTCGGTCAGTTCCCGTCGATCTAAAGTAAGGAGGCCATTCCAATGTCCGAGACACCCGAAGTGGCACAGACTAACCAGAGTCATAAACCGAGAGAGAAATACTTTAGTTTCCAAATTAAGGGGTGGATGAATTTCGACCCTACGGACAAGACGCTTGCTAAGGTTGCCGAAGGTATAGACCAAGGCAACGGAGTTCTTACCCTGGTTGAGGTTCTAAAAATTGAGGATGACGTGACCTCGATCCAGGATGAGGAAGTTAGGACGTGTTTTGAGAATCTGCTAGCAGCCAGGCGGCTCATACGGAACTTCAATGAACTTCCGACCAAAGTGAAAGCAGAACTTCGTGCGGCAGCACTGAACGTTCAAGAAGAAGTCGTAGCAAAACAAATGGTGACGATGGTGCCAGCCTCATGCGCTCAGGAGCCGGGCACCGTCGCCAAACGTTGGCCCTGATCAAAAACGAGCGGCAAGGCAGCAGAAAAGACGCGGTGGCAGAGTTAGAGGGCGCATGTTTTTGGATCGGGGATACTTCTGGCGGATTTGTCCCGCCAGGTCGTAAGAGTACGGTCGATACGTAGGCGGGGCATGGAACCTGACAATGCTTCAAGAATCCGAATGTCGATTTGACCGGGAGCTGGCAGAGTGGTTCTCCCGGCGCGGGGGCCCATGGTCGGGAACCGCGGGCGAATTGTTCGCCTCACTGGGAATCCATGCTGATGGCGGCGACGGCCTGGCGCCTCAGTCTTCCGGTGACCTACACGCCCACCTGCAATCCCACAGGAAAGTACTACAGTCGTTGGGCGTGGACGTCTTGTTGTCCCAAGGTCTTCCGCGCATGGTATTGCTGCGGTCGTGCCCCGATGAACTACCTCAAAGAAAATCCCCGTCCAATACGCACGCCATCGACCGCAAGTCTGACCCCACAATCGATCTTCCTTCGCGCGGAACTGACCAGAAAAGTTGCTCCCCTGATTCTGTTGGCCCAGGTGCAGCCAAGAGGGAGGAATTCCATCGGGACAGTCCTGAGGTCAAGTCTGACTCGGCCGAGCGCTTGGTGACCGATCCATTTTCCACCGGGGTGGGCCTCAAAGAAGGTCTCTTTGTAAATACAGCAGAAGCGCTCTTTGCCGTGGTAGAAATGCGACAGCAGGTCCGAGAGCAGGCCCTTGATCTGGAGGCGGCGGTAGATCTGGTGATTGCTCGCGCGCGGCAGATCACTCGATGCTGCGGTATTGCGGTAGGGTTTTTGCCTGAACAAATTGGCCACCGACTTCGAACTGGAGTCGCCCTTCGAGCGGGGGCCTCGATTTCCATGGCACCATTTTTCAGTCCCGCCTTGCAGCGGGCGACGCCGTGCAATTACCGGATGCGCAGAAGCACCCGCTTTTGGGTGCCACGTTTCGACGAGAAGGCATCGGGTCGTTGATTATGGTGCCAATATTTCGCGGCGGAGAAGTTGCAGGTGCATTGGAATTTCTCTTTCCAGAGAAACGCTCTTTTTCCTCCGAGGACGTTATGGACTTGGGTCTATTAGCTGGCGTCATCAGTGAGAGTTTAGGCGGTGCAAAGCCCTGGGGAGGAGAAGCGCGCGAGGGGACTTCCGACTGAGGCAGAGACCGTTGCCCATGTCGAGCCGCCAGTACCCTCGTTGCACGAGGAAGCAGACCCGGGAGAAGCCTCACTCGGACCTGTTAAAGCCATTCCGGATTCCAAACCAAAGTTAACCGAACCCACTAATCCGAGGTCGACGGTTCCGACACCGGCTTGCCACGAACCCGGTTCCCAGCCACACCAAGGTCTGGCTTAGCCTTAAAAAGACGTGGATTAGACACTCCCGTGGGATGTAGTCACTTTGTACCCCACCCTACGGTACCATCTTCTCCGGCGACCCCGGATATGGGTTGACCGCGCTCATGACCCGGCGGTACACTTTGAACGAGATTTGGGGTGTCACGTAGGGCCGACGAACCAGCGTAAGGCCAGCCGGAACCCAATTCTAACGAGGTAGTTTCTCTCCCCCGATGGCAAGATCCCTCCCCGTTTAGCAAGAGCCTCCCCATACTCTTATTCAAAAGAGGAGGACGGTTTTCGTGTGCGAGACTAGTTTTCATCCCATCAGCGTCCCAGATTCAGTTACACCTGAGACGCAGGCGCGACCGCTCCAGCAACCAGCTTTTGGCCTCGTGTATTCGTCGATCTTGGGGTGTTGAAATGGCATATCTTTGCCGCGTCCGGGACAAGGATGTCGCCTCGGCTTCTGGTTTGAGAGGTCTACTCTTATGACCCGAAGTGGCCGCGGTGAGTCGGGCGGCAAAACCCTCCGCGTATTGGTGGCGGACAGCACACTGCTGACCGGTCGCTTGATCGGGGATGCTTTGAAGCGGGATCGGAAGTTGTCGGTCACCATCGCAAAGAGCACCTCTGTACTTGCCTCCGCATCCGCGCTGGAACCTCACGTGACCATTCTGAGTGAAGCACTGGAAGGAATCGCAAAAAGGGGTCTTAAGTTGCTGCCTGAATTGCTGGCTGCGGTCCCTACGACACGAGTCATCATGCTGCTGGACTCCTCCGAGCCCAAGTTAGTGGTAGAAGCCCTTCGCATAGGGGCACGAGGAATATATTGTCGTAGCGACTCTCTCGCGATGCTGACTCGCTGTGTTCACCGAGTACATCAGGGACAGATGTGGATTAACGGGCGGCAGGTTGAGTTTCTGTTGGACGCACTGCACAATGTTTCAGAAGCACGCCTGGTGAATGCGCAAGGCGTCGAGCTGCTTTCCAAACGCGAACAGGACGTCACACGCTGTCTGGCTGCGGGCCTAAGCAATCGTGAGATCGCTCGAGAGTTGAAAATCAGCCAGAACACAGTGAAAAACTATCTGTTCCGTATCTTCAACAAGCTGGGGGTGTCCAGCCGAGTGGAGGTAGTGATTTATGCAGCCAGTCAACGACGAGGGAAGGGGATAAACAGGAACGGGCAGGCCACTATTCTCAACCCCGAAGATGAGATTGAACTGATGCCTCCGAGGCCGCGACCTTCAGTTCAGATAAGAGCCTCTGCGCGGCACGGATCCTAGGATTGCGCAAGGCAGGGCAGCCTTTAATGGAGCTGGTAGAGGTCAGAAAGACCGCTCAGCCAGGCTTGAAAATCACTTTTCATCTCGCCTGCTGTCTTGCTGTTTCGGGTAGTGACGGAGTACGGGTGAGCCTAGGCTCCATCCGTTCGACTCGGTATTCGTTGGGATCGGCGACGCCTGGCGGGTAGCCCCGTTCGTGTTTCAGGAGATCAATTTTCCATTCGCTACGAACGGAAGAGTCGTTGGCCCGCTTAAACACTCCGATGGGTAGGTTCGGGCAAAACCCGGGGGTTTTCATAGGCGAGGGCCGGCGTTAGATTGGTGGTGGCTTCTGAGGGTCGCGATTCACTCAAAATGTAAAGCACGAGTTCGATCCGCGTTGAGATTTGCAGTTTTTCAAAAATGCGAAACAGATAATTCTTCACCGTGTGCCGGCTTAGTCCGAGTTTCTCCGACACCTCGAGATTCGACAGGCCGGTAGCCACCAGCTGGGCGATTTCATACTCCCGTTTGCTCAACATAGTCGACCCTTGATCTTTAACTACGCGGAGAGCTGGTGTCTGGATCAACGCGTCAACAATGTATTCCACCTGAGCGTTGCTGATCCATATTTCCCCATTGTGAATACATTGAATACATTTGCGAAGTTCTCCCGAGGATCCGATCCGGCAGAAAATACCCCTCGTCCCGTTAACGAATGCTTCCACCACCATCTGACGTTCGTCATCGTCGAGCAGCATGACAATGCGTGATCGTGCGTGCACGGCGCGCAATTCCTTCAGGGCCCACAGGCCGGCAGAAACGCCATCCTGGAGGCGCGCGCTGATCACCGCGACGTCGGGTTGAGCGTCACGAACCGCCGAGACTACCTCGCTGGAACTGGTGACAAGGTCCATGACGCGAAATCGGCTATGGCGCTGAATAGCGTCAGATACTAGCTGACAATCCATCCGGGTCGCGTCGGCGACCAGAACGGTTGCCTTTCCCGGCGTGATCGAATCACTCGTGCGAGCCATGTTTAGACCATAACCTTCGAACTGGAAACCGCATATGAGTGGCGCCGTATCTTAGGCCCTCCTCGGTAGCTGTGGCAAGCAAAATCAGAAACCCCTAACAGCCCAAACCACCCTACTGGCGGCCCATTCGGGCCGAGTCGGTAGTGGGTGCGCCAATCAGAATCGCCTTCCACTCATGTGGGTCAAATGATCCCAGAGACATTCGGACTACGTGGCACCCAGTAGGGTAGAACCGCCGTGCTCGCCTGCTACTCGGTTGTCCCGGAGAGTTCTTGCATCTTGTTGGAAATCACGACGTCGCTTAGCTTTGCCCATCGTTACAGGCGCTAGAGCGCGCTCCATCGCGGCCCAAAGGACTGTAATTCTAATCGAGTTGGAATCTTGCCCGTCTCCCAACGGGCACCGACACTCATCGTCTAGCCGCGTTCGAGGTGCGCCCCAGTTGTTGAATTCCCGAAATGGGAATGGGACTCAGAGGCCGGAGGTGTCCGTAGCGTTGCGCCATTGAGTTTTGCGACTCACCTTAGCACAAGGAACCTCAGGGTGGCACGTAACAGTCCTCCGAAATCCAAGCCTCCAACTTTAGCTTGGTCAATCATTCCCTACTGTTCTTGGGCGCCGTGAGGTCTCCGTGGTTGCCAGAACCACCGAAGAGTAATGATCTCGGATCCGTTCTTCGCAGCCGCTTCTAAACCGCAAATTCATCGCCTTGAAGGTATGAGAGATATGAGACGCTTTCGGGATTGCTCCTTACTGCTGACAGTCCTGTGTCCGCTGTGGCTGGCCACGCCCGCGTTCGCCAGTTGCTCGTCTCCCGCCAACCCCATTGAGGCCGAAAACTGTCTTCCGGGTACTCCGCAGAGTACCTGGGATGTTTCCGGTGCGGGCGACTCGACAATTCAGGGCTTCACCACGGACATCAGCGCAAATGTCGGGCAAACAGTCTCTTTCAAGATCAACACCAACGCTACCAACTACAAGCTGGACATCTACCGCCTGGGTTACTACGGCGGCGCGGGCGCTCGGCTGGTGACAACGATCACCCCTTCGGCGCACCTTCCGCAAACTCAGCCGGCATGCATCACGGACGTTGCTACGGCCTTAATGGACTGCGGAAACTGGGGGGTCTCAGCCACATGGACCATACCGGCTAACGCAACGTCGGGCGTCTATTTCGCGCATGTGATACGGCAGGACACCGGCGGTGACAGCCACATTCCATTCGTTGTCCGAAATGACGCCAGCACATCTGCCATTCTTTTCAAGACATCGGATACCACATGGGAGGCTTATAACGACTACGGCGGTGCCAATCTTTACACCGGAGGCCCTGGTCCGCAGGGAGGAGCCTATAAAGTCAGTTACAACCGTCCATACCACACCAGAGTCTATGAATTCTATTCGTGGATATTCAACGCCGAGTATCCCATGGTCCGGTTCCTTGAGGCCAATGGCTACGACGTCACATACTTCAGTTCGCTTGACGCCGATCGTTTCGGCTCCCTAATTCTGCAACATAAAACGCTGCTGTCAGTGGGACACGACGAGTACTGGTCGGGAAATGAGCGGGCCAATGTAGAAGCAGCGCGAGACGCAGGTATCAATCTAGGCTTCTTCAGCGGAAACGAAGTTTTTTGGAAAGTCCGATGGGAACCCAGTATCGACGGCTCCGCCACTGCGAATCGGACCATGGTTTGCTACAAAGAGACACACTCGAACCGGGTAACGGATCCTCAGGATCCCCCGGTTTGGACAGGCACCTGGCGCGATCCTCGCTTCAGCCCTCCAGGAGATGGAGGACGCCCGGAAAATGCCTTGACGGGCACCATTTTCATGGTCAACGGGCCACAAAGCCCGTTGCTCTCAATTCAAGTTCCGGCAGTAGATGGCAAGATGAGACTGTGGCGAAATACTTCGGTGGCTACTCAAGCTTCGGGGGCAACCGCAACTTTTCCAGCCGGCACTCTTGGCTACGAGTGGGATGAGGACCTCGATAACGGCTTCCGGCCGGCCGGCCTGTTTTATCTTTCCACGGCTACTTACGACACCGCCGGAAATCTACTGCTCGACAATGGAAGTACTTATGGGGCCGGGACTGCAACGCATCACACGACAATGTACCGCGCTCCGAGTGGTGCATTGGTATTCGGTTCAGGGACAGTACAGTGGCCGTGGGGTTTGGACGGGAATCACGACGGCAACGCTACGACTCCAAACGCAAGCATGCAGCAGGCGACCATCAACCTGTTTGCCGACATGGGCATCCAGCCAGGGACTTTGCAGTCGGGTTTGGTAGCGGCAACACAATCCACGGATACGACCCCTCCTGCTTCAACTATTACTTCGCCCAAATCTGGCGGGACAGTGCAGGGGGGAAGTGCAACAACAATTACGGGCACGGCGACAGATGTAGGTGGAGCTGTCGGTGGTGTCGAAGTATCGACCGATGGAGGCACTACATGGCATCCTGCCATCGGCCGGGCGACCTGGACCTATAACTGGACCCCGACTGGCACCAGTGGCACGGTCAACATTCAAAGCCGCGCAGTTGACGACAGTGGAAACATCGAAACGCCATCGGGCGGTGTGTCTCTCACTTTGGCCCCCCGCGCATGCCCCTGCAGCATCTGGAACAGTCCGACTCCGGGCACGGTGGACGGCGGAGACCCAGCCTCGGTTGAAGTAGGCGTAAAGTTCAGAGCCGACATAAGCGGTTTTATCAACGGGATCAGTTTCTACAAGAGCGCCGCGAACACTGGAACTCACATTGGACACCTTTGGACGGATAGCGGAACCCTGCTGGCCACCGGAACCTTCAGCGGAGAATCTGCGTCCGGCTGGCAAAAACTCGTCTTCTCTGCGCCGGTTGCGATCACAGCCAATCAAGGCTATGTCGCTTCCTATTTCGCTCCGAATGGCCACTACTCTGCTGACGA
The DNA here is from genome assembly GCA_963742495.1 of Terriglobia bacterium. Taxonomy (GTDB): domain Bacteria; phylum Acidobacteriota; class Terriglobia; order Terriglobales; family Acidobacteriaceae; genus JAIQFF01. The sequence goes on from CAVULZ010000003.1 coordinate 667,843, forward strand.
CGGCTTTTTCGCTTCGAACGGCGTCGACAATGCGCCCCTTCACGCCCTGGCTGACGGGGTTGACGGAGGCAATGGAACGTATGTTTACGGCAGCGGAAGCACGTTTCCGACCAACACTTTTCAATCGTCAAACTACTGGGTAGACATTGTTTTTGTTACTAACAGTGGACCTGATACGACGCCACCGACAGTGGCTTCGGTGACGCCGAAGGCCGGAGCGACGCTGGTCGCTGCAACCACAGCGGTCAGCGCCGTTTTCAGCGAGCCGGTCAATGCCGCAACCATCAGTGGAAGCACATTCCAGCTGTTCGGCCCCTCAAATTCTCTGGTGACGGCTACTGTTACTTACGCCAGCGGTTCTCAGACCGCAACCCTCACTCCCGGTGCGGCCCTGGCAAACTCGACCACGTACACAGCAGTCGTGACCGGTGGCAGCAGCGGAGTTAAGGACCTGGCGGGAAACGCCATGACCTCGAATTTCACCTGGACGTTCACCACGGCTGCTGCCCTGCCTCCCCCCGGAACGTGTCCTTGCACTGTGTGGACTTCAACCACGGTTCCCGGAACTGTTGATGGTGGCGACGCAACGGCCGGCGAGTACGGCTTCCGCTTCCGCTCGGATGTGGGAGGAACTATCACCAGCGTTCGGTTCTACAAGGCCGCTACCAATACTGGAACCCACACCGCCCACCTGTGGTCCAACACGGGCACCCTGCTGGCCACGGCAACATTCTCTGGAGAAGGCGGCTCAGGCTGGCAACAGGCTGACTTCAGCACGCCGGTCACGATCACTGAGAACACAACGTATGTGGCCTCTTACTTCGCACCCAACGGCCACTACTCGGCGGACAACAGCTACTTTGTCAACGCAGTAGACAACCCGCCGCTGCACGCTTTGAAAGACGGAGTCGACGGGGACAACGGGGTTTACTTGTACAGCCCAACCAGCGGTTTCCCGACCTCCACATTCCAATCGGCTAACTACTGGGTAGACGTCGTACTTGTCCCTACGCCCAGCGTGACGCCTCCGACGATCACTTCGGTGATACCCGCAGGCAACAGCACCGGAGTCAGCGCCACCACAGCGGTCAGCGCGGTGTTCAGTGAGGTGGTGAACGCGGCGACGGTGAACGCGACGACTTTCCTGCTGGTGGATTCTTCCAACAACGCGGTCTCAAACAGCGTGACCTACACTGGATCAACCGCGACACTTACTCCCACGACGTCCTTGATACCCGGGGCCAGTTACACCGCAACCGTGAAGGGTGGAGCGAACGGGGTTAAGGATTTGAGTGGCAATGCGCTGGCATCGGACTTTATTTGGTCATTCAATACAGCGGCCGATACAACGCCACCGTCCGTAACCTCGGTCAATCCAGTCGCCGGAGCGACTGGAGTCGTTACTACTACCTTGGTTAACGTCGTATTCAGCGAGGCGATCAACCCGGCGACCGTCAACTCCAGCACCGTACAGCTTCTCGGACCTGGAAGTTCTGCTGTCGCAGCGACGGTCACGTACGCCGGCGCTTCAAAGACAGCCACTCTCCAACCCAACTCCGGCCTGGCATCGTTGACTGCTTACACAATAGTGGTGAGCAGCGGAGCCGGCGGCGTCAAGGATCTCGCGGGCAATGCGATGGCCGCGAACTTCACTTCGACGTTTACTACCGGTGTCGCAGTTCCACCACCCACGAACTGTCCTTGCAGCATCTGGACCTCCGCAAGCACTCCGGCAACCGTGGATAGTGGGGACACGAACAGTGTGGAAGTGGGCTTTCGCTTCCGCTCGGATTTCTCCGGGGCGATTACTGCCATGCGGTTCTACAAGAGTTCGGACAATCCCGGCCCTCACACTGGACACTTGTGGAGTAACACTGGAAGCCTCCTGGCGTCGGTTACATTTACTGCTGAATCCGGATCAGGATGGCAGCAGGTTAACCTCAGCACGCCACTCACGATTTCCGCCAATACGACCTACGTGGCCTCCTACTTCGCGCCCAACAGCCATTATTCGGCCAGCAACAGTTTCTTTGTTACAGGTGTCGACAACGCTCCACTGCATGCCTTGCAGGACGGCTTCGACGGTGCTAACGGCGTATTTAGCTATGGTGCCAGCAGCTCCTTCCCAACCTCCACTTTCTTATCAACGAACTATTGGGTGGATATCGTATTCGTTCCGTCGGGCAGCACTACTTCACCGACGGTTACGGCGGTCACCCCAACTAACAATGGAACCCAAGTTCCTCTGAGTGCAGTCCTTACCGCTGCGTTCAGCGAGCCAATGACCGCTTCCACGATCAACACAACGACCTTCCTGTTGAGGGATTCGTCAAACAACGCAGTGGCGGGCAATGTGACTTATGACGCCCCATCGGCAACGGCAACTTTTACTCCCACCGCCGGCCTGGTTTCAGCGAACACCTACACGGCAACGCTGAATAGCGGTGCGAACGGGGTAAAAGACTTTAACGGCAACCCACTGGCAGCGGACTTTACCTGGTCGTTCTCGACTTCGCCGGTACCCAACAACAGCGGCCCTGGCGGCCCCATCCTCGTGATCTCTAGCGCATCGAATCCATTCTCCCGCTACTACGGAGAGATCCTGAGTACCGAAGGACTCAACGAATACACTATGGCCGATATTTCGAACCGTCACCTCTACCACCCTGGCAGCCTACGATGTTGCGATTCTGGGCGACATGCCTTTGACTAGCGCACAGGTGAGCATGCTGACCACCTGGGTGAATGGCGGCGGCCAGTTGATCGCGATGCACCCCGACAAACAACTTTCGGGACTGCTGGGGCTGACTTCGACAACATCGACCCTCTCAAACGCCTACCTCTTGGTCCAAACTGCGACTGGCCCCGGCGTCGGCATCGTGGGACAGAGCATTCAGTTCCACGGTCCGGCCGATCGATACACCCTGAACGGTGCTTCCGGCTTAGCGACTCTTTATTCCAACGCGTCTACGCCTACCACTTCGCCGGCGGTGACCCTGGCCCGTGCTGGATCGGGCCAGGCAGCGGCGTTTACATATGATTTGGCGCGCTCGATTGTTTACACTCGTCAAGGCAATCCGGCATGGGCGGGGCAGGCACGCGATGGACAGGCGGGTCCGAACCGTTCCGACGATCTGTATTTCGGCGCGGCAAGTTTTGATCCAGAACCCGATTGGGTCGATTTGAATAAAGTCGCCATCCCGCAGGCGGACGAGCAACAACGCTTGCTGGCTAACCTGATCCTGCAAATGAACGCGTCTAAGAAGCCCTTGCCGCGCTTCTGGTATTTCCCCAGTGGCGCGAAGGCGGTCGTAGTAATGACCGGTGACGATCACGGATCCTTCTATAGCGGCAGTGCAACCAATCAACGATTCGGCGATTTGCAAGCAGCGAGTCCTGCAGGGTGTTCGGTGGCGGATTGGCAGTGCCTGCGGGCCACGTCGTATCTGTTCCCGCAGTCCATCGCAGACAACCCGCTCACCGATGCTCAGGCCGCAGCACTCGTGGCTCAGGGATTTGAGATTTCGGTGCACGTGGACTCGAATCCCACATGTTCAAACTGGATCCCAGCCGACCTCGATGATGACTACGTGAGCGTCATGGGGTCGTTCGCTGCTCAATTCCCGAGCGTCCCGGCGCCCAAGACCCACCGTATGCACTGCATCGGATGGAGCGACTACGATACGCAGCCGCAAACTGAGCTCAGGCATGGCATTCGCCTGGACACATCCTACTATTACTGGCCCCCAACCTGGGTAAACGACGTGCCCGGCTTATTCACCGGCTCGGGCATGCCCATGCGCTTCACTGACCGCAACGGCAACATTATCGACGTCTACCAAGCCACAACCCAAATGACTGATGAATCGGGCCAGAGCTATCCCGACAACATCGACGCTATTCTGGACAACGCAACCGGCGCAACGGGCTACTACGGTGCATTCGTCGTGCAGGCACATAATGACCAGGGAAGTTATCCAGGAATCGGGCCTGATGTCCTCTCCTCAACACAAGCCCACAGCGTTCCAATGGTCTCCGCGCAGCAAATGCTGACCTGGCTGGACGGGCGCAACAATTCATCGTTCGGATCTTTGTCATGGAGCGGAAACAGCCTCAGCTTCACGATCGTAGTGGGACCAGGCGCCAGGAATTTGCAGGCCATGTTGCCCATAGGTTCTTCTGCTGGAAGCTTGACTGGCATTACGTTGGGCGGGTCGCCAGTCAGTTTCACCACTCAGACCGTCAAGGGAGTGCAGTACGCATTCTTCAGTGCCAGCGCAGGTTCCTATCTGGCAAAGTATGGTACGGGCGCAACGACCTTTACCGTCTCGGGGACGATCAGCGGGACGGGCGGGAATGCGGCCACGGTGACACTCACCAGCGGCACGACGACCGTGGCCACAACCACAGCGAGTACCGCTGGCGCGTACACGTTTAGCAGCGTGGCCAACGGGAGCTACACGGTCACGCCTACAAATACCGGATTCACTTTCACGCCGACCAGCCAATCCGCCACGGTGAACGGCGCCAACGTAACTGTAACCGCTTTCAGTTCAGCAGTGCAGACTTTTGCGGTATCCGGGACGATTGGCGGGACGGGCGGGAATGGCGCCACGGTGACTCTGACCAGCGGGACTACGACCGTGGCGACCACCACGGCCAGTGCCGCGGGCGCGTACAGCTTTAGTGTCGCTAACGGCAGTTATACGGTCACGCCCACAAAAGCCGGATTTACCTTTACGCCAGCCAGCCAGGCGGCGACAGTGAATGGGGCCAACGTAACCGTGGCCGCTTTCAGTTCGGTGGCGCAGACCTTTACGGTGTCCGGGACGATCAGTGGGACGGGTGGAAACGCCGCGACGGTGACTCTGACCAGCGGTGCTACAACCGTGGCTACCAGTACGGCCAGTGCTGCGGGCGCTTACAGCTTCAGTAGCGTGGCCAACGGCACTTACACCGTGACGCCCACGAATGCGGGGTTCACCTTTACCCCCACCAGCCAGGCAGTGACGGTGAACGGGGCTAACGCGACGGTGGCCGCTTTCAGTTCGGCACAGACTTTCACGGTATCCGGAACGATCAGCGGAACGGGCGGGAACACCGCCACGGTTACGCTGACCACCGGCGCGACGACTGTCGCCACCGTCACATCGAGTACAGCAGGTGCGTATACCTTCAGCAATGTGGCTAATGGCAGCTACACGGTCACACCCACCAAAACCGGTTTCACCTTCACCCCAACCAGCCAAGCGGCGACAGTGAATGGAGCCAATGTCGCTAACGTCAACTTCACTTCCACGGTAGTAACTACGAGCGCGCTGGCCACCGATGCGATCGTGTTCAAGGACAACTCTGCCCGAGCGACAAAGATTGTTACCGCCGCGTTCTCTACGACTTCAACAAACGAATTACTGCTGGCTTTCGTTGCGGCTGATGCTCCGACAACAGGGACGAACACCACGGTAAACACCATGACCAGCACGGGTCTGACTTGGACGCTGGTTAAGCGGACCAACACTCAGAGGGGCACCGCAGAGATCTGGCGAGCGTTCGCGGCTGCGGTACTGACCAATGTGACCGTCACTGCAAATCTATCAAGCAGCCAACCTGCCTCGATGACCGTGGTCAGTTTTAAGGGTGTAGACACCACAGGAACGAACGGGGCCGGCGCCGTCGGCGCAACGGCGTCCGGGAACGCGGCGACCGGTGCACCCACGGCAAGCCTGGTCACCACGCGGAACAATTCCTGGGTATTTGGCGTGGGCAATGACTGGGATGGGGCTGCCGCCCGAACTCTGGGTACGAACCAGAGCATGGTCCACCAACTTCTGTTGACCTCACTCGACACCTTCTGGGTGCAGAGACAGAACGCTACAACTCCGCTCAGTGGGACGACTGTGACCATCAACGACACGGCGCCGACGAATCACCGTTACAACCTCACGCTGGTTGAAGTGCTGCCGCACCTGTAAGAGCAGGCTCATCAACTCCAGGCTCAGGCCGTCGTGACCGGGAATGATGAATCTGGAATGCCGATCGGGTTAGATCCTTTTTGCCCTCGCCCAGTTTCAAGCGATTGAGAATTCGATCCCAATTTATCCCGTTTCAAGGAGACAGCTTTTCGTCATGAACAAACTCAGGGTCGCCATCATAGGTTGTGGTTATTGGGGACAGAACCTGGTCCGCAACTTCTCTGAACTGGATGAGGTCGAGCTCGCGGCAGTCTCCGACTTCGACTTGAATGCGCTCGCGCGTATCAAGCGTCGCCACCCAACGGTTGGGTTGAGACATAACTACCAGGATGTAATTTCTGATCCTCGAATCGATGCGGTGGTCATCGCGACGCCAGTGTCGACCCACTACCCGTTTGCCCGCCAGGCCCTGCTGGCAGGGAAGCATGTCCTGGTGGAGAAGCCCTTGGCAACGAGTACGGAGCACGTGCTCGACCTGATCGATCTGGCGGAGAGACGCAACCGGACCCTGATGGTTGATCACACCTTCCTCTACACCGCGGCCGTCCGTCGTATGCAGGTCACTGATTGATTCGGGCGAGGTGGGCGACATCCTCTACTTTGACTCGGTCCGAATCAGCCTGGGCCTGGTACAGAGCGACATCAACGTGATCTGGGATCTTGCGCCACACGATTTCGCCATCATGGACTACTTGTGCGACTCCAAACCGGTGGCGATTTCGGCAACGGGCATGAAGCACCTCAAGTGTCCGTTTGAAAACATCGCCTACGTTACGGCTCATTTCGAAGGCAGCATGATCGCCCACTTCCACCTCAACTGGCTGGCTCCGGTAAAGGTTCGCAGAACCCTGGTGGGTGGCAGCAAGAAGATGATTGTCTACGACGACATGGAGCCTACCGAGAAGATCAAGATTTACGACAAAGGAATCAGCATGAACCACGATCCGGAACGCCGGGAGCGGATGCTGGCCGGTTATCGAAATGGCGACATGCTGGCGCCGAACCTCGACGCCGGCGAGGCCCTGCGGCTGATGGCTCGCGAATTTGTAAATGCGATTGCCGAGAAGCGGGCGCCGATCAGCGATGGACATGCCGGCTACCGTGTCGTCCGCTTGCTCGAGGCGGCACAACAGTCCATGGAGCGAAACGGCCGCCCGATTGAACTCGCCTCTCCCCCGATGCCATACGAGAGAACGGTTCTCCCCATTACCGAAATCAGCGCCTAGAAACTACTAGGAGGCTCGCATGAGGGAATTTTGCCGGATCGCTTCCAACGTAACGATGGGACAGAACGTTTCGATTCACGCCTTTGTCAACCTCTATGGTTGTTCGATCGGGGACAACAGCCGGATCGGAGCCTTCGTGGAAATTCAGAAGAATGCCTCGATCGGAAGAAATGTGAAGGTTTCGAGCCACACATTTGTTTGTGAGGGCGTCGAAATCGAAGACGACTGTTTCATCGGTCACAACGTGTCCTTCATCAACGACAAGTACCCCCGCGCTACCGGCGATGGCGGCGCGCCGCAGTCCGAAGCGGACTGGCGGGTAGTGCCCACCCGAGTCATGCGGGGCGCGTCGATTGGAACCGGCGCCACCATCCTGTGCGGCATCACGATCGGCGAGAATGCGATCGTAGGCGCGGGCAGCGTGGTCACGCATGACGTGCCGGACAACGCAGTTGTCGCCGGTAATCCGGCTCGACTTCTGCACAAGGAAGTCGCCGCCTAGAGCGCAGCCCGTCGAGAAACCAGTACTGAACTAGACCTCCATAAACCAGTGGATTCCATGCTTACCAATCCAATTGTGAACGAGCTTTTGGCGGGGAGGGAAGTGCCCCCAACCTTCGGTGCAAGGGAGATAAATGCCGACCCAGTTTGGGAACGGGGTTTTTCGTCCTGGTTGAAAGAGACGGCGGATCCTCAGCGGTTGCAGGAATTGTTCGCCACTTACCGCAGCGGAGAAGACAGTCTTAGCGTTCTGATGCGACGGGTGCTGATGCGCGCCGTCTGTCGTAGCTCGGGAGAAGGTCTGCAAGTGGGTCCCGATGTTGTCTTGAAGCATCCGGAGACGATGGAATTTGGAAACTGTGTTTTCATCGGCGCACAAGCCATGATCCAGGGACGTTTTGACGGGACTTGCCGCATCGGAAATCACGTTTGGATCGGGCCTCAGGCTTACTTCGATGCTCGCGACCTGGTGCTTGAGGATTATGTCGGCTGGGGCCCAGGCGCAAAAGTTCTGGGCTCGACTCACACCGGTCAGCCAAGCGATGTGCCCATCATCAAGACCAGCCTGATCATCAAGCCAGTGGTGGTCGGATATGGCGCGGACATCGGAATGAACGCCTCGATCCTGCCCGGAGTCCGGATCGGTCACCAGGCAATCGTGGGTGCGGGTGCAGTGGTCACGCAGGATGTGCCGGACTATGCAGTCGTTGCCGGAGTTCCGGCGCGTGTCCTGTATTTCAGAGACAGAGCATAGATACTCCGTTCCCTCGGAGAAAAAATGAACCACTTAGAAGGAGCCAAATGTCTGGTTACGGGTGGCGCCGGATTTGTGGGCAGTGCGATCGTGGACCAGTTGCTCGACGCGGGAGCGGCGGAAGTGCGGGTGCTGGATAATTTTGTCCGCGGCAATCTTGGCAATTTGTCGCAAGCCTTCGAGAAAGGCGGAGTAAGACGTAACGGACGGCGATGTCTGTGATCGCACCCTGGTTGACAAGCTTGTCCAGGGAGTGGACTACGTATTTCATCAGGCTGCGCTCAGAATCACTCGTTGTGCGGAGGCCCCCCGGGAGGCAGTGGCGGTTCTCATCGACGGCACCCTCAATGTTCTAGACTCTGCGGTTCGTCACGGCGTAAGAAAAATCGTTGCGGCTTCCTCAGCTTCTGTGTACGGCGAGCCCTCCTATCTGCCCATCGACGAGTCTCACCCGTTCAACAATCGAACCATGTACGGGGCGGGCAAGATCGCCGGGGAACAGATGTTACGCGCCTACTACACGACTTCGGGTCTGCCCTACGTCGCGTTTCGCTATTTCAACGTATACGGACCCCGCATGGACATAACCGGCGTGTACACCGAGGTCCTGATCCGCTGGCTGGATGCCATTGAATCCGGCAAGCCACCTCTTATTTTCGGCGATGGCAGCCAGTCCATGGATTTTGTGTTCGTCGAGGATGTCGCCCGGGCCAATCTGCTGGCTGCGCAAAGTGATGTGACCGATGAAGTCTTCAACGTGGGAACCGGGATTCAAACCAGCCTCAACGAACTCTGCGAAGTCCTCTTGCGCCTTACCGATTCGAAGCTGCGACCTGAACATCGAGAGGCGCGTGCGGTCGCGAATGTCCAGACCCGACGTGCCGCAGTGGAGAAGGCCAAACGTAGAGTTAGGTTTCGAGGCCACGGTTTCTCTGGAACAAGGTCTGCGGGAATTGATTCGCTGGCGACAGATGGTCAGGCAGCCCGTGGCGGTGGTGGCGTGATGAACCCAACGCATGCTGATGAATGTTCCCATCGCCCGGCCTTCGTTTGGACAGCTTGAAGAAGAGGCTGTGATTGAAGTGCTCAGAAGTGGATGGGTCAGCCAAGGGCCTCGCGTGGCTGAGTTCGAGCGCCAGTTCGCCGAGTACGTCGGCGCGGCGCACGCGGTTGCAGTCTCGTCGTGCACGACGGCGCTGCATTTGGCGCTGGTTGCGGCGGGCGTAAAGCCGGGGGATGAGGTCATCTGTCCCAGCCTTTCGTTCATTGCCACGGCCAATGCGATTGCCTACGCAGGAGCAACTCCCGTCTTCGTCGACATCGACCGGTCAACTTACAACCTTGATCCGAGTCGCATCGAAGAGGCGATCACTCCCCGAACCAAGGCCATTCTGCTGGTTCACCAGATCGGTTTGCCCTCCCCCATTGATGAAATTCAAGCGATCGCTTCGCGCCACGGCCTGGTGGTGGTCGAAGATGCCGCCTGCGCCATCGGTTCTGAATATCGAGGCCAGCGCATCGGCAGGCCGCACACGTCGATGGCCTGCTTCAGCTTCCACCCGCGCAAGATCCTTACCACGGCCGAGGGCGGGATGCTCACGACCAACGATGAGGAAATGGCCGCCAGAGTTCGGAGACTGCGCCAACACGCCATGACGGTGTCCGATCTGGCCCGGCACAGCTCGAGCAAGGTCGTGATCGAGCACTACGATGAGATCGGGTACAACTACCGCATGACCGACTTGCAGGCTGCGATCGGCCTGGTCCAGTTGCAACGTCTGGACAAAATGCTCTCGCGACGCCGGGAACTGGCACGGCGCTATTCGCGAGCGACTCTCTAACTCTCGGTTGGATCGTGCCTCCGCATGAGCCTTCGGATTGCCGGCACAATTTTCAGTCCTACATGGCGCGACTGACGGACGATGCTCCCATCTGCCCGAGACGCATTAATGCAGGAACTGCTCGATCACGGAATCGCTTCACGGCGAGGCATTATGGCGATTCATCGTGAACTTCCCGTACCGCGATGAGGCTACGGATGCTCGCTTGCCGGAGACAAATCTTGTAACCGACACAAGCATCATTCTTCCCCTGTTTTACGAAATGAGAGACGAAGAGCAGGAATATGTCATGAACTGCTTCGAACAGATTCATGCCTAGCGGCAAGGTGACGATACGAAGGCTGCTACAAGGTGGTGAAACCATGAACGTGATCAACTCAAACTTCGAATCGCAAGCAAGGCGGTGGCGATGAGGGCTTGTGTGATTCTGATCTTGCGGTCTAGGCTATCGGACAAGTATGGGCCCAGGAAGCAGGCAAAAGGCCGGAACCTGCCAAGCTCCAAGTGACGGTTGTATCCGCGATCGCTAAACCGGTCAGCCCCGGTACAGATCGCTTCCCCAAGAAGGCAGGCGACGATTCCTTCGTGATTGGTCCCGATGATGTGCTGGCGGTCAACGTATGGAAAGAACCTGACATTTCACGGTCCGTTCCGGTGCGGTCCGACGGAAAGATTACTCTTCCCTTGGTCGGTGAACTACAGGCCGGCGGACAAACCCCTCGCCAGCTCCAAAAGGAAATCGCGACCAAACTTCAAAGCTACATCTCCGAGCCTGAAGTCACGGTGATGGTTCAGGAGATACGGAGTCAGCGCTTCAACGTTCTCGGTCAGGTCGTCAAAACCGGGATCGTATCTGATCTCGAACTCTGCCAGGGTGCTGGACGCCATTGCGCTGGCCGGCGGCTTCCGGGATTTTGCCAAGAAGAAATCGATCTACGTGCTGCGGCCGACCCCCGATGGCGGGCAGTCACGCCTGCCTTTCAACTATGCCGAGCGTCATCAAGGGCAAGAGCCCGAGCAGAACGTAGAACTCAAGCCACACGATACCGTCGTAGTCCCTGTAGAACATATGATTGCTCGAACCTATCTAACGGCTCATCTCTGGTCGCTCGTTGTCGCGCTTCCGCTGTGGTCCCAGGTGGAGTCGTCAGGGGCCCAGCCAGCAGGGGAAGAAGCTCCGATGATTACTCCCGCCCGGTCAGCGACGAAGGCTATTCACTGGCCTTTGCTTCGGAGACCCCGCGCACGAATTATCTGCGAGGAGGGCTGAATGTCGGGACAGCTCTATGACGACAAATCTTGCTCGAACGGTCAGGAATCAGTGATGTCAGGTATTCGATCTGGCCCAGCATTTCTCTGCATCAGTCCAGGTCGCGGTTCAGTTGGGATCTGACCTATACTCCCGGGTTCACGTTCTATCAACGCAATAGCTCCATTAACGAAATCGGATCACAATCTAGCACTTGGTTTCGAGTATCGTCTGAGTCCGCACGTAACACTTAGCTTGTGCGAGATTCCTTTCAAAAGACATCAGACTTTGTTGAATCTGTGAGCAGAGCGCATCTGCTTCAGGTACCGGCGTGACTGCAGGGGCCGAATGATTCGATTGTGCCGCCGACTGCTACAGCCAGGATCAGTAGCTTCAGCGATGTGGCAATTGACCTATCAATTCAGCCGAGAACGCGATGATCGGAGCCAAAGGTGCACTTGTCGGGATTGTGGTACCCGGACCGGGCCAAACTGCCCGGGCTGTTTGATTCGACCTGCAGGAGCTGGCGAAGGTCTTTTATACTCATCGCCTCTCCCGAAGCATTACATCGGGGCAACGTATGAATTCCAGAGATTGTTGACCCACCCGAGCCAGGTTGAGACCCAAACCCACAGTGCATTCGTGTTCTACACGCTCTATCTACCTCCGAGCCTGACTGTGTCTCGTCTTCGCGGGACCGGAACACTCGGATACTCATGGTGGAACCGCTCATCGCTGCGTAAGTGGTCACCGGCCGCGGGCGCCAGCGTGAGCTGGCACGGACAGCGCACCAGTTTTGGTAGCCAGCTATGCGCACGAGGAATCAGCGATGGCGGCGGTCTGTCGGGAGCGGTCCGTTCGACCAGAGCGGATGTCTCCGGTACGCTGGCAGCTGGCCAAGACACTGGACGCACAGGCGTTGGCGGCGAGCTACTCAGCCAATAGTGTTCTGGATGCTCGAGCCGCGTTCGGCGCTGGAGGACACACCTGGTCCGGGAGCGCGTCAGCTGCAGCATCCACTGGGAGAACGTCTCGCCGTGCAAATGGGGTACACGCGGTTGCACCAAAGCTACAGCAGCGTTCCACGCGATATCTAACGCTCCTGATCGGAATAATGTTTGGGTGTCGCTTTCCTATCAATTCGAACAGGCCGTTGGGAAGGTAACCATGTCGGAAGACTTTGAAGAGAAATCGGGCGAAAGCTTCAACCTGCAACAATACCTCGCCATCGGTCGCCGGCGCCGTTGGTACTTTCTGCTCCCGTTATTTGTCGGTTGGCTGATGGTATGGGGAGTAAGTTGGTGTCATGCCGTCGGTCTATCGTTCTGGCACGCTTATTTTGGTCGAGCAGCCGACCGTGCCGTCACAATACGTGGTTCCCAATATCGCCAGCCGACAACTTGCAAGATCGGCTGCAGAGCATTACCCAGCAGATTCTAAGCCGCACCCGGCTTGTGCGTATCATTGAGAAGCCAAAATCTCTATGCCGAGCAGCCGCCAGCAGGTCGACGCCAGACGAACTGGTTGAACGGATGCGGAAGGACATTGAGATCGAACTGGTGCATGACCGCGACCAGCTGACTGCCTTCAATGTCTACTATTCTTCACGACGACCCGCAAGTGGCACAGCAAGTCACAAGGGAACTGACCGAACCTCTTCATCAGCGAGAATCTGGAAGCACGGCAGGAACAGTCCGAAAATACCACTGAGTTCCTGGAGACCCACCTCGAGGAAGCCAGGAAGTCGCTCAGCGAACAGGAAGACAAGATACGTGAGTTCAAGGACGAACATCTGGGAGACCTGCCGGGACAGCTGCAGAGCAATCTGCAGATCCTGGGCGGTCTTCAGAGCTCAACTGACGGGAGCGAACAGGATGCCTTGAACCGCGCCAAGCAGCAAAACGTCTACCTGGAATCTTTGCTGGGGCAGTACCGCTCGGTTCAGAGATCGACCAAGACAGTCGGACAACGTTTCCAGTGGGACTGCCCGCGCTGGAACAGGAACTGGAAAGGCTAAGGGCCCAACTTGCGGACCTCAGTTCCCATTACACCGACCGCCATCCCGATGTTCGTAAGGTGAAGGAACAGATTGCCGAAGCCGAGAAGATGAAGCAACAGATTACCGCAGATCTGAAGGCCAAGGCCTCGGCTCCTGCGACGGATGACAACTCGACGGTCGGCCCCAGAAGCGATGCCGAGATCAAGGAGATGTCTCCGATGGTTGAGCTGGAGAGCCAGTTGAAGGTCAACCGGATTGAGATCGCGAATCGGGAGCGCGATTCGGAAGAGCTGAGGGCAAAGATCAGCGGAGTACCAGACCCGGCTGAATCGCGAGCCAGTACGAGAACAACAGCTTGCTCGATCTCACCCGCAACTACGATCAGTCTCGAGCCAACTATGACGCCTGCTCAAGAAGAAGAATGACTCGGAGCTTGCCACCAGCCTGGAACGCCGGCAGCAGGGTGAACATTTTCGCATTCTCGATCCCCCCAGCTTGCCGGTGAAACCCTATTCTCCCGATCGCTTAAGCTTTGAGCGCTATCGGGTTGTGCGTCGGGCTCGTGCTGGGCGCCGCACGTCAGCGCTGGGGCAGAGATGGTCGACGACCGGCTCTACGGTGAGAAGGAACTCAAAGAACTTGTCCCCGTGGACGTGATCTCAGAAATTCCGGATATCGTGACTGCGAGGGAAGAGAAGGAAACAGCAGAGGATGGCGTGGCTTGGGTGGGCTGCCACTGGCCTGGTGTTTGCGGTGATCCTGGCGGGATCTCGCGATCAGTTATCTCCGCGGATAGGTATAAGTCAATGTACAAAAGATTTTACAATCTGCGGCGTAACCCTTTCGAGATCACTCCGGATCCCATCGTTTCTGTTTCCTACCATCAGACACAAGGAAGCTCTGGCTGCCCTCTACTACGGCGTCCGGCGGCAGAAGGGTTTCGTCGTTCTAACTGGAGAGGTTGGTACGGGCAAGACGTTGTTGGTCCGTTGGCTGTTGCAATTGCTCAAAGGCACCAACGTTGCTTATGCGTACGTCTTTAACAGTCGATTGTCCTCGCTGGAGTTCCTGCAGTTTATCGCCGGCGACCTTGGCCTTGAGACATCCAGCCAAGACCAAGAGTGATCTTTTGCTTGAGTTTGGCAGATTCCTCATTCACTCGCCATCAGCAGAAGACTGACGACTGTGCTGGTGGTGGACGAAGCTCACCATCTTTCGACAGAGGTTCTCGAGGAAATTCGTCTTCTTACGAATCTGGAGACGGCGCAGGGCAAATTGCTGCAGATCTTGCTCGTCGGGCAACCGGAGCTGGACGAGAAGCTGGACCTGGTCGAACTGAGGCAATTGAAACAGAGGATCGCCCTGCGTGCTCGGCTCGAACCCTTGAAGTCGAGAGGAGACCGGTGGTTACGTAGCAGGGTCGGCTTGCAGATGGCAGGGGCAACGCTTCAGCGCATGCGAGCGCCCTTTTCCCCAGTGATACAGTCGCCGAGATTTATCGGCATTCTCGGGGTATTCCTCGCTTGATCAATACGATTTGCGAAAACGCTTTGATCACTGCTTACGCCAGACAACTGCGCAGCGTCCCAGTGGAAATTGTCGATGAAGTGGCAAGGGAATTTCGCCTTCACGTGCCCCAAAGGCCGCGAATCGAAAGAGTGACGGAGCCTGACGACAGCGAAAGCTGGCAGGACAAGAATAACTCTGCTTCAGCTACGTAACTATTCCCAGAGCTTGGGATCCAGAGAAGAAGAATCAACTTCAGCGACCACACCCGGAGCGAGCAAGCATGAGCCGTATATTTGACGCGTTACAGCAGTCGAGATTAGAAGGAGACCGGTTTCGACTTTCCCCTGATTTCGTCCTTGGCAGCTGAAGAACCGCAGGCAGCTGAAGAACCGCACGGCAGCTGAAATGCCGGAGGGGGTAAAGGGCGAGGCCAAGGATGTTGCCGCGAACGATATCACGCAGTTTCAGTCGCTGGCAATTTCACCATCGCCCGAGAGTCGACTGGTGTGCCTTGACGGACCAGGCGAGTCTGGGCGCAGAAAAGTTCCGCTTTCTGGGCGTTCGTTTGAGACAACTGCAGCAGACCCGTTCGCTCAAAACAGTTGCTGATCACGAGCACGATCTCGGAAGAGGGCAAGAGCATGGTATCTGCAAATCTGACGATTGCGCTTGCCCAGAGAAGGCAGAAGGTTCTCTTAATAGACGGGGATCTTCGCCGACCGTCGTTAAGTTCGCGGTTTGGCATTCCCAAGCGATTGCCCGGCCTCAGCGAATGGTTGCAGAGTGATCTCGGGACAATTACAAGCATTTACCAGCTTGAAGAAGTCGGGTTCTGGTTTCTGCCCGCCGGGAACCCGCCCGAAAACAACCTGGAATTAATGCAGTCGGAACGCCTTGCAGTAGCTCATGAACCAATTGACGGATTGGTTCGATTGGATCCTGATCGATTCACCTCCTGTTGTGCCTCTGGCTGACACCAGTGTTTGGATGCGGTCGGCAGATGGCATTCTGCTGGTGGCTCGGGAAGGAACGACGCAAAAGCGATTGCTAAAACGAGGGCTGCAGGCACTGGAGCCGTCGAAGTTGTTAGGAGTAGTGCTGAACGGTTCCACCACTACTGAGCATGACAATTACTATCAGCGTTATGTCTCTCCACCCAGGAGAGCCACCGGCCAAATCGAGAATCGACAGAATGAGATCAGCGTAGATCGACGGCTGTAACCCCTTAAACGAGTCCTTGTACCTCATCTCATTCAAGACCTTGGCGTCGCCAGGGCCACGCAGTCTCCTTTCTTTCTCAGGGAAAGGATGGAGCACTGCTGGAAAGACGGAGCACGTGAAGTTGCGATCCTCAAGCAACAATCTAAATACGAGCCTTCCCACCTTCTCGGGTACGGACCGCATCCTTCTGAGCGAAGAGTCTTTCCATGGGGTGATCTCTCTGGAAAGAAAAAGAACGGAGCGCTCCCAAAGGCCGTTCTTGCTCGTGCTGTTGGATGTCGAGGGCATCCTGACACGCGACAAACATGGAAGGAAGCTGGGCGACGTTCTATCCACTCTTTCTTTGTCGATCAGGGAGACTGATGTAAACGGCTGGTACAAGAAGAATTCCGTGATAGGCATTTTGTTCACGGAAATTGGTGTTACTCCGCCGAAACTCGATCGCAGGCACGATCCTGGCAAGAGTGAATGGAACGCTCTATAGTAATCTGACGTTCGAGGAATTCCGGGAGATTAATATCTACCTACCACATCTTCCCGGAAGAGTGGCATCACGATGTGCCCCAACGTCCCAGCCACCCTACTCTCTATCCAGATGTGTCTCGGCGCGAGAACGGGAAACAATTGTTCTCAGCGATCAAGAGAATGACTGACACCATAGGTAGCGCATTGGGATTGCTTTCTTTGCGCTCCTATATTCCTGGCAATTGCGGTGGCGATCAAGATTTCATCAAAAGGGCCGGTGTTCTTTCGCCAAAAACGAGTCGGGCATTATGGCGTACCTTTTGTCTTCCTGAAATTCAGGTCGATGCACATCGATAACGACGCTTGCGCTCATAAGCAATACGTCGAGCAGCTAATCGCAGGTCGCGCGGAGAGGCAGCCTGCAAATGGCAATGATCAGGGCGTATACAAGCTGACCAGCGATCCCCGGGTTACCCGGGTAGGCATGTTCTTGCGAAGGACGAGCTTGGATGAGCTCCCCCAGCTATGGAACGTGCTCAAAGGGGAGATGTCACTGGTCGGACCGCGGCCCGCCATACCTTATGAAGTCGAAGCCTATCAGATTTGGCATCGACGTCGCGTATTGGAAGCAAAGCCAGGGATCACCGGATTGTGGCAAGTGAGCGGTCGCAGTCGAGTCAAGTTCGACGACATGGTTCGTCTTGATGTTCGATATGCCATGGCCAAATCGGTGTGGCTCGATATTAAGATTCTCATGCTTACACCCAGGTCAGTAGTTCTTGGTGACGGTGCTTATTAGCTTCGTGCCTTTCCCTCCAGAACTTTCCCGATTCTTGCCAGCCACAGCTTGCTCTGCTATGGATCCGCGCAACTTAAACGGCTGTACACAATTATCCAAACCGATCACCGAAGAAATGGGGGTCAGAACGTGACAGGCAGCAATGGTAGTCATGGTAGCAATAACCACCGCCGCGAAAACAAAAGTGGTAGCGTTCCCTTCTTGGACCTTGTAACCCCACATCTACAACTCGAAGACGAGCTGATTTCCGTGTTCCGGAATGCTTTGTCTACGGCTGCGTTCATTGGCGGCCCTGCAGTAGAAACCTTCGAAGCCGCTTTTGCTCAATATTGCGATACCGAATATTGTGTCGGTGTGGGAAGTGGTACGGATGCCCTGCGGTTCGCCTTGACGGCTGCGGGCATCAAGGCCGGCGATGCGGTCATTACGGTTCCCAACACGTTCATCGCCACCACTGAAGCGATAGCCCAAGCGGGTGCGACCCCGGAGTTTGTGGATATTGATGAGCTTACCCACAACATGGACCCGGAGAAACTCCGTGAGTTCCTCGAGACGAAGTGCGAGTTTGACGAGGCCGCCGTACAACCCATCACCAAGAAGACAAGGCGGCCAGTCACCGCTGTCGTGCCAGTACACTTATATGGCCAGCCTGCGGATATGGACCCACTCCTCGATCTAGCGAACCACTACCATTTGACGGTCATTGAAGACGCTTGCCAGGCGCACGGTGCGGAATACTTGTCAAACAAAGAAGGTCGCTGGAGAAAAGCTGGCTCCATCGGGCATGCTGCCGCATTTAGCTTTTACCCCGGAAAGAACCTGGGTGCTTGTGGCGAAGCCGGGGCTGTAACAACCAACGACGAAAATCTCGCCCGCAAAGTCCGGATGCTGCGCGATCATGGACAGTCGCGGAAATATCACCACGAAACAGAGGGCTATAACGGGAGATTGGATGCGATTCAGGCCGGAATCCTGAGCGTTAAGCTTCCCCACCTCGATCGGTGGAATGACCAACGTCGAGCCGGAGCCGGCCGGTACCATCGCATGCTCGCGGCTGTCGGAGAGGGCGTAATCGCTTCCGCCGAGGTTTCCTGGACGAAGCCAAGTCATCACTTGTATACAGTTCGAGTTCAGGACAGAGACCAACTGATCTCGAAGCTCGCGCTCGATGGCATAGGCACCGGAATCCACTATCCAATTCCGCTTCACCTCCAAAACGCCTACCGACATCTAGGGCACAAAGAAGGAGATTTCCCAATTTCGGAGCGGCTAGCTAGAGAAGTGCTATCTCTGCCCCTATATCCCAATCTCACGGCCGAACAACAGGATCGAGTGGTCGAGAGTATACGGGAGTTTGTGGCTGCCCGACCCGCCTCCGCTTTGAGGGCTGCCTAACTCCGCCAGGTACGGTCCAGCCTTTCTGCGACGCCAACTTCAGGAAACACAACAAGGGTCTGCACCGACGGCAAGAGCTGCCAGGGCATCAAGTCTCGAGACAAGAAAATACGACCCGGGCGCCACGCGCCTGACTAAAGTCCGGCCTATGCCATCAAGCGTTTGTGACGATCATCTTGAGCCGCCGCAACCGCGGCCCTTTACCGAAGCAGCACAAAGAGCCCTGGCTGAAAAGCACACCTATGACCAGATCCTCAAATCGTCGGCCCTGGTCGGCGGCTCTTCCGTAGTGAATATCGTCATTGGAATCGTTCGTACCAAGGCTCTGGCAATGTTGCTTGGACCAGCCGGGTTTGGATTGGTTGGCCTTTACGGGTCGATTGCTGATCTTAGTCAGAGCATCGCTGGTATGGGCATCAACAGCAGTGGTGTGCGCCAGATCGCAGAGTCGGTCGGTTCGAGCGACACGGACAGAATCGCGCTAACTACTGCCGTCCTGCGACGAACATCGATCGCTCTCGGAATGCTGGGGGCGGTCCTGCTCGTCGTGTTTTCGCGGCAGGTGTCAAGATTAAGTTTTGGCAGCGATCAACATGCTCCTGCGATATCCCTGCTTTCAGTCGTTGTGTTTTGTCGATTGGTCTCTGCAGGTCAAGGGGCGTTGATCCAAGGAATGCGGCGCATCGCTGACCTTGCCAAGATGGGGGTCTTGGGTGCTTTCTTCGGAACACTCGGCAGTATTCCTGTTGTGTATTTCCTTCGCGACAAGGGTGTGGTGCCATACCTTGTGGTCGTGGCGGCGACGACGATCATTACTTCGTGGTGGTATAGCAGGAAGGTAAAGATCCAAGTCCCTCCAATGAACGCGTCGCAGGTGGGGCGGGAAGCTGCTAGCCTCTTGAAACTTGGCTTCGCCTTTATGTCAAGCGGTCTAATGACGATGGGAGTCGCTTACGCGGTTCGGATCACGGTACTGCGCAAGGTCGGTATCGAGGCGACAGGTTTCTATCAATCTGCTTGGACTCTTGGCGGGCTGTATGTTGGGTTTATTCTGCAGGCCATGGGTGCAGACTTTTACCCCCGTTTGACAGCCAGTGCCAAGCACAACACTCAATGCAACCGTTTGGTCAACGAGCAGGCACTAGTCGGCCTGCTGCTGGCGGGTCCGGGAGTGATCGCTACTCTCACGTTCGCACCCGTTGTCATCGCACTCTTTTACACGAAGAACTTTGGGCCAGCCGTTGGCCTTCTCCGATGGATATGCCTCGGGGCTACACTCCAGGTCATCACCTGGCCGATGGGCTTCATTCTCTTGGCAAAGGGTAAGTCGGGCATCTTCTTCTTCAGCGAACTGGCATGGACTATCGTCGCAGTCAGTCTCGCGTGGATATGCGTGAGATTGTTCGGTCTGAATGGCGCCGGGATTGCATTTTTTGGGTCCTACGTATTTCACGGGCTCCTGATATACCCGATTGTGCGCCGGCTCAGCGGTTTTCGCTGGTCGGCTGAGAGCAGGCAGACCGGCTTGATGTTCATTTCCTTGATTGCAGCAGTCTTTTGTGCGTTCTACCTATTGCCGCTCGTATTGGCCACATGCCTCGGGACGTTGGTAGCGGTGGGGAGTGGAGCATACTCGATTCGAGTTCTCCTCAACCTCGTATCCCTAGAGCGGCTTCCGCGGCCCATAAAACGATTGCTCGCCGCCTTCAGCCTGGTTCCTGTTGCAGTACGGTAGCTGACTCACCCCAGCAGGTACCACCAGGGACATGATGTAGTCAGGCGTCAAAGCTGAAGATGTATTTGATGTGGATCTGACGGGGTTAAGCCACGGGCACGTTCTGGCCCGCCGATCCGACGGTTGCAAACTAGCACCAGGGTGTGATGCGCCTACGGGCAAAACAACATGGGCACCGTTTACTGCAAGCCGAAGCTCACGTTCTTCCAGTATAAGTATGATGAGAATCTACCCGACTTCCTGCTGACTCACAAGACTGACCATGTCACATGTTTATCTCAATTCTTCGAAGTTACGGTAATCAACGAGGACTGTGACTATCAGTATATTTGCGATAAGTACCAGCCTGAGTTGACACTCTTTGAAAGCGGTCTCAACATTCAAACCTGTCGTAAGCCCACGATAACCAACACCCACACGTGCCCGGAAATACCCAAAGTGGGATTGTTTAATGCAGACTCGTGGTCTGAGACCCGCGCCGGTACGCTTTCTGAGATGGAACGCTGGGGTATAGAAACATTCTTCTCGATTTCTACAACCATCGCTGACCATGTACCGGAGATCGTAGATAATCTCTTCGTTTGGCCAAACTTCATAGACCCCGACATGTTTCGCGATTATGGGCACTCGAAACTTATAACCGTGCTTCTGACAGGTTCCAAAGGTCCACATTATCCCTGGCGACGAAACATCTATAAACTCGTTTCAGAGCATTATCCTTCGCTATCCTGTCCCCACGGCGGATACCTTGCTCGATCGGGTCCGGAGCAGTTAATCCACGGTGAACAATATGCCCGGATGATAAACGCCTCGTTGGTGACACCCGCGTGTGGAACAATCGCAAAAGAGATTGTGCGCAAACACTTCGAAGTTCCTGGCTGTAGATCCTGTTTGATTACCGAACAATCTCCCATGCTTCAGGCGGCAGGTTTCATCGACATGAAGAATTGCGTGTTCGCAGACAAACACGATGTTCTGGACAAGCTCGACCATCTGTTTCGACATCCTGAGGAGCTGCACGCGATTACCGACGGCGGCTATCAAGTGGTTCATTCTCGTCACACATTGAAACATCGCGATCAACTCTTACAGTGGCTTGAGCTGCGAAAGACTCTTACCTCAACGCAAAAGATTGTGCAACCAAATCCGTTTGATAACTTGGCGGTCGTAGACAAGGCATCGGAAACAAGGACGTATCAAATCAGATCCGAGGGATCTCATCTCGAGCTTCTCCGTCAAGGAGATGCAAAGCTTTGGGCGGGTAAATATGACGAGGCAGAGGGCTTTTACCGCCGATGTCTGAATCATATGCGTCGGCTGCCAGAGGCCAAGGTGCGCCTGGCGATCTGCAGCCTTTACAAAGGCGACGCAAAGATGGCCAGAGAGAGAGTTGCTGACCCAATCCAATATGTTCTGGCCGACTACAAAGCGATCGACCCTGACCCTGTGGAGTGGGCTTACTACATCATCTCTTCTTTATGTCTCGGTAAAGTTGAGTATGCTCGCAAGTGTGCGAAGCGCTTTCCGTGGCTTGAGCATCCTGAGCTTGACCGTGCACGATGGGCTGTGAAGATTGTGACCGGCAGAGGTTCGACGGTACCATTACAACGCACAGGCGATCCAAAGCATCGGCCCAGTATCCATTCACTCCCTCATTGGAGCACCATGGAATGGGTTGAACAGGTCAGCTTCATGCTTAAAGCGTGTCGACAATACCATCTGGCAGAAATGCTGACGGCTTATGGCTCAGCGGAGGCGCTGAGCGGGCAGAGAGGCCAAAAACCCCCACACGAAGGTGGCTATAACCGTGGGACGTCTCACAACGAAGGGTTGTTGAGAAGAAAGGGTGTGCGAGGTTTCACGCTTGAGCGAACACTTCGGACTGCTCGCCGAAAAGTGGGGGATGGTGTTTTGGATGTGCTGCGACAGGTAGAAATGAAGTGGGGCCACTTTCTGCCATACTCTGTTTCTGAGAGACGCAAAGGTGAGTTTTGCTATGCAGTTGAGAGCCTGATGCGAGTGGAAGACATCAGGACCGCACTTGTAATCGGTGCCGATGTGACGGAAGGCGGTACCGAGGCGTTGCTGGCCGGAGCACTAGAAAACAAGAACGAGCCATGCGTGTTCTGCATAACGGAGAAACGGCGCGTGAGCGGCCTCCCGCGTGCGTTGGCCGACTATCCAGCTGCAAAATGGCGTGGTGTGTCATCTTCTGCTCCGGAAGGCCTCGGCAACCTTGAGACAGTGATTAAAGATATTAAGAGCGCCAATCAGATAGATGTCTTTGACGTGATATTGATCGACGGTTCTGAGTTGAAGCACAAAGGCGGCTCTAATGACGTTCTCAGCAAAGAGCTGGCGTCTGCTCGGCTTGTTCTGCTGGATGACATAAATGGCGCATATAACTACCAGCATTATGATCGGCTACTCCGCAACCCAGACTACGTCGTGATCGATCAAAACCCAAGCTTACAAGAAGGGTTCGCAATATTCAGAAACTGCCGCTCTGCCGCTCCAACCATCGTGGACGCGGTGAGTTCAGCGTCTATGCTGACCTAGTGGTTAAGTCGCGAGCGAGTTAGATCACAACGTCGCCAGTCCGACTACGCCTCTGGCGTGTCAGTATCACCTACGACGCTCTCAATCCGGCCCAACAAACATTTATGCATGTGTGCGTACTTACGTACTCTTTCTATGAAAGCGATACCCGGGTGCTGCAGTACGTGCAGGCATTGGTTGAACGGGGAGACACCGTAGACGTCATCGCTCTCAGGAAAGCAGGGGCTCTTGTTGTCGAAGTGCTGGGTGGCGTTAAGGTGTATCGGATCCAGTCACGCAAGGTCAACGAACAGAATCGGCTTACGTACTTGGCTCGGATTGTGCGCTTCCTTTTGGTGTCTGCCTGCGTATTAGGAAGCAGGCACTTCTCACAACCGTACAGCGTCGTTCATGTTCACTCTGTCCCCGATTTCCTGGTGTTTGCGGCCGCGCTGCCGAAATTGCTTGGTGCGCGCGTTGTTCTAGACATTCACGATATTCTTCCGGAATTCTATGCCAGCAAGTTCGGTCTGAGCGCGGAATCGCGACTGTTCAGGATCTTAGTCCTTGTCGAAAAGCTCTCGATTCGGTTCTCAGATCATGTCATTATTGCCAACGATCTCTGGCGTGAGAGACTGCTTACCCGTTCGACCGTTGCCGAAAAGTGCACGGCCATTACTAACTACCCGGATCCGAAGGTGTTTCGTCCTGGCAGACGGCGGCGCACAGATGAGCGATTTGTGATTGTGTACCCGGGAACCCTCAATCATCATCAAGGGCTTGCAGGCACCATTGGGAGGTGCGGAAGACAAACCTGATCTACCGGCGGGGAGTCGAACGGAGCTGAACTCAGTAAGTCCCAAGTGTCGGTTTGATCGGACTCTTAGCCTACTGCTGGTGAATCGAGCTTCTCGTTTGCTGCACAACAAGAATCAGATCCGAATCCCGATTTTGATGTATCACGGAATTCGGGAAGGCACTGGCAACCGACATCCGTATTTCGAGACCAACACTTCTCCGGAACTGTTTGCCCGGCAGATGACCTTCCTGCACGACCGTGGCTACGATGTTGTTAGTCTGAAGGACGCGATCGGCGCAATGACCGCAGGCGAGAATGGAAAGCGCCGCGTGGTGATCACCTTTGACGACGGATACCGAGATTTCTATACGCATGCGTTCCCGGTGCTCGAGCGCTTCGGATTCAAGGCTACGGATCTTCGTCATTTCAGGCTTGACAGCTGATGAATCATGCCAGTCGCGAGCCAAGAACTTCATGACTTGGCAACAAGTCCGCGAAGTCCGCACGCACGGCTTTGGAATCGGTGCGCACACGTCACGCACCCGGAGCTGCACGGCATTGGCTTCGAAGAGGTCCAACGCGAGGTTCAGAGACCAAGAAGATGATAGAAGACAAACTAGGAGGCACCGTCCTGTCATTTCTTATCCGTTTGCCTTTCCAGAGCACGATAGATTGTTCGTCCGAGAGGTCAGAGGCCGTCTTCGGCGGCAACCGGCTATGCGCAGGGCGTTTCCACAATGATCGGTACTGCTGGCCGCGAACACGAGGTGTTCTTTCTGCCGCGCCTTCCGGTTAATACTTTCGATGATCTGAGATTGTTCCGGGCCAAGCTGGAGGGTGCATACGATTGGCTGCATCACCGCAGTCCATGTACAAAGCGTTGAAGCGAATTTTGTGGCGTGCAGCCTCGGAGGTTCAGCTGCTTTCTCCCAGTAAAGTCGGAGGTCAAGCACAGCGGCACCAGCTATGTGCGTCCGTTACGTCATTGTCACTCCCGCACGCAACGAAGGAAGGGAGATCGAAAAGACTATTGTGTCCATCATCACCCGATGCTGCCTCTCGAGTGGGTGATTGTGGACGACGGTTCGGAAGATGAGGGTGTCGAGATTCTTGACCGCTATGCGCGCGAGTATTGCTGGATCACAGTCGTCCACCGTCGCAATCGGGGTTTTCGGCAACCGGGCAGAGGAGTAGTTGAAGCATTTGACGACGGATACCGCTCAGTCAATCCACAATTGGGAGTACATCGTCAAGTTGGATGCGGACCTGGTTCTCGAACAGGACTATTTCGAAAGGTGTTCAGAATTCGAATTGGACTCGAACGATTGCGGTATAGCGGGCGGGACCGTTTAACTCAAGCTCCAAGACGGACAGCCGAAAATGAGCCGATCCCACCCTTCCACGTTCGCGGGGCGACCAAGATCTCACCGCCGAGCATGTTGGGACCAGCTCGGGTTTGGTTCCGGCTCCCGGGTGGGACACACTGGATGAGGTCAAGGCCAACATGCTCGGCTGGCACACTCGCAGTTTTAGTGACATCCGGGTTTTGCAACGCCGAGGTACCGGCTGAATGATGGGGCCTGGCGTGACTACGTGAAGAACGGAAGAGCGAAGTACGTCGCCGGGTACCATCCTTTGTTCTTGTTTCTCAAGTGTATACGGCGCCTCGTTCGCCCACCTTATGTGATCGGTTCGCTTGGGTGCTCGCGTTTAGGTTTGCCAGCGCTTACCTCAGAGGTTTGCCCCAGGTTGACGATCCGGAACTAATCCTTTATCTGCGACGTGAACAGCGGCGCATGATGCTGGGAAAAGCCAGCCTGTGCAGCCGAAAGTCCTGAGACATTATCGGCATTGACTTAGCCGCGACCCTCCACCTCCCTCGATCGTCGGGTTATTGATTGTCCGCAGAATCGGAGAGGCTACCGATGGACCTATCCATCCTTATTGTGAACTGGAACTCAGCCCACGATCTTAGGGCATGTTCCGTTCAATTTATGAGCAGGTAAAGGAAATCGAGTTTGAGGTCATAGTCGTCGACAATGCGTCGTACGATGGTTCGGAGGCGATTGTCCAAGGCGAGTTTCCAGCGACGACCTTCATTCAAAGCGAAGAAAATCTCGGTTTCGCGAAGGCCAACAATCTTGCGTATCGGAAGTCATCGGGATCGGCCTTACTGTTTTTGAATCCAGACACCGAGGTGATCGATGCTGCGAGTTGAGGGGATGACGATCCATTTGCGGTCTCGGCCACTGACAGGAGCGGTTGGCTGCCGTGTTGTGAATTCTGACCGTAGCTTACAGGTGCAATATGTCCAGGCTTTTCCACTATCTGGAATCAGGTTCTAACGAGCGATCTGTTGTTTAGGATTTGGCCAAAGTCGAGCTGGGTTCGCTTCGACCTCAAGGCGACGCTCGGGGGGAGGCCATCGAAGTCGACGTTATCGCAGGTTCCTCCTTGATGGTAAGAGAAGTGAGTTGGCGCAGTGGGCTTGTTCGCGAGGTCATTTCATGTACGCGGAGGATGTCGACTTGTGTTACCGGATCCAGACGTGGCGGCTATGCGATTCAGTATGTGGGGAAAGGCACGATCGTGCACCACATCGGCAGGAGTTCGTCTTCAAAAGAAGAGACTGATTTCTAGTAACTGAAAGAGAGTCGCTGGCCATGTTCTTCAAGAAAACAAGGGGGGCCCACTATGCCGAGCTGTTTAGGGCGACCACTACAGCTGCAGCTCTGTTACGGCTGTTCTTATTGCCTCGCTGCACCATCAGCGGGACGGCTGGTCGCTCGTGAGCGGTTCGCGCACCGCACGCCAAGAGTGGCACCTTCGGTGGTCTCTCGGTTTGGAGCGATGGGCCGCGATCGTCATCCCAGCCTTAGCCGACAGTCCTCCAGAAACAGTTAGACCTTCTTAAAATCTCCAACTTACGCTTCCGCTTCTCGGTAACGGCGGGTTCATAGTTGCCGAAAGACTAGGTACCCAAAAACTCTTATGTGCGGAATCTGCGGAAAGCTGAATTTCGACCTGAAGCAACCTGTCTCTCCGGGATCTATTCGGGCCATGATGGGCAGCATCCGTCACCGTGGTCCTGATGACGAAGGGCCGTACTTCTCGATGGTCGGCCTGGGCCACAGACGGCTTAGCATGACTTCATCTAGATCCGGAAGGCAACCTATCTCCAACGAGGACTCGGCCATCTGGATTGTGTTTAACGGAGAGATTTACAACTACAAGGAATTGAGATCGCAGCTGCTGATGAAGCGCAAATTTCGTACCACAACCGATACTGAAGTGATTGTCCATCTTTACGAGGAGTTGGGCACAGAGGCCATCCAGAAGCTCCGGGGGATGTTCAGTTTCGCGCTGTGGGATAGCAGAACGGCACGCTCCTGTTTGCGCGCGATAGAGTCGGAATCGAAGCCGTGCGTACTACTACCTCACTCAGAAATCGCTGATTTTCGTAGTTCTGAAGTGAAAGCCATCCGCTAATCCATTTGTGGCCGCCGAGGCTGATCCGAGAGGCCCTTGATCGCTTTTGATGTACCGGTATGTACCGGCGAGGAAACGCTCTTCAAAGGCATTCGCAAACTGGAGCCAGGTCACTACATGACCGTCCAGGACGGGTAAGTCAGCGATTCGCCAGTATTGGGACCTGTCCTTTGAGCCTTTTGTCTGAAGTCTTCAGGATCCGAGGCCAGTTATCGGAATCATCGCCCAAACCGTGCAAGACCACATGATCGCCGATGTTCCTGTCGGTGATCTGTTTGAGTGGAGGAGTGGGCAGATCGACACGGCCATGCCCAGTTTTGCCACGGATCACACCGACAAGCAAATAAGTACGTTTACCGTCGGTTTTGATGGGCAGCAATGCGCGGATGAACGGCCTTTTGCGGCGCTCGCGGCTGAGCGATTTGGCACAACCCATCACGATATGACCATAACCGCCAGCGAATTCCTGCGCTGGTTGCCCAGCTATCTGTGGCATATGGAGGAGCCGGTCTGCGAACCTCCTGCTATCGCCTTGTATTACGTAACAAAGTTGGCTCGTGAGCATGTAACTGTCTTGCTCTCGGGAGAAGGAGGGGACGAAGCGTTTGCCGGATACCAGAATTATCGAAACCTGTTTTGGCTCGAGACCGTCAAACGTGGCCTTGGTCGCTATGCCGGGGCGCTGGCTGGAATGATGGCGGCTGCGGGCGGGCTGTACAAGATGGGCAAAATTCAACGATATGCGTCCTTGATGACGATTCCGTTTGAAAACTACTATTACAGCCGGACAGCCGATCCGCTGCAATTCTTCTCTCAACACAAGTCAGAATTGTACACAAGCGAGTTTCGAAAGTGCACGTCAGGCAAGGGTTACGGGAACGGCCGACATTCCACGCTCGGTTCCAGAACGAGGCTCTCAATGTGCTTGACCAGATGTTGTATATCGATACAAAGACCTGGCTTCCCGACGATCTCTCATCAAAGCCGACAAGATGACGATGGCGAACTCCCTGGAATTGCGCGTGCCGTTCCTCGATCATCGCGTGCTCGAATTCGCAGCGCGGTTGCCTCGCCGGTGCAAGGTGCGGGGCTGGACTACGAAATATCTTCTCAAGCGTGCCCTCGCAGACCGAGTCCCAAGAGAAATTGTGAAACGCAAGAAGACCGGCTTTCCCGTGCCATACCAGTCTTGGATCCGCAACGAATTCCGGTCCGTGTTCCGCACACTCTTGACCGAACAAAGAACCGTGGAAAGAGGATATTTTCGGCGGCGTGAGATCGAGACGCTGCTTGATTCGAACTGCAACGGCACCGATCTCTCAAAAGAGATCTTTTCCCTGGTAGTCCTTGAACTCTGGCATCGCACCTTTATCGACCGGGCCAGTGTTAGCTTGAATTAAATGGGCGGTTTGCTTAGATCGTCCGGGACCCGGCTAGCAAAGTCGCTGCCGAGTGTTTTCCGCTGCGAGCCAGCCTGACGGTGTGGATCGAGGTCCTTATCCCTCGATGAAAGAAATGTCTTGAGAATCGCAACTTCCCAGCGAACGAGTCGGGTTTGTGATTCGCGTCCGCGTGTAGAAGCGCTGTAAGGGACTTCGAAGAATCATTGGTCTCAAAACATGGGGTATAGTTTTCTGGAAGCTAGTACATCACTGCGGTCTCGCCGCTGAGACCCTCCGCGGGAAGCGGTTGGGTTTCTGTATGGGAATCATCGTGCTGCTATGCACTGGTGCCCATGCCGCGTCTGTACTTCTCATTAGCGGTTCTGACAGCCCCAGTTCCTCCAAGGCCCAGGTTGAATTGGCCGCGCGCATTTACGGACTGGAAATCGAGAACGTTGTGGTGGGACGCGGTGAGCCTTCTTTCCAGGAATTGAAACGGCGGGACATTGTTGCGGTAGTGATCAGTTCTGACATCATCCCGCGACTGGACCAAACACGATTCTTCGGGACCCTGCGCCAAATCAAGGGCAGGGGTATTCCGTTGGCCGTGATTGGGATTTCCAGCGCAGACAGATATACGGACGCATTTCTGCAGCGCTTGTCCAAGGGCAGTATTGAGACCTGCAAAGCCCCAGTTCACGATATCAACCGCTGGCAGTTCTCCTTTTCCGAGGATCGAGACGTAACCCAGCAGTTAGCGGGCGCGAAGATTCCTTTTCAGGGCACTGTGAACTGCGGGCTTTCGATCACTGAGGGCTCCAGAGCGAAAGCCTTGATTGTCGCTTCCAGCCAGGGCGAAAGCCTGGATGTGTTCGCCGAATCTTCAGTTGATGGCCGGCGGTTGTTCTTTTTGCAGGCCCTTTCCCAGGATGCGGCAACAACGGGCGAATTCTCCAGTCTTCTTCCCATGATGATGGTGCTGCGATTTGCGGCCGGCGACCAAGTCTGCGCATCCTCCTGGCCAGTTTGCCAATTTTACTGTGGATGATGCCTGGCTGATCGACCAGTACGGAAGTCTGGATTACAACGGGCTATTTCGCGAGATGGAAAGCCACAACTTCCACACCACGATCGCATTCGTGCCCTGGAATTTCGATCGCAGCCGGCCTGACGTGGTCTCGCTGTTTCGCTCTCATCCGGATCGCTTTTCCATCTGCATTCACGGCAACAATCATGATCACGATGAGTTCGGTGAGTACAGCCATTCTCCGCTGATTGGTCAAGTGGCACAGGCCAAGCAGGCGCTCGCTCGCATGGAACAATTCACTCGCATTACAAAAATCTCATATAGCCCAGTGATGGTCTTCCCCCATGCCGTAGCTCCGCTTCCGACATTCGGGGTTTTGAAGGAGTACAACTACTGGGGCACTGCCAATTCACAAAACGTGCCTCTAGGCGCAACGGCGCCACCAGAAGATCCGTTATTTTCACTGCGTCCCGAGACACTTTTGTTCGACAACTTTCTGAGCCTTAAGCGATATTCGGCCGAGGTGCCCCTCCGTCCCGATTTGATCAGTATCAACGCCTTCCTGGGGAATCCGTTGTTGTTTTACGGCCACCAGGAGTTTTTTTATGGCAACATCGGTGCGTTTAACGGAATCGCGGACGCCGTAAACAAGACCGACCCTCATACTGAATGGAGAAGTCTCGGTGAAGTCGTCCAACAACTCTATCTCCTTCGCCGGAGAGACGATAGAGACCTCGACGTACTCGCCTTCTCGCCAGATTTCTATTTGACGAATTCCGAGGCTCGAGCCGTCACGTTCCATGTCCGCAGGCCCGAGAACTTCACGCCTCCGATTCATGCTCTTATGGTGGATGGGCAATCTCTCTCGTACCAAAAGTTTGACCGCGAGATCACTTTCGACGTTCTGTTGGGCCCTAAGACGACACGCCGTATATCTATCACCTACGCCAACGATCTCGACCTCGCGGCTGTTGACACTTCCAAACAGGACAAGTGGGTCACGATATTGCGCTGGACCTCTGATTTCAGAGATTTGACATTGTCGAAACACTCATGGGGTCTTGAGCTCACGCGGGTTTACTATCGTTGGGGAGCCGACTCGGTTGAATTGGCGTTCGAACAATCATGGCTCTTGAAAATCTTTCTCCTTGTGGTCTGCTCTGGGCTGTTGCTGACTTGGATAGGTCATAAAAGAGCTCACCACCCACGTCCGAAGATCGCGCAGCACCGGTAATCAGTCCAGTAGGGTTCGCGGCCATGACTCTTGTCATAATTATCGATCTGTTGGTGGTTGTTTCACTAACCGGTATCGCTATTCTCAAAGGATTTGAGCACGCCCTACCGCTGGCAGCGTTTCTGCTAATCATATTCCCAGTCGAATCCCAGATTCCCTTGCCCGGACTTTTTGACCTGACTACGCAAAGACTCGTTCTGATCACACTGAGTGCGCTCTTCATTGTCTTGGGCAGGAGGCATAGAAGCCGGGCCGCCCGCCAAGTTCCAATGAAGTACATGCTGCTCTTTCTTATAGTGTGGATGCTCGTTTCTTCAGCCAACTCCGTCGTATTTAGTATTAGCCTGAAGTCTGTACTATCTCAGTTCTTTGATTTCTTTCTCCCCTACTACATTTTCGCCAAAAGCATTACCAAGGTCAGGACGGTTCATCGGATCATTCTTGCATTCATCGCAGCGATGTTTGTTTGCTCATGTCTGGGCGTCGTAGAAACATACAAAGATTGGAGCATATTGTCAGTTTTTCCTCCCACGCCCCATCGTTTTGGTGGAGGAGTATTTGAGGGAGCACCCACGGGGGACAGGACGCAGTCTACCTTCGGACATCCAATACTTTTTGGCGCGGGGCTAGCCATGGCGATCCCGCTCGCTGTTTACATGATTTCCATCACGCGCGAAACACTGTCGAGGATGTTTTTGTGGATCAGCGTGGCGCTCATGCTCTTGTGCATCTATAAAACTGCCAGCCGAGGCCCCTGGATCGCATTGACTGTTTCTTTTGGCGTACTCATGCTTCTCGGGGGGTCTCGCATCAGGCGTTACTTGATAGTACTGGCGTTGCTGGCAGCGTCAGTGCTGGTGTTGCGACCCGGAATTTGGATGACGCTAAAAAACATCCAGGTGGCCACGAAAGACCCGGAGTCGCCTCGCGGCATGTCGTATCAGTGGAGGTATGCGCTGTATCGTATCGCTTTCAACCAAATTAATCGCAGCGCGAAACGCGCGCTTTGGGGTTACGGTCCGGAGTCGTTTTACTATCTAAATATCGAAGACGAATTCATGGGCCATATCGTCAAGTACGAGTCCTGCGACAGTTCCGTTGCGCAATTACTCATTGAGACTGGATATGTGGGGTTTCTGATCGCCAGCGGGTTGCTCTTGCAGGCAGCGTTTCTTACGCGTCGCAGCTTCGGGAAGCTCGCTCCACCGGACAAGTACCTGAGCCTGGTATTCCTAACCAATATTGTTACGTTCTCTTTTCTCATGACAAATGTTGCGATCTGGTCGTGGGGACAGCAGTCGACCATGTTCTGGATTCTACTGGCTCTTTCCGTGTGCTATCCGCGGCTGGTACGGGCACGTGATTCGGCGCTGCGAAGCAAGAGCGGACAAACTGTTCAGAACGCCCATATCTCGCGTATACCTTCAAAACCTGCTGATATTCGCCCAGGGATTGTCGTCCACTATGGGAGCCTACGCCCGAGCGCACTCTGAACACGTTTCAGATGGCAGTGGTTCACAAGTTCCGCAGCCCTAAGTCAACAAAATGACCACATCAACCAATAGCTGGCTGGAACAGCGCGGCGAATCCTGTAGTTCTGGGAAGCCGATAGGATCTGGTTCGGCCCTTTATGTCCGCTTGGCTCGAAGCATGGAAGAGGTTTCTTCCCTGCGAAGTGCGTGGGAGAAGATGCAGTGGCACCCCAATGCGGATATTGATTTCTACCAACTGGTCGCCCGGTCGAGGAGCGAGATCCTGCGTCCCCACGTCATTAGCGTATTGCGTGACGGGGTCGTTGAGTCGATTCTTGTAGGGAGACTCGAGCTCAAAGCCGTTGATGCGAGACTCGGATATGGTCGCTTCGCCTTTCCGACGGTACCCTGTCTTGCTTTCCTCTATGGAGGAATGATGGGGAACAGGTCTCTCGAGAACAGCATTGTGGTGATCGATTCGATTCTCGAATCATTGAAAAGAAACGAAGGCACGTTCGCGATCTTCAACAGTCTCGAGGTCGATTCCCACCTTTTCCGGCTCGGGTTGAAATCTCCAGGGGTCCTCTGTCGCGACTACGTCCCAACCGCGAGTCTGCATCGGAGTCTTAATCTGCCTGAAGACTTCGAAGACGTTTCTCGCGCGATTTCCCCGAAGACCCGCAAGAATCTCAAGTGGCAGGCCAAGAAACTGCTAAGTGATTTAGACGGTGAGGTAGCTGTCCGCTGTTTTAGTAGTGCCTCCGAACTCGAGCAGATGATTGAAGACGTTGAGAGTATTGCAAAGCAGACCTATCAGCGGGGACTGGGTGTCGGCTTCGTGGACGATGGGCTAACACGGGCTCGTCTGCGCATGTCCGCTGAGTCAAGGCTGGCTGCGCACCTTCGTGCTGTACATTCGAAACACTCCTTGCGCCTTCTGGGTGGGCACGCTTTACAAGCTGCACGTTCCACAGCGATTTCATGGGATACGACAGGGAATACGCTAAGTACTCCCCCGGCATGTTCGTGATCATGAAAGCTCTGGAAGAATTGTGCAGCCCTCAGGAAGGCGGTAGAGTCACGTGCATCGATTTTGGTCTAGGCGACGCGCAGTACAAGGCAGTTCTCGGCGACAAGGAATGGCTTGAAAGCTCGATGTGTCTGTTTGCCCCGAATCTGCGAGGCGTGGCGCTGAATCTTGCCCGCACCCCCATGCTTTTGCTAAATCAATTGGGAGTCAGCATTTTGAGCCAGACCGATCTGTTGCCGCCGGCAAAGAAACTCTGGCGGGCCCGAGCGAACAAGCACTAGAAACGATGCATTTATGGCCATCGGTCGAATGTCCCTCTGAGATGTACTAACGTCATCTCGACACCTCCACGAACGCTATGAGATAAGGGGTTAGCTACCACGAACACTAGCCCGAGCAGCAGGATGCCGAATTTCCCCCAACTCGCGTTTTTCAGGGCCTGTCGCCTAATTTTCATTGTCTTGCAACAACCGAACATGGGGGAAATTGAGTGGCACGGCAAGACTGCGCTGCCACTGCTCTAAGCGCGCTCGGATGAGGAATGCGAGACCCCTATGCGAAAATATCTATCGAGAGCCTGCGCGACCAGCGTGGCATTATTGATTGCGATGTTTGTTGCCACCAGCGTATGCCTGGCGGCGAATCATTACGTCCGCGCCGGTGCAGCGGGAAATGGCAGCGGTTCTGACTGGACGAATGCCTGCTCTAACTTTGCGGGTTCCTGTGCCCCTGTAAGTCTGACACGTGGCGACACCTACTACGTGGCTGCAGGGACGTATCTTTCTGGCGGTGCGAATTGGAACGCTCCGACCAGCGGTTCTCTCGTCATCACCGTCAAGCGAGCCACGGTTGCGGATCATGGATCGGACACGGGCTGGACGGCAGCTATGGACGGACAGGTTACGTTTGGAGCTGGTGGTTGGATGATCTCTACATCAAACTGGATCTTTGAGGGACAAACGGGAAATGCCATTCCAACCGCCACCGCCGTTCCGTATGGGTTCACCATATCCGACAACGCCACGAGTGGTACGGGTCTGGTAGAGACAAGCGGAAGCACAAGCAACATTACCTTGAATCATTTTCGTATCAGTGGCGTTCAATGTTGCGGCGCAAACTACAACGGGGTGTATGGATTCTTTGCTCCGGGGGGAAGCAATCTTAACTTCAACTATGTCGAGCTGGATCAAATCAAAAGCGATCCGTTTCATTTCAACGGGGTAACCGGAGTCACCGTCGATCATGCCTTCGTCACCACGAACTTAGGTGGCATTTCCAACAACCACGGCCAGGGTTTCTGGATGGATGAGGACACCAATGTGACCATCAGGAACTCGTTCTTTCAGGACATAGCAGGCACGGCATACATCGTGTGTGGAAGCGGAGCAAGTGGAGTGCTTGCTTGCAATAACATCAACGTGTATGGAAACGTCTTCTACCACAGCCGGACTCATCCGCAAGTCGGGCCGTCGGACGCGGACGGGGAGACCGGTTATCTCATCGAGTGCATTTTTAGCACATCGTCCAACTCTAACCCTTGCCACGGATTCAATTTCACCAACAATGTAATTTCTAATTTTGACGACAATAATCCCGGCCTTTATCCAGATTCACTGAACACCGGGTTTGTTTGGCTAAATAACATTTGGTATAACATTGACTGTTCCCATGGTGGAGGCGGGACTTGCTTTATTCCCATGCCTTCTGGAGCGGTTGGTTCCCACGACTACAACACCTTTCTTTCCATATCTTCGTTGCTGGTTTCCACCGACCCATTGAGCAGCCACGAATTCCTTTCTGAAGCGACCGTAACGCCGTTTGTTGCCTCCTCCGGACGAAACTATCACCTGGTCAGTGACACCTCGCCGGCGCATTTGAATGATGGGCTTGCTTTGGCCTCGCCGTTTAGTGTTGACCCCGATGGGAATACACGGGGTACAAATGGAGCCTGGGACCGCGGAGCTTATCAGTTTAGCTCTGGCACTGCTACTGCGCCACAGCCGCCCAGTCAGCCCAGTCCCCCGCAAAATCTCCGAGGGATCGTTCAGTAATGAAGGCCGGCTCTGATTTGAGGAACACTCGTGTGCAGTGTCGGCTACACCCTGGGATTTGAGCGGCTCCCCGATTCCTGACAAACATTGAAGGTTAGTTTCCGGCAGACAAAGTTTTTCGTATTCTTACGTGAACGAAAGCAGGGGGCATTAGGTCAGATTCGCAAGGACGCTGATCGCTATGTCTTATGCTTTTGGCCGACTTCCCCTGATTGAGTGATCTGCTCGCCAGTGCAAGCCGTAATGAGTATGTGCAGAGAGTAAACCATTGCGCTCTGCACAAAGGGGACCTGGCCCCCGTGAAAACTGGGGTGGCCTTCAACCTCCGATCCCTGGTTGCATCCGTCCCGGTACGGTAGGCCTTCAAGAATACAACTCACGTCTTGCGGATCGTTCGAACTCGACGTTGTCGATTTCCCCACAAATGAGCCGCCGTTTGCTGCGGTTTTAGAGTTCTACCGGTAGATCACCACGCCTCTTCAGATTGCAACGCACATAGTCACGAACGCACTTATTTGGGACCGACGCAAATTAAGATCAGAAACCTCCACTAACTTTTCTCCGCTATCCAGAGAGGGCCCATGACAAAAATGACTTCCACAACCGAAACAAATTCCTATCTTCGGCTTTTGACGAGAGCCATTCGCGTCACTGCCCATGAAGGACCAGCGGCCGCTTGCCGGCGGGCCATCTGGAAGCTGCAGCACAAGCGCTTCCAACGTCGTCGCCGCCACGTGGATGGCCGGATCCCCCCATTTATCCAGTTTCTTGAGCATGACTTTGAACTACACGGCTCAAAGCAGGGAGTCAGCGAAGAGTTGTTCTTGTTTGGAGTCCACGAGCCGATCGCAACCGACCTTTACTTGCAGCTCTTGTCACCCGGAGATCATGTCCTTGATATTGGGGCGAACCTTGGCTACTACCTCCTTCTGGCGAGCGATCGTGTGGCAGGGACGGGGCGTCTTCTTGGATTCGAGCCAGCTCAAGGTGTTTACGAAGTTCTAGAGCGAAATGTGAAACGGACAAACTACGATAATATCCAGGTTTTCCCCCATGCGGTTGGAAACAAGAGCGGCAGCCTGCGGTTCTACGAATCGGAAATCCCAAACTGGGGGAGTCTCTTTCCCGACGAAAGCCTGAGACAGACGCGCACCACGACCGTGGAAGCGAAAACGATCGATGAGATTGTTCGCAGTGCTCCAGGCTTTCATCCCAATGCTCTACGCATGGACATTGAGGGAGCCGAACTGATGGTGTTGGAAGGCGCGCGAGAGGTTTTAAAAGAGTACCGACCTCACCTGTTTATCGAGTTTCACAATGTTGCGGTGGGTTGGGACGCGGTACGGAGCGCGATTGTCGGGCTACGCGATCTTGGCTACGCCTCCGGCACCCTTATCGAGCGCACATGGGACCAACCCTGGATCAGCAAGTGGATGCGCGAACGCCGCTGCTGGAAAGGAAGTGTGGACACGCTTCTCGACCGGGTAGAAGACAAAGCTGATCCGTTACTGCACTCAACCGTGATCTTTGTGCTGAACTCTCCCGGCAGGCAAGGCAGCACGGATGCTTCTCCCCGACTGACGGAGAATGGAGCAGTATGACCACAGGTGTTTATCAGATCGATCCATTGCAGGATCGGCGTTGGTCCGAGTTAGTGCAGAGGCATGCGTCCGCATCTGTATTTCATACTCCAGAGTGGCTTGATTCATTGTGCCGTACCTATGGCTATACTCCTCTGGTATTGACCACGACGCCACCGGATAGGGCCTTGGACAACGGCATCGTCTTCTGCCGTGTGAAGAGTTGGCTCACCCGATCCAGACTTGTCTCCCTGCCGTTTTCTGACCACTGCCAGCCGTTGCTGGACAGGCCTGCAGATTTTCCTGAGCTCGTGCGTTTCTTGCGCACTCGGCTGCAAGAGCAATCGAAGTACTTTGAATTAAGACCAGTTGTGAGTCTTACTCCAGACATCGCGTCGCAAACAGGACTTACCGAAAGCGCGTCGTTCTGCCTGCATACTCTTGACCTGACACTCAGCCTGGACAATCTTTTCCGCAAGTTCCATAAGAGCTGTGTGCAGCGCAAGATTCAACGTGCGGAGAGGGAAGGTTTGACCGTCAATGCAGGAAGATCAGAATCTCATCTGGCGATGTTCTACGATTTGCTGCTGCTTACCCGCCGTCGTCATCAATTGCCACCTCAGCGCGCGACTCTCGTTTCGCCGCCTCATAGAGTCGCTCAAAGATCGACTTCTGATTCGTATCGTGTTAAAAGATGAACGGCCCATCGCCAGCATTCTCACACTCTCGCACAAGAAAACGGTGGTTTACAAGTATGGCTGCTCGGACGCGAACTTCCACAATTTGGGAGGTATGCCGCTTCTTTTCTGGGATGCCATCAAAGACGCAAAGGCGCAGGGCGCCGAGCAGTTCGACTTCGGCCGCTCAGAGTTGGATAACAAAGGCCTGATTTCGTTCAAAGACAATTGGGGCGGTGCTCGCGGACAGATGACCTATTACAGGTATCCGAAAGAATGTTCGGAGGTCCTCCAAAGGCAGTCGCGGCTCGACGTGGCGCGCAAAGCATTCTCAGTGCTTCCCGATTTTTGCCTCACAACAGCTGGAAGACTCCTCTACCGGCATATCGGCTAGTACGTGTTTCGATGACCAATATTTTGGCCAATTATTTCCGCTGTCCGGAGAAGTTTGCCGCTTGCTTCGATTCCGACGAAGCATCTGGCAGGGCGGGATATTTCCGGTTCGGAAGCAGCACACTTTATGGCCGTCCTTCCAGAGGATCAACCGCGACTGACCCTGCATTTCAGCTTGAAGATGTGGCCGCACATGTCGCGATATCCGGCTCCAGAGTTTCATTGCCTTTCGACGCCAGCGAAGCGGTCGAGAATCTTCTTCTGGAACGATATGCGGCAGGATATCCAAACCAGAGTGCGTCCGGACTACGAAGCCTTGTCTGGAAAGCGTATTACCAGGTGCGCCCTGTCCTCCGGGTCGCAGTGCGCAAACACCTGCAGCGCATATCGCTGAGAGGACGGGGGCAGAGCCCCTTCCCTTCCTGGCCGGTAGATCGAAGTGTGGACAATTTTCTAAAAGATTTACTAGCGCTCGGCATGGAGGCCCAGGGTCTGAAGCAGATACCATTCATTTGGTTTTGGCCGGATGGACGGTCGGGGTGCGTAACCATGACGCACGACGTGGAGACGTCTGAAGGACTGTCATTTTGCTCACAACTGATGGATCTGAACGATTCGTATGGAATCAAATCTTCGTTCCAGATCATTCCGGCAGGACGCTACGCGGCGTCTGGAGATTTGCTGGATGAGATTCGGCAGCGAGGCTTCGAAGTCAACGTCCACGACTGGAATCACGATGGCCTTTTGTATTCCGACCGGCGTGTTTTCCTCGAAAGGGTGGAATTGATCAACCGCGCAGCAGCGTTGTACGGTGCAGAAGGATTCCGCTCCGGGGTCCTTTATCGCAACACCGATTGGTACGACGCATATACGGTCGCCTACGACATGTCAATACCGAACGTGGGGCATTTCGATCCCCAACAGGGAGGATGTTGTACGGTGATGCCTTATTTCATTGGTCAAATCCTGGAAATCCCAATCACGACCATTCAGGATTACTCGCTTTTTCATATTTTCGGGGATTACTCGATCGAAGTGTGGAAACGACAGCTTGAGCTGATCATGGGGAGTAGTGGCCTGGCGAGTTTTATTGTGCATCCCGACTACGTTATCGAAAAACGAGCGCGGGAGACTTATACCCACCTGCTTCAGTATCTGGCGGGGATGCGCAGCCAGCGAAACGTCTGGACTGTGTGTCCACGAGATGTGAATCGCTGGTGGAGGCAACGAAGCGAGATGAAGCTAGTGCAACGAGCAGGGGAATGGGAAATCGAGGGAGTTGGGAGCGAACGGGCGTGTGTGGCGTACGCGACATCCACCGAGCAAGGTGTTGACTATTCGTTACAACAACCCAGTAGGACCGGGTTGGCTATGGTGAAAGACTGATGACAAACCACAGCTTGGCTAAAAGGACGTTCACTGCCAGAATCCTCAGTTTCCGCTTGGTGCAGAAAGCGGGGCGATTTACCGAACCGGAGACCCCCCCTCGGCTTGATCGACCAACGGCGGCGCGTCAACGCGGGCTCTCACATAATCGGTGTATTCCTTGGATGTGAATAGAAAGCCGCTTTCGACCAGATCATTTACGGTCCGAAACTTGACGGCGGTATCTTGTTTGATCTGATGGTCCGGTTTCTTTATAAGAAAGTCGATGAAGGCATCGTAGATCTTGCTGTTTCCTGAAAACCCCTCCCTATTTTGCAATGCGATATCTAAGGCATTACTGGTTAGCTTGTAGTGACGCATCAGGCAGGAGACATCAGACAATCGAGCGTTATCCACAAAATGAACGTGTGGAAAAAGGTCCAGGCTACCCCCTGTCAAAAAGAGAGAATGCTTGGTCAACAGACAGTCACTTCCATAGAGAGTCTTCCTGATGCCACCGAAATAAAGCGTCGCCACGCTA
Source organism: Terriglobia bacterium (assembly GCA_963742495.1). GTDB lineage: Bacteria > Acidobacteriota > Terriglobia > Terriglobales > Acidobacteriaceae > JAIQFF01. The sequence continues at coordinate 708,087 of CAVULZ010000003.1, forward strand.
TTCGAAATCTTGTTCCTGTGCCCGTATTGTGCCACCATGTCTGATGCATGATATTCCGTCCGCCTAGGTCCCGAAATATCGTAGTATTGATAAACCTCTTTTAGATTCTCCCGTTTTTCTCGTGCCACGCTGGACAGTGGGCGGTCTGAAAACATGTCCAGAAGCTGCGTGATGACTGCGGTGTACTGCTTACTGTTCAAATATTCTAAAAACTGGCGCAGTCCGATGAGGGATCGGAAAAGGGATAGTCAAAAAACTCATCAATGTCAGCATCCAGGCACCATCCTCCAGCAGTTGATTGTTTGGCCAGGTATTTCTTGAACAATCCCTGATGCGTTTCAATATCGAGCCTGGATTCACAGACACTTACGTTGGTGTATCTTCTTGCTATCGCGATCGTCCGATCGGTGGAACCATTGTCCAGGAAGAAAATGTGTCGAAAGCCCATCTCAGAGTAATGTCTGATGAAGGAGTGATGTAAAACTCGCCGTTCTTGACTACGCAAATTACTATAGCCTCGTTGCTTAGTAGGCGAATTCTTTTCGGGCCATGAAGAGATGATTTACACTCAAGGAAAGAAGGTGCTCTCTTCATCTTTACGCCTCCACTTCTGAGGCGACAGGATCTTCAGAAAATGTTTTGCAGACATTGAATCACCCTCGTAGGTGGACGCTGAAGCCCCCTGCGGTTAACCGAAAGGCCGTCAGTATCGGCTGGCCTCGGGGCATTGTTGACGCTTTCGTCAAGATTAACGACCTCATTATAAAGCGTGTCCTCTCTGAGGTGGGGAGTTTCAAGGGAGGTGCTCTGCCTCATCTGTTACGTGTCGATCCGTGTTTTAGCCAACACACGATCGACACTCCGGGAACGGATCTGCGCGGACGTGGACATCAACCTGCGTTGCAGTCCGCTGGTTTTCCTCGCGCTCCCTGATGTGCAATGCGCGGCGAACCGACTGACATTCCATGTTCTTGATCTAGTTGGCGATCCCGGCGGTTTGACCTTGTCCGTCATCATTGATCTGTTTTTTGGGGAGGGAGTACATTGATGGTGGGTCCCATACTCGTTACGGGCGGAGCCGGCTTCATAGGCTCGAACTTCGTTCTGCAGTGGCTGGACTCCGAGCCGGCACCTGTTGTCATTGTTGACAAGCTGACTTACGCAGGCAATCCCGGGAACTTGCAGAGCGTCATCGGCGACCCGGGACTGGAGTTTGTGCAGGGTGACATTGTTGATAGAGATCAACTGCGCGATCTTTTCAGGCGACGCCAACCGCGCGCCGTGGTGCACTTCGCGGCCGAGAGCCATGTGGACAGGTCCATTCAGAGTCCCGATGAGTTCATGCGCACCAATGTCACCGGTACGTTCAGCCTTCTGGAAGAGGTTCGCACCTATTGGAGCGTCTTGCCCGAATCGCTGAGGCAAGCCTTTCGATTCCTACAAGTGTCTACGGACGAGGTTTACGGCTCGCTGGGGCCTGAAGATCCGCCCTTCTCTGAGGTCACTGCCTACGCTCCCAATAGCCCGTACTCTGCGTCCAAGGCCGCATCTGATCATCTGGTCCGGGCCTATCATCACACCTACGGACTCCCCACGCTTACCACCAATTGTTCAAACAATTATGGGCCATACCAGTTTCCTGAAAAACTGATTCCTCTAGTGATTCTGCATGCCATTAGTGGAAGGCCGATTCCGGTATACGGCGATGGAAGGAACATACGAAACTGGCTGTTTGTCGGCGATCATTGTGAAGCCATTCGAAAGGTGCTGGCCGAGGGAAGGATCGGCGAAACCTACAACATTGGCGACAAGGAGGAGAAGCCAAACCTCGAAATCGTAACCACAATCTGTTCCATTCTCGACGAGCTCAGGCCGGATGACCCGGCTGTGCCCCATCGCAAGCTCATCACGTTCATCAAGGATCGGCCTGGCCATGATCGGCGTTACGCGATTGATGCGAGCAAAATCGAGAACGAGCTGGGATGGAAACCTCGAGAAACATTTGAAACTGGTATCCGGAAGACCGTTGAATGGTATCTGGCGAATGGGGATTGGGTCGAAGGAGTGACGAGCGGGAGCTACCGTAAGTGGATGGCTGAGCAGTATGCTCTTTAGCAGGCTTCGGAGAAATGCCAGGACAAACGCAAACCTTCAGGTGCGAGCAACCAACCTTCAGGGGCTAAAGTGCGACCAAGTCTCAGCGACTTGGCGGAGCGAGTGAACTCGTGCCCTTCTCATTTCGATGCGGGCTGGTCGCTTTGTAAAGCAGCAGAATCACTACCAGAAGATTCTTACCTCATGACAAATAGTGGGCCTGGTTACAAGGGGATCATTCTGGCGGGCGGATCTGGGACACGGCTTTATCCAGTCACCCAAGGGGTGTGCAAGAGTCTGTTACCGATCTACGACAAGCCAATGATTTACTACCCGCTTTCCGTTCTTATGTTAGCGGGCATACGAGACATCCTGATTATCTCGACTCCACAAGATACACCCAGATTCGAGCAACTCCTGGGTGACGGTGGACGGTTCGGCTTGACGCTCCGGTATGCCGTTCAAGCCCGGCCAGAGGGAATTGCCCAAGCTTTTCTGGTCGCCAGCGACTTTATCGGTTCTTCCTGTTGTGCGCTGGTCTTGGGCGACAACATTTTTTATGGGCACGATTTTGCAAAAACTCTCCTGCAGGCCTGCGAGTCGACGACAGGAGCGAGGGTCTTTGCCTATCCGGTTCAGGATCCGGAGCGCTACGGAGTGGTTGAATTCGATTCTGCCGGCGCGGCTCTGAGTTTGGAGGAGAAACCTAGAATTCCGAAATCACGTTATGCGGTCACAGGTCTCTACTTCTATGATAACAAAATCGTTGAAATCGCAAAGTCTCTGAGACCTTCGGCACGAGGTGAACTGGAGATTACGGATGTGAACAAGGCTTACCTGGAGCGTCGGCAATTGGACGTAGTTGTGATGGGGCGAGGCATGGCCTGGCTTGACACTGGAACTCATGAATCAATGCTCGAGGCCTCGCTTTTCATCCAGACCATTGAGTCCCGTCAGGGCCTGATGGTCGCGTGCCCGGAGGAGATCGCATATCGTTACGGCTACATTACCGCAACGCAATTGGAAGCGGAGGCTCGAGTGATCAAGAACCGGTACGGTGCTTATCTGCTCCAACTGCTCCACGAGAGGGTGTTCTGATGCCATCCGGCCAGATGGTCGCTAGTGTGAACGTTCAGGGAACTCCGCTCTCGGGCATGGTCATCATTGAGCCTAGGCTCTTTGAAGATGCGCGAGGCTACTTCCTGGAAGGCTACAATGAAAGAGACATGGCGGAAGTTGGCATCCTGCAACGCTTCGTCCAGGACAATCATTCTTACTCTATACGAAACGTAGTCCGCGGGTTGCACTATCAGGTACGTTTCCCTCAGGGTAAGCTAGTGCGAGTTGTGGAGGGCGAGATACTGGACGTCGCCGTGGACTTGAGATTCAGCTCAGCCACGTTTAGCAAATGGCATGCGGTCAGGTTGTCGGGTCAAAACAAGCGGATTCTCTGGGTGCCTCCGGGGTTCGCGCATGGATTCCGGGTGCTCTCCGAGGGCGCTCACGTGCTCTACAAAGCGACTGACTTCTATAACCCCGAATGTGAGCGGACCATCCTCTGGAATGATCCAGATTTAGACATCGACTGGGGCCTTGAGAATCCCCCAGTGGTTTCTCAAAAAGACGCTCTTGGGAGACCCTTTGGAGAAGCTGAAAAATTCGATGCGTGTTGAGTGGTGGAGCTGGAAGCTAAGGGCCGAGACACTGCTTGGGCCCTAACGCACTGAGCCTGCCCGCGATTTCTGAAGCCGCGGACGGCCTCGACCCAGATCGGCTAACTCCCATGAGCCATCGAGAGCGCCTGTCGCTCATTGTGATTCTGTGTGGAATTGCTGTTGGAGCAGCGATAGCGTTTCTCACATCCTGGCTAGGCAACCTTAACACCGGGCACTTCAGCACGAAAGGATTCGCAACTCCGGAACTACCGGTTACTAAAGGATTTGGACTCGTCATCAATCGGACCATGTATCTGTGATGTCTAGACAGATTTCTCCCCTCCGGGGACAATGCAATCTGGACGGCGCGAGTTTATGTCTCGATACTGCCAAGCATTGGTCATGGTTGCGGTTGCCGTAATGATGGGCTGCGGAGGAGGCACGACCTCGCCGAATAACAGCAATCCTGGCGGCAATGGCACCAACGTTCCTGGCACGCTCGTAGTTTCTAATTGGACGATGGCCTTCGGCAATGTAGCGTTGGGCAGTAGCACGGCCCAGACCGGAAAGCTTACCGCTGCCACTTCCGCCGTGACAGTCTCGTCCGCAAGTTGGAATGGGAATGGCTTTTCGGTGAGCGGAGTCACTTTCCCAGTTACCCTGAAGCCGGGACAGAGCACTTCCTTTACGGTCACCTTCGCACCGCAAGCTTCAGGATCCGTCTCTGGCAGCATCTCATTTGTCAGCAACGCGGCAAATTCTCCCACCACGGAGACTTTTACCGGCACCGGAAGTCAGCCCTCGGGCACGCCGACGCATAGCGTTTCCCTGACGTGGGGGCCAAGTCCCTCCAACGTGATCGGTTATAACGTCTACCGTGGAACTACGTCTGGTGGACCCTACCCCTCAAAGCTGACCTCATCTCCACAATCTGCGACCAGCCTGGTTGATAACACGGTTATAGCCGGGACGACGTACTACTACGTCGCAACCTCCGTAGATCAGAACTCCGTGGAGAGCGTTTACTCCAACCAATTAACCGCCACTGTTCCTTAATCCTCAATTCCTTGTTTGTGAGGGTGACGTAGCCCACGGAATCTCGAAAGCTAGCACTTTTGAATGAGAAGGTAGGGCTGCGATCAAAAACAGGAGAGACTGAGCGGCACAACGCTCAAGTTGTCGTATTCTTACGTGAACGGAAATTGGGGGCAGGTCACATTAAGGCGTGGGGATCACGCATTTAAACTCGTTTGAGAAGGCACTCTCTAACCCCACCGTAGAAACTGTCGTCGTCACGTAGTAGTACGTGACGCCCGGCTGAACCGTCGAATCGACGTAGGCGGTTGAGGTGATGTTGGTTCCAACCAGGTCGTACGGTCCCCTGTTCACGGTCGCACGGTAAACTTTATAATAGGCCACGTCGGGGGACGGAGAGGCATCCCAGCTAATTGAAACCGAATGTTTAGATGCGCCCTGCGGGTGGAAACCGGAGCTAGAACTCTCTCGACCGGCTTGAGTTCGAGGATGGATATGGCGGATCGAAAGGACGACGGCCAGTAACGCCAATGCCAGCAAAAGAATTCCAATGCCACGCATGTTTTTCATCACGCTGCTTCCTCCGACGGACCGCCTGATGGCACGACGAGCCGAGTGCAGCCGTTTTCTACCTAAAGATCCGGATTTGCCCCACAAGGATTGCAACTCACAATGTTCGAGTGCTCACGCAGCTCCGCCACCAGCCGCTTCAGCCGTGCGTTCTCATCCTGGAGCTGCTTGAACTGCCGCACCTGATCCGTCTCCAGTCCCTTGTACCGTTTCCTCTTCACGGCAAATCCCCCTTCCTTGTGTTATAGATTTTGCCGGAAACTAACCCCCATTGTGTGTCAGAAATTGGGGAGCCGCTCAAACTGCTCCCTCTCGGGTTTGAGCCGGGATGGGGGAGCGCGAGGGGCAAGGGACGGCGTCTGAGTCCCTTGCCCTTCGCTCAACGATGTAGAAGCCCGCGACCTGCACGCGAGGCATGCCGGTAAGGTTACGGCCCCGGGGTGTGTAGTCCCAGGTCACTTCGTCCCCTGCGATGTAGTACGTATGCAGTCGCGGAGTCGGCGTACTCTTATTTTGCCCAAGCGAGGCCGTGGCTGCAACCAGAACGAGAAAAGCGGTTAGAACGAGCCCTTGGGAAGAAATCCTCGAGGCAGCGTTCAGGCAATCCAGATGACGGAATTGATTTCGTTTCGCGCCCAATCGGTAAAAACCGCCCAAGGAGCTAGACACTCTTCCCATTGACCGCAACCGGAACCTCCAAATCACCAATTTATATTGTAGATTTGGTGCTGGTAAGTAACTGCTTCGGGACTTGATTTCCGTCGGGCCAAGAGGCCACACCCATTCCGGCCGGATTCCTCTTAACGGTGACCTCTCGTGTACTTGCTGGACGTAACGAACAGTGACAGTATTGGAAAGCCCCTCGAGAACATTCTATGGCTCAAAAGCGCCGGTATCGTCGATTCAGCCTGCGCTATCCAGTCAACGTAAAGTTTGGCCTTGGAAAAACGGTTTCTGAGCTTCGAGCCATCAGCAATAACATAAGCCTCGGCGGCGTACTACTCGAGATGGACTCGGCAATTCCCGTCCATTGTGGTGTGAGTTTCACGGTGCTGGTGCGCGGACACGACATCATTGGTTCAACTCAAATCGTGGGCGAGGGCGAGGTCGTAAGGGTTGAGCCACACTCGTCCGGAGCCGGGTACGCAGTTGCGGTAGAATGCAAGCACCCGATCGCGGAGTTGCAGGGTTACCGGCCAGCCTCGGCCAGTTGACGTAAGATGATGTGTATACGGTAACGCCCGGCGTGTGCGTCAGGGTGGCAGCTGTACGTTCATCCTGCCGCGCCACCGCACTACGTCCTGGCCGCTCAATCGAAGCTCACGGACGGCGGAAAACCCTCTCCCGCTTCGAAAGGGCACGTTCGCAGCTCACGGCAATGGCAAAGCCTGTCCCCGAGCTGCGAGGTTCGACCCGCACAACCTTGCGTTCACCCATAATTTGAGTGGGACCAATAATATGGTGTTCCTGTATGGTCACGATGAAACTCACACCCCAATGTTGAGGAATTGCCGAATCGGCCTCGAGAAGGACGCCGCCGAGACTCACGTTGTTGCTGACGGCGACGGAGCTCGGAAACGGAGTCTCCGAGGTCGAACTTCACGTTGACTGGATAACGTAGGCTAAATCGACGATACTGCCGCTTTTGGGGCATAGAATGTTGTTTGATTCGGGGGCCGCCTTCACGCTGCCACTGTTCGGGGCCTCGAGCAAGTGGACCAGAGGCCACTGCTCAGAAGAATTCGGTCAGGATGCGCGTGGCCACTCGGCCCATCGGTGCAATACGGAAGGCAAGTTGCTCCGCAATTAAAACACCCGCACGGAGTACTGATGACATGCTTAAAAGGGCAGCGAGTAAGGTTACCAGGAAATTTGCACCGAGGCTGTGGAAAACAATTTAAATATCCTCCTGGCTGTTTCAGCGCCATGCGGAGGGTCTTCACCCGAGGGCTTTTTCTGGGATGGGTGCTCCTTCTGGTTGCGACCGGGGATTTGTTGGGGCAAAAATCGGGGCCGCCCATACCGCGACTTCATACCTACTTCATCGCAGCCGACGAAGTCACCTGGGATTACACACCCAGGGGCCGAAACCTCACTGGCATGCCGCACCTGGAGGGTTCGGACGAGGAAGGTGCCGCCTCGGCCAGCCGCGGTCACCGGTCCTACCTGAAGGCTGTATTCCGCGAGTACACCGACGGCAGCTTTCGAACCCTGAAGCCGCGTCCGCCGGAATGGGAGCACTTGGGAATCCTGGGACCCCTGATTCGCGCAGAGGTGGGTGATACCATCGAGGTCTTTTTCAGGAACAACACCAAGCTCACGTGCAGCATGCATCCCCATGGTTTGAGCTACGCGAAGGATTCTGAAGGGGCGATGTACAACGACGGGACCCAGGGCGCAGCCAAGAAAGATGACATGGTTCCACCAGGCGGCAGTTATACCTACCACTGGGCTGTCCCTGAACGGGCGGGCCCGGCGCCTGGGGATGGCAGCTCGGTATTGTGGATGTATCACAGTCATTTCGTCGAACCGAAGGACATGAATACCGGGCTCTTCGGCCCAATTATTATTACGGCCCGTGGGGCCAGCCGGGCGGACGGATCACCCAAAGATGTTGATCGAGAGTTTGTAACAGCCTTTGCCCTGTTTGACGAGACCGACAGCTGGTACTTCTCTGATCCCAGAAAAATGGGTACTTCTTTGCCCATGAGGATCACCGATCGGGTTTTCCGGGAGCAGAACGTGCTGTACTCGATTAACGGTTTGATCGAGGGCAATTTGCCATTGCTCACGATGAGACGAGGGGAGCGGGTTCGTTGGTATTTATTGTCCAACAGCAACGAAGACGATGTGCACACCGTTCATTGGCACGGGCAAACCGTCATCTTCAATCATATGCGGACCGACACAGTTCCGCTGGGGCCTATGGGTATGGCGATTGCCGACATGGTGCCCGACAAGGAGGGAACGTGGCTCTACCACTGTCACGTAAACGACCACCTGATGGGAGGGATGTACGCGCTCTTCAAGGTTCTACCGTAGCCCTCCCACACTCTGCTCCGCACCCTTACCCGAGCACATCGGGCCTGCTTTGGGTACATCTGTAGGGCGGCGCTGTACTTCACCGGGTGTACCCCCAGGAACGAGTACGTCTATCTCGAATATGGTGGGGCGAGAGCCCCCCAAGCATTAAGGCGTAGGGATCACACACTTAAACTGATTGGAGAAAATACTCTCCAATCCCGCAGTAGAAACTGCCGTCGTCACATAGTAGTAAGTGACGCCCGCCTGAACTGTTGAATCTGTATAAGTGGTGGCCACGAGGTTGGTGCCAACCTGGGTGTACGGTCCCCCGCTCGCGGTACTGCGGTAAACTTTGTAATACGCTGCGTTGGTGGATGGAGACGCATCCCAGATAATTGAAACCGAGTGTTTAGGTGAAACCTGCGCACCCGCGCGAAAGGCGGCCATCTGCATCACCCAGGTGCCGGAGGTCAGCGTCGCCGTTGCGCTGTAACTTCCTGCGCTCGTGACGATTTTGTCCTCCGATATGCCACCAAATTGGTTGATGACCCGGGTGCTGAACCCGCTTCCCGGCGAGGTGAATACGCTACTCGGATTACCCGCGCCCACAATCAACTCGTTGGCCGATGTCGTCGTCGCCGATCCGCTGTTCGCGGTCGTCCCAGTTCCGATGGAGGCTGCGCTGACATCCAACGGATTCGCCGTGTCCAAACCGCTGTACTCCAGCACATTCACGTTGGGATAAGCAGCGGTTCCATTGAATGCGACGGTGATTGTATTGCTGCCGCCAGCAATGTTCTTGGCATAGTAAATCGCGGAAGTCAGCGCGGTGGCTTTGGTCGGACCCAAGGCCAAGGCATAGTTGTTCCCGTTGCTGTCAGTAACCGAGCTCACGGCCTTCGTCGTATCGCCCCACATCACCGCCACTACGTTCAAGTTCCCCGCCGTCTGCGCTGATGAATACGCCACCGCCAGAGATGACGCCGCCGTCGAAGTCTTGTAGTTCACCTGTACAAACTTCACCGCTCCGCTGGCCGATCCTGTGTACGTGTATCCGTTGGTAAGCGTTTCGGTTTGACCCGCGCCGTTGGTTACGACAACATTCACCGCTCCAGGTGCGTGCGACGGCGTCGTGGCGGTGATCGTGCTGCTGTTCGGCACTGTCACGTTGGTTCCCGCGATCCCACCAAATGCCACCGTAGACCCAGAGAGGAAGCCCGTACCCGTAATCCTTACCAACGTTCCGCCACTGGAAGTTCCCGAACTGGGGGAAATGCCGCTGATGGTAAATGCAGGAGCAGAGGAACTTTGACCGCGGAACGCGGCCATCTGCATCACCCAGGGAGCGGATGCGCGCAGAGGTGCTGTGGTGCCATAACTGCCCATGCTGACAACTGTCGCGTCTTCCACAATGTCCCCATAGTTAGTGATCGTTCGCTTCGTAAACCCACTCCCCGCCGCGTTATAAACGTCAAACGTCATTCCGGCGCCAAAAATCAGTTCGTTGAGTGAAGTCGTCGACGCCGATCCGCTGGTCGCGGTCAGGCTATTGCCGACCGCGGCGGCTGTCACATCCAGCGGATTCGCCGAGTCCACCCCGCTGTACTCCAGCACCCGCACGTCTGGATACGCCGCCGCTTTGCTGAACGTCACGGTCACCGTGTTACTCCCACCCACAATGTTCTTGGCGTAATAGATTGATTGGGTCAGCGCCGTGCCGGCCGTCGGACCGATGGCTCGCGCATAAGCGTTTCCTTTGCTGTCTTTGACGGAAGTCACTGCCGAGGTGGTGTCGTTCCATCCGACTGCCACGATATTCAAGTTTCCCGCCGTTTGCGCCGACAGATAGGCCGTCGCCAGCGACGAGGCTGATGTCGTGGTCTGGTAGTTCATTTGCACGAAGTTGACTCCAGCGGAAACCTGAGGGACCGCGAAAAGTCCAACTGACAAACTGACTATGGCGAAGTTTTTAACCATCATTAAGCAACTCGTCCTTTAGCGTTTCTCTTGGCTTGCAGGTTGCACCGATTCGGTGGGCCGACGATGGCTGCCGGTCGAACGGCGAGGAGCTTGGCTTGCGCCGCCGCAACGAGGCAGAATCAGAAAAAGAGCAACGAACAGACGAGGTTAGGCGCGCAAATGAGGTATGTGCGCTAGCAGAAGAAGCGGCGGGACTACACGAACTAACTCTTGGCCAGAAGTTGAGTATGCCCTTTTCGCTGAATAATTTCAAGCGGATGGTCAAATTACGGGCCGGACGCCAACGCAAGCCCCAAAGGCAGGCGCTTTGAAATTAATTAATGTGCGCGCAAAGTCGGCCCGAAGTGACCGTAGTTCCGTCTTTTGCGTTGAGTGGCCAGCATGCCAGTGGAACGTTCTTCATAGTCATGAATCACCTCCTTCACCGAAATTTGTGCTGCGCCCGCACGGGGCGCGAGATGAAGGCAACTTTTGCCACATACTCAGCATTCCGACAATCGTTGCCGATTGCGCTTGAACGCGCGGTGGCTCAAACTGTTGTTCTCAGCACTAGCGCGCCTAGTCGTCGTCGCAAAAAGGATGACGCTGTCGCATCTTCGGTAAGGAGGGACCTGCTTCCCGGATATCGACCTTCGGTCAGTTTTGACGGAGAAATGTGTAATCGAGGATAGATGCAGCCATGCCGACGGCTTCGCAGCTGCGCGCTTCGTCGCGTCGGAGAACCCGGCCCTGGCAAAGGACCGTGCGATCCTTCTGGCCGGAAACCTCCTGCGGCATCTCAAAGACCATCTCAACCAGCGCGTACTCCGGTAAGTGCATCGGCCCGTGAAAAAAAACGCCCGACTGGCTGAGGTTTTCCACGATGCCCTCACGCCAAATTCCCAAGCCCTTTGCGCGATAGCGAACCGGAGTCTGCAGACTCAGGCGTTGAGCGCGAGGAAGATGTGGTTTCTTCAAATTCGATGGCGGAATCGGTTTGGCGGGGGAGGTAGGCACGAGTCACCACGCTTTCGTAGCCGGTAGGCCTACCGCAGTTTTGATACCAACTGGGATCGCTGAAACACGCGGTAATATTGAGAATTGCAGCGCGGCCGCCAAATAATCGTGTAAGATCCTGCAACTTGAGTGCAGATTACTGCACGCCTACAGCCCGAACGGACGTCCAGAAGAGGCTATTAGCGTAAAGCGGAATGCCGTTCAGCCGGCTGGCATGCGGCTCAACAGCTCGACTCTGCTTTAGAAGCTCTCGCTCGCTCGCGCCTCGGCGGAACAAAGCCCGGACGGCTTCGCTACCATCGCCGATGGCTGGGACGTCTTCAGTTTCGCGGCGTTGGAAGACCAACATCCAGCCGCTGCATCGCGGCCAGTCTTCTGGTAACACCCGTGGTACGGATAAATGACAATACACACTGGGAGGATTCGTAAGGCTGCTCAGAAAACCAACGTAATCTTTGCGATGTGCAACTGAAGGGGGACAATGACAGGAGGAAGACTCTGCGAATTCGTAGGCGGCGGTGAATCAGTGAAAAGATGTGATCCGATGGTCGAAGCCCGTGTTATCAACCAACTGCAAAAATGGAAAAAGAGCGGTCAGACCACTGAACAATTGGAAAACACCCTTAAGACTGCGCAGGCCAAGATCCTGATCGTTCTCGAACTGTACAAAGAGGAAGGACGCGTGACGAAGTCCGAGAACGGCGTGTGGACTCTGGTTCGAGGGAGAACGCCAGATGAAAGCCCAGCCCGCCACGCAGAAGACAATTCAAACGAAACAGCAAAGTAGAGCCGAGATGCAGAGTTCGCGGCGGAGATAAACGGGACACACTGACAAGATTGACCTTGACGCGAACCGGCTCTTGCGAAAAACAGACGCGGCGAGCAATGAAATCGCAGTGCGGGACATCGCATGGCGATATAGTCTTACAATATTCCACCTAGCCGCTTATAACTTGACCACGTTCGCGATTAACACTCCCGCTCGGCTTCCGGGCAACGGCGATCTTCTGAAAATCAGCCAGGGTTGTTAACGCGTTGCGGAGTGCAACGCGTTCCGAGATGCTGCCCGCATTTTCGTCTTTGAGCAATTCTTCCATTCTCCTGTGGATCGCATCCGCCGCGTGCTCCATGCGCTGTCCCAGGTTCACTCTGTCCGCCTCAAACAAAGCACATCCAAGAGTTCGCTCCAGCCTTTGGTGTCATTCGTAGCCATGATGGGACCGCTACAAAGGCAGCGGCCCAGCGAGCACTACATGGATGCGACCACAGGCCAGCTCGCGATCGGAAATATCGGGGTCGAGTGGCTGGCCCCAACTGCTGCTTTGCTGACCATAGCCGGCGCCATTCTCTGGGCCTTCAAAGTTACGTTCCTTCACCAGGCGATCTTCTTTGCGACCATCATCGGTTGGAGTGTCGTCATGTTTAGCTATCTCCATGATCGGATGCACGTCAAGAATTTCTGGATGGAGCGCAATCTGATTCTCAGAGCCTGGTTTCGGCGCAGTCGCCAGCTTCACGACATCCATCACAGAATGATGAATGACGGAGGATTGATGGACAAGAATTTCGGCATCGGTTTTTTCTGTTCGATCGGTTATTCGGCACGTTGTCTCTCCGGCAGGCTTCTTTCAACCACCACGGCTATGCTGCTGCCCGGGAGAAATTCAGGTATGTGGAAACTCCGCCAGCGCGGTGAAGCGAACGCGTAAGGCGCTCCGATTGACCGAAATTGCGGCAATGAACTGGCCCATCTGATTGCATTTGGAGGGTCGTTTGACATCGGTGGCGCACAAGCCTAGCATTGATATTGAGCAAGCTACCTCTTCTTACTCGTTCAGATTCCCTGAACTAAGTCAGCCCATCTGAAGTTTTTCCTCTTAGATCTCTCCAAGGAGGAACTGCGTTTATGACACTATTGAGCCGTTGGGAACCATTCCGTGAGTCTTCCACCATGCAAGACAGGATGAACCGTTTGAACCGTCTTTTTCCGGGAGGCGTATAGCCCCGAAGGGCCGGACGAGGCGTTGACAACCACGAGCTTCGCACCGCCGGTGGACATCTACGAAGACGAACACAACATCACTCTAAAGCTTGAAGTCCCAGGCATCGACGAGAAGGACATCGATGTTCGCATCGACAACAACACCCTCACCGTCCATGGCGAGCGCAAGATGGAGAAGGAAGAAAAAGAAGAGAACTTCCGTCGCGTTGAGCGGCAATACGGAAGCTTTACCCGCTCGTTCACACTCCCCAGTTCTGTGGATGCGGGCCAAGTGAGAGCCGACTACGCCAAGGGTGTGCTGAACATCAAACTGGCCAAGAAGGCCGAAGCCAAGCCCAAGCAGATCAAAGTCAATGTAGGCAGCGAAAAGACTCTTGAAGCCAAGGGTCCCGGCAAGGCCGCATAATTTGGCTTTAGGGGAAAGAATGGGGGGCAGCTCACATCGCTTCCCCCCAGATTGGAAGGAGCACTATGAACTCAACTAGTATTTCTTTCGGTCTGCTTGTTTCGCTATTGGCAATCCCGTTCCTTCACAAGATCCGCAAACCGAAACCCCGACTCGCCGCGTACGAGTCCCAGAGGATGTGCCCTTTCTGTGGGTTAATCACATCCCGATTAAAGGCATATTCTTGGAGTGTGGTCAGTCCTTAATGGCGGTGAGTGTGACCGAGATTATCGAGAAATAGAACCCCAGGTTGAAAAACCATGAACACAAAATTTGTTGTGAAAGTAAATCGCGGTAGTACTCGCGCCACTGAATACGTGCAGCGGATTGATCCGACACCCATTCAAATGACACCCAATCGTAAGCTGGCCCTGGTTATGGGGAGATTCACAGCCGAAGACGCTGTCAAATCGCTCCGAAACTCCCGGTGTAGTCCGGAGCTGATTTCCGTACGGGTGCTTAGTCGGGAAGTGGCAGCACCAAGATAAACAGAGATGCCCGAAATCCCTTCGGATAACGGGCACGCTCGGTTGTCACTTAGACTGCCTGAACGTTCTCAGCCTGCCAGCCCTTTGGTCCCTTGGTCGCGTCGAACTGCACCGCCTGCCCTTCTTGCAGGCTGCGGAAGCCTCCTGCCTGAATTGCGGAGAAATGCACGAAGACATCCTCTCCAGTTTGGCGACTGATGAAGCCGTAGCCTTTGGCGTCGTTAAACCACTTTACTGTTCCTTGTTCCATTGATATTCCTATTTTCTATTGTGAATTTCGGCTGAGAAGAGTCGCTGCTGGTGAGTTGGGATGACGCTGGTTGTACAGGGAAACAACTCAAAGTTCAACAGGCTAGAACCAAAGTCGGCCCAGTATCGGCTCACCGCAATACCGCCCAGGAACCAACTAGAACATACTAAGCGGAACTGTAGGGAAAAGCGGTGCCCCGAACCCCAGCCAACCTCTCAAGGCTTGTTCGCCGGATTTCCACAGTAGCCCATCCGAGCCATATACAGACCCTCGCCCCCCCGCTAGGCTAGGTGTGAGCAGGCTTCGGGGGAGGGCTGTTCAACGAACGTCCCACGACTTAACCAAGTCTGGGGCGTTTTCGTTTGTGGGCGGCGGCGCCGCTCGATCGCACTTTCCCGCCACCGGGCCGCTCTAAAATGCCCAAGACTGCGGGCTGAACCCCTAGCATCGTGAAGCCAAGGGTTCAGCTGGCTTGCATCTGTTTCAAGAGCTCTCGGCTTTGGGTCAGCAGCTCACGCACCCGCTTTTGCTCCGCTAGGGCCTCGGCGGAGTAAAGTCCATGTTTCCAGCGCGCCCGCCGCGCCCGCGCCAGCCCTTCGGCGGTGCGCGATCCAGTGCTGGCGCCGCCATGCATGCGGTGCCGTTTTTCGCCGGTATGGGCTCCCGTTGCAGGCCGCGATTCTGCCTCCGCCAAACGACGGGTGGGCAGTTCGGTACAAAGGTGCGGCGAATTGCGGATAGTCCACTTTCAGCCAGGATATGTTCCGGTAATACAGCGTTCCAGTTCCTGAATCGTCTGTGCCTGACCTGAGATGATCCACTTTACCAAATCGCCAATCGACACAACTCCAACCGCACATTCGCACCCGTTATTTCAGGCCGGTGGCAACGAATAGAACGGAGAATTCGCGGACCTGAGTTTCCACGTACTGTTTCTCGTCGGGGGTGAAGATGGGCTGGAACAGGCCCAATACACCGGCGGGGTCGTTCGGCGAAATAGTGACAAACGGTTGCCGCCGTCCGGTTGTAACATTTACTTTTACAATCTTCCGCGCGACGGCTGAACTGTCTGTAGATACATAGATAATATCCGAGTCTGGCGAAGCACCGACCACCTGTTCCGCCTTGTTGACTCCGGCTACTGCTTTGGGCTCCCTGCCATCAATGGGATAAAGTCGAACGATGCCAGCTGGATCGCGAGCGCAAACATAGTCGGTGTGGCGAATGGTGAGGAACAGGCCGTCATCTGTGCCTTCCGGCGTAACTGCCCGCGGCGCGCTGCCGTCAATGTTTTGCGCCCAGAATCTGAGCGGCTTGCCTGATTCGCTGGCACGCATCACTAGCGTGTGCCCATCGCTCGCCCAGTCCGCGCTGCGATAGCGGAAATTGGGCGCCGCAACGGTCTTGGTCTCACCGATTCCGGTGGGAAGCAGCAGCACTTTGGTGGTATCGCTGGGCAGGATCGACGTGACCCACTTGTTATCGGGGGATATACTGCCCGCCACGCCATTGCCGAGGAGAACCGCGGGCGAGCCATCAAGCTTCGCGAGATAAATTCGATAGTCCGGCCCGCCACTCCCGCCCCAGTCACCGATCACTGCGAATTTGCTGTCGCGCGAGACCCCAAGCCCCAACATGATCTCGAGCCAGCTCAATTGGCGCGTCTCGCCGCCAATCTTAGTGACGCTGACTTCATAACGCCTATCTTGATGGGTCAGCAGCACGCGGCCATCCGGGGCGATATCTTCCAACCACACTCCACCAGGAGACCGCAAAACAAGGCGCTGCTTGCCTGATCGACTCACTGCATACAAGTTCCGCTCACTCTCCAGAGTGCTTGTCGCGGTAAACCAGATCTCCTTGCCGTCTGGAGACCAGGCGAGCCCCTGTTCTCCGCTCCATTCTTGGGTCAGCTTTCGTCTTGTGTTTCCCATCAGATCCAAGAGCATGACGCTACCTCGGTCATCTCCTTCGAGCGGGTGATCCATGAAGGCGATCGCATCGCCCTGCGGTGAAATGCGCAGATGAGTGATGAAGCCGATAGTCTCGTAGAGCGGCTTGCCAATTGGATATTCCAACCGACACTTGCCATTTTCGACCCTGGCCACTGCGAGTCGATTGCCGTCCGGAGACCAGTCAGCACTCAATGACATTGTCGAGGACCTCGCGTGGCGCTCCGCCGACAAGAGGGACACGTTCCAGAGTTCCCTTGTCCGATACAATTGCGAGTTCTCCCAAACGCGAAACGGCCGCTACGTCGCCAGCCAGCTCCAAGCCCCGCACTTCCGTCCCGTCGGCGCGCGAAGTGTATAGCTTCGCCGGAGGATGATCCCAGGCGGCACTGTAGACGACAGCCTGGCCTTCGCGTGCGAAACGTGCGGCGTCGATAGGGCCCCTCCGAAAGGTAATTTGCTTGTACTCGGGCTGCGGGACTCTCGACAGGAAACCAAGCACCACGAGAGCCACAGCACCAAGAAGGAGGACCCCGAGCGTCAGACTGGCGGTTCGCCAGCCGTTCGAAGGCTTCGCGTGGCCAGCCGCCGGTACCTGTGCAGCACCGGTGCTGGTCGTGGCGTTTTCAAGCGCGAAGTTCAGGTCCTTGGTGGACTGGAACCGTTGCCCCGCGTCTTTTTCGAGGCAGCGATGCACAATGCGCTGCAGGGTCGGCGAGATTTGCCGCTCCCCGGTACTCGCAATTTCCGGCGGGTCCTCCTTCAGAATTGCGGCCATCGTTTCGGCGGAGGAGTTCCGGTGGAAGGCACGCTGCCCAGTCAGCATCTCGTAGAGCACCACACCGAAGGCAAAAATGTCGGTGCGATGATCGATGGTCTCGCCGCGGACCTGCTCGGGTGACATGTAGGCGACTGTCCCTAAGACGACGCCGGCGGAGGTTTGGGCTGTCGGGAGCGTGATGTCGTCGGCGCCTCCCCGCGATGCCGTCACGCTCTGCTTAGCTAACCCGAAGTCGAGGATCTTGACGCGCCCGGCCTTAGTGATGAACAGGTTCTCCGGCTTGAGGTCACGGTGGACAAAACCTGTCTCGTGAGCCGCGGCGAGACCTTGCGCGATTTGCATCGCGTACTCGGTCGCTCGTCGCGGCGGCAAAGGGCCTGCGCTCAGCTTTTCACGCAGCGTCGCGCCGTCCAGAAGTTCCGTGACGATGTAGTGGGTCCCGTTCTGAACCCCGGTGTCGTGCACAGAAAGGATGTTGGGATGGTTGAGGGCGCCAACGGCGCGCGCCTCCTGTTCAAACCTTCGAAGACGGTTTGCGTCGCTGGCGAACGATTCGGGGACAACTTTTATGGCGACGTCACGCCCGAGACGAGGATCGCGGGCACGATATACCTCACCCATGCCGCCCGAACCCAGGGGAGCGACGATTTCATACGGACCAAGTTTAGTTCCCGCAATCAGCACAGCGAACTCGGCGGAATTATAGCCTCGAAACCTCGGATATGATCGAGATGTCGGCCATTCACTCGGTTCCGGACGGAATCTTCCTGGTCCGGGTCAAGAGCCCCCCGACTTTGGGCCAGCGGATCGCGCACCCGTTTTTGCTCTGCTAGGGCCTCGGCGGAGTAAAGTCCATGTTGCCAGCGTACCCGCCGCGACCGCGCCAGCCCTTCGGCGGTGTGTGGTCCAGTACTGGCACCGCCGTGCATACGGCATCGTTATTGGGAATGCGCATGTAGGCGCTTCGAACTCTCGTTCATCAGCGCCCCAAACTCATCTGTTTGAAAACCATGAACTAGTGGTTGGCAGCTCCGGCGCGCCTATCGGCGCTTATCGGCAGTTTGACAGAAGTCTCATAATCATCTATGCTTGCAAGCTGATATATGCTTATATGACTAAGAACGCCATGTCCGAGCCAGAAACCACCCGTCTGACCATTACTTGGTCGAAAGAGGCCGATCATGCCCTACGTTCCTTCCTGGGCGCGCAGGGCATGAAAAAGGGCGACCTCTCGAAATTCATCGAAGAAGCCGTCCGCTGGCGCATCTTCCACCAGACCGTCCGCGATGCCCGCGAAGCTTTCGCCGACGTTTCCCCGGACAAGCTCCAGAAGATGATCGATGAGGTTGTCGAAGACGTCCGCGCGAAACACTACCGGGAACGCGCCAAACGGTCCTAATGCGCCTTATCCTCGACACCAACATCCTGCTCTCCGCTTTTCTCTCGCCCCTGGGCGCGCCGGCCAAGTTGCTCGACGCCTGGGAGCGCAAGACGTTCACGCTCGTCGCCTGTGACGCGCTCATTGCGGAACTCAGCGACGTCGCCGGCCGGCCGTTCTTCCGGGCTAGGCTTCGCGCCAGTGCAGCGGAGCTGCTGGCCGCTGGCCTTCGTGACTTTTCGTTTTTTTGCCAGAATTTGCCTTCCGGCCCGATCGCTCCCGACCCCAAGGACAGCTATCTGCTCGCGCTGGCTGAAGCCAGCCAGGCCGAGTTCCTGGTAACCGGCGACAAGCAACTTCTCTCCCTGAAACAGCACCAATCCACCCGGATTATTACCCCCGCCGCGATGGTCGAGCTCCTGCAGGAAGCTGCGAGCGGCGGGCAACGGAAGGCCAAGTGAGGCGAGGGCCACCGTACAGCCGTCGGTTCAGCCGGCTTGCAACTGTTTCAAGAGCTCCCGACTTTGGGTCAGCAGCTCACGCACCCGCTTTTGCTCCGCCAACGCCTCGGCGGAGTAAAGTCCATGTTTCCAGCGCGCCCGCCGCGACCGCGCCAGCCCTTCGGCGGTGCGCGGTCCGGTACTGGCACCCACCGTGCATACGGCATTCCTTGTCCATTGGGGAGGATAGATCCCGATAAAAAGGGACATGGTGCCTTTGTTTCGTCGAAAACGCCCGACTGCGGAAGTGGATCAACTCAACTTCGCACCGCGCGTGAAGGCTCCTGTTTTGATGTTGAATGGCCGTTTCGATTTCATCTTCCCGCCCGGGTCCTCGCAGGAGCCGATGTTTCGCCTGCTAGGAACGTCGAAAGAGAACAAGCGACGTGTGGTCTACGAAACCGGCCACGACATTCCACGGAATGAAATGATCAAGGAAAGTCTTGACTGGCTTGACCACTATTTAGGGCCAGTGAAATAGAGATGGTCGGCAACCCTTTCTTATGTGGAGGGCCGAATGAAGTTGACCGTTGCCACGCTTCTATTGACCGCACTGATCGCGCCAGCCCGCGCTCCGGCGCAGGACGCGACCGGTAGACTCTTCGGAACAGTTTACGACCAGCAAAGAGCAGTGATTCCAGGCGTCCAGCCTCCCCCGAGTCGAAGAAGCTGCCGCCCCAGCCGGTCAATGGAAAGAACGGAAATTACGGCGGCCCGAGGGTCCGCGACCGGCTCTGCCAGCTAATCCGGCAGCATCAGCTCGATGCCAACCTCGTCAAATCCTATGCGGTTGACTTCTGCGGCACTAAAACCCTCCGCGAAGCCACCCGCGAACAGGTGGAAGCCTTCGTCGCTCACCTGGCCGACTGGGCCGAGAAAGACCGTAACGCCCTGCTCTGCCAGCTCAACAGCTATCCCCTCAACAAGGAGGGTGCAGCATGAGGCGCTATTTCGAGTCGCTCCGCCCGGCTGATGTGTCGGCCATTCACTCGGTTCCGGACGGGATCTTCCTGGTCCGGGTGGATCGGGCGCAGTATCGCTGGCACAAGCAGAAACCCTACCCGACCGTGCTCCTACAGTCGATGTCACGGTTCTTCAAATTTCTGCCTGGCGAACAACGGCAGAGTTTTCTGCTTGAAGAGACCGAGAAAGCATCGTGAAGCGAATTCGACCCAAGCGACCGCGATTGCAGCTTGGTCCCGAGCTCTACGAACACCTCAGAAAACAAGTACTGAGTCGCGATGGCTGACAATGCCAAGTCTGTGGCTCCAGATAAAACCTGCAGGTCCACCACAAGCAACTCCGCAGCCAGCAGGGCGACGATGACGACTCGAACCTGATCACCTTGTGCGCTGGCTGTCACGAAGGGCAGCATCGGTCGCGTTGAACAGTCGGCACGGGTTCTCGCGCAAGTTGCCGAACCATGCGGCGGCAACGGTTCTCAATTTCGCGTACAATTTCATTAAGATTCACCGCACACTTCGCCCAAGTCCGGCAACGGCAGCAGGGGTCACGCATCAGCCGCAAATAGCAGACCCAGTTGCCCTCTGGAGTCTCAATGAGCGGAATGCGGAAAGAACAGCGTGACCAAGCGACCCAGGAACAACGAAGGGCACCCTTTGACTTTGCTCAAGGCAGCCTCCGTTATACGAGGCGAAAGCGCCGTCGCCGCAACCGTCGTTACCTCCTCATTGCCGCAGTGCTCATTCTTGGAGTGGGGATCGGCGCAGTTGTGGTGCTTCTGGCAAACTGGCTCGCCTCCGCAAAATAGAAATGAAAGTAGCCCACTACCAAGCATTCCGCTTCCTTGATATGGACGGCGTAAGTTCCCGACGATTCACCGCTGCCGTCGAACAAATGCAGAGTGCAGGTTTCAGCGATGTAGAGGAGAAGGGCAAATCTCTCAGCGACGTGGCATCTCAGACTCTGAGCAAACTCCGGGGTAGCATCCACCGTCTTTCTGGGGTGATCAGTCCTGGCCGACGGACGAGAGCGTAGCGTCTCAACCGGCAAGAAAAAACCAGCCGCGCGCGGTGGGCGTCCTGGTCCACCAGAGGAAGACAACGACGAGGACGATCGTGACACTAGTTCGCCAACCGGAAGTCCACAGCTACGGTGGTCTCTACTGTCGCCGGTTGACCATTCACAAAATAGGGCTCATAGCGCCACCACCGCACTGCATCAATGGCTGCGAGCGACAGTGCCTCGGGCCCGCTGACAAACTTCACTTGTGTCACCGCGCCCTCCGCAGTCACAACGGCATCGAGCACCACCGTGCCTTGCACTCCCGCCTGTCGAGCATCCTCCGGATACTCGGGCAAGACCTCGTGTCTGATCCGCCGCCGCATTGCGTCGGCTGGCACCTCCAACTTCGGCTTCGCCACCACAGTTTCCGTTCCTGGGGGCTGCGCCTCCAACGCCTTCCATTCCTGCTGCCATCGCCACCATCCCAGCATAGCCGCGATCACGATTGTGGGAACGGCTAACGCAACGACACGCCGGACCCTGAACCTGTGCTTTGAGTTTTCAGAATTGTCGAAGTCCGGGAGCGGGGTGGGTTTGGCTGCCTGCTCTTCCAAAGTAGCACCCGTCAGTACAGCGTGGGGCTTTTGGGCTACTAGCAAAATTTCACCCTCGCATCGCGTCCAGTAACGGATCATCGATTGCTGTTCGACGGGCAAACGGAGAAACTGGAGGCCAAAGCACAGTTCACGCTGATAGCGCACCACCGCCGTGGCCCGCACTGGCGAGGTCATGTGCGGAAAAAGAAACTCGACGCGGACGGACTCGCCCAGGAGGAGGTGTGACGCGACGACAACTCCCATTCCGCCCTCACCTATCTCGAGGGTGCGTCCGGGAATACTGTCAGGGATACCTGAGCGCAATACGGTGAGATTCAAAGGTACGGTTAGCGTGTAGCGAGGGACCCTCCGCTTGGGCGTAGTTCCTGGCGAAAATGTCGGACTCGTTCCCGTACTCACCGTCCACCTTCCCCTTGCTGGAAAACACTACCCGTCGTCCGCCGGGTGGACACGGATTGACACTTCGAAATGAATCCGATCTTCCTCACGACCACCGAAATGGCAACAATCAGCGTATCGTCGCACGCACGGTGGCGCAACATTACGCCCGTAATGGTGGGCGATGCTACATATCGGGTGTCACTTCAACGATAAATCGGAGATGGGGCTGCATCGAAACGGATGAGCGTCATTCCCAATTGGCCGCGTTCCATCGTGGAGAGATAGTTCTGGCTGATGCAAATGCGTTCGGCGAACTCCGCCTGCGTCATATCAGAGCCGCGGCATCTCCCGGATGCGGCGACCTACCGTCGCATCACCTTCGGTTCCTGAAATGCCGTTACGAATTTCAAGTGGCTGAGTCCGGTCCTTCCCTGCCCCGGTGCACGGCACTCAGACAAGACAAGTTCCTATCCAAGGTTTGCTGGATCTTTGGCTGCCCGTTTCTTTGGCTCAACATGTGTCTTTCCCGTTAGCAACCAATCTACGGACTTGCCAAACTCCCAGCCGCGTCGCCGACTTCAAGGCGCTTCGCAGCCGATTACCCGGCCACTGACGCCCGAGGACAAGTATTGCGCGGATGAACCCCCTGCACCGTGACGCCGGTCGTTCAGCCGCCTAGCATTTGTTTCAACAGCTCTCGGCTTTGGTTCAGCAGTTCACGCATGCGCTTTTGCTCCTCTCGGGCCTCGGCCGAGTAGAGTCCATGTTTCCAGCGCGAACGCCGGGAACGCGCCAGCGCTTTGGGGGTGCGTGGTTCCGGTGCGTGCATCGTTTGGCTTTGTTCGATTCAGATCAGTCGACCTGGCTGCTGAAATCAAAACCCTTTTTGGCTTTGTTTCGTAATAACGTTATATGTCGGCGATGGCACCTCCCCCTTCCTGCGGGCCTGTACCCTCTCTAACTCGGCGATCGCATGGTTGAGTTGCCGATTGATCATGGCTTCATATCGCAACAACTTATCGAGTTCCTCTTTCTCTGGCAGGAAGAGATGATCCGTCATGGCGTCAATGTCCGGGTCGCTCAATGGGGCAGATTCCGGTTCTGCTAGTTCGTCGGCTCTTGATTGCCTAAGGTCATAGCTGTGCCTGGCAAGCGCGAGCGAAATCTGCCCGCTTTCAAAGCGTATCAGGCGGCGAAGCCGCCAAGACCACACTACGATCTTTTCCGCCCAGAGTTCCTCGAGCCAGCCGATCGGGGAATAGTGTTCCTGAACACCGGCACAGAAGTCATCGTATTCCTGCTTACTCTCATTTCCGTCTCGCCCCTGAATCAGCAACCATTTGGAAAAGAAGCCGTGGCGCGTGGCATTCCTCGAAACTCGTTTCTTCCCGCTTGGCGTTCTTGGCCCGGTGGACTTCAAGGCATTGCGCCGGTTCGCTGCGACTTTCCTTGGCGAGGCGGCAGTCTTCCCTCTCGCATGATTAGCTGCTTCTGGTCCTTCCGAAATAGCCGAGTGTTCGGCCTGGGATTTCTGCTGTTGGCCTTGGAGACCTTGCTCATCATTCTTCATCTTTGCCTCAAATTTCATTCTGCGTCGAGCGACTCTCAACCGGACTGAGCTGCTCGCGGCGTTCCTCTAGGTTGGAGATCTTTGCTCGTTTCTGACTAACGCCAGTGTAGTCACGAATTACGGTTCTTATCGCCGAGGGGGTAGGGGCCGTTTCCCGGAGATGCCGCTGCTGTTTCACAAGCACCGCCGTCACCCGCCTCAGTCCCACAACGAAGCCATCAGGGAAATTCTTCGATCGAATACTCCGCGAGCACACTCGCTCGCCCATTCGAAAAACACATTCCCACAAGGTCTCCAGTTCAAGGTAATGTGCGGGGTCTACTGGCGGAACCTGCTCGCGTGCAACGACCGCGAGGTCTTCAGGGATCTCATTGTGACTTCGACCAACAACACTAATCGTGACGAAGAGGACTCTAGACTCGTCTCGAGCAGAAGCTAGGATCTCCTCCCGAAATCGCAGTAGCGAGTATATCTGTGACGCAGCCGTTTCGAGCAAGACACCCGCGTCGCTGTATCGCTTGGTAGTTTGATTCGGCCGCCCAATCCGCCGTAACTCGCGAAGAACAATACGATTCAACTGACGTAGACTGCCGGTCGTTCGTTTGAGCTGCTGTTTTTGCCGCTCTGTGACGTAGACCCGTTCCTCATGCATGGCTGCCATTAGCGTGCCTGTCGCGGACATTCCTGCGGCGACAGCGACACGACGATCGGAACAGAACATGTCGTAGACGCTCTGCCGAGGAGCTCTGGGAACGCTCTCCGAAGACATGGAGAGGTTCTCCGCGAACAACTAAAAAGCTCTAGGTCGGCCCTGCCGGGGCCATTGCTTTCCAGTTCTACCGAACCCCGACCGCGGACGGTGTGTCTTAAATAGTTGGATGCGAAAAGACGCGGAAAAGCCAAGCAGGAAAACACGCAAAGGTACTGGGCTGAGCGCGAATGCACGACCCAGAAAGAAACATATCGGCATTGTCCTCAAGCACTTACGTTCATTTTTTGGTGTATAGGCATGCGGCGGCCTACAATCCCGTGGTCGATGCGATTGACGCAGTGTTTGTTGTGTGTGCCTCGGGTTTATCTTTCGGAGTTTCTAGTTCTGACTCTTGTCCGAGCCTAAGCGACGAGCCTATCCAAGTTCTGCCGGATCTTTGGCTACCCGCTTCTTTGGCTCAACATGTGTCTTTCCCGTCAGCAACCAATCTACAGACTTGCCAAACTCCCGGCTGATTGCCAGAAGGACCGCCTGCGCCTGGTTCTTTTTCTCCGCGTTCCAGCGCTGACAGGTAACTCTGAGCAACGTCAATACGACGCGCGAATTCGGCTTGCGTCGTATCAAAACCGCGCAGTTCGCGGATCCTTCGACCGACTGCCGTCCAGGTCGACTGCGCAACTCGCCGCGTGATTTTCTCATTGCTTACTGAGCTCTATATGAGCTAAAATATGCTCAATAGAGCTACACTCCTGCTCTGGAAATGGAGGATCGGAGATGAAGAGTGATCTGGATATCAATCTCGCACAGGAATCGCGGTTCGCAAAGTCACTTTACGGAGACTTGCCCAAATCTGTCCTGCGGGCCCTCAGGGAGCTGATTCAAAGGCACGAGATTTCTGTCACGAGCGGAGATGTCAAATATCTCAACGGAGGCTGGTACGTCACCCATTCCGGACTCTTACGCTTGGCCGAGCGACGTCGTTGTGCCGGGATCCATTCCCGTCCGGTCCTGGCCTCTAGCGATCCAGCGACCTCTCGGTGGGTGTTCCGAGCGGCGGTTTTCAAGACGAGGGCATGTAAAGGCTTCGTCGGCTACGGCGATGCCGATCCCTCCAATGTCTCTCCCCTGGTCCACGGCGCCGAGATGCGGGTGGCCGAGACCCGGGCGGTCAACCGGGCCCTGCGCAAGGCCTACGGCATCGGCATCTGCTCGGTCGAGGAGATCGGCTCGTTTGCCGAACCAGTTCCCTCCCCTCGGGAGTCGAAGAAGCTCCCACCCCAGCCGGTCAATGGAAAGAACGGAAACTACGGCGGCCCCAAGGTCCGCGACCGCCTCTGCCAGCTGATCCGCCAGCACCAACTCGATGCCAACCTGGTCAAGTCCTACGCCGTCGATTTCTGCGGCACCAAGACCCTCCGCGAAGCCACCCGCGAGCAGGTCGAAGCCTTCGTCGCTCACCTGGCCGACTGGGCCGAGAAAGACCGCAATGCCCTGCTCTGCCAGCTCAACAGCTATCCCGTAAACAAGGAAGGTGCAGCATGAGGCGCTATTTCGAGTCGCTCCGCCCGGCGGATGTGTCGGCCATTCACTCGGTTCCGGACGGGATCTTCCTGGTCCGGGTGGATCGGGCCCAGTATCGCTGGCACAAGCAGAAGCCCTATTACGAGATCCGCTTCGCCGTCCTCAAGCCCAAACATCTGACCGGGTGTTTCATGACCGGACGCCTCTACTGCACACCCAGGGCCATGTGGAAGCTGAGCTGGTTCCTGCGCGACTTCGGCTACGACGCCGAGCTGCTGGGAAAGAATGAGATCGATGACAAGGCCCTGATCGACCTGTGGGGCGTGGTCAAGGTCAGCGAAGTCACGGTGCACGGCATCTCCGTCCTCAACTTCGACGGCTTTGCGCCGGCGGCCCGGTGGGAAGAGCTGTCCGTCTTTACCGACAGTGATCCTCGTGGGTCTGAGGTGTCCTCATGACCTACAGCTATACCCAGATCAGCCAGTATCTGTCCTGCCCACGCCGCTACAAGCATCGCTACCTCGATGGCTGGAAGGAGAAAGACACCCGGGCGGCCATGCTGTTCGGCCGGGCGTTCGAGCAGGCCGTGGCTGCCTACTTCCAGCGGCAGGATGCCGCCGCGGTGCTCTACCGGGAATGGTCTAGCTCACCGGGACAGCGGTCTCCACTATTCCGAGCGGGATAGCTGGGACCGCATGCTGCAATCGGGCGTGCAGCTGCTCGATCGCTTCGCCCAGGACGATCGGGTTCGCATCCGCCAGCCTCGGCGCAACTTGCAGGTCAAGTTCACCAGGCCCTTGGCCGGGCAGAACGACTTCGTGGCCTACGTCGATGCCATCGGAGAGCTCGACGGCACCCGCTGCCTGCTCGAGTGGAAGACCACCGCCAGCCGCTATCCGGAGGAGCCAGCCGGGTTGCTGGCTCTCGATCCTCAGCTGGTTTGCTATTCCTGGGTCACCGGTATCGCAGACGTGGCTCAGGTGGTGTTTGTCCGCAAGCGACTGGTCGAGATTCAGTACTTCCGGACAACCATCAGCGACGAACAGCGCGAAGAGTTCGGCCACCTGGTTCAGGACTCGATCCGACGGATCGAAGCGGCCGAGTTCCTGCCCCACAGTGGCATCCGCTTTCCCCAGAACCCCTGCACCAGCTGTCCCTATATCGGGCTCTGTCTGGGGCGGCCGGATCTGACCGAAGCGGCGCTGGTACGGCGCCCAGGAGCAGACGACCTTGGTTGGCTTGACGAGCTTACGTACTAGGATTCCGCCCATGTTGCCCAAGCTCAATCGCAAACGGGCCCTGTTCGTTCTGACCAAGATCGACGAGATCCTGGCCTGGGAGCGAAGGTCTGAGGCCGAGCGGGACACCCGGTTCGTTGAACTGGGACGATACCTGTGTGAAGTGCGGGCGGGTCAGTACTGGCGGCTGGAGAAACTGAAGTCCTTTGACGAGTTTCTGGCGAGGCGGTTCCCGGAGTCCAGGCGGAAGGCTTACTACCTCATGTCGATCCATGAGCACCTGCCGCCGCAGGCCAGAAAGGAACTGAAGGAAGTGGGATGGACGAAGGGACTGGAGTTGGCGAAAGTGGCCAGGAGGGATGGGCAGGAGTTCGATTGTGCAACCTGGCTGCACAAGGCGCGCTCACTGCCGAAGGATCAGTTCAAGCGGGAGGTGGAGAAGGAACTGACGGGGCGGGAATCGGAACCGTGGGAGATTATCTACTTCAAGCTGTACAAGACCCAGATTCCGGTGGTCGAGCAGGCGATTGAGACGGCAGCTTTGATGCTGGGAACGGACAAGTCGCGAGGCTACTGCCTGGAGATGATCTGCGCGGACTTCCTGGCAGGAGCGAACCTCGAAAATGAGGACCCAACGGTGCTCCTGCAGTCCATGTCACGGTTCTTCAAATTCCTGCCTGGCGAACAACGGCAGGCTTTTCTGCACGAAGTGACCGAGAAGGCTTCGTGAACCGGATTCGACCCAAGCGACCGCGCTTGCGGCTTGATCCCGAGCTCTACGAACAGCTCCGAAAACAGGTACTGCGCCGCGATGGCTGGCGATGCCAAGTCTGTGGTTCCAGACAAAACCTGCAGGTCCACCACAAGCAACTGCGCAGCCAGCAGGGCGAGGATGACGACTCGAACCTGATTACCCTGTGCGCCGGCTGCCATGAAGGGCTGCACCGGTCGCGTTGAGAATCACCACACGCTCGACACATCGCCCCCTCAGCGAACGGTCGTAGGTGTTGCGCTCCTCATGGAACACGGATTCCCCGTTCGTGAGCTACCACCTGACACCTGATTTGGACCTTACTTTGGGCGTTTGCGAGATAGCTGGTTCCACAGCCCCCCTCTCACCCATTCTAAGCAATGAGTGCGCCGAATCACGGAAATTGCGCGACAAGTCGGCGCTAACAGCATTCTCAGCTGGACTCCGCGCAGCGTCCGTGCATAGATATGGACCCGCGATTCAGCTTGAGGCATTGCACCGAGACACCGTTTTAGCTGGCTGCTTCCGGCGCCGAAGTCAACGGTCTCAATATCGGCATCGCGGAGGTCTTCGAGAATAGTGAGAAGCAGAAAAATTCCTGGCGAAAACTCGCTCCAAGCGGGGTCGTAACCCACATGGTCCGCTTGCAGAGAGCGGTCGTAGAGGGTACCCATCCAGAATGCGGCTGGTTTGTCCTCCAGATAGAGAACGTAAATTCTCAGCCATCCTTTCTCCGCCGCGACAGCCATTTGCTCACGAATCTGTGGAGTGTCAGAAAACCCCCATCCAAATCGACGCCGTTTGTCTGATTTCCTCGCGATTCCCTCAATGGCAGAGATAGCTGTCTCCAAATCCGCAACCGAGCGGAACTGGCGGACCTCCAGTCTGCCCACAAAATAGTCCAAAAGCTTCTTGTACTTCCTCCGCAGTTTGGAGCGCTGACTTCGGCAGAGGCTCGACAAGAAAGCATCCAAGCCTTTGGGGAAATTCATGAGCCACCGGGCATCGCAGTGGAAACAATCGCGCACTAGAAAAGGTTGCAACTTAAGCGCGGAGGAGTACAAAGGAGACCGCACGTCAAGTTGTTTCAACAACGCGAGATCCGCTTCGCCTTGATCCAGCGATCGCATCACCTGCCGGAGGATTGCTATGCAGTTCTCGGTGGAGGTTGCGCCGCGCAGGCCGCCATGTACAAATTCCAGGACATTCACCTCCGGCTGACAGATTGTGATGTGGCCCAATTTTACAGGTATCTTCTTGCGTTCACTCAGGCCGATCAGTATGGCATCCGGCCTTGCGTTCCGGGCCAGCACAATTACATGCGGCCGACACCCATTACCTCGCGACCGAACCGCACTGGATAAAACGTCAAGATCGGAATCCCGGGTTCCTGGCCAGGATTTCCAAATCGGCCGCAGATTCTCGAGTTCACGCGGATCTCGAATTGTCTGGAACTTCAGTGAACCAATGTTTACATCTGGTACGATCCCAGCTGAGTCCTGGCGAGAAGGAAAGCCACCAACATAGTTCGGGCTCGATCTCACGAGGTCTCCTGTTCTTGTCAAAGTCATGTGGAGCTGTCTCGGCTAGTGTCAAAAAGGCTTAAAGTCATGGATCGTGGCTCAACCTGTGGGACCTGGCGGTAGAAAAGGTGCACGACTCGGCGGAATGGAAAAGCACCTCTAAGTTACATATTGACGATCACACCTGCGCGGAGACTCCGGAAGACAAGGTGCGACAATGAGGAAGCCAGAACCTCGTGGCCATTCATGAACAATCTCTTACTCCTGTTGGCACTGTCCTTACTCTAGGCTTGTGGCGCCCTTATCGACGCGCTTTCCTCGTGTAAGTTTGTCCGTCACTCGGACGGGCCTGCAGTCAGAGCTTTCGTCGCTCGATTCGAAGGTTATTTGCTACTTCTGGGTCAGCGGACCCCGGCTGGGGCCTTGGTCATGTTCGTCCGCAAGGGGCTATCCCAAGATCCATGTACCGTTCCCTTTTGCGTTGGTCTTTCTTCGTTCCATCGTTCGACGTTCGTCTCATAGATTTCGTGCAAGATTTGAGGAACATTATATCGAAGCTTCCAGTTAGGGTAGTGCTCCTGGAAGTGTGTGAGATCACTAATCCACCAGATATGATCGCCGCGGCGGTTCTCTTCGACATATTTCAAGCGTAGGTGCTTGCCGGTGATTGTTTCACATAGCGAGATTGCTTCGAGCATCGAGCAGTTGCTCTGCAGCCCACCGCCCATGTTGTAAACTTCACTTGGACGAGGTTGCCTGAAGAATTCATTGAACGCGCGGATCAGATCGGCACTGTGGATGTTGTCCCTGACCTGTTTCTTTCGGTACCCAAATATTGTGTAGGGCGTTTCCGTGACCGCGCACTTCATCAAGTAGGCGAGAAAGCCATGGAGTTGAGTCCCGGAGTGGTTAGGTCCAGTGAGGCAGCCACCACGGAACGATACGGTTTTCATTCCGAAATACCGCCCATATTCCTGTACCAAGAGGTCCGCTGAAATCTTGGACACTCCAAACAGGCTATGCATCGTATGGTCAATAGACATGGTTTCGGGAATACCCCGCGTCGCATAAGGATGGTGAACATCGACGTCCCACCGGGTCTCATGCTCGACTAACGGGAGTTGGTTGGGGTGGTCTCCGTAGACCTTGTTGGTTGACATAAAAATGAAAACAGCATCCGGAGCAAATCGCCGTGTTGCCTCGAGCAGCGTGGAGGTTCCATTGGCATTAACGGTGAAGTCCACATTGGGATTGGTGGCGGCCCAATCGTGGGATGGCTGCGCGGCCGTGTGGATGATCAAATCGATGTCGGATTCGTAGTGCCCGAAGATGCGTGAGATTGCATCGGTATCACGGATGTCCACATCGTGATGCTTGTAACCCGGGATTTCTGCACAGAGACGATTCCGGACCCTATTCGTCGAAGCTTCCTGGCCGAAAAATTTTCCTCGCATGCCATTGTCGATTCCAACAACATCCATTCCAATCGCCGCAAAATAGCTGACAGCCTCTGAACCGACGAGCCCAGCTGAACCGGTAATGATTGCAGCACCCATAGTGAAGCCTTCCTTTGAACGTTCGCTCCGCTAAGCCCCTTCGGGCGCTCGAGGCGAACTAGTTTGTATAGCTGCCTGTAGACATGGAACTCGAAGGTGTATCTGTTTGACGCTAGGGTATTTAGTGATGGAGCACCAACTGAGGGAATAGCGACAGCTGAGTTGCGATCACTGCACGCTCACGACAGTTAGCCCTTTGGGACTTGCCGGTACCGATGATTGCGCGACGCATCTCGTCCCCACCAGACCAGCCGGAAGGGTCACGTTGCACAGCCATTGCGGGAATAGTGGATCGAAGGTCTGCGTACTGCTTGGAATCTGATAACCGTATGGTTTCGCTGCTGCGATCGTCGGGGTGAAATTCGCAATCATGGTGGCCATGCAGTCTGGGACACTCGATGCATTCACACAGTTCGGAGCAGAGGGCTTAACTGGATTGGCGAAAGACGGATTCGTCCCACTGAAATTGCTCGCCCCAGAGCTGAATCCCGACCCGCTAACAGTCGCCTGATTTCCTGCTGCGTTGTACAGGAAATTGCTATATATGACATCGGTTTGGTCTGCGTTGGTCAACCCGACAGCAGAGATACTTATGGCCCCCTGGCAACCAGTTGCCGCCCCAGTCTGGATCAGGTTCGAATAAACCTCGCTCGATAGAGCGTAATTCAGGTTGATTTCGGAGCAAGGGTAAGCATTCACTCTGCCTGTTTGATTTCCATATGTCGTGTTTTGACGGATATAAATCTTTGCGTTTGGCGAACTTCCGGTGTTGAGGAACGCCTGGATTCCAGTAGCCCCGTTGAACACAGAGATGTTGTTCTCGATCACAATCTGGCCTGAATAGCTGTTCTGGTTCACGGTATCCAAATTTATCCCTTGACCGTCTGTAGCAACTCTGCCCGCACAAGGATTCGGGTCCACGTTGCCCCACACGTAGTTTCCGGCGATATAGATGTGAGTTCCAGCCAGAGTATCCGAATTTACTGGAGCCACAATGTCGATTCCGCTGTAGCACTCCGCGTTGTCCTGAGCGCCGTTGTAGGCGATGTTGCCGATGATGGCCGCGTAATCGACGCCGACGTTCGCAGCCGATGCGCCGGTTGCGAAAGCACCGTCGCCGCAACCATTGGCGATGTTGTTCGCGAAGATGATGTGATGAACAGTGTGGGTGAAATCCGGCGGATACGCTTCAAAGCACTGATTCGTGCTCACCGTTGACGCCGTGACCTCCCATCCCTGAATGCCCCAGTAGCTCTGAGTTGGCGTCATGGCATCATGTCCAGCAACGCTGATTACGATTTTGCAGGTGTCGAAGGTGGCACACTTGAGCCACGCGACGTTGTTCCCGGCAGCACAGGTCACCGTGCCCCACTGGCCTGGTCTAAAGTTCCCCTCCGCGTAGGTTCCAGCCGCTGCCAGAATCACGTCCCCGCAGTTTACCGCGTGCTTCGGCGTCAGCCAGGGACTGCCCGCAGATGTGCCACTATTGGAATCGCGGCCGCCACCAGCCGCCGTCGCAAGGTAGTATGTGGTTGCCCACGCGGGAGACAATAGCGTGGAGAGCAAGACCGCCAACGCTAACTTCTTAATTCGAGCACTCCGAACCGACACACGGCTCAGAACGTCTAGGGCGATGCACTTCATATACCGTCATCTTACGGCGATCTTTTGATGAGGCGCTATTGCCCTTTGTACATGTCCTTATTCGGCCTTAGGGCGCCCGATCGGACTACTCTTTCCGGCAGCAACTAGTACCGTGCGCAGTTAGCCGTATAGAGGCCCATCGATGGGAGCTTGTCCGCTCGTTGAAAAGGTTGAAAGTCCGACAGCCTGCAGCAGCACCAATAGCATATACGTTGGATTAAGGAGGACGTAGACGGCGCCATAGCCGCCGCGGCTCCGATGCGAGCCGGAAAAGCCATTCAAGACCGGCGTCCTGCATCCACTGAGGTGCTTTAGGGAGCTTTCCGGCCAGAAATGGAAACGCCGCGCCTACAGCCACGATTGGCAAATGTAGAACATCGCGAAACTCATAGGCGAAAACTTCCTGCCTCGGACATCCCAGCCCTACAAAAACGATAGATGCTCCAGAGTCGCGGATGGCCGCGGCGACTATCGGTTTCTCTTCTGGCTCAAGCTTCCGGAATTTAGAGCGTGCCATGCCGGCAATCAAGATTCCGGGGAACATTTCCTCGAGCGATTGTTTCAAGGAACAGAGCACATCAGGAGTACTGCCATAAAAATATACCGGCAATCCCTCAGCTGCGGCGCAGGCGCACAACTTTAAGGTGAGATTCCGGCCAATGACAGGGACAAATAGGCCGGCACCATGGAGCCAGTTAATAGCCCAGCGGACTGGTTGTCCGTCTGGTACCACCAGATCGAAGTGGTTAAGGCGGAATTTCTGTACACGATCAAGGACGCCCGTCATTAGTCCATGGACCGCCAGAGCCGAAATAGCCACCCCCCGTTTCTCTCGGGCCGCGCGCAGAACGAAGTCAGTCGCCACCTCGTAATCCACAGCGTCGATCAGGATCCCGATGACATTCTTTTTGCCCTTGCTATGCACTATTTTTACCTCGGTATTTTGGACCAGTTCTCGTCCGGATCGCACGCATCCGCTCTGACATTTTGAAGGCAGAACATGCCGGCTATTTGGGAAGTGCCTGGAATTCCTCAGTGGCAATCGATTGATTAACCTGGATTGTTTGGGTTCGTCGGTAGGTTTCTAGTGCGCGCCTATATATTTCATAAGGATCTGGTAGTTGCGTTCGGCGGTGTACTTGGCCTCATATTCGGCGCGGGCTTCTCGCCCCATCGCAATCATCTCATTCGGATGCGACCATGCCTGCTCTACCTTCGCGGCCAAGTCATTTGGATCACCGGAACTAAAGTGCAAGCCAGTCCGGCCGTCAGAGACTAATTCCTGCATCGCCCCCAACCGCGAGCAGATCACCGGAGTACCGCAGGCAAACGCTTCGGCAATGCACATTCCGAAAGTCTCATACCATCCGCTGGGAACGACGAGAAAACGAGCCCACTTCATGATCGCAATCGTCTCCTCGTGGGAGCGGCGCCCTCGGAATTGCACGTTAGAAAGGCCAAGGTGGCGTGCCTGACTTTCCAGGCTCTCTCGTTCTGGACCGTCCCCCACGATGTGAAGCGCATAGTTCCGCGGGAGTCGTCCCCAGGCCTGAAGGAGTGTCGATAATCCTTTTTCACGGGATAGGCGTCCCACGAATAACGCGCATTCACCCACCCGCCCCCTCTCACCCGGATCTGGGTCCACGAAATTGGGCTTAACAACAATTTTTTCTGCTGGAAGCCCACCCTCAATGAACTTGTTGCGTCCAGACTCAGTCAGCGCAATATAGCAAGTCACTAGCTTGTCCCAGGTCCCCCACCGCCGATGCAAAGCCAGCATCAGTGCGACCGTTGCCGTCGCTAGTCGCGAGTCCCGGTAGCAACCGTGGTAGACACCGCGCCAGAGACCGTGGTCTACGCATTCTTCGCAGACATTCCCGTCGCGAAACAATGTCACGCTTGGACAGATAAGGCGGAAATTGTGCAGCGTCTGGACTACCGGAATTCCTTGCGCCTTGCACGCGCCGTAGATGGAGGGTGAAAGCACGAAAAACGTATTATGAACATGCACAACATCAGGGCACTCCCGGGCAAGAAGCTGGCCGAATTCACGTTCCGTGTCATCTGCCCAAATGCTGCGCTTCGCCACAGTCAGCCGTTCCACAGCAGTAAGTCTTTCGATCTCGTCATTGCTCCGACAATAGGTAATTACTTCGTTGCCGGCTTGTTCCAGCAGTCGTTTCTCCTGCTCGAAAACGACTTCTTCGCCACCGGGGATTTGATAGTAGTTATGCGCCAGCAGGATTTTCACGAAATGCCTCGGCAAATGACGTGCTCTTGCGGGGTAAGCTTCGTAGCCGGGACCAGGCGAGCTCCGCGCATACCATCGCATCCATAGTTATGATCAGGAATGTCGAAAGACCCTGTAAGTTGGTCAGGTTGGGAGCGACGACCCCAAACCCGGCGATATACGCATAAATCCCAAGAACCCCGATGTGCAGCGAGCCTCGCGATCGCCAGGCGCGTCTTGCCGCACCGGCCCATCCGAGAAGAAATATAAGCACGGCTGGAAATCCACCGCCAAGTATCAGGTCGATCAGAGCATTGTGAGCATCTCCCGCCACCCAATCCCAGGAGCTGTGGCTGACCAATACGTCCCGCGCCCCCCCCCAATCCATAGCCTAGGAATATGCTATGTGCAACGAGTGGCGCAGCAGCATCCCACACATCCGTGCGACCGTTGAGACTCGGGAGGTCCGTGGCCAGTGTGTCTCCATACAGAGGTCGGCTTATCGAGGCTATATCCGCGGACGGACGATAATTGGTCTGAATCCCAACCAACACTACAACCGCCAAGAAGGAACCTATGCAGCAGCAGATGGAAACAAATCGCAGATCGTGCCGAAGGGAGGCCAGCCAGATCGCAAGAAGTATGACAACCAGCAATGTGCTGCTGGTACGAGAGTCGGCAGCTATATTCAGCGCGAACAAGAACACTTGACAGTAGAGCGGTGGCTTCTTGGGTAGCAAAACACTCGAAAGTAGCGCGACCCCACTAAGCTCTCCGAGCAACGTTGGATGTAAACCAAATAGACTAAGTCGCAGTCGTCCCGAGTAGTCGTCAGTCTCCAGCAGTGGTCCGCCGCCCGCAAGCTTAACGACAAGTTCTATCGCAAGAATGATTAAGATTGAGTAGTACAAATACTTGATTACTTGAGCTGAACCAAACAAGCTGGTAGCCAAAATTGCGATCCCGCAAACCAGGATAAAACTCAATCCCTTCGCGAAGCTAAGCAACGGGTAGAAGGAAAATGCGGAAGATGCTACCGCGATCACTCCAAACGCGATGAACGCCTTGGCTGACGGCGTGACGACTAGTTTCCAGCAACCGCGGTGGAAAACCACTAATAACGTAAGCGCCCCGATGATCAAAACAGCCAGCTCAATGGGACCCTGGAGGCCAATCTGCGGACTCATTGGGTCGCGATCGAAGAACTTTATGAGCGAAGCCGCGTACAGGAATATGACAAGGGCCAATATCCGGGGCGATCGGCGTGTTCGGGTGTTAAGGCTCACGAGTGCGGACCTTGTCGCAGAAGTGAAAGCAGAGACGAAATGGAAGTCTCCCAGTTGAGTCTTTGCCTGTATTCTTCCCACCCCGCTAGCGCCATCGAACCATAGGCCGCACGATCGTAGAAGAGCCGCCAGATCTGCTCGGCATAGGCTTCTGCGCTCGCAGTCAACGGAATCCGGATGCCATTGACACCCTGACGAACATAGGTGGAAATGTCGCCGGTATCGCTGGTAATTATCGGCAGGCCGAAGGCCGAGGCCTCGCTGAAAAACGACAGCAGAACATTCCGCACGCGTCGGGAAAATCAGGAAATT
Source organism: Terriglobia bacterium (assembly GCA_963742495.1). GTDB lineage: Bacteria > Acidobacteriota > Terriglobia > Terriglobales > Acidobacteriaceae > JAIQFF01. Next base: position 744,543 of record CAVULZ010000003.1, read on the forward strand.
GGAGGATCGGAGCAAATCTGAAAGTTGCTGCCTGCCCTGGTGTGTGCGCTTGCTGATATACCCTAGTTCTTTGACAAAGGCCGGCTTTTTACCGGGAACACGGCATCCTGCGACTATAAGGTCGGTCTTGAGACCTCGGTCATTCAACAGCCGAGCTGTTTGAATGGCGATCGCCCCCTCTTTACGCTTCCAAATCAACGCCAAGAAAAAGCAATACGCAGCAATCCTGACGGCGCGACGCGACTGCCAATTCAACTGCAGAACGATTGTGATTAATGTCGAGATTCGGCCCGAAAGGAATGACCGCCAACTTATTTTGATTGACCAGATAGTGCTCACTTGCTCCCCTTCGCTCGCCCAATCCGAAGCGTACACCGCGTGCGCCGCCCTCTCCACTGCTTGTTTGCTACGTGCGCTCTCCACTTAGTGGAAAAGGATTCAGGTGGGTCAAAAAAATAATAGTTGGTCATCGAATCCGGAACTGCATCGGACCAGTACGTAATCGGTTCAGGTCGGTTGAGGTTAGATATGACGAATGGTTCAGTTGATAAGATGGCAGTCGAATTGATAGCCATTCATCCGCCGTTCAATCTGCTTCGCATAGGAGGCAATGAGGAGTGGCTCTCTATCTGTTTGGTAGAACTTTTTGGTCAGCTTGCAAGAAATCCACTTAGAGCGAAAAAAGATATCGGGACCTGCGGCTCAAAGGTGATATCACTTCCACATGAGCTCCGGCTCGATTGAGGAAACTTCAGAATCGTGCTCGGAATCCCTGACCAAGTGTGTGGGTCTCGCGCATCATAAGCGGATACAAACGCGATCTTAGGCGGTCTCATGTCGATACAGTCTTGGACGGGTCCACGACGCGATCGCCTGCTCGAGTTGTGCCAAGCCAGTGCGAGGGTGCAATCAGTGCGACGTCAATGCTCGATTCGCGGCTCTGGGGTGTATGGCGCGTTCATGATCACAGGTTCGCGGCGGGCTAGCGTCTTTTCGTAGAGTTCGTTCATGAAATCGCCCTTGCCGTCCCAAGCAAAGTGCTCTTTCACCCGCTGGCGGCCTGCTTTTCCCATCCGAATCCTAAGCTCCCGGGTCTTCCGCCAACCGCAGGAAGGCTTTGGCCAAGTCTGCCACCGTGTTATCGGGCGTGCTGGCTTCCACTTTAATACCCGTACTCTCGGTAACCTGAAGAGCTGGCCCTCCGAGGTCAAGGCACACCACGGGCCGACCAGGCTGCCATGGCTTCGAGGCAGACCCAGCCACCCGAATCGTGGAGGCTGGGGTGGACTAGCACGTCGCACTCCGCCAGTTTCTCCAGCGCTTGTGTTCTGGCGATTTCCCCCAGAATCTTACTTTGGTGGCTATGCCCGATTGGTGCGCTAGGGTCTCCAGCCTCTCTCTTTCTGGCCCATTTCCGAAGATCCAATACTCACTGTCTGGACATCGGTCTTGGATTTTCGCAAATGCCTCGAAGCCCCAACGCGAAGCCCTTCCAATGTAGAAGTCGCCCTACACTGGCTAGCCGAAACGGGCCACTTTGACGGACAGGAGCCGAAGACAGGCGCCAGATTTCTTCTTGAGACAAACCGATTCCAGCAAGCACAGATACATGCCTGCAACCCAACATCCGCATTAGCGTGGCAGTATCCTCGGTCGTAGCCAGACCGATTGAAGCCCTCCGTGCGGTGCGTCGAACGAAAGGGTCATGCTCGCCCACCTTGCGAGCAAGGGCTCGTGAGAGCTCGAAGATCTTCCCTCGGAGGCTGAACGACCACCAAAACGCCGGTGGTGTTGACTCGCCACCACCGACCGGGCCCCATATGAAGGGAACTCGCAACGATGCCAGGAAGGATGGCGTAGAGTACTGGACGAAAGTGACATGATGAATAATGTCGAAGTCGACTTGGCGGTGCAGCCGGTGAGCCGCGACGTATGCAGCGAGTTGCCAGAAGTAATAATGGAGTCGGTGTCCACTGATCTTCTCCAAAAGAGGGCCCAACGCGGGAGATCCAGAAAAACAAATCGGACACTTGGAAGTGTTCCGTCAGCGAGAGCAGCCGTGATTCCATGGCGCCCTTCGTTGTGAGTAAGCACCCAGACATCGTTAAACCGGGCAGCCTGGAGTACGGAGTTCCAGCCTACTCCGGGCTCTGAACCTTTTCCAGGATCACAAGAGTAGGTAGAGAGTAGGACTTTGGATTACAGGTAATGAATCCAGAAGTATGTATCAGACGCGTTATCGAGAATCGCTTTTCAGTGCCTAACTCAGAACAGCCTGCGCCGAGCTTCCCTTGCCTTCCAGACCAATTGTCTTAGACCGCTGGGGCCCAATGCATAACGAAAAGCTGGCGGTGGCAGGAGGATGGAGAGACGCCAAAAACACCTCCAGGCAGGGCGAATTGTAAGGAAGGCTTCGGCCCGCAACAGGTTTCGATAGGCCGAAAGCGCGCTACTCCACGACTGCCGCCGGGCCCGGTAGATAGGCATGGAGCAAAGTTCCCTGGCACTCATCGAACGATGGAAATGCCTCGACCAGGATAGGGTCTATCTTCCCCCAGGTATTCTCGCGAGACTTTCCACATCTTCCGCTGGATGTCCCGAAAACGGTCCATAGATTCCGGGCTAAGCTGGAGTGAGTTCCATGCATTTCCCCCATGATATCGGTATTCCGACAGTGGTGCCGGTATCCCGATGAGGGGCGTTATCAAAGGCCCCAGGGTCGTTACCGCTTCGTCTGCGCAGATTCGTAATCCCTCCGGAAGAGGAAAGATTGACTCGCTGATCTTCCTCCTCCAGGCACAGTGCCGAGCCGAAAGCCATGGCGGGGGGAGATCCTCCAGAGCGAACTACAAACGGACCGTACCAACCGGATGGGGGATCCGCGGTCGAGGGCAGAACACCATTGCGGCGCCCAACCAGATCGATGCGGTGCGTCCGGTGTCCCGCAACCCGCTGTCCGGTGCAGAACGAAAGGCTTGTACAACTACCTCCAACTTTTCTGGTAAGTAACGATCATCTGCATCCAAGAAGCAGATGATGTCGCCCCTGCACTCGCGGTAGGCAGTATTCCAAGCGGAAGCCTGCCCGCCATTTTGCTGTCTTAGCAGCCGGACACGCGGGTCGCGTTGCCCGTATTTCTCGACCACCTCACAGGATTTGTCTGTCGAGCCATCGTCGCATACGATCATTTCGAAGTTTGTGTAGATCTGAGCAAGGACGCTCTCGATTGCTTCCCCAAGGAAAGCGGCATAGTTATAGTTTGCTGTTAAAACGGAAACGAGTGGATTCTCGGGCAACGGGCCAAGGGAGACAGGCTTGAGCCGTTGAGCAATTTCTGCACTTCGTCCGCCTGCCATCGCCTGTGGTCCCTTCTGTGGCATCACAACTCATCCGCGCGAACAAGGCCAGAATTCTTAGCCTTAGGCGGCGTGCCCGTGCTTACACGATCGCTTTTTTGTCTGGTATAGATATCGGCGGCTCGAATCCTGTCGCGGATGGCTTTGTTGCCCACCGTAGCCCGGTAGCTCCGTTCACCGAAGTGGTGGATATACGAGTTACAGATCCACACCGTACGATACCCCTCATTAGCGATACGACTGCATAGTTCAACCTCATTGCCGTAATCTGGTAGTTTTGCGTCGAATCCACCGACCTGCTCCCACAAACTGCGCCTTATGAAGAAAGCGAAACCCGAAATCCAAGCCGAATCTATGACCAGGGGCTCGTGTAAGCGAGTTAATAAACGATTTGCGAAGGTGCAGATTTGGTTGTCAGTCCAGTTGGAGCTTAGAACAGTTGCTAAGGCAAGAGTCTGGAGATTTCCAGAATAACTGGTAGAAGGCCCAGCGACGCCGATTTTCTGGTCCCACTCGAACACTTCTTTCACCAGCCTCCAGCACCAAGGCGTGACAACAGTGTCAGAGTTTAAAAGGCAAAGATATGGCCGCGTGACCAAACTGGCCCCATTCCGGCACGCCTCGCTATGTCCAAGTGGTTTCTCATGACGAACAACTTTCCATCCATCTAGGGTACTAAAGTGCCGAATCAGTTCCAGGGTTTCGGTGAGCCTGGACCCATCGTCCACAAGGATAATCTCCGATTCCGGGGCGTATTTTTCCAAACTGGCTAAACAACGGCGCGTGTCTGTCGGAGCATCGTGAATTGGCACAACCAGGGACACGCAGGCGCTCGCCTGACTGTCTTCCTGCGACTGCTCGAACTCTATATCGCGCGGGAAATGGAGGGGTACGACCCTCCCTGTCAGTTTGAACTCGCGCAGACTTGTGACAACAAACTCAGGCATCAGCCGTGTGAGGTACTGCGGGAAGTACCAATTTGCCATCCGCGGCCTTCCGGGAAAACGATCTGGGTGACGCGGAGCATGACTCTGACTGGCGGGTCCGGAGATTTTGTTTGGCTCAGACAGCCTGTCCGTTCTTGGTCTAGTCATAAATTAGCAGTTCGGCGCTCTGCTCCGTCCATCGAGTCCAGCCAGAAGACTCTGCGCACGTCGGCCGTAAACCGCACCCGCTCCTGATGGATAGCGCTCCTGTAAGCGTCGAAGTGCACACGCCTCACGTCGTATTGGCGGAGGCAGTCGACAACCCTACCGACGGCAGCTGGCAAGCTTTCGGGTAGTGTCGTCAAACTTGTACTCCGATGGTATCGGGATGTCCCCCGAGAACCGGGCCGAACCTCTCTTGCCGGTTACGACGCAGCAGCCGCATATTGCGGCTTCGCGGGGAATCCTATCCTTGCCAGGGTGCTCCCCAAAATCTATGTAGACCTTGGACCTCCTGAGCAGGGCAATCACCTGCTCACGGGTCAGGCCGGTGAGCGGGGGCTACCTCGGCGCTCGGCATCTTGCGCCCAAGCGCGTTCAGCAGCTTGCGCGTAAACTCAGCACCTTTCAGTGGGTTATAGACGACCAAATCTCTCTTGCCGTCCAATTCGCTCTCATAGTCATACCTAAGAAACGCTTCGTTTATATAGTCCGATAGATAATCCATCTTCGCGCGTATGGGTAGCCCCTTGAGGTGGTCCAGCGCATACTCCGATTGGCATAGGCAGAGGGAAGGCGCGATGCCATTCACCGTTTCCACAAGGAACGCGGGCGTTAGGATCCTGGCCGCGAGCCTTAAAGGTTCAACGACGCGGAGGTCGAGCAGATCCCTTGATGCCTTGTCTGCAGCACGCAAAAATAGGCTCCTAACATTAACAGACAGAGAGAGGTGGGCCCTGTAAAGGGGTCTCCCGTACAAGGCGGTGTGGTAAAACCGGTGCAACGCTCAGCCACCATAGAACCTTCTGAATCGACCTGTACCCGCGCAACCATGAAACCGTGTGATACAACTCTGGGACCACTAGAACGTTAAGTCTCACGGTCGGAGATTTCGGCTGCTGGCACAAATGCCGAGCGGTATCGCCTGAATTCCGGATGCACAACCGCCCGACCATCTCCGTTCTCGTCGGGAGAGGGCCTATAGACCAAGTAAGTCTCAATCCCTACCCCAATCAGCTCGTGGCAGAGCTGGAACAACAGCTCCAGGCCACCTGTCGCTGATGCCGCCGGCAGGCAAATGTAGACCACACTGCGATCGGTCAGTCGAAGCACAGCACCCTCAACTCCCACCGACACGCTTGGCGACGGAGCAGGCTCATCGCGGCACGACCTGGTGCTCCGGCTGCTGGCAGAGCCGCGACCGCCGGCGTCAGAGTTTCCTTGATGTGATTGCTGCGCTCAATATTCTCCGGCAGGGGCGAGAGCGGAATCGGCCTCACTTTCTGGACTATGCGGTCGAACCAGCTCTTCGAATTATCACTCATACGGATTTCCAACCTCAGGTCTGGCCTTGCGAATGAAGAGACGTGCTTTCGCTCATGGACGACGGTACCGGAGATCTCCCGCCGATACTGGGAACACAAGTCATCCAATGCGGACGTTACGTCCGGAAGATCGTACCCATAGTCGTGGAAGGCCGCGACGCCGCCGGGAACCAGCTTCCCCCACAAAAGTCGGAAGTCATTCCGGACGTAATCGGGCGCGTGATTCCCGTCGATGAACCCGAAGCAGACTGCGTCCGTGGGAAGGGCTACACCCTGGAATCCGCTTCGATGACCACAATATTCTCGAGGCCCCGAGTAACGTGGTCAAAGACCTCTCTCTGGGACCTGGAGTCCAACTGTTCCGCGTAAAAGTCAGCCATCTGGATACCGGCAGTGCACTCGCTCCTGTCGAACCCTATGTCGAAACAGTCGATCACGTAAACCTTCTTCCCTTCAGCCCTCCGGAGAAGGGCCTTCGCGAGCTTGTAGGTGCCCCCGCCGCAGAAGGCGCCGACCTCCACCACGTCGCCGGGCAATCCATAGATTCCCCTAGCCTGCATGAAGTCGATCAGGGTCTCGTAACCCACCAAGTCCGTTCCGGCTGGCGGAGGTGGAAATCCATATTTGGCCTTGAACCAAGCGCGACGCGCTGACGCGTGAGCGGGCCCCACGGCTTTCGCAATTGGTTCCGGCACAGAGTTGCGTAGTCTTGTCGACCAGTGTGGCTTTAGCATATGCCATAGGACTCCGGCCTCGCGGATTCCCGCGCGCTCCGCAGTGGGTTGAGTCTGGCCCTCCACAGATAAGCAAAGGAGGTAACCGTGATGAAAGCTCGGCCACCAATACAGAAAGCGCCATTCCGTCGGCCTTCCAGACAGGCGCAAGAAGCGTTGCGAGTGCCATGTTCAGGCAGCCAGCCATGAGCACGAGGATGAAGACTGCTTTCTCGCGCCCAAACGGAATCATGAGTTGGACGCCCAGCACGTTGCTCACGACGATCAGGAAGGGCAGCATTGCGAGAATTCGGAGAACCGAGACTGATGGCTCGTAGGCAGGCCCCAAAACAAGCTTGACGATCAGCCCAGCCCACACGAAAGTCCCGATGGACACGAGCAACCCGGTCCCGCCCATTGCGAGAAGAAGCCTCTTGCCCCATTGAAGGGCCCGCACCCTGGATTCCTCCGCGAGCCTGCTGAACCTGGGAAATAGTGCCTGCGACAGTGGGTCGAGCAGGTTGACGACAGCCCTTACGATCTTCTCAGCAGCGGAGTAGTAGCCTACGACCGTGTCGCCGGCCACCAGTCCAAGGATGAAGGCGTTTCCGGAGGTGTAGAGGACGATTGCCGCGCTCGAAAGGAAAAGAACCCACCCCTCCCGCAAGCTTGCCCAAATGCCATCCCAGGACGGCCGAACCAACCGCAGACCCAATGCGCGGAACGCGATCCAAACACCAGCAAACCCTGCCACAATCGCCCCGGCGGAGCTAAGCCCCGCGTCGACAACGAAATCCTGAGGCCGCCGCACGAAGGCAAACGTGCCTACGACCACAAGGGCGCGAACGGACAGGTTGATGGCCGATATCGGGCCCATCCGCTCCAGGCCCTGAAAGAGCCAAGTGGGGAAAAGCACGCCGCCCAGAACGCTGCCAAACAAGATGATCAACAGGGACGAAACCTCATGCACACGCGGCACGGCGCGGATCGCGCCAAGCAGTACGAGGAAGCCCACGATGCAGAGCAGGGCTTTCGCCCAGACGTTTGTGGCCACGCGACTGACGACTCCCGCCTTATCCCGGTCGATCGATTCTCTTGTGGCTGACCAATCGAAGCCGTAACTCACAGTGGCAGCGAAGTACGCCATCAGTCCCTGCCCGGAAAGACGAGAGCGTTCGCAAATCTCTGGACCCCGAGGACGCGAACCAGATAAGGAACCGTGATAAGCGGAATGATGTAGTTGGCGGACTAAATCAAATAGAGCGACAGGGCATTCTTGCTAACAGAGCTGTCGAGACCCCGACGGAATAACGGCCTAAGGTGTTTAAGCATGCTAGACCGCGCTTGGGGACTCCGCCCACAGCATCGCCGAATCTTCGGCGCGTTGGTACGAATCCGCAGCGCTTGGCAAGAGCGCCCTCATGGCCGCACCCGCTGTAAGGCCGTCGCGTAGGGAATCTGCAATGCCTTGAAACACCCAGCGGGCGTATCGGCCAATCTGCACGATGTGGTGCTTCTCGAGGGCGGCAAGAGCTTCCTGTTTCCAGCGGGAGCCGGTCCAGGACCACGTGTAAGCCACTTCAATCCACGTAGGATCAAGCGCCCCCCACTTCCCCGATCCAGCCCCACGCCTGCAGTTCCTTGACAGCTTCGCGGCTGTACGCCGCCACCTCCGCCCGGCTCGGCTTGCGGTTCTCCGGGTAGGCGCTTTCCACATAGAGGCTCGCGTAGCCTCCGGCCGTCCTTCCAGACCTCGGCAAGAAGGAAGCGTCGACGTTGCTGTAAAATCCCACGCGGTGAAAGCCGGATCTGCTGGCTGGGACGTAGACCCAATGGTCGTCCGGGCAAAGCGGCCCTTTCGCTGCGCCGAGGTTGAGAACGAGAACCGAAGGAGACGGATCGGGCGCAGCGGAAGTCCGTAGCCCCGCCATCTCGATCATCCGATTCAGGGGGAGTGTCGAGACGAGGGTGTCGTAATGAACGCTCGACCCGTCGGCGAAGTGAAGTTCCTTGCCGGTTGCGTCGATTCGCACGACCCGCTTGCCGTACTGGATGTGGCACGAGGACGCCAGTCGCTGCGCGGAGAACGTTGAGACCGTCGGCCGGATAGATAAAGTTGGTGTTGTAACCGACGGCCGGCGCCGTGCCGAACGCACCGTCGATCACGCTCTTGAGGTCGACTGGAGACTTGTAGGCGTCTTGCGGGGAGATTTTCTCGCAGAGCCCAGCGGTGTAGTACTGATGAAAGGGCTCGAAGAAGAGGCGGCAAAGCGTTTCGCCAAAGCTGGCCCGCAACCAGTCGCCCATTGTCTGCGGCGTGCTTCGCACGTTCGATGCCTCGACGATTTCGCGGAGGCATTGGGTTGCGAGCTCCGGGCCGAGGTGCTTCAGGTGATTCTGTATTGGGTAGGGGACCAGCAGTTCGCGATCAGGGAACCAGACGGAAGATTTGCGAGCATAGGATTTGACGGGAGCGGCGGACCGGATCAGGCGATGGACAATAGGATCGCCGCCGAATATCCAATGGCCGCCTCCGAGCTCAAAGCGATAGGCGTCGCCTCCGGGCGGAGCCACTGGTAGCCTCTCGTTGCCCCCAGGATGGAGGTAGTACGAGGAACAAATCCCGCCGGGGCTGTCGGCGGCCTCGTAAATCGGTAGCCCCGCCAAGCCCGCACCAACGCCTGTCATCCCTGCTCCTAACACCACGACACTGCTATTCACTTTTCCTCCCAATAGCGACATTTGATTTTGCACCGATGGTCTGAGCCCGCTTACCACAGAGGCGGATTCGGCCATAACAGAAGGAGTTACAACTTTCGCCGCGTAAATTCAGACCCTTGCTCATACGGCTCCATGCCCTTCAACGGTGCGGGGATCGTCATGGCCATCGCCTTGACGTTGCCCCAAATGTCCCAGTTGTTGATATATTCCGGATCGAACTTCACAAGCTAGAGCTCGATCACTCCAATACCCATGGCGTCTTTCGCCCTGCTGTGAAGGATTTCCTTGTGCCGATACCTAGGTTTGATTTCATCCCAGAATCGCGCCACTTCGTTGGGCAGTGGTTGCACCGCGATGTCATGGAAGGCGACGACTCCGCCGGGACGAACGAAGGGAGCGTACACCTCAAAATCAGCACGAACGCCTGTGTAGGAATGGTCACCATCCACAAATAGAAGGTCCAACTTCCGGCCATTCAAAAACTTAGACACCGTCATCAATGTCCCTTTGCTATGGGAATCCGCTCGAAGAAGGTGGAGTGTCTGGCCATTTTGCGTGAACCGATTGAAAATCGGCGTATGCACCCATCGCCAGATCTTCCCGAGCAATGACCCGGGAAGATCTATGCTGATGAGAGTCGCATGGGGAGTGGCGAGTCTGGAGTGAATAAAGAGTGTTCCACCTCTGAAGGTCCCGATTTCAAGAGCAGTTTTCGGGCGCAATTCGGCAACGAGGCGAGCATATTCGACAAGTTCTGAACGCATCTGTAAGGGGCTGATCGCGGGACAGTTCAGAGCGAAATCGACCAACTCGTCCGGACTCATGGAGCCATTTAGTTTGCCAAGCTGGAGGAACAGTGGAAACCCAGAGAGGCCGCCACGAATTTCGCTCAACTGTCTCAAAGTAGGTATTGTCATCGATTTTCTGGGTGAGTCTGAGAAACGACCAATATGCTCCGGTCCCGTAAGCATAGTGGGCTGTGGCTCTTGGAAGTTATAGTGCGGCTCGCAGGACGTTGCGGCGCTGACTCAGAACGTGCACTTCGTTTGCACCCATTAGGCTGCGCCCGTGCCACGCAGCACGGCTGGCACAGTCTGTGCCAGAATCTTGAAATCGAGCCACAGCGACCACTTGTCGATGTATTGCATATCGAGTTCCATCCACTTTTCAAATGGGATAGAATTGCGACCGTTGATTTGCCACAGACAGGTGATTCCTGGCTTGACGCTGAAGCGGCGTCGCTGCCAGTCCTGATCGAATAGTTGATAGTCGCGCAGAGACATCGCTCGCGGTCCGACCAGACTCATGTCGCCCTTTAGGACGTTAAACAGTTGCGGCAGTTCGTCAATGCTCGTTCTTCGCAAGAATCTTCCGAGAGGAGTAACGCGCGGATCGTTCTTTATTTTGAACACCGGACCGGTCATCTCGTTCATCGGAAGGAGTTCATCCTGGATTTGTTCGGCATTGGCGATCATCGTTCGGAATTTGTAGATCCTGAATTGCCGTTTGTTCAGACCGACGCGGGTCTGGCGGAAAAAGACCGGTCCCGGCGAGGTGCATTTGACAAGGACGGCGACAACCAAGAACAGGGGAGCAAAGAGAATGAGGAGTAGTACCGGAGAAAACACAGTCCAAGACCCGCTTGACGAACCCGGGCCAGGCTTCAGCCGAGCCGGCAATCAATACTTGCGAGTTTACCTCCGAGTCATGAGCTTGAGAACGTGAGATTCTCAAGTTGAATATCTGCGAGTCGAATCGAATCGCGATGCCGTGCTGTTCACACAGCGAGACCAGCTGAGCAGCATGTTCATAGTACGATCGCAACGGCAGATAGATTGCCGCTTCGTCGACCACGTTATGCCGGAGAAAATCGGCTAGACCTGAAAAAGTACAGCAGCGGGTGTGACCCGGTTGATTCAAATTTCTCGATTCCGCTCCAGTCATCATCCACGAAACCCACAATTTTGTATCCAAGTTCCGGCTGTTCCACGATTTGCCGGGCAAATTCCATGGCGCGTTCGTTTGTGCCCACAATCAGCACGAACCTGTGTTTTTCCCACGGCGTCGCAGGGCCAAAAGAAGCGAGCGAGCTCCCAAACGTCCAACCATTACGAGCAAGTGCAGACAGACCCAAAAGATCAAAACGAAAGTAGGCGTTACCATCCGAATGTGGAATACCGTAGCGGATACAAGCAGGAAAGCTGACGCGAGCGACGTGGCCTTGCATACTTCAAGGATCTCGATTCGCCGTCTCGTCAACCTCTTTGAGACATATAGCCCGCAAAGAATGAACAGGCTATGCAACGTACCAGAGCAGCCCGAACAGCAGACAATTACCAAGCTTGATTCGGATAGCCATGAACTCAGCAAGAGTCATGCTCTTGCTCGAAGAATAGAGCGCAGCTGTTGCAACGAGAAAGGACATGACCAGTGCGCAAAGATCAAAGACCTTCGCCGCTGTTTCATGAATTGCCGTCGACTGGGAGTCACAACTCTATCTGGATAGAAAGGTTTGACTGACCTGATGGGAAATGAGCGGTAGATCTTTCTTGTCGCTTGCCACTAGAGCAAGCGATAAATCTTTTCCGGTATGGGGAAACGTACGGTTGTTGAGCACCGTCCCCAGCACTCGTCACGTTGGCACCCTCCAAGACCTGCTTGGCCTTGAGTGCAGCCTGCCAGCGCGTAGAATTCGCCTCCAGCACAAGGACGACACCATCCGCCGCCTGACCGAGCAGCGCCGCGTCGGTATACAAACCCGACAGGCGGAGCGCTAATGACTACGTGCGCAAACTCGGCGGGGAGGCCGCTTATCCAGGTTTGTACATCGCCCAAGGTCGGGCTGGCTCCGTTTCTGCAAGCCGAGTCACCGGAAGCGAGCCAGAGATTCTCCGTGACGCGTCGCGAGGCACCTTTGGTAGAGCCGCCTTCCGTCTGGGAGTCGTCAAACGGAAGCAGATCGACCAACGGGCTGGATGGGGGCACGCGAACGTTGGCGTCCACAACGCAGACTTGAGATTGAACCTGCTCGGCCAGGATGCGTCCGATTCGAGCACATAACAGATTGCTGCCGTCGATATTGTCGATCCCGCAGAAAACCACCTGCCGCCGCTTGGTACCGCTGATATTCTCCGTGGCCAGGAAGAGATGCTGGACCAGCCTGAGGATTTCCTCGCGAGCGAATGATGCCACATCAGGAAGAGCGGACCGACGATCAGGCGCACCGACCTCAGTTGGCACTGCTTTGGTGATCGGAGGCACGCGAAACAGATCCCGATCCTGTTGTATGCGTTCGAGTACGTCGAAAGTCCTACTCATATTCGTTACCTTCTATTTGACACGTCATACCGGGCTCGCCTGCCACAGCGATTAACGCTAGCGGGGAGGCATTCAGCTGATTAGGTGGCGTCCCGAGCATATCTGCCCAACCAAGCAGGGAGCGATCGCCAGATTGAACTGCGAGTTAGCATCGGGCTGTCCTTCCGGAGTACCCGGCGTCTCCTTCGACAATTCCTGAGCGGAAGATCTGGCCATTCTTCTTGCCAGCGACTTAACGTTCTGGTCGGATGCAACCTCTTCGACGATCTCGCGGTCAATTCTCTTCTGGCCCAACGCAAAGGCAGTCGACAAGGCACCGAAGCAGATATTGTTGATGTTGCGCGGAATTCCGCTGCTCTCCTGCGCCACTAAGTGCAGCGCTTCAGACGTGAACAAAGGTTTACCTTGATAGCCGGCGACACCGAGCCGGTGGCGGATGTATTGCGTGACTTCTGGGGCGTCGAGCGGATCCAGAAACTGGGTCACCGAAATTCGTTGCGTGAATTGCAGCATCTCGGGCTTCATGAGCGTGTCTATCAGTTGGCGCTGGCCGGCGAGGATGATCTGCAAGAGCTTGCCTTGAGAAGTCTCGAAGTCTGAGAGCAAGCGAATGCTCTCCAGCACCGGCTCACTCAGATTTTGAGCCTCATCGATGACCAACACGAATTGCCTTCCAGCCCTGGCTTCCCGCAGAAGCGCATTCATTCAGCTGGTGGTGCATGGAAGCTACATCCGGCGCCGGACAAATGCCGAGATCCTGCAGCAGATACCGGATCAGATCGGATGAATCGCAGCACGTTTGGAATAGGAACACGGTCCGGGCAGAGGTCGTCGCAGACGTTGCAGCAATTGAAACAGCAAAGTGGTTTTTCCCATCCCCGGGTCTGCTATCAGTCCCATGAATCCGCGACCTTCCTGTGACCCCGTACCATAGCGAGGCAAGCGCCTCTCGATACATGTGGTTGAGGTACAGGAAGCGCGTATCCGGAGTTACGCCGAACGGCTGCTCTAGCAGGTTGTAGTATTCAAGGAACATTCGGTTATCTGCCGTTCTTCGGGAACGAGGCCAAAACCGGCCAATCGAGAAAGACACGACTTCATCCGGAGTACGGAACGATGGATCTACGAAATCGGAAACGAACGCCAATCCCACACTTCCAAAGCCGGCCAGAAGCAGCACCCATCAGAGCCGTAATACCACGATCGAGTGAGTGGGCAGTGCTGGAACAATCGGCGGGCTCAGCGATGGCGACGTTCAGGATTCCCCGCCTGTCCAGTGCGTCGTTGATGCGGGCCTCTTCCTGCTTGCGCAGGTACAGAAGGTAGTTGTCCTCTTCCGTCTTAGCCGTTCGCAGCAGGTCTTGCTGAACAATCGCAGCCTGCTGCAAGTGCGCGAGCACCTTGCGGTACTTGGCCAAGGCCACCTGGTTAGCTATCGCCCGTGCTTCCAAGCCGCTTAGGTCGGTCTGGGCCTTCGCCAGCTCCGACTTCAACCACTCGTAGGTCGGATTCTGGTCGGTTGTCTCGTCCCGAATCGGAGCATCCTTTTCTGCCGCTATGGCAGCACGAGTCTCGCGAATCTGCTTTTCCACTTCAACCACTGGCTGATACGTCGGCTCGAATTTGGACAACAGTTCTGTTCGCTTCAGTTCCAGCTGGAGCAGCGTAGACTTCATTTGCTGAAGTAGTCGAGGATTGTCGGCGGTTCGGAGCTGGGTCATCGTACGAGGTGGGATGACGTTCGCTTGCTGTCTCCAACGTCTGAATGCGTCGCTTGGTTTCTGCAATCGAGGCTTGTGTCTGGGTGAGAGAGGCTCCCAGTTCGATGGCTTTCTGCAGCGTGAGATCGCGCTCTAACTGAGCAGATACAACGCCTTTATCCCGAGTGAAGTCTGTCAGGCGGCCCTCGGCAGTATCGAGCCCGCGGCGAAGCTGTTCGGTCTCCTGGTCGAAGAAGGTGAACTCACCGTCCGGCCGGTGCACCTGAAGATGTTTTTCAAGGTACAGGGTCGCCAGCGAATTCAGCACACCGGCGGCCCACTTGGGATCGGAGGACTCATAGGCTGACAGAGATCATGTCGGTTTTCTTCAGCGGCTCGACTTTAATCTGCCCGGCTAGCTGGCGCACAGCCATCGCGATTGCTACATCGTCGCTTGGTTTGCCGAAGAGTGACCGCCAGGAACCTTGCTGTGTTTGCAAGCCATTTGCGAGCACGACCTTCCGCAGCAGGTCTTGGCTGTTCAATAGCTCGACCTCGGAGTTCAGTTCCGATTCGGTGATTTCCTCCTGGACTACCTGAGCTGGCGCGTTCGACTGCGAAGTGACGATCGGATCTACACGTCCGCGCCGAACCAGCAGCTTCATTTCTGCTTTGTAGGTGGGCGCCAGGCGCCCGACAATGCGACCGCGAGCAGGAGGATTGCGAGGAAGGAGACACGCAGGAGACGTCGCTGACGGAACAGCACTGCCACCACGTCGCGCAAAGTGATGCTTACATGCGCTCCTCGTCGATTCTCGAAGCGACTCGGGTTCCAGTTGCATTGTCCCTACCTCGCCTCAGAATTGCTGCGGGGTTGACGTATGCGCCCATGCTGGCCGTAGGCAGAAAACGCTGCATCTTCGAAATCTTGTTTTGGGGCACGAACACCATGTCCCCGGGTAATAGATGAGGATCTTCCTCCAAATTACGCGACCCCAACATCTGCTTCACGTTGAATACCCTCGCCTCGACCATCTCACTGGAGACATGTCGAAACAGCACGACCTGCGAGTGCTTAGCTGCCGTTGTGATATCACCGGCGATGGCCAGGGCTTCTACTAGCGTGGTATCGCTGCGCAATTCATACTTTCCCAGGATGTCCAACCTGGCCGGCGACAATGAAGGATGGCTTGTCAAAGTCCTTCAGCGAAACGGTGATGACCGGTTCATGGAGAATGCCCTGATACGCTCGCCGGATGGCCTCCTTCAGCTCCGGGATCGTCTTGTCCTCCACCTTGATATCGCCCGCCCCGTCGAGGGTGATGAAACCGTCCGGCTGAACAGTAACCGTTTGGTCGAATTCCGGTGAAAACTTGAACTTCACTTCGACGACATCGCTCTTCCGCAGCCGATAACGCTGATCTCGTTGTTGAAACTGCACACCGGGCGAACCAGTTTGAGACGAGTCAGCTCGCTCATTCGTGATCGGACTGTCTGTCTGCGAGACTTGCCCCGGCAGAACGCCTACGGAAGGCGCACGTCATCACAATTGCCGTAACGAGTAATGCGATATTGCTGCGATTCATTTCCAAACCTCATTCTCGGGCAGTGGCTACCCAGCGAGTCCGGGTTGGCGCGGATGCCACTCGCAGATTCTTCGCTTTGGAGCCTGGCTGTCCACTGCATTCTCGGGTCGGCGCCTATTCTGTTCGGAGTAACTTCCAATCGGTTCCACATCAAAGTTGTAAACGCTCACTGCGAGTGAACGCTGGATCAGCTCGATCTTGAGATCACGAGTTTCGAGTGAGAGTCGCGTCCAACAAGAACGCCTTCCACGCCGTCAAGAGAGCCCCCACGAATTCTTACGCGCTGGCCCAATTGTAAGAACGGATGGGGAGAGCAATCGAGCTTTCTGGTCCAGCACGGTCCGAACGTCAGAGATTTCCTTATCCGGGATGGAAACAGCACCGTAGCGGTTTCCAACAAACTGGACCACGCCACTTGTCTTGAGCACACGCAATCGCGCTTCGGGCGAGTTGGGAATTTGAACGAACACGTATCCTGGGAAGAGTGGCACATCCACCAGCTTGCGCCGGTCACTCCAGGAATGCATTTCACTCACCACCGGAAGAAATGCAGTTACGCCCGTGTTCGTGAGCGCCGCGGCTGCCAGTTTTTCATGGCGAGAACGGCTCACCACCGCGTACCAGCAGAGTTCATTTCTTAACATCGTTGCGTTTCCCTGGGTTGCGAATAGAGTACAAAGCTCCGCTCTTTCGGTCCCATAAAAGGACTTAGATATCAATCGCTCAACAACATCGGTGACCGCCGACTAACTGGCGGCGACGCTTGTAGACTGATCGGCGAGCATTTCATTTACAAATTGCCCAGCCACCGCGAATCCGTTGAATTGGTAGCACGCTTCAACCCGACTCACGCGGCCGACACAGCGAAGTTTCACCGGATGGCGGCACCAGATCGAATGCCGGAAGAGCGAACTCAACGGCAACTTCCACTCCCGATGGCGGACACTTCGCCGCCAAAATAAACATTCCGCCCTGCCCTATGTTTCCGCAGTGGCCAACGTCGTAATGTTCTACGCTGTCGGCCCAGCGGAACAAAACGGGCAAGACTATTTGAAATCGGCGGGAGGTTCTCCGCTCTATCGAATGTTCCACTTTCGTCCCTGCGTTATTGGCGACTAACCTACCGTACGCGTCGCCAAGCGCGAGCTACAAGCGGGTAATCGTCCAGATGCTGTAACGATGCCCTACAAATAACAAGAGCCATCGGGGCAAACTTGGTTGGGCG
Source organism: Terriglobia bacterium (assembly GCA_963742495.1). Classification (GTDB taxonomy): domain Bacteria; phylum Acidobacteriota; class Terriglobia; order Terriglobales; family Acidobacteriaceae; genus JAIQFF01. The sequence goes on from CAVULZ010000003.1 coordinate 761,632, forward strand.
TGTGGTTTGGAGTGAGGGCCTAGTGTCCGAGCTTGCGACCCGTCAGTCGAACAGTAGAACGATAGAGAAGGAAGTCCTCCGGAGAGGAGACGATAGGTAGTCCTCTAGAGAGGGACGATCCGACTTTTCCACAGTGGCATCTATTTGCCAAATCAATTTTTCCGATCAGTTTCATTTTGAGATTTGCAGTCCTTGAGGCTCAAATCCTTTTGTACTTGCATGAGAATGACCTCGTGTGCAAGAATTCCATCTCTGTTCCGTTTCTTGTTCGTAATCGGCCTCCGCAATAATCAACTTTCAACCACCCGAGAATTGACTATGAAGTCTCCGCATTCATCCTCGAGTTTAGAACCACCAGTGCCAATCCGAGTCCTCGTGGCCGATCGGAACCGGATGGGCAGCCAACTTCTGGCGGAGTCGCTAGGACGAGATCCCAGGTTTGAAATCAGCGGTATTGCTGCTACAGGCGGAGACTTCCGTCCATGGCAGGATCGATTGCAAAGCCGACGTGGCGGTGATTAGTGTGGACTCTGACAGCGCGACAAGAAAGGGATTGCAGGTGGCTCGCACGCTGAGTGCGCGTCAGCCCGACGTTCGTCTGGTGGCTCTTGCTGGAAGTGAGTGCACGCGAGTCGGTCATTGCCTCTTTTCGTTGTGGCGCGACCGGTGTGTTCTGCCGAACCGAGCCCCTATCCGAACTGCCCACTTGTATCGAGCGCGTCAGCCGAGGAGAAATTTGGGCCAGCCAGCAGCCATATCCCAGTTCTTGCTCGAGGCGCTTAGAAGTACTCCATCCTGCGAAGGCATCGAGGCCGGACAAGATCGATTCGCTTTCACATCGGGAACTTCAGGTGGCAGAGTGCGCCGCTCAAGGCCAAAGCAACAAGCAGATCGCTGACGGCTCGGGCTTAGCGAGCACACCATCAAGAACTACTTGTTTCGTATCTTTGAGAAACTCGGGGTGTCGAACAGGTTTGAGTTGCTTTTCCTGTTATTCAAGGAATGCAACGGTTTTACTGTGGGTCGAGCTGGTCTCGGAAGTGCGACTGAGAAAGGCAACCCGATAGAAACCTACCTCAAAGCTGCCGAAGAGGGTTCTGTCGCAGCTCAGTTCGTCGTCGGGCTGGCCCATCTGGAGGGCTATTGCGTTGAAAAGAATGGTCTTTCTGCCTATTACTGGCTCAGGGTGGCAGAAGAAAATTCCTGCGAACTCGGACACCGGAGTCGGGCCCTGGTCGAGACACTAAAGAGTAGCGTGAAACCCGACGAACTTGAGGCCTTGGAGCACAGTGTTGCCGCCGCGGTAAAAAATAATAAGCTACTGAGCAGCAGGCGGCCCGTTGAATTCATCAAGCGTGGGGCAAACTCATCTCCCCTGCCGATAGCAATCTAAGCATGGCATCCGCTCTCCGGAAGACTCCACGGGGTTTTCCACACCCCCAGGACGCCTAATGTGGTCGATCGATTGCTATGGCTCTATCAGGCATTTCTTGGCTTACCTGTGAAATTGCGAAGAGTGAGCGATTTTGAACAGTCTCCCCATCTTTTTGAGACTTATTATTCCGGCTGACATGTGACACCTTGTTTTCTTAACATTTTTTCTCAGCAAAACAGTCTTCCTGTTTGCACTGGACTTTGGCTGCCCTTTCTCCGTATGGTGATCTCAGTTGGATGCAAGTGTATTTTCCTAAGGTCAATCTCGACCGTGTACACCAGGATGGATTGATGAAGCTCTCGCGCCCTTCTCCAAGTTTGGCACCGACACACCGTATCCGCATTGTGGTGGCGGACCGTAATCCCCTTGGAAGCCAGCTTCTCGCCCAATCCCTTGCACGCGATTCACGTTTCGAGATTGTTGCGGTTGCTACTGCCGGGGACGCTCTCTCGGTTGTCACGACTCAAGAGCCCCATGTGGCTTTGATCAGTGCGGATCTTGGTTCTGAGGCAAAAAAGGGACTTCAAATTGCCAGAAAACTCCATAGCCATAACCCTTCAATCCAAATCGTGATCTTGCTAGAGAAGGGCACTCGGGAGTCGGTCATTGCTGCTTTCCGTTGCGGCGCTGCAGGAGTGTTTTGCCGGACTGACCCACTCCCTGAACTTCTCGCTTGTATCGAGCGTGTCGGCCAGGGTGAGATTTGGGCGAGCCGGAGTCACACCCAGTTTTTGCTTGAGGCACTGAGAAGCATTCCCTCTTGCGAGGGTATTGGGGGCGGCAAGATCGATCTACTTTCACCTCGAGAACTTCAGGCGGCGGAGTGCGCCGCTCAAGGCCAGAGCAACAAGCAGATCGCGGATCGACTCGGGCTTAGCGAGCACACCGTCAAGAACTACTTGTTCCACGTCTTTGAAAAACTCGGGGTATCGAACAGGTTTGAGCTACTTTTCCTGTTGTTCAAGGAGTGCAACGCACCAGCGACGGATCGGGGCGGGGCACCATTCGGAACTGAGATTGGCCATCCCATAGAAACCTACCTCCAAGCTGCCGAAGAGGGCTCTGTCGCGGCTCAATTCGTCGTGGGACTGGCACATCTTGAGGGCTATTGCGTTGAAAAGAATGGCTGTTCTGCATATTACTGGCTCCGGATGGCAGAAGCCAGTTCAAACGAACTCGGAAATCGAAGCCGAGCCCTGGTCCAGCAGCTGCGGAGCACGGTGAAAACGGACGAAATCGAGACTGTGGAACGGAATGTCGCATTCGCGGTAAAAAATAATAGGCTCTTTACCAACAAACGCCCGGCTGAATTCATCCGGCGGAGTGCGGATTCGCTGCCGCTGCGCAGAGTCATATAGGTTTGCTGGTAAGTGAAAACAACGGATGGAGCTGTCGCAGGTGCTCTTGATTTCCGATTCTTGGGGGGGTAAGCATCAAGGACATTCACGAACTTCTGAGACAGAAGGAGCTGGAGATATCGACCCTGCAAATAGAGGTAGAGGCGTTGCGCATCGTGGCTCCTCTTCTGTCAGATGACGGCGATACCGGCAATGACGACATATCAGTCTCGACGCGCTGGACTGCACCCACGAGGCCCGCCGAGGTACCAAAGGCAGCAAATCCCAACCCACAACCGACTCGCTCCGCTGATTGGGTAGACAAAGCCCAGGGCCGATAGTAGGCGTCGGCCGAGCGCGGGACCAACATCAGCAATCTTTCGCCTACACGCCTTCGGATCTGAACGACCAGGTCATCCCCCAGGGGTAAAAGCCGCCACTCCGGACGCTCTTGCTCCCGCTGATCGCTGCTTTTTATCTCCGCGCGACTCTCCCCTACGCCGTAACAGTCATTGACCGGGCTGGACGGCAGTTCGGGCCGGGGTCAATGAGTTCTATAAAAGGGACGTGTCCAGGACCCGGCGCGAGCGTGACAGTCGCTCGGGGTTGAACTGCTCGTCGTTCGTTTGAGCTGCTGTTCTTGCCGCTCCGCAACGCACAGGAAAATCCGTGGGTTTCCGTAGCCACCCGCCTTGCACTTCGGCACTGGCGATTTCGCTTGAACACTGCGACGGCCGGCCCTCGCCAGCCATTAGTCAGTAGTTTTCTCCTCGGCTGTAGCAGCGGAGCGGGCGATCTCTCGCTCAAGTATTTTTAGCCAGTCCTCTTGATATATTGGCTGGCGGCCTCATTGCACTTATGCTCTTTGAATTTTCGGTGTATGACTTCGTCAAGACCGAGGAATTTTGCTCCGCAATCGGCGCATACCCCATATGGGTGAGCATCGTGAACAATGGTCAGCCGGGTAAATGTACGCTTTGTCATGCTTTCGATTTTCCCACAGGGTAGCCACCTTCGCCAGCCCTGTGAAAATCAAACGGCACCACTACCATCCCGCGCAACACCTTGACAACGGTAGTGCACGGGCCTAGCATTGGAGTCGAGCAAGCCACTACTTCTTACTCATTTCAGGTTCCCTGAACTAAGTCAGCCCATCTGAAGTTTTCCCTCTTAGACTTCCTAACCAATCGATGGAGGTTGATCATGTTTGCTCGCAATGTCTCTCTACACCTGAAACCAAACACTTTGAGTGAGTTCACGCGGATTTTCGATAAAGAAGTCCTTCCCATGCTGCGGAAGCAGAGTGGGTTCCGGGATGAAATCGCATTTGCTGTCCCGGGAGGGCTGGATGTGGTCGCAATCAGCCTCTGGGATACCAAGGAGTACGCGGAAGCCTACAAAACCGCAGGCTACCCCGAAGTGCTCAAGATGCTGGACAAAGTATTGGACGGCACTCCCAAGGTGCAAGTCTCGGATGTGATTAGCTCGACTATTCACAAACCGGCCGCCACGGCTGCCTGAGACCGTGGTCGTCAATCGCCCGGGGTGGCATGTACGCCACCCCGGCTTGTTCGCAAGACACTCGGGAGATCCGATGACACCAAACGTCCGAGTCGGCACTATCCTGTTCGAGGATCGTCCCCTCGTTACCCGAATCCTCGACCTGGGAAGTGAGTCTTACTCGGCGAAGTGGGTGGTGCTCAAGGTCCTCGACCAAAAGCTCCGCAGCGTCGGATGGAACTGTTCCTTCGTGGCTGAGGAAGCGGAGGCAAGTGTTTTCGGGTCACTCGCGGCCAACAACATCCAAAAAGCTTTAAAGCGAACATTTTTGAAGATGCGAAAGCAGAACTTCAATTGTCTCGAAGTCACGAAAATGGTTGAGAACCACTTTCTGGGTGTGCCTTACATCACAGTTTGCACGCACCCCCGTCATTTCCAGCAAGCTTAGCAAATAGACTCTCTCAGCCACGCCAGTGCCTAATGCGAGAAGTGGTATCGTCGGAAGAAACAAGAATGCCCGAAATCCTTTCGGACAACGGGCACTCTTGTCGGCCACTTAGACAGCCTGAACGTTCTCAGCTTGCCAGCCCTTCGGCCCCTTGGTCACATCGAACTGCACCGTTTGCCCTTCTTGCAGGCTCCGGAAGCCGCCGGCCTGGATAGCAGAAAAATGCACGAAGACATCCTCTCCAGATTGGCGGCTGATAAAGCCGTAGCCTTTGGCGTCGTTAAACCACTTTACTGTTCCTGTTTCCATTTGATATTCCTATTTCCTTCATTGAATTGTGCTGAGAAGAATCGCTCGGGTGAGAAGGGGTGTCGCTGGTTGGCGGTACCGATTTTCAACTGCGGGTGAATCAAACTTAGCTGGTGTCGATTGTATATGCGGCTGCGGCTTTTTCAAGCCGCTTTCTTCTCCTGCCTGACCTTGGCCCACCTCGCCACCTGTGCTGCTGCGATCTTTCGCCGAGCCGATGCAGACATCGTTCGATTCACCGGCTTCGGATCTGTCTGCTGTCCCTTCACTTTCGCCCAGCGTGCTCGTTGAGCAGCGGCAATGCTCGCCTGGCCTTTGGCCGATAGTACGGGTGGGCCGAGCGCGGGACCGACATCAGCAATCGTCACAGCGCTCGCTACGCTGTTGGATGACATCGACAAGGCATTAGGCTGCGCGGAAGAAGGACGCAACGGCCGCGGCCTCGTCGTCCTTGATGTCGAAGAGGCTGTACACCTTGGTGATCCTGAGCAGGTCGCCGGTCCTCTTGCTGGGGTTCACTAGTTTTAGGACGCCGCCCTGGCCCCGCACGGTGGAGAGACTATTGACCAGCACGCCGATGCCCGAGCTGTCGATGTAATTGACTCCGACCAGATTTAGCAGGATTTTCTTATTGCCTTTGCCCATGAGGTCAATGATAACGTCACGTACCGCAACGCTCGCTTCGCCCAGCGTGATCCGGCCACTGAGGTCCACGATAGTAACGCCCTCTACCTGTCGGGTGCTGGTCTTTAGCTTCTCCAAGGGCTCCTCCTACCAAATCGGCAGGTAGTATAGCACCGGAGGCGCGGGCAGCTTAGGTGCTTCGGTGATCCGGGCGAGTGGCGTAGTCGATTCCGGAAAATGGAACAAAGTCCGCGTTCCGTTTTCCGGAAATGGTACACGGACTCATGGCTTTTTCCAGGTCAGTCAGGCTTTTCAACTCCTCTACGATTTCGATCAACCTTTGAAAAACCGCCGCTCATTGTCGGCTGCTGCCGAGCCATATTTAGTGCCAACCAAATATTTGTGATTCGCTTCAGTGAGTTTAGCTATTTCGCGCCGCAACTCTTTGATCCGCTGGGTGATCAGTCGCGGCATAGGAAGCACCCCTCCACGCATTTCCCCATTGGCTTTTTCAAACGTACTTTCCAATCCCGACGATTGAAAAAAAGGACGGCAACAGAGGATGAGTGGATGAGTGTGCCGTCCCGAGCGCTTATTTAAGATTGGTCAGAATGAGAATGAGGTCAGGCGGCCAAGCCCGACTATCAGGAGATGACCTTAGATTAAGTTGGATAATTCCGTAGGGGGAAGTGCAGCGGGAAGAATGTCGGGCACTCCATCCGTTCAAAATCCACCTGCTTTGACCTAGATTGCCGCTGGATTCTTTTTCGGTGGCTTCAAATCATCATCCGTGCAGTAGGCAATGCTCTTGCTGTCCGGATTCCAGTTGGGGTGGATCGTCTTCACTTCCGCTGGGGTGAGCGGTTCAACCCCGGTGCCATCGGCATTCATCAGGTAAATTTGCTCCAGGCCGTTGCGCATCAGCACGAATGCGATGTGCTTCCCGTCCGGCGACCACGCCGGGTCTTCATGGTCGGCATCATCGTGCGTCAACTCCCTTATCTGCGAGCCGTCCAAGCGCATGCGGAACAGCTGTTCCTTGCCTGCCACGACTGATATGAAGACCATTTCCTCACCGTCTGGCGAGAACGATGGAGAGTCGTTCACGGAGTGGCTGAACTGGTATGCGATACCGATCGCGCCTTTCGGCGTCTGGGCCGAAGTCCACATCGCACAAGATAAAACGACCCAGGTGCCGATTACAGTCGGGACTGGAAAAGATTGTCTTCATACACTTCTTCGACGTCAGGAAGAATCTTTGGTGAGCCATGCGCGCATGAGAGAACAGCTGTTTCCCTACACGCAAACTCGCAGCAGCAATCGATTGGCGGTTGCCCGGAATGAACTGACTCGACTTCTTCTTTGGCTTTCGACCCTTCCCCGCATTCCGGCGTCTTTTAGTCATTCAAGCCCATACTTGCCGAGGAGATCAGCGAGAATCCACACAGCTCCGGCAATGGCGAAGGTTTCGGCGGTTTCGCTCCAATTCGCGTAACTGTGGGGATCCGAAAGAATCAACGGTACCCACACGAGTAGGCCAAAGATCACGAGCATAACTGTCAGAAGGCGAGTCGCGAGAAGTGCCATCCGATTCGCAAGAAGAGCCACAGCCGCCAGTGCGAAAAGAACAGTCGTAGCCACCGCCCAAAACATCTGAGTTGGCGGAAGCCACTTCGGAACAAGACTGGCGGTAGCCCCAAGATAAATCGCCTGTTCGAGGGTAAAGGAGGCGGTACAGATGCCCAAAAGAATGCGGCCGATCCGACTAAGCGTTTCCCCTGACCATGGCGATGACAAGCGCGCATAAACGATCGCCGCTCCTGTCACCAGGGAAAACTCCTCGAAGAAGTTGCCCCAGCTATTGTAGATCTGCGGTTTGGCGAAGATTTGTGGCACGCATCGCAGAGCGAAGACAAGATAAACCGCGCCCAGGACGACCGCGCCCGTTTTCGCGCTCCGACGGAACTGAATGGCCGCTCCGCCGAAGATCTCCGCAGCGGCGGCGGGGTAGACAATGTATTGCGGTAGATGCCAGCTGTTGTACTCGTGCCAGGCCAGCGTGATGACGCCAAAGGCCAGAGCCGCCGCTCCAAACACATGACGCCCGAGGTTCCATCTCCGCTTCGAACTAGGCGTTGATATCGACATGGGCATAACCAGGAATTGTTGCCTCGCCGCCTGAATCCGGGAAAAGCGGCAAAGTAGATGGTTTGGCAGCGCCAGCCCGTGCCGCTCGTTCTTTGACCACCAGCCTCATACATTGAGCCGATTGGAGGCCGCAACTCGACCGTACCAAAGGCCCGAATCCTTGATCGTGCGCTTCTGGTTGCGAAAGTCCGTATAGATCAACCCATAGCGCTCGGTATAACCCTCCGCCCATTGGAAGTTGTCGAGAAGGGTCCAGGCATGAAAGGCGCGAACCCGGGCTCCATCGGCGATCGCTCGCGCCAGTTCCGCGAGCACTTCACGGTACCACTGGATGCGACGACCGTCGGGTATGCGGCCGTTTTCTTCCTCATTGGGTCCATCCGTTTCCCGGCTCTTACTCACCAGGTCCGCAGCCTGGTCACCGGTAGACCAGGATGACACCTGCGTTACCTCTGAGCTACGGTTGCCAGTCGAACGAGTAGATCTCATGCGTGCCGGCATTGCGCATGGCTAGAATCGAATCGTCGGGCGCGAGCCCCAGCCACTGGGGCCAGTACGGAAGGGCGGGGCGGGAGAGGTTTTTCAAGCTCATCACAGTTTCCAATTTTCGATTGACCACGTCGATCCGGTGCACCACCGCGTTCATATCTTCGTAGTAGACAAATTTGCTGTCATGAGAGAAAAGATTGTTCGGTACGAGTTCGTCGAAGAGATTCGACCACTGGCCGCTTTTGAAATCGAAGATCTTAGTGTGCTTTATGTCAGGCGAAACGGCCGTTAGGTATCGCCCATCCGGCGACCGGGATGGTACCCACATGTCTTCCGACCCGGGTATGTCCGACACTTTTTTGGTCGCGAGGTCTACCAGTCGCAGGTTGAAATGTTTTTCCCGTTCCTGAATGTACCCCAGCACAACCGACTTGCTGTCAGGTGACCAGGCGCCGCCCAACTGGCTGCGGTCCTCAGCCAGCACGGGCTCCGGAGCTCCTCCGTCGGAGGAAACGACGTAGACCGTCCACGGCTTCCCGACTTCAAAACCGGTGAACGAGATGTGCTTGCCGTCGGGAGACCAGCGCGGTCCGACCACGATCTCAGGCGCGTAGGTGAGTTGCAGGCGCTCGCTGCCGTCAATCTTGCTGCGCCAAAGGGTGTTCTCCGGGAAGCTCACGTAGGTTACCCACTTGCCATCGCGCGAGAAGTCCACATGGCCGACGGAAATGCCCGACAAGTAAGGAGCGAACTGGCCGGACTTGGCGTCGTAGCGGACCAGTTCCGCGCGATCCTGCACGCCAATCACGAAAAGCTGTTTGCCGTCCTTGCTGGGCCGCGCCGCGTAGAAGTCGAGAGGTCCGGTGGTGAGCTGGACCGGCTCCGTCTTACCCTTGTGAAACCAGCCTGTGCTCTCCGGCAACACCCACAGGTTGGACGCGCCGTTGCGTGTACTCTGAAAAACGTAGTACTTGCCGTCAGGGGTCCAGACGCCACAGCACTCGTGCGGAGGCGTGTTCCATCCTGCCGGCAGTAACGGGTGTACTTTACTACCGTCCAGGTTGGCCTCCCAAATCGTGTTGAAGTCGGTCTTGGAGTCGTTGACGTCCAGGCGCATATGGCGGCCATCGGGAGATAACGCCACTCCCCAGATATCTGGCATGGATAAAACTCTGTGCGGTTCGCTCCCATCCGCTTTGGCGATGTATACCTCACTCCGATGCTGTATGTATGCGATTTGCTTGCCGTCCGGCGAATACGCTGCAGTTGACGCTGAAATCCCTGCCAGAGGATGAGGGGAGCCGGTGGGCACCGGCAGCAGCCACAAGGGATTATCGGGGTTGTCCGTTCCGGCGTTGATGACCAACTCCGCCCCGTTGGGCGAAATATCCACGATTCCGGGAGAGGGCAAGGTGGTCGGGATGATTGCTGTCTCTCCGCCGGAAGCGGAAACCTGCGCAGGACTGGCGTTCGAGCCGAAAACGACCTCGTTGAAATACAGCCGGGTTCCGTCGGTGACCAGGGGGCCACCCTTCACGCGGCCATCTTTAGTGATCTCGGTAGTCGTGAGGATCCGCGGCGCCGGGGCAGAGACGAATAACTGGCTGGCACCGATGGCGACAGCGATTAATGCAAGAGCTCCCGCTCCGATCCACCACCAGCGCCGCCGAGATTCAGGCGGAATCAGGGTGCTCGCTGCGATCGCCCGGCTGCTGCTGATCGGGTACCGTCCGGACGAGGTGTCCCGCTTGAGCCGCTGCAAGTCGGTGCGCATGTCGCTGGCGTGCTGGTAGCGCAGATTGACATCCTTTTCCAGCGCTTTCTCCACGATGCGTTGTAACTCCGGGGAAGAGCCTCCGGGGTCGCGATCTACCGCGCGGGGCACGTGGTGAAGGATGGCGTCGAAAACTCCTCCTGAAGTGTCGCCCTGAAAGGGCAGCGTCCCGGTAGCCATTTCGTACAGCACCACGCCGAAGGAAAACAGGTCGGTGCGAGGGTCGAGCGGCTTGCCTAGAACCTGTTCCGGGGACATGTAGGCGACGGTGCCCAGGGCCGCTCCGGTGCTAGTCAGTTGCTGTTGACTGGAGGTGGCTGCGGTCTGTGAGTTGGAACCCGAGGGATCGTCTGGCCGAGCGACCTTCGCCAGGCCGAAGTCCAGAATCTTCGCATGACCTCGCTTGGTTACGAACAGATTGCCGGGCTTGATGTCGCGGTGGATGATGCCCTCGCCATGAGCGGCATCGAGGGCATCGGCAATCTCGATCGCCAGACCGACCAGCACGTCCGGCTCCATGGCCTTTCCGGCGATGCGATGCTTCAAGGTCAAGCCGTCGAGGAACTCCATCACCAGGAACGGATGGCCGTCCTGCTGTCCAATCTCATGGATCGTGCAAATATTGGGATGGTTGAGAGCGGAGGCCGCCTGCGCCTCCCGGTGGAAGCGGGCCAGGGCCTGAGGATCTCTGGCGACGTCCTCAGGCAGAAACTTCAGCGCGACAAACCGGTGCAGGGTTACGTCCTCGGCCTTATAGACGACTCCCATCCCACCACCGCCGAGTTTCTCCACGATGCGGTAGTGCGAGATGGTTTGGCCAATCATGGACGGAGGAGCCACTTTGGCGACCAATCTTAGGCGGGTAGTGTAGGCAAGTCAATGAAAGCCGTGGAGCTGGCGGCATCTCGAAAGCATTGTTGGTGATCGCGGTAGGGACGACCATTGCTGATCGCCCCCCGCACAGACCCGGACGGGCGCTCATTAGCGCATCCGGTTCTTATCTCAGATGAATAGCGGCCGAGCATAACGCTCCTCCGCACACTCCCCCACCCGTGGGACACGCGCAGTCCCGCTCTGAGTTGGGTACGTGTCGAATGGAAGAGTGTTCTCCTTGATCCGCAGCCTTCCCTCCTCACTCTGCGCCAACGATGGCCTGTCTTTGTTCGAATGATTCATCGGTACTATGCCGCGGTGTGACTCCTCGGGGACGTACACGCGGGCCGTGTGGCCTAAGCCTTCTCCCGCCGTCCTGCGACTGACTTTCGTCGCAGGCATCTCCGAGGTCTCCCGGTTCTCGTGCATGAAGTTTCTAGGCGTGTCTGGGGTCTTCGACTACGCCGGACTGAGCATGGACTCGCGGTATCGCCGCTGCTCATGTTGCCTTCCGCACATTTATACTGCGTCGGCGTCCGGGTTGTAAGTTTTCGCAGCTCAATAGCCCACCCCGCCTATTCCCCTGTTTACGCTTCGCCGTGCACCTCGCGATGCCCAACGCAAAACTCGGGGCCAAAGTGGATCGCTACTCCTTCTTTGTAAGGTTCTTCCTCCTCTGCTTCATGCCGGTTTAGCCCGGCGCACAAAAATCGCGATAGCACTCAAAATCCTGTTTCGGGGAGGCCCGGTCAATGCAATATGAGAGAGGGGCCCCATAGACATGTAGTCGAGGAGTGTGGGGCGGCAGAAGGAAGCTAGAAAAAGCGAGGAAAGATTGGCACTGTACCCTGAGGGAAAGAACTCCATTGGACGCGAATGATCTTTCCCCCAAGGAGGCAACTGAATGAGTCGCGATATCAAGTATATCGGCATGGACGTGCACAAGGAAGCGACCGTGATCGCGGTGTTGAACGACAGGGGCAAGCTGGTGATGGAATCGATCGTGGAAACCAAAGCCAGCAGCATTCTGCAGTTTATCCACGGTCTGCGGGGCGAGTTGCATGTGACCTGGGAAGAAGGGACCTGGGCGGCTTGGCTCTACGATCTGCTGCAACCCCAGGCGGCGCAAGTGCTGGTCTGCGATCCGCGGCGCAATGCCTTATTAAAGGAAGGCAACAAGAGCGACAAGATCGATGCGCGCAAGTTGGCCGACTTGTTGCGCACGGGGATGTTGCGCCCGGTCTATCACGGGGAACACGGGCTGCGGACGCTACGCGAGCTGGGGCGTAGTTATCAGACCATCAGCCAAGATCTGAATCGAGTGATGAACCGGATCAAAGCTCTATATCGCGGCTGGAGCATCCCTTGTGCAGGTACCCAGGTGTATGCTCCGCGTTATCGGGAAGAGTGGCTACACAGGATCGAGCATGTGGGGGTGCGCCGGCGGGCCGAGTTGCTCTATCAGCAGTTGGATGGATTGCAGGCCTTACGACGAACGCTCCGCCCCGAGTTATTAACAGAGAGCCGGAAACATAAAGCCTCCAAACTGCTGTGCCAGATTCCCTGCATCGGTCCGATTCGGGCCGCCCGCTTGATCGCACTGATGCAAACGCCGCATCGCTTCCGCAGCAAACGGCAACTCTGGACCTATAGTGGGCTGGGCATTGAGACCCGCGACAGTGCGCAGTATCGCTTCGTGCGCGGACAACTGCAACGTGCGAAGAAACCGCAACAGATTCGCGGTCTCAATCGGAACCACAACCATGAGATGAAAGAGATCTTCAAGGGCGCCGCCACCCGAGCCAGCTGTGGAGTGGGTCCGTTACGCGACTTCTACGTGGCCTTACTGGAGAAAGGGATGAAGCCCGAGATGGCGCGTCTGACCTTGGCACGCAAGATCGCGGCCATTGCTTTGACACTCTGGAAGAAGGAGGAACGTTTCGACGCCGAACAACTGAAGCTACAAGCAGCTTGAGCGTCGCACAGAACGGAGGGGATCTCCCAGGTTTCACGCCTCGGTGGTGGCCCATCGGTTCTGCGATGCTCGGGGTTCGAGGGAGAGTATCCATGCACTCATTAGGCGCGTGCTGTGCTGCGGCATGCAGCACCGAGTCTCCGGGTCAATCCTATGCCCCCTCGCACAACCCAAAAAAGCCATAGGCCTCGAGCCTCCCATAGGATGATGGTTGGCACTTAAGCCAACGGTTGGCTTGCACAGCTTCGCAACGAATGGTGTCGGGACCGTCGCATGAAACCACTCCAGGGAGACCAGCAACTGTGATCCGTATCCCTGTCGTACTCTGTGCCGCTCCAGGCGTTAAAACCAAATCCTCTCCACGAAGAAGAAGGGGCCTGGATGCAAGCACCGATCGAGGTCTCACGGAGAGAGTGGAGAAGTGTTTTTGCTTGACATCCTCTCTCATAGGATGAGTGCTAACGCCTCTTATCGACAGTTAGGCGAGGCGGTGGTGAGAGGATTCCTGTAAACTCTCGCGTATGAGCGACTATCGGAGGTTACGATGCATCGAGAGGACCAGTTCATCCTCGAATTCATCGTGCGTAACGGACCCGCTGCGCTCGATTTCTGCAAGAGTGTTTTTGGCGCCGAAGATCAGCAGTTTGCCAGCTTGAATCTCTGCCCGCAAGCAAGTCCGCCAGGGATTACCTCACGAGCGGCTGGGGCCAAGTAAAGGAAAAAGAGATGAAAAGGTGATGCCCCTCACGTACCTGGGTACTGCTTGTCACAGAGTTGTGTTCTCTATGAAGGTTAACTTTGAACTGGTAGTTCGGCCTCCGGCCCATCGGAGGACACTATGTTTAGAACTAGAGAGCAGTGTGAGCGGTTTCAGATCATGAACTTTGGTATTTCATGCGACACTTGCGAGTGCTCGGATCAGGAGTGCCCATGGGGTCGGCGGGATGAATTGGACAATAATCACACCTCGACTCCCCAGCCTCTTTGCGGTGACTTTCAGCCCCCAGCCGCTTCGCCGATGGCCAACGCAGCATAGCGACTGTGCCGAAACAGGGGAATTTCGGCAAGCGAACGCCAGGCTCTCTCCTGTGCTCCTGGACCTTCAAGAATTACGCGTTCCCGATGAAAGTTGCAGACGCGCCTAAATGAGAGGCTAGACCCCCAAGACATCGCGCGGAGTCCTTCAGAGGTGAACGCAAGTACATCCGACAATGAGGCCATCAGACGATTCTCCTTTGGAAGTGCAGTTTCCCATTGCGCGAACCCCATTGGCTCACCTCGATCCCCCCATGGAGACATAGGCGCCTATGAATCCCCAGTAAGCGACGACGGGGATATTGGTCAGGACGCAAATTGTGCCCGCGACCTTGCTGCCTGTACTGAACGCAAAAACGCCGATCCCAATGCTGATGGCCCCGATGGCAGCCAACAGCCACACGCCCGCGAGATCCGGACTCAGACGGGCCGGGAGATAGCTTTCATTGACGTGCCTGCGCTTCCGCCATAGCATGCTTGCGGCATGATCGGGGAAACCCTCGCGCACTACTGCATGGTCGAGAAACTCGGAGGCAACGGAATGGT